>CACZDM010000018.1 GCA_902779915.1 Oscillospiraceae bacterium | reverse complement strand
TTTATTATATATCAATTCGACAAAAAAGTCAAGCTCAAATTTCCAACTTTTTAAAAGTTAACAAAATAATCCATTCACTCCCACTCTATCGTAGCTGGGGGTTTTGTCGTTATATCATAAACAACCCTGTTCACGTGGCTGACCTCATTCACAATCTTTGACGAAACTTTTTCCAGCAATGGATATGGAATTTTTGCAAAATCAGCAGTCATGAAATCATTTGTTGTGACTGCCCTCAAAGCAATTGCATAGTCATATGTCCTAAAATCCCCCATAACGCCAACAGAGCGAACGGACGTCAAAACCGCAAAATACTGGCCAATTTCCCCGCCAAGCCCAGCTTTTTCGATCTCCTCCCTAAAAATATAATCAGCATCTTTTAAAATGCTAAGCTTTTTTCGAGTCACCTCTCCAACAATTCGAATTGCAAGCCCTGGACCCGGGAAAGGCTGGCGATTAACCAAAACATCAGCCAGTCCAAGGCTTTTTCCGAGCTTCCTGACCTCATCTTTAAAAAGCATTCTCAAAGGCTCAATAATCTCTTTAAAATCCACGCAATCAGGCAGCCCGCCGACGTTGTGGTGGCTCTTTATGGTCGATGCGTCTCCAAGCCCAGACTCGATTACATCGGGATATATCGTCCCTTGCGCCAAAAAATCAACCTTCCCGATCTTTTTTGCCTCCTGCTCAAAAACTCTAATAAACTCCTCGCCAATCGCCTTTCTCTTTTGCTCAGGATCTGTTATCTTAGAAATTTTACTTAAAAATCGCTCGCTCGCATCAACTCTAGTAAAATTCATATCCCATCCAGAAAAAGCCGCCTCTATTTCATCACCCTCATTTTTTCTCATAAACCCGTGATCAACAAAAACTGCCGTCAACTGCTTTCCAATTGCTCTCGACAAAAGAGCAGCCAAAACCGACGAATCAACCCCTCCAGAAAGCGCAAGCAAAACCCTTCCATCGCCAACCTTGCTTTTGATTTCACCTATCGCCCTGTCCATATAACTTTCCATACTCCAATCACACCGACACTTGCACGCGCCAACCAAAAAATTTTTTATGATCTGCTGGCCGCAAACCGTGTGGCTGACTTCCGGATGAAACTGGACCGCGAAAAAGCGCTTCTTTTGGTCTTCCATCGCAGCAACAGGCGCCCCAGGACTGCTTGCAGTGACTTTAAACCCGAAAGGAACATCAACTATTCGATCTGTGTGACTCATCCATGTCGAGCTTCGACTGGGCAGACCTGAAAACAAGAGGCTTTTTGAGTCAAATTCAGTCTCGGTTTTTCCATATTCCTGAAGATCTGAAGTCTCAACCCTTCCTCCAAGCATGTCCGCCATAACCTGGGCTCCATAGCATATCCCCAAAATTGGTATATTGGCGTCAAAAACAGCCGAATCAACCCTGGGCGCTCCGCCGTCACGCACACTGTTTGGCCCGCCTGTGAAGATGATTCCGTCGGGTTTTTTTTCGTTTATGACCTCAAGAGCTCGCCCGTATGGGTAAACTTCGCAGTACACCCCCAATTCACGAACACGTCTTGCGATAACCTGATTATACTGTCCACCAAAGTCCAATATCAAAACAAACTGATTTTTCATAAATATACCCCAATCTTCAAATATATTAAAAACGCATGCCGCAGCGCACACATCTACAAAAACACATTATAGAGTATATATCAAAATTTAAAGTTTTGCAAGCTGTTTTTTCAAATTGTTGGGTTAGATTTATCCCCTTCCCCTCTCTGCTTAAAATATCCAACTTTTTGCTAAAAAAACCAATATATTAAATAATCCTCAATCGCGTTCCAAAAAACAATGCAAAAACTAATTTGAGCGACGCCAGCTCACAACGAACTTGGATATTAAACCTTCCTCAAGCAAAAGTCCCTTTAAAAGCATCCGTGACAAGTGGTAGGTTAATGCCTTGGGGGGGCCCATTACTTGCCTTCTGCTTTTTATTGCAGCTTTTAATTAATATAAAATATTTCGAATTTTGTCAAATCCAACAAAAAAGCCCTCGGAAATTTAGTGAATTTGCCAATTGATTTTCATATTTAAGGAGGATTTTTATGAAAAAGCTAATTTTAAATCGTTTTAAAAAAGCAGTATCAATAATGCTAACCGCGATTTTACTTTTGTCAACAATTTTATTTGAAGTTTTTGCAGCAAATCCAAAAATTTCAATAATAATCCCGGTTTACAACACACCTGAAAATTTGCTTAGGGACTGTTTGGAAAGCGCTAAAAATCAAACTTTAAAGGACATTGAAATCATCTGCGTTGATGATGGATCGACTGATGGAAGCGGGAAAATCCTAGATGAATATGCAAAAGCTGATCCAAGGGTTAAAGTTTTTCATCAAAAAAATGGAGGGATTGCATCGGCAAGGGATAGAGGGATGGATCTTGCCAAAGGTGAGTATATACAATTTTTAGATAGCGATGATACCATAGACCTCACTACGTCGGAAAAATGTTATAACGCAGCTAAAGAACATGATGCGGATATTGTAAAATTTCCTTTTTGTCATGCGAGTAATTTTAATAAAATTGAAGTCTTAAAACCGTCTAGTTTATTGAAGTATGACTTCAATTTATATGCACCGATTTGGAATGGAATTTACAGAAAAAAATTGTTAAATGATTATAATTTGAGATGGGATGGACTTAAAGGAGGAGGGACTGAAGATACTGTATTTAGCGTAACATGTTTAAGTGTGGCCGGTAAAATTGTACATATCCCAAATATGTTATATAAATGGCATGTTAATGAAATGTCATTAACACACGGCGGTCTCGCTTCCGATGACAAAAAAAGGGGGGTTATTAATAATATTAAAATTATGAGTGAGAAATTGCAAAGTATTTGTCTAAAGGTAAATGATAATGTAAAGTGTGTGTTTTTAGGATGTGTGCTGGGAATCAAAGATTGGGCTTCACGTGATTATAAGATTTGTTTTGACGAAAAAGAATTTATAAGTGCAATTCATCCCCAATTACTTAAAGATGATGTGGTGAATCGATTGCCTATTGCGGAAAGGATCAGACTAAAATCAATGATATGGCGTGCTAACCCACAAGCAAAATCACAAAAAACCATTGACGACGGCATATACA
>CACZDM010000017.1:1427-5573 GCA_902779915.1 Oscillospiraceae bacterium | reverse complement strand
TTTATTATATATCAATTCGACAAAAAAGTCAAGCTCAAATTTCCAACTTTTTAAAAGTTAACAAAATAATCCATTCACTCCCACTCTATCGTAGCTGGGCGTTTTAAGCAGGCGTCAACCCCTCGAGGACGCCAGCCTACCACTTCTCACGGACACTTTCAACTTAAACTTGCCCTCAAGCAAGGTTTAATATTACAGTTAGTTGTGAGGCGGAGGCGCTTAAATCGGCTCCCCGCATGGTTTTTTTGGAACGCGATTGAGGGCGGGTTAATATACTGGTTTTTTAACCAAAGAGTCGGATATTTCAAGCAAAGGGATTGAGGGGACAAATCTAACCCAAACCCAAAATACAAGATGTGATATTTTATTGTTGGAAAACTAATTTTAACAGGTAAATTATAAATTCAAACAAAAAAATAATTTTTTTTTAAATTTCTCTTGACATTGAAAATTATTTGTGATATAATTGATGAAGCACTTGGGAGTATAGCTCAGCTGGTTAGAGTGCTTGCTTGACATGCAAGAGGTCACTGGTTCAAGTCCAGTTATTCCCACCATATCCCGAGTTTTTCTGGAAATTTTTTAATTTTTTTGTTGACAAATTGTTTGTGATTTGATATAATCTTAATCGTGGTTTTGGGGAAAGATGTCCGAGTGGTTTAAGGAGCCGGTCTTGAAAACCGGTGATCCCGCAAGGGACCGTGGGTTCGAATCCCACTCTTTCCGCCATTTTTGAAGATGTTGTTTTTCGCTATGGAGGAGTACTCAAGTTGGTGAAGAGGCGCCCCTGCTAAGGGTGTAGGTCGGGAAACCGGCGCGAGGGTTCGAATCCCTCCTCCTCCGCCATAGTCTTCATTTGTGGTATGTTTTTTTGCTTTGAATTGTAAATGCTCTATAGATCTGTTCCAGGAGGATGACTCTTGCTAGCTGATGCGGAAATGTTAGAGGGGACATGGACAGTTTGAAATTTGAGGCTTGTTTAACCTTTTGCGAAAGTCCGTGGGAGCCTCCGATGATCAGCGTTATGTTGCTGGTGCCGCCCATCAGGAGTTTTTGTGATTTTTGGGCCAGTTCTTCTGATGACATCAACAGCCCCTCGATGCAGAGGGCTATTTTGAACGATGTTTTATTGAGTTTTTTAAGTATGCGGTTGCCTTCTTCTTCGATGATTTTTTTAATTTGGGATTGGTTTAGGCTGTCGCATCTATATTCTTGAATTTGCGTTATTTTAAGCTTGCAAAAAGGCGTGAGGCGTTTGATATATTCATCACACGCTTGGTTCAGGTATTTTTCTTTCAATTTTCCAATGCAAAGTATTTCTATTTTAACCATAATGTTCAGACCTCATATATTTTGTCGGGATTTCTGACCGGGGCAATGCTATCGAGACTGTTTAAAAGCATTTGTCGATCACAGTTTGATTATAAAAAAGCCAGGGTTGAGTCTTTCAAATTTTTGCTTTATTTCGCCGATTACATGGCCAGCATCTGGGTGCATATTGAAATCTTTCTCTACCCGGTCAGGGACGCAAAATTCCAAGCTTCTTGCGCAGTCGTGGGGAATTTTGAGCGTTTCTTTTGACGAGAAGATTGAAACTCAAAGGTTTTTGGTTTTGCTATATAGGCTCAATGTGTGGTCCATGTGCTCATGGGTTTATGAAGATGGATTTTATTCCAGTTGGCGAGATTTGGGCGTTTTTTTAATATGTAAATGGGTTTCTGACGCCAAAACCCGCGTCAACCAACGTGCCGCCTCTTTTGATTAAGCTGCAGATGGGATAGAGTATAATTATCATGCACCAAATTCATTTAAATTTATATAACTATTTCGAAAAAACATTTGAACAATCAACTTTTTTGGCTAAAGCGCTCTGGGAAAATCCACGCTGTCGCTGAGGCCAACTCTTTTAATTTGAGCGCCCAAAGACTTTAATTTGTTAACTATATCTCCATATCCGCGTTCTATGAATTGTATGTTTTCGATTTCAGTTGTCCCTTTTGCGGCCAGGGCGGCAATTATCATGGCGGCCCCAGCTCGCAAGTCGGTTGCAGCAACCGGAGCTCCAGTAAGATGCCCCATTCCTTCAACAACAGCAACCTTCCCATCAACAGATATGTTCGCTCCCATACGACACAGTTCGTCGACATATTTAAATCTGCTGTCCCAAATGCCTTCGGTGACAATGCTAGTCCCTTTTGCAAGAGTCAGCAAAGCTGTGATCTGCGGCTGCATATCAGTTGGAAAGCCAGGATGTGGCTGAGTTGTCACGTTAACTTTGTTTAAAGGCCCGTCTCTCCGAACCCGCAAGCTATCGTCATATTCTTGAATTTCAACGCCCATGCTTTTCATTTTGTTTATTATGGATTCTAGATGTTTAGGAGTGATGTTTTTTATCAGGACATCACCACAAGTTGCAGCTGCCATAGCCATATATGTTCCAGCTTCGATTTGATCTGGAATTATTGAATAGTCGGAGTGTGAAAAATTTTTGGTCCCTTTAATTTTTATAACGCTCGTTCCTGCTCCCATTATGTTTGCGCCGATTGAATTTAAAAAATTTGCCAAATCAACAATATGCGGCTCGCGGGCAGCATTTTCGATAACAGTTAAGCCCTCGGCGCTTGTTGCTGCAAGAAGGATGTTTATTGTTGCGCCAACTGAAACCACGTCAAAATATATATTTGTTCCAGTTAGATTGTTGGAGGTGACTTTAATCATTCCGCCATCGATTTCGTGGGTTGCGCCCAACAGGTCAAAACCTTTGAGATGAAGGTTAATTGGCCGAACTCCGAAGTTGCAGCCCCCAGGCATGGCAACATTAGCCTCTTTGAATCGAGCAAGCAAGGCGCCCAGAAAGTAGTATGAAGCTCGCATGCGTTTTGCAAGGTCATATGGAACTGTTGGGTTGGTTATCGCTGTTGTGTCTATTTCAAAGGAATGTTTATTTATGATCTTTATTCTGGCGCCCATTTGTTTTAAAATTTCAAAACAAATAGCAACGTCGCTAATATCCGGCAAATTGCTGATGACGCAAGGACCAGTTGCAAGAAGCGTTGCGGGAATGATAGCAACTGCAGCATTTTTAGCGCCATTTATATTTATTTCACCATTTAATTTTATTCCGCCATTAATCACAAACTTTTCCAAAACAAATTTCCTCCACTAACAAATTATATGCATATTTTAAATTAAAATAGTTGTCAATAGTAATTCAAAAGCAAAACATCCAAAACATCAATATATATAGTTTACGCAAAAAAGTTGATTGATATTTAAGTAAAATAATATTAGTGCTCAAAAACTCACTAGGACATTATATCATTTTTAATTCACAAAGTCTAGTAATTTCGCAAATAAATTTTAAATTTTTTATTTCTTAATTGATTTAATAAAAGATATGCTTTAACGCACCACATTAAGGGGTTTTTTGATTTTTTTATGAACATGGGTTTGTCAATGAGGAGGGACGCATTTTAAAAATATACAATTTGTATTTTTGGATTTGGGTTAGATTTGTCCCCTCAATCGCCCCTGCTTAAAATATCCGACTCTTTGTCTGAAATTCTCGATGAATTAAGCCGTCCTCGAATTCATATCCCAAAAACCATGCAAAAGCCAATTAAAGCGCCTCCGTCTCACAACTAACTGTAATATTAAACCTCCCTCAAGCAAAAGTCCCTTTGAAAGCGTCCGTGAGAAGTGGTAGTTAAGCGTCCTTGAGAGCGCAAAAAGGAAGCACCGGTAAACCCCCAGTGCTTCCTTGATTCAAGCGAGGCCGACCTCACTTGCAACCGCCTCCATCCATCTTAAGATTACAAATTACAATATGCTTTCCAGGCACGCCCTGTATAAACGGGACGTTGGGGTCGTTGTGGTGGATGGTTTGGCCGCAAAAATCGAAGATGACTTTCTTAGGCTCGTGGACTTTCCTCAGCCCGCCAATCGGCAGATTCACGCCGCTGTAGTTGGTCAGTTTGCTTTTTTTGTCCAAAACCATGTGTCCTCCGCTGGCGACATATTTCACCGTGTCACTTGCAGTATTGCCGGCAGTATAGTTCAACATAACCGTTATCACGCCATCAACCGCGCTTTTTATCAAATCATCCCATATTGTTGTGCCATCAGTATACGTTTGTCCATTACCAT
>CACZDM010000017.1:0-1393 GCA_902779915.1 Oscillospiraceae bacterium | reverse complement strand
TGTGTATAGTTTATTATACTTCACTTTCACAGTTATCACCCCACACACCGCAGTGCCAAGCATATCATCGTCTAATGTAAACTTGCCATCAGTGACAGTAATGCCCTGTTCCTCGACAGTAATGCCCTGTTCCTCGACGTCTTTAGTATAACTCATTTTAACAAATTCATATCCGGGTCGAGCAAGGACGCTATCGGGGATAGAGATCTTCTCGGTGTCTTGGATGTTTTCGGAGTTTGCAGGCTTGTTTCCAAACGCAAATCCAACAGTTGAGCCGCTTTTGGAATCAACAAAAACAATTTTATAATTTGATATGGGGTTGATGATTTTATAATTTTTAATTCCCTCATAACCCCACACGGACTCAGGATTATCGTTATGGTTACATTGCTGAGTGCCTGCATAGCCCTGTCCCTCTGGTGGCGCTGTGTAGCAAGCCTTGGCTAAAGTTATTGTTAAAAATCCAAACTCTTTTGGAGGAAGGTTTAAAATTCCCACATTAATAATAGCGTCGCCTTCACCTGTGGCTCTACAACTAGTAATACTCCCTCCGTTCATTGTTGTTACCGTTCCACTAGAAGCACTTATCCCGCCTCCATAGAAAGAAGAACAACCACTTATGGTTCCGCCGTTCATTGTTAGCGTTACTCCATTATATATCCCGCCTCCTTGACCATCAGCACTACAACTAGTAATATTTCCTCCGTTCATTGTTAGCGTTGCTCCATTATATATCCCGCCTCCCTTATCACCAGCACTACAACTAGTAATATTTCCTCCGTTCATTGTTAGCGTTCCCCCACTATTATATATCGCGCCTCCGCAGTCTGAACTTTTGCAATTTTGAATTGTTGTTCTTTCCTCAATTACCAATTCTGATAGTTTGCGCGCGTAAATCTGTCGAGACACATAGATAAAAGAGTTGAATCTGTAGACACCAGAGCCATCAATCGTGATGTTTTTCAAAATAACTTTGCAATCTTTCAAGTACAGGAAAAATAAACTTGCGTTATCTATTTTTATTGTGTGACTGCCCCCATCAATTGTTATCGTTTTGCCAGCAAATCTACCGTCAGTGAAATCGAAAAGGCATTTGGGGGTAGACGTGCTCATTGTTGGCAAATTCGCATATTCCACCGTACTAGCAACCGTAATATTATTACTCAATGTAATATTGATGTTGCTCGCACCAGCCACTGTCTCCGACTTCAACTCACCATTGCTCCAATCCTTAACTTCGCTGCCATTTCCCGAACTCAAGGTTAGGTTTATCGGTACCCCCCCCGTCTGCACAAACCGTGTCTTTCAGCATATGTATAGGGAACGTCGCCAAAACCATCATCAAGCAAATTAAAGTTGAAACCATCCTTTTCAGCCCGCCATTTAAATTGAA
>CACZDM010000016.1 GCA_902779915.1 Oscillospiraceae bacterium | reverse complement strand
AAGTTTAATAAATATTTATGTAAGTTTTTATAAGTATAATTTATCAAGAATTAAGGAGGAAATTACCATGAGTAATAAATTCAAATTGAAAAAGAAACTTGTTTCAATCGCTCTTGCTCTTGCTTTGGGGGTTCAACCTTTGGCGAGCTTTCCAATGAATGTTTTTGCTGGAACGGGGAAAAATGGCGTTATGACGGCGCCTAGGATAGAGAAAAAGACAGTCAGCGTTCCCGTTCCCACCACCTTCACCGTTCCTCTCAACGTTACCATCATCGGCACCTACGACGACTCCGCCAAAACCTTCACCATCACCAGCATCGCCGTCAGGTCCACCCTCTTACCCGGCACCGTCAAATTAGGCAACACCGTCATCTCCCCTGGTAATGTCACCATCGCCTTCGACACCAGCACCTCCTCCTTCAGCATCTCCGAACTCGTCACCTTCACCCTACCCGTCACCGTCACCGGCAACGGCATCACCATCGCCTCCGGCACCTTCACCATTGCCGACACCGACATGAACACCTCCACCTGCACCCACATTTTCACCGGCACCTTCACCCAGTCAAGCGGCAACGCCGTCACTTTCACCTTACCCGACCACGTCGTCGGCGCCTTCAACAACACTAGCGGCATCGTTATAACCTACGCCTTCGCCGGCTACCTCAGTTTCCCCTGTGACCTCATGGTTCCCGTCAACGTCACCGCCAAAGTCACCGACGACAGCATCGATATTGAGGCAACGTCACCTTCGACGTCATCGCCCCAAGGAGGAGGCGTCGGCTAATAATCTTGATTTTAGGCTTAAGTTTTGGTTTCAAGCGGGAAGGAGGCTTTCTTTCCCGCTTGTGGTCGTTTTTTTGGAACGAAGTTGATGATATTATAATATGTTGGTTTTTTCGAGTAGAGAGTCGGATATTTTAAGCGGGAGAAGGACCGCCCTCAAGGACATTTACCTACCACTTCTCACGGATGCTTTCAACTAAATCTGTCCTTGAGCGGGGTTTAATATTACAGTCCGTTGTGAGACGGAGGCGCCTCCATGGTTTTTGCATTGGTTTTTTAGGCTTAGTTGAGGGTGGATTGAAAGAGATGGTTTTTAATTAAAGAGTCGGATATTTTAAGCAGGGAGGGGGAGGGGACAGCCCTCGAGGACATTTTTTTGGAACGCGATTGAGGGTGGCTTAATTCATCGAGAATTTCAGACAAAGAGTCGGATATTTTAAGCAGGGGCGATTGAGGGGACAAATATAACCCAATAAATTATACAATCAGTCATATACATGAAGGCCTCAGGCTTATTGATAGAACATAATTTTATTACAGGTGTTGCAATTTGGACAAAATTGTGCTAAAATGTTTTTTTAAGTGAAAGTTTGAGAGGATGTTGAAATGACAATGAAAAGAAATCAAAATTTGTATTTGATAAAAAAGATTGCCCCATATTTTAAAAAGCATAAAAAAATTTTCATATTAGACTTGTTTTTTGCATTAATGACAACTATTTGCGAATTGGTGTATCCAGTCTTGATCAAATATATAGTTGATGCTGTTTCGCTTTCCCCCGAGCTTTTAACGCTTGAATCGATAATTTTTTGCGCAGCAGTTTTTCTTATAGTTGCATTTATTGAGATAATCGGCGTCAAATTCATGACAACATTTGGTCATATTATGGGGGCTAGAATTGAAACGCAGATGCGAAAAGATTTGTTCTGTCATCTTCAAAATCTTCATGTTTCATACCACGATAACAACAAAATTGGCCAGCTAATGTCTCGGTTGACAAACGATCTTTTCGACATCACCGAATTTACTCACCATTTTCCTGAAGAAGTTTTAATAATCAGCGCAAAAATTTTGATTTCATTCATTGTTTTATCACAGTTTAATATATATCTGACATTGATTATATATGCAGCTCTTCCACTAACTGTAATATTTGCGGCTAAATATAACAAAAAGATGAAAGCCGCTTTGCAGCAAAACAGGGTTCAGGTTGGCGAGCTAAACTCTCAAATCGAGGACAGTTTGCTTGGAGTCAGGGTTGTTAAATCCTTTGGCGCCGAGGAAATTGAAAAAGAAAAATTCAACTTGAATAATTCTAAAACATTCAAAACAAAAGAAATTTTTTATAATGTTTTAGGAAAATTTCGCTCGGTTGAAATGATATTCGTAAATTTTATGCATATTCTTGTTATTGTCGCTGGATCCATATTTTTAATAAACGGCCAAATATCTCCGGGGACTTTGATGGCGTGTGTTTCATATGTTTCAGTGCTAATATATGCTGTTTTGAAAATTTTAGAATTCACTGAACAATTTCAGAAAGGCATAACTGGAATAGGGCGGTTTGCCGAAGTTATGGAAACTAACACAGAGTTGAAGGATTGTGATAATCCTGTGATTTTGAAGGATATTTTCGGCAGAATTGAATTTAAAGATGTTTGGTTTAAATACTTTGATTCAGACAAAAATATATTAAAAGGAATTGATATTTTAATAAATGCTGGTGAAAATGTTGCTTTGGTTGGGCCTTCAGGAGCAGGAAAAACAACAATCTGCAGTTTGATTGAAAGATTTTATGATGTGTCTGATGGAAAAATTCTAATAGATGATATAAATATAAAGCAAATCAAGTTAAGCCAACTCCATAAAATGGTTGGATCTGTTCATCAAAACGTCCATTTATTCACGGGCTCTATTTATGATAACATTAAGTATGGCGATTCGAACGCGAGCATGGACATGGTCATCGAGGCTGCAAAAAAAGCCGGGATTCACGATTTTATAGACTCGCTTCCCGAAAAATATGAAACATATGTTGGCCAAAGAGGCGTGAAGCTGTCTGGGGGTCAAAAGCAAAGAATCAGCATAGCAAGGGTTTTTCTTAAAAATCCGCCCATTTTGATCTTGGACGAAGCGACCTCCTCTCTTGACAGCGAAAGCGAAAAAGTGATTCAAAGGTCGCTTGAAAGGCTTTCAGAGGGCAGGACGACCATAACCATAGCCCACAGATTGACGTCGATCAAAAATGCGGACAAGATATATGTTGCTCACGGGGGAAAAATTGTTGAATCAGGGACGCATGATGAGCTTATAACCAACAGTAATATTTATAAAAAATTATATAAAAGCTATATAAATTAAGCATGGGACTGTTTTTTTCGAATCAATATATAAATTCACTCCTTGGAATATATATTTTCAAGGTTTTTCAAATATTCATATTTTGACTTGGCTTCTTCTTCGGATTTTTTAAAAAGATATTCTGCTTTTTCAGGGTTGGTTTTTAAAAGTGAGCGATACCTAACTTCTCCGTTTAAAAAGTCGCGGTATGCCAGGGAAGGGGATTTGCTGTCTATTGAGAGCTTCTTTTTGGCCGATGGGTTAAATCTAAAAAGATGCCAATATCCTGATTCCACGGCGTTTTTTTCTTCTGTTTGAGCATGACTCATTCCAGCCCTAATTCCGTGATTTATGCATGGCGCGTAGCAAATAATGAGAGATGGTCCGTGATATGCTTCCGCTTCTTGGATTGCTTTAATACATTGAGTATAATTAGCTCCCATGGCAACCTGCGCAACATAAACATATCCATAGCTGATGGCGATCGCAGCCAGATCCTTCTTTTTGACGGTTTTCCCGCCAGCCGAAAATTTTGCAACCGCCCCTGTTGGAGTTGATTTGGAAGACTGGCCGCCAGTGTTTGAATAGACTTCAGTGTCAAAGACCATAACATTTACGTCTTCGCCCGAAGCTAGGACATGATCCAGGCCTCCAAATCCTATGTCATATGCCCAGCCGTCCCCTCCAAAGATCCAGACTGACTTTTTGTTGAGATATTCTTTATATGCCAATATATCTTTGCCTATGTTCTCTTTTTTTAGAATATCAATTAAATTGCTAGTTGATTTTAAATTATTTTCGCTGTCATTTTTGGTTTCGAGATATTCATCTATGGCTTTTTTCAACTGTCCTTGAGAGTTTTGTGATAAATTTTCTAATTTCTCTATCAATCTTTCACGCAATGTGTTTTGAGCAAAGTTCATTCCAAATCCAAATTCAGCGTTATCTTCAAAAAGCGAATTCGCCCAAGCGGGCCCCTTGCCGTCGCTATTTGTGGTGTATGGCGTTGAGGGGGCGGATCCTCCCCAAATTGAAGAGCAGCCCGTCGCGTTTGCAATATACATCCTGTCTCCAAAAAGCTGCGTGACAAGCTTTGCGTATGGCGTTTCTCCGCATCCTGCGCATGCTCCTGAAAATTCCAAAAGAGGCTTTTTAAACTGGCTTCCTTTAACTGTTGATTGCTTAAATTTTTCTAATATTTCTGGCTTTTCTGGTAAATTTTTCGCGTATTCAAACCCTTTTTGTTTTTCAACCTGAGAGCTAAAAGGCTTCATAACCAAGGCTTTTTCTCCCTTTTTGCCAGGGCAGACATTCACGCAAGATCCACACCCCGTGCAATCCTTGACTGAAATTGTTATCGCAAACTTTCGATCCTTGAGTCCAATCATTTGCGTCATTTCCTGCTCTTTCGGGGCCAAGTCTGCTTCTTCGTTGCTAAAAACAGCCGGACGAACAACAGCATGCGGACATACATATGAACAAAAATTACACTGAATGCAGTTTTCTTTATTCCAACAAGGGACGTCAACGGCGATTCCACGTTTTTCATAGGCGGTTGTTCCCAGCGGCAAAAATCCGTTAGCATATTTTGAAAAAGCAGAAACAGGCAGCTGGTCTCCTTTTTGCGAATTCATAGGCTTCAAAATATTATTCACAAAATCAACTAACTGTGGATTATTTCCGGTGGCCTCACTTTCGACTTTTTCGCTAGATGCGGTTTTCCAAGACTTTGGGACATGAACTTTAAAAACTGAATCTGCGCCGAGGTCGATTGCGTCGTGGTTCATCTTGACAATTTTTTCACCCTTGGAAGAATATGAATTTGTTGCAGCGTCTTTCATGAGTTGTTTGGCTTTTTCGATTGGCATAATTTCTGAAAGCTTGAAGAATGCAGATTGCAAAATTGTGTTTATGCGGCCGCCCAGACCGACTTTTTTTCCAATTCCAACGCCGTCTATAGTATAAAATTTAATATTGTTGTTAGCTATATATGACTTGACATTGCCGGGTATATTATCCTCGAGATCTTTTTCATTCCACGAGCAGTTTAGCAAAAAAGTCCCTCCCGGCCGAAGATCCTGGACTATATCGAACTTTGATATATAGGAAGGGTTGTGGCATGCGACAAAATCTGCCCTGGAAATGAGATATGTTGATTTTATAGGCTTTGTGCCGAAGCGAAGGTGTGAAACAGTTAAGCCGCCTGATTTTTTAGAGTCATATGCAAAATACGCTTGAGCATACATATCGGTGTTATCGCCGATGATTTTGACAGAGTTTTTGTTCGCGCCAACGGTTCCATCCGAGCCAAGCCCCCAAAATTTACAAGATGTTATTTCTTTTGTTTTTATTTCAAAATCACGATCTGCGGGCAGGGATAAAAACGTGACGTCGTCATTGATTCCGATTGTGAATTGCTTTTTTTCGCGATTTTCAAAGACAGCTTTGATTTGGGCGGGAGTTGTGTCTTTAGATGCGAGGCCATACCTGCCGCCAAAAATTGGGACATTTTCGAATTTTGTTCCCTTGAGCGCAGCAACAACGTCGAGAAATAAAGGCTCTCCAACTGAGCCGGGCTCTTTAGATCGGTCTAAAACGCTGATTTGTTGGACGCTGTTTGGCATTACAGATAGTAAATGTTTTGAGCTAAAAGGGCGATATAGGTGAACCCGAATCAAACCGACTTTTTCGCCGCTTTCCATCAATTTTTCGACAGTTTCCTCGACTGTTTCGCAAACTGATCCCATAGCCACAATAACATGAGTTGCGTCGGTTGCTCCAAAATAGTTAAATAATTTGTAGCTAGTTCCGATTCGGGCATTTATATTATTCATATATTTTTCGACAATGTTCGGGAGAGCGTTATAATATGGATTTGAAGCCTCAAAATTTTGAAAATATATGTCACTGTTTTGAGCAGATCCATGCAGGACGGGGTGGTTTGGGTTTAAAGCATTTTTTCGAAATTCATCAACAAAATTCATGTTAATCATATCTTTTAGTTCGTCATATTCCCAAACTTGAATTTTTTGGATTTCGTGGGAAGTTCTAAATCCGTCGAAAAAGTTCAGAAAGGGGATTTTTCCTTCTAAAGCCGCTAAATGCGCAACGGGAGTCAGGTCCATAACCTCTTGAACAGAGCCAGTTGAAAGCATTGCATACCCTGTTTGACGGCAGGCGTATATGTCGGAATGGTCGCCAAAAATAGACAAAGCGTGGGTTGAGACACATCTTGCAGAAACATTAATTACTCCGGGTAATTTTTCTCCAGCCATCTTATACATGTTTGGAATCATCAGCAAAAGCCCTTGAGAGGCGGTGAATGTTGTTGTTAAAGCGCCAGCAAGCAGCGATCCATGAACAGCTCCAGCAGCCCCAGCTTCAGATTGCATCTCGGTTATTTTAACGGGATATCCAAATATGTTTTTTCGTCCTGAAATGGCCCAAACGTCTGAAATTTCCGCCATAGCAGATGAGGGGGTTATTGGATATATCGCAGCAACATCGGTGTATGCATAGGAAACATGGGCAGCAGCGGAGTTCCCGTCCATAGTTTTCATTTTTCTCGCCATAAAAATCCTCTCCAACCATAAATTTAAGCTCGCCTAAAAAATTTAAAAAACAAAAGTTCAACTCAATCATTTTAACATATTTCTGCGTAAATGTAAACAAATATTTGGTCGATATAGTAAAAAATAATTTTTGGCGTGTGGAGGATGCGCTAAACATTTAAAAAAATACAATTTGTATTTTGGGTTTGGGTTAGATTTGTCCCCTCAATCGCTCCTTTTTAAAAAGACTGGTTTTTGGGGGGTAATACTATGTGTAATTCAACTGCCCTCGAATTCGTCCCCAAAAAACAATGCAAGGGCCGATTAAAGCGCCGCTCGCTCACAACGGACTGTAATATTCAACCTTGCTCAAGGGCAAGTTTAAGTTGAAAGTGTCCGTGAGAAGTGGTAGGCTAATGTCCTGGAGGGCGATTGATGTAGTTTGACAAAGTCACACAAAATTTTTCAAAAAGCGCTTGACTTTTTTGTCGAACTGCTATATAATAAAACCCGGCGTTGTGAAAGTTTGTTAATGAATCTTTATGAAAATAAATTGTCTTTTTTTTAAAAAAGGGGTTGACAAGCTTATGGAAGATTTGCTAAAATGCGTTAGCCGAGCCGAGCCGAGCTGAGCCGAGCCGAGCCGAGCTGAGCCGAGCCGAGCCGAGCTGAGCCGAGCCGAGCCGAGCTGAGCCGAGCCGAGCTGAGCCGAGCCGAGCCGAGCCTATGGTTTTGCCCTTTTATATGGATATGTTGGCTGTTTTGCTTTGTTGGAAAGCGGCCATGTTTTTGGTTACATAAAAAGAGGGTTTCGCTGGGATTTTTGCTTTCCGGAGCGGCTTAATCTCGGCCTGTTGCGGACTAGCTTAGACTTTGGCTGGGCAGCTTGGGCTTTTTAAAAAACTAATTCTAACAAACTTTCATAACGGTGTCAATAAAAAATATTTAATTTTAATTACATTAGTATTTTACTAAATCAAGGAGAAAATTTATATGTATAACAAATTTAAAGTAAAAAAGAAAATTATATCTATTGCCCTTGCTCTGGTTATGACGGCGTCGTCAGTTGCAAGTCTTCCAATGAATGTTTTTGCTGGGAATGTTTATCCGGGAAAGCAGAAGAATGCTGCAACAACAGCTTCCCCACATGTCGTTTATGATTTTGACATTAAAAATGTAATTGAATTGGACTCTGGTCAAACGTTTAATCTGAATGATCACGTAACAAATATCAGGCCACAGGGCGCAGCTTTCGAGTATGTTATTGAATATCTGTTTGCTAATACTGAAATATTTGATATTGATAGAAAGGTTATAAACCCAGGGATTGCAAAGTTTAAAGTTGACGTTGGTAATGTTTCAAAAGAAGCCTATATAGTTGCAGATATTAACGGAATTTTAGCTTATGCCGCAGATGCCGCCAACACTGCTACCGAAGTCGCCTACAATTTCTCCAACGCCGCCAAAGTCGTCCATGACGTCTACTCCGCCTATAATGTCTCCAATGCCACCGAAGTCGCTGCCAAAGCCGTCTACGTCTACGCCGCCCACAATGTCTCCAACGCCGTTAAAGCTGCCTACGACGCCGCTGAAGCTGCCTACGACGCCGTTAAAGCTGCCTACGACGCCGCTGAAGCTGCCAAAGTTGCTAAAGCCGCTAAAGCCGCTAAAGTTGCTAAAGCCGCTAAAGCCGCTAAAGTTGCTAAAGCCGCTAAAGCCGCTAAAGTTGCTAAAGCCGCTAAAGATGCAAAAACTGCCGCCAAAACCGCTAAAACTGCCGCCAAAGTCGCCTACTACGCCGCCCACGACGCCGCTAAAGCTGCCTGCAATGTCGCCTCTCAGACTGCTTGGAATGTTGCTAAAAATGCTTGTGAAGAGGCTAAAACGGCTTTGGATGGAGGGCTTAACTTGGAAGCCCAGTTAAAAATTGCCTATATGGCATATCGGGTTGCTGAAGCTGTTTTGACTCCATTAAAAGATCAAGACAATAAATCAATATTCTGCACGAAATGCAAAGAAAGAGAGGACGCTTTGCAAGAAGTGATCAATGCTTGCTATAAAGGATGATTTTAGGCTCAAGTTTTGATTTCAAGCGGGAAGGATGCTTCCTTTCCCGCTTGAGGTCGTTTTTTGGAACGTGATTGAGGATATTATAATATATTGGGTATTTTAAGTGGAGAGTCAGATATTTTAAACAGAGAAGAGGGAGGGTACCGCCCTCAAGGACGCTAACCTACCGCTTCTCACGGACGCTTTCAAAGGGACTTTTGCTTGAGTAAGGTTGAATATTACGGTCAGTTGTGAGATGGCGGCAGTTAGTTAGTTTTTGCATTGTTTTTTGGAACGCGATTGAGGACGGCTTAATTCATCGAAAATTTTAATCAAGGAGTCTGATATTTTAAGCAGGGGCGATTGAGGGGACAAATATAGCCCCAATCAACCATGCTAACTTTATCAAAAATTTATGAAACAGTTGATTTTTTAACACAATTTAACACACTAACACCCAACAACCAGGTTGAAATTTAACGTTGAATGCCAGTGTGTTTTTTTAGTTATATTTAATAAAAACCTATGATAGGTCAGTTTTATCCATGTGTTCTATTAAATTTATGACTTTATTACTATATCCCCACTCGTTATCATACCAAGAAACCAATTTAACAAAATGATCATTAAGCATTATTCCGGCCTTCTCGTCAAATATCGAAGTGTGTGGATCGCCGATGAAATCAGAGGAAACAACCATTTCGTCTGTATATCCTAAAATTCCTTTAAGTTCGCCTTGCGCGGCATTTTTTATGGCAAGACATATTTCTTCATAGCTTGTTGATTTTTCAAGACTGACGGTTAGGTCAACAACAGACACATCCAGAGTTGGAACGCGCATCGACATTCCAGTTAATTTTCCTGCCATTTCAGGAAGAACCAGCGCGCATGCCTTTGCAGCCCCAGTTGAGGAGGGGATTATGTTTCCGGAAGCTGCCCGTCCTCCTCTCCAGTCTTTTTTAGAAGGGCCGTCGACTGTTTTTTGAGTTCCAGTTGTTGCGTGAACTGTTGTCATGAGGCCTTCTTTGATTCCAAAATTTTCATGAACAACTTTAACCAAAGGAGCAAGGCAGTTTGTTGTGCATGAAGCGTTGGAAACGACGTTCATATACTTGTTATATTTGTTTAAATTAACTCCGCAAACAAAGGTTGGCGTCTCTTTGTCTTTAGCTGGAGCGGATATGACAACCTTGCTAGCGCCTCCTGCTAAGTGCGCAGATGCTGCTTCAGTAGTGCAAAAAACGCCAGTTGATTCAACAACAAATTTGGTTTCACATTCGCCCCAAGGAATTTCGTTCGGGCTTTTTTTATCGAAGAATTTGACTTCCTTTCCATCGACAATTATTGAATTCTCAGTGTGTGATATTTTTCCTTCGAATTTTCCATGAACAGAGTCATATCGCAGCATATATGCGCAATAATCAGGTGTCATGAATGGGTCGTTAATTGCGGTGAATTCAATGTTTGGATTTGCAAGACCAGCGCGAAAAACCAATCTGCCAATTCGACCAAATCCATTTATTCCGACTTTAATAGCCATAAAAAAACCTCCAGATAATTTATTTCAATCTATAAAATATTATAAACTAATTTTTTCTTATTTACAAGTCTTTTTTTTAAATGATTGACTTTGAGCATATAGATTGGCTAGATTATGGCAAAACAATTTTTTGAAAAAGCACCAATTTCTTCGGTTTTCCAGGAGGTTTGGGTTAGATTTGTCCCCTCAATCGCTCCTGCTTAAAATATCCGACTCTTTAATTAAAAACCCAACATATTATAACATCCTCAATCGCGTTCCAAAAAACCATGCGGGGAGCCAATTTAAGCGCCGCCCGCTCACAACGGACTGTAATATTCAACTTTTCTCAAGGGCAAGTTTAAGTTGAAAGCGTC
>CACZDM010000015.1 GCA_902779915.1 Oscillospiraceae bacterium | reverse complement strand
AAAAATAGACCAACGTGGAAAGACTTGGTCTCGAGCGCTGTATATGACGGAAAAGAAAACGTGATCTTTATCACAGCTTTTTATTCACCCAAAAAATAGTTTTAGAATTTCGCTTAAATTTAAAACAAGCGCCAGCTTTCCGATTGAGCTGGCGCTTGTTTGTTTTTAGATTTGGGTTATATTTGTCCCGGGTAAAGTCTTTGCTTAAAATATCCAACTCTTTTCAGAAATTCCAAACAAATTATATTATCCTTGATATTGTTCCAAAAAACAATGCAAAAGCTGATTTAATCGCCGTACGCTAACCATAACCCATGCAATTCAATCTAATTTAAAATGCTCCCTCTTTTAAAGAGCCAATGACAAGCCAAGGTCAAAAAGCAGGCAAGCTCAAGGACACAAACCTACCACTTGTCACGGACTCTTTCAAAGGAACTTGGAGCCCTCGCAAGGTTTAATATCCAAGTTTGTTGTGAGATGGCGGCATTTCCAGGGCTTTTGTATTGTTTTCTTTAGCGCAATTGAGGATATTTGGATTGTTAGGAAATTTAAATTAAAGAGTTGGATTTTTTGAGCAGGGGGATTGAGGAGACAAATATAACCAAGCAAAACAATACTTATTGTAAACTTCGCTTTCTGTTCCACAGCATTGACCAAACCAAAACATTAAAAAGCACTAGCCAAACTTGCTAATGCTTCTGAGTTTAAAATTTGAAATCACTTCTTCTCCAAAACAGCAAAATCCGAAACCTTTGTTTGACTGTTAATTTCATTAACATGTCCATTTACATCGGTATATTTCTATTTAACACTGGAAAATTCAACCTTCTCAGCGTCGGCCTTTAAAGGAGCGCCATATTTATATATCCCCTGATAGCCCACAACACTAATATCCGAATTGTGGGAATTATCTGAACCTTGCGGGAGTTTGATTTTAAACGAACCGCCCGGAGAAGCTATTTTAAATTCTCCATTGCCAGCAAAGTAAACTGCATCTCCATATTCCTTGGCCTGGCAATCTGAAATTTCTCCTCCCCTTAAATCAAGGCAGGACCCAACGTCAACAAAAATCGCTCCTGCGCAAGAAGCCCTGCCAAGCGCGCTGCAACGATTGATCAAGCTTCCATTTTTCATAATAACTGTGCTGCCTCGTTCTGCTGATACTGCTCCTCCAACTGCCCAGTCGGCCGCAACACAACAATTGTCAATCCTTCCGCCGCTTTTAATTTCTAAATAGCTTCCATTATCAAGGCAAACCGCGCCGCCTTTTGCCGAATAAGACTGATATAAACTACATTTAGTAATATATCCTGAGGAATTCAAAACCACTGAACTTTGGTTGTCAGCATACACCGCTCCTCCTGAAGGACAACCATATTCAGATTCTATTCGACACCCGCTCACGCCTCCGCCATTCATGTTTATTTGACTGTCATTTAAATTTATAACGTGATATTTAGCGCTTGGTATATACACATCTTTTATTTCTGACAAATTGTTTAGATTTAAAACGCAATTGTCAAAAAGATTTATAAAATCTCTGTTTAAAGCAACGCAATCATTATCAACCCTAACTCTGGCGCATGGAATTTTATATTCTCCTTTATAGGCCGCCCCTCCAACAACCGAAATATTTTCCAGGTTAACAGTGCAACCTCTTGCGTTTAAAAAGCCAATGTTTTCGTTTTTATTTTTTATTTTAAAGACATTTTTACCGCTTGACCTAATATTTATTATCTTATCTTTGAATTTATTACTTGAAAAGTCAAACAAATACCCATTTCCCATGCCAACAATTTTTGAAAAATTAGAGTTATAGTTTATCTCAATGTCTTGGTCTAGTATTATATTAACAGCGCTGGCTTGCTGAAGAGGTTCGTCGCGCAACTTTTCATTAAATTTCTCTTTTGCTTTTTTAAAATCATTGCTCAAATGAACCTCAATTGTTTTTTCGCCCCCGGCAAAAGCACAAAAACCAAACCCGCCCCAAAGAGAAGCAGCTGTCAAAATCATCAAAAAACAAATTAATCCACAAATTCCCCTTTTTAAAACGCCCTCAAAATCCAATCCTATATTAGCTCTCATTAAAAAACTTCCTTTCCAAAAATAAACATTTTAATAAACCATAGCAAAAAATTATATTGATAAATAATTGTCATGTCAAGCAATATATTAAATAAAATAAAAAACAGGCCGTCTTTTTGGAAAATTAAATCAAGATGGCCTGTTTTAAAATTTAAATGAATGAATATTTCATTATATTATTCATTTATAGCTTTAACTTTTATAGCTTTAACTTTCTTGATTATTACAGTTATCGACCCACACCCACGTTTTACGGCTAATTGAGTCTCAGGAGTAATCTCCTTCTCGTCTATGCCATCATGGTAAACCCATTTAACTGATTGACCGCTTTCATATGCCAGAGTTTCTTGAAGATATGGCATTATTTTAATATCTCCTTCTTTGCTTTTCAGGTCATTGAGATCAATATATATATAATCTATATGTTGGCCGCTATCTGCGTCAACAACTTCAATTTCATAGTATTTTTTTGCTCTCTCCTTAAGGCCTTTTTTATATATTCCCCAGTATCCCAAAACGCTGGCATACGAATTATGAGAATTATCCTTTGGTAATATGCGGATTTCTAGACCTTTTCCCGGCTTTGCAACATTATAGCCACTATCGTCTCCATCAAAGTATATTGCGTCTCCTTTTTCCTTTGCCGAGCAGGCTAATATTCTCCCTCTTTCCAAATTTAGTTTCGAATTCAAAACACATATCGCGCCGCCATTTTTTCCGGAAGAGCAGTTTTTAATTTCTCCTCCTTTTAAAATCACTTCGCTTGCCTTAGCCGCATATACTGCGCCTGCAACTGCTCCAGAACAGTTAGTTATAAAGCTGTTATCTCCCAAAATCAAAACAGATTCATTGAGGCATATAACACAAGCTTTTCCGGAAGCTTTAACATTTTGAACAGTTGCTCCTTGACCAAACTCTATTTCTGAGTATTTTGAAGCATTTATAAAGCTTACATTTTTTGCACAATCAGCTCCATCAATTATAACATTTTCAAATCTAATGATTCCGCCTCTCACGGCAAGAAGTCCTGAAGTTTTTTTCTGGTTGGTTATTTTAAATACGTTATCTCCGGATGATTTAATTGTTATTTTCCTATTTGTCTGAAAATTGTTATCCGACAGGCAATAACCCTTTTGCGCATTTGGATATAGACTCTTTCCTTGAGAATCAGTCGCATCTGCAGCGTCTTTATATATGCATCCTCCAGTCTCGTCAATATCACAATTTATGTCTATATTACAATCTAAAAATATCGTCTTTGTTCCCTGGGCATGATATATAGCGTGTTGAAGCTCCCGATAGTTTGAAACATGTTCCTCGCCTTTATCATATCTTGCCTTTAGAATTTTAGTTGAAGTGCTGTTTTCATTTTCCAGGAAGCTAAAGATAGTTGCGTTTTTAACGACTTCCACGCAATCACATTCCCAACCAGTGAGCGAAACGCCATCTTTTGTCAAATCAGTTGGAAGATATTTTGAAACATACACATCATCAGCATTTTTAACAGCATCTTTACTGATATATATTGCTGTTAGAGAAGGGACGCACCCAGCGCTTGAGCCGCCATTCAAATCAACATTCAACTCATAGTATAGGAAATCCTTCTTGGTTGCAGATCTGTCGCCGAGGCCTGCTTTAAATATTCCCTGATATCCAACTATTCTTGCATCAGAGTTTCGACTGTTTTTGGCATCGGTTAAAGGAATTGTTATTGTTAGACCTTTGCCGGGCAAAACGACATCATAGTCTTTAGGATCAACTCCTGCAAAATAAATCGCATCACCTCTGAATGATGATAGACAGCCGGAAATTATTCCTTCCTTCAGAACCAATTTTGCGTTAGGGCCAATATAAATTGCTCCACCGCAGGAATTGTTTTTGTTGATAACAGCGCAATCTGTTATGGATCCGCTATTCATTTTAACAGAACTTCTATCGGTTGCGCATATTGCTCCTCCATAGTTATTATAATCACAACTGGCGTTTACATTTTTACATCTAGTGATTAATCCGCCATTTATTCTAACGCCACCTTCATCCTGAAGATATATTGCGTGGCAATCTCGACAGTTTCTGTAGACATTTTGGATTGTTGCTCCTTGATTTATTACCAGCAATGATTTGTTTGAAATATTTATGAAATTAGCCATTCTTCTCGAGCAAAGAGGGGCCGCTTTTCCGTTTTCATCATAAATCGCTCCTCCGTCGATTATGATGTTTTTCAATTTCAAAACCCCATTGCGAATTGCAAACAAAACCGAGCCAGGCTTTTTATCCTGTATTTTGCATATTTTGCCTTCTGCCGATTTAATGGTTATTTTTTGGCGAATATCTATATCATCGGAAAAGCAACATCCCGGTTCAGCATTTGGATATGCCTGGTCAGTACCATACTTTTCTATAACATCAATCGCGTCTGGATATTCTTCAGACTCTCCAAACATAATATCATTATCCAAAATTATTGTTTTTTTGGATTTTGCTTCATATATCGCCTTTTGAAGCTGTTTATATGAATTAACGTGTTCTTTCTGGGCATAGCAATCAAACCACAAATCAGCATATAACTCTTCTTTCAAAACAGTTTTCAAGGTTGTTTTATCGCCAACCAAAGTTCCATCAGGATTTTCATCACTAATATCATAATACCAACTGACGATTGGTTCACCATCCGAACCGATTGCATTGGGAAGATATTTTTTTACAAAATCACTTATTTTGCCAGTCTCAACGTAAACATATGCAACAGGGGTATAATCAAATATATACTCAGAACCAGAACCATATTCATATCCATAGCCAGAACCATATCCATAGCCATAGCCATAGCCAGAACCATATCCATAGCCATAGCCATAGCCATAGCCAGAACCAGAACCAGAGCTTGGGCCAAAGATGTTGTCGAGTTTGTCAAGAAAAGCTTCCAAATCTTGGCAGCGCAAACGCAACTCATAATATTTATTAACATGTGTGTTGCCATGCTTTATAAATATTCCCCTATACCCAACAATATGAGCACTCGTGTTGTGGGGTTCATTTTTGAAGAAAGAAATTTCTATTTTCAAACCTTGATTTGGCCCAACAACGTTATATTTTTCAGGATTTGGGCTTGCAAAGTATATTGCATCTCCTTTGGCGGAGTCGTCGTCATAGCACTTCACTCCACACCGCAAAATATTTCCCTTTTTAAGGTTTAGCGAAGAAAGTCCATCCAGATACATCGCTGCGCCATATGCAAAAGCTTCTTCCTCCATGTTTTTTTGGGTATCGATCACACAGCCAATGATCAAGCCGCCGTTCATGTTAACTGTGCTTCCAAAGCTCGCAACTGCGCAACCTTGAACACCGCCCTCATCTACATCAACACAACAATCAGCTATTCTAGAGCCATCGTTTAGATTTATTTCCGCTCTATACTCTGCATTCAAAACGTGAACATCGTTGGAGATCAGATAGACATTTTGAATGACTGCTCCGCTGTCCAAATTTAATTTCGCGCTTGAAATCAGCATAAAATCTGCCATACCCATAGTGCAGCCTTCATCTACTCCAAATCCATAATCTATTTTGTCGCTTGGAGCTCTTTTATAAACTGCTCCTCCGTCTAAAATGATATTTCTAAATGTTAGGCTGCCCGTTTGAAAAACAAACAGTCTCGCATTCTCTTTTTTGTTTGTTATTTTTTTAGGATGGCTTGCGTCAGTAGACTCAATAACTATATTCTTGCCTTTTGAAGCGTCATCGGCAAAACAACAGTTAAGGCTCTTTTGAGGCATCAACGGATAATCATCATTGTCCAGTATTTCAATATCACAGTCTAAATTTATTGTCACATTGCCACTAGCCTCATACATAGCCTTTTGAAGTTGTAAATAGCGAGAAACGCGAAATTTGTTTTTACTGTAAATCGGTTTTAACTTTTTAGTTTGAATGCTGTTAGGCTGCAAAATATCTCTAACTTTTGTTGTTTCTTCGATCTTGATTCCTTTTTCAGTTTCCCAGCCTGAAATCACAGCTCCATCCCATTTTCGAACCCGATCATCAGTTGGCAAATATTTTAAGACGGGTTCATCGAGGCTGTTTTTGTCAACATACACAGAATTTGCATTTTTGTCATGGTCCCTGTCAACGCTTTCAGCAGAATCAATGGGAATCTCATAGTATTTAAAATCAGAACTATTTGATTTTTTCGCCAAAACACCATGTACATATATTCCCCAATATCCCCAAATTTTTGCATCCGAATTGTGTGAATTGTCGTGGAGTGGAACAGTGATTTTGAGGACGTCATTTGGAGCGCAAATCCTGCAATCATCAGCGTTGCCTTTAAAATATATCACATCACCTCTCAAATCAGGTTTTTGGTGTGAATATGTCGAAACTTCGCAGCCAGAAATAATTCCGCTGACAATGTTTATTTTTGAATTATTCGAATATATAACGCCTCCATATGCTTTTCCAGTTTCACCGCCTTTTATATCAGAGCGACAATAGCAATTTTTAATATCGCAATCTTTAATGAATATTGATGAGTTTTTGGTTGAATATGCAAACCCACCATATGCGCTTTTGATTGAAGAGCAAGAACAATTTTCGATTTTTGTTCCGATGATTTTTAAAATGCTGTCCTTCTTTAACCTAATAAATCCGCCCTTCATGTTTTTTTGACGTGACTCGCATTCACAATCTTTAATTAATCCGCCATTTAGAAAAACTTTTGACTTGTTTGAAGCCGTTACAATTGAATGATCCGTTGCCTTGAGATCTTCAAACCCTGCTTGCTCTTGAGTTTCAAGAATTGCTCCATCTGAAAGGGTTATCGGCACATCATCAACAGCACCGCCGAAAACATCTTCATGGTAAATTGTTGCGGACATTCCCCCTCCTTGTCCTTTTCCTTCTCCATCCTTTGCTTCTTCTCCGTCTCCTTTTTCTCCATCAAGAGCGTTAAGTCCTTTAATAATAACATTTTTCAGAATAACTTTTCCAGAAATTATATTTAAAAATGGAGAATTGGGATTGATCCAGATCACACGTGGTTTATCGCCTTTCCCTTCAATAATGAGCGTTTCGCCATAATTAACATTAATTGGAAGGCCCTCAACCGCTGACAAATCTAAATCTTCATATACGCACACCGTGTTTGTGATGTCGCCCTCGCCTGTTGGGCGTGAAGATATTGAATCTAGGAATTCTTCAGGAGAATTAACCTTTTGATCTGGAGAATAGAAAACGGCTTTTATCTCTGGCTCTTCAACGCCAAGAACTTCTCCAACTGTTGTTTGTTTTGTTATGTCGACAAAGTTTCCGTCCTTGTCCTTATATCTCCAACCACTGACCCACACATCACCTTTTTTCAAGTCTGTTGGAAGATAGGTGTATATGGGCTTGGTTGAAGTTTGGGCGCCAGAGCTGTCTTTGATTTGAATCGTTAGGTTAGCATCACAATCCCTTCCATCGAAACATTCTGCTCCTTCTGCGCCAATCGCAATCGCATGAAACTTAATATCATCACTGGTCACCTCACGATATATCCCCGGATATCCGTCATATTTAACGTCTATATTATGAAGATTTTGATTTGCGTTTTCGTCAATCCCAATAATCAAATCCGCGCCTGAAGGTGCAATAGAACATTGTACATCTGAACCAAATTGCGAAACAAAAACAGCATCACCGCGGAGTGCGCGGAGTCCGGAAGTGTCCACATAGTTATCCACGTTTTCACTATTAGCCCTAATATAACAACCAACAATTTTTCCAGCCTTGAGAAATAAATTATTAGATCCTTGGCAGGCAATTCCTCCTCCGCAAATCAAAACACCTTCTTCAATAGCATCAGAATCAGGAACACTTCCGGTGTATGAACACCAACAACTTTCAATCGATCCGCCAGTCATGATAAATGAACCGGTTGAATCCCCTCCGCCGAGCGAAATTGCTCCTCCAGACATTTTCTGCGAAATTGTTGACCAGCAATAGCATCCACTAATCAATCCGCCAGACATATGCACTTTGCTTTCCTCAGCAAACACAGCTCCCCCATTCAGAGATTTTGTAGCATCTGTTCCTCCTTCATTCGAGCAGTAACACTTCTCAATTAAACAACCGTCCATAAGGTTGACTGAACTTTTTTTGGCATATATTGCCCCGCCTGCTAAACCAACATCTTTTCCTTTGAGCTGGCATTTTTTAATTGAGCCGCCAATATTTACAGTGCTGCCATCAAGTGCACATATTGCTCCTCCATCAAGCTCACCTTCCGAAGCACTACGTGAACAATTTGAAATCTCGCTTCCCGGATTGATGTTGGCCGTGGCCTTATCTAAATATATCGCACTATACGCAGATCCAACAAAATTTTCAATTTTTGCTCCTTTGTTTAGGTTTAAAATCGAATTTTTATCCATGAATATACATGGCCCTTTGCAACCGTCCGAGTTAGCATATGATAGAGTGATATTTTCAAAAGTCAAGATGCCATTTTGCAAATAAAACAGCCCTTTTGCGTTGTCTTTCAAGGTTATCGAAACATCTTCGCCTTCTTTTCCTCGAATGATTATCTCTTTAGCTGAGATAGTTTTATTATCACAAAAGCAAACATTTTTTTGAACGTTAGAAGCATTAAACTCAGTAATATCAGTGCGACCTTCTATTAGTGGCCAATCACCTATATTGTCACCAATGTTAATGCTTTCGGAAAGTTCTATGATGCAAGTTCCTTTGGCGTTATATATTGCCTCCTGAAGTTGTTTATAGGGGCTCTTGCCATCCTTTGTTCCATCAATTTGGACAGTTTCTGGCTCGGCATATTCAGCGACAATTTTTGCTCCGGAACCAATGGCGTCAAGAACTGTTTGCACGGTTGTTTCTGCGGTAATATCTGTCCAATTGCCGTCCGAGCCATATTTCCAGCCACTGACCAGAGCTCCATCCTTTTGCAAAGTTGTTGGAAGATAGTCAATGATTTGCGCCTCATTAGCACTAGAAGGTATGCACAACATTTCGTTTGACAAATCACCATCCAAATCCACAGCGCCATCGCAATCAATTTCCAAGACAGAGTTATCTGTAGCCACTCCAGTGTTTGTTTTTAATAGTTCTTCTTTACCGCTATCAGACTCTTTTTCAACAGGGATGCCCTCTTTATATATTCCAACGTAACCAACATATCCAATCCACGAATTGTGGCGAGCGCTGCCGCGGCTTTTATCAATAGAAATCTTGGTGGGATATGACGGATCAAATTCAAGATTATCAGTAAACTGCCCACCTTTGCCCAAATATATGCAATCACCTAAAGCCTCTTTCCCGCTTTTAGAATATGCGTAGCAACCCGTGATTTGTCCTCCTGAAATTTTAAGTGTAGCTGTGCTGCCTGCGGGCGCATCGTTTGAAACACTGCAGTCCCAGTATATTGCTCCGCCTCGCGCGCGGCCGTCAACGCTCCAAGCATAGCAGTTTTTAATTATGCAACCATCTAGGGTGACATTGCTTTGGCCAGAAGCTTCCAAAACCCCTCCAAAAGCATCACCCTCATTTCTAACCCTGCATTCTTCAAAGCGACAATTACGAAGACCCAGCGTTCCATTGGCAACGCTGACAACTCGACGATCTCCCGTCATCTCATAGTTATTAAAATCACAATCCACAATTTCAAGTTTACTGTTTGAAGTTACGTCAACAAAACTTCTTAAAGACGGGCTTCCGCCTTTTAAATCAAAATCCTCAGCACATCCTCCATTAAGATGAATATTTTTTAAAGTCACATTTGAATTTGATGTTGTTGTTAAAAAAGTTTGGCGAGAGTCAACAGTCAGTGTGTGGGTTTCGCCTTCTGGGGATTCAATCACAACATTTTTATTTCCCCCAACACAAATAGTGTCGTCGATTTGCATGTCTGATTTTAAAGTTATTTTGCAGTTGTCTCCCAAGTTGGCCAAGGCATGTTCTAACTCAGAAGGATTCGAAACCTCAGCACTTTTTATTTCATATTTCGGAGTTAATTTAACGCAAACATTGAAGTTTATAAATATGTCGCCGATTTTAGTTTTATTTTCAATCTGTTTTTCAGCATCACCAGCATATGTCCAACCGCTGACAAAAACTTCGTCTCTTTTTAAATCTTTTGGGAGATAGTTTAATAGAGGCTTATCTACCGTTTCTTGCCCATCATCAGCTTTTCTTGAAATAAGCAGCAATTTCCCAGGCTCAAATCCATCATCATAAATTCCGCCATCAGCGTCAATTTCTGCTTCATAGTAAAGATATTGTTTATCATCCGAAACTTTTCTGTCAATTCCAGATTTATATATTCCAACATATCCAACAACCCTTGCGTCTGAATTGTGGGAATTATCTAGACTTTTGGGGATGGATATTTTTAAATCACCATTAGGAAGCGCAACTTCATATTCTCCGCAGCTTTCAAAAAAAACCGCGTCTCCAAGCAAACCCGATGAACATTCTGAGATGTGGCCACCCATGAGGTTTAAATGAGAATCTGAAACAACAGAGATCGCTCCACCAGAGCCACCAGTTGTGCATCGAGTGATATGGCTGTTTTTATACATGTTGACAGAGCTTCCATTGTTTGCATTTATTGCGCTGCCCTTTACGCCGCTAAATCCGCAAATCGATCCTCCAGCAATCTCCAATTTCGAAGAATAGTTTAAAGCTATTGCTGAGCTTTCGCCCGCTCTTTTAACATTTTGAACAACCGCTCCTTCTTTTAAAGCAAGCGTCGCGTCAAACGAAAGATCTATAAAATTTTTAGATCCTTCAACATTTTCGCCATCAAATATAATATTTTCTAGAACAACAGAGCAACCTTTCGCCGCAAGCAAAGACATTTTCTCGCTTTTGTTTTTGAGCTCGAAAGGAGAATTTTGTTTGTTTTTATTTGAAGTGATTTTGATTGTCTTTTGAGCAAATTTTTCATTATCTTTAAAGTCAAAAAAAGATTCATCACTCATTCCAGAAAAATCTGGCAAAATCTCAATGTTTTCATCTAAAACTATGTTTATTTTGTTTTCGTTACTATTTATTATTTTTTCCAACCCAGCGGACAAATTGTTTTGTGATATATGGATCACTGCTCCGTCTTCATCAGCAAAAACAGCGCTGTTTAAAACGTGAAATGGAAATGTTGCTGCAACCATCATAACACAAACTAAAACCGAAATAAGCTTTTTTAATTTAAATTTTAATCCTGGCCTCATTTTCACACCCATTCCTTTCTACAAAACAAAATTGATTTAAACCAACAATATGTATGTTAAAGCCCACAAGCGGAGCAGAAAGATGAAATATAAAAACTAACATATATACCAAACATTTCAACATTTAAACAAAAATTGCTAAAATTAAGGCATAAAACCTCTCGCCATTTTTTAAAACAAAACAAATTAAAAATAATAAAAATCCATAGTTTCAATTATATCACATTGCGACAAATTTTGTCAATAAAAAATTTAAAAAGTTTAAATTTGTGGATTTGGCATTTATGTTTTTTCTCATTGTCATACGTTAATTTTAAACCCACAAAATAAATTTTAAAAAACCTCTTGACAAATTAATAACTCGAACTCGAAGATATAATGAGAATTAAGGGGGATTGTGTCATGATTTGGCATGGACTTTGCTTGAGCAATTTTTGCGGTGAATTTGTTAAACCATGAGCATATTCTCTCCATAACCTTAAGTCTAGACTTAAATTTGAGTGTGTGTTTGTGTGTAAAAAAGATTGATTTAAGCGGCTTTATTATACTAAATTTATTATTTAACCCATAATTTAAGGAGGTTATGAAAATGCTTGGTAAAATTAAAAAAGTTTTGATATCCTTAAGCCTAGCGGCTAGTTTGGCTCTTGCTCCAATGAATGTTTATGGAGCTGGTGATGATAGTAATACTCAATCAGGTTCTGCAATAAATAGCAATAATAATCTATGCGCTAGTGATGAAAATACAGACTCCATTGAAACACCAATAAATGTAACTATTGCAGAGAATTATTCTTGGACGGTCACTGTTCCCGATTCCTTTAGTTTGAATTCGGAAAACACTTACATCGATTCAGGATCAATTGAGCTGGATGCCGAAAGCGTATTAGGCAGTAAAATTTTGAATGTAAAGCCAAAATTGTCAATGGGAGAGGACTACCAGAGTGATCCCGTTACTATGTCAGTAACTAAAGGTGAGGGAGATACTGCTGCAAATGTTAAAGATCAAACTGTTCAGTTTACTTCATCCAATACAGGCAATACAGGATCTGCGACGTTGGAGGTTAGTATCAATGAAAGCACTTGGCAATCAAATCACCCCGGTGGACTGGATGATGAAAAAGTTGCAGGTATTAAGTATGAAATTGCATTAACGGACCAATCTGCTTCTCCCTGAAGGTGGCCAGTTGCTTTAACAATAAAGTGAAAACTAATAACTGAAACACAGTGAGCGCGGAAGAATAGTCCTGTGATCTTAAAAAATCTTTTAATGTTTTTGTTCATTTTAATCAACAAACATCTGCTTTTTGAGTATTTAAAGCGAAAGCGTGTGTGGATTTTGTGAAAAAATTTGTTTCTTGTCTTTTGGTTGTTGTTATTATGATTCGTGGTGTGGCATTTTCTGCATATTCCGTCCCAACTTCTTCGGCTCCAGCTTCTTCGGCTCCAACTTCTTCGGCTCCAGCTTCTTCGGCTCCAGCTTCTTCGGCTCCAGCTTCTTCGGCTCCAACTTCTTCGGCTTCAGCTTCTTCGGCTCCAACTTCTTCGGCTCCAACTTCTTCGGCTCCAACTTCTTCGGCTCCAACTTCTTCGGCTCCAACTTCTTCGGCTCCAACTTCTTCGGCTCCAGCTTCTTCTATCCCGCTTGAGGATGATAAAAATCTTTACAGTGAATTTGTACCTGAACTTGTTGGCGGAGACGCGGGGTTTGTCTTAGAGGTCCCGGAAGCCATCACATATACATGGGTCAGGTGTGAGGACGATCCAAACGACGGGAGTGCATATCGCTGGTTGCATAAAGAATGTGTAATGAATTGCAAAAGTATTACGGAAGGATATTCGCTTACGGTTTGTGGAGAGTATGAGAATATTTTATCATCGCAGTTTAAGAGTTCTTTTAATTTTGATGGTGAGATTTTGAAGAGTGAGCGAGTTATATTTTCGCAAGCAGGCAAAAAGCAAGTTGGATGTAGCCTTAAAGTTCGTAAGAACTGGTTAGATGATTTCGAGGATGGCGAAACAAGGCAAGCTGGAACGCTGACGTATTCCATTGAATTTTTGGAAACGAATAAGCTAAAATTATAGCGCAGATGGGATAATTTTAATTAGATCATTTCAGGCATGGGTTTTGACTTTGAGCGGGGAAGGAGAGGTTTTCCCGCTCAGGGTTGTTTTTTATACTTTTCGTGTGAATAAAAATTTTTTTTGAAAAAACGCTTGACAAGCTTTGAAAAATTTTGTAGAATTATGGGGCAGCTTGAAATTCGCTGCGTTTTGCGCGGTTTTGAGATGTGTTTTATGGGTCACACGAATTGATGTGAAAAAAATTTTAAAAAAGTGTTGACAAACAAAAAATAGTGTGGTAAACTAATATGGCAGCGGGGAAATGGATAGCCTCGTGGCTTGGTTTGGACCTTGAAAATTAAACAGTATGACAAACAATTAACAGCCCTTGTTAATTTATTAAGACAGTAATTTTTTTGTTGCTTTTTAAGTAACGTCA
>CACZDM010000014.1 GCA_902779915.1 Oscillospiraceae bacterium | reverse complement strand
TCGGCTCGGCTCGGCTCGGCTCGGCTCGGCTAACGCATTTTAGCAAATCTTCCATAAGCTTGTCAACCCCTTTTGATAAAAAAAACACAATTTATTTTCCATAAGATTAATTAACAAACTTTCCCAACACAAGTTTTATTGTATAGCAATTCGACAAAAAAGTCAAGCGCTTTTTGAAAAATTTTGTGTGGGCTTTGTCAAACGCCATCAATCGCCCTCAAGGACGCTTAACTACCACTTCTCACGGACGCTTTCAACTTAAACTTGCCCTCAAGCAAGGTTTAATATTACAGTCCGTTGTGAGCGGGCGGCGCTTAAATTGGCTCCCCGCATGGTTTTTTGGAACGCGATTGAGGGCGGGTTAATTTGAGGCAGTTTTTTCGCTTAAAAACCCACATTCTTAAAGCAGGAGCGATTGAGGGGACAAATCTAACCTAAACTTAAAATACAAATCGTATATTTTTAAGATTCAAATTGAATTTTGAATTTTTGCCGCTTTTAAAGCGTTTTCCATCAATTTAGCAATTGTCATCGGTCCAACGCCGCCAGGAACAGGGGTTATATATCCCACAACCTCTTTGACTCCCTCAAAATCAACATCTCCGCATATTTTGCCGTTTTCCCCTCGATTGATTCCAACGTCAATAACAATCGCGCCCGGCTTAACCATGTCCACCTTAACAAAGTTCGAAATCCCAACTGCCGAGATCAAAATATCTGCGTTTTGTGTGTGGGTTTTCAGATCTTTAGTCCGCGAATGGCAGACAGTTACTGTCCCGCTCCGATGTAGCAAAAGCATAGCCATGGGCTTTCCAACAATGTTACTTCGCCCGATGACAACGCAGTTTTTGCCACACACACTAACCCCTGTCGAATCAATCAAGTCCAAAACCCCGGCCGGAGTGCATGGCAAAAAATCATATTTCCCGATCATTATTTTTCCAACATTAATCGGACAAAATGCGTCAACGTCTTTGAGAGGATCTATATAATTTATGACTTTAGTCTCATTTAAATGTTTTGGCAAAGGAAGTTGAACCAATATCCCATTTATTTTGCTATCTCTGTTTAAATTGCTGATTATACATAATAATTCGCTTTCTGATATTTTTTCGTCAAGAACAATTTCTTTGGATACTATGCCGACTTTTTCACACGCTATTCTTTTATTTTTAACATAAATTCTAGACGCCGGATCATTTCCAACCAAAACAACCGCCAGACAAACGCCAATTCCGGATTTTTTCAAATTTTCAACCTCAATTTTGACATTATTTTTAATTTTATCAGAAATAAATCTACCATCAATCAATTGTGCCATATATATCCCTCTCTTTAAATTTTATTTTTCTTTCAGACAACTTTTTTCGAATTCCACAGTTTTAACATATAAACACTCTTTGTCGGGATGCTTTTTAAGGTATACCAAAAACATATATAATAATGCAAAAACCGCAAAAACGACCAAAATGAGCGATATCAGCTGCGAAACTCTGATGACATCCGGAATAAGCCACAAACTGTCCGTTCGAAGTCCTTCAACAAAAAATCGCTCAAATCCATACCACGCCATATACATTAATATGATTTGGCCATCAAATTTTCGATATTTTAGAAAAAAGTTGAAAGCAATAAATCCCAAAATGCACCAAACCGACTCATACAAAAACGTCGGATGGACCGGCTGAATGTCTAGAGGTATGGCGCTGCTGGTCATTCCCCAGGGGAGGTCTGTGTGAGTGCCATAGGCCTCAATATTGACAAAATTTCCCCATCTTCCAATCCCCTGACCAAGCAAAAAGCCAATTGCCGCAACATCCGCCATTGGCAGAAATTTAACTTTTCTCCATCTGCAGCCGAAAAATCCGCCCAAAAAAGCAAAAATTATTCCACCATATATCGCGAGTCCCCCCGTCCTTAAATCGAAAATTTTCAACCAGTTTCCAGAAAAAGAGTCTAGGCTGAAAATAACATAATATAGTCTGGCTCCAAATATCCCGCAAATTATTCCAATAATTATGACATCAATCATATTATTTCTGTTAATTCCAAATTTTTTTGCAGCAAAATAAGCATATATGATTGCAAGTGACATTCCAACTGCAATAATCACTCCATACCAATGAATACTAAGGCCAAAAATTTTAATTTGCGAAGAAATGTCCAACCTGTCAATCCCCAAGTGCGGAAATCCAACCCAATCCATAACCATAACACCCTCTAAAATTCAATAGTAAACTCGCTTTTTCAAACGTCCAAATCATTATAGCATACTTTTTTGATTTTGGGAAACAAAAAATGAAAAAATTTGAACGCCAAAAAAGTAACGCCCAAATTTAATAAAAAATATTTGACACAAGTTCATAAAATTTCAAATTAATGGATTTAAATCAACTCATGCTTTATTAAAAGCTCATTATATTTATTTTTTAGACCATCTATTTTTTTCTCTAGTGTATGATATTTGTCCTGTAAAACATTAATATATTTATTATCTTGATTTTTTTCATTAGTTTCAATTTTATCCAATAATTTGGGCGATTTATGAAGCTTCAGAAAAATATGATATGTTCCCTCGCCACTTTGCTCCCTTTCCTCCAAAATATCCTTTAAATTCTTAATTTTCCCCGATTTTTCAAGATATTGACCTAATTTTTCATGAATTTGCAGCAAGTCTTCATTCGCATTCTCCCAATCTTTTTCAACATCACTCAAATCATCATATTTAGTAAAGTCAAAAATAATCTTGCTATGATCGGCTTTTTCAACCAACTTTTCCCCACTAAATTCATAAACTTCAGAACCGCTAAAGTCGAATTTTCCCTTCATCTCAACCAATTTTTCCCTAACCGGCAGGTCTCTCCAACAAGGGAACAATCCAACAAAATTCTTTCCAACTGGCTGGGGCCAAGTATCGCTAGCATCAGGAAAAATAACTCTTGCGCTCCCGCTAACAACAACTTTTTTAGCATCAAAAATATCATAATGTCTTAATAAAACAGGCAATTTAACAGGCAAAATATCATCAGATATTATAATATTATTATCATACTCTTTCCAACCATTTAGCGTCAAATATGGCTCTTCCTCTTCCTTCATTTTTTCCAGTTCATCATCCGTCATCTTTTGCTCTTCCTCAAATGTCGGCCATTTTGCTCTATTATGCATCATAATTTCCACGCCATTCTTTTTAACCACATAATCAAAGTCCTCAACATCAGCCATAACGCCCAATCTAACAGCGCCCATTTTGTGATGCGGCCAGGCCATGATCTCGCGATTTGCAGCTTCAAAAGACAAAGTTTCATCCAGCGCCGGAAAATTTAGCGTGCTGATATACTCAGCTTTTTTCAAGTCATCATCGCCACAAACAGCAGTCTTAGGCTTTAGCGGATCTTGAGAGACACTATTATATAGATCGCAAGATGCCCAACACGAGTCAAAAATTGTGTATCCTTGTCGATTATTTTTCTCATCATTTAAATAGACAACATTCCACGAATGCAACCCATCATGCGATGTTGCGGTCAAGCAAGGAATATCAGCAAATCTCATCATCAAACTAGCTAAATTAGCATATCCAAAGCAAATCGCTCGTTTCGAATGAAAAACTCCGATCGCATCCCGATTTCCGCCCTGAAACTGGCCTTTTTCATCATATGTCACATTTTTAAAAATCCATTCATAGATCGCCTTTGCTTTATCAAGACAGGTTTTTTTGCCCAATATCAGCTCATCAACCTTAACTTTTATGTCATCATAAACTTTTTTCGAATCAATCGAATCATCATGACAATTGCCTTCTTCATCAAAATAACGACTCTTTGTAATGGACTTAATTTCATCTTCACTTGGCTTGTTCTTGCCAAATTCCGAAGACGGCTCAGGCAACTGGCTTATATACCACAAACCGTACTGAATTTCAGCCTCAACCATATCCTCGTCCAACGCAAAAACGCCAAATCCACCCGCCAAAATCACTGAAACCACAACAGATAAAGTAATAAAAACAGAAAAAATTTTTTCAAATAAACAATTAATTTTCAACTTAATCATATTAAACACCTCTTATTGTCCTATTATATATCGAAAATGCCAATTATTCAACAATATATTATAAACATTTCACTTGTGTCACGTAGAAATTTTCATGTATTTACAGACAAAATTTGTGCAATATTACCAATTTAACTAAAAAATATGTCTAAAATCAATAATTTGAGATTTTAAATTTCAGGCTTTTTTAAACTCAAAAACCAATTTTTTAGCTCCATTTTCAGCTTTTTCATATATGCGTTCACCCTCCTTTTCATATGTATTACAATTAGTAAAGTCTAATTTTTTCAAAACTTCAACGTCAGAACCAGAAAAATCTATCTTCCATTTCCCCTCAAGCTTGATTGGTCCAAATTCATATGGAAAAATATCGGAAAATTCAAAGCCTTCTTTAGCGAACAAAAACGGAAGCTGGAAATCATCTTTATTCTTTAAAACAATGCCTTTGCTTGTCTGCTTAAAAAACGAATTCAAACTATCGTAATCCTTCAAATTCTGGCTCATCAAACGATTTATGCAGTTTTTCTTTGCCTTTCGTTTGCGCAAATTTTCATAATAATCTGGAAATTTGCGCTTTTTACCCAACATTTTCTTATTTTCGCTTTTTTTATCATTATCAATATATTCTTGCATACTGTAATTAAGATATTTAATCTGATTAACAATATTGTTATTCAATGAATGTTTTATATCTAATCTGGCATTTTCTTCATATCCTGAAATATTTGCAAAAAAATCTAAATATTTTCCTTTTTCTAAAAAATATTCCACAGGAGAATTACCCACATATTCAATGGTGTGATCTCCCATTCGCAACAACTTCAAATTAGAATCTTCAAAAGCAAGCTTTTCGAAATAACACGCCGGAAAATTTTTCTCTATTTTACTCTGAAGAAAATTTTTGAATTCACTGTTAAATTCGATTTTTTGATTTTTATTTGATATATTCATATTTTTTCTTGCAAATTCTAAAAAAAACTTTTTAGTAGATATATGTTTTAAATCTAAATTATAATTAACATATATATCTCTAGTTGAATTATCATTGTTCATAGTATTTTTAACAATGTTAAAACAAGAAATTTTAGGTGTTGATCCATTATATCCATCTTTTTCTAATTTTTCATATTTGCTGTTAATTTCTTCTAAATAATTATTAATTGCATCGCTAATTTTCTTATTTACATGCTCAATATCAAAAACATTGACTTTTTTCAATTCTTCAACATTTACCTCATATTCACTCAAATATTTGGAAACTTCTTTAACAACGTCTTTATCATCACTTTTAAGCGAAACAACATCTAGTATTTTTTTTAGAGATATACCTTCATTTTCATCATCTGCTAATTCGCCAAAATATTTGTTTGATCCAGAAAATATATTTCTATGCCCAAAATTATACGCATCAAAAATATATTTTAGCGAGTTTAAAATTTTAAAATCCCATTTAATATTCTTGTCATTGTTTAAAATTAATCCTGTATCCCACTTGCAGTTAGCATTAACATCAAATATTTTTAAAAAATCATCACAATTCATATTAATACAATTTAATCGAAAATAATTAAAATCCGATATCGCCCATGTCGGATCAAAAATAACCCAACCTTCGCGGCCTTCGGATTTATTATCATTCAAATAAACAGCAGGAAAAACGTGTGATAGTCCACCCTCATCTCCAAGTGAAATCAATGTAACAGCCTTTATTCCTGCAAGTCTTGCCAGCATAACAGTTAAATTTGTTATTCCTTCGCAAACAGCTTTTTTACTGTAAAACGTGGCTATGGCATCCTGATCTGAACGTTTGTTGCCATTTGTTTTTCTATTTTTCAACATTGACCTATCACAATAATTAATATTTTTAACAATCCATTCATATATTCCCCGCACAACTTTTATCTGATCCTTTTCAGATATATTCGACAATTCATTTAAAGAAACCTTCCGATTCAAAGCTTCGGATTCAATATTTTGCAACGTTTCCAAAATTTTATCATATTGTTGCCGCTCATCAATCACCTCATTCTCAATCCACCTATCCTCGCTATCATAGTATTTAACCAGCCTTTTAGGGCTAAAACTCTCTCTGGGTTTAACCTCGCGAAACTCATTTTGATACTGTTCTACATTTTGTAATCTAGAAATAAAAAATTGACTCCACTTAATTTCACCGCTACTGGTTGTAATATTTTCAGCACTGTCCAGACCTTTCGGCCCAGCAAAAGCTTTCCCAAACCCACTGAAAATAATCGTGGCTATTGTGAAAATAGATATGAATCTTTTAAAAAATTTTCGTGACATATGTGTTTTTTCTCCTTTATCTTTGTTAATTTATACTTATTAATATCTATATTATACCATAAAAATATAAACATTTCACTATAAAAAATTATTTTATTTGTAAACTTTTTATTAATAAAACACATATTACTAATTTAATATAAAAAAACCACACAGCCAACCTCTGTCGACCATATGGAATAAATTTTCAAGTCAAAATGAATATATTCAAATCGGATCGACAACTGAAAGGGTTGAATTGCCAATGTCTATAGACCTCAACCTGCTTTCAACGTCATCAAGCTTTAAATTTCTGACTATATTTATGTTATCATATAAATCATATCCTTCAATAAAGGCATTTAACATACATAGTGAAAGATTTTTTGGCGAATTAGAAAAATTCATACAATATCCGTATGCAGCATTTTTAACAGCCCGAAAATCTTCATCCGAAAAGCCAGACTTAAGCTTGCGGTCTATCTCGAAATTAATCTTACTTAAAACCTTCTCGGGATCGGAGGACTCGCCAGTGAAGCAAAGTGAAAAATATCCATTTCCACAAAGAACCTCATAATCGACATTTCCGCCCGAAACAAGCCCGCTGTCGTAAAACTCTTTATATAAATCCGAGCCTTCTCCAACCAGCAATTCGCAAGCAACCTGAAACTCAAATTTCGCCTTCAACATTTCAATTCCTGCAAGCGGCGCCAGCTTATAGCCTATGCAAAATTGCGGCTTGGAAACAGCAAGAGCAATCCTAACAGAAGGCTTGACAACATTTTGCGGCTCATATTCGACTTTTCTCTCAATTTCAACCGGAACGCTGTCTTTAATTTCAGATTCAATAATTTCAATCGCTTGATCCACGTCGAAAAAACCTGATATTATCAAAACCATATTATTCATATTATAAAATGTTTTATAGCATTCATATAATATATCCTTGTTTATTTTGGCAATCGACTCAACAGTCCCGGCAATATTCACCCGTATCGCGTGATTGTGATACATATTTTCAAGACAATTCAGAAAAACTCTCCAATTTGGATCATCTTCATACATCTTTATCTCCTGACCGATTATTCCTTGCTCTTTTTGAACCGTCTCATCCGTAAAATATGGATCCTGCACAAAATTTAATAAAATTTTTAAAGATTCATTGAAATTATTTGTGCACGAAAAGTGGTATGCTGTTTTATCATGCGATGTGAAAGCGTTAACACTTGCTCCGGTTTTCGAAAAAAGTTCAAATGTGTCAACTCCATTCGAATTTTCAAAAAGCTTATGCTCTAAATAGTGAGCAATTCCGTCCGGAACAGTCGTGAATTCGCGGTCTGTTTTCTTTTTAAATGTCCGATCTATTGAGCCATATCTGGTCGCAAAAATTGCAGTTGCAGTCGAATATCCTTCCATAGGGTATAATAAAATCGTCAAGCCGGTCTTATGTTTTAATTTTATATAACTCTCTTTTAAAATATCGTCTTTGATAATATTTTTTTGCATATCCTAACCCTCCGACGTCAATGTATAATCCATAATAATGGAAAATAAATTAGCAACTTCAACAATATCCTGCTTTGTTATGCTTTTTATACTCTCGATTTTTTTGTCAGGCGACTCTATTTTCCCTCGACAAATCTGAGACAAATAGTAGCTCTGGATTGCTCCAGCGCTGTCGCCAACGGCCTTTAGGACATTTTCAAGCGCCAAAACAACTTTAAAAAGCTCATCCTGCGTGAATTTTCCGTTTTTAATGTCGTCAAACTGCTCCAAAATTGCAGTCTTTGCCTTTTGAATGTTTTCATTTTCAACCCCAGACTCGATGAATATTAGCCCTTTTGCGGGATCAAATTGCGCAGAACAATAATAACACAAACTTAATTTTTCACGAACATTAACAAACAATTTGGAAGTTGGAGTCCCACCCAAAAGCGCAGTCATCACCCAAATCACATTATTAAACTTTGAGTCATATTCAACCGAGCTTGCAAAACACATGACAAGTTTAGACTGCAAAACCTGGTCTTTTTCAAGCCTAGATTTTAATTCTCCTTGCTTAATATACTTTTGATTGTTTGATTTATAAATATCACCGCGATCAATTAAATCATACTTTTTCTTAAAAACATTAAAACAGTCTGAAAAATTCCGCCTTCCAGTAAACATTATGTGAACTTCAGCCGAGCGCAACATTTTCATATATTCTTCAATAACACCACAATTTTCGATTTGTTTAATGGATTCAACGTCGCCATATTGATTGCATCCATAACCTTGTCCATCAAACAAAGTGTAGACTGCTTGATTAAAAGAATATGTTCTTTTGTCATTATACTGGCTGTTGACAAGCTCAATCAAATTTTGCTTTTCAATCTCAACGTCTTCCTCAACAAATTTTCCGTCCCGAATGAGCGGCTCAAAAACTATTGAAGCCAAAAGTCTCGAAGCCTGATGATTTAAATTTTCGCCATCTATGGCAAATTGATCATCCAGCGAAATAATTCCGAAACTAATCAAATGATTATCTCCAATTTTCCGACACTCATTAAACAGAGAAGCTCCATATAGCTCCTGCAATTTTTTCCCCAAATCCAGCATATTTGGATACTGCATGCAGCGCTTTCTCAGCAAAAAAGAAAGCAAAGCATTCAGAGAAGCCGTTTTTCCATCCATCTTGACAACGAAATTGACCGAAATTCTGTTAAATTTAAATTTTTCATCAATAATACTGTGAAAATAAACTCCATCTTGTATTTTTTTACTATTTAAAACATCCAAGCATATCCCCCTCTTTCAAAAAATCAATTAAAAAAACTTCATACTCATATCATACACCATATTAAATAAAATTTCAAATAAAAATTTTATGAATTTGGGTTATATTTGTCCCCTTAATTGCTTTTTCTTAAAAATATCAAAATTTAATCAAAAAAATCCTTCCATATCAAACAATCCTCAAATTCATTCTAAAAAACCATCCATAAAACCAATCAAACCGCCGCCTGCCCACCATCAGCCATGCAATTGAACCTGATTTAAAGTGCCGAAGTTCTTTTTAAAGCGCGATTAACAAGCCAAGGTCAAAAAGCGTGACAAGCTCAACCCTCGAGGACGTTTACCTACCACTTGTTAAGGACGCTTTCAACTGAACTTGTCCTTGAGTGGGGTTTAATATTACAGTTGGTTGTGAGCCGGCAGCGCTTAGCCAACTTTTGCATTGTTTTTTAGAATGCGACCAAGCATGTTTGAATTTGTTGAAAATTTTTGACAAAGAATCAAACTTTTCCAAAGAGAGTTTTAAGGGGACAAATCTAATCCAATAAAATTATACAATTAGTTATTTTTGCTTGAGACGCTTGAAAATTGCGAAAATATGTGGTATAATGCAAGACAATTTTTATCTTAAATGGTGAGGAAAAAATGAAAGAGTTGTTTTTAAAAGCGTATGCTAAAATTAATTTGGCGCTTGCCGTTGGCAACGTAAGAAGTGATGGATATCATAATTTAAGCTCTATAATGCAAACAATATCCCTCTATGACGAAATTATTTTAAAAAAGTCTGAAAATATAGTTTGCGATATCGACAAGGATGTTGTCCCAAGCGGCGAGGAAAACATCGCGGTTAAAGCGGCAAGAGCTTTTTTTGAATTTTTGAAAATAGATGGCGGGGCTCATATATTCATAAAAAAAAGCATCCCCTCTCAGGCTGGGCTTGGCGGGGGAAGTGCGGATGCGGCGGCTGTTATTCGCGGGTTAAACCGACTGTATTCTACTGGCGCTGATGAATATACTCTCTGTAAAATAGGAGCAAAGGTTGGCGCGGATGTTGCTTTTTTAATATGCGGCGGAGCGGCGCTTGCTGAGGGCGTTGGGAATGTCTTGAGCAAGCTTCCTTCGCTTTCTGGTTGCAAAATACTGATTGTCAAACCTGATATTGGCATATCAACCGCGGCGGCCTATGCTGAAATTGACAAGCTCCAAAAACATGATTTCAAAAGCGCTGATTTTTTGATTCAACCCCTTAAAAATGGCGATTTAAAGCGGCTTTGCTTGGGGCTGTTTAATGATTTTGAAGATGCGCTGAATCTTGATATTATACAAATAGTAAAAGAAAAAATGCTTGGGCGAGGGGCGATGGCAAGCCTCATGACAGGCTCAGGGTCGGCTGTTTTTGGGATATATGAGGATGAAGAAAGTTTAAGTAAATCGCAAATTGAATTTGAAAAAGAAGGATGTTTAAGCTTTGCTTGTTGTCCGATAGAAAAATATGACTTGCTTGAATAAAAATTGAAAAATTTGCCAACCATCACCTCAAAAGCTAGTTAAAGGTGGTTTTGTGCTGTATGAGAAATATTAGATTAAATGGGGTAAAAATCAGTTATATCGAAATTTCTTTATTTATTGGGCTTATTGTTGCGGTTGTGTGTTGTTTTTCTAATGTCATTTGCCAAAGCGAGGACATGGGAAATCACATATTCAGACTACACATATTGGCTAATTCAGATTCGGAAGAAGACCAAAATTTAAAGCTAAAGGTTCGAGACGAGGTTTTGCAAAGCTTTAATTTTGACGACTCAAAAAATGACCTGGAAATGGCCAAAAATCAGGTTGAGGACCAGCTGCAAAATGTTGAAAAAGTTGCTAAAAGCGCCATTGAAAAGGCCGGATATGACTATGACGTTCAACCTGAAATAGTTAACATGTATTTTAACACCCGGGAATATGGCGATTTTTCGATTCCTGCGGGAATGTATGACGCTTTGAGGCTAAAAATAGGAAAGGCCCAGGGACACAATTGGTGGTGTGTCCTGGTTCCGTCTTTGTGTGTTCCTGCGGCGGATGCAACTTCTGGGGAGAAGCTGGAGGACGTTTTAAACAGCGAGCAACAGGAGCTTATTAAAACCGGAAGCAAGTCCGAGGTCAGGTTTGCTGTTGTTGAGCTATATGAATATCTAAAAAGCCTATTTGTCTAGGTTTTTTTGGGCCTGCTGCGATAAATATGCGTTAATAAAATCGTCGAGGTCACCGTCCATAACAGCGGATATGTTCCCATTTTCAAAATTCGTTCTGTGGTCTTTAACAAGCGTGTATGGCATAAAAACATACGACCGGATTTGTGAGCCCCAAGCGATTTCTTTTTGGTCTCCCTTAATGTCCTCAATTTTTTCCAGATGTTCTCTTTCCTTGATTTCGATCAGCTTGGATTTTAACATTTTCATGGCGGTTGTCCTATTTTGAAGTTGACTGCGTTCATTTTGGCAGGATGTCACTATTCCGGTTGGAATGTGGGTTAATCTGACTGCTGAGGAAGTTTTGTTGACGTGTTGGCCGCCTGCTCCGCTAGATCTAAAAACATCCATTTTTATGTCTTCATCGCGAATCTCAATGTCGATTGTTTCGTCTATTTCAGGCAAAACCTCTGCTGAAGCGAAGGATGTGTGGCGCCTGCCGGAAGCGTCAAATGGAGAAACTCGAACAAGCCTGTGGACCCCGGATTCGGATTTTAAATATCCATATGCATTTTGGCCTTCAATCAGGATGGATATGCTTTTAATTCCCGCCTCGTCTCCCGCGATATAATCAAGCGTTTTTGTCTTGAAATTGTGGCGTTCAGCCCATCTGGAATACATTCTAAACAGCATTTCAACCCAGTCCATGGCCTCAGTTCCGCCAGCGCCTGCATGCAGCGTTATGATTGCATTTTTTGAGTCATATTCGCCGCTGAGCAGGGTTTGAAGGGTCTGCTCTTTAATTTCCCGTTCAACTTCTTTCAAGGTTTTTTCGAGCTCATCTGCCAAAGAATCGTCATTTTCTTCAATGAGCATTTCAATCATGGTTTCACAGTCTTCCGCCATATTTGAAAGATGTTTAAATTTGCTGATTTTGCTTTTCAAATGGTTGCTTTTTTGCATAATTTTTTGAGCATTATCCATATCCTCCCAAAAGTTTGGCTCAGCCGCTTGATTTTCAAATTTTTCAACCTGTTTTTGAAGTGAACTAATGTTTAATGAATTATTTAATTTATCAATTAATGGTTTATATTCCGATATTTTAATTTTGCATTCTTGAATTTCAAATTCGTTCATATCCTGATTCATTCTCCTTTTAAAAAATTTTTCACACACCTATAATTATATTATTTTATCACTTAAAAATCAACAGCATAAGTTTACAAAATTCTTTAATTATGTATATTTACAATTTATGTCAAGTAGTATAAAAAACGATATATGTATTATTTTTCTGGGTTATATTTGTCCCCTCAATCGCCCCTGCTTAAAATATCCGACTCTTTGATTAAAAACCGTCTCTTTCAAGCCGTCCTCAACTACGCCTAAAAAAAACATGCAAGCGCCGATTAAACCGCCTCCGTCTCACAACTGACCGTAATATTCAACCTCCCTCAAGCTCAAGTCCCTTTGAAAGCGTCCGTGAGAAGCGGTAGGTTGGCGTCATTATAATATGCCCGGTGTGATTTTAAAGGTTTTGAATTTAAATTAAACAACGCTTGACTTTTTTGCCAAAGTGTTGTATAATGAAGTGCACATTGTGAAAGTTTGTTGATTAATTTTGGAAAATGAATTGTCTTTTTTATAAAAATGGATTGACAAACGTGTGGCAAACTTGCTAAAATGCTCTAGTCGAGCTTATAGTTCTGCTCTTTTGTCTGAATATGCTGGCGTTTGCTGCTTTTAGGGTGTGTGTGGGTGAGATTTATGGCGCAGCTTGAGCTTAGTTAAAAAACCAACCCCAACTAACTTTCACTGTGACAATTCCTAAAAAACATATCTCGTTTCAATCATGTTAATGTTTTATTAAATTTGTGAGGAGGTAGATCTAAATGCGAATTAAAGTGAAAAAAGCAATAGCTTCAATGATTTTGACGGTGAGTTTAGCTATTTCACCTTTGGCGACTTTGTCAGGGACTGCAATTTATTATAGCTACAAAGCGTACACTAAAGAGGTATTTGTCTCAGAGACTGGTGAACCTGACTCTTGGCAGCCCGCAGATATTGATCAAATTTTGAAAGACGCATACCTTACTGCTTATGACGCCCCCCAAGCCCAGCCCGTCAATAATACCGGCGTCTACACTGCCCTTCAAGCCTGCGCTGCCGCTGTCAATGCCTACTCAAGCTACGTAACAAACATAATGACCGAAGAAGATCAACAATTCATTAAAGATGCAATGGAAATCAAGGATTTAGTTCTGTCTGTGACTAGTGATATCTTAGATTCGACTCACAAAAAAATCAAAAATTGTAATACGGACCTCTCTTCCTCGTACGAATATATCCAAAATCGAACAAACACATACGTGCAGCATTTCTACGACGCATATAATTCCCCAGCAGCAACCAGTGGATCATCGGGGAGTACATTGGTAGGATATATTATTGACGCATTTACACCAAGCGGTTCAGCATCGTCAGCGGAATCCGCCGCAAAACAGAACTACGCCACTGAAAAAACCAAAAATGAACGAGCGCTCCTTATAGATATTACTAAAACAGAAATGAACAAGTATAAGGATGCGCTCAGCAACATCTACGCGAATTTAAAATATATCTACGAAGTCGTAATGAAAATATACAACTTTTTCGAAAACAATAGTTACCGCGTCGACATCGAACTCAACTCTCAAACCGACGAAAGAATCAACAACCTTAAAAACTTTTTTTTATCGATGTATGATGTCGAAGAGGAATTCAATTTTTTAAACCATGAGCTTGACACATCCAGCCAGCTACGGATTACCGGAAACGTCTTCTTGACTTTATGTGAATACGGCTCTGACGACAACAAAATCCTAGGATTATTCGATCTTTTGAATACAGAATTGCCTATTTGGAAAGAAAATTTTCAGTCTGATGCTTTAGCCTATGTGGATTTCCTCTTATCCCTGGGTAACGCTTGGGATCAGGTTAAACTTGCTTGTGCCAAAGCTAAAGAGGCTTTGGATAGAGGGTTTGGCCAGGAAGCCAAATTAAAAACTATCTGTATGGCATACAGAGTTGCTGAAACTATGTGGCTTTGGAGAGGTTCTGACGCAAATTGTAAGTACTGCAAAGAAAAAGCGGATTTTTTTCAAAAAATGATTGACGATTTTTATGGATGATTTTGTGCTCAAATTCTAGTTCCAGGCGGACGAAGTAAGCTTCCTTTCCCGCTTGGGGTCGTTTTTTTAGGGCCCCCCTGGGGAGTCTGCGTTGCCCCCTAAGGACGCTTAACTACCACCTATCACGGACGCTTTCAAAGGAACTTTTGTTTGAATAAGGTTTTTTTAAGCAAAGCTACATAGGCGCGCCCCTCCTTCGAAACACGTAAAGTGTCAAAGGAGGGGCGATATACAATGTAACAATAAACGGCGGAAGTATTACTGGTTACAGAGCTGGCGCTGGAGGTTCCTAGATCCCAACTCCTGGTTCTTAATTGTAGCACATTTGCATTGTTTTGTCAACCCCTTTTGCAAAATTTTTTTTAGCTTTAGCAGTCTTGCCCAGGCGGCAACCCCTCAATCCCGCCAACCTACCACTTCTCACGGACGCTTTCAACTTAAACTTGCCCTTGAGCAAGGTTTATGAACGGGCGGCTCAATCCCGCCAGCCTACCACTTCTCACGGACGCTTTCAACTTAAACTTGCCCTTGAGAAAAGTTGAATATTACAGTCCGTTGTGAGACGGCGGCGGCTGAATTAGCTCCCCGCATGGTTTTTTGGAAACGCGATTGAGGGCGGCTTGAAAGAGACGGTTTTTAATCAAAAAGTCGCATATTTTAAAAAGGAGCGATTGAGGGGACAAATCTAACCTAACCCCAAAATACAAATTGTATACCTCATATTACAGACTGTAAATTAGCGCCTTTTGTCACAAAAACGCAAAATATGTGCATATTAAACAATAGACCTGACAAAATCCAAGTTAAAATTGTCGATCATGTCAAAAGACTTTCCGACGCCATTTATAACGCAATCCGTGGGCCTGTCTGCCAAGCGCACTTTAACGCCAATTTTTTCTGAAACCAGCTCAGGAAGCCCGTCAATTAAGCTTCCCCCGCCCGTGAGCAAAATCCCATTTTCATATATATCGGCAGCAATTTCGGGCGGAGCCTCTCCAACAGCCTCCTTAATGTTTTCTACTATGAACTCTATCGACTCTTTCAATTGATCGAAAATATCACATTGAGTAATAACGACGCTCTTCGGCAAACCAGTAGCTATATCTTTCCCGCTCAGTTTATATTTTACAGAATTATTCGGCAATTTAACAGTTGCGATTTTTATTTTCGCTCTTTCCGCAGTTTTCATCCCAATTAATAAATTATGACAATTAGCAATATTTTTTAGAATGACGCCATCTATATTTTGCCCGCCGGCTTTAATCGACCTGCTAACAACAACTCCACTAAACGTCAACAGGCTGATGTCGGTTGTCCCTCCGCCGATATTGACAACCATAACGCCATTTGTTCTTAAAATGTCTATGCCCGCTCCAATCCCCGAAGCAACAGACTCTTCAATCAAAAAAACCTTTCCACATCCAGATGAGAGCGCAGTTTCCGCCAAAGCTTTAATTTGAACATCTGTCATTAAGCCATGAAAACATATACATACTCGAGATTTTTTGATTGATTTCTTTAAAACTCGAGATAAAAGCTTTTTTATCATCAATCTGTTTAATTCATGATCAACTATCACGCCCATGCAAACCGGGTGTTTAATGATGATCGATTCGGGCGTTTTCCCAATCATTTCATAGGCTTTTTCGCCAATTTCAAACAATTTTCCAGTCTTTTTTTTAATTGCAACAACAGATGGCTCGCTCAAAACAACGCCTCTATCTTTAACAAAAATTTTAACATTAGTTGTCCCTAAATCGATTCCAATATCAAATTTTGACATATAAACACCTCTTAAATCGATAAAAATATCATTAAGAGTATTATATGCAAAAAAAATGAAAATTTTTTATATTAAACCAACTTATTTTTAAAATTTAACATCCCAATTTTTGCCCCCAGAATAGCACTCGGCAAACGCTCCATTCGAAACCGCAAAAGCAACAGCATAAACATTTTTTGCTCCAGATTTTTTACACGCCTTAGCCACCTCATCAATTGTTGATCCACTGGTGATTATATCATCACAAATTAATATATTCAAATTATTCAGCTTTTTGGGACTTGCAGAAAAACAATCATTCAAATTGGAAAGCCTTTTTGAAAAATCACATTCATGTTGAAATTTAGTGTCTCTAATCTTGCTGACCGCATGACGCTGATATCTAATATTTAACACTTTAGACATATATTTTGCAAGCAAATCGGATGTGTTATATTTTTTCTTGTTATTAAAAGACGGAACAGAAATTATCATATCCGAATAAAATAAATCGCAACTGGCCATAAAATATCCAAAACTTTCACAATAATTTCGACGTTTTTCAAACTTAAAATTATGAACAGCATCTCTAACAATATCGTCATACACAAAAGGCGCAGTGAATGCATCGCAAAATTCGGTCGATCCTATATTTTTATTCACAAATTTTTTCAACTCATTCGAACATATCTCACAACATACATCATTATTAGTCTTAATGCCGCAATATGGACAAAAATAAATGTTTTCTTTAAACAATTTTCATCCTCCCCCGTCAAACATTTTTTGCAATAAATTCCCTAAGCCCAGTATATCTATAGTTAACGCTGATTTGACGCGACATTTGAGCAACAGTTTGAGCAAGTCCAACCAAAATCAAATTTTCCCGAGCCCTTGTGATCGCGGTGTATATCAAATTTCGGTTGTAAAACTCTGTGCTTTTGTTCAAAACGGGAATTATAACACATCTAAACTCGTTTCCCTGGCTTTTATGAACGGTTATTGCATACGCTAGCTCGATTTCTTTTGCCATGTCAAAAGTGTATTGCGCAATTTTTCCGTCAAAATCAACAAAAAATGTCCTGTTTATCATGTTGATTTTAGTGATAATTCCTATATCGCCATTGAATATTCCATTTCCCTTCTCGCTCCCATCCTCCCAATCTATGTCATAATTATTCCTGATTTGCATAATCTTATCCCCTTCACGAAATGTGTATAGACCGAAAGCAAACTGCGCTCTGGAAGACTTTTTCGGATTAACCACTTTTTGTATTTCATTATTTAAATTGACCGTTCCAACCAGGCCCTTTTTGGACGGACAAATGACTTGTATGTCCTGTGCAAAGTCATATCCATATGAGCGAGGCAGCCGAAATGCCAGCAAATCAACAATCGTTTTAGCAACGCTTTGGGGAGTTTTCCTCTCCAAAAAAAAGAAATCAGAATCCTTCCTGCTCAAATCCGGAAGTTGGTCATTTATTATCAAATGCGCATTTGTCACAATCAAACTTTGCGCAGATTGACGAAATATTTCCTTAAGCTCAACATTTGGAACCCGCTCGCTCGAAATCAAACTCTTTAAAACATTTCCCGCAGCAACCGAGGGCAACTGGTGATAGTCCCCAGTCAAGATAAATTTGCAATCAAGCCGCGTCGCCTTGAAAATATCACAAAATAAAAGGCTGTCAACCATAGACATTTCGTCAATTATCACAACATCACATTTTAAAAGGTTTTTTTCATTATGAACAAATTCAAGCTTGTCCTTCCCAACTTTTTGAACTCCAAGCATTCTGTGTATGGTTAAGGCTTCTTTGCCAGTCATTTTAGTTAGGCGTTTTGCAGCTCTTCCCGTCGGCGCGCAAACAGCGACCTCAAGCCCCCTTTGCTCAAGGATTGATATAATCGCGTTTAAAATTGTTGTCTTTCCAGTTCCAGGCCCGCCGCTCAAAACGAAAATATGGTTAAAAATCGCCTCCCTAATCGCATTTTTTTGCATCTTAACAAAACAAATTCCAAGCCGTTTTTCTTCAAGATCAATCAGCGCGTCAACAACTTCAGGCTGAAAATCTTCTTTTAAATCGACAAGATCGCAAATTCTTTGGGATATATACTGCTCAGCCATATAGTATGAAGGCAAAAACAGCATCTGCTTTCCCATATTATAACTGCAAATCCGGCCCCTGTCAAGCATTTTGTCAATCTCAACTTCCAAACAGTCTCCAGAAACATCAAGCAATTTGCATGCAACCGGCAAAATGCTCGGCCTCGGGACGCATGTATGCCCATTTTCTCGAGCGTTATAGCGCAAAATATATTCAACCGCACAAGAAATCCTGTTGCTTTGGTTTTGCTGTGGTTTAACTTTTTGAGCAATGCTATCTGCAGCAAAAAAGGATATTCCGATTTCTTCACAGCACATTTGGTATGGGTTGCTTTTAATAGTTTCCAGTGAAAAAATTCCAAACTTATTCCAAATTTTAAAGCTTATATTGGATTTCAATCCAAAATTTTCAACAAATTCCATTAATTTTCTCATTGCAAAAAGCTTTGAAAATTCATCCTTAACTTTTTCTATTTTAGCGGGAGATATCCCTTTAACTTGGGAAAGCGAATCCGGATCCTGCTGGATGATCTCCAGGGTCTTTTCGCCAAAACAATCAACAATTCGTCCCGCCAAAACAGGCCCAATCCCCTTCAAAGCGCCGGATGACAAAAATTTTTTGATTGCTCTTTGAGTTGTTGGAAGCGCTCTTTTGAAAAATTTAACCTTAAATTGACGCCCATAAACCGAATGATCAACATAAAATCCCCGCGCCATCAAATTTTCGCCCTCTTCAAGCCCAAAAAGCTCTCCAACCGCAACAAAAGAAACGCCATCCGAAGCAACCTGCAAAACAGCAAAGCCGCTGTCTTGGTTTTGATACACAACATCCTCAACCAAGCATTCAATTTCAATCAATTTTTCGTCCATTTTTCAACCCCAAAACAAACAATTTTTTAGTAAATTCATGACTAAATTCACATAATCCCAGCTATTTAACGGCAACATTCTTCCTTAATATTTTGTCGATTTGATTATAGTAGCACAATATAAAATTTCTGTTGTCTGCACAAAATATCTCACATATATCCCTGGTTTCTTTGTCCATCCCCATATCCAAAAGCAACAAATTCGCCCGATCATTTCGCCGAAACTTAGCTTTAAACTCCCGCGCAAGCATCTCTATTTCCTCCATATGACCGCAAAGAGGAATGATGATTATGCTGCTGGGCGGGCGTTTAGACCGAACAACCCACTTCTCGGTGATGTTCAAAATTTCAACAAAACCCACAGTGAAAATAAACAAAAATATTCCATAAAGTATAAAGTCCATATGTATCTGCTCCTTTAATATATTATACGCAAGCGATATATTTTTGTGAATGAACTTTGGCAGTAAGAACCTCAAAAGCAGACCATTTTCATCGTACCACTTTAAAATGATAAAAACAAGCCCTTTAGCCACAAAATTTTTAAAAATTTATTTTTCTGGGTTAGATTTGTCCCCTCAATCACCCCTGCTTAAAATATCCGACTCTTTATCTAAAATTTTCAATGAATTAAGCCGTCCTCGATCACGTTCCAAAAAAACATGCAAGCACCGATTAAACCGCCTCCGTCTCACAACTAACCGTAATATTAAACCTCCCTCAAGCAAAAGTCCCTTTGAAAGCGTCCGTGAGAAGTGGTAGGTTGGCGTCCTTGAGGGCGCAAAAAGGAAGCACCAGCAAACCCGTGCTAGTGCTTCCTTGATTCAAGCGAGGCCGACCTCACTTGCAACCGCTTCCATCCATATTAAGATTGCAAATTACAATATGCTTTCCAGGCACGCCCTGTAT
>CACZDM010000013.1 GCA_902779915.1 Oscillospiraceae bacterium | reverse complement strand
TGACGTTACTTAAAAAGCAACAAAAAAATTACTGTCTTAATAAATTAACAAGGGCTGTTAATTGTTTGTCATACTGTTTAATTTTCAAGGTCCAAACCACGCCGCGAGGCCATCCATTTCCCCGCCGCCATACTAGTTTACCACACTATTTTTTATTTGTCAACACTTTTTTAAAAATTTTTTCACATCAATTCGTGTGGCCCATAAAACACATCTCAAAACCGCGCAAAACGCACCGAATTTCAAGCTGCCTCATAATTCTACAAAATTTTTCAAAGCTTGTCAAGCGTTTTTTCAAAAAAAATTTTTATTCACACGAAAAGTATAAACAAAAAGCAAGAAAGGCGAGCTCACCTTCCTTACTTGAGCGGGATTTGGGTTAAATCACTTACAATTTGTGGAATTACATCTCTCTACATGATGGAGAGTACAAATTCGTTGAAAGAACGGTGTGCACCATCGTATTTTATGGCCATCTGATCTCAGTGCCTTACCTTCCCTGAAACACTGGACCCCAGTTTCTAGCAACATCCTCATTAACTTGATTCCCAATATGCCTAGCTAATCGAATCCCAGCAGGCAACAGACGTACCCAAAAACTATAATTCCAAGTCAAACCCGATGCTGAAACCGGAGAAAACGCGGTTAAACTAAACACACTACACGCCAGCACTAACGAAGCAATAACTCTTTTGGTTTTTCTAAACATTTTAGTTCCTCCATAAAATAATAAATTCTGTCTTAAAATATTTTGATTCTTCTGATCCAATCAAGGCTAAACCCTATCCCCGGAATTATTATATCAAACTTCCATAAATTGTCAATAAATTTTTTTAAAAAAATTTTATTCACACGAAAAGTATAAACAAAGAGCAAGAAAGGCAAACGCACCTTCCTTGCTTGAGCGGGATTTAGGTTAAAGCTCTTACAATTTACAAAACAATATTGCTTTACATTAAAAGACACCCAATACTCATCTGAAAACTGGAGCACCCGGATCGTAGTAATTAGGCAAAAACTCCCCCGCGGGCGGCCATTCTCTAAAACCCCAATCTAGGTCCTTCGGAATTATAATTGCAGACGAAGGCAACGCAGTTAAACTAAACATACCACACGCCAGCACTATCGAAGCAATAACTCTTTTTGTTTTTCCAAACATTTTAATTCCTCCATAAAATAATGATCTAATCAAGGCTAAACCCCATTACCAGCATCATTATATCAAACTTCCATAAATTGTCAATAAATTTTTTTAAAAAAACACAACCAAAACCTTTAAAACCTGCCTCACTCACAAATCAGCAATCCATAGCCTTTCTTCCTTTTGTATACAATGCTTGTGAGCCCGTCTTCATTGAGATAGACAAAGTAAGTGTGGCCCAGCATTTCCATCTGAACAATTGCCTCATCGTCCGTCATCATCTGCAAAACAATCTTCTTTTGGCGGCGTATTTCCGTTGAGGGGTGGTTTGGATCTATTTCAACCTCATCCCCCAGCTCAAACATGGATTCAGCAAGATTGTCAATTCCGGATCTTCGCTTTTTATCAACAAAATATGTCTTGAGCTTTCGGATCTTTCGCTTCAAATCATCAACCGCAAAATCAATGGAATGCTCTATTTTGTCCGCGCTTGCCTCTCCCCTGATGAAGCTTCCCGCGTCTTTAACAGTTACATCGCATTTATATCCACCGGTTTTTTTAGAGATAGTCACATCAAAGCCAGACGTCTCGGGCAGCATTTTTTCAACTCGTTTAAGCTCTTTTTCAACGCCCAATTTTGTTCCTTCTCTAAGGTCAAAACCCCTTGCTGTAATCTTAATCATTGAAATTTCCTCCCAAAAATTATAGTAGACCAGCTAAACCCAGTCCTAGTATGATTATACACTAAATATTTAGCAAAATCAAGAACCATATGGAAGTTTGTTAAATAAATTTGCGTGGTTTATATTTGTCTCAATTAAAGTCTCTCCTTAAAAAATCCAACTCTTTAATCAAAAACCCAACGTATAATAGTATCCCTGGTCACGTTCCAAAAAAGCAATGCAAAAACGATGTCGACGCCGCCTGCTCACCATAAACCATGCAATTCAACCTTATCAAAAATACCAGTCTCATTCAAAGCGCCCTCAACAAGTGGTAGTTAAACGTCCGCGAGAAACCCCAATTCAAGGCGTTTGCCTACCACTTGTTATTGGAAGCCTAAAAACACCAGATATTTTAAACAAGCCTCAACTGCATGGTCTATGGTGGGCAGGCGGCGGATTGATTAGTTTTCTCATCTTTTCGTTAGAATGCTGTTGAGGAGGGTTTAAAGAAATCGAGCTGTTAAATTTAAAGAACAAATCCTAATTAAAGAAAAATCAAGGGGACAAATATAACCTAATCAAATATTACAATTAGTTTTTGCAAATTAACCGTCGCGCATTTTGTTGACAAAACGCAATTTTTTGTGTTATAATATTTGACATTGATAGGTTTAAATTAACTATAAAATCCCCAGGTCCATATTTAATCTGTTTTAATAAAGTTTATTATGGTTTTATGCAAATATCACAATATAATGGGAGAAAATCATGAAAATTTGTGGCATAATTGCCGAATATAATCCCTTTCACAATGGACATTTACACCACATAACCGAAGCTAAAAAGCTCGCGGACGCTGTGGTTGTCGTGATGAGCGGCCATGTTGTGCAGCGAGGCGAGTTAGCACTATATGATAAATGGACCAGAGCTCGGGCTGCCTTGTCTTGCAGCGCAGATTTGATAGTTGAACTTCCAACTGTGTTTTCATGTTCCTCTGCTGAAAAATTTTCAAATGCAGCGATATATATATTACAACAATTAAATTGTATTGACATGATAAATTTTGGAAGCGAGTCGGGAAATGTCGATGATTTAATAAAATTGGCATATATATGTCAAAAAATAGACAAATCTAAAGCCATGCGCAACAACCTAAAAAAAGGATTTTCATATCCAAAAGCTCGTCAACTCGCAATATCTGACCCCATATCCCAGCTGCTTGAGGCTCCTAATAACACGCTAGGTGTCGAATATATAAAGGCATGTTTAAATCTAAATTGCAATTTTTCGATATACACAACAAAAAGATATAAAGAGACAAATAAAAATGATGAAAAAATTAAATTTGCAACTTCATCATTTATTCGCAAAAATATAGGTAAAATCCAAGAATATGTTCCAAAAAAATTACTAGATGCATATATATCCCCTTCCAAGTTGCCCTCAAATCTGCTGTTTTACAAATTAAGAAACATGAAACTGGGTGAATTTGCTGAACTTCCTGACGTCAGCGAAGGGCTTGAAAACAGGCTTTTCAAGTTCTCAAAGACCGCAACAACGCTTGAAGAATTTTTTAAACGGGTAAAAACCAAAAGATACACAATGTCAAGACTCAGACGAATTGTGTTATGCGCTCTTTTAGGTATAAAAAAGCAAAACATCCCCAAAAATCCACAATATGCTCAAGTGCTTGGATTTAATGAAACGGGAAGAAAAATATTATCTATGTCTAAAAAAAATGACAGCATTATGATAACTTCCAACTTCAAAAATATTGCAAAAAATTTTCCATATAGCGCCAATGTCGACTCAAAAGCAACCGACCTTTTCATGTTTTGCCAAAAAAAACCCAAGCCCTGCGGCGAGGAATATAGAAAAAAGCCTGTAATATTAACCGATTAATTTATTGTTTTATTATAAAATAATTAGACTTTGTTTTGCACCACGCACATTATTATCGAAAATTCATAATAAAATCCATTGTCAACACATATATATCTACTGTTTAAGGTGGTGTTTATTGATTTGAAATGGATTTTTTGTTTAGGAGTGATATTTTCAATAGTATTTGGAATAATTTCTAATAAAATGAACAATGTTAGCATAGCTGCAATAGGCGGAAGCAAAGCCGCAATAAACCTGTTTCTTTCAATTTGCGGCGCTATTTGCTTTTGGAACGGCATTATGAAGGTTGCGCAGCACAGTAAAATTACATCTAGTATAGCCAAAATTTTCGCTCCGGTTTTAAAAAAACTGTTCAAAAGTCCCTCAAAGCAAGCAATAGAAGCTGTTTCAATGAATGTCTCCGCGAACCTCCTGGGTCTGGGAAATGCAGCAACTCCGCTTGGAATAAACGCGATGAAAAATTTTCAAAAATCTAATAAAAATAGTAATTCCGCCTCATATAATATGATTTTGTTTTGCGTTTTAAACACATCTGCAATTCAAATTATTCCAACAACCATCGCAACTCTCCGGCTCGAACACGGCTCAACAAATCCGATGAAAATTTTCTATCCAACACTCATATCTTCAACATCAGCACTTCTGGCATCAATACTGGCCGTAAAAATATTTTCAAAATTATGGGGTGTTAAACATAAATGACAGATTATTTTATACCCATTGTAATTGCGATGATATTCATAGCGGGTGTGTCAAAAAAAATAGACATCTTTCATGTTTTCATAGAAGGAGCAAAAGATGGTCTAAAAATATCTATATCAATCCTACCTGTTCTAATAGGAATCATAACATTAATAAATATGCTTGCTGCGTCGGGTTTTTTAGAATATATGTGTGAAATTTTAGAGCCGTTTTTTTCAATATTTAACCTGCCGTCAGAATTGATTCCACTTGCGCTTTTTCGCCCAATATCCGGCAGCGGTTCGCTCTCTTTCCTGGAGCAAATATTCAAAAATAATTCACCAGATTCGAAAATAGGCCTCATAGCCAGCGTTTTAATGGGGTCGTCTGAAACAACATTCTACACCGTAGCCATCTATTTTGGCGCTGTTGGCATATCCAAAACCAAATATACACTTCCCGCAGCCTTAATTGGCGACTTTGTTGGCATGATCATGAGCGTGGTATCCGTAAACTTGATTTGTCGCTAAAAATTTGATATAATTAAGAGTGCGTTTTTTGACGTAAATTTTGTAAATAAAAATATTTTACATTAAATGGAGGAAATTCAATTGAATAAAATTAAAATAACCGTCGACAGTCCCGCAGATTTGCCAGATAGTCTAATAAAAACCTATGACGTCAAAATTACCCCGCTATATATCAACACACCATCAGGCTCACATAAAGACATGGTCGACATAACTCCAATCGACATTTTCGACCAATATGAAAAGACCAAAATATTGCCCAAAACCTCTGCCTGCACCATAGAAGATTATTCAAATCTTTTCAAAAATATTATAAATAGCGGGAATAAAGTGATTCATTTCAATATTGGCAGCAGTTTTTCATCGTGTTATCAAAATGCATGCATAGCCGCGAAAAAATTTCCAAAAGATAGCATATATGTCATAGATTCTAAAAATTTATCGTCAGGGATGACAATTTGCGTTTTAGTTGCAAAAAAACTGATTCAAGAGGGCGAATCCATAGAAAACATAGCCCAAAAAATTTCCAATAATATTATTCCAAAAATAGAAACCAGCTTTGTTCCAGGGACTCTGACATATTTGCACGCAGGCGGAAGATGCTCATCTGTTGCTAAATTTGGCGCGAATTTGCTGAAAATTAAGCCCTGCATCGAGCTGGAAAACGGCAAAATGTATTCCGGAAAAAAATACAGAGGGCCGCTCACTAAATGTATAAACGAATATATAAATGACAGATTGTATAACAGAGATGACATAAACAGAGAATTTGTCATTTTAACCCACTCTCCGTGTTCTGATGAGATCAACGAAACAATCGAAAAAATAAAAATAAAGTTGAAAAAACAATATAGATTCAAAAAAGTTATACAAACAAACACCAGTTGCACAATATCTTCTCACTGTGGACCCAACACTCTGGGAATCATCCTCTTGCGAAAATAATTAAACAAAACAAAAAAAGGCCGCATAAATCTAAAACTTTTTGCGGCTTTCTTAATTATATTTTAATTTTTACTATTTATTATATCTATGATAAATTTTTCGGCCAGTTGAGCATTTGCCTTACCTCTAGTTTTTTTCATAACAAAGCCAATCAAGGATTTAACCGCCTTTTGCTTTCCATCCAAATAGTCCCGAGCGGCATTTGGATTGCTTCTAACCGCCTCGACGCAAACGGCCTTCAGCTCTTGCTCGCTCAAACCCTTCAAATCCTCTTCGGATAAAAAGTCCGTTGCGCGCTTCCCGCTTTCCAGCATCTCTTCCAAGGTTTTTTTCGCGACATTATTGCGAATTTTTCCGGCTTCAAGCAGCTTTAACAGCTCGTTCATCGCCTCAGGGCTGACTTTTATCTCGAATTTTTCCTTTTGCTCCTCGGTCTCAAATTTGGAAAAAATCAATGAAAGTATTAAATTAGCGCAATTTCTGCAGGATTTTAGATCTTTAATTGACTCTTCAAAAAAATCAGCAACTCTTTTATATTTAACCAACAACTTCGCATCAATTTCAGACAAACCATAATTTTTTATATATCTTTCAAGTTTTTTATGCGCAAGCTCTGGAATCAGCTTTTTGATTTGATCAACACGCTCTTCATCTGTGAAAATTGTGACCAAATCGGGTTCGCGAAAATACCGATAGTCATGGGCATCTTCCTTTCCTCTCATAGACTCCGTCACTCCCGAAGAATCATCAAACCTGCGCGTTTCCTGAACAACTTTCCCTCCGCTCTCAATCAAATCAATCTGCCTTTGAACTTCATATTTAACAGCCTTTGAGATATTTGTAAATGAATTCATGTTTTTTATTTCAGTCCTGGTTCCAAAATCCTCAGATCCAACCGGCCTAACCGAAACATTAACATCACACCTCAAGCTGCCTTCCTGCATTTTGCAGTCCGAAACGCCAATATATCTCATTGTCAGTTGTAAATATTCTAAATATTCAACCACTTCTTCAACAGATCTAAAATCCGGCTCAGAAACAATCTCAATCAACGGGACCCCGCCTCGATTGTAATCTATTAAAGTTTTGCCTCTTTGATGAACAAGCTTTCCCGCGTCTTCTTCAATGTGAATTCGAGTTATTCCAATTCTCCTCCCGTTTGACAAGTCAACATGTCCACGTTCGCAGAGAGGTCGATCATACTGAGATATTTGATATGCTTTAGGTAAATCAGGATAGACATAATTTTTTCGATCCATTTTAGAAATTTTTGATATATCACAGTTAAGCGCCAGTCCCGCCATAATCGCATATTTAACAACTTCACGATTTAATTTAGGCATAGTTCCCGGCAGTCCAATGCAAATAGGACAGCAATGTGTGTTTGGATCGCCGCCGAATTCAGTGGTGCACCCACAAAAAATCTTAGTTTTCGTCGAAAGCTCAACATGAGTTTCAAGCCCCATAACAACTTCATATTTCATCTAGATCAACCCCTCCATCAACATGCTTAAAGAAACAACGCTCGGTCAAACGCTCAAAGTGATATGCCAAACAAAGCAGCCTGGCCTCAGAAAATTTCGGACCAATCAGCTGCATCCCAACCGGCAAGCCTTTAGAGTCAAATCCACACGGCACAGAAACAGCCGGCAGCCCTGCAATATTGACCGGAACAGTGCAAACATCGGTTTGATATGTTTTGACAGGGTCAAGAGTTGCTGCGCCGTTTTTAAAAGCAGTTGTCGGAACGGTTGGCGCCAAAATAGCATCGCATTTCTCAAAAGCTCGATCAAAGCCTTCAATAATGCTGCCTCTGAGAAGTTGCGCTTTTTTATAATACGCATCGTAATATCCAGATGACAAAACATATGTTCCAAGCAAGATCCTTCGTTTGACCTCTTCTCCAAAGCCCTGGCTCCTGGTCTTGCATATCATTTCATGTATATCTTCATATTCCCAAGCTCTAGGTCCATATCGAATCCCATCATACCTGCCCAAATTCGAAGAAGCCTCAGCGCAGGCGATTATATAATATACGGGCAAAGCGTGAGCTATTGAGGGCAAAGAAACTTCAACAATCTCAATTCCCATTCGTCGATAAACCTCCAAGGCGTCGTTTATCAAACGTTCAACATCAGAATCAACAGATTCAAAATATTGGCTGGCAATCCCGATTTTTAGGCCGCAAACCTCGTCGTCAAGATGAGCCACAGCAGAACACTTTTTGCCAACACACGTTGAATCCTGTTCATCTTTAAACGCAATCTCATCATAAACAATTGCAGCATCTCTGGCGCCAACAGTTATCGGTCCAATTTGATCAAGGCTTGATGCATACGCTACTAAACCATGCCTAGAAACTGCGCCATATGTTGGCTTTAGTCCAACCAATCCACAAAAACTGGCCGGCTGACGAATAGAACCTCCCGTGTCTGAACCAAGCCCAAAAGCAGCAATTCCCGCTCCAACAGCGCTTGCAACTCCTCCCGAGCTTCCTCCAGCAACATAATCGTGATTGTGTGGGTTTTTTGCGCCTCCAAAACAAGACGTTTCACAAGAAGACCCCATAGCAAACTCGTCCATGTTGGCCTTTCCCAAAAGAACGCTCCCGCAAAGCCTAAGCCTTTCCCAGACCGACGCGTCATATATCGGCCGATATCCTTTGAGCATTCTTGAACAGCAGGTCGTCTCAAGGTCTTTCGTGGATATATTATCTTTAAGCGTCATCGGAACTCCGCAAACCAGGCCAAAATCTTCCCCGCTTGCTATTTTTTTATCAACATTTTTCGCGCTCTCAATCGCAAAATCCGCCGTTAAATTAACATATGCATTCAAAGGATTGTTTAAATTTTCGATTTTATTCAAATATTTGGCAACAAGCTCCAAACAACTGATCTTCCTGGCCTTTAAAAGCCCATGTATCCTAGATATCAAACTTCTCACCCCCTAAACTTGCCCACGATTGTCCAATCTAAAAAACCCATCTTCAACAGTTTTTGCATTCTTCAAAATGTCCTCCTGCGAATATGATCGAGAAACGACATCTTCTCGATACACATTTTGAAGGTTGTTTACACTGTCAAATTCAACCTCGCTGACCGAGGCTGAATTTATTTGATTTGCAAAATCGATGATTTTTTCCATATCAGCAAGCAATTTATCAACATCTTGATCAGAAATTTCCAGCTTAGCAAGGGTCGCCAAATTAATGAGCTCCTCTTTCGACACCATAATTCAAAACACCTCCTAAATTCATCTCAGTTTGATGTGGACTTCGCGAAGCTGCTGCTCGCTGACCTCGTTCGGAGCGCCCAAAAGCAAATCCTGCGCATTAGAATTCATCGGAAACGCAACAACCTCTCGAATATTTTCTTCTCCACAAAGCAACATCAAAATTCGGTCTATTCCCGGAGCCATCCCAGCATGAGGCGGAGCTCCATATTGAAAGGCACTGCAAAGCGCAGGAAATTTTTCAAAAACAACCTCTTTTTCATATCCCGCAATTTCAAAAGCACGAACTAAAGAATCAAGGTCGTGGTTTCGAACAGCTCCAGATGAAAGCTCAACTCCATTACACACTATGTCATATTGCCAAGCAAAAATACTCAGAGGATTCTCCCCATTCAAAGCGTCAAGCCCTCCCTGAGGCATGGAGAAAGGATTGTGTGTAAAAACGATGTCCCCGGTTTCCTCGTCAAGATCATACATCGGAAAATCAGTTATGAAGCAAAATTTAAACTTGTCCTTTTCAATTAAATCCATCCTCCGAGCGACTTCATCTCGAATTTGGCCTGCAAATATGGGGGCGTTTTGCTTTGTGTCTGCGATGAAATATAAAACGCAATCCGGCTTTAAATTTGCCCTTTTGATCAGCTCTTGACGCTGAAAATCATTCAAAAATTTATCAATCGGGCCATTAAATTTCAAATCTTCATCAACTTTAAAATATCCAAGCCCTTTCATTCCAATCTCGGTTGCAAATTTAAACATCTTTTCAAAAAAACTTTTAGGCTTTTTAGCGCACCCCGGAACATTAATCGCCCTAACGCACTTGGCCCTAAACGGCGCAAAGTCCGACTCCAAAAACATGTCAGATATGTCAATAATTTCCAAAGGGTTTCGAAGATCCGGCTTATCAGTCCCAAATTTTAGCATCGCTTCATTAAATGTAAATCGAGCAAAGGGAGCACCATCAACCTCAAAATCTGAAAATTTCTCAAATGTTTGAACTAAAACCCGCTCAGCAACCTCAAAAACATCCTCCTGAGTTGCAAAAGCCATCTCAAAATCCAGCTGATAAAACTCCCCTGGCGACCGATCCGCCCGAGCATCTTCATCACGAAAACAAGGCGCAATTTGAAAATATTTGTCAAAACCAGAAACCATCAAAAGCTGTTTGAAAATCTGAGGAGCCTGCGGCAAAGCGTAAAACCTGCCCTGGTGCTTCCGACTGGGGATGAGATAGTCCCTCGCGCCCTCAGGAGACGAAGCAGAAAGAATCGGAGTTTGGATCTCCAAAAATCCCATTTCAATCATCTTTTCGCGCATAAACGAAATCACTTCCGAGCGCAAAACTATGTTTTTGTGAACTCTTTGATTGCGCAAATCCAAAAAACGATATTTAAGCCTAAGCTCCTCTTTAACCGAATGCGAAGTCAAAATTTCAAACGGAAGCTCATTTTTGCACTTTCCCAAAACCGTCAGTTCATCGCAAACAAGCTCAATTGTCCCGGTTGAAATTTTTGGATTTATCGTCTCTTCGGCCCTTTTTCGAATCTCACCGCAGACTGAAACAACAGTTTCACGACAAATTCCCCTAAGCTTTTCTTCATCATGAACAACAACCTGCAAAACGCCGTAATGATCCCTTAAATCAACAAAAACGACGCCTCCATGATCTCGAATGTTTTCAACCCAACCAGCCGCCCGAACCCTTTTGCCTATGGTTTCACTGCTAAAATCAGAGCATTTGTGGGTCCTAAATTTGTTTTCCATCGCCACATCCCTTTCCTTTCATTTTAAATTCAGCTATTTTCATCTCTTAAGGCAAATCTTCAACATTATCTAAATTATTCCAAACCTCTTGAACATCATCGTCTTCATCCAGCGCCTCCAAAAGCCTCGACATTTTTTGCTTGTTTTCATCACTTTTCAAGGCCGACATATTGCTTGGGAGCATTTCAACCTGAGCAGACAAAAATTTATATCCTTTCTTTTCAAGCTTCTCTCGAACATCGGAAAAATCACCAGGAGCGGTTGTGACGGTGAAAACGTCGTCGCCAGATTCAAAATCCTGCGCGCCGCAGTTTAGGCAATCGTCCATAACAGCCTCCTCATCCAAACAAGCCCCGTCAATCACGATAACGCCCTTTTTTTCAAACATAAAAGCAACGCAGCCAGTTGTTCCGAGATTGCCGCCAAATTTATCGAAATAGTGCCTCAAATTAGAGGCTGTTCGGTTTCGATTGTCGGTTAATGTTTCAACGATTAGGGCAATCCCTTCCGGGCCATACCCCTCATAAACCACCGTTTCATAGGAATTTTTATTGCCCTCCCCGGCAGCTTTTTTAATGATTCTTTCGATATTGTCATTTGGAACATTACTCGCTTTTGCCTTTGCAATAACATCGCGCAACTTGCTGTTGTTTGCCGGATCTGTTCCTCCAGATTTAACAGCAACAGAAATTTCACGACCTATTTTAGTGAAAATTTTAGCGCGCGCACTGTCCGTCTTTTCTTTTTTTCTTTTTATAGTGCTCCACTTGGAATGTCCAGACATAATTAAAGCCCTCCTCAATCAACGTATAAAACAATTTTAACACAAAATTACATTTGACGCAATCCCTTAGGGTAATGATTTTTAAGCTTTTTGCAAGAACTTTTGCCAAATCCCAGCGGAATCCCATCAACCCTAACCCCGCAGTATCCCTGAGAATCAAAGGAAATCTCCTTTCCAGCAATAAAATCCAAAGCCTTGCTATCTGAAAAAGACAAATTTAAAAGTTTATTATCTTTAATTTTGATGTCACATTTAAAAAGATGATGATTTGGGACAAACCTATTATTTTTCAGTCTCCCTGCAAAAATTCCCGCAACAATCGCATTTTTAACACTGGGCATATCACTCGGGACAACCATCACCCTATCGCCAAAAACCGCAACATCAGGAACAGGCTCGTCAAACGTTTGATCCCAAAATCTGCTAAAGCAATCTATTTTAGATATATTAGAAAATTTATTAATTTTAGCGCTAAAATTTCCGATTTTTTTGAGTTTTGCAATAAACTGTCCCTCCCCCCCATGAAATGGATATATTCTTTTTGTGTGAAAAGCATTGGGGATTATATCGCTAAATGGAGACCCTTCGCCAAAATCGACTTCAATCGGCTCCAGCTCAAAATCATCGCGGCTTTCGAGAAACCACTTTATTATCTCTTCATTCTCGATTGTTGAAAAAGTGCAGGTTGAATAGACCAAAATGCCACCGGGTTTTAAAGCCAAAGCTGCTGAATTCAGGATTTCTTTTTGCCTTAAAGCGCAGCCGTGTGAGTTTTCCAGCGACCAATTTAAGACAGCATTGGAATTTTTTCTAAACATGCCCTCTCCGGAACAGGGCGCATCAACCAAAACCTTGTCAAAATACTCCCTGTATTCATTGCATAATTGCGAGGGCCTTTTGGAAAAAACCACAGCATTTTTAACCCCTATCCTTTCTAGATTAGAAATTAATGCATTAGCGCGTGATTTATTAATCTCATTTGAAAATAAAAGACCATCACCATTTAATTTCTCAGCAATTTGCGTCGATTTTCCGCCCGGAGCAGCGCACAAATCCAAAACTTTATCCCCGGGTTTGGGGTCTAGAGCACAAACAGCAACCATGGCAGAAGGATCCTGAACATAAAAAGCCCCGGCGTGATGCGAAACCAGTCTTCCAATTCCGTCATGTTTTTTCGTCAATTTAAAGCCATTATCTAAAAAATTTAATTTTTCAGTTTCAAACGGAAAATTTTTAACAAATTCATCTATATTTTTCACAAGCAAGCAATTGATTCTCAAAGCTTTTACGGGATTTTTTTCAAAACAATCCAAAAATTTAGAATAATCATCACCAAGTATTTTTTTCATTTGACTTAAAAATTTTAAACTCAAATTTTTCATAAATTTCTCTCCAAAGTCGTGAATATAAAGCAACATAATTTCAAATAATACTATTGCAGTTTTAAAACTTAAAGTTTTTGCTGCCTAAAATTTGCGGCATCACACAAAATGCCGGGAAAGAAAATCTTTCTTTTCAAATTTATATTTGACAGGAGTGATGGAGAGTGAGCAGGAGAAGCGAAAATCAAAACGAAAATTTGAGAGAGCGCCAAGAGAATAACAATCAACAGTCTAGACAACAAAAAAGGTCAAACAACACAAATTCAACAAACAGTAGAAAATCTAATAAATCAGGCAATAATTCTGGCCAGAATTGCCACTAAAAACTAAAAACAAGAAAACCTATCCTAATTTATGGGATGGGTTTTTTTGCACAAAACTGAAAAATTAACTTTAAAAAATCGACAAATAAAATATTCGACACAGAATCTATATATTAGAATTAAGTATTATATATTCGAAAAGCTCATGAATTCGATGAATCTCTCCACTAAAATATAAAAAGCCAAACAAACATTCAACGCCCGTCGCAGCCCTATATTCCTTAGGAGTTGAATTTTTCGGAATATGACTCCCCGTAGAATTTCTGCCTCGGCGATAAATGCCCCTCTCATCATCGCTCAAAACCTTTTCCAAAATTAGGGAAGCCTTAAATTGCCACGCAGCGCAAACATGCTTGACCGTCTTTTTGTGTAACTTGGCGACGGGCATGCTCCCATTTTTTGCGACAACACGCTCTCGAACAAGCAGTTCAAAAACAGCATCCCCAACAAAAGCCAAAGTCAGCGGAGACATTTGCTTGGGATTTATATCACTGGTTAATAAATTTATCGTAAAACACTCCCCCGATCAATGAATAAACTCAAACTCGAAGCCCTGCAAATTAACAGAATCTCCCTGACAAATCCCCATTCGCTCAAGCTCGGCGTTAATTCCGCTGTTGCAAATCACTCTGTGTAGATACTGCAACGACTCATGATCCTCAAAATTCACACCACGAAGGACGTTTTCCAGCCAAGGAGCATCAACATAATACACTCCATTTTTCACTTGAATAGAAAATTTTCGCTCGAGATTTTTATTTTCGGGCAAATAATTTGGAACATATTCTTTAATTGGGGGCAATTCATCTAAATTTTTAGATATCACATTAACCAAAAATTCAACACCAGACCCCGTTGCTGCCGAAATTTCACAAAAACTAAAGCCACACTTTTGAACATAACGCTTAAAATCCTCAATTTGGTCTTTAGTTGATATATCACATTTATTCGCAACAACTATTTGCCTCCTTTTGGATAAACTCGCGTTAAACCTGGCGAGCTCTTTGTTAATAATGTCTATGTCATTTTTTGGATCACGCCCTTCACTTCCTGAAACGTCAACAATATGCACAATTAACCTACACCTGTCAACATGGCGCAAAAAGCCATGCCCAAGACCCGCTCCAGCGCTTGCCCCCTCAATGAGCCCTGGAATGTCCGCAACAACAAAAGATTTTCCGCTGTCAACTTTAACAACGCCTAAAACAGGCGACAAAGTTGTGAAATGATAGTTTGCGATTTTGGGCTTTGCCGAAGAAATGACAGAAATCAAGGTTGACTTTCCAACATTCGGAAAACCCACAAGACCAACATCAGCGAGCAATTTCAGCTCCAAAACAACTTCAAATTCTTCCCCCAAAACCCCAGGCTTTGCAAAACGTGGAACCTGCCTTGTTGGAGTCGCAAAGTGCTTGTTTCCCCAGCCTCCACGGCCTCCTCTGGCAATAACAAATTTTTTGTTTGAAGATATGTCCGCCATTATCGAACCTGTCTTTGAATCTTTAACAATCGTTCCCCGAGGGACCTTGATGAAAAGATCCTTTCCTTTTTTTCCAAAGCAACTATTTCCTCGGCCATTTTCACCCCGACCTGCAACATATTTTCGTTTATATCTAAAATCTATGAGAGTTGACAAACCATCATCAGCAACAAATATAACATCGCCGCCTTTCCCGCCATCCCCTCCGTCAGGCCCTCCAGCCGCAACATATTTTTCACGATGAAACGCAACCGCTCCATCCCCTCCATCGCCAGCCTTTATCGTTATCTTCGCCAAGTCGACAAACACACATCTTCCTCCTATTTATATGCATTTAGAAGGCAATTGGAAAAGCCCCAAAAAGCCTCGAGAAATTCCCCGAGGCCAATCGTCAAACAGCATAGACACTGACTTTTTTCCGGCAGCGACCAAAGCGCTCAAACCGAACCCTGCCGCTTGACATAGCAAACAAAGTGTCATCCGAGCCGCGACCAACATTCTCACCAGGGTGGATGTGGGTCCCTCTCTGGCGAACTAAGATGTTTCCAGCCAAAACAAACTGCCCGTCAGCCCTTTTAACTCCAAGCCGCTTAGACTCAGAATCCCTGCCGTTTTTTGTTGAGCCAACTCCCTTTTTATGGGCAAAATGCTGCAAATTAATAAGTAACATGTTTCATACCTCCAACAATAATAATGATATATTTTCGCCATAATCCTTTTCCAAAAGATCGATCTGCATTCTCAACGACTCAAGCAAAACCTGAACCTTTTCATCAAATTTTTCAACTCTCAAAGAAATTTTGTCAGGATCAACAAAAATCTGAGCATCAGCCTTAACAATTTCAGTTATTCCGTTGCAACACATCTGAACAGCGCAAGACACAGCAGAACAAACTATATCAAGCCCAGATTCCGCAAAACCGGAATGCCCCAAAACCTCAAATCCAACGCAAAAACCGCCTTTGGAATAGAAGAAACTGGCCCTAATCATCACGCATTAATAGCCTTTATTTCAAGTTTAGTATACGGCTGCCTGTGACCCATTTTTCTTTTAGAATCCTTCTTAGGCCTATATGTGAAAACGGTTATTTTCTTGGCTTTCCCATTTTTTATAACCTCCGCCGAAACGCTTGCTCCATCAACATATGGCGCGCCAACAACCATTCCATCCTCTTTTCCAACCGCAACAACCCTGTCAAACGAAAAGCTCGCCCCGCTTTCAACATCCAACTTTTCAACATATATCACATCACCAACGCTAACACGATGCTGCTTTCCGCCCGTTTCAATAACTGCATACATAAAAAACTTCCTCGCTCAAAACAATCTCGCTGCAATGGGCGCTGCAAAGGCAAACTTCAAACCCACAACATGCGGCATGTTTATTCTACCACAATCCCCTACAATTGTCAACCCCCAAAACGCCAATTTCAAAATAAAATTTTACATTAAAAAAAATAAGACTCAAGTCAAAAATAAAAGAACTATATGTATTATTTTACTGGGTTATATTTGTCCCCTCAATCGCCCCTGCTTAAAGAATTAAGCCACCCTCAATCGCGTTCCAAAAAAACCATGCGAGAAACCACTGATCCGCCGCCGTCTCACAACTGACTGTAATATTAAACCTTCCTCAAGGGCAAGTCAAGTTAAAAGCGTCCATGAGAAGTGGTAGGTTAATGCCTTGGGGGGGGCAACTTAACCCCTCAAAAAAAATGACCCAAGCGGGAAAGAAAGCCTCCTTCCCTGCTTAAAATATCCGACTCTTTGATAAAAAAACCAACAGATTCCAATATCCTCGAATTCGTTCCCAAAAGCCATGTGGGGAGCCACTGAGCCGCCGCCATGAGACCATCGACTGTAATATTAAACCTTCCTCAAGCAAAAGTCCCTTTAAAAGCGTCCGTGATAAGAGGTAAGCTGGCGTCCTTGAGGGCGGTCCAAAAAAAAACAACTCCAAGCGGGAAAGAAAATCTCCTTCCCCGCTTGAAATCAAAAATCACAATAAATCATTATTAAATTTCATTCCACTTTATCACTATAGCAAGCATTAATCACTTCTTTCAAAGCATTGGCGTTTTTTTGGCATGTCTCAAGATTAGTTGCATAGTCATCACCTAACTGAGTCCAAACAGCTTCAGCAACCCGATATGCCATATAGGCAGTTTTTAATTTGGATTCCAAATCAAGCCCTTTTTCCAAAGCTGTTTTAGCCGCTTCACAAGCCGTTTTAGCAACATTAACGTAGTCGGCGGCCTCGACGGCGGCGTAGGCGTCGGCGGCGTAGGCGGCGGCGTCGGCGGCGGCGTCGACGGCGGCGTAGGCGGCGGCTTTGGCGGCGGCGTCGGCGGCGGCTAAGGCGTCGACGGCGTCGGCGAGGGCGGCGGCGAAGGCGGCGTCGTTGACGGCGACTTTGGCGGCGGTTAAAATCCCGTTGATATCTGCAATGATATAGGTTTCTTTCGAAACACTGCCAATTTCGACTTTAACCTTTGCAATCCCGGGCTTTATAACCTTTCCGTCATTATCCAATACCGCATCATTTGCATTATTACTAAAAACAGTTTGAGACTCAACAGTATAATTGACAGTTGCGTCCTGTGGCGTGATATTTTTAGCGTGTGCTGCCGCATCAAATTTAGTGTTAGCTGCTAATTCAATTATATTATCAAGGTCAAAACTATAAGTAATAGTTGGCGCCACCATAACGCCATTTTTCCCCGTTCCAGCAAAAACATTCATTGGAAAGCTCGCCAAAGGTTGGGCGGCCAAAGCAAGAGCAAGAGCGATTGAAACAAGTTTCTTTTTCAATTTGAATTTATTACTCATGGTAATTTCCTCCTTAATTTTTGATAAATTATACTTATAAAAACTTACATAAATATTTATTAAACTTGAGTTTTTTACTCAGCCTCACCCCCCCTTCCCTTTCCAAGCGCGCCCCTAAAATTATAGAGGCAGCGCCAAAACAACGCTCCAGAGGGCAAAAAATCCCAACAAAGCGCTCTTTTAGCGCAACCAAAACAAGGCCGCTTTCCAACAAAGCAAAACAGCCAACATATCCATATAAAAGGGCAA
>CACZDM010000012.1 GCA_902779915.1 Oscillospiraceae bacterium | reverse complement strand
CGAGTACTAATCGGTCGAGGGCTTGACCTCAAAGTTTTTTGGTTTTTTTCGTTTGATTTGTTTTTGAGTTTTCCTTATTCAGTTTTGAGCGAATTTTTTATTTGCTTAGATTTTAAAGCGGTGTCGATGGCGATGAGGTCACACCTGTTTCCATTCCGAACACAGAAGTTAAGCTCATTTGCGCCGAAAATACTTAGCTGGAGACGGCTGGGGAAGATAGGTTGATGCCGCTACTGTAATAATTATTCACTTGATGGGGTGTGGGTTTGCTTTTCTGAGAGGATGGTGCTTTTATGGATCGGTATGCTTATGATAGTGATGATAAGAAGAAGAAAAAACGTTTTATTATTATCTTTATTCTGATTGTTTTGTCTGCTGCTGTGATTGCGGGTGTTGTTCTTTTTAGTTTGGGCCCTGACAAGTCTAAGCCTGCTCTTGAGACAGATCCTAGTGCTGGTGACTGGGGGATGGATTATGATTATGGCGAGAAACATGATAAAAATGGAATTCAAATACCTGGTCGCGAGAGTGTTTGTATAGAAAAAAACAAGAAAAATGTTAAGATGGATTTGGCGAATCCCAAAGATAATAAATGCTATTTTTATTTTAAAGTTATTTTAGATGACACTGCGGAGACGATTTATGAGTCGAAGGCGGTTCCTCCCGGTCAGTCTATAAGAAATGTTAATCTAACTAGGCCTTTGCCCGAAGGGGAATATAGCGCTGTCATCGATATTTCAACTGTTTCTTTAGATGGGACAACTCCTTTGAATGGCGCAAGGACAAAGTTGCGTTTGATTGTTAAGTAGTTTTTGAAGGGTGTTCGTTTTATGCTCGCCAGGTGCTTTCGGGGGTTTAGTTTGTCCTTTGGTGTTTGAAGTTATTTTAAATTGTTAATCAGTGATGGATTTGGAGTTTTTTACTTCGAGTCCATTTTTTTGTTGTTTTTGAGAATAGTTGTTGGACAACCAGCATACTAATTTGTTAAGTAGATGTTTAAAAGGAGGCATGTATAAAAATTATGGATGTTAAGTTTAGTGAAATATTGCAAAAATTGCCAGATAAAATAAATCACATTTTGTTGAAAACGCCAATTGATGTACAGAAAAATGCACGTGAAATTAGATTAAGAGCTGGTCGGAAAATTTGTGTTATTTATGGAAATAAATTACATAATGTAAATAAAATATTAAACTCTGATGAAATTCAAGAATGTTTTAAGTCTATCTGCGGATATTCTGTGCATGCTCATTTACATGAAATAATACAAGGATTTATTACTATGAGTGGTGGACACAGGGCGGGATTGACAGGGACGGCAATATATGATGCAAACAATAAATTAATTAATTTAAGGGCAATTAGTTCAATAAATTTAAGAATTTCAAGACAAATTTTGGGAGTTGCGCAAGAATTAATCGGTATGTTAGGAGGTGAATTGGGCAAATTGCTGATAGTTGGGGCGCCGGCTAGCGGAAAGACCACTTTGCTCACGGATATTATTAAACACCTAGAGTGTAGACTTGTTTCTGTTGTTGACAGCCGGGGAGAAATTGCTTCCTGTTTGAACGGAACACCACAACACAACGTGGGGAATGCTGATGTTTTTGATTGCTGGAACAAAGAGGATGCGATAGTGTCGGCGATCAAAACTATGAGTCCAGAATTCATAGTGTGTGATGAAATAGGAAATGAAGCTGATATAAAAGCGGTCGAAGCGTGTGTTGGAGCTGGAGTGGAGTTGATTGCAACCGCCCATGCGGGAAATTTTCAGGACATGGTCAAAAGGAACGTGATAAAAAAAATTCTCAAAACTGGCGCATTTGAAAACATAGCGATTTTGAAAGGAAAATTCGAGCCGTGTAAAGTGGAATCGATTGTTAAAGTGAGTGATTTGTTTGCGGGAGCTGGGCATAACGATTTTGGCGATTTGTCCCGTGATTATGGGAATATCGCATTATGTGAATTTAAAAATCAATCAAAAGCAAATTGAGAAATTAATACAATTAGTAAATTGGATTAAGACAGAAATTAGATACACACAGGCTGAAATATATGATATAGTAAATGATTTATTAAGTAATAATAATTTTAAAAGTCTTTCTTTTTTGAATGATGTCAAAAATAATATGAATAGTATGCCATTTCCAACAGCTTGGGAAACAGCAATTACTAATTGGAATAGCAGTATTTTAAAAGAAGATGAAGAACTTTTGAGCTCGATGGCCAATATTTTAGGGGCTTCGGATTCGACTGGCCAAATATCTGCCTTGGATCATATTGAAAAAAGATTTGAAACAAGCTATGAATTTGCGAAAAATCTTTGTGAAACCAAGGGAAAGTTATGTAAATCACTGGGAATTTTGATGGGTCTGGCAGTTCTTGTGATATTTATATAAGCAATACAAATAGTATTTTTTAAAATAAGGGATTTATATTATGGATGTGGATTTAATTTTTAAAGTTGCTGCGATAGGGATCATTGTTGCGGTTTTGAATCAGGTTTTAATTAGGTCAGGGCGCGAAGAGCAGGCTATGTTGACTTCTTTAGCTGGATTGATTGTTGTTTTATTTATCATAGTAGCGCAAATAAGTAGACTATTTGAAACAATTAAAAATTTATTTGGATTATATTGAGGTTGATAATATGCTTTTTTCAATCATCGGCCTGGCCTTGATCGCGGTTTCAGTGTGTGTGATTTTGCAAAAAACAAATCCAGAATTTTCAATACTAACATCGCTGATTGCAGGGGTGATAATATTTTTGATTATAATAAAAAATTTTTCACCCGTGTTTGACGTTATAAACAAATGGATATCCGATTTTAATCTAAACAATATATACATATCCACCGTTATGAAGTCGCTTGGAGTCTGTTATTTAACGCAAATGTCCTCTGAAACTTGTAAAGATTTCGGATATTCTGCTATATCTGGCAAGGTTGAGTTAACAGGTAAAGTGACAATAATTTTAATGGCTTTGCCGATGTTTTTGGATTTAATGAGCATTATCAAAAGAGTGATTTATTTAAATTAATAAATGATATTTAAATTTATAAAGAGGGATAAATATGAGAAGATGGTTAATATATATAGCGCTGTTGTTATTTTTATGTCTAGTTTCGTTTTCTCAAAATGTCTATGCTTTATATGACAATGATAGTGAATATTCTAATGTGGTTAATGAAGAGTATGAAAATTTAAAAATAAATGAACTGTTTGATGAATTGCCGGATAATGTTGAAAATGATCTGAAAAAATTTGGAATAAATTCTTCCAGTCCGTGTGATATTCAAAAATTTTCGATGGTTAATTTTTTTAAGTTCTTATTTTCTAAAATATTCGACATCTTAAAAAAGCCATTTTTTTTGTTCGCAAGTTGTTTTGCAATAATTTTGCTTTGTGCACTGTTTGATGGGCTCAAAACCACGGTTGAAAATTCAAGCCTAAATGGAATTTTAAGCTCAATTGCTTCAATATGCACATGTGGGGTCATCATCGCGCCGATAGTCGGGTGTATATCAAGCGTTGCTCAAACAATAAAAGCGTTTGGAAATTTTATGCTTTGCTTCATTCCTGTTTTTGGCGCTGCAATCGCTGTTTCCGGGGGAGAATCAAGTTCGCTGGGATACACCACCAATCTTTTTTTTGCATCACAGATAGTGTCATTAATTATTGCAAACATTTTACTGCCAGCAATTGGAATTTTTTTGGCTTTATCTGTTGTTAGCTCACTAAATAGAAATTTTAACATTGGAGGGATAATTTCCTCAATTAAAAAGACGGTTATTTTTATTTTATCACTGCTGCTTATCGTGTTTGTTGGCCTGTTCACAATGCAAAACGCGGTTTCAGTCTCAGCAGATGAAGTGGGGATGAAGGTGGCTAAATTCGCGTCCAGCAGTTTTATTCCAATCATTGGCGGCTCCCTAGGGGATGCTATGTCGACAGTTGTTGGGTGTTTGATGTTGATTAAATCGGCGGTTGGCGGATTTGGAATTTTGGTCTGCGTCGCAACATTGTTGCCTTCGATTTTAATGCTGGTTTTTTTTATTATATCCATTTCGCTAACCAGCGGACTGGCCCAAGCTTTAAACGTCAGCTCTGTTGCTAACATGATGTGTTCAATAAAAGACTGTCTTTCAATTTTGCTCGCATTTTTAATAAGCTATGGCATTTTAATAATTTCAACCACGGCTTTGATGATCACTGTTGCAAAAAGTTAGGAGGTCTAGTAAATGTATGACTGGGTGGTATATATATGTATTTCAATTATTTGCGGAACCATTTTTTACATGCTCGTTCCTGGCGGAAATATGGAAAAAACCATGAAACTGGTTCTAAATGTTTTTTTGATCAGCAGCCTAGTAAGCCCACTGGTGAAAAATTTCAACTGTCAGGATATATCTAATTGTCTATCTAAAATATATAACAGCAATGATATAAACACGTGCTATAACGAATATTTAAAAAAAACAGACCAAGAAAAACTAAAGAGCGCTTTAAAAATTGTTTTAGCAAAAAGTGGTTATAAATTTTTGGACATAAGCATAGATATTAGTAAAGATAACTCAAAAGTAAAAAATGTTTATTTAAAAATTGCTAAAGACCAAAATTATGATGCTAATCAAATAAAACAAATTGTTCAAAAAGAAACGGGAATAGATCCTAAAATAATCTATTATCAACAATAAAAAGGTGATAGTGTATGGAATTTAAAAAATATTTAGAAAAATTATTATATTCTAAAGAAAAAACCAAATACATATTAATTATAGGAATGGTTGGAATTTTGTTGATTAGCATCTCAACTCTCCTTCCAAAAAACTCCAATGACAAAAATATGTGTGGTGAATCGAAAAATTTAAACCTATCAACCGAGGCCTATGTCCAGCAACTTGAGCAAAAAATCAATTCTATGATATCACAAATTGAGGGGGTTGGAAATTCAGAAGTTGTCATAACGCTTGAAAATGGCGTGGAAAATGTGTATGCAAACTCAGAGCGAAAAACATCAGATTCCAACGAAAACGCTTCAGGAAAACAAACAAACAGAAACAACACACAACATGATGTGGTTATAGTTGACGGCTCTGGCGGGAAGCAAGCTTTAATTGTGACTCAAAAAGAGCCAAGAGTTAAGGGGGTCGTTGTGGTATGCGAAGGCGCAGACAACAGTTTGATAGTAAAAAGAGTTAGCGACGCGGTCACAAAATCGCTAGATATAAAAACAAACAGAGTCTCCGTTGTTAAAAGAGCAGCGGGAAAAAAATAAACAAAATAGGGGGAATTTTTCTTGAAAAGATTTAATGTGATAATCGGCAAGCGACAAATCATAATTTCATCACTGGTTTTAATTTTGGGAATAGCGGTCTATCTGAATTGGCAATTCGCGGCTGGAGACGAGGGAGCAATAAGCGTTATGGACATTTTAGGAGCGTCATCAAAGTCCCAGACTAGTCCAGGCCAAAACTATGGAGAAGCAGAACTGGTTTCAACCCCAAAGATCAACGACTATTTCACCCAGGCAAGACTTGACAAAAAGAATTCACACGACGAAGCAGCTGAGGACATAAACAAACTCCTGGCTTCTTCCGAGATCACCGGCGATCAAAAAGCAAACGCAACAACGCAAGCTTTAAAGATTACTGAGATGAACGAACAAGAAACTTCGATAGAAAACCAAGTTAAAGCAAAGGGATTTGAAGACTGCGTGGCGTATGTTGAAGCGGACAGAGTCAACGTCACCGTTAAAGCACCAGACATGAACGCGCAACAAGCAGCCCAAATAAAAGACATAATCATTGGAACAACGGGAATCAGCGCGTCAAATATAGTTGTAACACCAATACAGTGAAAATAAACAAACCCAAGAGCAGTCGCATAGACTGTTCTTTTAACATTAATCTAAAGAAAAACCATATCACCTCAAAAAATCAAACCAAGCCTTAAAAATTCAACAAAAAGGCAGCAAATAAAAACCAAAAAGACACTTGAAAAAATTTTGGTGCCGATGGTGGGACTTGAACCCACACGCCCTCGCGAGCAACGGATTTTGAGTCCGTCTCGTCTGCCAATTCCGACACATCGGCTGGTCAAAAATCAACTCTAAAAATATTATAATACCTAAAATTGAGTTTGTCAAGAAATATTTTAAAAAAAATTTATTTTTTAGTTGAAATTAAAAATGGTTTGTGATATAATTATTTTGTTGGATGATGTTGAAGCTTGTATTTACGGCGCTATATTAGCAATATATGCACAATCTTTGAAATTGATTTTATTGAAGATATTGACGATTTTTGAAAGTTTATCAGCTTATGAGCAAAATGTTTTATTTTGTCATTTCTGCTTTAATAAATTGTTGAAAAGCTTTAGACCATCATGGCATATATATGTGTGTCTTTATTAAAACGACGAGGTGAATTTATGGATTTTATTAACGATTTTTTTGATCAACTTTCTTCTTTACTGTGGGGGCCGTTTACGCTGGTTTTTATCATAGGCGTTGGAATATATTTCACTGTTGCAACCGGGTTTTTTCAAATTTTTCATTTTAAGGATATTCTAAAAAACACGATTGGCAGTTTAACTTCCAGCAAAAATGACGGTGGCAAGGGGATATCTCCTTTTCAGGCTGTTTCGACGGCTCTTGCTGGAAGTTTGGGAACAGGAAACATAATCGGAGTCGCGACAGCAATTGCAGCTGGAGGGCCTGGAGCTGTTTTTTGGATGTGGGTTAGCGCTTTTTTTGGAATGATGACCAAATATTTTGAAATTGTTTTATGTATAAAATACCGCAAATCCGATGAGAATGGGTTTTATGGCGGGCCGATGTATATAATGGAACAAGGCTTGGGATGGAAGCCCATGGGTAAACTTTTTGCAGCTGTTTGCATTTTTGCTTCTTTTGGTATGGGCAGCACGGTTCAAACAAATGCGACTGCTGTCGCCTTGGAAAGAGGTTTTGGTTTTCCACAGCTTGCGACGTCGATTGTGATAACCGTTGTTTGCGCAGTGGTCATAATTGGCGGAATAAAGCGCTTGAGTTCGGTTGCTTCCAAAATAGTTCCGTTTATGTCCATCCTGTATGTTTTGGTGTCTGTTTTCGTTTTGGTTAAAAATTGTTCCTTTATACCAGAAGCATTCCGGCTGATTGTTGAAAGAGCCTTTAATTTAAGGGCGACTGTCTCCGGAGGAGCAGGATATACTATTATGGTTGCTATGAGATATGGCGTTGCCAGGGGCGTTTTTGCAAATGAGGCGGGAATGGGAACCTCTCCAATAGCTCACGCAGCTTCGAATGCAAAGTCGCCTGTTAAACAGGGTCAGTGGGGAGTTTTTGAAGTCTTTTTCAATACAATCATTATGTGCACCATGACTGCGCTTGTCATTATAGTTACGGGGGCGTTTGAGGGTCGTTTTGATGGTGGAGAAATGACGATGAGAGCTTTTTCATCTCAGATCGGTTCCGGCGCTAATTTTGTGATAGCTTTGTGCACAGCTTTGTTTGGGTTCACGACGATCATGAGCTGGTCATACTATGGGGAGCAAGCGATAAAATATATGTTTGGGAAAAAAATTATTCTTCCATATCAAATTATTTATATTATTTCTATTTGTTTTGGGGGAGTTTGCGCCATGGATTTGGTTTGGAAACTATCGGATATATCAAATATTATGATGGTGTTTCCGAATTTGGTTAGTTTGCTTTTGTTGAGTCCGCAGGTCATAAGAATGACTAAGGAATATAAAAGTGAGATGAGAAGAAAAAAATCGGAGTGAAAAATTTATTTTAAATTCGCAATGTGTTGTCATAAAAAACAGGATTTTTATTGATTTTGTGACTTTGTTTGAAGATTTATGTATATCAGGGAGAGATGTGCTCCCTGTTTTTTTTATTTAAAGCATTAGTCGCAGCAGCCACATCCGCCGCCAAATCCAGATCCGCCACAGCAGCAACAGATTAGGATCAGAATGATGATTATGCAGCAGCAGTTTCCGCCACCGAATGGTCCGTTATTACAACACATTGCGCTTTCCTCCTTTGGTTAAGTTATATTGCATATTATGTATGAAATGGAATTTTTGTGATAGTTCAAAATTTTTTATGAGTATGTATATAATTCGCCTTAATTTTTAAAAGGCTATGCGCTATAATTTTATTGTTAAAAGGAGGGAGACTATGTATAAATTTTCAGGGTTTACAGATCTTGCGTGTGAAGCGCTGCAATCGGCTTTGGCTGAAGCTGAAAAGTTGGGTTATAGTTGTGTTGGAACGGAACATTTATTATATGGTTTGGCGGCTGTTTCGGATAGTGTTTCTGCTTTTATTTTAAACAAAAATAGCATAACAGCGGGCAAAATTGAAACCAAGCTTATTTCCGTTGTTGGGAGAAATTTGCCACAGAAACTATCGCCGAATGATTTCACTCCTCGTGTTAGAAAAATTATGGATCAAGCAATCCAGTCTGCAAATGAAATGAACATGGAACTTGCGGGAACAGAGCATTTGTTGATTGAGTTTTTGCAGGAAAAAGAAAGTTATGGTATGTTAATTTTACAGGAAATAGGCGGGGTATATAGAGAAATATACGCACAGTGTTTGTCATATGACTGCGATGTGTATAAGCAGATTAAAAAAACAAAAAAAGTCAGCAGCAAACAAAATATTTTGCAAAAATATGGCAAGGATTTAACTTGGCTTGCAAGAGAAGGCAAGATTGATCCGCTGGTTGGGAGAGAGGTTGAGGTTGAGCGAATAATTCAAATATTGACAAGAAGAAAAAAGAATAACCCCTGCCTGGTTGGCGAGCCGGGAGTTGGAAAGACGGCGGTTGTTGAGGGGCTTGCGCTTAAAATCATAAACAGAGACGTTCCGGACAGCCTCAAAAACAAGAAAGTTATATCATTGGATTTTTCGGCCATGCTTTCTGGAGCTAAATATAGAGGGGATTTTGAGGAGAGGATCAAATCGATTTTAGACGCAGTTGAAGCCAGCAAAAACGTCATTTTATTTTTAGATGAAATTCAAAATATAGTTGGAGCAGGAGCTGCAGATGGCGCAATAGATGCTGCGAACATATTAAAGCCGAAGATGGCGCGGGGAGACATTCAGTTGATTGGAGCGACGACGCCTGAGGAATATTCGCGGGAGATTGAAAAAGATTCTGCGCTCGAGAGAAGGCTCCAGCCCATACTTGTTAATGAGCCCGACGAGGAGGAAACACAGAACATTTTGTTTGGACTTAAAGAAAAATATGAAGCATTTCACAAGTTGAAAATATCTGACGAGGCAATAAAATCAGCTATTAAGTTGTCTAAAAGATACATTAATGATAGATTCTTGCCGGATAAAGCCATAGATTTAATAGATGAGGCAGCTTCAAGAAAACGATTTCACAACGAAATTAAAAGAAAAACCTTTGTTCTGGCCCAGATGAAAAGCCAAATTCCAGCAAAAATTTTAGATAAAAAGGTCGCAACAGGCGTTTTAGAGCACGGCCCAGAGCAAACAATTGTCACGGATGATGATGTTGCGGATGTTGTTTCCTGTTGGACCGGAGTTCCTGTTTCTCAAATAACAAAAAGCGAACGCCAAAGGTTGATGTTTTTGGAATCCGAAATAAAAAGTCGAATATTTGGCCAAGAGAAAGCCATAGCAACCTTAGCCCGCGCCATAAAGAGAAACAGAACCGGAATAAGCTGTGAAAACAGGCCAATCGGGAATTTTATGTTTGTTGGGCCGACTGGAGTTGGAAAAACAGCCTTGTGTCGTGAACTTTCGGTTGCTATGTTTGGAAATGAAAAAAATCTAATAAAGTTGGATATGTCCGAATATATGGAGCCGCATTCTGTTTCAAAATTAATCGGCGCTCCGCCAGGCTATGTTGGTTTTGAAACAAGCGGCCGTTTGACAGATCAAATTCGCCGAAAGCCGTATGCTGTTGTTTTGTTTGATGAAATCGAAAAAGCTCACAAAGATGTTTATAATATGTTGCTTCAAATCATGGATGACGGAATTTTGACGGATTCTCATGGGCGAAAAATCAATTTTAAAAACTGCATAATAATTTTAACATCAAATTTGGCTTCAGAAATCCTGGAAAAAGAAAAAAATATCGGATTCGCGCCAGAAAACCAAGAGCAAAACTTTTCAATGAAGCTTATGAAAAATGAGCTGAAAAAAACGTTCACGCCGGAATTTTTAGGCAGGTTAGACGAGATCATAGTTTTTGACAAATTGTCATATCAAACGTTGAAACTCATAACCCTGAAACATCTCAATCAGCTTAAAACAAGAATGAAAAATTTGGGATATAAACTGGTTTTTGATGAATCTGTTGTTAAATATATCTTAAATTGTGATATTGATAAACAAAAAGGAGCAAGGGGGATAAAGAATGTTATAACGAGGGAAGTTGAAGACCTAATTTCAGACAAAATTTTGAAAGGAAATGTCAGAAAAGGGGACAGAATCGTCATAAACGCGGCAAATGAGGAGATTGAAATCTTGAGCCTTGCGCCGGTCAGACAGATTAAAATCTAAAAATCTCAACTATAAATTTAATATGACTTGGTCGGATTCGGTTTTGATTGCGATTTTGTGGGGAGTGACGCAGATTTTTTCAGCGCAAAAGTCGGATAATTTTTTAATTTGAGCCCCATCAAGGTTCATGGAATATAGCTTCCCAGCATCATCAGCGTTGCTAAAATATACAACACCATTATATATATTTATGACATTCATGGAAATATCAGATACTAAAACGTCATCGTCCAGAGAATATAATTTGTTATTTGAAAGGTAATATATTTTAGAATTTTCTATTGAAAAAGTTTGAACATTCTCTTTGAGCAACTTTTGATTTTCTCCGTCAATGTCCATCAAAAACAGGTTGCCGGACTCAATAAAGTAGACAGAATCATTATGCATAGCACACTTTGTAATATTTCCGGAATATATTATTATTTTTTCAAAAGATCCCATATCGTTGTCATAGCTTTTATATATGTTGGAGTCATCGCAGGATATTATGCACCCAGAACCCACGCTAATGAAGCGATCTCCAGCAGCAACGTTGTTTGAATATTGTTTTTTGAAGAAGTCGTATGTCATCAAACATTTGTCAATTTCTTTGCATCTTGCATATAGTTTATTTTTAAAAACGCAAATTTCATCGCACGCAACATCCAAAACGCGTTCCGTCTCGCCAGACTTCAAATTTGTTCTATAAATAAAGCAAGAATCATTATAATCTATGTAGTAAAACCAGTCGTCTTCCTCTGATATAAGGTTTCCATTCAAAACATTCGACACAGAATTTCCGAATTTATTGCTGTGATATGGAAAATCGTGCAACTCAGACATAACCTCATCTTCAAGAAGCTCAACTCCTCTCAAATCTCCGCCACCTGGGGCAGGGTCAGGCTTTTTCTTGGATTTTTTAATTTTTGGCTTTTTGTCGCCAGATTTGTTTTTGCTATTTTTACAGCTGCATTTTGCTCCTTTAGCAGCTGTCTCTTTAACGTCGCTAACATTTGCAGGCTGATTGTGTCTAATGAAGACGTTTTTATTTTGCTTTTGAGTCAGCGCAGGAGTTAGACATATTCCAATTAAAACGCACATCAAACAGGTGGTAAGAGTTCTGAATAATTTAAAATTTTTGTTATTTGCTCTTGGAAAATTGCCATTTGACATTCTCTCCAGAGATTTCACAACATTAGAATTTGAATCCTTCATCTTCAATTTGATTTTTGATGGACTGCTCATGTTCCAACACCTGCCATGACAAAAGATACCTCAACACGTAAATTATATCATTTTTGGAAAATATTGTCAATTAATGTCGAACAACAAACGGAGTAAATTTTTTGGCATTTTGGTCATTTTTATCAATTTTCATTGATGGTTTAGTTCGGAAGCATTATTTAATTTTTGACATGTTAGAATATTTAATTTTTTAATAAAAATTTTTAGATAAAATATTGGCAATTTGCACAAAATTTATTATTTTAGAAATTGCGGTTTTAGATCATGCATAATCTATATAAAAATCGAATAAAATTAGTGTGTATTATAAAAAAAGGAGTGAAAATATGCAACCAAATCTTTCGCATGAAACTGTGAAAATTAATCAGGAAATCTATAACGGGGCGCTGGAACAGCCGATTGAATTGGAATATCAATTGCCGGATTATTATCCTGGAATATTTAAAATGCTTCAGTTTAGGCTTGAACCACACATTTGCTCATGCAGGACTTCTGGAGATCAAATCACGCTTGACGGTGATGCGGTTATGAAGCTGATTTATGTTGATGAAGAAAACGGCTTTTTGAGGACTCTTCGGCAAAATATACCATTTTCAAAAACCATTAAGTTAAAAAGCGAGCCAATACATGAAGCAATATTTTATGATATTAAAACAAACTATGCGAACTGTCGAATAGTTAGCCCGAGAAAAATAGACGTTAAAGGCTCATTGACGATATTTTTAAAGGTTCAAGGTCAAAGAGAAGAAATGATTTTGAGTGATGCGGAAAAAGAAGGCATTGAGCTGAATTGCAACTCGGCTTTGATAACGTCTGATCAAATCTGGACAACTCGACAGTTTGGAATATCTGAACAAATTGAATTAAATCCACCTGCTCAGGAAATATTAGACATTAGAATAAATTCTGTTGTTAGTGAATGCAAAATCATTTCAAACAAGGCCATAACAAAAGGGGAAGCCTACATATCCGTTTTATATTGTCCTCAGGGCCAAAACACGCCAATTTTGAACAAAACCACAACGCAGATCAGTCAAATTATTGATATGATGGGAATTGAGGAGGACTTTTTGTGTGATGTGCGGTATGATGTGACTTCAATTAGTGGTGATTTGTCTGAAAACGGATCGGTTTTGAACGTTGACGCCGATGTGACCGTTAATGGGTGTGCTATGATTTCAAAAAATGTGAACCTGGTGACAGATGCGTATTCAACAGGATATGAGATAAAAACGACAATTAAAGAGATCAATTCTTCAAATGTTTTATCTCTAATAAATGAAAATGTTGTTTTGAATGAGACGATTGAAAAGTTTGATTTTTATAAATTGTGTGATATATATGCTAGTATAACGGATATATCTCATGAAAGAGTTGATGCTGGATTTTTATTTAAAGCTAAATTGAATGTTGCGATATTGGGACAGAACGAGGAAGAGGGGGTTGAAATTCTAGAAAAAACCATCCCAGTTGAATTCAAATTAAAAAAGGACACTGAAAAAGAAAGCGTTGACCTTGACGTTAATCTAGTAATTACTAAAATTGACCACGAAGTTTTAAATGGAAGCTTGGAAATGAAAATATATATCAACATTGGGGGATTTGTTTTTTGCAATGAAAAATTTATGACTCTTTCGGATTTGATTTTAGACGAAACCAAGCCGAAAGAAAAATCAAATTCAGCCCTGACATTATACTATCCGGAGCACGGAGACAGCGTCTGGAACATAGCCAAAAAGTTTTGCACATCGCCAAAAGCCATAATTGACGCAAACAACTTGGAGGATGATGTTATCTCAAACAAAACAATGCTCATCGTTCCAATTGTCTAGAAAAATTCCCAAAAACATCTTAAAAATATGCTCACTATTTAAGTAAATAGCGAGCACAATTTTTTATAATATTTAATAGTCATACTAATGATTTCATATTAAAATCACCGCGAGCAAATTGCAATAAATTATTTTTAGCTTTGTTAAGAGAATCTGTATTTTGCATTGCTGCTAAATAGAGCGGTCCATGTTTTGAATTTTTAGTTTCTTTGTCTCCGAAAAATACAAGATTAAATTGAGTTCTATCTTTACAGTAGTCAGACAATTTACTTATGGGTTGCCACTTAACAGTGTCTCCTATTGAATTGACAATCAAAAGCTCATTTCCAGAAATTCCTGCAATTGTCAATTCGTGGAATTCACCACCGCCCCAAGGGGCTTCAACTAGGACCGGAGATTTATGATATTTAAAATGCTCTTTGAGCAGATCGGCTGTGAATTTAACTAACTTATTTTTGTTCATTCCTAGTTCGTCCTGTTTAACTAACAGCACGTTTCTAGCTTCAAGCCCTTGGCGACGTGCATAATCCAATATGTCTTGAGTTCCTTTGCCGTTTATGCCGCCAACGTTAATTGAAAGCGGATTTTCAAAGCCTTTATTTGTGTATTCAAGTTCGACAGGGCCATATTCACGATAGTCACCACGCGGACGCTTTATTATTGGACCGCTATTTGTTCTATCTCTAAACTCATTTATAGCAGTTGTTGTTGCATATAACCAACAAGGACCGGCGATTTGTTGGTTGCCCGATGAAAGCCTTTTGAAACGATCCTCTAAATCTTTTTTGCTTGTGCATTATTTATCGAATTTATTTGATTTGAAATCATGGGAGTTGGCGCAGTGGTGTTGTTGAATGTGTTATCAGAATTAGATGCATTAAAATTGTTGTTAGGGATATTTGCAAAGGCAAAAGGATTAAAATTGTTGTTTGGCATATTGCTAAAGCTAAAAGGATTAAAATTGTTGTTTGGCATATTGCTAAAGCTAAAAGGAAAAGGATTAAAATTGTTGTTTGGCATATTGCTAAAGCTAAAAGGATTAAAATTGTTGTTTGGCATATTGCTAAAGCTAAAAGGATTAAAATTGTTGTTAGGGATATTTGCAAAGGCAAAAGGATTAAAATTGTTGTTAGGGATATTTGCAAAGGCAAAAGGATTAAAATTGTTTATGACGTTATTTATGTATGCTAATGCTTCTTGCGCATTTTTTTGCATGGCAGTGTAGTTTAAATCGAAATGCCTTTTCCACGCATTCACGCTTTCTAGCGAAGCATCTGCGTTTAAAATCATATTGGCAAGGTTCAGACAAGTTTGCTTTTGGGTGTTAATCATGTTGATCTTTTCTTTGATTAGTGTGTTGTTGGAATATTTGTTCAAAAAATCCAGAGAAACCGCTTGAACTTTTTCAAGATCATTTTTTTTATTTCGAACGTCGCTTTTGATTTGAGTTATCTTTGCTTGAGCGGCCAAAAGTTTTTGAAAGACATATTCTTTGAAAACAGCTGCTTTATCATCGTTTTGATCTAAATGTTTTCCATTCAAAATATTATTCGCCTCTGCAATTGCACTATCATATGGATTTAAATATTGACTGTTTGAAAATTCTGGAATTTTTCCATCTAGAAAAAAATCAGCTACGTATCTTTCCGTGTGAGATGAGAGATTTTTATAGAGTTCTGGCTGTATCTGTTTGTTATATTTTTGTAAAATATTACTTTTGGTTCGGCTTTGAATATGGTTCTCCCAAAGAGATTTTGGAGAAATCGCTCCAGCCGAGGCCATAGATGAGGCTCCGAGCCCAAGGCCGAGAGCCGTTGCTGTTAATTTTTTTAGAAATTTTTTGTTTTTCATTTTAATCACGTCCTTAAAATTTATTATTTTAATTTAGCAATATATAATTATATTACATATTTATATTATAGCATATATTTTTTTGAATTTCAAGTTAAAATTTGATTATATTTGAATTTTTTTGCAATATCATCAACTGCGTTGGTTTTATATTACAAATGGTTGTGAGCCGGCGGCAAAGCATCAGCTTTTGCATTGTTTTTTAAAACATTAATAAATTATGGGGGCATATTGCGGGCATATGCTGCATAGGTTTTAAATATAAAACATAAAAATGCTGAGTAATTTGGATTAATAAATGAGGGGGAAAAATATGGAACAAAGCATTTACCGTGATATTGCTATGCGGACAGGTGGCGATATATATATAGGAATAGTTGGCCCGGTTCGCACTGGTAAATCTACGTTCATTAAAAAATTCATGGAAAAAATGGTTATTCCAAACATAAACAGTGAATATCGTCGGGAAAGAGCAAAAGACGAATTGCCACAATCCGCAGCAGGGAAAACCATCATGACAACCGAGCCCAAATTCATTCCGGAAGAGGCGGCAGAACTTGAGATAGGGGATAATGTTAAACTTCGAGTCAGGTTGATTGACTGCGTTGGATATATTGTTCCGAGCTCGCTTGGATATATCGAAAATGAAGCGCCGAGAATGGTCCAGACGCCGTGGTTTGAAGAGGAAATTCCTTTTAACATGGCTGCGGAAGTTGGAACGCAAAAGGTTATTAACGAACATTCGACGATTGGATTAGTCGTGACTAGTGATGGGTCGATAAGCGACATACCTCGAGAGGAATATGAAGAGGCTGAAAATCGCGTTATTGCAGAGCTAAAACAAATTCAAAAGCCGTTTGTTGTTTTGCTAAATTGCCTGGATCCGGAGTCAAAATCTGCAAAAGAAGCTGCGCAGACGATAAAACAAAAGCATGACGTTGATGTTGTTTTGCTCAATTGCTTGGACATTGAAGAAAATGACATTTGCAATATCCTGGAAAAGGTTTTATATCGATTTCCAATTCGCCAAATTGAGGTTGATATTCCCAAATGGGTTGCGCTTCTTGATTCCCAGCACTGGCTAAAAAATGATATATATAGTCATATAAATTCAACTTTTAACAGGCAAATATTTATAAGCCAAATGTCGAGCCTTGTTGGCCAAATAGAAGATTCTGAAAACATTTCAAAAGGCATCTTTGAAGGGGTTGACTTGGGAACTGGAATCGCTAAAATAATAATAAAACTCAAAGATAATTTGTTCTATAAAATTTTGGGCGAGACAACAGGAATCGAAATAGATGGCGAAGCGGGGCTTATGCCATGCATGATTGAATTGGCCCAGATTAAGAAAAAATATGAAAGAGTTGCAAGCGCATTGGAAGAAGTTGAGGCAACTGGATATGGAATCGTTATGCCAACTATGGATGAGCTCAAGCTTGAAGAACCAAAAATTGTCAAGCAGGGAGGAAGATATGGGGTTAGGTTAAAAGCAGAAGCGCCATCAATACATATGATGAAAGCTAGCATAACAACCGAAGTTAGCCCAATAGTTGGATCTGAAAAGCAATCCGAAGAACTTGTTATGTATCTTTTAAATGATTTTGAAGAAAATCCGCAAAAAATTTGGGAGTCTAATATATTTGGAAAATCGCTCCACGAATTGGTTAATGAAGGACTTCATAATAAGCTCTATAGGATGCCGGCGGATGCGAGGATGAAACTTCAAGAAACTGTTGAAAAAATAATAAACGAGGGATGTAATGGTCTAATTTGTATAATAATATGACCTGTAGATCCAAATATTATGACTGTTGCCAAATTTTAAATATATGTCTTTAATTTGAGAATATAGGGAGATTTAATTTTGTTTTGGCTGTTGACAAATATTTTAAAATATGTTATTATTTAGCTAGGAAGTTTTTAATTCTTGGATCTAGAAAGGTTGATCAAAATTGATTGAGGAAAGAAAAAAAGAATTCATTTCGTTCATGATTGAATCGGACGTTTTGAAATTTGGAGAATTCACAACCAAAAGCGGAAGAAAAACGCCATACTTTATCAACACTGGCAACTATAGAACTGGCCGCCAATTCAACGTTTTAGGGAAGTTCTACGCGCAAATGGTTAAAGAGTCTTGCTGCGAATATACCGCGCTATTTGGACCGGCATATAAAGGGATTCCTTTGGCCGCGTGCTGCTCGAATGCTCTATACTCTCAGTATAATTTAGATAAACCGTTTTTTTTCAACCGCAAAGAAGCTAAAGACCATGGAGAAGGCGGATCTATAGTTGGATATGCTCCGAAAGATGGGGACAAAATCATTATCGTTGAAGATGTTATAACGGCGGGAACAGCGGTTCGGGAGGTCATTCCAATTTTGAGGTCCTGCGGGGATATATCCTGCAAAGATATGTTTATTTCTGTTGACAGGCGCGAAATCGGCCAAAATTTTAATAAAACAGCGGTTGATGAGGTTCGGGACGAATTTGGGATTAATATTCATTCCATAGTCGACGTCAATGACATTCGAAAATATCTAGACGGGAAAGCTGAATTTGAGAATTATTTGGAAAAAATGGACGAATATATGAAAAAATATTGTTTAGTGTAGCCTTTGAAAAATATATAATTAAAACAACAAATCATCAGCAAATCTAAAGTGGCTGGTGTTTTTTTGTTAGTTTAAAACCGAAAAATTAAAAATTTAAAACCGCGACTGGACCTGTAAGCCGAGTTCTGTTTATGTGACAATCTATCTTAACATTGCGTTGCCGCAACATTTCAGCCATCCTTCGAGAACGCCGGACAAACGATATTCTCAGCTGATGTTGCACCGAATAGGGTTTACATGGCAACACGGTTCCCCGCGTTCCGGTGAGCTCTTACCTCGCCTTTCCATCCTTGCTCAAAAAAACACTGAGCGGTTTATTTCTGTTGCACTATCCCTAGAGTCGCCTCCGCCTGCCGTTAGCAGGTATTCTGTCCTGTGGTGCTCGGACTTTCCTCACCCTCAAAAAGAGCGCTGCCACACAGTCCACTCGCGTGAAGTGAGTATACCACGATTAGATGTTGTTGTCAAGTGTATATTTAAAATTTTTTGAAAACGTTTGTTGGGTTATATTTGTTCCAGTGAAATTTTAACTGTTAAAAAATCAGGTTCTTTGTTTAAAATTTTGAGCAATTTCAAATATGTTTGACTGCATTCTGAAAAAAACAAATAAGCTTGCTGATTAAGCCGCCGCGAGCTCACAACTGACTGTAATATTAAATCTTCCTAAAACGCAAGATTCTTTCGAGGCGCCAATAACAAGTGGTAGGTTAAAGTCCGCGGGGGAGGGGGGATCCATCTTCCGGGAGGGGTCCATTTGAGGCTGCTACGTTTTTTGACCTTGGCTTGTTATGGAATTTTTGAAAAAGCTTTGCGCTTTAAATAGGATTTAATTTGCATGCTTTAATTGTGAGCCGGCGGCGCTTAAATCGGCCATCACCATTGTTTTTTGGAGCGCGATTGAGGGTGGGTTGAAAGAGACGAGCTTTTTAACCAAAGAGTCGGATATTTTAAGCAGAGAAGGGGGAGGGGACAAATATAACCCCGCCAAAAATTTCAAACCCACATTGAAAAAATTCATGCTGTTTAAAAATGCCTTGAAAAAAATAATAAATATGTTATAATGATAAAAGCATGGATGTTTTAAGTTAATGTGTTTGGGTGTGGGATTTATGGATGAAAACAGGCAAATTGCTCACGAGTCAATCAGAGTTGGAGTTATACTCAGCGCTGTTGGCGGCATTTTAGAGGCTCATTCATTTTTGTTTAGAGGTGGCGTTTTTGCTAATGCGCAAACAGGAAATGTCGCTTTAATGGCGCTTTCAATTTTAAATTCAAATTTTGAAGCTTCGCTCAAATACACCCTGCCAATAGTTGCGTTTATAGCAGGGGTTGTTTTGGCTGAGCTAATAAAAAAATTCGCGCCAACAAGCAAACATTTCAACTGGACTCTGGGGATATTGATGGTTGAAATTGCGGTTTTGTTCCTGATTGGATTTATTCCAAAAAATTGCCTAAACAACGTCGTGACCATATCAATATCGTTTGTTTGCTCGCTTCAAATCAGCGGCTTTAAACGCCTCAGAGGCTTGCCATATTCGACCACTATGTGCACAGGGGACCTTAGAAGCGCATCAGCCAACATGACAAATGCCGTTATACACAAAGACAAGCAGGCCGCTTTCATTGGGCTTCGATATGTTTTGATTGTTTCATCTTTTTTCACAGGCGTTTTGGCCGGAGGGGTTATGACAAGCTTGATTGGAGAACACACTTTGTGGGCGTGTTCTGTCCTGCTGGCGCTTGCATGTGTGTTCATAATTATAAAAAATTCACAAAAGCAAAATAAAGACCAGATAATATAAATTTCACTGTTAAATTAAAAAATTTGAAGCAAGAGCCTCTTTTCAAAAACCATTGCTTCAAATCCAAAGCGACTATTTACGAAGACCAAGCTTTGCAATCAGGCCGCGGTATCTCTCAACATCAATATTTTTAAGATACCGAAGAAGACTCCTGCGCTTTCCAACCATTTTAAGCAAACCACGATATGAGCTTTTGTCCTTTTTGTGAATCTTTAAATGTTCATTAAGCGAATTTATCCTGGAAGTCAGCGACGCAACCTGAACTTCAACAGACCCAGTGTCATTTTCGCTTGTCGCATATTCTTTAATAATCCTAGTTTTTTCTTCCTTTACCATATTTTAAAACCACCTTATGTTTATTAATTCCAAAGTTCCAAGTGTGCGCCGTGTAAAGGTGTTAAAAAATCAAAAGCACTTGATTGGCCAACCTAGAACCGGATCTGAAATGATTATACCACAACCTTTCAAAATTTGCAAGCCTATTTAGCATAAAATTTAAAAATTGAGGAGTCAAAACCCAAAGATTTAGTTTAAACTTTGAAATAAAATGGCAAATTCAACAAATTTTCCTTCTTTATCTGCAAATATTTGTGCATTATGCGAATCGACAATTTTTTTAACAATAGCAAGGCCCAGTCCGAAATTGCCGCCATTGTTGGAATTTTTGCAGGATTTTCTGTAAAACGGCTGAAACAGTTTTGACAAATCTCCTAAATCATCAGCCCTGCAATTATTTTTTATCGAAAATTCAACAAAGTTATCATCACTTTTTAAAGATATTATTATATTATCAAAATCACCCGTATATTTTATCGAATTGTCCATCAATAGTTCAATTGCCTTTTTTATATATGTTTTATTCCCATTTATATGAATGTTTCTTTGAATATTCAACTCTATGTGTTTTTGTTTAGCTTCCTCAAGCGTTTGAAAAGAAAGCGTTGTTTCAAGGACCAAATCGCTAAAATTCAGCTTTTCAAAGGGCCTAAGCCAATCTTGAACCTCCAAATTTGAAAGAAGAAGCAAAAGTTTAACAATTTTGTTCATCCCCCTCTCATCAAACACCAAGCCGCTTGTATGTATAAAATCTCTATTTTTAGCTGATATTTTACTTGAATTATTGTTGATTTTGAGGGGAGATTTTGAATTTTTGGATTGAAGATTGAAATTTTCGTTTATCGTCACAGAAGGATTATTTTTGATTTGTTTATTAAAAAACAGAATTAATATAAAAAGAAAGATCAATGTCAAAATAATTGATGCGCAAAGGGATATAAATATTGAATATAAATTTATGCTTTGGTCTAAAAATACTAGAATATTTCCTGAATCATTAACGAAATTCTTATATTTATATGTTGAAATATACCCGCTTTCAACCCCGTCAGGCGCAACGCCCAGAGCTAGATTTTCTGCAGTTTTTTGATCCATATTGGGAAATTGTTCAAAATTTATGTCAACTATTTTTCCTTCTTCGTCATAAACAACAAAAAAATATCTTGCGGGATATTTAAAATTGGGCAAATTCAACAAATCAGAGATGCTGTCAATCAGTGGCAGAGAATCTAAATTTTCAGAAGAAATTTGTGAATTATTATCTAATATGTCATTTAAAATTGAATCCGCCCTAATATTCATGTCAAAAAACATCAAACCGTGTATAACAAGCACAATTAAAAATAAAAATATGCAGTTAAAAATCATATATTTTTTAAAAAAAAGTTTTATAAATTTAATAAACATGTTATATATCCTCCGATATTAAAATGATTTTATGCTATTTAAAGTAATATTCACACACTCTTAAAATTCAACTTGAAAACTAAACTCAAAATTTTTCTTCTTGGGAAACAATTGATGTGTTGACAAAGGGGAATTTGTGTGATAGAATGAAGTGTGTGCTTGTGACGTGTATTTTATGAATAGGGCTTTGTGGTTAGACAGTGATTTTTGAAGTAATAGTTATTCTAAAATATTTGACTTGGGGTTTATTATTAATTATTTTGTTTAAATTTGTTGGCGCAGGGAGATTTTATGAGAAAATTTGGTTTAATTGGGCTGGTGGCTTTTATTTTTTCGATTCTGTTATGTGGATGTCGAATTGATTCACAAATAAAGGAAGGTTCCAAAAAAATTAACGTTGTTGCAACAATTTTTCCGCAATATGATTTTGCGCGTCAAATAGCGGGCGACAGGATAAACTTGAAAATGTTGATTCCTCCCGGCGCCGAGGCGCATTCCTATGAGCCGACCCCGCAAGACATGATAAATATACAAAAGAGCGATGTTTTTATATATGTTGGTGGTGAAAATGACAACTGGATCGATAATATTTTAAATTCCATAGATATTAGTCAAAAAAAGGTGATTTCGCTTCTGGATTGTGTTGATGTTTTGGATGAAAATTCTGAATCGGACGCCCAGCCAGGCTCGGATTCTCATCGGGAAGTTGATGAACATGTTTGGACATCTCCTAAAAACGCCATGAAAATAGCTCAAAAAATTTCGGAAACTCTTTGTGAACTGGATGCTGATAACGCTAGCTTTTATAACCAAAATTTGAATAAATATATTGAACAGTTAAAAATTTTAGACAACAAATTTAAAAATGTCGTTGCAACAGGCAAGAGGAAAACCCTAATTTTTGGGGATAGATTTGCGTTTAGATATTTTGCCGAGGAATATGGATTGAACTGCTATGCTGCGTTTTCTGGATGCTCATCCCAAACGGAAACTAATGCTGCTCAAATGGCCTATATCATCGATAAAGTCAAAGAGCTCAAAATTCCCGTCGTTTTAAAGATGGAGCTTAGCAGCGAAAATATCGCAAGAGCTGTTGCGCAAGAAACCAACGCAAAGGTTTTAACCATGCACTCCTGCCACAATGTTTTAAAAAGCGAGTTTGAAAACGGAGAAACATATTTAAATTATATGAATAAAAATTTGGATGTATTAAAAGAGGCGTTAAATTAATATGATTCTTCTAAAGTTTGAAAATGTAACACTGAGTTATGGAAATAACACTGTTATTGAAAATTTTTCTATGGAACTTTCTTCGGGCGACTATTTATGCGTTGTTGGCGAAAACGGCTCCGGCAAAAGCACATTTTTAAAAGGGCTTCTGGGCCTAAAATCCCCGGCCAAAGGAAAAATTTCGCTGGTTGGTCTTGAGCAAAGGGAGATAGGCTATCTTCCCCAAAAGACGGATATACAAAAAAATTTCCCCGCCAGTGTGAATGAAATTGTTCTGTCGGGCTGTCTGAATGAGTGTGGTTTTTTATCGTTTTACAGCAAAAGGCAAAAAAATATGGCAATTGAAAACATGGATTTGTTGGGGATTCGAGATTTGAAAAACGAGTCTTTCAAGGAAATTTCAGGCGGTCAGCAGCAGCGTGTTTTGCTTGCGAGGGCTCTTTGCGCAGCTAAAAAAATCCTAATTTTAGATGAGCCTTGCGCTGGGCTGGATCCTATTATTTCAAAAAAATTCTATAAGATTATAAAAAACATAAATATCGATAAAAATATAGCGGTTGTGATGGTTTCTCATGATATCAGACCCGCGTTGTCCGGAGCAAACGCAGTCATACATATGCAACAAAAGCCTGTTTTTTTCAAAACAGTCGAAAAATATCGTGAAAGTTTTTCATATAAACGTTTTTTGGGAGGAGTCTAAAATTGTTTGATTTTGCAAGAGAAATACTACAATATCCTTTCATATTCAAAGCGCTGGTTGTTGGAATTTTTGTTTCCTTTTGCTGCGCAATTTTGGGGGTTAGCTTGGTTTTAAAGCGATATTCAATGATCGGAGATGGCCTGTCTCACGTTGGGTTTTCAGCTCTGTCAATAGCTGTTGTCATGAACTGGGCGCCGCTTTTGGTTTCAATTCCTGTTGTTATTTTGGCGGCTGTTTTGCTTTTGAGGCTGAGTGAAAAAAACAAAATGCAGGGTGACGCTGCAATAGCTTTAATATCGGCAAGTTCCCTGGCTTTTGGGATCATTTTTGTGTCGCTAACAAACGGAATAAATGCGGACGTTTTTGGCTATATGTTTGGCAGCATTTTAGCCATAAATCAATCGGATGTGTTTTTGAGCATATGTATCTCATCAATCGTTTTGGTCTTGTTTATTATATCCTACAATAAAATATTTTTAGTCACATTTGACGAAAATTTTGCAAATGCAACCGGAATCAATGTTAAATTATACAACACTCTGCTTTCAATTTTAACCGGAATAATGATCGTCGTTGGCATGCGAATAATGGGCGCTTTGCTTGTTTCGAGCCTGATCGTTTTTCCAACCCTTTCATCCGTCAAAATGTGTAAATATTTTAAATCAGTTGTTATAAATTCAGCCATAATTTCAGTTTTGTCCTTCGTGACGGGCCTGTTTATTTCATATATATTTTCAATTCCAGCCGGCGCAACGATTGTTATAATAAATCTGTTTGCCTTCATTTTATACAGCATATTTGGATTTATTAAGGAAAGAGTCTAAAATTATATAATATTTCAATAGTTTAATACATTTAAACGATTATTTCGAGTTTAAGTGTGTTTTTTTATGTAAAAAGCATATATAAATGTTTTATTCGCAAATATTCCACAAAAATCATAGGATGAATAAAGGCAGGTTTTGTATATGTTAAAAATAGTGTTAATTTTTTCTGTTATTGCTGTTATAGCAATTATATTGCCGGTTATAGTTTTTAATTATAAAATGCGCAATTTTAAACCAAATTCTGATAAATATAAACAATTAGAAAATATAAATAATGATCTCAAATATGCTGGATTTGCGTATAGCCCCAGAGGAGACTATTTTTATTCGTTAAAAGATTGCTGGCAGCGTGATGCAGGATATTGTAAATTTTATGATGATAATTCGATTTTTTTAAACATAGTCATACATTGTGAACCCATAACTTTTTCATATGGAGGCAAAAAATGGCTAATTGAGTTTTGGAAAGGACAATATGGAATAACAACAGGAGGTGAAGTTGGAATATATAACACAATAAAAAAAGATATTAAAACTGATGAGTTTTCTGGGACATTTTATGAAAAAATTAAAGCTAATGAATTATTACCTATCTCATTCATACTTAAACGAGATAATAAAATAATTCTCAAAAGAAAAGATATTCATTGGTGGCTGACGGGGTTTAAATTGGGAAAATATTCAAAAAGATCGCAACTGTCAATGAAAATAAAAATCAAATTCCCAAACAACTCAATGAGAGATGCATTTATTAAAGGGCTTGAAAAAGTTGGATATAGTCGAAATGAATACTCTGTTTTCAAAAATACAGTAAAAATATCCTACACAACGCCCCACACCCCTCAACCATTTTCACAAAGAGGTTTGCAAAGCGCCATAGTTCAACAAACAAACCATAATAATTGTAAAATTTTCAACGTTTCAACCCAAAAATATAAAAACACTCTAGATAAGCTAGAATATATCAAAGCTGGCATTCCGGTTTTATATAACATGTTTATTGGGTCAATTTACGGCAAAAAATTTTATGATCAAATAAAAAATTTAAAATTTATTAAAGATATATATTTAAATCCATTCAACGAAAAACAACTCAAAAATTTTGAAGAAAACCATCTGGGAAGATGTATATGTCAAAACAGACAATTAAATTATACTAAACAAAATAATTATGTTGAAAATTCAATAAATTATAAATGCTGCAAAATAAAAGATAAAAAGGAATGAAATAATTTTTATGTCACTAACTCACAAAAGATTAAAACAAGCGTATAAAAATGCTCATGTTGTTAAATTTGATAATAATTCTAAATTTATTATCATGAGCGACTGTCACCGCGGAAGAGGAAACGTTGGAGATAATTTTTTGCCAAATCAAAATTTATTCTATGGCGCGCTAAAATATTATTATAAAAACGGCTTTAGCTATGTCGAACTGGGCGACGGTGATGAACTTTGGGAAAACAGAAAATTAAGCGAAATAGTGGATGTTCACAGTGATGCATTTTGGATTATGTCTAAATTTCATGAAAAGAATAGAATATATATGATATATGGAAATCATGACATTGTAAAAAATAAACGAAAATATATAGAAAAACATTGCAAGAATCACAAAAATAACACCAGAAAAAAATGCAACGATTCTATATTCAAAAATTTGAAAGTTCATGAGAGCATAATATTAGAAAATTCTAAAATAAATTCGAAAATATTCTTGGTTCATGGACATCAAGGAGATCTACTAAACGACTTGCTCTGGCCAGTGGCGCGGTTTTTAGTCAGATATTTATGGAGACCACTAGAACTTATTGGATTTAAAGCGCCCATTTCTGCTGGAGTGTCGCATCAAAAAAGAGATAAAATAGAGGAAAAATTATCAAATTTTGCAAAATATAAGAATAATATCTTAATTTCTGGACACACTCACAGGCCAATATTCCCACAGCCAGGCTCGAGTCTATATTTTAATGACGGAAGCTGCATCCATCCGAGATGCATAACGGGAATTGAGATTGAAAACAATCAAATATCACTCATAAAGTGGTCTGTATGCACAGGTGATAAACAAAATTTATATGTATGTCGGCATATTCTTGAAGGGCCAAGAGATCTTTCCGACTACGTAAGCGATAAATAAACCAGTCCTTAGATATATTTTCTAGGGACTTATATTTTATAGCTTCATGTAATGTAAAATATCACAACCATTTCTTCCTTTTGAAAAATATTAAACAGCCAACTATTATTATTACACACATCACGAAAACCATTGGATATGCAATTGGCGAGTCAAGCTCAGGCATATTTTTAAAATTCATCCCAAACCATCCCGTTATCAAGGTTAGCGGCATGAAAATCGATGTTATTATCGTTAAAACAGTCATGATTCGGTTCTGCTTGATGTCTAAACGAGATTTATATAGATCGCGAACCTGAATGGTGTAGTCTCGTATGGAGGATGACATGTCTCGCAATCTTTCAACTTTGTTTAAAAATAAATGAAAGTATCGAATATTTTCTTCTGAAAAAAAATTGCTCTCATTTTCCTCAAAAATTTGGCCAAGGTCAAAAAGCTGCTCATAATGTATTTTTAAGTCCCTAATATCTCCTCGCATATCGTTAACTCGATCAGACATAGCGTCTTCGTCTTCAGTTATTGCGCGTTCAATGCTGCCCAATTCTCGCTCATAGTTGACCATAAGCCTGAAATCGTCTTTTATTATTTGGTCTAAAAAATCATACAAAAAGCGTTCTAGACTTGGAAATTTCCATCTCCTTGTGATTTTTATCTGGTTAACCATTTTTTCAACAACTCCGCTATCGTCGATAAAAACAATTCCCTTTTCATCTAAAGCGAACGCAAATTTATTTTCTTCAAAAAGATTTAGCCTGTTGGGGAGGCAAAAAGTTCCCGTTAATGAATCGAAATTGACGTTTGCAGTTGTGCTTAAAATGTCGGCCGTTTCAGGTTCAATATCAATTCCCATATCAAAATTATCCTTTTGAAGCTTCCACTCTTTTGAGGTTAAAACGGCAACATATTTCTCGCTGCATATTTTGATATATTCTTTACTACACTCTTCCAGCACCTCTCTAATTACAAAATACATAAAAAACCACCACTATTCTCAGCTATATATAAAATATGAAACTCCGGTCAACAAACGATGACAGGAGAATCAAACCAAATAATGGCTCAAAAACAAAAAATGTCATCGTTCAAGCTTCAACTCCTCAAGGGCGATGTTATTGCATTATTCCACACCTTAAAAACGACGTGGACTGTTCATTACCTTCTAATTGTGTCTCCACAATATCGCGGCAGCAATCCGTATCCCAGGGGTAGCCTCACCTACCGAGTAAACATTATCAACTATATATATTATATTCCTTAAATTTAAATATGTCAACTAAATATTTTATAAATTCACAAAAAATTCAAAATAAATCGACATAAAAAGCGACCACAGCACCAAATTTGCCACAATCGCCTTAATTTAAAATATATTATCATTTTCCATAATATGCTTCTTTAAACATATCTTTAATTTCGCTGATCAACGGATACCGGGGGTTGGCTCCAGTGCATTGATCGTCAAAAGCGCGTTCAGACATCTCATCAAGAGTTTTTAGGAAATCTTCCTCCAAAATCCCATATTCCTTAATTGTTTTTTTAATTCCAATTTTTTTCTTTAATTTTTCAATTTCACTAATAAATTTATCAAGAGTTTCAGCATCATCTTTGCCCTTAATTCCCAAAAATTCAGCGCATTCACAGTATCGCCGCAGGGTTATCGGATATTTATATTGCGGAAAAGTTCCTATTTTTCTTGGATTTTCCGAAGCGTTATATTTCATAACAAGCGTTATTAAAAGCGCGTTTGCGATTCCATGCGGCAAATGGTGGTATGCTCCAAGTTTATGCGCCATAGAATGACAAACTCCCAAAAACGCGTTCGCAAAAGCCATTCCAGCCTCAGTTGCTGCTTCTGCCATCTTCTCACGAGCCTCAATGTCTTGGGCTCCTTTGTCATAAGCCCTGGGCAAATATTTAAAAATTGTTTTCATAGCGCTCAAAGCAAGTCCGTCTGTGTATCCAGTTGCCATCATAGAAACGTACGCTTCAAGCGCGTGAACCAAAGCGTCAATTCCAGAAGCGCTTGTCAAACCTTTTGGAGCGTCCATCATCAAATCAGCGTCAATAATTGCCATGTTAGGCATGAGTTCATAGTCCGCCAAGGGGTATTTAACGCCGCTTTCTTGATCGGTTATCACGGCAAAAGGAGTCACCTCGGAGCCGGTCCCTGCGGTTGTTGGGCAGGCAACCATATAGGCTTTTTCGCCCATCTTTGGAAAACTATAAACCCTCTTTCGGATGTCCATAAAGCGCATGGCAAGATCCGCAAAGTCAACGTCCGGGTGTTCATACATAACCCACATTATCTTAGCAGCGTCCATCGCAGACCCGCCCCCAAGCGCAATAACAACATCCGGCTCAAAAGAAGCCATAGCCCTGGCGCCTTCCTGAGCACACGCCAAAGTTGGATCGGGCTCAACGCTATAAAAGGTGTGGTGGGTAATTTGCATTTGGTCAAGATATTTAGTCAAAAAATTTGTATATCCATTTTTATATAGGAAGGAATCAGTCACGATGAATGCGCGCTTTTTACCTAAAACTTCCCCAAGCTCACGAATCGCAACTCCCAAACAGCCCTTTTTAAAGTAAACCTTCTGAGGGGCCCTAAACCAAAGCATATTTTCTCTCCTTTCAGCAACCTGCTTTATGTTGAGCAAATTCAAAACCCCAACATTATCAGAAACCGAATTTCCTCCCCAGGATCCGCAGCCTAAGGTTAAAGAGGGAACAAGCGCGAAATTATATATATCACCTATTCCGCCCTGCGAAGACGGCATATTGACCAAAACACGGCAGGTTTTCATTTTAGACTGAAATTTTAAAAGCCTATCTTTTTGGGCTAAAACATCAATATAAATCGAGGAAGTGTGTCCCAATCCGCCATCCTCAACCAAAGCCGAAGCTTTAAAAACAGCATCTTCAAAGTTAGAAGCTTTATACATCGCCAAAATTGGAGAAAGCTTTTCATGGGCAAACGGCTCCTTGGGTCCAACCGAATCAACCTCGCCAATTAAAATTTTAACGTCCTGATCAACCTCAAAACCAGCAAGTTTTGCAATTGTTGCGGGCGTCTGGCCAACGATTTTTGAATTTAAAACCCCGTCTATCAAAATTATTTTTCGAAGCTTTTCAAGCTCATCTTCGTTTAAAAAGTGGCATCCCCTTAATTGAAATTCGCTCTTGACTTCTTTATATATTTTTTTGTGAACAATGCAGGCCTGCTCGGATGCGCATATCATGCCATTATCAAACGTTTTAGAGTGAATAATAGACATAACCGCCATTTTAACATCCGCAGACTCGTCTATAACAGCAGGTGTGTTTCCGGCGCCAACTCCAATTGCGGGCTTTCCAGAAGAATATGCGGCTTTAACCATCCCCGGCCCGCCAGTTGCAAGAATTATGTCAGATTGTTTCATCAAAGCATTTGTCAGCTCAATCGAAGGCCTGTCAATCCAAGCAACAATGTCTTTTGGCGCTCCAGCCGAAGTAGCAGCGTCTAAAACGACCTTCGCAGCAGCAATTGTTGAATTTTTGGCTCTTGGATGGGGAGAGATGACTATGGCATTGCGGGTTTTTAGCGAAATCAAAATTTTAAAAATCGCTGTTGAGGTCGGGTTGGTTGTTGGGATAATTGCAGCAACAACCCCTAAAGGCTCAGCAATTTTGGCCAGTCCAAACGCTTTGTCGACTTCAATAACACCGCATGTCTTAGTGCTTTTATATTTATTATATATATATTCCGACGCATAGTGATTTTTTATCACTTTATCTTCAACGATTCCCATTTTGGTTTCCGAAACAGCAGCTTTAGCCAGCGAAATTCTTTGCCCATTTGCAGCCATTGCCGCCTTAAAAAATATTTCATCCACCTTATCCTGCGAAAATTTTGCATATTCTTCCTGGGCTTTTCTGACTTGCTTTAACTTGGCGTTTAGTTTTTCAACGCTATCAATAACAGATGTCTTATCCACAAAAACCACTCCTCCTAGTAATACTTGAGATTTTTCACGTTTTTTATATATCTAATTTTACCACAAACCAAGCTCAAAATGCAAATTTCACTTGGCAACAGCATATCCAACAAATCTTGCAGTCTTTATAAATTCTTGAATTTCATCTTTGCGTATGTTCAAAATATCGCTTTTCTTTATAAAATCATCAGAGTTGCAGGAGTCACTGTCAAAAATTTTTTCCTCAACCGTTGGTCCATCAGTATATTCGCGAAATCCTGCCAAATAAAGTCTGTTCTGGATGATATTACTTTTGACTAGGTTAAATAATTCGTCGCTAACTTCAAAATTTTTCACTTTTTTCGCAAAATCATTCTCAAAAAAGGCAAATATATTATCAAAAGCCACGTCCTCAGATGAATAAAAACATGCTAAATCTTTGCTTGAAGCAGAACTACTGAGCAACAAGTCGTGGTAAATCGCTCCTGCTTTTTGAAGCTCTTTAGTCACCAAACCTCGATTTAAAATCCTCATGGCCAGTCGAATTTTTCCAAGGTCATTTTCACAAAAAGCCAGTTTAAATTTGTTGGTTAAAGCGCTTTTACTTTGCCAACTTCCATCGTCTTTCAAAAGCACAATCTCTGCTGGCCTTTCCGTGAATTTTTGGGCTAAATCTTTATCAATGAAGAGCGCATCATCGTCCATCCAGTCATAGCATATTTCATTTTCTTTAATATTGAAAAATCTATCGCTAAAAACATCACCACAAAGCGCATATGACCAAAGCAGCTTTCCTGTCTCTTCGTCGTGTGGAATGCCAAAATTTGACCTAAAATAGCATCCATTAACCTTGCCGATTTCAATAGCTTTTGACAATATTTTTTTGAAGCTCAAAGACAAACTTTTTTCCTCAAACTTTTTTGAATCATTTCCCATAACAGCAACTTTTAAATAGTCACAATCAGGAGACGAACAAATCGACGCATCCACGCCATCAAACCCTAGTTTTTTTAAATACTCATTAGATTCAAGCTCGCTTAAGGCGCAACATATGTTCCTGAAAGAGCGCGCATCGCAATCCTTCATAGCCCCCAGAGGATATGCCGCAACAGCACAATATTTATAGTTTTTCTGGTGGTGAAGCGTAGCGCCAACTCCTCCAACGCTATATTCTTTAAAAAAACCACCCATATCAGCCTTTGGCAATTTATAGTCAACAACAATTTCTTTTTTTTCAAAGCCATCCATATATTTTTCGTCAAATTGATGCATAACATCCTCGAAGTTACTGCCGGATATTAAAACCACCATGTTTGAAGGATGGATATACTTGTGGTATAGGTCACAAACTTTTTCATAGCTGCAATTACAAATTTCTTCGGGAGTTCCGCCCTCTTGGAATTTGAATTTGTTGTTTGAGTTCATTATCAAATTATCATAAATCGCCCTGGTCCGAGACGGTATTTCACAGTGATTTTTTTGCTCAACCTCCAAAAAGACTCTTCCTTTTGTCAACGCTTTCCCATTTTGAGCTTCAACCCGGCTAAAAACCTCTGCTTTAAAAATATCTTCGCTGGAAAGAAACTTCGGATTTTTCAAAACATCAATCAACTTAGAAACATCATTTGCGCAGTCTCCACTATTTTTGGGAACATTTGGCACGCTAAAATATACACCGATCGGCAACGTGAATGCACGGGGGGCAAAGTCTGGGTCATCCTCAGGGGCAAACGAAACAGTGGCGTAAATGCAGTGTTCCAAAGCGTGGACCGCGCCTGTGTTGTCTTCGGAAGGAACTCTGTAGAAAACTTCAACGCTGCCCGCCGCTTGGTCGGAATCCATGCCCCAACAAACAAAGCGCGCCCCAGTTTTTTTATGCTCATATTCTAAAGTATATTTTGCCGACTGATCTTCGTCTTCAGATATAGACTCATCCTTTTCAAACAAAACTCGCTTCAAATCATAATTTTCAATCTTGTTTTCTTTTTTAACCCTTTCAACATCAGCGTTGTCAATAGCTTGGACCCAAATAACACTAAAACCGCCAACAACGTTGAAGCTAAAAATCAAAGCGCAAACCGCCCAAGCAGAAAACACTTTTTTTAACATCGACTAATTTTTCCTCTCAAAAAATGCTTTGGGATGGGAGCATATTGGACAAACATCAGGGGCGGCTTTTCCAAAGTGTATATGGCCGCAATTCCTGCAAATCCAGGCGCATTCGCCGTCAGATTTAAAGACTTTATCGCTGTTTAAATATCCGATAACGCTATTATATCTTGATTCGTGACTTTTTTCAATTTTTGCGACTCCTTCAAAAAGCTCTGCTATATCGTCAAAGCCTTCATCTCGCGCCTCTTTCGCAAAATCAGCATACATGCTCGTCCACTCAAAGTTTTCGCCAGACGCTGAATCTTTCAGGTTTTCGAGCGTTGACGGAATTCCATTATTTAGCAATTTAAACCAAATTTTTGCATGCTCATGTTCATTATGCGCGGCCTCAGAAAATATCTCCGCTATTTTTTCATAACCCTCTTTTTTTGCACGAGACGCATAATAACTGTATTTCATCGAAGCTTGCGACTCTCCAGCAAAAGCTGATTTAAGATTTTGTTCTGTTTTAGTTCCTTTCAAATTCATAAAACAAGACCCTCCAAAAAAATATTTTTCAAAATTAAGCATACCACATATGTTCCAGTTTGTCAATACCTCAATTAAAAAAATGAAGATAATTTGTGTGTTTTGATTAGGCTATATTTGTTCCATTTAAAGCTTTCCTTAAAAATATTCACCTCTTTGCTCAAAAGCCTAACAATATCAAACATCCTCGATCACGTTTCAAAAAACAATGCAAAAGCTGGGTGGATCCCGCCAGCTCACAACTGGCTGTAATATTAAATCTTGTTAAGCTTTTGCACTTCCTTTAAGCCATTCTTAACAAGCGGTAGTTAAGCGTCCGCGAGAGGCGGTAAGCTTTTTGACCTTGGTTTGTTGAGGAAATTTTTTAAAGAGTTTGGCGCTTTAAATTGGGTTTAAATTGCATGGGTTATGGTGAGCTGGCCGCGTTTAGATTTGTTTTATCATTGTTTCTTAAAATGTTTTTGAGGATGGTTTAATTTGAGCTTTAGTTTTTAAATTAGAGCGCGAGTCTTTACAAGAGAAGGATTGAATTGGGACAAATATAATCCAATCCGATCAAATTAAATAAAACCATTAGGGTTGATTTGTTCAATGTTGTAAACCAATACGGTCTGATTAAATTTTTTTGCTGTTGACATTTTAAATTTATCTGCTACAATGTGTAAAGTACTTTGTTTTTTTGAGTTAAATTTATTAGGAGAGTGGAATTTGAATGATTGTTAAGCCGAGAATTCGTGGAGATATTTGCACAACAGCTCATCCTAAGGGGTGTTTTGAAAATGTTAAAAGGCAGGTTGATTATGTAAAAAGCAGGCCTAAATTTAATGTTGGAAAAAGAGTTTTAGTCATAGGCTGTTCGACGGGATATGGCCTTGCTTCGAGGATTTGCTGCGCTTTTGGTCAGGACGCCTCGACTATTGGGGTTATGTTTGAGCGCCGGGCTAGGCCTAAAAAAACCGCAACTGCTGGGTGGTATAACACTGCTGCTTTCGAGACCATTGCAAAAAAACACGGATTATATGCTAAAACCATAAATGGTGATGCATTTTCGACCGAAGTCAAAAATAAAACAATAGATCTTATAAAATCGGATTTGGGCAAGGTTGATATGATTATATACAGTCTCGCTGCGCCAAGAAGAGTTATGCCAGACCAAACGCAGGTCTCGTCTGTTTTGAAAACAATTGGCAAGCAACACACCGGCAAGACGCTGAATCTTAAAGACAGGACTTTGGCCGAGGTGACTATTCCTTGCGCAACCCAGCAGGAAATCGACGAAACTGTTAAAGTCATGGGTGGCGGCGACTGGAAGGATTGGATTTTGGCTTTAAAAGATGCGGATGCAATTGCTGAAAACGCGATAACAGTTGCATATTCTTACGTTGGCCCTGAAGTGACATATCCCATTTATTGCGATGGAACAATTGGGGCTGCGAAAGATCATCTGCTCAAAACTGCAAATGAAATAACAAACGAGGTTGGCGGGGTTAAAGCCTATATTTCGGTTAATAAAGCCCTTGTGACGCAGTCCAGCGCCGCTATTCCAATTGTTCCTTTATATATAACAGTTCTTTATAAGATCATGAAAGATCGCGGCGTTCATGAAAATTGCATTGAGCAGATGTATAGGCTTTTTGGAGAAAAATTTGGCGAAAAGCTCAGTTTTGATGAAAAAGGTCGGATTCGGATTGATGATTATGAAATGAAAATTGACATCCAGCAAAAAGTTTTGGATTCGTTTAACAGAATAAACAACGATAATGTCGATGAATTGGCTGATATTGATGGATATTGGCAGGATTTTTATGAAATGTTTGGATTTGGATTTTCGAATGTTGATTATGATGAGGACGTTGATATAGATGTTGACATTTTAAGCATTGATTAAAATATTTTAATTGATTTTTATAAATAAAACACACACAAGATCGTATATGTTTTTTGTGTGTGTTTTATTTTTTTAGTAACTATAAAATATAAAAAAACATATGTTTATATTAAGAGTGTTTTTTTATTGGGAGTGGTGGAATTTGTTATTTGATTTTTCGATAATTGGCGGGGATGACAGGCAGGCATATATGGCTGATAATTTAAGTGATATGAATTTTAAAATTATAACATATGGTCTAAAATTAAAGACAACAAATGAAAAAATCAAACAGGCAAACTCCATCAAAGACGCGCTGAAACATTCGAAAAATGTTATATGCCCGATTCCATTTACAAGAGACAACGTTTCAGTTGTGAGCCAAGTCAAAAATTTTAGTCTGTTAATCCAAGAACTCAAAAACAATCTTAATTCAAAACATCGTGTTTTTGGCGGTTGTATACCTGATGATTTTGTGAAATTTGCAGACAAGAGAAATATATTTTTGTATGATTATATGAAAAATGAAAGTTTTGTTATATTTAACGCTATAGCAACAGCAGAAGCAGCAATCGCTCAGGCCATATTGAACAGCCCGATTAACATGCATTCGAGCAAGTGTTTGGTTTTGGGATTTGGAAGGTGTGGGAAATTAATCGCAAATAAATTAAAAAATCTGTGTAAAACAGTTTCGATATGCACGCGAAACGAAAATGACAGGGCTTTGGCAAGTGCGTATGGATATGACACTTTTGATTTATTTATGTTACAAAGAAATATTAAAGACTTTAATTATATATTCAACACTATTCCGGAAACAATTTTGAAAAAAGAATTAATCGAAAATATATCAAAAGATGCATTTATTTTAGACATAACTCAGTCGGGAGCGGATTTAAAAGAGTGTTTAAAAAAATCTATTAATTTAAAAATCAGCCTAGCTATTCCGGGAAAATTCAAACCAAAATCTTCGGCAGACGCTCTAACAAATCTAACATTGCAAATAATAAATGAGACTAAATCTAAAATATAGGAAGGAGTGATATAATGTTTTTGAAAGACAAAAAAATTGGAATTGCCTACACGGGATCTTTTTGCACATTTAAAAAAGCTTTTGATGAGCTTGAAAAATTGGTTGAAACCGGCGCAAAAGTTCAAACAATATTTTCGTTTAATTCTCAAAAAATCAACAGTCGATTTGGAAAATCAAATGATTTTATAGATAGAGCAGAAAAATTGACAAAAGTCAAACCGATTTTGACAATCGAGGGATCTGAACCCATAGGTCCTAAAAAATTGCTTGATATTTTGGTGATAATGCCCTGCACAGGCAACACCATGGCCAAACTTGCAAATGCTATAACAGACACGCCGGTTTTGATGGCAGCAAAGGCGCATCTTCGAAACCAAAAACCCCTTTTGATCGCAGTTTCAACCAATGATGCGCTGGGAATGAGTATGAAAAATATTGGATTGCTTTTAAATTCTAAAAACATATATTTTATTCCATTTGGTCAAGATGATCCCGAAAATAAGCCAAATTCCATGGTCGCTCATCTGGAATTTTTAATTCCATCAATCGAAAAAGCTTTAAATGGTCAGCAAATACAGCCAATAATAAGATAAAATGCATTATTTTGAAATTATAAGGAGGGGTTGATTTATGTGTGGTATTGCGGGGTTTTGTAATCTGGATTCAAATTATTGCCAACAGAGTCGAAAATGGAAGGATGTTTTGAACAAAATGAACAGCGCTCAAGTCCACAGAGGACCGGATGAGCAAGGCATATATATAGACAAAAAGTGTTGTTTTGCTCATGTGAGACTGTCGATCATAGACTTAAAAAATGGCTCGCAGCCGATGACCAGGACTTTTAGCAACAAAAAGTATACAATAGTTTACAATGGTGAAATATATAACGCGCCAGAGCTTCGCGACCAATTGAAAAAAATGGGGGCTGATTTTAAAACAACATCAGACACAGAAATTATACTGTTTGGACATTTAATTTTCGGTCAGGATTTTGTTAAAAGATTAAACGGAATTTTTTCATACTCTATCTGGGATAATTATAATGAAGTGATATATTTATATAGGGATCGCGTTGGAGTTAAGCCGCTGTTTTACACATTTTTTCAAGATAGTTTAATATTTTCATCCGAAATCAAAGGAATTTTGCAATATCCTAAAATTAAAGCCAGGATAGATAATGATGGACTATGCGAAATATTTGGCCTGGGCCCCGCAAAAACATATGGCAAAGGGGTTTTTAAAGATGTTTTTGAAGTTATTCCGGGGAATTTTATAAAGATGTCAAAGTCTGGATTTTTTCAAATTAAGTATTGGGAATTGAAAAGTTTTAGGCATGAAGACGACTATGAAAAAACCGTTGACAAAATATCTTTTCTGATATATGATAGCGTCAAGCGCCAGATGGTGTCCGACATTCCTATTTGCACGTTTCTCTCCGGCGGTGTTGACAGCAGCTTGGTGACGTCGATTTGTTCTGGGGAGCTAAAACGCCAGGGCAAGCGTCTAGACACATTTTCATTCGATTTTAAGGACAATGATTCGTTTTTTTGCGCGAACAGTTTCCAGCCCTCGCAGGATCGCCCTTGGGTTGAGAGAATGGTTGATTTTTTGGAGACTCACCACACATATCTCGAGTGTGATAGCGATTGTTTGATTTCGAATTTATTTTCTGCTGTTGATGCGCGGGATTTGCCCTGCATGGCTGATGTTGAGTCTTCTCTTTTGTATTTTTGTTCGAAGGTTGCAAAGGAAAATAAGGTTGCGCTGACGGGGGAGTGTGCAGATGAAATTTTTGGTGGATATCCTTGGTTTTATAGGGAAGATATGCTAGAATCTAAAACTTTTCCTTGGTCTATGAACTGTTCTCATAGGAAACTGCTTTTGTTGGATGATGTCATAAATACTCTAAATATTGATGAATATATTAAAGCTGCATATGAATCAACCATAGCTTCGACCCCTAGATTAGACGGAGAGTCTTGGGAAGATTCTCGGCGTAGGGAAATTTTTTATTTGAATATGAAGTGGTTTATGCAAAATTTGCTTGACAGAATGGACAGAACCAGTATGCACAGCGGCCTTGAAGCTCGGGTTCCTTTTGCGGACCACAGGATAATAGAGTATATGTGGAACGTTCCGTGGGAAATGAAGGCTAGAGGCGGCGTTGTTAAAGGGATTTTGCGCAAGGCTGGGGAAAAATATTTGCCCAGAGAGGTTTTATATCGCAAAAAAAGTCCATATCCCAAGACCTATAACCCGGGGTATGAAAGTCGGCTTAAGGCGATGGTTATGGAGATGACACTTGATTCAAACCAGCCGATTTGGAATTTTTTATCCAGGTCAAAAGTTGAAAAATTTATCAACACCCCCTCAAATTACACGCAGCCTTGGTATGGACAATTGATGGCTGGGCCGCAGATGCTTGCGTATATTTTGCAAATTAACTATTGGTTTAAAAAATATAGGGTTTACATTGTTTAAATTGAGCTGGGATGGATGTTTGGCGCTTATATAAGCTGAGTCAGGCTATTTCGCTTTGAGATTAGGGCGGTGGCTTGATTTTTTTAGGTTAGATTTGTCCCCTCAATCGCTCCTGCTTAAAATATCCGACTCTTTGATTAAAAAGCTCGTCTCTTTCAAGCCGCCCTCAATCGCGTTTCCAAAAAACCATGCGGGGAGCCAATTTAAGCGCCGCCCGCTCACAACGGACTGTAATATTCAACTTTTCTCAAGGGCAAGTTTAAGTTGAAAGCGTC
>CACZDM010000011.1 GCA_902779915.1 Oscillospiraceae bacterium | reverse complement strand
TCGGCTCGGCTCGGCTCGGCTCGGCTCGGCTAACGCATTTTAGCAAATCTTCCATAAGCTTGTCAACCCCTTTTGATAAAAAAAACACAATTTATTTTCATAAAGATTCATTAACAAACTTTCCCAACGTCGGGTTTTATTATATAGCAGTTCGACAAAAAAGTCAAGCGCTTTTTAAAAAATTTTGTGTGGGCTTTGTCAAACGCCATCAATCGCCCTCCAGGACATTAGCCTACCACTTCTCACGGACGCTTTCAACTGAACTTGTCCTTGAGGAAGGTTGAATTGCATGGTCGATGGTCTCATGGCGGCGCTCAAGTGATTTTTGCATTGTTTTTTGGGGACGAATTCGAGGACGGCTTAATTTGTTGGGAATTTTAGTAAAGAGTCGAATATTTTAAGCGGAGGTTTTATTGGGAGAAATATGACCCAACCAAATCTCCAAAAGAGCCAACTATGCAGCTAAAATAATTTTTTAAAATATGCTTGCATTATTTTTCTGTTTGGTGTAGAATGGTTTATAGAAGTTTTTATTAAAACACAGGAGGTTTGTTTATGATTTCAGCAGGAGATTTTAAAAACGGCGTGACATTTGATATGGACGGCAATGTTTTTCAGATTGTTGAATTTCAACACGTTAAACCCGGCAAAGGAGCAGCATTTGTTCGCGCGAAAATAAAAAATGTTATGACGGGAACAGTTCTTGAAAGGACTTTTAACCCAACGGAAAAATTCCCCCCTGCATATATTGAACGCCGCATCATGCAGTATTCATATTCCGAGGGGCCATTGCGCTATTTTTTGGATTCTGAGACATACGACATGGTTCCAATTGATGAGCATAAATTGGGCGATAATTTTAAATTTGTTAAAGAAGAAATGGAAGTTAAAGTTTTGTTATATAAAGGCGTTGTTTTTGGCGTTGAGCCGCCGAATTTTGTTGAACTTTTGGTGACTGAAACTGATCCCGGATTAAAAGGCAACACAGCAACAAATGCGACAAAACCCGCTGTTTTGGAGACGGGAGCCCAGATCAAAGTTCCGCTTTTTGTCAATGAGGGCGATAAAATAAGAATAGACACAAGAACTGGGGAATATATGGAACGCGCCTAGTTTGATTATGTTATAATTTATACTAAATGGAGGGTTTTTGTGGATTTAATTGAAAAATCAGCCCAAATAAAGGATTTAGTTGAGCAGGTCAAACTTGATCCTCTGCGGGATGAAACTAAAATTTTCAAAGCGATTGTGGATTTGTTGGAAGATATAGCAACAGATGTTAAAAAGTTAAATGTTAAATGTTCTGAAAATGGCGAAATTATTGATGAACTAGACGAAAGTTTGGCCCGGGTTGAGGACATTGTTTATGGGTGTGAGCGTGCAAATTGTGGCTGTTGTGGCGATGAAGAAAATGTTTCATACAAGGCGTTGTGTCCAAATTGTGAAAACGTGATTTATTTAGACGATGATATGATAGCGGGAAGTGAAATTGTTTGCTCAAATTGCGGGGAAGAGCTTTCTTTTAACCTTAAAGATGATATGTAAAAATCAATATTAGCGCGTTAGGGGGGGTTGTTTTGCTAAAGAAAATCTTGAAAATCGTTGGTTTAACCAGCGCTATTGTCGTGGCGGTGGTTGTGTGCTATGTTTTATATGTTATTGTTTCATATAACCGCATACAGGATATGCAGGATCTGGAGGTTTCACAAAAAGCCCAAATGCAGTGTGTGAATCTCAACACGGAATACTCCGTCATCACTCAAAATTGTGGTTTTGGCGCATATTCGCCTGATTTTACATTTTTTATGGATGGAGGAACTCATACTTGGGCCAGCAGCAAAGAAAGCGCCGTGGCTAATATAGACATGGCAACAAATAAGGCGCTTTCATTTGATCCTGATTTTGTTCTTTTCCAGGAAGTCGACACAGATTCAACTCGCAGCTATCACGTAAATCAGCAAGATCAAATAGCGAAGTGTTTTCCCGAGTATGACCAAATTTTTGCAGTTAACTTCCATTCTGTTTTTTTAGCATATCCTTTGACTCAACCGCACGGAATATGTAATTCAGGCATTATGACGCTGAGCAAAGCAAAAGTTGGGCAAGCCTTGCGGCGAAGTTTGACTGTTTCCGCCGGATTCGAACGATTTTTTGATCTTGATCGGTGCTACAGCGTTTCACGCATACCGGTTGAAAATGGCAAAGAGTTGGTTTTATATAATGTTCATCTTTCTGCCTATTGCGAAGACAGCAAAATTCGAGATTCTCAAATAAAACAGCTTCTGCAAGACATGCGCAAAGAGTATGAGAACGGAAACTACACTGTTTGCGGTGGTGACTTTAATCAAGATTTTACAGGGGATTCAGTTTTGACCCTGGGCAATGAAAAAGCAAGGGAGTATAAATGGCCCGTCCAGCCTTTCCCTAGGGATTTTCTCCCAGAGGGGATTTTGCAAGCCTTAAAATACGATGACTGCGAATTGATTCCAACTTGTCGCTCAAGCGATGTGCCATATGGACCGGATTGCACGACGTTTGTTATTGATGGATTTTTAGTTTCTTGTAATGTTAAAGTGACCGAACTCAAAAATATCGACACCAAATTTGCCTATTCAGATCACAATCCAGTTTTTATGCGTTTTATGCTTGAATGAGATATATGCATTTAGTGTTTTTAGTTTCAAAATAAATCGCCGCCAAACAGGATTAACACAACAATTGCCAGAGAAAAAACTGCGATTCCAATTGAAATTGTCATGGTCAGCAGGATCACTTTGTGTGTCTTCATTTCGTGTTTTTCTTCGAGAGTAATGGAATTGTTAGCAAGGCGAAATTCGCTTTGAGTTTTTATTTTTTCCGTTTCTTGACTGGATGACCTGGGCGGGGTGATGATGTCTGCGTAAAAATCTTCCATTGTCTGCGTTCTAATCTTCGGCGACAGATTTAAAGCCGACATAATCGCAAAGGAAACGTTTTTAGGAACGTTTGGATTTAAAATTTCAGGCGGAATTAAGTTATCGTTTGAGGATCTGGTGTTGGATGCAACCGGCATGGTTCCCGTGAGCGATTTATACATAACCGCAGCTGTTCCATACACGTCTGAGTATGGCCCGAGAGCATGTATATCATATTGTTCTGGAGCTGCATATCCATCATATATTTCATAAGGTATAATTTTTTGCTTGATTCTGAGATATTTTGTAGAAAATCCTGTTATTTTGAATTGATTATTATATACAAGAAGCGTTTCGGGCGACAGTCCGCCGTGAACTATGCCGCCGTCATGAAAATGTTTGATTGATTTTATCAATTCCAAAAACATGCTTGAACAATCAGACCACAAAAGCTCCCCGTAATATTTAGATAAATATTTACGCATCGTAATTCCCTGCGGCAGTTCTTGTATGACATATACAGTGTCTGCATCAAAAAATATGGAAAAGACTTTTAATATATTAGGTATTGTCCTGAATTTAGACAGCGAGTCATGTAAATTTGCAAATTCAAGTTTAATTTTATTGAATAGGTCGGATTTTTGTGATTCCAGGCAAATTCCCCCCGACTCAGATCGCTTAACAAGAAAATGAGGAAAAAATTCTTTGATTGCAATCTTTGCGTCTAGATGTTGATCAAAGGCTATGTAGGTTATGCTCTCGTGGTTTTGCGAAATAACATCGCCAATAATATATCTGTCGGACAGAATCGTCCCTGGCTTTAAAAAATCGCTGTTTTTGAATGTGGGCTGAATTTTATTTTTGCAATTAGGACACACAAGCGCCTCTTTCTTGAGAATATTCATGCACCTGTAGCAACGATTCGATGAACTATTCATTTATATAGATCCTCCAAAGCGCAATAAAATTTTAAAGAACTTCATATATCAATCATATCACTGAATTTAAGAAATGTCAACCTATAATTATTATAACTATTGAAAAATACATAGAATCAGCAGGAAAATAAAGCATATAGATTGATAATTTTTAGTTTTGTCGTTTATTTGAGACTTGGTTTATTAAATTTATTTAAACAATATTATAATATTATGATTTAGAATTGCTTGATGTCACATTTTTATCACACAAGCAGCCACGGCAGTTTTTGCAACAACACGAGCAACTGTTCTTTTTGTCTTGTTTAAATATATACTTGAGCGCCAACATAATAATTATAACTAAAACCAATAATATTATAATTGTTGATATATTTTGCGCAATAAATTCAAGCATTTATATTCTCCAATTTGCGGTTGGGTTTAAAAACCAAAAACACGATGACAATAAGTATAAAAAGCGTTAAAAGCGTCCAAAATCCAAATGATAAATATCCTAACATAATTCCAAATATTTGATATATTATTAATGAAATGACATATGCGATAAATGTTTGAAATAATATGGCAAAACCTGTCCATTTTAAGCTGCGGGTTTGCTTATAAAGCGAGCCAATCGCGGCGCAACACGGGGCGCAGAACAGGTTGAACGCAAGAAAAGACAAGGCTGAAATCGCGTTTGGAAAGATGGCTGCAATTTTTTCTGATATGTTTATGTTATTTTCAGACAAATTCGACGCAACACCTATTGTGTTTATTATGTTTTCTTTGGCAATTAAGCCCGAAATAGTCGCAACTGCGGCCTCCCAGTGACCAAATCCCAACGGATCAAAAAAAGGAGAGATAAATTTGCCCATGGCTGCAAGAAATGACTCCTGCGAATCAACCATTTCCAGGCCATTTTGACCAACCACGAAATTAGACAAAAACCAAATCAAAATGCTTGCCAAAAATATGACCGTTCCAGCTTTAACTATGAAGGACTTTGTATTTTCCAAGACGTGTATGACCGTGTTTTTTAAAGAAGGCAGGTGATACGCTGGAAGCTCCATGACGAAATTATTCTCCTTATTGCTAAATAGTTGAAGCTTGTTGAGAATAACCCCAGATATTACAATTATTAATATGCAAACAAAATATATTATAGGCGCTATATACCAAACGTCCGGCAAAACAGCTCCGCATATCAGCGCAATGACGGGAATCTTTGCACTACACGGAATGAATGACGCTGTTATCATGGTTATCATTCGCTCATTTTCATTTTCTATTGTCCTTGTGGCCATAACGCCTGGAACGGTGCAGCCTGATGATATTAGAAATGGAATAAAACTTTTGCCAGAAAAGCCAAATTTATGCAAAATGCGGTCCATTATAAAAGCAATCCGAGTCATATATCCGCAATCTTCAAGCAGTGATAAAAATGTGAATAAAACTAATATTTGTGGAACAAATGATAAAACAGACCCAACCCCTGAAATAATTCCCTCTGTTATTAAATTTATTAGCCAGTCAGCTGTTCCAATATATCCTAAAAAATTTTCGACCGAAGATTTCAAAAAATCATTAAAAAACCTTCCGCTCAACCAATCAGAAATCGGCTTTCCAACAAGCGTTATTGATATTAAATACACAAAACTGATCATCACAGCAAATATTGGCAGAGCAAAAAAACGGTTTATCAGTATATTGTCAATTTTATTAGTTATATTAGACTTTTTATTAGACTTTTTATAAAAAAACCGCACTAACTCAGTTATGTAGTTATATCTTTCGTTTATTAATATGCTTGGCGAATCATCATCAAATTCCCTCTGCGCATCGTCAATGATTTTATTTAATTCAGACATATCCTCATCATTCAAATTCAAAGAGCGCAATATATTTTCATCTCGTTCGAATATTTTTGTGGTATACCATCTAAAATTTAAACTATTTATTAATTTATTATCACACACTATTTTATATATATCGGATAAATATTTTTCCATCTCAGTTGAATATTTTGGCAAAACGTGAGAAACTTTTTTAGATTTAGCAATATTTATCGCAATTTCAGTCGCAGCCATGTTATTGAAAGATTTCAGGGCGGATATTTCAATTGCTTTGCATTTTGTCTTTTCAGAAAGCATTTTTATGTCGATTTTATCGTTGTTTTTCCGGACAATGTCCATCATGTTCACGGCCAAAACCACAGGAATCCCCATTTCACAAAGCTGCGTCGTCAAATATAAATTTCGCTCCAAATTAGTTCCGTCTATAACGTTAATTATCACGTCCGGCGCTTGGTTGAGCAAAAAATCTCGACTGACAACCTCTTCCGAACTATACGGTGATAACGAATATATTCCGGGGAGGTCAACTATTTTCACACAGTCATTCCCCTTTAGTTTCCCCTCCTTTTTTTCAACAGTTACCCCGGGCCAGTTCCCAACATACTGGGAATGTCCGGTCAAATTATTGAATAATGTTGTTTTTCCACAATTTGGATTTCCAACCAACGCTATGGTTATGGACATATATCTGCATCTCTCCTAATATATCAGTTTAATTATAAAATACATCAATCTATTATTATATTTTTGGCTTCATTTTTCCTCAAAGAGAGGTCATAACCTCTAACTGTTATCTCCAGAGGATCTCCAAATGGGGCAAATTTTTTAATAAATATTTTCACACCTTTTGTCACGCCCATGTCCATTATCCTTCTCTTGAGGACACAATTTCCAACAACTTTGCTGACTCGAACTTCCTCTCCGATTTTAGTATCATTAAGTGTTCTCATTTATTATACACTCCTAGCGTGTTCAAAAACACATCCTTTTGGTTAGCCACTGCTAACTGCCTAGAAACATTATACACCAAAAAACGTCCTATGTCAAGCAAAATTGCAAAAAGCCACGAATTGTATTATTTAGTTGGATTATATTTGTCCCCTCTAAACTCTTGCTAAAAAATCAAGCTTTTTACTAAAAATTCCCAACAATTTTCAATATCCTTGATCGCGTTTCAAAAAGAAGATTAGTGGAACAAATATAACCCAAATCTAAAATTTTTTAATTTAATATTGACAAATATTTACAATTAGTGTATAATAAAATCAACTATAGTTTTGTATTTACAAATTATAGCCAAAATAAAATACATATTCAAAAATACTATAACAAAAAGGAGGTTTTTAGTATGAATTTAAAAACCAAAATTTCAAGAAAGGCTTTGTCATGGCTTGTTTCAATCATTATGATTGTTTCAACAATTGGCTTTAATCCGAGCTTTTCGGCTTTTGCAAACGAGCAGCAGGAGGTTGATTTTTGCGTTGACAAAATGAAAAATCTTCCAACAGATGATGAATTTTTGAGCCAAATGAGAAAATTGCCAACAGAGGAATATTTCAACCAGTCGCGTCATCAAAAAATTTTTCATTCTGACGGGTCAGAAGACTTTGTGGATCTGGATGAAAAGGAAATTTATGAAAAAATTAAAAAAACTGTTGAAGGCTTGACAAAAGAGTTTGAAACCCAAGAAAGTGCGGAAGAAATGCTGGATTTTGCATATAATCTTGAGGGCGAGGATGATAAAGAAAAAATCCAAACAGAAAATTCAAACGACTTGCCGGCAAACATGCAAAAAGCGGATGCTATATATCGATGGGTTGCCAAAAATATACACTATGATTTTGAAAGCGCTGATTGTGAAAAAACCCTAGCTGAGCGCAAGCCTCAAGATGCATATTTTGTTTTTTCTCAAAAAACCGGTATTTGCGTAGGATATGCAAGACTTTTAAATTTGATGATGAGAATGGCGCAAATTCCGTGTATGTATGTTAGGTCTATTAACGGACCAACCGAAAATTGTGGGCATGCATTCAACGCCGTTTACTTGGAAGGCCAAAACCAAGACCGCAAAGGTTGGACTCTTCTAGACTCTTGCTGGGCTTCTCCCGATGGATCAGATGGAGACGCGGAAATAAAGAAACACTTAGGCGGAGAAGATTTTTTTAGGAAGCATAATATGGAGAACGTTCTGGCGGAAAAAAACAACTACACAGATGAGCTTTTTGATGAATTTAAAATTCCTGAAAAATATATAAACGGTATAGAAAAGCCCAGCCAAGAATTTGTTGATGACCTCAACAAAAAAATTCCCGATATTTTGAAAAAATTAAACGAGAAATATAAAGACAGCCCACATTTTGAAACGTTTGAATTTTTTGTTTATGAGTGGGGATCGCTAGGTTTTAAATATGAAACTAATTTAACCATGGAACAAGCAAAACAGGCCAAAGATAAACTTAAGGAAATTGGTAAACGTCAAAAATTGGAAGGAACACTCAACTGTCTAACGGGAAAATCGAAATTAAATTGTGGGGTCATACCACATGCTAATTTGGAAAAAAATGATTTTAGAACAATGATGGGAGAAGAATTGAGCGCTGAGTTGTTGACAATACATGCAAAAAACTTGCAAGATAAAGTCTGGGAATATGGCGATGAACTGCAAAAAACTTACATAGATGTTTTGTTTTCACAATTAGATAGAGCTAAAGAAAATATTGAAGATGTAAACGAAGAACTAAACAAAAAGCTGGGAGAACTCAATGAGAATTATAGCGACATAACACCAATTAAAAAAATTAATCTCAGCGCCGAAAAATCAAGTTATGATGTAGTCTATATAATGGGCGCATTCGACACAGAGCTAGACGAACAGGATTTAAAAGCAAGATTTGAACAATATTATCAGGCGAACGATTTTGACGCAGCAAAAGAATCCGGATTTGCAGAGTATTTTCCGGCGTTTTACAAAAAAGACCAATCGTTTGAAGAAGCCAACGAAAGCATAGTTGCTCATACATTTCACAAAATATCAGAATTTGAAGATTTTAAACCCACTGACAGTTTTTCAATGGAAACATATGAGCGGAAAATAAACACTCCAAATTTGGTTGGAAATGAAGGAAAAGCTGCTATAGATATATATTGGACGCCTAGAGAGATAAAAGAAGTGATTGTATATGATAGCACAATTAAAATTGATGATCAGGAATACAGTACATTTGGCCTTGAAATTGTTAACATTCAAAATATTGAGAACTTAATAGTTGAGGGAAATATTAAGACTGACATTGTCTCGGTTAAAAATGCATTGATTAAGGACAACGTGAAAATAAAGATTATTTATGACGTCGAAAATTTAACAATTGAAGGCGACGCAACAATAGACTTTTCAACAGCATGGCGTTTAAAGGAAATAGACACGACAAAATCCAGAAAATATCACGCTGAAAACGGAATTTTATATCACACTGTTAATGACCAGATCGGAACAAAAGGCGAAAAAATCTGTGAAATACCTACGTACGGTTTTAGATAATTACCGTTCCAAAATTTAAAAACAGGCAAAAACAACTTGACTTGCCTGTTTTTTATTTATTTTATATGCATATTAGCTCTTTTGGCGATTTGGTTAGATTTTCACAACCTTTTTCACTAACCAAAACCATGTCCTCAATCCTAACGCCATAATTGCCACTTAAATAAAGCCCTGGCTCAACAGTTATAACCATGCCACCAGACAGCTTGCAAGACTCTTTTGGCGATAAATAAGGCTTTTCGTGTATGCTAAGGCCAACTCCATGCCCCAAACCATGGCCAAACTCTTCATTAAATCCAAACCCATTAAAATATTTTCTAACCAAATCATCTATATCACAGCACATCGCCCCAGACTTCACGGCCTCCAAAGCAAGCTTTTGCCCAGACAAAACAATATCATACACTTTTTTCTGATCGTCCGACGGCTTGCCGCAAAAAATCGTCCGCGTCATGTCGCTGTGGTATCCATCGATCAAAGCCCCAAAATCCATCGTTATGAAGTCGCCTTTTTGAATCTGCTTTGAAGAGGGAGTCCCGTGCGGAAGCGAAGAATTTTTTCCCGAGACAACAATCGTTTCAAACGAAAGCCCATCAGACCTTTCCAAAATAAAACTGTTGAGCCGACGAGCAATTTCAAGCTCCGTCTTGCCAGGCGAAACAAAACTCAAAATGTGTGAAAATGCAGCATCTGCAACCTCCTGGGCGGATTTTATTTTTTCAACCTCACCCGCCGATTTAGTCATTCTCAGCCTCAAAATTGTCGCGTCCAGCTTGCCATCAGTAATGAAATTAATGCTTTTAAATCTTTTCTGATATTTATTGAAAGTTTCAACCGTGATATCCCCAGCTTCAATCGCAACATCACGACAGTTTAGCTTAAAGAATAATTTTTCCAATTCATCATATAAATTTTTAAAAAGTATAACCTCAAAGCCTTTTGCTCTCGAAACAGCCATTTCATAGTATCTAAAATCAACAAGCAAATAAGCCGCGTTATGTGTTATAACTAAAACGCCGGCAGACGAAGAAAATCCAGCTAAATAGCGCCTATTGACATCGCTGCTCACCATTGCGCAGTCAACGTCATCCGGCAACTCTTGCATGACTTTTAACAATTGATCCATAATATGTGAACCTCTTTGAAAATATATAGACTCAAACTAAATTTTTCATCGCAGCAAGCGCTAAAAAATAGCTGTGCTTTCCAAAGCCAACTATGCTGCCCGCGCAAACAGGCGTTATCACAGACTTGCTCCTGAAATCTTCCCTGTTATATATGTTGGAACAGTGGACTTCAACGCACGGAATGTGAATCGCGGATATCGCATCCCTAATGGCAATGCTGTAGTGTGTATACGCCCCGGCGTTGATTATTATTCCGTCAACCTCTTCCCTGGACTGCTGGATCGCGTCAATGATCTCCCCCTCGCTGTTAGACTGAAACACCTCGCATTCAAGCCCAATCTGCTCAGCGCTGAGCGTTATTTGCTGGTTTATCGACGTTATGTTTTCCTTTCCGTAAATCGACGTCTCGCGAATCCCCAACAAATTAACATTAGGACCATGTATAATCAAGATTTTCTTTTTGCCAATTCGATTTTTCAAAAAAATCCTCCTTGTAAAAAATCACAAAATATTTTAGCTATTTACAAAAACTTTTATATATATTCTTCATCTTCTGCGCATCTTCCGCCTGGGTTCCTGAAGACTCACATATGAAAATCGGCGACAAATCACGCGTTGCGACAAGCTCAGCCAAAGGTCCAAATCTAGGGCCATATTTGTCATCCTCAAAGGTTAGATGTTTCTTTTCTCCCCCCGGAATAGTGTACTGTATTTTAGAAAAATGCGAATGAAAAACCCTTAATCGATCAAAACCCAGCCTGTTTTCTATTTTTTTCAAAATTTTAGAATATTCATCAAAGCTGTTAACTTTTCCAAACGTCCTAGCATTCAAATGCCCGAAATCAATGCAAGGGATCATGTTTTCTGAAATTTCACAAAGCGACAAAACCTCATCAACATCCCCCAACTGATTGACTTTTCCCATGGTTTCAGGGCAAATTGATATGTCCTCAAGGCCTTCCGCCTTCAACGCCAAAATTGCGCTGGAAATGGTTTTTTTCGCCAATTCAAGCGCTTCCTCTCTTGGCATTTTTCCGCACGACCCCGAGTGAACAACAATTCGATCCGCCCCCATGCATCTAGCAACTCGAGCCGTTTGCAATATATATTCAACGCTGTTTTTTCTCTTTTCCGCGTCCGTGCTTGACAAAGATATAAAATATGGCGCATGAATCGACAATTTTATACCCTTCATGGAACGGCCAAATTTAACTGCATTTTCAGGCAAAACTCGAACTCCCCTGCCGCATTGATATTCATATGCACCAAGTCCAAATTTGCTTAAATACTCGAAAATAGAGGTTTTCTTTTTGTCATAACTTTCAGAATTGCCAGCAGGCCCAAAAACAGCTCCCATCATTTCCTCCTGCTTTTTTTATTGTTATAGCGAATTATTACCGGCTTTTCAAAAAATCTTCTAATCCTCCAGGAAATTCCCTTCTCAGCAACAAAAGGCTTAACCAATATTGTCCTAAAGCCGCTCAACCTCCCGCCGATTATGTCAGTGAAAATTTGGTCTCCAACGATTGCAACTTTGCTGCGATCGATTTTTAGCTTTCTCAAAGCCCTTTGCAGGCCAAATGGCAGCGGTTTAAAGCTCATGGAAACATAGTCAAGCTTTAAAGTTGACGCAAACGGACCGACGCTGCTTTCAAGATTGTTTGAAGCAACGATCAAAGATATCCCTGATTTTCGCATTTTTTCAACCCATTCCGAAACGCCTTTATATGGCTTATCGCTTTTATACGCTCTCAGAGTGTTGTCAACATCAAGGACCAAAGCCTCAACCCCCAAGCTTTTCAAGAGCTCAGGAGTGATGCTAAATATTGAAGATAAATATAAATCCGGCAGTAACATTAAAAAAACCCCAACAATAAAAACTGCTTTCCAAAGCCAAAATCACCTAAATTTGCGCTTTCTGGCCGCTTCAGATTTCTTCTTGCGCCTAACGGAAGGCTTTTCATAGTGCTCCCGCTTTTTGATTTCCGATATTATGCCAGATCTAGCACACGACCGCTTAAATCGTTTCAAAGCGCTGTCTAAAGACTCATTGTCTTTAATTCGAATCTCCGCCATCTCATTCCCTCCCTTTGCTCAAACAGCAGGGATTATTTCCCAACAAAAAATATACTCATAACTACAAGACAATTATATTACACAAAAGAAAAAAAGTCAAGTTTATATTTTTAAAAATTCTCGCCACAGAGATAAAGATCAGCAAGAAGACAAGGCTTTTGACAGGACCAATAAAAAATTTTTCCCCATACCTATCGCCTTTCAGGCCTCGCGCATCTCCAACATCTTTATTATATCACACCTATTCATTTTTTGTCAACCCCTATTTTTTAAAAATATTGTTGACTTTTTTAAAAGCGTGCTATATAATGGATTCGTTAGGGGAAATTGGTTTTATTTTGTCAAACAATATTTGTTTTTAGTTAATTTTTTATCGAGAAGGGGTTGACAAAATCATGGTTTGCGTGTATAATGAGCAGAGCAGGTTAGTTTTGCCCTTTTTTGGAAAAGTAGCGAATTTGACGGGTCTTTCGCCCGGGCTGGGAGATCGCGGTTTTTTGCGTCTATATCAACAAGCACACTTTTACTTGAGCACTTTGTGTGTTCTTTGAAAGTGTGCTTTCTTTTTTTGGCTTTTTTGGTCAAAAGCTTGCGGAAAAATCCGGCTTGGTGGCTTTGGCTGCGCGTTAATTTGCAATTCAAATTTCCCTTAAAAATTTTCACTGTTAAATCCTTAAAAATAATAAAAACTATTTAATTTTTAATTTTGAGGAGGAAATTTATATGTATAACAAATTCAAAGTTAAAAAGAAAGTCATATCAATCGCTCTTGCTCTTGCTTTGGCAGCCCAACCTCTTGCGAGCTTTCCAATGAATGTTTTTGCTGGGACGGGTAAGAAGGGCGTTATGACGGCGCCTGAATTGGTAAAATCCGTTCAAATTAAAAACAAACCCACAATGGATGTATTGATTTTAGATCCAGTTAGTGGGAAACTATTGGGTGGTGCGCACACAGAACCGCCAGATCAAGAGCCAGCAGAGCCAGAGCCAACGCCAGTGATTGTTGACGCTCCGGAATTGATTGTTGACGCTTCAAAAGGAAGCAAGTATTCGATTAAATGGGAGATCGTTTCCGGAAACGAGGACGGTATTGCAACTATCAACCAAGAAACTGGCCAAGTAAAAATTGACCCTTCAAAATACATCGCATCTGGTCCATATACTTTAAAAATTAAAGTAACAGTTGCCAACAAATCCGATTCATATGATCTCAAGATTGTTAAACAATCGTCTTCCGACATTGAAAATAGCTCCAGTACATTTTTGCAATCCCTCTATGACAGCTTAGGCAAAAATTCCGTAATCGCCAAAGATTGCCCGGATTGTGTTCCTAAATATGACAAAGCTGCTGCGTACTATGTCGCCTGGCTAGCTATTTTTGCATTAAACTCAAACCAAATCAACTCTAAAGCATATATTGGCGCCACTGCCGCTGAAGCGATTATATCCGCTAAGATTGTTGGGATGCAAGCGAGTGATTTTAAACTCTCAAGTTCTCCAGCCTTTAATTATGTTTATAAAACGAGTAAAGATGGAAAATTATACACAAATGGTTTCTGCGATACTGATAATCTAGCCACAAATTATTCAAGCGTTGAAAGTGCTTTAAAAGCAGCTGAATTTGCCGAAAACCTAGCCAAAAACAATCCCAATAATCCTGATATGGTGAAAGCTGCAAAGATTGCTCAAGCCGCCGCAGACGTTTGCAATAAATTTGTGGAATTTCATAAAACAAACTCAGGTGCTCCCAGAGGCGAATTTAAAATTTACTTCATGTGTATGACCGCTGCATATACTTTTACTTTGCTCGATGATCATGCAGACGCCAATATAGCAAAAGCAATTGCAGCTCAGTTTCCTTTCAGAGACCCCAAGACACTCAATATGAACCCGGGAAATGAGTTATAATTTGACTAAGGCAATGGGAAAAATATTCATGATCATCCAACATCCCAGCATCATAGATTTTGACGTTTTTCTTTGTCCTGATCAAGCCCTTTTTTCAAAAAGCGAGAAAGGTGCAAGTTTTGCCTTTCTTGCTTTTTGTTTTTTGGAAGGCGCGGACCGTTTTTTGCAAGCCACTCTTGAAAAAGCTTGACGAAGTGTATTGAAAAGTTTTAGATTTGGGTTATATTTGTCTCCTTAATCCTTCTTTTGAAAATATAGTAATTAAGTTTAAAAAAATTGTTTTTTCAAGCCATCTTTGACTATATTCTAAAAAATCATGCAAAAAACGAAATAAGCGCCGCCAGCTCACAATGAAACCATGCAATTCAATCTAATTTAAAATGCCCCCTCTTTTAAAGAACCCTTAACAAGCCAAGGTCAAAAAGCAAGACAACGCTCGAGGACGCCAGCCTACCACTTCTCACGGACACTTTCAAAGGAACTTGAGCTTGAACAAGGTTGAATATTACAGTTCGTTGTGAGCGGGCGGCGCTTAAATCGGCCCTTACATGGTTTTTTTTAGGCGTAGTTGAGGATGGTTTAATATACTGGGTTTTTAATTAAAGAGCCATATATTTTAAGCAGGAGCGATTGAAGGGACAAATATAACCCAATAAAATAATACAATTCGTTATTGCTTGAAATTTCGCTTTAGATGGATTGTGAGCTCAAGCAAAAAAATAAAAAATTTCCTTTGCCATTTCGCAACAATTATGCTATAATGTCAGAAAAATTTAATTTAAAACTGGGTTGGGAATTTTTAGTATGGTTTCGTTTATATTTAAAACAGAAAATGGTGATTTTCAACAATATTTGAACAAAAATATACCAAAATATTGTGAAAATGAAACAATAATCGTCGTCCCCGAGCAGCACTTGTTTTCGTTTGAGCAGGACATAAAAAAATTAAACAAAAATATTTCAGTTGTTAGCTTTCAAAAACTGTGCTATCGAATCTTTAAAAAATACGGCGGAGTGGCAGGTGAACGCGCCTCAAGGGCTTCAAAAATTTCAGTTGTCAATCTGATTTTATATAAATTGCGGGATAATTTAAAAATATATGGTGGTTTAGTCTATAAATCTGGATTTGCTGAAATAATTTTGAATGTTATCGAACAAATTAAAAATAGTGGCATTTATGAAGAGGAATTGAGCCGCAAAATTGAATTTTTACATGATACTGATTTAAAATCTAAGATGAACGAATTTTTGCAAATATTTAGAGAATATAATGCTTATTTATATAAATTTTATCGTGATTCCTGCGATGACATATCACGTGCTAATAAATTATCAATAGAAAATAGTTTTTTCTCCAAAAAAGAAATATATTTTGAAAATTTCATTTCATTTAACGGCTCTCAATTTAAACTTATTAACACAATATTAAATCAAACTAATGTTTATTTTTCGTTATATTATGAAAATAATGAACCTCTTTTTGAACCAACAGAATTTATAATAGATAGAATTAAATATATGGCATCAAAGAAAAATATTAAAATAAACAATCCCATTATTTTAAAAGAAACCATAAAAAAAGCACCCGAAATGTATGCTGTCGAAAAAAACATATTAAGAACTAAAACATTAAAATTAATCGATAATTTTCAGTCAACATCAAAAGTTAAAGTTTTTATAGCAAAAAATAAATTGGATGAAATAAATCGCGTTTTATCAGAAATTGTTGTTTTGGCGCAAAAAGGAATGAATTATTCTGAAATTATTGTTTTGACAAGAAATTTATCTGATTATAAGGATATTTTAGCTGTTGCTTTAAAAAATTATAATATACCATATTTTATTGATGAAAATTTATCATCTGAAAGCATGCCGCTTATTCGCTTATGTCGCGATTTGCTTTGCCTGGCCGAAAATTTTGAAATTGATCGTTGCTTAAACCTGCTAAAAACCGGGTTCACATCATTTAATTTAGAAGAAATTGCAATATTTGAGAATTATTTATATATATTCAATGTGAATTCAAAAACAATATACAACGAATTCAATGAAGTGAATACAAAATTAGTGAGTCAATCAAATCAAGAAATTGCTGAAAATATTAGATTAACACTAATAAATGCTATACAAGTCATTAAAAATAGCAAAAATTCATCAAAAAATATATCAAGCAGCATTGTGAAATCTTTGAATATGTTGGGTATATATGAAACTATAAAGAAAAATATCGCACATGAAAATGATTTATACAACTTATCATATCAGTGGAACACATTGATTGAAATTTTAGAAATGATATATAAAATAACCAAGGATACAGAAATTTCTAAAAAAGAGTATAAATTTTTATTTCAAGATGTTATAAAAAACACTAAAATTAAACAAAAATCAAAAAATTTAAATTCTCTTTTGATTGGAACTGTTGGAAAAACGCCCATAAATAAGCCTGCCGCGACGTTTATTATTGGAGCTGAAGACGGAAATTTTCCATATCATTCTAATTTTAATGAGATATTTAACGATAACGATTTGAAAAAATTCGAAAAAGTGGGGCTAAAATTTAAAGAAACGCTTCTCGAAAAAGACTCACTCGAACGCATGATTGCATATAGCGCCACTTGTTCGCCATTAGAGTTTTTATATCTTTCAACTAAAATTTCAGATGTGGGCGAATCAAGCCTATACCCTTCGGAAATTATATTAAATCTGACAAAAATATTCGGTCAAAATATACTAAAATATGTGACTGATGATGAAATAATATCACAATGTTTAACAAAAAAGACTGCATTTATTAAATTAGCCTGTCGATTTAGCGACAAGACCTCGGAGTCGGAATCATTAAAAAAATATCTTAGCCTGGATGAAAATTTCTCAAATTATATTAAAAAAGCTGATTCATACATAAATTTTTTACATAACAAACCACAATTTTCAAAATTCCATATTCAATCGCTCCCAAAGATCATTTCTCCTTCACAAATAGAACAATTTTACCTATGCCCATTTTCCTACTATTGCAAATATATCTTAAAAATTCGACCGTTGTCTAAAATTGATCTAAATGCGATAAATATTGGATTGATTATACATCATATATTAGAAAAAATTATATCTTTACCAGGTTTTTTAGATATAACTGAAAATGAATTAAAATATCACATCAAAAATCATATAAAAAACTATGTAAAAAATAATCTCGGAGGAATAGAAAATAAATCTGCAAAATTTAAACAAAGTGTTAAAAATTTAACAAAAATTATGATAAAATCGTGCGAAAACATAAAAAACGAACTGAGTTCGAGTAAATATAAGCCTAGTAGATTTGAATATGAAATATCAGATTATTCTAAAACTAAATGCTTAAAAATATCAATAAATGACGATATTTCCATACACATAGGCGGTAAAATTGACAGAATCGACATATGCACAATTAATCAAAAAAAATATATTAGAATTATAGATTATAAAATTAATAATAAATCAATCACTTTCACCAACTTAAATAGAGGATTAAATCTTCAAATGCTGATATATCTGCTCGCAATTTATGAAAACGGCAAAGAAGAATTTGGGCAATTTGTCCCTTCAGGAATACTTTATATGCCAGCCACCGGAGCCATGAACAATTATTCGATATTTTGTCGCAATCCTGAACAAAAACAGGTGGAAAATGTTATAAAAAAAGGCTTTATTCGAAGTGGATTATTGTTGAACTTGCCCGAAAGCATTGAAGCCATGGAAAAAATAGAGCCAGGAAATTCTGGGCAATACCTGCCCTTGAGAATATCTAAAGATGGGAAAATTTATAAAAGTGATGTGGAAAAATTCATTATTTCTGAAATTCAAATGAATTATATGTTTATTTTCATAAAAAATCAAATAAAAAAAATGTTCGACGCATTACTTAGCGGAATGATCGATCAAACGCCAAATATATTGGATTGTGATAATAAATATTGTAATTATTGTGATTATATAGAAATTTGTAATCCAAAAAACATAAATCCTATTTCAAATTCAAGCAAGTTAAATAAAGATGATTTTTTTGATATATTGACAAAGGAGATAAAAATAAACGATGATAAACAAAAAAGAATTGTATAAACATTTAAAAATAAACTTGATGACAAATTCTCAAAAAAAAGCCGTTCTGTCAACCGAAACTCCAATTTTACTTTCAGCCTCAGCAGGAAGCGGCAAAACTTTTGTTCTCTCTGCAAGAGTGGTGTATAAATTGTTAAATATGAACAATTTTATAGAACCAAAAGACCTTTTAGTTGTTACATTTGCCAAAACTGCCGCTAAAGAAATGTTTGAAAGAATTTCATCTCAAATGAAAAATTTAGTCATTAAATACCCTGAAAATAAAGATTTGCGCAAACAATATTCATCTCTATCTGCAGCTAACATCACAACCATAGATTCTTTTTGTTCCAATTTATTACGCGAAAATTTTGAATTGATTAATCTTTCTCCTGATTTTAAAATTGCTGAAGAATCCGAAATATTTAATCTTAAATCAGAAATTTTAGACGAAATTTTTGAAGATAAATATTGTACTTCTGCTGAAAATTTTCAAGCATTATGTGATTATTTTAGTTTAAATAAAAATTTGGGATTAAAAAAAGCCTTGCTTGAAATATATGACAAATCTCGAACATATCCATTTCCAAAGATATATTTATCAAGCATACTTTATAAATATGAAAATCCTCAGCCTTTAGATGAAAATGAATGGGCGCAAGAGGTCAAGGAAGGAATTTTTGATGAAATCAAGAAAGCTGAATTTTTGATTTCAGATTCATTAAATTATATGGATGATCCAATTTTGAGAGAAAGTTTTAGTCCAATCGTAAAAGAAATGATCCAGCAATTAGAAAATATATCAAAAAAAATAAAAAAGTCAAAATACAGCCAAATATTAGACATAATTCAAGAAATTAATTTTAAAAATTTTCCAAGATATAATAAAAAAACCAACCCTTTCGATAAAGAATTAGCTAATGAAATTAAAGCAAAATATATAAATCCTGCAAAAAAAATTATACAATCATTATCTAATTATTTAGTGACCAAAGAGCAATATTTCGAAGATTTAAAACAACAATCGCCTATTTTAAAACAATTAATAAATTTATCATTAGAATTTTCACAAAAAATGCATATTAAAAAGCAAGAGTTGAATTTACTCGAATTTTCCGATCTTTTATTAAAGACTTTAGAATTATTAGCTATACCGACTAATAATGGATTTGTTTTAACTAAACTCGGCAAAAAAATGTCATCTCGGTTTAAAGAGGTTTTGGTCGATGAATTTCAAGATGTGAATAAAGCACAAGACATGCTTTTTCAAATTCTTTCTGATAATGGCCAAAATTTATTTATGGTTGGGGACGTCAAGCAAAGCATATATCGCTTCAGGCAAGCAGATCCCAAGGTGTTTATATCACACAAACAAAAATATAGCTTAAAAAATTGCATTGGAAATGTGATAACACTCAACAATAACTTTAGAAGCAGAAAAGAAGTGACTAATTCTGTAAATTTTCTATTTGGTCAAATTATGTCTGAGGAGTTTGGCGGGTCGGATTATAAAAACGGAGAACAACTATTCAGTTCATCTTATTTCCCCTATATTGAAAATTTATCAACCGAATTTCATATAATAGACAACAGCTGCGATGATGAAAACAACATAGAGTGTGAATCCAAGCATATTGCAAGTAGAATAAAATTTATGTTAGTCAACAAAATGAAAATTAGTGATAAAAATTCATCTAGAATCTGCCAACCAAAAGATTTTGCAATTTTATTCCGCTCTGGCAAAAAAATCGAAAAAGTGCTTTGTAAATATTTATCCGAATTCGACATACCGTTTACATCATCAAGCGAAAGCGGATATTTGGATTCTTATGAAGTTTCGCTAACAATTTCGCTGCTCAAATCAATCAGCAATCCGCTTTTAGACATACCCTTATGCGCGGTTTTATTGTCACCCATGTTTAATTTTTCAATTAGTGAACTTGCACAAATTCGACTTAATAATGAAAACAAACCTGTATATATTGCAATAAAAGAATCACAAAACGAAAAGTGTAAATCGTTTATAGAGGAATTGTCTTCGCTGCAAAAAAAATCAACAACCCTATCAATATCTCAACTAATACAAGAAATATATAATCACAATCTCTTTTATTTGTTTTTATCAATATCTGAATCTAGTGAACAAAAATTGTTTAATTTAAAATTACTTATACATAATGCTAAAAAATATGAAGAATTCAATGATTGCGGCTTAACAGGATTTTTGAAAAATATTGACTTGTGTAAAAAAAATGAGACTCAATCCGCTTCATCCTCCTCAAATATGGATAAAAACGCAGTTAAAATCATGACCATACACAAGAGCAAAGGCCTAGAATTTCCAGTTGTTTTTTTATCATTTTGTGGAAAAAAATTTAATATGCAAGATTTTAACCAACCAATTCTTTTTTCTTCACAATTCGGAATGGCCCTGAAACACTCAAATCCTCAAACCCTCTCGCGCTACAACACGCTTGCATTTAACGCGTCCGTGTTTTCGGAAAAAAACGCCATGAAAGCAGAAGAACTTCGGCTTTTGTATGTTGCAATGACCAGGGCAAAGGACAAACTGATTTTGACCGCCGTTGACAAAGATCAAAAATACAAAAATTCCATACCATACAGCTCAGCACTCCTGCCAACCTCGTATTGCAAAAATAAAAACAGCTTCTATGAGTGGATACTAGCGGGATTTTTGAGGCACAAAGACGCTTGTTTTAAAAACCCAAAAATTTCATTCGATTCAGAAGAATTCGACTGCCGCATAAAAATAATAAATAAATTTGAAAAAATCCAAACAGAGGAAAAAGAAAAGAAAACAGAAAAATATGATCCCAAAATGGTTGAAAAAATCAAAAAGCAAGTTGAATTCAAATTTTCAAATCAGCATCTTTCATCAATTCCAGCCAAACTCTCTGTTAGCGACATAACACCACAACACAAATCGCGCAATTTAAGAACCCTGTCATTTAGCGAAAGCCCAACACCCACTGAAATCGGAATCGCAACCCATGAATTTTTACAATATGCAAATCTAAAAAATGCTAAACATGACATAAATAATGAAATTAAAAGATTGGTTGAAAAAGAATATATAACCAAAAAACAAGCTAAATTCTTGGATAAAAACCAATTGCAGCATTTTTTTAAATCTAAAATTTATCACTTAATCCAAACAGCAGACTCGGTTCAGCGGGAAAAAAGCTTTGCTTGCGAGATTTATGCTAAAGAAATATATAAAATCAAAGACGACTCTAAAATTATTCTTCACGGGATCATTGACTGCTTAATTGAAAAAGACAACAAATTGATCGTCGTTGACTATAAAACCGACCAAGCTTTTGAACCTCAATTAAAGCAATTATATTCCAAACAGTTGCTTTATTATAAACACGCCCTAGAAAAATCAACACTGAAAAAAGTTGATGGATGTTATATATATTCTTTTTATTTGAATAAAACCATTCAATGTCACTAAAAACACAAAAAAGCGCAACGCAAAGAAAAACGCCGCGCTTTAAAAGCCAAAACTAATCACTTGTATATGAAATCAACGCCACCTGCCTGGCACGCTTAATGGCAATTGTCAGCTTGCGCTGGTGGGCAGAACATGTCCCTGTGACTCTTCTCGGAATGATCTTAGCTCGATCACTCATATATTTTCGCAACTTAGAAACATCTTTATAATCTATGTCCTGGACCTTATCAACACAGAATCCACAAACTTTCCTGCGCCCTTTTCTTGGCCTATCCATCGCCACAAAATCTCCCCCTTTCCTAAAAAACATATATGCAACTAAAAAATTCTAAAACGGAAGCTCAGAATCATCAGTCCCTATTTCCTCAAAGCCATCGATGCTGGCGACGTCTCCAACCGAGAAACTATCCCCACTTTGAAGCGCGCCAGACTCAACACTCGCACCGCTTGAATTGCTCCTAGCAGCGCTCGTTTCAGCCTTGCTTCCGCAAAAACTGGCATTTTCAACAACAACTTCAGTAACACTTCTGTTGTTGCCATTTTTATCAACATAATTCCTGGATTGAAGCACTCCATCTATGGCGATCATCTGACCCTTAACAAAATATTTACTGATAAATTCAGCATTATGACGCCATGCCACACAGTATATAAAATCAGCTTGACGTTCGCCTCCAGGGCTCGTAAACCTGCGATCAACCGCAACAGTGAACGACAAAACCGAAACGCCCCCTTGAGTCTGACGAAGCTCGGGATTAACTGTTATACGCCCCATAATAACCACTCGGTTTAACATAAGGACCCTCCTAATTAAACTTCCTTTGAAACAATCAACGTTCTAATAACTCCATCGGTTATGTTATAAATTCGATCAAGCTCTGATGGAAAATCCGCTTTGCTCTCAAAATTGAAAAGGACATAATACCCTTCGTTTTCATAGTTGATCGGATATGCTAGCTTGCGTTTTCCCCAATCATCCACACTTTTCAAAACAGCATTACTGGAAATCAAATCCTTAAACTTTTCGATAACAGACTTTATCCCCTCTTCTCCAAGCTTAGCACTCAAAACCATCATGCTCTCATAGCTGCGACTTTGTTCCGACATATCTCTAAACACCTCCTTTTGGACTTCGACCCTGCAAAAAAAGCAGAGCAAGGACACGGCTTAAAACGCACGTAAAAACCTACCCATTTATGATATCAAAAAAACAAAGAATTGTCAAGTTAAAAATACACTAATTTTTATAAATCATCCAAAAAATCTTTTAAATACAGCCTAAATTCATCTTTTATTTCCTCATGCTCCAAAGCGAACTCAACATTTGCCTGAACTATCCCCAATTTGCTTCCCATATCATATCTCTTTCCAACAAAATCCACACCGATCATCCCGTCACTTTGAGCCAACTTTTTCATGGCATCCGTCAGCTGAAGCTCACCGCCAACGCCAGCAGGGGTGTTTTCCAATATAGAAAATATTTCCGGAGGCAAAACACACCTTCCAAGAATCGAATACATCGACATTATTTGGTCTTCCCTGGGCTTTTCAATCATATCGGTTATCTTAAAAAGATTATCTCGAATAAAATCCACCTTCATCGATGAATACTTTTTTACCTGTTCTTTGGTCACCTTTTTTATCCCAACAACACCCAGATTAAATTCTTCATATGCATCACACAGCTGCTTGCAAACCGGACACTTGGACTTTATGATGTCATCTCCATACAAAACCGCAAAAGGCTCGCTCCCAACAAAAGACTTTGCACACAAAATCGCATCTCCCAAGCCTCTGGTTTCTTTTTGCCTAACATATAAAATATTTGCCATATTAGAGATTTTCATAACCTCTTCATATTTTTCCAAGTCACCTTTTTCAAGCAAGACACTCTCAAGTTCCGGAGAGCGGTCAAAATAATCCTCAACCGCCGTCTTTCCCCTGCTGGTTATTATCATTATTTCGTTTATCCCGCTGCTCACCGCCTCTTCAACGATATATTGAATGGCCGGCCGATCAACAATATGCAACATTTCTTTTGGAATTGACTTAGAAGCCGGAAGAACCCTCGTCCCCAAACCCGCAGCAGGAATTATGGCTTTTTGTACTTTCACTTAAACCTCCAAAATCACAATCACACAAAAATTAAACACCCCACACACAATTTGAGTTTATCATAAAAATTTCCTCAAGTCAAGTAAAATTTTAAAAAAATTAAATGATTTTATTGGGTTATATTTGTCCCCTCAATCGCTCCTGCTTAAAATATCCGACTCTTTGTCTAAAATTTTCGATGAATTAAGCCGTCCTCGATCGCGTTTTAAAAAACCATGCAAAAACTAACTAACTGCCTCCGTCTCACAACTAACTGTAATATTCAAGCTCCCTCAAGCTCAAGTCCCTTTGAAAGTGTCCGTGAGAAGCGGTAGGTTGGCGTCCTTGAGCGCGCAAAAAGGAAGCACCGGTAAACCCCCAGTGCTTCCTTGATTCAAGCGAGGCCGACCTCACTTGCAACCGCTTCCATCCATATTAAGATTGCAAATTACAATATGCTTTCCAGGC
>CACZDM010000010.1 GCA_902779915.1 Oscillospiraceae bacterium | reverse complement strand
TTCAGTCTGCCAATCTTTCTGCAAAGCGTCAGCCACAGTCAACAAACTACCCAAATTATTCAACTGTTCGTTCAATTCAGCATTTTGATTTCTAGCTTCATCCAACTGCTTATTCAAATCTTCATTTTGATTTCTAGCTTCCTCCAATTGAACCTGCAAATCACTAATTCTGTTTCTCAGCTGTCCATTTGCATTAACCAATTCGGCATTGTCACTGCTTGATTTTTTCAAATCATCATTCAATCTAATATTTTCATTCTGCAAAATATTAAACCGATTTGTCAAATCATAAACACGATTTGTTAGTTCAACATTTGCGTTTTGCAGCCTTGTATGTTCTCTCTGGAATCCATCATTTGCATTTTTTAATTCTGCATTTTCTCTTTTCAACCCAACATTTGCGTTTCTTAACTCTGCATTTTCTTGCCGCAACTTTGCAATCAAATCATTTGAATCGCCAACTTGATTTTGTAAATTTCTGCTATTGTTTTTTAAATTCAAGTTTTCACGATTTGCTTTGTCTAATTCAATTCTCAGTCTAGCAATTTCACTGTCTTTAGCTTGATTGGATTTTTTTAATGAATCAATTTCACGCCTAAATGTGTTTAATTCATTAATAAAGCCGACTTTCTGGGCTTCCAGTTGATTTATTCTGTTTTGCATATTCCTTTGCAAATCTTCAAATTGCTTAATTCGATTTTCAAATTCATTATTCGGGCCATATTTCGCCTTTGCTTCAACACCATCTGAATTTCTTGCAATTCTTCCAACGCGACCTCTAGACTGCGATCCTTTGCTGCCAAACCTTCCTTTTCCAAAATTGCCAAAGTCAGATCCGCCGCCATCGCCTCCAGGAGATCTTCTTCCTTGATTCAACCTTCCGAAAGCATCTTTTCTTCTGTCTCCGACAGATCCGCCTCCTCCACCAGACCCGCCATCTCCAGGATCAGGAAGTTTTCTTTTTTTGTCCGCCTCATCTTCCTTTTTCCAATCATCTCGATTAAATTCAAAACCTGAATTTTGTCCCGGTTTAGCGCCATCATCTTTAAAATCCGAAGAATCGCCTGATTCGATTTGAGAGTTTTTATTAGTATCCCAGGTGTTGACCATGGAAAGACCGCCGCACGCAAGCAACAAAGCAGACAGCCCACCTAGTATGACACGCTTCGGATCAGCTCCTCCGCCAGCAACCTGATCAAGCATATCATCCGAAAGCTCCGAATCATCATAATCAAAAAGCATTTTTACTGTTTCATCTGAATTTAGAAAATTTTCCAATTCAACCTTAAAAACATCAAAATTTTTGTCATAGCCATTTTCACAAAAAAATTCATAAATTTTATACTCATTGTCTAAAAAATTCAACTTGTCCCTCTTTTTGGGGCTTGGCATTATTCTGTTATAAAAAATAAATCCCACAGTATTCATGATTTTTCTCCCTTCAATATAATTTTTAAATACTTTCTAAATAAGTTAATTTTTAACAGATATTATCGACATCAAAAAACATATTCCAATTTTCAATCGATATTTAGGCTCTATATGAATAATTTTTTATCCAAATTTTTCACACTAGTTTTTTATATTTTATCAAACAATATTTTATGTAATAAATCACAATTTTAACATAACATTTAATAAATTTTTACTAATAATAAACCATTTTTAGCTAAAAATAACATATTTATCAAAAAAATTATTGTTTAAACATAACCACCACAAAAACCATTAACCACCACCTCCCTAATATATATTATACAACCTATAAATATTAAGTCAAGAATTTTTGTCGAATTAGCACAAATTGAAGAATATATTGAAAATATCCCGATAATATCGAGATTCAACAAAAAAATACCAATAATTTAACCGCCATATTTTTAGCCTTGACTTTTGAAAATAATAATAAAATTTATTGGAGTTGTTAAAAAGCAATGCAAAAATCTATTAAACCTTCCAAAACAACAACGAAAACCTCCACATTTAGCATTATATATCTTCAAAATTTCGACTTTTATTTTAGATAAATTTGTGATATAATATTTTTTGGATTTTTTGTTTAAATTAACATAACCTCTGTTAAAAAGACTATTTAACGAAAGGATTGACTAAAAATGGATTCACAAAAATTAACTCAAAAATCAATCGAAGCCATTCAAGAGGCTCAAAATTTAACAACACAATATAAAAATTCAACTCTAGAAATATATCATCTGCTGCTTGCTTTACTAACGCAACAAGATGGATTGATTCCAGAACTTTTAAAAAGGCAACAGGTCAATTTAGACGGATTTGTTTCGGCGATCAGAAAAGAAATCGAAAACCTCCCAAAAATTGGCCAAACAAGCCATCAAGCAAGTAAAATATACATTTCCGGTGAAGTTGATCAGGTCCTGAATTCAGCCGAACAAATTGCAAATTCAATGAAAGACGAGTATATTTCAGTTGAACACATTTTTCTTTCAATCATTGAAAATTCGCTGAAACTAAAAGAAATATTTCGAATATTTAACATAAATAAAAATGACTTCTTAAAAATCCTGTCTCAAGTCCGCGGATCGACAAGAATAACCAGCGACACCCCCGAATCAACATATGACGCTTTGAAAAAATTTGGAATAAATCTCGTTGAACACGCAAAAAGCAAAAAGCTTGACCCCGTCATCGGAAGAGACGATGAAATTCGAAATGTCATTCGCATTTTATCAAGAAAATCCAAAAACAATCCCGTTTTGATCGGAGAGCCCGGGGTTGGAAAAACCGCAATCGCAGAAGGCCTGGCCCAAAGGATTGTTCGAGGAGATGTTCCAAATTCTTTGAAAGACAAGATAATTTTTTCGCTAGATATGGGATCGTTGATTGCTGGGGCAAAATTTCGAGGAGAATTTGAAGAAAGGCTCAAAGCGGTTTTGGCTGAAATCAAAAAATCAGACGGGAAAATCATAATGTTTATTGATGAGCTACACACCATTGTCGGCGCCGGAAAAACTGAAGGCTCAATGGACGCTGGAAACCTTCTGAAACCGATGCTTGCAAGAGGCGAGCTTCACTGCATTGGAGCAACAACGCTTGATGAATATAGAAAATATATTGAAAAAGATCCCGCCCTGGAGCGACGATTTCAACCTGTCATGGTCAACCAACCCTCCGTTGAAGACACTATTGCCATACTGCGCGGCTTGAAGGATCGGTATGAAATATATCACGGGGTCCATATCCAAGACCAAGCCATAATCACCGCTGCTATGCTGTCTGACAGATATATAACAGACAGATTTTTGCCGGATAAAGCGATAGATTTAATAGACGAAGCGTGTGCTATGATTCGAACTGAAATAGACTCTATGCCAACAGAACTTGACATCATCCAGCGAAAAATCATTCAGCACCAAATCGAAGAAGCTGCCCTGAAAAAAGAAAAAGACGAGCTTTCAAAAGAACATCTCCTGGAAATTCAAAAAGAGCTCTCCGATCTTCGGGAACAGTTTAACCTTCTGAAAGCAAGATGGGAAAACGAAAAATCCGCAATCCAAAAAGTTCAAAAGCTGCGGGAAAAACTCGAAAAGCTTAATTCAGACATCGAACAAGCCGAACAAAATTATGATTTAAACAAAGCAGCAGAACTCAAATATGGGAAACTCCCTGCCCTGAAAAAAGAGCTTGAACAAGAGGAAAAGCTGGCAATGGGCTCGCTTAATTCAAGGTCGCTGCTTCGAGACAAGGTCACGGAAAAGGAAATTGCGCAGATTATTCAGCGTTGGACAGGGATTCCAACTTCAAAGCTCATGGAGGGCCAGCAGGAAAAAATTCTCAAGCTCCCCGAAGCAATCAGCAAAAGGGTCATCGGCCAAGACGAGGCGGTCAGAAAAGTCACAGACGCAATCGTTCGTTCGCGCGCGGGAATTCAAGATCCAAATCGGCCAATCGGTTCTTTCCTGTTTTTGGGGCCAACAGGCGTTGGAAAAACTGAGCTTGCAAAAACTTTAGCCCAAAATTTGTTTGATGACCAGCGAAACATCGTCAGAATCGACATGACAGAATATATGGAAAAACACACGGTTAGCAGGCTTGTTGGCGCCCCTCCGGGATATGTTGGATATGAAGAAGGCGGCCAGCTGACTGAAGCAATCAGGCGAAAACCATATTCCGTTATACTGTTTGACGAGATCGAAAAAGCTCATCCAGACGTTTTCAACATATTACTCCAAGTTTTAGATGATGGAAGAATAACCGATTCCCAGGGCCACACTGTCGATTTTAAAAACACAATAATCATCCTGACATCAAACCTTGGATCTGAAATTTTGCTTGATGGAATCGACGACTGCGGCCAAATCAAAAAAGAAGCTCGAGCCGAAATCAAAGCAATCCTCAGGCAATCATTCAAGCCGGAATTTTTAAACAGGCTGGATGAAATTGTCCTCTATAAGCCGCTATCTAAAGACAACATATCTAAAATTTTAGACATACAAATTAATTTATTAAACGAGCGTTTAAAATCAAGACAACTAACCTGCATATTAACGCCCAAAGCTAAAGAATTTGTCATAGAAAACGGATATAACCCGATATATGGCGCCCGGCCGCTCAAACGCTTCATTCAAAGAAACATCGAAACTGAAATCGCAAGAGTTATCCTCAAAGAAAATTTGTCAAATTCAACCGAAATAGTCGTTGATTTTAAAGACAGTAAAATTAATATAACCCACTCACAAAAATAAAAAACAAAACAATAAAAAAATGACTTCTCTTTGAAATTAATCGGGAAGTCATTTTTTCTTTTTCTAGCTTTTGCGCCCTTTTTCAATCATCTCGCGCGCCGTTTGCAGGTTTAAATTTGTTATTGACCCAGCTGCCATGATTCTTGCAACCTCCTCAACTCGTCCTGGTTCATCAAGCTCCGAAACCTGGGCAAAAGACCTTCCATTTAAAGTTTTTTTGAAAATTTTGAAGTGTGAATCTGCTAAAGCTGCGATTTGCGCTAAATGCGTCACGCAAAAAACCTGCCTGTTTTTGGAAACTTGTTTAAGCTTCAACCCGATCTTTTGCGCAGCAGAACCCGAAACTCCAGTGTCTATCTCATCAAAGATTAAAGTTGAAACTCGATCTTTTTGCGCCAAAACGTTCTTTATGGCCAGCATAATCCTCGACAATTCCCCCCCAGACGCAATTTTGCCAATTGGCTTTGGAGGCTCTCCCGCATTTGTTGAAATCCAAAATTCAACACACTCCATCCCACACACTTTGTCTTTTGATGGAAATATATTGACCTCAAATTTAACGCCCTGCATGTCTAAAAAAGCAAGCTCATCAGAAACTGCCCTGACAAATTTTGAAGCGACAGCCCGCCTTTTTTGCGAAAGCTCTTCCCCAAGATCTTTTAAACATTTTGTCTCAGATTTTTGAGAAACAATCAACTCATTTTGCCTAACATCATATAATTCTATTTTTTCAAGCTCAGACTCTAAAAAATTCAACCTATTATTAACATCACTGATTGACGGGCCATATTTTCGCTTTATTTTAAAAATTTCGTCAAGCCGGCTTTCAATTAAATCAAGCTTATTTGGATTAAAATCGAGATTCTGGCATTTATTTCCAATTTCATATGAAATTTCCTGAACTTCAAACAACAATCCTCGAAGTTTTTCCGCCAAAACCGAAACATCGTCATAGTATTCCGCCGCCGTCTCAAGACGCGAGCAAGCGTCATTTAGCATGTCAACAGCTCCGCTTGATTCATCGTTTCCAACTAAAATTTCATGCGCAAGACTTAAATTTTCTAAAATTTTCGCTGAGTTTTTGATTGACCTGGATTCGCTCTCAAGCTCAACGTCCTCCCCTTCCTCAATGGCCGCCTGCTGGATTTCGCGAATCTGTTCCGAAATGCTTTCAATTTGCTCGGATTTTGCGGCCTGATCTGATTTTATTTTGATAAGCTCCGAGTTTATTTTTTTTAGACGTTCAAAATGATATTGATATTTAGCTAAAATTTCATTCAAGTCGCCATAATTATCCAATATATTCAAATGTTTTTCAGGAAAGAGCAAAATTTGACTATCCCTCTGGCCGTGAATGTTGACCAAAAACCCCCCGAGCTGACGCAGAATCGAAACATTAACCGGCATTCCATTAACTTTTGACAAAGTTCTCCCATCAGCATAAATGTCGCGCTGAATTATGAGCTGATCGTCGGATATATCCCAGTCTTGACTTTTAGCAAAATCTCGAACATCTTCCGAAAGATCCTGAAAAGTTGCGACAACAACAGCCTTTTTTTCCCCAGCCCGAACCATATTTTTCGAGCATCTTCCGCCAATTATGAAATTTATCGCACCAATTATTATCGACTTCCCCGCCCCCGTCTCGCCTGTGAACAGGTTCATTCCCTTTCCAAAATCCAGCGTTGCTTTTTCAACAACAGCCAAATTTTTTATATATAGATTGATTAACAAGACTTTTCCCTCCTATTTTTAGCGCAATCAAGCAAATTTTAGCCGACAATTTTTTTATTTAGGCAAGAACTTTTTTCGAACAAGTTTAAAAAAGGGCACATCTTTCAAATAAACAAGACGCAATGTTTTGTTGCTTTTTCTGATTTTGACCCGGTCTCCACTGTTTAAAAGACACCTCTGGACTCCATCAACAACCAAATACGCTTGATCTTTTTTTCCGATCTCAACAATCAATTCCGCTCCTTGCGAAAACAAATATGTCCTAGATATTAGAGAATGCGCACAAATTGGCGACATAGATATAAATTTAAGATTTGGATCTGAAATAGGCCCACCATTTGCCAATGCATAGGCTGTTGAACCGGTTGGAGTTGAAAATAAAACAGAATCCGTCCGATATTCTATAACAAAATCGTTTTTTTCGAAAACTTTCAAATTAATCAAACTTCCCAAAACCGGCTTAACAAAAACCGCGTCATTAACCGCGATATGCTTTTTGCCGCCATGCTCAATTTCAAGCAGCATCCGCCTTTTTTCAGAATATGTCCCGCAAGATACCTGCTCAAGCTTTTTTAAATCATTCCCCTCCAAACCACACAAAAAGCCCATATGGCCGGCGTTTATCCCCAAAATCGGCATGTCAAATTTAACAGCATATTCACACGCAGCAAGAACCGTTCCATCCCCGCCAACCGCAATAATAAAGTCATATTTATGTATCATATCAACGCTTTGCGCGTCAACATTTTCACCAAAAAAAACCGAAGCTTCCCGCTCAACAGCGCACTGGCATCCCAATTTTTTAAAAAACAAAATCGCATCTTTAGCCTTTTGGATCGCTTTTTTCTTGGCCACATTGACAATAAAAAAAATTTTCATAAAGCAACAATTCCTCCTTTAAAACATGACTTTATACAAAAATATGCTACTGTTTATGGTTTTTATTAAAATTATCATGGGAATTTTTGACCAAATCAACAATCAAATCTTCGTCAACGCTTGCAAAATCCCCCTTTTTAAGCGCAAACAAATATTCAATGTTTCCTTCAGGGCCTTGAATCGGCGAATAGTCCATATATATAACGCTAAAACCGGTCTCAACACAAAACGCATATATCTTTTTCAAAACCGCCTCATGAACCTTAAAATCCCTAACAACGCCCTTTTTTCCAACCTGATCTCTTCCCGCTTCAAACTGGGGCTTGATCAAAACAACCGCCACAGCATCTTCCTTCAAAAATCCATATAAAACCGGCAAAACCAGCGTTAGCGAAATAAACGAAACATCAACCGACGCAAAATCAATATCCTCCGGAACCTGAGCCTTGGTTAAATATCTTGCATTCACCCTCTCCAGGCTCTTAACCCTCTCATCAACCCTGAGCTTCCAGGCAAGTTGACCATATCCCACATCCACAGCATACACTTTGCGTGCGCCATTTTGAAGCATGCAATCTGTGAAACCGCCGGTCGACGCGCCAACATCCAAACAAACCAGGCCAGAAAGATCAAGATTTAAGCTCAAAATTGCCTTCTCAAGCTTGAGGCCCCCTCTGCTGACATATTTAAGCGTCCCTTTAATTTTTATTTCACAGTTTTCCAAAACCATTTCCCCAGCTTTGTCAACGCGCTCTCCATCAACCAAAACCATCCCGCTCATTATAAGCGCCTTTGCTTTTTCGCGAGATTGCTCAAGCCCTCTTTTTAAAATTAATTGGTCTATCCTGATTTTTTTCAACTGTTTAGCCCCTTCCGACAATTAAAAGGTTGTCATGCTCGAGGTTTGCTTGACTTTCTGCGATCTTTTGCTCCATGCTTTTGTGGTCAAGCCCAAGGTCCTCCAAGGCCGAATATACACGCGATTGGGGAACAAACAAATTGTCTATTGCAGTCAAACTCCATTTGCCGCTAAACCCATCCTGAGCCAAATCAGCAATTATGTGTTCGCCGATTCCCCCACGCTTTATTCCCTCTTCAAAAAAGAAAATTTGTCGATATTTTTTTAATTCAGTCAAAACTTCTCGTTCAATTGGACATATCCTGCCAATCTTCATTACCGCAACAAAAATTCCACGCTTTTTTAAAGACTCCCTGGCCCTCAAAGCTTGGCCAACAAGCCTCCCATACGTCACAATCAAAATATCCGACTCGCCAATGACCCTATAGCTCACATCAAAGTCTTCATAATTTGCCAAAATCTCATCCTGAACTCCCCTTGGATATCTCACCGCAACCAATCCCGGAGTTTCATATATCGCGCGCTCTAGCATCCCCTTAAGCTCAGCATAGTTGCAAGGGCAATAAAGCGTCATATTTGGAATCGAAGTCAAAAAAGCCGTGTCAAAAATGCCTTGATGGGTTTCGCCGTCTTCCCCAACAATCCCCGCCCTGTCAACACAAAGCACTATGTGTTCATTTTGTATTGCAGCGTCATGAACAATCTGGTCATATCCCCTCTGCAAAAACGTTGAATACACAGCAAAAATTGGAATCATTCCAGAAGCCGCAAGCCCAGCTGCATATGTCACAGCGTGTTGCTCTGCAATCCCAACGTCAAAAAATCTGTTTTTGAAATTCTCCCTAAATTTGCGCAACCCCGTTCCGCCCTCCATAGCCGCCGTTATCGCGCATATTCTTTTGTCTTTTTTCGCCAAATTGCAAAGCTGCTCGCCAAAAGTTGAGGAAAATGAAACCCTGTTTTTCAAATCTAAAACCCCATTTTTGATGTCGAAAGGCCCAACTCCGTGATATAACCCGGGATTTTTTTCAGAACGAACATATCCCTTGCCTTTTTGAGTGAAAACCTGGATAATCGCAGGCCTGTCCGTTTGATTTGCCCAATTAAGCGCTTGAAACAGATCACGCATATTGTGGCCATCAACTGAGCTCAGAAATGAAAAACCAAGATCTGTGAAAAAATTTGATTTATATACTATTTTTTTGAGAGTGTCTTTAGAATTTTTGATTTTGCTTTTCGCGATCTCCCCAACCAAAGGAATCTTTTCCAAAACCTCATCCAAAACAACTCGGGTTGAAATATAGGCCTGATTAGCCCGCATGCTTGAAATATATCGCGAAAAACTCCCAACCGTCTCCGAAATGGACATGTTGTTGTAGTTCAAAATTATTATCAAATTATCAAGGTCGGAAATGTTGTTTAGCGCTTCATACGCCATGCCGCCCGTCAGCGCCCCATCTCCAATAACAGCGATTACTTTATGCTTTGTTCCCTTTAAAAGCTCAGCTTTGGCAAATCCGCACGCAGCCGACAGCGAAGTTGATGCATGCCCAGAAATAAAAACATCGTGTTTGCTTTCAAATGGCTTGGTAAATCCTGATATACCACCTTTTTTTCGAATTGTGTCGAAAATATCAAACCTGCCTGTCAACAACTTGTGCGCATAGCATTGATGTCCAACGTCCCAAATAATCTTGTCATTCGGCGAATCAAACGTTTTGTGTATGGCGACTGCGATCTCAACAACTCCCAAATTAGAAGCCAAATGACCCCCATTACAAGAAACTGTTTGGATTATCTTTTTTCTGATTTCTGCGCATAAAACCTCCAGATCAGCCATAGACAGCTCGTCCAAATCTTTCGGCGATTTAATATGATTAAGTATTTTATATTCATTCATAAATAAATTGCGGAAATCATATATTCCCCAACCTACACCACCTTTAATTTCAAATATGTTTTCTATTTTGGAACAATCAACGCTATGACGATTCCAACAAGAGCGCCGCCCAAAACTTCCAAGGGAGTGTGACCTAACTGCTCTTTCAATTTTTTTGTCTCTTCATCATCATCTTCAAAATATTCAAAATTATCTAAGTTTTTACTGGAAATATTCAACCTGCTTTTGATCTCTTTTTGCTTTATGTCGGGAATATCCAAAATACCAACCATTCTGTTAATAACCTTTGCTTGCTCACCGGACGACCGCCTAACCCCAGTTGCGTCATACATAACAACAATCGCCAAAACTGAAGATATCGCAAACATTGGAGACCCCACTCCACACTCCCTGCTAACCGCTATCGTCAGCGCACAAACAGTTGCAGAATGGGCGCTGGGCATCCCTCCAGACCCAAAAAGGCGCTCAGCATCAAAACGCTTCTCCCAAATCAAAACAAACAAAGTTTTTAAAACCTGGGCAACAATCCAAGCAACAAAAGCGCAAATCAAGCAATAGTTATATGAAAAAAATTTCCCCAAAACACTCAAAAATTCCATAAATTTCCCCTCGAAAAATCGTCAGATGAACCTTAAAAACTATCGATCCCGAAAAAGCAAAAACTCGGTTAAATCCAAAAGAAACTGATTGCAAGGCAATTTGTTTAGCTCAAAAATGGCATTTTCAGTATACTGCTGCGCCTTGAGGGTTGCCTTCTCAAGCCCCAAAACCAAAACACTGCTGGGCTTGTTTTTTTCGGCGTCGCTTCCAATTGGCTTTCCCAAAACGCTCTCATCCCCAACAACATCCAATATATCATCACGCGTCTGGAACGCAAGCCCAAGCGCAAGGGCATATTTTTTGACCGTTTCAATTTCGTTTTCATCCGCCCCGGCTGCAATCGCCCCCAAGCAACACGCGGCCTGTATTAATGAAGAGGTTTTATAATGACTCATTATTTCAACTTTTTTCCAATCCGCTCCATTTTTTTGAAGCAGCATGTCCATATCCTGGCCCCCAACCATCCCGCAAAAACTCGACATTTTGCTCAAAAATCTACAAGCCTTTAATATTTTAGCGTCATCAAGTCCAAAATTTTTCGCAAGGGTTAAAATTTCAAAAGCAGAAAGAAAAAATCCATCACCCGCCAAAACAGCAGTCGCTTCATCATACATAATGTGGCAAGATGGCTTTCCTCTGCGCAGGTCATCATCGTCCATGCATGGCAAATCGTCATGAATTAATGAGCCAACATGAATATATTCCACAGCACACGCAAAACAGACCGCGCTCTCCAATTTTCCGCCAAACATATCGCAAACCGCCAAAGTCAGAACAGGCCGAAGCCTCTTGCCTCCGCTGGTTAAGCTGTATTTCATTGCATCGCAAACCCTCCCCAAAGCCAGAGACTCAAGCGGCAATATTTTTTCTAGCCAATAATTTATAAAATCGACATATTTATTAAGCTGTTGTTTAAAATTCACAAAACTCAAACCTCCGCTTTGGGGCTTTTCATATATTCAACTCTAAGCTTTGCCTTGTCAAGCTCCCTGCGACACTTCGAACAAAGCTCAACCCCCAAGGAATATAGCTCCAAATTTTTTTCCAGGGCCAAGTCCTGGCTTTCAAGCTCCAAAACAACATCTTCAAGTCGCTTAAAAGCCTGATCAAACGACATCTTTTCAACTTCATGATCCAAAATAAAAACTCCAATCAAATCTTATTTTTTTTAACAACCAAAACATTTAATTCACCATCAAAAAATTTAACATTCAAAATATCCCCAACTCCAGCCCCAGAAGCCGCGCTCAAACATTTCCCGCTCTCATTAAAAACAACCGCATATCCCCTTTTTAAAACATTATCCGCACTTAGAATTTTAAGCAACTTGTCATAAATATTAAGTTTATTATAATATTTTTCCAACAAATCAAAAATTAAAAAGTCAAGTCTTTCTTTCAGTTTATTCAAATATTCATAACATCGTAATATATAATTTTTTGGCGACAAATAATCAAGTCTATTTCTTAAATCCAAGATCATGGTCTCATATTTATCAATGCTGTTTTTTATAATCATGTCCATTATATCACGCATATTGTCTATTTTGTTAATCAATTCAACTTTATCAAGACTCACTATCTCAGCCGCAGCAGAAGGCGTTGGGGCCCTCAAATCCGCAGCCAAATCGCAAAGACAAAAATCCGTCTCGTGACCAACCGCCGAAACAACCGGCGTTTTCAGCTCGCATATCTTCCTGACAACCCCCTCGTCATTAAAAGGGTCCAAGTCCTCACTCGACCCGCCGCCTCTTCCAACAATCAAAACATCCAAACCGTCCTGATCAGCAGCGCTCAAAGCCCTAGATATCGACGCCGCCGCGCCATTGCCCTGAACCAAAACATCATATACATAAAGCGTTAAAACCGGAAGCCTCCTGGATAAAACTTGAATTATATCCTGTAAAGCTGCCCCGCTTCGAGCCGTCACAACGCCGATTCTTCTAACATTTTTTGGAATCTGTTTTTTATTTTTAGAGTCAAATAAACCCTCATGAAAAAGTTTATTTTTTAAATCATCAAGCTTTTTTTGAATCAGGCCATGCCCATCTTTGCCCATTCTCGCAACATAAATTTGATATGTTCCGTCGCGCTCATAGACACTCACATCGCCGCTTAAAACAACCGACATCCCATTTTTTGGAAAAAAATCAACGCAATCCGCCTGCTCACGAAACATAACACATTTGATTGATGAATTTTCGTCTTTGAGGGTGAAATACATATGCCCTGATTTATGATGTGTAAAGTTGGATATTTCGCCCTTGATTGAGATATTATAGAATATTTCTTCATATGAAAAAATTTGTTTTATAAACTTGTTAACATCCGAAACGGTATAGCAAAACATTTTCAACCACCATATAAAATAAAACAATAACTGATTAATTTTCGCTTAAATTAATAGATTTAACAAAATTTCCAAGAACGCCATTAACAAAAGACGGCCCATCATCCGCAAAATATTCCTTTGCAAGCTCAACAGCTTCGTTTATCGAGACGGGCGGGTCGACATCCTGAACATATAATATTTCATAGAATGATATTTCAAGTATTGCACGCAAAACCACCGGTATTCGATCTATTTCCCAATTTTTTAGAAAAAGTTTTATTTTTTCATCTATTTCTGTCCTGTGTTGCAAAACCCCAGCAATGATTTTCTTGGAATATTCATTCAGCTTTATTTCCTCCATTTCAGCGGCAATGCAAAGCAGCTCTTCAAACCCCAGATGCAAAAAAAAGGACTCAAAAACAAGCAAAAAAGCATTTTCCCGCGCTTTATGTCTGTTCATAATATATCACCCACAACAACTTTTTTTCAACATGTCGAATAAAAATCAATCAACGAACAAATCCATAACATACACATTAACACTTGAAACAACCAGCCCTGTCATGCTTTGGACGACATTTTTAATCTGATCTTGAATTTTCCCACACACCTTTTGTATGGGATAGTCGGGTTTTAAAACAACAGCGCAGGTGAGCGCAACCGTCCCGCTATTGACCTCAAATCCAACCTGTCCAATTCCTCCGCGCTTGAAAACAAATTGCTTCAAATTAAAAGGCAAAGACGCCAAATCCCAAACTCCCTCTATTTCAGATATATTCTTCTTAATTATGATTTCTAAAGCTTTTGCGGAAATATTTAAATTTCCATTAATATTTTGATTTTTTTTCAACTCCATTATCTGAAAATCCCCCTCCACAAAATACCATTGATAGCATTATAGCACATAAAAAAGATTATTACAACTAAAATTAAATATTTTTTCATAAAACCATAAAAACAACATCTGATATTTTTGGATTTGGGTTAGATTCGTCCCCTCAATCGCTCCTGCTTAAAAATCCGACTCTTTACTAAAATACCCAATATATTAAACAATCCTCAATGGCATTCCAAAAAACAATGTGGCCAACAACTTAAACCGCCGCCAGCTCACAACTAATTGTAATATTAACCCTTCCTCAAGGACGAGTCAAGTTGAAAGCGTCCGTGATAAGTGGTAGGTTAATGCCTTGAGGGGGCAACTTAATCCCCCCAAAAAAAACGACCCAAGCGGGAAAGAAAGCCTCCTTCCCGCTTGGAATCATTACTAAAATTGTCTATCAATAATTAAAACATTCATTAACCGTATTATCCCCAGGATTTGTTGCTATAGGTTTTTCCGCTGTCCTGTTGGGTTCCTTTGACGTTAAATATGCCGTTGGTGTCGACAGCGAGGTTGCCGCCGGAAAAGACGTCGAGTGTGCCGTTTTCGTTGACATCGAGTTTGCCGCCTGAATTGACGTCAAGTGTGCCGTTTTCGTTGACATCGAGCTTGCCGCCTGGATTGACCTCGAGTATGCCGCCATTGACGTAGAGCCTGCCGCCGGGGTTGAGGCAGAGTGTGCCGTTGACATCGAGTTTGCCGTTGACGTAGAATGTGCCATCGTTTACGTTGCCGGAGAGTATGCATTCGGAGTTAGCGTATAGTTTACCGCTGGAGTTGACATAGAGTGTGCTGCCGGAGAGGACGTCGAGTTCGCCGCCGGAGAAGAGGTAGAGTGTGCCGCCGTTGACGTTGAGTGCGCCGCTGGAGTCGACGTAGAGTGCGCCGCCGGAGAGGACGTAGAGTTTGCCACCGTTGACGTTGAGTGTGCCACTGGAGTTGACGTAGAGTGTGCCGCTGGAGATGACATAGAGTTTGCCGCTGGAGTTGACGTTGAATGTTCCGCCAGAGGTGACGTAGAGTGTGCCGCTGACGTAGAGTGTGCCGCTGACGTAGAGTGTGCCGCTGAGAGTGACGTAGAGTGTGCCGTTGACGTAGAGTGTGCCGTTGACGTTGAGTTGGCCGCCGTTCACGTAGAGTTCGCCGCCAGAGAAGACGTCAAATGTGGCGTTGACGTTGAGTGTGCCGCTGGAGTCGACGTAGAATATGCCGCCGGAAAAGACGTCGAGTGTGCCGTTGACGTTGAGTGTACCGTTGACGTAGAGTTCGCCGTTGACGTCGAGTTCGCCGCCGGATTTGACTTTAAGTGTGCCGCCGGTGGCGATGTAGAGTGTGCCGCCGGAGAGGACGTAGAGTGTGCCGCTGGAGTTGACGTCGAGTGTGCCGCCGGAGAGGACGTAGAGTGTGCCGCTGGAGTTGACATTGAGTGTGCCATTGACGTTGAGTACGCCGCTGGAGTCGACGTAGAATGTACCGCCGTAGGTGACATTGAGTTCGCCCTTGACGTTGAGTACGCCGCTGGAGTTGACATTGAGTGTGCAATTGACGTCAAGTTTGCCGCCGGATTGGACAACAACGGTGTCTTTGACGTTAACCACATCTTCAACATCAATCTCTATAACGTCTCCGATTCCGACTTCGTTAATCTTTCCCTCGACAGCCTTTTCGCCATCCTTGCCATAGAAAGTTCCTTTGACAGTGGAGTTTGCGCCATCGATTACCATGTTTTCAACAATAAGCCCCGTAACAATAACCTTGCAAGTCGCTGTGTGAATTTCATTACTGCCTTTTAATTTTGCTTTTGCTTTTATTGTCGTCTCGCCGGGGCCAACAGCCTCAACGATTCCGTCCTCATTAACAGTTGCAACTTCTGAATTCTCGCTAACAAATCCATCAATTTCTGCGCCTTCACAAAAGGTTGTTTCAAGTTTAATTTGATCTGCTTTTTTCACAAGACGTGAGAAATCGCCTTGAATTGAAATAACAGGATATGGCGCCGTTATAACGTCATTTTTCCCCTGTCCAGCAGAAACATTCATCGAAAGTCCAGAAATCAGTAATGCTGCCATGATCAGCACCATGCCCATTGGAATAAGTTTTTTTGTGATTTTACCATGCATAATCATTACCTCCTAGAAATAATACAATTAGTTTTAAAATTATTTTTTCCACCACTTTTTAAGGCCTAAACACGTGAATTGTTGCTCAGGGAAGGCTTTTTTACTAAGGCCACAGCCTTCATCCCCCCTTCCCCTAAAAACCACAAAGGAAGCACCAAAAGAACACTCCAGAGGGCAAAAAATTCCAATGAAACGCTCTTTTAGCGCAACCAAAACCACGGCCACCTTCCAACAAAGCAAAACAGCCAACATATTCATATAAAAGGGCAAAACCACAGGCTCGTCTAAGGCATTTTAGCAAATCTTCCATAAGCTTGTCAACCTCTTTTTAAAAAAACCACAATTCATTTTCACAAAGACTAATTAACAAACTTTCCCAACGTCGGGTTTTATTATATAGCAATTCGACAAAAAAGTCAAGCGCTTTTTAAAATTTTTTGAAAAATTTTTATAATTATACTGATAGTACTATTAAACTGGGCGTTTTAAGCAGCCGTCACCCCCCTCGAGGGCGCCAGACTACCACTTCTCACGGACACTTTCAACTTAAACTTGCCCTCAAGCAAGGTTTAATATTACAGTTAGTTGTGAGACGGAGGCGCTTAAATCGTCCTTGCATGTTTTTTTGGAACGCGATTGAGGGCGGCTTGAAAGAGACGGTTTTTGAGCAAAGAGACTGATATTTCAAGCAGGAGCGATTTAGGGGACAAATCTAACCCAAACTGTCCCCCAATCCTAACTTGACATGCCTGGATATATCTGCTATAATACCCTTAGTATGACAATGAACAAATCTGGATTTGCAAAGGAGAGTGCCTAAAAAATGAGCTACAAAATCATTGATAAAGAGACATATTATCGCAAAGGAGTGTTTCGCCACTTCTCAGAAGACTGCAGGTGTTCAACCTCAATGACAGCGAGAATAGATGTGACTGAACTTTTTAAATGCTCAAAACGAACGAATTCCAAGTTCTATCTAAACTTCCTATATATCCTCTCTAAAACGCTGAATTCGCGCGCCGACTACCGAATGGGCTATCTTTGGCAAACCGAGGAGCTGATTTGCTATGACGTGATCAATCCAACGCAATATGTCTTTCACAAAGACACCGAAACCTGCACACCTGTCTACACACGCTATTTCGAGGACTATGCAACGTTTTATCAAGGCGCTTTCCATGACGTTGAAGAGGCGAAGAAAACGCGTGAATATGGGCTTGATATGGCAAATCATCCGAATTGGTTTGATGCTTCATACATCCCGTGGCTTTCATACGATTCGCTTAATATTGAGCTGCCGGATGGCCATCTGTTTTTCGCTCCAATCGTCAATTGGGGAAGATTTCGTGAAGAAAACAAAAGGCTTGTTATGCCGGTCAGCGTGCGTTTAAATCATGCGATTGCCGATGGGTATTTGCTTGCAAATGTTTTTCGCCTTATCGAGCAAGAAATTCAACTGTTTGTTAATAAATAGCGCTCAAGGTGTTTCGTTTATTTTCAACTCAAATAAAAAATAATATAAATAACCTAACAAATCAAATGTTTTTCATAAAATTTAGAATCTCTCTTGCTTTTTGGACGCTAACCCCTGCAACTTGAGATATCTCTGTGATATTCGAATTTAAAAGCTCAGTTTTAGATTTAAAATGCCTTAAAATTTTAAGAGCCCTTTTTTCGCCGATTCCCGCAATTCGTGTTAATTCAAGCTCAAAAGCTGTCTTTTTCCTAACGTTTTTTTGATATGATATGGTATATCTGTGGACCTCGTCTTGAATTTTAGTCAAAAGAAAAAACGCGTTTTTAAAGGATGCTATCGAAATTTCTCCGCCCGAAGAGCTGATTGCCCTTGTCCTGTGGCGGCTGTCTTTAACCATGCCAAAATATGCAGCAGAAAAATTCCCTTCTTGAAAAATTTCCCGAACTGCCTCAACATGACCCTGCCCCCCGTCAATCAAAATCAAATCCGGAAGCCGCTTAAAGCTTTCGTCCAGGCCTTCATGATATCGCTCAATTCGCCGAGATATCATCTCCCTCATGGCTGCATAATCATTTCTTGCTTTTATTGTTTTCATCTTAAATTTGCGATATAGTCTTTTTATTGGCAATCCATTCTCAAAAACAACCATTCCTCCAACAATCCCTGTGTCTCCAAGGTTAGATATATCATAGGCTTCAATCAACAGAGGCGGCTTTTTCAAATTCAAAATCTGAGCCAATTGTTGAAGAGCTTTTGTCTCTTTCGTCTGATATTTTAGTTTAGATGCTAAATATTCAGTTGCATTCGAAAAAGCCATATCCAGTATTTTTTTTCTCTGTCCAATTTTGGGAATCAATATTTTAGTATGTTTTCCCGTTTTTTTTCGTATATATTCAGAATATAGCTCAACATCCAAATTTTCATGAGATATTAGAATTAATTTAACAACATCATTATTTTTGCTAGTATAATATCCCGCAATAAAATCTTCAAATGCGCAATCAAAATCAGCGACATAATCAAAAATATAACTATCCTTGTCAACAATATGCCCATGACGAAATTTCAAAACAACAAAACAAATGACATCTTCAGCTATTGCATGGGCTATGACGTCCATATCCTCTTCGTCTTTCAGATATATTTTTTGGGATTGATTCACTTTTTCAATAGCATGTATTCTATTTCTGATTTTAATCGCTTTTTCAAAGTTCAAATCACAAGCAGCTTTTTCCATCTGCTTCTTCATCATTTCAAGGGAGGAAGAACTCCCTTTTTTGAGATATTCAACAGCCTGTTCAACAATTTCCAAATATTCACTGCGCGAAACATTTCCACAACAAACCCCAACACACCGATTTATGTAGAAATTAAGGCACGGCCTTTTTGCCCTGTTCGAGTCAAAATTTTTCGAACAACTCGGCAGCATAAAAACCCGATTAACCTCCTCAACAGCTTGCCTAACCGCAAACGAACTGATATATGGGCCGATATATCTTGCGCCATCATCAACCTTTCTCATCGCAGGAGTGATTTTGGGAAATTTTCCACTCGAAATCTTAATATAGTGATATCCTCTATCATCTTTGAGCAAAATATTATATTTGGGACTATGTTGTTTAATTAAGCTGCATTCCAAAATTAATGCTTCAAATTCAGAATCTGTCAATATAAAATCAAAATCTTCGACATGTTCAACCATTTTTCGAACCTTTTCGTTTTGAGAGGAAATATCTCTAAAATAACTGACAACCCTGTTTTTTAAAACTTTTGCTTTCCCAACATATATGACCTTATTTTTAATATCCTTCATTATGTATACTCCCGGACTGTCCGCAAGTCTGAGGGCTTTTTTTCTTAATTTTTCTAAATTATTCATAATAATCCCAATCCCCAAATTTTCAAATATAGTAATCAAAATAACGTTTACACAAATATATTATACTACAATATCAAAAAAATAACAAACAAAAAGATTCCCAGAATCGCTCCGAGAATCCACCAGCTCAAAAATTATATATAATATTTTTCATTTGATTCAAATATATATCTTTTTTTGGATCTTCGTCTATAAGACATGCCAAACATATCTCAGCCTCGTGGACAGATAATATATTACTAATATTCTTGAAAAAAATATATCAATTGAATCTTCTTACTTCCAGCCGAAACGCCTATGCCATGTGGAGTTGAATCTTTGTCATAGTCATCATTTACCAAAATTCCTACAAATTCCAGCACTTCGATAACGTTAGCATTCTTTGTCTTTTTATTTTCATGATGATCACTCCCAACAGAAGCGGAGAAATGCCCATTTCAAAAGCCAAAGACGCACCGCAACAAGTCACTTAAAACTTCCAAAAAATTCAACCCAATAAAATTAAAACCACACACGCTCTTTCTATTTTTTAAACCCACTCTCAAGCAACTCAACCAAAGCCGCCAACGCTTTGTTTTCGTCATTTCCCTTTGCAACAATCACCACACTGTCGCCAGCAACTACTCCGATCGACAAAACACCCAACAAACTTTTAGCATTAACACGCCGATCATCCCTCTCAAGCCAAATCGAAGACCGAAATTCATTGGCCCTTTTTGTAAAAAAAGTGGCAAACTTGGAATGAAGCCCAACTTCATTTTTTATAACAACTTCTTTACAACACATATGAATAACCCCACACTAAGCTTAAAATATACCAATAAAATCAATAATTATTTGCCAAAATATCCGGCCTCTTTTTTAAAGTTGCCTCGAACGACTTCCTGTCCTGCCAGTTTTTTATTTCAAAATGATTGCCAGACAAAAGAACTTCCGGAACCTTCCTGCCACGCCAAACCGCAGGCCTTGTATACTGGGGATATTCCAACAGCCCGTCAAAATGACTCTCATTTTCAAAACAATCAGGAGACGCCAAAACCCCTGGCAACAACCTAGTAATGGCATCTACAACCACCAAAGCAGACAACTCCCCTCCGGTTAGTATGTAGTCGCCAATTGAAATCTCTTCATCAACTATCTCATCAAGGACACGCTGATCAACTCCCTCATAGTGCCCGCATATCAAAAGCACCATTCCATCAAACTGCGACAGCTCCAAAGCCTTTCTTTGATTGAAAGTTTTTCCCTGAGGCGAAAGATACACAACACGCAGCGCACCCGGAAATTTCGAACGAACAAACTCATAACAACGAAATATAGGATCCGCCTGCATGATCATGCCCCTTCCGCCACCATAGGGCATATCATCAACTCTTTTGTGTTTATTCGTGGTAAAATCGCGTATATTATGAATTTCCACTGAAACCAAACCCTGATTTTGAGCCCTGCCCAAAATGCTATAACTCAAAACAGACCCACACATATCAGGAAAAAGCGTTGCAATACCAAACCTAAGCATCAAACAAACCTTCCAACGGCCTGATATAGACAGACCTTCTTTCAAAATCGGTCCTTAAAACAACATCATCTATCACAGGAACCAAGCGCTCAACGCCTTGATCGTCAACAATCCTATAAACATCATTTGCGCCAGGCTGCAAAACATCAACTATCCTGCCATAAAAAGCCCCATCACCAACATCATAAACACGCATGCCAATCAAATCCTGAATAAAATGTCTTCCATCCGGCACTAAAATATCATTCCTGTGAGCATACACCACTTTTTTAAGCATTTGTTTTGCAGATTCAAGAGAATCAATTCCAAAAAACTTCACAACAACCAAAGATTTGCGTTGCCTGGAATTTTCAATATTTTTATATATATTTCCATCAGAATCGAAAAACAAACGAGACAATCGGCTAAAAACCGAAAAGCCATCACACCAAGGCGCTATCTTGACCTCGCCTCTTAAGCCACAAGTCCCGACTATCTCGCCAATTTCCAAAAAAACTTTCTCCATAACACAAAAAACCCCTAGGCAAAAACAACGAAAAGAGCAAAACAAAAACTAACTGATTTCAACCATGATTTTATTGCCAAGACGGTTGGCAGCCGCTCTCATAACAACCCGAATGGCTTTAGCAATTCTTCCCTGTTTACCAATAACACGGCCCTTGTCCTCCGCTGCAACGTCCAAATGGTATACAATTAAGCCTTCTTCATTTGGCTCATCAACCGTAACTTTAACCTCATCCTTGTTTTCAACCAAACCTTTTGCAATTTCAATCAATAAATTTTCCATAACAAAAACCTCCTAAAATTAATTTCAAATTTCATTGCTTTTTAGCAATCTTTTAACAGTGTCTGTTGGCCGAGCGCCGACACTTAGCCAATGCTTAACCTTTTCAGAATCAACGCTGAAAAACGACGGCTTTTTAGACGGGTCATACACGCCGATTTCCTCAATAAACCTTCCGCCACAAGCATACCTAGAGTCAGCAACCACAACCCTGTAAAAAGGGGCTTTTTTAGCGCCCATCCTGCGCAACCTTATCTTAACTGCCATTACTTTTCCTCCTAAATTAACATTCTAAAACAACAATGTTTTTAAAAAATTGTCAAATTCCAAACCCAGAAAACAATCGCCTTCTTTTTCTCTTTCCTCGTCCCCCAAGCTGTTTAAACATCTTTTGCATCTGATCAAACTGCTTCAAAAGCTGATTAACATCCGTCACCGACGTCCCGCTTCCAGCTGCTATCCTGCGTTTGCGCCCAGAATCAATAATCGAAGGCTTCTGGCGCTCCAACCGCGTCATGGACAAAATTATAGCCTGTGTCTTTATAATCCTGGACTCACCATTTTCAAGATCAGCGTCTTTTATTTTGCTTGAAACTCCGGGAATCATTCCAACAATATCCCTAATAGACCCTATCTTCTTGAGTTGATTCATCTGGTCCAAAAGGTCATTCATGTCAAATTTATTCTCCTTAATCTTTCTTGCAACCTTCTCAGCATCCTTGGCCTTTATGTTGCTCTCGGCTTTTTCTATTAGAGTTAACACATCCCCCATTCCGAGAATCCTCGAAGCCATTCTATCCGGCTGAAACAGCTCTAGATCGCCAAGTTTTTCGCCAACGCCAACAAACTTTATCGGCTTGCCCAAAACGTCCATTATAGACAGCGCAGCTCCCCCTCGGCTGTCTCCATCCAGCTTTGTCAAAACAACCCCGGTTAAATCAAGCTTTTCATTAAAAGCAACAGCAACATTAACCGCGTCCTGGCCTGTCATGGAATCAACAACCAGCAATATCTCGGAAGGATCAACGCTCTGGCTCATCCTTTGCAGCTCATTCATGAGATCACTATCTATATGCAACCTGCCTGCAGTGTCTAAAATGACGATATCGTGGCCATAATCTTTGGCGTGTTTTAGGGACGCGCTGGCAATTTTGACAGGATCCGACTTTCCCATGTCAAAAACATGAACACCCGCCTTTTCCCCAACAATTTTTAATTGATCTATAGCCGCGGGCCTATAGACATCACAAGCAACCAAAAGAGGCCTGTGTCCTTTATCTAAAAAATACTTAGCTATTTTAGCACAATGCGTCGTTTTTCCGCTGCCCTGCAGTCCACACATCATCAAGACGCAAGGAGGCTTAGAGGGAATGTTGATTGAGCTTCCCTTTTCGCCCATCAACACAGTCAGCTCTTCATTGACTATTTTAACAACCTGCTGCGCTGGAGTCAAGCTTTCAAGAACGTCAGAGCCAACAGCTCGCCCAGTTAAACGCTCAACAAATTTCTTAACAACCTTATAGTTGACATCAGCCTCAAGCAAAGCAAGCTTTATCTCACGCATCGCAAGCCTAACGTCAGCCTCTGTCAACCTGCCCTTCGAGCGCAATTTCTTGAAAACATTAGCCAATTTCCCAGATAAACTCTCAAATAACATCTCCATGCCCCCAATCCCTGGATGGGCTTTTTAAAAAAACCATCCTCAAGCAAAATTCCAAACGCACACACACTCTCTCCATCACAACAACTCACAAAAACCAACCCACACCTAAGATTATATAGGAAAACAATTCAATTGTCAAGACATTTCAAAATTTTTATTCAAACCAAAAATTTTCTCATTCATGTCGCCGGCAACACACCTAACAAATTCCGCAACAGAGGGCCTCATTTTATATACCCTATCAACGTCCGGATAATATTTTGCCAAACAATCCATAGCAGTGTCTCTCCAAACAACCTCAATAGCATGTCTCATGCAACGATCAACACTTGCACGCGTCACACCATACCTGCGCGCCAAAATCCAATACACATTTTTAGTCATGTATATGTTGGGATTATGCATGCAAAGCTCAATCGCATCAACAATATATTTGTGGCCTGTCAGGCGAAAAAACATCCCCATATTATTTAACCTCAAAGCAACACTTCTTCGTATATATGAACAAGAATATCGCCTAAACCAGGGGAAAATCAGCGACAAACTCAAACCGCGATATATTTTTTCAATCCAACTCACAACATTTTCGCTGCTGTAATCACTGGAATTTAGGTCAAAAAACCTACACACACTGTTCGAATTTATGTGATCCAGCAATCTTCCCGGCTCCAGCTTGGAAACAACAACCAAATAAGGAGGGGTCATCAGGCAGTTATGCATGCGATATAAAAGCTCAACCGCCTCGCCTCGTTTCTTTTCCATTAGCAAAACGACAACACAGTTCCTGTTTTTAATCAAAAAATTCTTCAATTGTTCGAAACCCATATTTCTTATTCGATTAACACTAGTGTTTTTCAAACTATGCAACTTTCCTATTAAATCATCATGCTTTTCGGGATTTTCAACCAAAAACAACAAATGATTTTTCAAAAAAATCCAAACCCCATCTCACTTAACCATGTTGGCTATTTCTTGGGCAAAATTCTCAGAACGTTTCTCGATTCCCTCGCCCTTTTCCATTCTAATAAATTCAACTATGTTGATTTTTCCGCCGAGCTCAGAAGCAATACTATCAGTATATTGAGATATTGTCAAATTATTGTCTTTTACATATTGCTGGTCGACCAAACAGACCTCTTTATAGAATTTTTTAATCCTTCCTTCAACTATTTTCGCAGCAATATTGTCTGGCTTTCCAGAATCCAAAATTTGTTTTTTCAAAATACTTTTCTCTTTGTCTAAAATTTCAGATGGTATTTGAGAAGAATTTAAATACTGCGGGCTAACTGCGGCAATCTGCATCGCAATATTTTTGGCATATTCTTTAAATTCATCCCTGTCGCCAAGGTCGGTTTCAAATTTAACCATAACCCCAATCGTCCCGCCTCCGTGGACATAGCTTGACAAAACCCCATTCATTTTAGCAAAGCGACGGATTTGTATGTTTTCGCCTATAGACAAAACCTTTTCCTGAAGCGCCTTTTCAACAGTCAAATCGCCGCCAGAAATTTTCAAAGCTTTCAATTCTTCGAGGTTTTTAGGGTCATTTTTCAAAATGGTTTCAGCAATTGCGTCAACAAATGAAGAAAAGTCCTTATTTTTAGCAACAAAATCAGTTTCAGAATTAACCTCAACAACAACTCCGCAATCCCCGCAAACTTTCGAGGCAACCAAGCCCTCAGCAGCAATCCTTCCCGCTTTTTTTGCAGCCTTAGCAATCCCTTTTTCACGAAGAATTTCAATTGCTTTTTCCATATCACCATTTGCCTCAGACAAAGCATTTTTGCAATCCATCATTCCAACGCCAGTCCTTTGACGAAGAGATTGGACATCTTTCGCCGTAAATTCAGCCATAACAACTCCTCCAAAACACATAAATTTAAAAAACAAAAATCAGTCAGCATTTTCCTCTGGCTCGCCGTTTAAAGCATCTCCCGAATCTTCGGCCAAATCAGCTTTTTCTTCAGAAACGACAACAGAATCAGTCTGCCCCTCCGCAAGATCCTCCTCTTGGCCTTGTCTTGCGGACAAAACAGCATCAGCCATAATGCTGGATATTAGCCTAACTGCGCGGATCGCATCATCATTTCCCGGAATGACATAGTCAATTTCATCAGGATCGCAGTTGGTGTCAACAATAGCAATAATCGGAATTTTCAATTTCCGAGCCTCCGCAACCGCTATTCTTTCTTTTTTAGGGTCGATTATAAAAAGGGCATCTGGCAATTTCGCCATATTTTTAATTCCGCCCAAAAATTTTTCCAACTTGCCTATTTCCAAATTCAGTTTTATAACCTCTTTTTTAGGCAAAAGATCAAAAGTTCCATCTTCCTTCATTTTATTTAGCTGGTCAAGACGGTCAATTCGCGTTCTGATGGTCCTGAAATTTGTCATCATTCCGCCAAGCCACCTTGCATTAACATAATGCATGCCGCAGCGCATTGCCTCTTCTTTTATCGACTCACTGGCCTGTTTTTTGGTTCCAACGAACAAAATTTCGCCTCCGTCCGCAACCAACCCATTAACAAAATTATACACATTTTCCAGCTTTTTGACCGTTTTTTGCAAATCAAGAATATGAATTCCATTTCTTTCCGTGAATATATAGCGACTCATTTTAGGATTCCATCTTCTAGTTTGATGTCCAAAATGAACGCCGGCCTCCAAAAGCTGTTTCATAGACACTATTGCCATTTTTCATACCTCCAATTGGTTATACCTCCACATATCGCAAACAACCCAAACCAGCCATGTCAACACGCCACCGAGCCCGGATTTTCAATATGTGTGTGTAATTTAAATTTACTGCATCCAAACAATGCCCGTTTATTATATCACATAAATTAAAATTTTGCAAGTGGTTTTTAAAATAAAATTTTTACAGGATTTGCTGGCTCATGATTGATTGCCGAAATTAATTTTCGTCAACAAAACAACAATGCGTAATATCAAGTTTCGACAAATTGTATTATTTTATTGGGTTATATTTGTCCCCTCTCCCCTCCTGCTTAAAATATCAGGCTTTTTAATTAAAAACCGTCTCTTTCAATCCACCCTCAACTACGCCTAAAAAACCATGCAAAAACCAATTTAAGCGCCGCCGTCTCACAACCGACTGCGGTGCTTTGCTCTGTTTGAAACGCCATCCCTTTCAAAGCGTCCGTGACAAGTGGTAGGCCAGCGTCCTTGAGGGCAACTTAACCCCCAAAAAAAACGACCTCAAGCGGGAAAGAAACCCTCCTTCCCGCTTGAAACCAAAACTTAAGCCTAAAATCAAGATTATTAGCCGATGCCTCCTCCTTGGGGCGATGACGTCGAAGGTGACGTTGCCTCGATACCAATGCTGTCGTCGCTGACTTTGGCGGTGACGTCGACGGGGACAGTGTAGGTGATGGTGTAGATAGCGGTGACGTCTAAGGTGCCGCGGGCGATGCGGGCGCCTTCAGGGAGCTCGGAGAGGGGGACGAGGACGATGTCGGGGTCGGAGTCGGAGTCGGTGACGGTGACGGGGACGGTGATGGTGACGGGGACGATGCCGTTCCCGTCGACGGAGACGATGTGGCTGTCGGCGACGGTGACTTTGCCGTCTCCGTCGCCTTTGACGGTGACGGTGACTTTGCCGTCTCCGTCGCCTTTGACGGTGACGGTGACGGTGACTTTACCTGCGACGGGGACGGGGGCGGTGACTTTGCCTGCGACGGGGACGGGGGCGGTGACTTTGCCTGCGACGGGGACGGGGGCGGTGACTGTGCCTGCGACGCGGGCGCCTCCACTGACCTCGAAGAGCTTCTCCTCGAAGGGGACGACGCTGCCGATGACGTCGACGGAGACGGGGACGTCGACAGAGACGGGGCCGGAGACGGGGACGGAGACGGAGACGGGGACGTCGACGGAGACGGGGCCGTCGCCGAAGACGGGGCCGTCGCCGAAGACGGGGACGGCGACGGTGACGGGTAAGGGAACGCTGACAGTCTTTTTCTGTATCCTAGGCGCCGTCATAACGCCATTTTTCCCCGTTCCAGCAAAAACATTCATTGGAAAGCTCGCCAAAGGTTGGGCGGCCAAATTTAATAAAATATTAATATAATTGATAATTACAGTTAATTTTTTTAACAACTTCATAAATATTCATTGGGCTTGAGTTATTTTTACTCAGCCACAGCATCCCCCCCTTCCCTTTCCAAGCGCACACCTAAGATATAGAGGCAGCGCCAAAACAACGCTCCAGAGGGCAAAAAATCCCAACAAAGCGCTCTTTTAGCGCAACCAAAACCACGGCCGCCTTCCAACACAAAAAAACAGCCAACATATCCATATAAAAGGGCAAAACCATAGGCTCGGCTCGGCTCGGCTCGGCTCGGCTAACGCATTTTAGCAAATCTTCCATAAGCTTGTCAACCCCTTTTGATAAAAAACGATTTATTTTCATAAAGATTCATTAACAAACTTTCCCAACACGAGTTTTATTGTATAGCAATTCGACAAAAAAGTCAAGCGCTTTTTGAAATTTTTTTGGGTTATATTTGTCCCCTCAAAAGCTTTTGCTTAAAATATCAGGCTCTTTGTCTAAAATTCTCGATGAATTAAACAATCCTCGATCGTGTTCCTAAAAACCATGGAAGTGCCTCCGCCTCACAACTAACTGTAATATTCAACCTCCCTCAAGCTCGAGTCCGGTTGAAAGCGTCCGTGATTAAGTGAAGTATCAGCCATAAACCCACAAAATTAAATTATTTTTTTATAAAAACACTTGATTTTTTAAAATTTTAGTGCTAGAATAAAAACCTATATGATGAACAAGGAGATTGAAAGCCGAGATGAAAAACAAGCTATATGTTGTCATTCCTTGCTATAATGAACAGGACGCTCTTCCCAAAACCGCAAAAGTGCTGAAAAAGAAAATTTGTGACTTGATCGGGCTTGACAAAATTTCAAAAAATAGTAAAATATGTTTTGTGAATGATGGGTCGTCTGACGAAACTTGGGAAATCATACTTCGACTCAGTCGGGAAGACCCGTTGTTCACTGGGCTGAATTTGAGCGCTAATCGAGGCCATCAAAACGCCCTTTTGGCCGGCCTAATTCGCTCTAAAGACAAAGCAGACATGGTCATTTCTATGGATGCAGATTTGCAGGATGATGTTGACGCAATTGATGAAATGATTGATAAATATTTGAGCGGGTGTGATATAGTTTATGGCATTAGAAAAAGTCGAAAATCCGACAGCCATTTAAAGAGACTATCGGCCGAATTTTTCTATAGGTTTATGAACAAATTAGGCGCAAAAACCATATTCAATCACGCGGATTTCAGGCTGATGAGCAAACGAGCAATTGAGGCTCTTGGCCAATTTAAAGAAGTTAATTTGTTCCTGCGCGGAATCGTTCCCATGATTGGATTTAAATCTGACTATGTATACTATTCTCGGAAAAAACGTGAACTGGGGGAAAGCAAATATCCAATTTCAAAAATGCTGTCACTGGCCTTTGACGGAATGACCTCGTTTTCAATCAGGCCGATCAGAATAATATCACTGGTTGGAATATTATCATTGGCATTGAGTTTTTTTATGCTTATATATACGTTGTGTATGTTTATTGCGGGCAATGTGGTCTGGGGATGGGCCAGCACGGTTATTTCCATCTGGACCATAGGCGGTTTAGTCCTGCTTTCAATCGGGATCGTTGGCGAATATGTCGGAAAAATATATATGGAAACAAAGCGACGGCCAAGGTTTATCATCCAAGATGATTTGGACGAAAATTACAAAGAGTAGATTTTGAAAATAAAACGCCTTATACTTATAAATATATTTGCAAATCGAATTTTATGCAGTTTAGACGCATATAATTAACAAATTCAATATATTCATGGAGGGATTTTATGCAAATATATGTTGTCAAACCAGGAGATAGCTTATATTCCATAGCGAAAATGTTTGGAATCAGCCTACACATGATCATGGAAACAAACGGGCTCGAAAGGCCAAACGACCTAGTTGTCGGGCAGTCAATTTTAATTCTGACTCCGGAAATCACACACACCATCAGACCGGGCGAAACAATAGAATATATAGCTGCGCAGCACAACAAATCGGTCAACCAGATATACAGAAACAACCCATATCTCAACGCCAGACCGAGCCTTATTGTCGGCGACGAATTGGTAATATCATACACCGACAAACCAACAACCCAAATTTCGGTTAATGGTTTTTTATATCCTAATATAAATCACGAACTATTGACGAACACCCTGCCCTTTTTGACGTATATATCACCATTCACATATAGTTTTTCGTATGACGGAAACTTGACGCCGCTCAGGGACGAATTTATACTGCGACGCGCCTATGAATATGGAGTTCGGCCTTTAATGACCCTATCTTCTATAGATGATGACGGAAGATTTTCACCCGAGCTTTCAGACGCCCTGCTAAACAGCGTTGAAATGCAGCAAAAATTAATGGGCCAAGTTTTAAACACATTACAAACCAGACAATATTCGGGGGTTATCGTCGACTTTGAACGAATTTTTCCCAAGAATCGAGACATATACACAAACTTTATTACAAACATACACAAATTTTTAAATGACAATGGATATATTCTGTATGTTGCAGTTGCTCCTAAAATTTCCGCCGAACAATTCGGAGCCTTATACACTGCCCATGACTACGAAGGGCTCGGAGAAGCTTCGGATGGAGTGATCATCATGACATACGAATGGGGATATATATATAGCCAGCCCATGGCAGTTGCGCCAATTCAAAAAGTTGAAAAAGTCGTTCAATATGCGGTTTCGGCCATCCCTGAAAGCAAGATATTTTTAGGCATACCGAACTACGGATATGACTGGACTTTGCCGTTTGACGAAAAAACCTCAAGAGCGCGGGTTATTGGAAATGAAGAGGCGATTCAAATTGCCATAACACAAAACGCCGCAATATCTTTCGACGAAGAAAGCCAGTCTCCATATTTTAGATACTATGTCAACAATAAAGAACATGAAGTCTGGTTTCAAGACGCGCGAAGCTCAAACGCCAAGTTTGACCTTGTGAAAAAATACAACCTAGCAGGCGTCAGCTACTGGACAATAATGAAAAAATCACACCCAGAATGGCAGCTTCTAAACGCAACCTTTCAAATAAACCAATAAAAACACTCGGCCCCCAACTATACACCTGAAATTCACTGCCTAACAGTAAAATATTCATTAATGTCTTCTAAAAATTTATCAACATCCACGCCGTGAACATCGCATGCTTGCTCAACCGTCTCTCCACTAGACGCAGGGCAGCCCAAACAATGCATCCCCATATCCACAAAAAACTTCGCAGCGCCCTCATCTGCTTCTAATATATCACCAATCACCGTTTCTCTAGTTATCCTGTTCATTAATAAAATACCCCTCGTTAAAACACTAGCAAAATTCAAAAATTTTAAACCTCAAGGGCAAAAACCCAACAATTCTCCAAAATCCTGAGACCGGAATAAATCAACCGGTCTCCCTAACTTTTGAGAAACATTCACTGCAATAAACAGGCCTATCCTGATTTGGCTGGAAAGGGACCTTTGCTTCACAGCCACACTCGGCACAGGTTGCCTTGAAAAACTGACGATCGCCTCTTGCTTCACTCTTGCGAGCATATCGACACGCCCTACATCTTTGAGGCTCATTTTCAAAACCCTTGTCCGCGTAGAACTCCTGCTCGCCTGCGGTGAAAACAAATTCAGCCCCGCAATCACGACATTTTAACGTTTTATCTTCATACATTCTAAACAACCTCACTTAAAATAAAATTTGCCCAGGATGGGTTCGAACCATCACCTTTGAAAAACAACGCTCTGTCTTAAGCTATTGGGCCATCAAATCCGTTAGCGGACAAATCAATAATGACTATATTGTTGTTTTTTAACCTTTAGCGACGCATTACCACTGCTTCAGAAAAAGCGATCAACAGCCATATAATTTTCAAACAAACAAATCTGCTGCTTTTCAAAAAGAAACAGGCGCCAAAACTTTCTCCCAAACATGGATAAAACCCAGCATTTAAATAAAAATCAGTTAACCATATTCCAATAATTAATAAAAAATTTAAAATAAAAACACATCTAAAAGCGTTAACACATATATGATAACGCAAAAAATTCTAAAAGTCAAGTGATTTTTCAAATAAAAATAAAAAAAAATAAGCAAAAATTTAAATCTATACATGTGTTTTTTAAAATATACAATATAATTTCGCTATAAATCATATATTTTAAACACTGTAGTGAATTTAATGTTGAAAATTTTTATATTTTAAATAACTATTTGTAAAATTATGCTGCCAACAATATTCGACAAAATTTTCTTGTTTTTTACAAATATTTCCAATATGATTTAAAGGGTAGTATAAAAATATTATATGCAAAATAAAAACAAAGGAGTAGTAGATAAATGGAAACTTCTATTAGAACTGGAATGAACGATGTTTTAACGATGGAAGTCACAAAAAATATGCTAGCTCAAACCACGGGAAGCGCAGATATAGCAGTTTTATCGACCTCAATGCTGATAAACACGATAGAAACGCTGTGTAGCAAGATGCTTAAAGAAAATTTGCTGGACGAAAATTTAACTTCTGTTGGAGCAACAATCAACGTAAAACACATCTCCCCAACCCCCAACGGAATGAGCATAAAAGCTAAAGCAACCGTTTTGAGCGTCGATCGAAATAAGGTGATATTTAAAGCCCAAGTCTGGGATCAAAACGACCTAATATGCACAGGCATCCACAACAGAATCATCGTTGATCGAGAAGAATTTGAAAATCAAGCCAAAAATAAACTGCGAAAAATAGTTAAATAAAATCTCTTTATTTAAAATTAATTAAAAATCATGAGATTCCTTTAAAATTTTTTTGTTATTTTATTGGTGTTTCATGATTTTATACTTATCCCCTAATTTTGTGTTTTTTCATCTCATCTCTCAAACGAAGTATGATTTTTTTCTCTAATCGAGATATATATGACTGCGATATGCCTATTTTATCAGCCACTTCCTTTTGTGTATATTCCTTTCCGTCAAACATTCCAAACCTCATTCTCATGATCTCTCGCTCACGCTCTTCAAGTTTATCTATGAATTTAACAACAACCTCCCATTCAGCCTGGTCTTCTATGTTTTTATTAACACAATCTGTGTCTGTTCCTAAAATGTCTGACAGCAAGAGTTCATTTCCATCCCAATCAACTTTTAGCGGCTCATCAATAGACAGCTCGTGTTTTTTAGTGGTTGTTTTTCTCAAGTGCATCAATATTTCGTTTTCAATGCATCTAGAGGCGTAGGTTGCAAGCTTTATGTTTTTTTCAGGCGAAAATGTGTTACACGCTTTGATCAGGCCTATCGTCCCAATTGATATTAAATCTTCGATCCCAACCCCGCTAGATTCGAATTTTTTAGCTATATACACCACTAATCTTAAATTGTGAGTTATTAACATATCCTTTGCGTTTGCGTCATTATTTTTAAGCCTGTCAAAAATTTTCTGCTCCTCTTCTCGAGACAGCGGAGGCGGCAGTTGGATGGGTCCGTTGATATAATGAATCGAGTTAATAATTTTCAAATAAACCAATAATTTGCGTATTTTATCTTTAATATTCAAAAACATAATAATAATCCCCTTATCATCTAAAATCTCCTATTATTGCGCTGTATTCACCATCCGAAATTTTTTTAGTTGTCACCGCAACATAGCATTCGCATGGATATTCAACATTGTTATGTAAAACAACTATATTTTGTGGTAAAAATGCTGGCAAAATTGTGCATCCTGCTATTGTGTCGCATGGAATCAGTCGTATAAATTTGTTATATTCACAATTTTTAGACTCAGATATATAATTAACAGACCCACAAAAGAATTTAATCAAACTTTCAGGCAAAATTTTGAAAATAGCTGAATATTCGCAAATAAAAACAGATTTTCCAGAAAACGGCTCCGTCAAACAATTTCCGCTGTCATATAGCGCTTTAATTTTAGCAATTTTTTGATTAAATTGAATTTTAACTGAATATATCTTTTTATTTTCAATTCTTCGAGATATAGCAAAATTTATAAAACATGTTAAAAAATATGCAACCAAAGTCCCTAAAACCAGAATAATTGGAGAAATAGAGACATATGTAACGCCATTTTTCCAAAACATCCCCGGCGGCGAAAAAAACATCCATAAAAAAAACATAACACCAATAAAAATTAAGTTTTCACCCCAAAAAAGTAAAATTGTTTTAAAAAAAATCGCTCTTGTCTTATATCCAAATGCAATTAAAACTAAAAAGACTCCGATCGAAAATTTGACTAAAAACATAAGTATGGGATGAAGACTTGGCAAAAATATCAATAGCGAAGAAAAGCTGCCAAAAAATGAAGCAAAAATCAAGCGTCTCTTTTTAACATCCCTCTTCATCAAAACCGCGCTTGAAAGCAGTAAAAAATAATCAACAAAGAGGTTTAGTATCAAAAGAATATCTAAATATATCACCAATATTCAATCAATCCTCCCAAATCGCAAAATAATATATAATTTTTTAACATTCTAAACATTCCCTCAAAACGCCCAATATTTTCTTTTCACGCCGAGAAACCTGAACTTGGGTCATTTTGAGTTGTTTTGCCGTTTCTGTTTGAGTTTTATCCAAAAAATATCTCATAAAGATTAAAACTCGATCTTTATCATTTAATTTTGTTATAGCGTCTTTTATTGCAATTTTGTCGATTAATTTCAAACCATTTTCTTCACATTTAACGTCTATTTGCTTCTCGTTTCCCTCTTCAAAGCTACCTGTCAAGGAAACTGTTGGGCTGGCCGCGCAAATCGCCTCTGTGACCTGCTCGCGGGTTAAATCCAAGCTTTTCGCAAGATCATAAATTGTCGGATCTTTTCCCAATTTGAAAGCAAGCTCTTCCCTCTTTTTCAAAATTTTAATTGATAATTCTTTCAAGCTCCTCGAAACTTTAACGGTTCCGCCGTCCCTAAAAAGCCGCCTAATCTCCCCCAAAATCACAGGAACAGCGTATGTTGAAAATTGTATTCCTCGTGAAACATCAAACCCGTCATATGCTTTAACTATGCCAACGCATCCCGCAGAATACAGATCGTCATATTCTATGCCCTTGCCAACAAATCGCCTGGCGCATGCATGAACTAAGCCTAAATTTTTGCTAATAAATTCCTCTCGTTTAACATTTTTGCAACTCATATGCGCTTTTTAAGAGTCTTGGTTAAAATAACCGTCGTCCCCTTTCCCTTCCTAGACCTAACCTTCAAATTGTCCATAAAACTTTGCATAACAGTGAACCCCAAGCCGCTTCTTTCGCCAGTTTTGCATGTTGTGAACATGGGCTCCATGGCTTGCTTTATGTCGTCTATCCCGCATCCCTTATCCCGTATACGTATATATATTCGATCATCGTCCAATATTTTAGCATGTATAAATATATCACCAATTTCATTCATATATCCATGAACAATCGAATTGGTGACCGCCTCAGAAACAGCGGTTTTAATGTCCGATATTTCGTCAACTGTTGGATCTAACTGGGCAAAAAACGACGCAACTGCAATTCGTGCAAAACTTTCATTAGATGATCTGCTGGGAATTTGCAACTTCATTTCATTTTTTATCAAAATAATCACTCCTTCTTTTTTGTTTCAGGCGCTCAATAACCGCGAGGCGATCGATTCCAGCTAATTTCATAACCTTTTTAATCTGTGGTGAGGGATTGGTTATTTTCAAAGCCCCTCCAATATCTTTCATCAGCTTATACCTGCCCATAATCAAGCCAATCCCGGACGAATCCATAAAACTAACATTTGTGAAATCCAAAATCAAAAGGTCGGGATGCGCCCCTTCAACCCTCAAGTCTATGTCATTTCTGATTTTTGCAGCGCCATGATGGTCTATTTCGCCGTTTAAATAGGCAATCATATCCCCGCCCTCAAGCTCAATTTTAACATCCACACTCATCACCCCATTCAAATAATATATTAAAAACCAATCATGATTTTTAGACACAAAAATATGCTCTAAAAAAATTATAGAGCAAAAGGTTTCAAATAATTGTCAACATTTGGGATGCTGGCAAAAAAATATATTTTGGATTTGGGTTATATTTGTCCCCTCAATCGCTCCTGCTTAAAATATATGGCTTTTTAATTAAAAATCCAGTATGTTATGATATCCTCAATTGCATTCTAAAAAACAATGCAAAGGTTGCTGAAAACGCCGCCGGCTCACAATGGGCTTGGTTATTAAACCCACTCAAGCTCAAGTCCCTTTGGAAGCGTCCGTGACAAGTGGTAGGTTAATGCCTTGGGGGGGCAACTTAATCCCCCCAAAAAAACGACCCAAGCGGGAAAGAAAGCCTCCTTCCCGCTTGGAATCATTACTAAAATTGTCTATCAATAATTAAAACCATCAATCATCAAGCTCACCACCCTATGATTCAGGCCAGGATTTGTTGCTATAGGTTTTTCCGCTGTCCTGTTGGGTTCCTCTGAATTTGAATATGGCGTTGGTGTCGACAGCGAGTTTGCCGTTGGACTGGACGTAGAGGTTGCCGTCGTTGACGTTGAGGCAGCCGTTGACGTTGACGTTGAGGTTGCCGTTGCCGTTGACGTTGACGGTGCCGCCGCCGTTGACGTTGACGGTGCCGTTGACGTTGACGCTGCCGTTGACGTTGACGGTGCCGTTGCCGTTGACGGTGCCGTTGGGCTGGACGTAGAGTTTGCCGTTGACGTTGACGTTGACGGTGCCGTCGCCGTTGACGTTGAGGTTGCCGGTGACGTTGACGGTGCCGTCGCCGTTGACGTTGACGATGCCGTTGCCTTGGACGTCGAGTCTGCCGGTGACGTAGAGTGTGCCGTTGGGCTGGACGTAGAGTGTGCCTTTGACGTTGACGATGCCGCTGCCTTTGACGTTGAGTGTGCCGTTGACGTTGAGTGTGCCGTTGACGTTGATTGTGCTGTAGCCATTGACGTTGAGTGTGCCGTTGACGTTGAGTGTGCCGTTGACGTTGAGTGTGCCGTTGACGTTGAGTGTGCCGTTGACGTTGAGTGTGCCGTTGACGGTGATTGTGCCTTTGACGTTGAGTTTGCCGCCGGATTGGACAACAACGGTGTCTTTGACTTTAACCTCGCCCCGGTTATCAACCTCTATAACGTCCCCGATATCGACTTCGCTAATCTTTCCGTCAACATCCTTTTTGCTGCCATTTATGGCCCAGTAAGTGCCTTTGACGATGGAGTCTTCGCCTTTAATTTCCATGTTTTCAACAATAAGCCCCGTAACAATAACCTTGCAAGTCGCTGTGTGAATTTGGCCATTTAATTTCGCTTTTGCTGTTATTGTCGTCTCGCCGGGGCCAACAGCCGTGACGGTTCCGTCCCCACTAACAGTTGCGACTTCTGTATTCTCGCTAACAAATCCCTTATATCGTGCGCCAGTGCAAAGGGTTTTTTCAAGGTAGATTTGCTCTTTTACTTTCATGATACGTTTGGAATCGCCTGAAATTGAAATAACAGAACATGGCGCCTCTTGAACGCCATTTTTCCCCGTTCCAGCAAAAACATTCATCGAAAGTCCAGCAACCAGTAGTGCTGCCATGATCAGCACCATGCCCATTGGAATAAGTTTTTTTGTGATTTTACCATGCATAATCATTACCTCCTAAAAACAATAAAACTAATTTGCAAATTATTTTTTCCTCCACTTTTTAAGGCCACAGCCTCACCTCCTTCCCTTTCCAAGCGCACACCTAAAATAAAAAGAAGCGCCAAAAGAACGCTCCAGAGGGCAAAAAATCCCAATGAAACGCTCTTTTAACGCAACCAAAACCACGACCATTTTCCAACACAAAAAAACAGCCAACATATCCATATAAAAGGGCAAAACTCTGAGCTCGGCTCGGCTCGGCTCGGCTCGGCTCGGCTCGGCTCGGCTCGGCTCGGCTCGGCTCGGCTCGGCTCGGCTCGGCTAACGCATTTTAGCAAATCTTCCATAAGCTTGTCAACCCCTTTTGATAAAA
>CACZDM010000009.1 GCA_902779915.1 Oscillospiraceae bacterium | reverse complement strand
TGTTTAACATACAAAGGTGCACGAATACGAGACAATATGCAAAACAATGAAATTAATGATGCTCAAGCAGATGTTTTGTCGGAGACTAATGTGGCTATTAAGCAATTGCGGGAATCAACATTCAGAGCCGGGCTACTACCGGGAGAACAGCCATCACGATTTGATCAAATATCACAAGAGTGTCAAGAGCTTGCCTCCCAACTTAAATTAATAATATAAGTTCATTAAAGATTAGTTTTATTTTGTCAGCTCCCGGATTAAAAAAAGGGGTTGACAAATTTTTATTTATTTGATACACTGTTTGCGTTGGGACTGTGATTTAAAAAAGGGGGAGGCCGAATGCTTGAGAAAATGGACGAATTTTTTGACAACCGAGCAGATACATACGATAAACATCAGCTTAGTTGCATCTTCGCCGCCAAGGAATTTTATCCATATACAGCAAATTGCCTGCCGAAGAAAACATCTGCAAAGGTTCTTGATCTAGGCTGTGGAACTGGGCTTGAACTGGAAGAATATTTTTCACTCAACCCCCAAGCGCAAATAACTGGAATTGACCTCGCTCCGGGAATGCTGGACGCTCTGAGAAAAAAATTCAGCGATAAATCCTTAACTTTGATTTTGGGATCATATTTTGATGTTCTGTTTGGGCAAGACTCATTTGACGCAGCAGTGTCCGTCGAATCGCTGCATCACTTTACCAAAGAAGAAAAAATTCCGCTTTATGTAAAACTGAGAAAATCTTTGAACCAAGGTGGATATTTTATACTAACAGATTATTTTTCGCTTTCAGATCAAGAAGAACTTTTCCATAGGCAGGAATTTTTGCGACTGAAAAAACAACAAAACGTAAAAAATAACGAAATTTTCCACTTTGACACGCCGCTAACCGTTGCCCACGAAAAGCAGGCCTTGATTGCTGGGGGCTTTTCTCAGGTTGTTATTTTAAAGCGATGGGGCGCAACATTTACCCTAAAAGCAAGTAAATAAACAAAAATTTAGATGCGAACCCGTCAATCATTGAAAAAATAGACGTTCAAACCAGCTCCGATATGATTGCGCTTTGAGTTATCAGAATAAAATCCCAGTCATATAAAAATGAACTGAGATTTTAATTTATGATATGCTTGAAAATATTACTTTTCACTAGGCGATTTTTGTTCAAAGGATTGACAGTCGACGCATTCGCTCATTTTGGGATTAGGTTCATGGGTTCCAATTCGAACGTTTTTTAACGCGCAATAGTTTTCGCTTGGGCAATGATTTTTACACTGCTCAACTGTGCAAGAAATGCTTCTGTTGGCTTCATCCATTTTAAATTCCTCCTAAATCACGATATATATATATTATTTTACTAAAAAACAATTTTATTCGCATTTTATCATTTTGACAATATCCTGAACCGCGGTTTCTATGGATTTGACTGCGCGTTCCGCCTTTTTATTGTTAAATTTTTTCATCTTTGAGGCTTTAACTATAGCTGCGCCAGCCAAAACTCCTGTTGCAAGCCCAATCATTGCGCTTTTTGTCATTGATCTCATAAAATTTCATCTCCTTATAATTTTTCCAATAAAAAATGTCGTGTGATTATATTATTCCCATATTTATTATTTTAAATTTTATACTGAAAAAAATGGGTAGGAAACATCTAGATATATTAATTCAAAATCAATGCTGGACAAATAAAAAATCATGTGATATAATAGAGGTCGGAAAAAATGCTGATCATAATTTGTGTTGATGAAAATTTCAGCTTTGAAAAACAAACTGATCACGGAATGATTGCTTTAACCCATTAATAAATATTTTTATTTATGTCATAATTAATCAACTAACAATAATAAATAAAAAATGCAACATATATTCTGATTTTTAAGAAAGGAGGTGTATAATAATATGAGCTCAACTCTAACCGCTAAAAAGAGCCAAGAAATGCTTGTTTTCAAGTTAAGCAAGCTATACGAAAAATACGGATATTTTAAACTTAAAACAAATAAATTTGAAAAATATGACTTTTATCTAAATAGCAAACATTTTTTTAATGATGACAAAATGATAACATTCACGGATTTTAATGGAAATTTGTTGGCTTTAAAACCGGATAACACCTTCTCAATCGCCAAAAGTTCGCGAATAAAATTGAATCAAATCAGAAAAATATATTATAATGACAATGTATTTAGAGCGTGTGAGAAAAACAATGAATATGAAAAAATAAATCAATCCGGCGTTGAATGCATAGGCGACATAGATTTTTATAATATATGCGAGGTCGTTGGGCTGGCTGCCGAATCTTTGCATCTTGTTTCAGACGAATGCATCCTAAATATATCACATCTGGGAGTTATTTTCGCTTTATTAAAAAATTTTGACATTGAAAAAAGGCAGCTTCAACTATTTAAATTCATTGAAGGGAAAAATATCCCTGGAGTCAAGGCTTTGTGTGGCATAATTGGAATTGATCAAGACATCACAGAGCAAATTTTTAATCTGATTTCAACATATGGCCCTGCAAAAATTGTCATTCCAAAACTAATCAGCAAAATGAAAAATGTTGAAGCGATTGAAAAATTAAAAGAATTGCAAAAAGTTGTTGAGGTTGTTCAAAATAAAACAAAAGTTAATTTTATAATCGATATGTCTATAACAACTGGGTTCATGAATTACTATGATGGTCTAATATTTAAAGGCTTTATTAAAAATATTCCATCTAACGTTGTTGTCGGCGGCCAATACACTCGCCTTATGAAACACCTCGGAAAACCCGGGCACGCCATTGGCTTTTCAATCTATTTGGACTTAATAAATAACTTAAAATGTTCAAAAAAATATGACATTGACGTTTTTTTATTATATGATTATTCGGATAATTTAGCCAAAGTTTATGAAAAAGTGTGGCAGCTGGTTCGCGAAGGAAAGAGTGTATATTGCGCAAAAAATATGGATAAATCAATTAAAGCTAAGGTTATTATGAAATTTAACGAAATCAGAGATGGAGGGATCTAGATTGGACGAAACAATAAAAATCGCCCTGCCGGACAACATATTTGGTCGAATACTTTTCGATATATTAACTTTTACTGGATTTTGTGATAAAAACGATTTAAATTTCAACAATAAGCTGCTTTTTAAGAAAAACATGAATGGAATCTGCGCATATTTAGTCAACCCCATGGATGTGACAACATATGTTGAACGAGGAGCCGCAGACATTGGCGTTGCTGGAAGCGATGTTTTAGCGGAATATAAACCGCCAGTGCTTGAATTACTGGATTTAAAACTCCACAAGTCGAATATGGCCGTCATTTCGAAAAAAGATTTTAAGGATGACATGGGGGATACTTTGCGTGTTATGACTAAATATCCAAATGTTGCTATGAATTATTTTTTAAAACAGTCTAGAGACACCAGCATAATCAAAGTCCAAGATTCCCCTGAACTGGGCCTGTATATCGACATGGCGGATGTTGTCGTTGACGTCATAGATTCTGATTACACTTTAAAAAGAATCAATTTAACCATATATGATCATATTTTTTCTGTTATTCACTATTTAGTCGCAAATAGATCATCATATCACTTTAAAAATTCTACTATACTCAATATAGTCAGTAAATTAAAGGATTACATTGACAATTCAACATATTAACATTATTTTCAAAATGTTGTTGTGTTGGTAAAAATCGCAGATTTTGTAAACTTTTTGTTAACACACTGTAAATAATTTATGAATTATATACACTTTTAGTTTGTTTTAGTGTAAAATAGTATATAAGGCTGATTTTCGTATTTTATTTAAGGATGTCGTTTGAAAATGAAATTTAAAAATTCAAAAAGTGCAATGAAAAGCGCTCTATCGTTTGCGTCATGCCAGGATCAGATTGTGTGTAATGACATATTACACTGCGATTCTCGAAAGACAAGAAAAAGTTATAAAGACAAATGGAGTGGATTTTGCAAAATTATAAAATATTTAAAAGAGTTTGTTTATAATCAAAAAAGCTTAAAATATTTAATTGCGCTGGGATTTTTCTGAAATTTCAGTAAAATGCGCCATAAAAAGGCTTAACCTGACTCAAGCGAAAATTTTGTTAAAAAAATCTAAACCATCCTAAATACTTAAAGGCCAGTTGCTAAAACAAAACTAAAAATCAAAAAAAGTGATATATCTATATTATTTCAAAAATACACCATTTAAATCATCTGACGTTATAGTATTTGAGAATTCTTCGAATTTTATTAAATGCGCAAGTTTTTATTCTAGATACTGTGCTTTTGTTGACTTTTAATGTTCTAGCAATTTGACTAAAATTCATTTTTTGGTTAAAATACATGTCCAGAACTTCCCTTTGCCGGTCGCTGAGTTCCTCAAGAATAACTAAAGATACCATTCTTTTCAGGGTTTGTATTTTTTCAGAATTTGAATTTTCCGCCAGCTTTGCAAGTTTTGCCATATCCGATTCAAACAAATGATCGAATGACACAATTCTCATATTATCCCCCTCGCTTTGCAGTATTTTTCCAGATGGCGATGTATATAGCAGGCATGTTGATATTCAGATAGCAGTATCTTATATTTGACAGTGTTGTGTTTTAATTTATTGAGTGCAATGTAAAGATTTTGAGCTGTGATTTTATATTCACGCATTAATTTTTTCATTTGTGTCATCCCCCTATGACTTTCAAAGCATTATTAACACATTGAGTGTTTATAACAGAATACCACTAAAAGTGTGGTGGTGTCAATACATTTGCTTTTTTTGTACTAAAAAAGTCCCACTTTAAATAAAACAATATATTTTTGGAGGATTACTATGTTTGGTGAATGTTTAAAAAAATTGAGAAAAAAAATGAAATTGACTCAGACAGCTTTAGCTGGAAAATTGGGAGTTTCCCCCAGTACCATAGGAATGTATGAGCAGGGAAGACGTGAGCCGGATTCCAGAATGTTGATAAAAATCGCCAACTTTTTCGGCGTTTCGGTTGACTATTTAATAAATTCCAAATGCACAGCAAGATTTATTAATGATAATGATGAATTGGTCAACAAAGTCAGAAAAGCCCTGCTCAACAGTAAAAAACTTGAAAATTGTCGAGAAAAATTTAGTGACAAAACAATTAATTTGATCGCTGAAGCTGTTCGAGACGGAATATATGAGTCGGTTGAATATGAAAACTGAGTTGTGGTTCATTTCCCTTTAATTGTTTAAATTTGCTTATAGCTAAAGTATTTCAAAACAACATTCAATAAACCTAAAATATCTTAATAATTAATTAAATAAAGTGATTTTTTTCAACTTTATCGCAAATAACAATGTTGAATACTTTCGCGCTCGCCGCAAAGATCAAAAATGACCGTTTGCAGTAAAAAAGCCCGCCGTTTATGGGCTTTTTTTGTTTTTGTTGAAAATATATTTTTGCAAAAGTTAAAATGTTTTCCAAGTTTCAACATTTTTTTGTTAACATGTCAAATCCCATGTATAATGAGTTTTTAACCTTTTCAACATAGTTTTCAACATACTTCCTAACAGTAAAATCAAAAAGTTTTCCACTTGAATAAACAAGTTTTCAACAATTTAATATTTACAGGTGGTATTACCGAACAAAAACATTATAAACACGGGATCTTCACAAATTGATATTCAAAAAATTGAAAGTTGAAAACTCAGCCTCACCAAGTGCATAATTTGATAAATATTCGATTAAAATTAAAAATAAATCATATTTGAGGCCGTTTAACCACCACTTGTTGTGGATATTTTAAAAAAGACACGGTTTCTGAAAGAGTTTATATATTGCAGTTGGCTGTGAGACGGCGGCGGTCAGCTTGGTTTTTGCATTGTTTGCTAGAACAGATTCAAGGATATTCAAGCTTTTCGAAATTTTCTTGAATCAACTCGTCGGATTTTTTAAGCAAGGGATCTTATTGAGACAAATCTAACCCAAACCCACAAAAATTTTTTAAAAAAATTTCGCAAATAGGTGCAAAATATGAAATAACGTGCTATAATGCTAGGGTGAATGTTTTTTAAGGATGGGTGGTTTAGCATGCGGAGTCAAATAATACTTGGAAAAAATTCCGTTGAAGAAGCAATAAAATCCGGCAGGAATATTGACAAAATTTTTATATCAAAAACTGCCAGAAATCTGCAAAAGCTGCTGGAGGCCGCCAGAGGCGCCGAAATTGTCATTAAATATGTTGACCCTTGTAAATTAAACCAATATGGCAAAAACACTCAGGGAGTCGTTGCGATGGCCAGCCCCATTAAATATGCTCAGGTTTTGGATATACTGGACCTTGCAAAAAAACGAGGAGAGCCCCCTTTTGTTGTTCTTTGCGACGGCATAGAAGATCCCCATAATTTGGGCGCTTTAATCAGGACGGCCGAAGCCGCAGGAGCCCATGGCTTGATCATCCCAAAAAGAAGGAACGCTTCAATAACGCCGGTTGTTGAAAAAACCTCATCAGGCGCTGTTAATTCTTTACTGATCGCGCGCGTTTCAAACCTTCCTAGTTGCATAGACCATCTAAAAAAAATGGGACTGTGGATCTATTGCGCGGACATGGACGGGCAAAATTGGTGTGAAATTGATTTTTCTGGAGCAATCGGCCTGGTTGTTGGCTCGGAAGGTTTTGGCGTTAAAAAACTGGTTAAGCAAAAAGCTGACGGCTCAATTTCCCTTCCAATGTCCGGAAAAATCAGCTCTCTCAACGCCTCAGTCGCGGGCGGGATAATAATGTATGAAATTTTAAGACAAAGAAAAAATATAAAAGCTAAATTTTTTTGATGGGAGTCATTTGCTTTTGTGTATGTAAATAATATTAAAATCGATTTATTAAATTTTAAATATGTAATCAATATATTAACCCTCAAAATTTATTATCCTCAAATCAGATCTTTGTTTAAATTTTCATTGAGGCGAAAGCAACCCTGAAAATCCCCCAAAAAAACAACACATATTAAACGCTTGAAATTGTTTAAAAAATTGGAATTTGGCCGAAGGGAGATAGGTGGTTTGAGTGGACAAAAATAACAGCAAAAGCAATGTATTGACCTTTGAAGACATGCGTGATATGCTAAAATCCAAAACCAGTTATGAAAATTGCTATGATCTAAAAAACAGCGTTTTAATCGAAAGCTATGATGATTCAAAGTTTGATGAAATAAAGTCGCGACATGACATGGAGATAACGAAAGATCTTGAACTGGAAAGGGAAAAAACGAATTTTAAAAACAGCATGAGCAAATTCGCGCATAAAGTGAAAAAGCAAAAAATTGAGAAATTTGTGTCTGGTTCAAGCGATAATATATATATCAATCCTGGCTCGGCTCGCGGCCCCGAAACTTTCCAAACAGGCGAATTTTTTCAAACGGACAACCATGATGTTAAAAAGATTGACAATTTACAAAATATTAAAATTACTCAAACCGACAGTTTTTATAAATTTCAAAAACAGCGAAATAAAAAAATAAAAAATTTTAACTGCAGCTATAGCACCATACACGGCTCAAATATGAGGCCGCTATATGATGCGTATGACAGTTCGTATAATGATAATGGAAAATCCGCGTCAAAATTGTCGATTGACAACAATTGGTCTGAGCAAATCGAATATAGATCCAAACACGATTTAAAAAAAGTAAACAAATATTTGCAAACCTCAAAGAAAAAATATATGATATCCACCATAATTTTGACTTTTTTGTTTTTGATTTCAATTATTTGGCAATTGGGGGTTTTCAACTATTTTTATCTCCCGCCAAGTTTGACTTTGGCCAATCCGCTTTCATATATCTTTTTAAACTTTTGGGTTTTGATTGTCGCGACGATCCCGTTTTACAGTGTTTTGAATTCTGGAATTTCAGGACTTGTTAAGCTAAAGCCGAATTCGGATAGTGCTTTGTGCGTCATGCTTTTGGGGAATATATGTCAGGTTGCGATGCTGCTTTTTTCCGGAACAGAGATGATAAACAACAAAAATATTTTTGTTTTGACGCCGGTTGTTATTGGAGGAATGGCTTTTCATTGCATGTCAAAATATATACACTTTGTTGTTGTTTTATCTAATTTTAGATTTGTTTGCAATAAAAGCAGAAAAGGTTGCACAGTTGGCGTGGCAAGTAACGAAGATTTAATATCTGCCTTTAAGCGAGAAAAAGAAAAGCACGATCCTATGATTATTTATAAACGAAAAACAAATTTTTTCACTGATTTTATATATTATTCTTCCACACAAAACATAGCAGACTCAGTTGGATATTTTTTAACCCCAATTGGATTTTACTTGAGTGTTCTGCTTTTGTTGATTTCAGCAGTTATTTCCAAAAACATGTGGGTTGCAATAACTGTTTTTGCTTCAGGTTTATGCATAATAACGCCATTTTCCTTCTTATTTTCTATTGTTTTGCCGTTTTTCATATCACAAAAAAAGTTATGCAAAAATAAAGCTGCTTTTTTGGGGTTTGATTCAAGCAAATTTGGAAAAACAGATGCTATAATCATCACAGCTAAAGAGCTGTTTCCCAAAGGAACCGTTAATTTATCGGGCATGCGAGTTTTTAACAGCCACCCTATAGACGATTCCATAACCTGCGCAGCGAGCGTTTTAACCGCAACAAACAGCATTTTAAAGGACATGTTCATGAGCATGATTTTGGAAAATGAGAGGTGTCTAGAAAAAGTTGACAGCATATTATATGAAGACAACATGGGCATATCCGCATGGGTTGATGATCGCCGAGTTATCATTGGAAACTATTATATGATGGTTAACCACAACATAAATATGCCTCCCGACTCCGAAATCAAAAAGATCAGCAAAAACGGCTGTGACTATGTTTTTGTCGCAATATCAGGAAAATTAACAGCCGCGTTTATGTATGATATGTCGGCCGACTTTAACGTCAAATCCAATTTGGATGCTTTAGAAAACGAGGGAATTTCTGTGGTGATAAAGACGGTTGATGTTGCAATAAAACCAAAAAAACTGTCAAAAATATTCAAAACACCTGAAAATTTATTTAAGATCCTCCCCGCCCAATATCATAAAAGCTATAGAAATCAAACCAGAGATATGCAAAAAGACGGCTCAGCAATAATCAGCGGCGATGATTTTATATCCTTTTCCAGCGCAATAATCGAATCTAAAAAATTCTTAACATGTCTAAAATTTGGAATTATAACCTATATTTTAGGAATATTTATAGAAATATTAGTTTTAGTGTTGTTTATATCTGTAAACATGGTATATAAATTTTCATCAATCACAATAATATTGTTTAATCTATCGGTTTTATTGTCCATAGTTTTAATCAACATATTTATAAAAAAATGAATTATTTAGCATAAATAAAACTGCGTGCAATATGATTGACTGTATTTCGCACGCAGTTTGTTAATATAAAATTTATGACTCAAAATTAAAATTCTCCACTGGCTGCTTTAAGCGCATCATCAAATATATTCAACCACTCTGACATATCTTCATTTTGAAAGGCTGCTGAATCGCTGATGGATTTGCGATCATCCTTAACAAATATCATGGATAAACCATTACAATTTGGATTTTTTGGGTCTTTGATATTGGAAATGCTGGCGCATAAGCTGCCCAAATCCGTCCAAGATGGAGATTCGTTTAAAGAATCAACAACCAGTGCTTTTTGAGTTTGGGTGTCTATTCCAGCGATCGCAACCCAATGCCCCGGCTTGTTGACGATGACTGCTGACTTGTTCGCGCTAAAATGTTTTTTCAAAAGAGCCTCAGACAAAAGCCGATTGGTTTGTTGCGCGTCTTTATCGCTGTTTCCAATGTCTGAAGTCACGATATATGTGCTAAGCCCACAGTTTTGCAAATATTTTAATATTGGCGCATAGTCTTGATCGCTTTTTAAATCCCGCACATTTCCTTTATTTTTGACATATTCATTACATACATTTCCTGAGCCATATATTCTCGACTCTTTATTTTGAACTCTAAACCAGTTTCGCGCATTTGTCGCAGCAAACAGCCAACACAAAAGTCCGGTTTGTCTTCCTGCTTGAATTTCATTTTTCCATTTTGTCTGCAAATTTGAATCAGCGACAACATTCACATTGCTTATGTTGAGTATTTTTTGATTAATAATTGGCCGCATAGCCTGATTTAACTTGCTATTTATGTGTTTTATATTGCCTAGATCAAATTCGCCATTATTTGCAAAATTTTCAAAGCATTTATATAATATATCATAGCATTCGTTTTCTAAAGACTGATTTTGTAAAACTTTGTAATAGTCCATTATTTTCGTTTTTATTCCATTAATTTCATTCAATGCTCTCCAATATTTAACACATTTTTCTAATATAACATTATCAGTTGGATGTTTTTTTGCATCAGAAAATAATTGACCCACAGAAGATAACGCTTGTCTAACATAATTTTTATCACACTTTTCGAATAATTTCATGGAATTTTCCAGTGTTGAATCACAGTTTTTTAGAGCATATTCACCGTCCTTAACTAAATCAGCTTTGATTTGCACTTTTTTCGCCACTCTCACAACTTTAGGGGCTGTTTTTGCTGAAACTGGAGCCTCAATTTTAACCTTAGGGGCTGTTTTGGCTGGAACTGGAGCCTCAACTTTAACTTTAGAGGCTGTTTTGGCTGGAACTGGAGCCTCAATTTTAACTTTAGGGGCTGTTTTGGCTGGAACTGGAGCCTCAATTTTAACTTTAGGGGCTGTTTTTGCTGAAACTGGAGCCTCAATTTTAACTTTAGGGACTGTTTTGGCTGGAACTGGAACCTCAATTTTAACTTTAGGGGCTGTTTTTGCTGAAACTGGAGCCTCAATTTTAACTTTAGGGGCTGTTTTGGCTGGAACTGGAGCCTCAATTTTAACTTTAGGGGCTGTTTTTACTGGAACTGGAACTGGAACATTGACTTTAACTTTAGGGGCTGTTTTTACTGGAACTGGAACATTGACTTTAACTTTAGGGGCTGTTTTTACTGGAACTGGAACTGGAACATTGACTTTAACTTTAGGGGCTGTTTTTTCTAAAATTGGTTCAACAATTTGAACTTTTTTTTGACTATCCTTGACCATGGAACCTGTTTTTTTAAGAATCGAAGGCAATTTTTTAATTTTAGGAACTATTTTTTTTGGAACGCAATCTACTTTTTGCAGTTTCTCGATCAGGGAAATTGCAGTTTGTATTTTTGCAGCAAAAAAATTTGAAACATAGTATTCTGTTGCTTGCAAATCAACGCTTGATAAATTTTCGACAAAATCATCTAAAATTTTAATTTGCAAAATCACAGATTCTGTGTTTAATTTTAAACTTGATGTGTTTTTTAAGGCATAAATCAACTCTTTCCATTTTAATTCTATATCATCCAAGAGTTTTTTATTTTTTATTTTTTTTAGCATTTTTTCCGTTTTAGTGTTTAATTTTTCAACTAAATCTCGAACATTTATTTCTGTTTTTCCTGCGCCATTTGGTTCAAATTTGTTTTGCATATCGACTATCTTTTTCAGTTCATTTAACCCAGTCGTTAAAGCATTCATGCAATCATTGTGATATATTTTCAACTCAATCAAATTTATTTTGCTATTTATCGTATTTATTACACTAGAAATAGAATTTAAAGTTTCGGAATCGTTTAGACAAAGTCCATTAACCTTCTCAATAATATTTTTTAAATCTGTCAACAATTTTATTGCCGCATCCGTTTGCTTTTGATCCAAATTATCAAACTTCTTTAAAAATTTATAATTATTTAAACAATTTAATTTTAGATTGACATATTTCAAGCATTTACATATAGAAGATCCACAATCCAAAGCCTTCGACTGAAGGGCCACAGAACTAGTTTTTATGGCTCCAACAGATGGAGCTATTGAAAAAGACATCGCCGCAACACATAAAATTGACAATATTTTTTTTAAAATTTTAGTATGCATAACAATCAAATCCTTTCCTAAAAACAAATTTAAATAAATAATAATTTTTAAACAAAGTCCCTATAAACTTAATTATGACAGTTTTTTTCACAAATTGCAATAGCAATGTCAATTTTTATCAAATTTATTTGCAAAAAAACACATGTCGTAAAATCAAATTTACTTCATGTGCCCTTTATAAATTACTGTATGTTTAAAATATCAGAACTAAAAGTTTGATCTCATCCCTAACCAATAAAATCATGAATAAAGTCAATTTTTTTAAAATAATTATTGAATAATATTAACATTTGCGCATAAATCAACCTTTCCAACCAACTTTTCATCAATAAAATATTCAGCCTCTCCAACTTTGTCTCCCTGATTAATCGGGCAAAAATACAAAGGATCCGTTTTTATCTTTATTTTCACTCGATCCATCATCTCAGAAGTTGCTGCAATTTGGAGCGCAGCTTCAGGCCAAACCCCAAACTCCTGGTCGTTTTGCCCCGCTATATTTAATTTAACCTCTGAAAAATCAATGGGAAGTTCTTTTAAACTAAATTTTGAAAATCCATATTCCAACAGCGCTTTTGAGTCGTTCCAATCATCATGATCCTTCAAAACAACCGCGATTAATTTGATTCCATCCCTTTGCGCTGCAGAAACCAAACACCTCCCCGCCTTTTTGGTGAACCCGGTTTTAACCCCGCAGGCTCCAGGAAAAGTCTTTAATAGTTTATTATGGTTGAAAATTGTTCGCTTTTTGGGGGGATTTCCAAAAAATAGTTCTTTAGACGATTTAGTGCATATTTCACAAAACAAAGGATTTTCCATAGCTTTTTTTGTTAAAATTGCCATATCTCTGGCAGTTGAATGGTGTGAATCATCGCTTGAAACATCCAGGCCGGATGGAGTGCAAAAATTTGTGTTTTTTATACCAATTTCTCTGGCTTTACTGTTCATAATTTGTGCAAATTCACCAATAGATCCAGCAATTTTCACAGCAACCGCATTTGCAGCGTCGTTTCCAGAAGGCAGCATCATTCCATAGCATAAATCCCGGATAGTCACATGGTCTCCTGGCTGCAGCCCCATAGAACTTCCTTCAATTTTGATCGCATCAGGGTCCACAACAAAAGCAACGTCCAAATCGGCCTGCTCCAACGCAATAAGTGTTGACATGATTTTAGTTGTGCTTGCCATGGGAGCAACCTTGTCAGCGTCTTTTTCATATATAACGTCTCCGGTTTCTGCGTTGATAACTATCGCTCCGTTTTTAGCGCCAATATCAGGCGGCTGATCAGTTGCGCAAACAAATGATATATGCATTAAAAACATCAAACCAAAAATCACACTTGCTGCAATAAATTTATTAATAACACTATAAATCTCCAAAATAGCCCTCCAAAACATATATCAAATCCACAATTCATAGATTAATTTATATGTTTTTAGAGCAATATATATTACAAAATCAAATATTATTTAGATTTGTCTTCTTCTTTATCCTTACTCGCTTTTTTATCTTTTAGGATATGCATCAACTTAGAAACAGCGCCAGGAACAGATTCTAAAATATTTCCTATGCCCTTACTATTTTCTTCCATCTGGAGCAATTTCACATCACCGTCTTTAATAACCAAAAATCCAACCGGACGAATCGTAACTCCTGCTCCTGCTCCTCCTCCAAAAAGTTCCTTCTCAGATCTAGACGGAAGGTCTGAGCCGCCAGATCCAAAGCCAAAACTGACTCGTGAGACAGGGATAACAGTCGCCAAACCGTCCGGAGTCGTTATCGGATCCCCAATAACAGTGTTAACGTCAACCATTTCGCGTATTTTTTCCATCGACACGCCCAGCATGCCTTCAATTGGATGATTCATTTTGCTCTCTCCTTTTTATTTTTCGTTGATAATTTTATTATAATAATTATTAAATAACCAAGTGTTGTTATAAATAACCTGCCGACAGACACCTCAAGCCTCAAAGAAGCAAAAAAGTGAGGGTTTTCGCTTTCAAAATCGGGATATATTCGCAGGCGTCCTATTTTCACTCTGAATGTCGCGCACAAGCTCCCCAAAACAGCATAAAAGCAGCTGCAGCACCTTCCATATCGCAAAGCCGTCTCGAACGCGTCATCCGTCGCAATACACCAATTCACATTTAAATTTTTAATTTTAATCCCTTTCCCCAAAAAACTTAAGGATTTTGGCAGCGGATCAAGACAAATTTTAACTATATTCAAAATATCAAAAAAACTTCTCTTTTTTTTGACATCTTTTTTAGTTGATTTTTTGGATGTGTTTTTTTGTTTATCTGAAGATTTATTGGCTCTCTTATTTTTTGATTTAGTTTTATTTTTCTCGGCATGTGGAAATAATTTAAACTTAAAACATAAAATTTTGAGCAACAGGTGAACATCTTGACCTTCTTTTAAATCCACATCTATTTTTATTTTAACCATGCTAATAAAAATAAATGCAACTATCACGATAATAAATGTCACAAAAAGGCTCATTCCCCACCGCCTTCAGCCATGATAATCTCTTCCTGCAAACCGTCTAAAGGAGGCAGCTGGCTCAAGTCAGAAAGTCCAAACGACCTCAAAAAAGTTTTTGTCGTTTTATATCCAATTGGCTTTCCCGGAATATCCAACCGGCCGGCCTCTTCAACCAATTTCTTTTCAACCAGTGAATTAACAACGCTGTTTGAATTTGTCCCTCTGATTTTTTCAATGAAACCCTTTGTCACAGGCTGATTATATGCAATTATCGCAAGAACCTCCAGCGCAACAGGCGTTAAAGCCCCTCCCCTTGCCTTCTCAATCGCCATATTTATCAGTCCTGAAGCTTCTTTTTTTGAAATTAATTGAACGCTGTCATCTAAAAAAACAAGCATAATTCCTCTATTTTCGTCAGCATTCATATTTTTTGCAAACTCCGACAACTGATTTTTGCATTCCAAAACACTCAATTTTAAAACATCAGCAAGTTTAGAAATGGAAATCGGCTCCGCATAGGCAAAAAGAACCGCCTCAATTTTTGCAAAAAGGCTCAGTGAACCTGAATTTTTAACTCCAATTTCCATTTTTCCCTCCCTCAAAACTAAAATTCACCTGGATTTATTAAAGTAAATATATTTATCATCACAGCTAAAACATATTCTTTTGGATTTAACAAGTTCCAACATAGCTAAAAAAGTTGCAATCCGTTCAGATTTATCCGAACAATTAAAAAATTCATCATATGGCAAGGTTTCCTCTTTGTATAATCTTTTCAAAATATAAACAACACGAGACGCTATTGAAACAAATCTTTTTTTAACAATTGTTGAAAAACGCTCTCCAGAATCTAAAATTTCCAATTTGTTTTTATTTTTCTTTGCAACAATCAAATATAATCTTAAAAGTTCATTTTTATCATGGATTTTAGTATATGTCATATCAACACTGATTTTTTTTTGACTGCGCGCAAAAACTTGTCCATATATATTCTTTTCAGACAAAATATTTGCGACTTCTTTGATTAATTTTAGCTCAAGCAAACAACCCGTCAGCTCAGATTTCAACCCCTCCTCCTCTTTTTCTTTTGGCAGCAGCGAACAAGTTTTTATATATATTAATTTAGCAGCCATTTCAAAAAATTCACTAGATATTTCTAAATTTTCTATATTCATCTCATTTATATAATTCAAATATTGTTCTAGAAGTTCAGATATTTCGATGTCATATATGTTAAGCTTGTGTTTTTTTATTAAATGCAGCAGCAAATCCAATGGCCCTTCGAAAATATCCAACTTAAAATTTATCTTTTGCATAACAAATTCTCGCCTTTTTCAGTTAATGCGCCAACCCGCCAAGCATGTCTATCGGCTGAGTTATGAAATCTAGAAAGCTTAAAAATCCCTCCCCAGCAACCTTCATCGGCCAATCCAAAACACCCAAAAACAATAAAGCCATAACCAAAACAGTCCCAAATATTTCATACCGCATCAACAAATTGTAATATGGTTGGGGGATAAAATATGTCACCAATCTTGAGCCGTCCAAAGGCGGAATGGGAATCAAATTGAAAACAGCCAGATTAATGTTAATTATTGAAAAATAAGTGAATATTGTGATGAATTCGTGAGACGGCAAATATGCCCCTGAAGTCAACACAGGAAGCAGGATTAGGTTGATTTTTAAAAGACATATTCCAATTAGCGCTAGAACGAGGTTTGAGACAGGCCCCGCCAGAGCAACCAACGCCATATCTCGCTTAGGCTTGGAAAAATTATTTGCATTCACAGGAACAGGTTTTGCCCATCCAAATCCACAAAACAAAATAGCCGCAGTTCCAACAGGATCAAGATGGCGCAGTGGATTTAAAGACAATCTCCCCTCGCTTTTGGCCGTTTTATCTCCAAGCAAATTCGCAGAGTATCCATGGGCAAATTCATGGACCGGCAAACTCACAAAAATCGCAAAAATTCGAGCGATATATAGTATGACTTGACTGTTCATGAATTAAACCCCTCCGCTATAAAATTTATTAAAAGCCTTCATAACATAACACCTTTTTAGATTATACTACATAAAATATTTTTTTACAAGCTTTTTGACGAAACATTTTTTTAATTTTAAAAAATATCTATGCACAAAACGTTAGTATTTATTTTTTAAACATATGAAAGCCTTTAGCAGGATTTTTTTGAATTTTTTCAGATTTTTTTGATTTTTAGAATATATTGTGTAAATTTACCAAACGATTTATCTCCAGATATTCAGCAATATACTCCGAGTAAAACATTTAATCCACGAAAATGTTGGGGATTTTTGTGGAAATTAACAAAAATTAATAATATTAACATAATTTTAAATTTAATTGTTGACAGATTATTACAAAATTTGCTAAAATGCTTGTGATATGAGTTTTCGAAGATTTAACTCAATCAAAATCTTTTATACACAGTTTTTTGTGTTTAAAGATTGGTTTTCGCATTTTAGCATAGTCATTTTATTTTTTATATCCCAATTAATTTTATGGTCCTGTTTAACTTTTGTGTTTCAATACCCATAGTTACTCAACCTACATTGAGGTTGATGTTAAATATTTTCTCAAAAGAACCTGCTCGGATGTGGATTTGAAAGAAAGGGATGATGTTTAAATGCAACGCAAATTAAAGTCAAATTTTAAAAAATTAGTATCATTTTTAGTGTGTGTAATGTTAATAATGGCAACTTTTCCAATTCATTGCTTAAACGGCACAGTATTTGCTGACAGCGAAAAACTATATGTTAGCGACTGCAAATCGTTTAAGCAAAAACTAAATGTGGTCAATGCAAATAATGGCGGCTCCTATGAACTAATCTTGACTGATGACATCATAATTAATCCAGATGACAAAATCCCGCCCATGAATAAATCTGAAAAGTTCATGTTTTCGTTGACCAACCCAGATGAAGATGAGGCAAGCGAACGCAAAAATGTGACAATTAAATCGGATGGAAAAAGAACATATAAAATACAAAATTTAAAGCCAGATCTTGGCTTATTGAACGTCGACGGAGGGGCTGGCTTAACTCTTGATCTAGAGGATGTCGTCCTTGACGGAGGCGCGGAGCGTGAAAGACAAATTGATTTTATGAAACTGCAAGGATCATATAACCCAAAAGACCAGTCATATTCTTTGGAGGTTGATTTTAAAGATGGGGCAACAATTCAAAATGTTAATCAAAATTTTGCCTCTGAAAGCAAAGTTATAAACGTTGGCGCGTCAAAATTTAACTTTTGCGGCGGATCAATAAAAAATTGCTGCGCTTTTGAAGGCGGAGCCATATATCTTGATGGCGGTTGGCTGAGCTTGATGGGCGGAGAAATTTCCAATTGTAAAGCAAAAAATGCAGGCGCTATCTTTTCATACGGCGGCCAGATCGAAGATTTAAGTAAAGACAATGGCGGGTTGAAAATCAATTCTTGCGTTGCGTCTGATTTCGGCGGCGCGATATATACCACCCTGGAAGACGCTTATTTTAATGGCTTGCAAATTAAAAATTGCAAAGCGGGAATTGCTGGAGGAGCCATTTATGGAGCCAAATCAGGTTTAACCCAAATAGATGACATAACAATTGAAAATTGCAACGTTAATGATGTTGATGAGAAACTTGATGCTGACAAACTGTTAAGCTGTGGCGGTGGAGCCATCGCAAATGGTGCCGAGAGGCAGTTGATGATTATAGGCGGCAATATATCAGGCTGTTCAACCAATATGAACGGCGGCGCCATTTTAAACTGCCCCGACGGAAAACTGGCTGTTTATGGCGGAAAAATTAAAAACTGTTTTATATCAAAAAACAACCATAAAACATCTCCCAAAAGTCTAGATAAAAACGCTAAAAAATTTTTGGGTAATGCAATTTGTAATAATTGTTCTGGCGGAATGTTGATTGTTAAGCCTGGAAGCGACCTGAAAATTGAAGTTTCAAATCAAGCTCAAGGAAATGATATGCTAGATAGCATATGCGGATATAAAGGCATGTTTGACAGAACTTTCTTCGAAACAGGGAAAATCAGCGAAGATCCAAAATCTGCAAAACGTAGCCTATACGATGAAAGCTGGGGAATTTTGCTGACCGGGGGCGCGCCAATCGTAACGCTTAACCGCATTATAGTCGATGCTATGGAGGATGAAAATGGAAATATTACTGAGGCGGCAGAAGAAATTAACGAAGGCAACGGCATAAACAACTATCTATATGATCTTGAAGCAGAACATGATAAAAACTATTTCGGCCCAATCAATCGAGGTGTCACTTTCGAATATGTGGTTAATAACGCCAAGTCCCAATTAGACGCTCATGAATTTGGGATATCTATTGATGGAGGCAAAAATTATTGGTATCCCGCTAAAAATAAAGACGAAAAGATAGGTACAATCATATCTGGCATATCCGTTATTACCACCTCAAAAAGCGGGCTGAATAACCAGGAAATTTTTAAATTTCATATCTGCGGAAGTGACGACCTAGACGGAAAAATTGATATCGTTGTTAAAGCTGGAGAGTCCGATAATTATGAACCTGAGAAGCATGAATCTGGAAAGTCTAAATCTGCTACGCCTGTTGGTTATTCTCAAGCTTTCATGCTATGGACCGATCTAGCACCGCCAGACCCTCCATTTGTTACTGAAATCGATGGCTCTAAATTAGAGTCTGAGCCATATATGCGGGACACAGTCGCCAATTTTTACAAATTTCAGAACATGAACGAAACAAAATATTTTACACATGAGCCAATAACATTTAAAGGAACTGGAGAACAGGGATGCACATTAGAGATATATACGTTGGATGATATCGTCCCAGAAGGGAGAGAAGGAAAGAAAATCAAAGAACAAGCAAAACCTATTATCTCCAAGCAAATTGGAAGTCTTGATTTCACTGGCACCCCAAACAAAAGCACTGAGTGGGTTGTTGAGCTGCAAGAAGTTGGTGAGAAATTGCAAGATTCAGAGCAAGTTGGGCTTATTTTTGTTCAAAGAGACCATGCTGGGAACATATCTATGAGGACTGGCGTCGGAATCGGGGTGGATACGCGCGGGCCAGAAGGACAAATGAAATTCAACGTTTTAGACGATTGGTTTGGTAATTTCTTAACAGATATGACATTTGGACTTTTTGCTCCTGAAAAATTTGATGTTCAAGTCAAAGCATATGATTTGGGCAGCGAGGTTAAAAGCGTTAAATGGCTAAAATCGTCCGAAGCTTTTGAATCTTCTGAAGCGCTTGAAGAAAAGTTTCCTTCAAACAACAAATCTTGGAAGGACGTGAAAAACCCTTCAGAAGAAACCGTCATCAAAACCATTGATGGCAAATCGCAAGATGTCACAGAAAGCACTTGGACTTTTTCAATCCAAAAAACTCAAAATGAAAAATTCTTTGTATATGCAAAGCTTACGGATGTAAACGGAAATGTGACATATCTGCGAAGTGATGGAGCTGTTTTCTACACTCCTATGTCCGCCCAAAATTCAACATTACCATATGTTAAAAAGAGCGCGACTGACCCAAGCTTGGAAATAAATTCAAATGAAAACCAAGAAATATTTGAAAAAACTCTTGACAGCAACCCATTAGCAGAAGATAATATCGACTCAGAAACCACTGAAACTTTGTTTAAATTTTCGCTGAAAGCTGCATATCTTGATGGTTTACAGCCAGGAAAACATAATGTGTCTTTCAAATACTATCCGTTTAATTTAAAAGCACAAAACATTAGCCAAAAGCATTGCCCATTCCCTTCGTTTGATTTTAAAGTAAACATTCAAAGAGCAGATCTGTATGACGCAGAAATTAAAATAGAAGGCTATGAAAACCAATATATCTATGGGTCTGAGCCTTTTGAGGTATATGTTGAAGGGTTGCCCGAAGGCCTTAAAGCAAACTTTGAAATCGAAAATGTTGAGGGCAGCAATGTTGCGCAAATTGATGACGATGGCAACGTGACCCCTACAAACTGCGGAAAGTTCAAAATAAAAGCATCAACTGATGAAGATGAAAATTATAATGCTTTTTCAACTGAAACTGAGGTCATCACTGTTTTGCCTTGCCCGCTTAAAATAAACGGTTTGACATGCAGCGACAGAGAATATGACGCAACAAATATCTTAAAAATTTCCCGAAACGAAGACGCAGACTTAACTTTAATTAATGAAAAAAACAATGCAAGCTTAGACAATCTCGAGCTGAGTGTTTCTGGAACTGAATGGATCGCAAAATTCGCAGACGCTTCAGTTGGCCAAAATAAAGAAGCAAAATTCGAAAAAGATTACTTTAAGAAACACTTTAAGCTCACCGGAGCTGATGCTGCTAATTTCCGCTTGGAAATGCCAACATTTGAAGCAAACATCACTCCAAAAAAGGTTAAATTTGATCCCCAAAGCGTTAAAATAAAATCTAAAGACTATGACGGAACAGACGAAGCAGAGTTTGAAGAGCTTCCAAAATTTTTGGACGATTTCATATATAAAGAACTAAAAATTGAAAATCTGCCCATAAAATTTGAAGATGCTATGCCTGGACAAAACAAGCTAGTCTTTATTTATGATGAAAATTTTCATTGGAGCCTTGTAAACGATTCGTATAGCGCGGATAACTACGACTTTAGTGAGCTTCTTGAGCAAGTCATTGGAACCGCAAACATTTACGTGACAGCGGTTACCATAGAGGATTTCCCAAGATATATTAACCAAAACACTTTGGAAATTCACGGAACAGGCATCCCAGGATATGAGATCCTAATCACTGATTCCAATGGCAACGCTTTGCAAACTATGGAAGATCAAATCATTGTTGAGGCAGATGGAAATTGGCAGGCAACTTTGATCAATCTAAATAAAAGAGACAACTCTATAAATGTCATTCAAAAAGATCCTGATTTAGATATTCAGTCAAAATCTGTTTCAAAATCCGTGTTTGTCGATGTTGACTTCCCGAGCGGACAAGTTCAAATAAACGACGTTAATGTTGCGACGAAAATCTTGTCTGACAGCGATATGGGCGATCAAAAAATTTTCGAAATGTTCTATCCTTATGGCGTTGGCGTTAAAATATTTGCACAAGATGCATTTAGCGGAGTCGATTATATCAAATACTTTGTTTCCGACCAATTCTATAGCACCGCTGACCAACTTCTTGAGGCTCCCAACATAGAATGGAAAGATGGGGCAAACATCGAAAATTATCAAGTTGCAAAAGCTTCCGCTGAATTTAATATTAATAAAAAAGATGAAAGTGAAAAGTTATTTATATACACTCAAATTAAAGACAAAGCCGGAAATATAACCTATTTGCGCACTTATGGCATTGTGCTGTATGATGAACTAGATGTTAGCGGCGACCTTTCATATACAAGATGCAGCGATCAACCTTCAACAGTTAAAATCAATCTTCACGGTTCCGAAATCGAGTCTGTCAGATTAAAATCAAAAGATGGGGTAGTGGATCAAATTTTGGAATCAGGTTCCCAGTGGAAAGTTGAAGACAGTGAAAATGGGCAACTTCTCAGTCTCAATTTGGGCGATATGGATGATATCCTCGAAGCTGGAAATTATGAAATAGAAGTTATCTATAAACCAAGTTGTTTACGTGGTGAAACAGACCAAAACATCAATCTTGAGAATCTTCCAAGCAAAAAGGTTAATTTGACTGTTAGGGATTTTGAACTATCCGACGAGTTTTTCTTTGGAGATTTGGCAAGTCAAAATGAGCGCATTTATGGCGACGAAGTTAATCTTCCGAACGATCAAGACATAACCTATACGGTTGAAAGCCTCGGCGGAAATGCAAAAATTCTCAATCGCGCTGAAACCGGTGCTCCATACGCTAAAATGACCAAGGTCGGCAAAGTCAAAATAGTTGCATCATATAGGGGCATATACACTCGAACAATGGAAATAACCATAAAGCCAAAAGCTGTGACAATCAACAACATATACGCTCGAGACAAAGCGTATGATAAAACAACAAACGCTTCATACTATTTAAAGCTTGACGGCAAGGAGATTGACTCATTTAGCGAAGCATATTCATATCTGGGAGCTAAGTTTGATAATATGAGCGAAGCCGACAAAGCAAGCTACCGTTCAAAATATTCCTATATCAATGAAAAAATGGATAAAAATTTAGGAATTGAAGGATTGCTTCCGGAAGACATTGGCAAGGTTTATGTTAAAGGAGAGCGAGTTTTGGCTCAGTTTGAAAACTGCTCTGCCGGACAAAATAAAAACGTTAATTTCAGTGGCTTTGAGCTTTGCGATGTCCCAGGATATGATATTTCCGGAAATTATATATTCATTCAGCCAACCAAAAAAGCCACGATCACCCAGAAATCCGTTCAAATTGTTGACATTCAAATTTCAGATAAAACCTTTAATGGTGAAGTTGACGCCGACTTTGCAAAAGATCCAGTTATCATTGGAATTGTCGAGGGCGATCAAGTCCGGATTGAAGGAAAGCCAGTTTTTGAACATTCAGGTCCTGGCAATTCCATACCTGTAAACTGTGGCAGCGTTGTTCTGGCGGGTGAAGACGCTTCAAACTATGTATTGGTCTGGCCAAACATTACTGCTAATATTTATCCCGATCCTGCAAATAACAACAACGACGGATCTGATGTAAACAGCCACGACGGATCTGATGTAAACAGCCACGACGGATCTGATGTAAACAGCCACGACGGATCTGATGTAAACAGCCACGACGGATCTGATGTAAACAACAACGGCAGATCTGGTGTAAACGGCAACGCTGGGGGCGGTCCTAATGGCGGCGGTGGCGGCGGCCCAATCATCAAATCAACTGCTGGTGAAAACGATTTTGATTCGGATTTTGTTAACAAATACGATGACCTGTCCCATGATAAAGGCTTGGGCGATGATGCTATAGCTGAAAATGTTATGACATGTCTGGTTGTTTTCCTAACCGTCTCGCTTTTATCAACGCTGACAATAATATTGATCAGAAACAAAAATAAACAAAAATAAACAAAAATAAACAAAATTTTATTAAAAAAGAGCATTAGCACCAAGTTTGCTTTTGCTCTTTTTGATTTTTTCAATTAAATCACATATAATATATAGCATATATTTTTATTCAACTAACCTGACAAAAATTTCAATTTTTAGAATCACTTCATATTTTATTAACAAAATAATCAAAAAAACATTTGACAACCTAAATTAAAAGGTATATAATGATTGCAAGTATTGAAAGGTAAGAGGATTTGTTTATGAATTTTTTAGAATTGACGGAAAAAGAATTTGATTCTGTTTGCGACAATATGCCCGGCAGTTGTTTTTGCCAAACAGTCTCTTGGGCGAGGATTAAACGAAAAACGGGCTGGATCAGTTACTTTGTCGGAGTTAAAAAAGATGATGAAGTCGTTGCGTGCGCTTTAGTTTTGGGGAAAAAAATCTACATGAATAAATATATATTCTACTCTCCAAGAGGTTTGTTGCTGGATTATTCAAATCAAGAATTGTTAGAATTTTTCTCAAGCAACTTGAAGAATTTTTTAAAAGAAAAGGGCGGAATCATTCTAAAAATAGACCCGCTGATTGCATATAAACACCACGACAACTCGGGCCAATATGTAGACGACGGCTTTTCCAACCAGCCAATTATTGACAGTTTGGTTAACCTGGGTTTTGAACACAATGGCTTCACCAAGGACATCCTTGAGGACACCCAGTTTCGGTGGAGCTATTGCTTGGATGTTGACAAGCCAATTGAAGAAATTCTGAAGGGGATGAACCAAAGGGCGAGAAGGTGCATTCGCAAATATCAAAAATATCCCTTAACAGTCGAAAATGTTAATGAAAACAACATCAAAGATTTTAAAGGCATTATGCAACACACCGCTGAACGACAAAATCGGTTTGACAGGTCTCTAGAATACTATCAAAGAATGAAAGACGAATTTAAAAGCCGAGTTAAAATGATAATAATATATCTGGATCGAGATAAATTTGTTGCTGATTTTAAAAACGACAGACTTTTTAACACTATCAGCGGAGAAACCAGGTCCAAAATCCCTGTCAGCGCGGGACTGTTCGTCTTTGATTCAGACAGGCTAAACTATCTTTACGGCGGAACATATAGCTCTTATATGCCGCTTATGGCTCAATATAAACTGCAGATGGAAATGATAGCTGAATGCAAACGAAGAAACCTTCCCATATATGATTTTGGCGGAATCAGCGGCGATTTCAGGGCTGGCAATCCGATGTATGGTGTTTTTGAATTTAAACGTGGTTTTGGGGGATATGTTGTTGAATATATCGGAGAGTTCACATATATTTTCGACAAAGTATCATATAATCTATACAATTTAGCGTATAAAGCATATCGAACTATTAATCGCATTCGTTTTAAATTTTCTAATTGATTTTTTACAATGTTTAAATTATATCTATTTATGGTTTTGTGAATATAATTTGGTGAAATTTTCAAAAATATTTATGGATTTAATCAGCTTTTTTGGTTAAAACGCTAATTTGACCTGTTGTTTTTCCTCTCAAACTTCCCTTTTCAGCCAAAAATTCATTTCCAGAAACGCTGTCAACATATATACCATCGAGAAGCCGAGTTGGGGTTTTAATATTTTGGTCATTTGATAAATTAACTATAATCATTCCTTTTGTTCCGCGCTCAATCATCAAGATTTTATTTCCTTTCGATCTTAAAAATTCATCTTGGCCGTCCATAGCTTTTCGAAATTTATTGACCGCAACAATTTCAGGAGATTTGAACAAATCGCTCCCCTTGTCTCCAATTTTGGTTTTTTCAGGAAACCTGTTGTCGCCTTGTCCCCCGCCTCCTCCAACTGGCCTGCTAAAAAACAAAGGAGTTCCTTTGGCGCGTCCCGCAACGATTGCCCATCCAACTTTTATCTCATCATCCGTCATCCAGGCCGATGAATCAGGAAAATCTGGGCTGTTTGCGTAGTTATCATGCGACTCAACCCAAGTCACCAGCTTGTCGGGATCCAAAATCCATTCATTACATTCATAGTTCATGACGTTGTGGCGGTGTATATTTCTATCTTTTATAATGCTTCTGATTTTTTCGCCATATTTAGTGGCGGTGACGTTCATAAATTGAGCATATTCATAAAACTTGCTTATTGGTTCGTTGGCGAACCCATCTTGCAAAATTTCGCCATATTGAAACTGGGCGCCGTTTTTTTCAGCATTTTTTATAATGTTTGGCCAAAAATCGCTGCCAAAATCTCCGTCTATTTCTTTGGGCAGTTCAATATGCTTAGCGGCATCATATCTAAACCCCCACGCTCCGCATCCCAAACAATCATTCATATATTTTTTAATAATATCTTGAATAGCGGAATTGCCGGTATTTAAATCTGTGAGTTTAAGTAAATTAAACTGGGTTAGTTGATTTCTTTTGCCAAAGTCGGTTATTTCTGAATTATTGTGAAACGCGTTGGGAATATTTTTTATTTCATCCGAAACAACGCTCAAATCATCGCTAACATGATTTGCAACAATATCAACTATGATTTTTATATCATATTCTTTAGCTTTTTGACACATTTTAATAAATTCATCTCTTGTTCCCAGATATTTATTACCAATTTTAAAATTTGTTGGCTGATATGTGAAATACCAATTATCTTTAAAACACAAGCAGTATTCTTGGCCATTTTTTTTGCATTTTTCGCAGTTTTTATTGATTTTACATTCCTGAATCGGTGAAACCTGAATCGCAGAATATCCCGCATCCGAAATTTCCTTCATATTTTTAGATATAGTTGCAAATGACCAGCACCAAGTGTGTAAAACAGTTTCTTTCCCAGCAAAAACATTAACATTAGCAAAAAGCATAGCCAATAAAAATAAAGCAAGAAAAAAAGACGCAAATTTAGTAATTATTTTTTTAATATACATAACAATTCCCTCCAATTATATAATTTTCTATACATTTATAATATATCATACATTAGCGGACTTTGTCAACAGCTTTAACAAAATAAAAAGCGCAACCAAATTTAAGGTTGCGTCATGTCAATGAACAATCCAATGCCCCGCTTTATTAACTAAAACGGCTATTTTGTTTTCTACTTCGCCTTGCAAATTTCCCCCCTGAACATAAAATTCTTTTCCAGATATATCATCAATATATGTGCCGTCACATAAATTTGTCACAGAATCTATTTTTTTATTGTTAGATAAATTAACTATTACCATACCTTTATTTCCGCGCTCAATCATCAAAATTTCTCTTCCCTGTGACCTCAAATACTCTCCTTCACCTCTCATGGCTTTTCTAAACCGATTGACCGCAGTCACCTCAGGCGCCCTAAATAAGTCGCTGCCCTTGTCTCCTATTTTGGTCTTCTCTGGAAACCTGTTGTCCGCCTCAGTTCCTCCGCCTCCAACTGGCCTGCTCAAAAAAAGCGGCATCCCCGCAGCGCGCCCCGCAACAATCGCCCATCCAACCTTTATCTGATCATCCGTCATCCACGCTGAAGACCCCCATTCATTAAGGCCATTTGCATAGTTATCATGCGACTCGACCCAAGTCACCAATCTATCTGGGCTTAGGGCATTTTCATCACACTCATAGCTGATAATATTGTTTGAATCTAAATTCCGATCTCGAATTGCCTGCCGTATTTTCACACCATATGCAGTTGCTGTGACGCCCATATATCGGGCATATTCATAAAATCTGCTAATTGCCTCGTGGCCATATCCATCCTGCAAAACTTCACCATATTGATATCCAGCGCCGTCTTTTTCAGCCTGACTCAAAACATTCGGCCAAAAGTCACTTCCAAATTCGCCATCAACCTCTTTGGGAAGCTCAATATGTTTAGCGGAATCATATCTAAATCCCCACGCTCCGCATTTCAGGCAATCCTTCAGAAACCCGCTAATCATATCCTGAACAGCGTGATTTTCAGTGCATAAATCCCACAAAGCGAATAAATTGCCCTGCGTTAATTGATAGCGATTATTATAGTCATATAGCCCGCCTCTATCGTGAAATGCATTTGGCAAATTTCTAACATCATCCGAAACCAAATTCATATCTGAAGTGACGTGGTTTGCAACAACATCAACTATAACCTTAACATTAAATCTGTCAGCAATTTCACACATTTTTATAAATTCGTCTCTGGTTCCCAAATATTCATTTCCAATTTTAAAATTTATTGGCCTATACTGAAAATACCAATTATCCCCAAAACACACGCAACGCTGCCGTCCCTCAGTTTTGCAGCGCTGACAATCCCTTTTAATTTCACACCCCTGCACCGGCGAAACCTGGATTGCGTCAAACCCGGCGCTGGCAATTTCTTCGATATTTTCTGATATAGTATTGAATGACCAGCACCAAACGTGCAATATAGTCGCCTCAACGCCAAATTTTCTCACAACAAACCTCCTATCTCTCCCAAAAAATAAAAGATTTAGCACTATAATGGCGGAGATGGAGAGATTCGAACTCTCGCGCCGATTGCTCGACCTACTGCATTTCGAGTGCAGACCCTTCAACCACTTGGGTACATCTCCAAAAAACATATTGTGAATTAAAAATTATTATACTACTAGGATCATTTTTGTCCCTTCAAACATATAACCTCTCTCGCCCCATCCTCAACAAGTGAAGTCAAATCGCCATGGTTGTCGTTGTTTTTGCAGTTCTTCCAGCAACGAAAAAACTCTGCAATCTTTTCAGCACGAGCTCCCCTCTCAACCATATCTTTAACGTCAGAAGAAGAAAATTCTTTAGGACATATTTTAAGCACTCTTTCCATGCAGTTTTTCTCGAATTCTTGACAATTTTCTTTATAAAAATCATTTATTTTTTCCAAAATATCATCTCGATTTTCTTGTAAATATCTATCAAATTTTTGTTTTTCTTCTTCATTTTCAAAATAAATGACACAGTTTTTAAAAATTTCATCGCACTCCCTAGCACACTTCTTAACTATATCAGAGGTTTCGCTTGATGTCAAGGCAGCATGCAACAATATATCATTTATTTTAAATTCGATGCTGTCTTTAAAAATGTAAAGATAAGGGAAGTCATCGTGTTCATTTTTGTTAGGAGATATTAGACTAAAATTGTATTCACCACCATCACCACCATCACCACCATCAACACCTACACAAAGTCCAGGATTAAATTTGTAAAAATGATCTTCTAAATTTTGAAAATATGCGCCGTAACAAAGTTGAGTATTACATATTACAATTATTTTGAACTCATCAAAAAAACAAGCAAACTCATTCAAACCATTATACAATCGAGGAAAATCTTTCAAATCAAAGTCGTTACAATATAATGTATTTTTCAAGAGTGTGCACGTAGGATATAATGATTTCTTAACACGAATTTTCCAATTATTTTTCTCTTCCAGTAGTTTCGCAAATTTCCATTTATGAAAATGTTCTACAAAAAATCTGTTGACTTCACGCTCATTTTTTGCGTTTGTGGTACTTGTCAATTCATTACAAATGGCTTTTCTATTTCCTTCTATAAAGTTCAGATATTCCAATTTTTCTTCTTCATCTTCAAAATAAATTACATTTTTTTTAAATAATTTTTCCCATTTCTTCAGCGCTTCATGATAGCAAGGAGGGGTGAATCTAGGTGATAAGCAGTGATACAAACCATATGTACTCCTATCCAAAACCCCTCTGATTGTGACATCAACAGACGGCTCACCATTCTGAAATATTTTTTTTAATATATTATTAAGATTAAAACCAGTATCATTTTTTACAAAAAAATAAAAAATATATTTTACTTCATCAGTACACTTGGTCCAATTGCCACAAACCTCAATATATAATGGCTTAACAAAATATACTCTAAGCCATTGTATTCCAAAAGAAATCTGATAATGATAAACGCAAAATTTCTCAATTAAAAATTTATCGTAAAATAATTTTAAAAGACCACATGTACAGACATCAACATCCTCCTCATTTAAGAAGGGAAGAGGTTGAATTTTTTGTTCAGAGAACCGCTTATCACTAAAATCCATTTCAATAAAAAATTTTGGGAAATGTTTATGAAATACATACATGCTTCGAGTGTCCCACGGATCACAACCTTGTTCATAAAGCGCATAATCCCAACCATCTTCATCCGACAATAATAATTTAAATCTGTCTTCGATGCTTAAACTCAAACCGAATCTTTTTCTATATAGCTTTTCCAACTCTCCAAAACCAGCCAACCCCTCATTGAAAGTATGTGCAGACATATCTTTTATTCTAGTATACACATCGTTTGCCCGAATAACTTCCGATTCAGTAGGTTCTCTTTTAAGAATCAGCTTTTCGATGTTCTTTGCGTCGATAGAACGAAGTTTCGTTTTTGACTTCGGTGAATAATTTATCCGTTCTATACATTGTGCATCAATTTTTTTATTTTCCTTGCAAATCAATTGCTTTATATCTTCAGTCTCAATAGAATTTGGCTTATTTTTATCACATTTTCTTTTTGGATAATCTTCACTAAGATAATAAGGACAATCAGACGTAGACCTAACGATTATAAGATCGACAAGGCATTGCAACGAACTGACCCAAACACCCAATTCCAAATCTAGATCAGGGCACTTATCAGCAAATGGCAGTTCACGCAGCCATTTAGTCAATTCTGATTGCTGTTCAAAACCATTCTCTTTTCTGTCTTCTTCTAATTTATAGTCCTTTTCAATATGATTCGTAGGAACAAATCGTTCAGCTCTATGCTCGCTTGAATCCTCAGCCACACCAATTATTATATACGAATCCTCACTAGTTTCATTGTTAGCCATAGCAAGTATATGCTTTACCCACTTTCCTTTGTCCTCATACCACTGACGCTTAAAATCCCAAGTTTTTCCCTCCTTTCCGCTTTTTATCAAATCACCTATTCTTTTACTCAATTCTTTTCTATTCAAACCCATTACTGAAGATTCCTCCATAATTTTCAAAACAACCCAAAGCCTTCTTGGAGCTGCTAACCGGATTCGAACCGGTGACCTCATCCTTACCAAGGATGTGCTCTGCCGACTGAG
>CACZDM010000008.1 GCA_902779915.1 Oscillospiraceae bacterium | reverse complement strand
AATCCTCGCCAAATTCGTCTTTGATTGCTTGATTAGCGTTTTTTAAAAGTTTTGCTTTAAAGCCTGGATCAGCGGCAGCCCTTTTCAAATATTTTTGTAGATCTAACATAGTTCACACACACTCCTTTCAAGTGTTTAAAAAATTAAATTATTTAGTGGAATTTTAATCCACTGTCACAATTTTAACACTTTTGTCTAATTTTGTCAATATGGTTTTGATATTTTTGTGGGAATACACAAAAACTAATTCAAAAATTTAGTTATTTTTAACAACAGTCATTTTACGAGGACATCAGCCTACCGCTTGTTATTGGTGCTTTGAAAGAACTTTTTGCCTGGATAGAATTTTATATGACAGCTGGTTGTGAGCTGGCGGCGCTTAATTTGTTTTTTAGATGTTTTTTAAAATGCAATTGAGGATATTTAAATTTTTTGACTTTTTTAGGCAAAGAATCGAATTTTTTAAGCAAAAAGTTGGAAAGGGACATACATAACCCAACCCCATTATATAATTTGTGGTTTTTGAAACTTTTTGCTGATTTTAAAAACTCATAGATTGTAAACCCACAAAAATAATAAAATAAAAAGCAACTGTGAGCTTGATAATTGCTGCGGTATCTGATATAATTAAAGTTAGATTTTGATTTTTGTCCGAAAATAATCGATTTTTTTACGCTCAGAGCGCTTTTGGGAGGGATTTTAGCCTTGAACAATAAAAAGTTTATTCGAAATTTTTGCATTATCGCACACATAGATCATGGAAAGTCGACGCTTGCAGACCGAATTTTGGAGCTGACTGAAACGGTTGCAAAAAGAGACATGGAAGAGCAACTCCTCGACAACATGGACATTGAACGCGAACGCGGAATAACCATTAAAGCCCGTGCTGTCAAGCTTGTGTATCACGCAAAAGACAAAAATGACTATGAATTTAATCTCATAGACACGCCTGGACATGTTGACTTTAACTATGAAGTTTCGAGGTCTTTGGCTGCGTGCGAAGGGGCTTTGCTGGTTGTTGACGCGTCCCAAGGAATCCAGGCGCAGACCCTGGCCAACACATATCTTGCCATTGAACATAATCTCGAAATCATCCCAATAATCAACAAAATCGACCTCCCTTCAGCAGACCCGCAAAGGACAATCCAAGAAATAGAAGACGTAATCGGAATTCCAGCCCAAGATTCTCCTTTGATTTCGGCCAAAACTGGGCTTGGAATTGATGATGTTTTGGAAAAAATCGTTTCAGACATTCCCGCCCCGTCAGGACTCGACTCTAAACCGCTTCAAGCTTTGATTTTCGACTCTATATATGATTCATATAAAGGCGTCATAGTTTATGTTAGAATTAAGCAAGGAACAATTAAACCCGGCGATAACATTCGCATGATGGCAACGGGAGCTGAATTCACTGTTGTTTCGACGGGTTGCATGGGCGCAACAGAGCTTGTTCCTAATGAAGGATTGTTTGCTGGAGACGTTGGGTTTGTGACTGCATCAATCAAAAACATCGGCGACACCAAAGTCGGAGACACCATAACCTCGGCTCAAAACCCCGCAAAAGAGCCGCTTCCAGGATATCGACAGGTCAGCCCCATGGTTTTTTCCGGAATATATCCAACGGATGGGGCAAGATATGGAGATTTGCGTGAGGCTCTTGAAAAGTTGCAGCTAAATGACGCGTCCTTGATTTTTGAGCCTGAAACTTCAAAGGCTCTCGGATTTGGCTTTCGATGCGGATTTTTGGGGCTTTTGCACATGGAGATTGTTCAAGAGCGAATTGAGCGAGAATATAATATCGACATCATAACAACCGCGCCATCAGTTGTATATAAAATAACCATGACTGATAAAACCGTCAGAATGATAGATAATCCAACTAACTATCCCAAAAATGATAAAATTTTAAAAGCGCAGGAGCCAATAGTTCGGGCGACAATTCTGGTGCCAACTGAGTTTGTCGGAAATATAATGGAACTTTGTCAACAAAGGCGAGGAATTTTCAAAGATATGAAATATATTGAACAAACCAGAGCAGAATTATCATATATTTTGCCGCTTGGGGAGATAGTTTATGACTTTTTTGACGTTTTAAAATCAAAAACCAAAGGGTATGCGTCTTTGGACTATGAGATGGCTGGATATGCCGAGGCAAAGCTTGTTAAGCTGGATATTATGCTAAATGGGGAGGTTGTTGATGCGCTTTCGTTTATTGTCCACGCAGACAGCGCGTATTCAAGGGGGAGGAAAATAGCTGAAAAATTAAAAGAAAACATTCCTCGCCAGCTTTTTGAAGTTCCGATTCAGGCGGCAGTTGGCGGAAAAATCATTGCGAGAGAAACTGTTCGGGCGATGAGAAAGGACGTCCTTGCAAAGTGCTATGGCGGGGACATATCTCGAAAGAAAAAGCTTCTTGAAAAGCAAAAAGAGGGCAAAAAAAGAATGCGGCAGCTTGGCTCAATTGAAGTTCCCCAAGAAGCTTTCATGGCCGTTTTGAAGCTGGACGAATGATCGGACTATATATTCACGTTCCTTTTTGCATCGAAAAATGTCCATACTGCAATTTCTATTCGTTTAGGGCAAACAAAAAGCAAAAAGACGTCTATTTTAGCGCAATTTTAGCTGAAATTCGAAAGCGAGGGGGAAAAAAACGCGCCAACACCCTATACCTCGGCGGCGGGACTCCAACCTTGCTTGAGTCGGATAAAATTAACAAAATTATAAAATATGCAACTTGCTATTTTGGCCTTGGCTGCGATGACGAAATAACAATTGAAGCAAACCCAAAAACTCTTTCCAAAAAAAAGCTTTTTGAATTAAAAAAAGCGGGGGTTAATCGGCTTTCAATTGGAGCTCAGTCGGGGTCAATCGCTGAGCTTAAAGCTCTTGGCAGAAAACACAATTTGCGTGATGTTGAAAATGCCGTTAGGATCGCAAAGAGCGAAGGATTTGAAAACATATCCGTTGACATCATCATCGGCGCGCCCGGGCAAACGGTTGAAACCATGCTTGAAACTTTGGAATTTGTTGAAAAGCTAGACATAGACCACTGCTCGATATATCAGCTGAAAATCGAGCCCGAGACCCCGTTTGGCCAAAATCCCCCTTCAAATCTTGCAAGCGAAGACGACGTCGCAACAATATACCTCGCCGCCATCGAACGCCTCAAAAAAATGGGATTCAAGCAATATGAAATTTCAAATTTTTCAAAAAAATTCAAACAATCCAAACACAATCTAAAATATTGGACCAGAGAAGAATATATTGGATTCGGTCCCGGCGCGCACTCCTTTTTGGACGGCAAAAGATTTTTTCATGAGCCAAACTTTGGAAAATATATTAGTGACGTTATGTATGTTAGACACGAGGAGGTTTTGAATCCAAACTTTGAGTGGCTGATGCTGGGGCTGCGGCTGGCTCGCGGGGTTGGGCTTTTGGATCTAAAACGCAAGGGATTTTGGGATAAAGTTTTTGAAGCTAAAGCAAAAAAACTTCAAGACGTGGGATATGTAAAGCTTTGTGGCGGTCGGTTTTGCCTGACTCCAAGGGGAATGTTGGTTCAAAATGCAATACTGCTCAATTTGTGTGATAATATTCACTAGAAAATTTTAGATTTTGTTAGACTATTTTTCATTTAGTAACAAATTATAAACTTGGCGTTTTTTGTTATTTGTTATTTTGGCGGCTTGTTTTGCAGCATCGACAGGACGCAAACCTTGTTTCACCAAAGCCCGAGCAAGATCCAAAGCCTCGTCTAAAGTTGCGGGAGCTTCTGAATCTTTGGCTGTTTGGGCGCCTTCAACAATTAAAACATATTCGCCCTTGGGATTTACCGAAGATTTCTCAAAAAAATCTATTGCGCTGGAAATGGTTGCTCTCTGAACATTTTCATGAATTTTGGTTAATTCTTTAACTATTGCAATTTTTCTGTCTCCCAAAACATTTAAAAGATCTTTGAGAGTTGAAATTAATTTATGCGGCGCTTCATAAAAAATCAAAGTCAGCTGCAAATTTTGAAGCTCCAAAAGCGTTTTAAGCCTGCTTTTGCGGTTTGTTGACAAAAATCCATAAAAAGCAAACCGAAAGGTTTCAAGCCCGCTCAAACAAAGCGCTGAAATCAAAGCAGTCGGCCCCGGAACAACCGTCATCTCTATGTTATTTTCAACACACATTTTGACCAGTTTTTCTCCTGGGTCTGATATGCACGGCATCCCCGCGTCCGAAACGATTGCTGCGCTCTGGCCTTCCAAAAGCCTTGAAACAATTTGCCCAAGTCTTTGCGATTTGCTGTGTTCGTGGTAGCTAATAAGCGGCTTTTTGATTCTGAATTTGTTTAAAAGTTTCAACGTGACTCTAGTGTCTTCAGCTGCGATAAAATCAACGCTTTCTAAAACTTCTTTTGCTCTTTGTGAAAAATCCCCTAAATTTCCAATCGGAGTCCCAACAATATATAAAGTTCCGCTCAAAATTTTCCTCCAGCCGAATAAATTTTTTTAACTTCTTCCGAAAATTCGCCATTTTGATCATACATCGAAAGAATCGGCAAAACCTTCAAAAACCGCCCCCCGCCTTTTCTTCCTTCAATCAAAAACATCCACGGCGAACTGTCTTTGTTTTTTGCGCAAAATCGAATTAGTTTAGGCTCAATGTTAAATTTTCTCATGGCGCATATTGTGTCTGGGAGGCGCTCGGTCCGTTGGCACATGCAAAGCCTTCCCCCGAATTTTAAAAGGCGTTTCGCTGCAAAGCAGACGTCTTGGATGCAGCATAAATATTCATGGCGCGCAATCAAATCATTTCGCGTTTTGCTTGCAACTCCGCTGCCCAGGGCTTTATATGGAGGGTTGCAGACAACCAAATCAAAAAAGTTTTCTGGCAAATCTGAAGCTGATTTTAGGTCTGAATTTTTGACTGTTATTTTATCTTCAAGCCCTGAAATTTTAACTGATTGTTTGGCGAGCTCAACTGCGGATTTTTGAATATCTATCGCATATATTTTTCGAGGATTATAATATTTATGAAGCAAAATCGGAATTATTCCACAGCCTGTTCCCAGGTCGCAAACGAGATCTTTGTTTTTTGCATTTGCAAAATTTGCCAGCAAAACAGAATCTGTTCCAAACCTGTGGGCCTTTGAGACGCAGACAAACAAGCCCTCTCCAACCTTTTCAGTTGTCGCAAAGTCGCAATTTTCCATTTATTCACCCCTTGTTTTTCGCATTTGTTTTAGCACGCATTTGATTTGAAAGGATTGCTTTTCGAATTCGCAAGGATTTTGGCGTCACCTCTAAAAGCTCGTCCTGCGCCAAAAACTCCAACGCCGCTTCCAGGCTGAGCTTGCTTGGAGGAATCAGCCTTAGCGCATCATCCGAGCCCGAAGCTCTCATGTTGGTTACATGCTTTTTTTTACACACATTAACAACCAAATCTTCCTGTCGCGGAGAACATCCAACAACCATCCCTTCATAAACAGGCGTCCCGGGGGATATAAAAAGCGTTCCTCGTTCCTGGGCATTATATAGTCCATATGTCACGGCTTCCCCAGTTTCAAAAGAAACAAGCGAACCTGTCGGACGTTTGGGAACATCCCCTTTAAACGGCTGATATGAATCAAAAACAGAGCTCATTATTCCTTCGCCTTTGGTGTCTGTTAAAAATTCATTCCTATATCCAAAGAGACCTCGCGACGGGATCAAAAACTCAATTCGAACTCGATCTCCATGAGAGCTCATTTCAAGCATCTCAGCCTTTCGCAGGCCCATTTTCTCCATAACAGACCCCAAAAATTTTTCCGGAACATCTATTGAAAGCCGCTCAAAGGGCTCAAACTTTTGCCCATCTATTTGCCTAAACAAAGCGCGTGGCGTCGAAACTGAAAGCTCAAAGCCCTCCCGCCTCATGGTTTCAATTAAAATAGACAGATGCATTTCTCCGCGCCCGCAAACATTAAATTTTTCGCTTGAATCTGTTTCAAAAACTTTGAGCGAAACGTCTTTCAAAAGCTCTTTGTCAAGCCTCTGGCGGATTTGACGGGATGTGACAAATTTTCCCTCTCTGCCTGCAAACGGGCTGTCATTAACAGCAAAAGTCATCTCAACGGTCGGCTCGCCAATTTGGACAAAAGGCAAAGGGTCAACTTCAGAAGACTCACAAAACGTGTCTCCAATGGTTGCTTTTTGGATGCCAGATATGCAGACGATGTCTCCAACTTTTGCCTCGCCGATCGGGATTTTATCGAATGCGCCGATTTCATATAGATTAACAACTTTTCCGCGATATGGCTCTTTGCTGTTTGTGTAGTCGCAAACTGTCACTTCCTGCCCCTGCTTGATTTTTCCGCGCTCAACCTTGCCGATTGCAATCCGGCCAACATAGTCATTATAGTCTATTGAAGAAATCAAAACCTGGGTTTTTCCATTTTCATCGCCTTGAGGGGGTTTTATGTTTTTTAAAATTGCATCAAACAAAGGAGTTAGATCCTTTCCCTTTTTGGAAGGCGAATCTGAACATGTTCCGTCTCTCCCAGAGCAGAACAAAACTGGGCCTTCAAGCTGCTCTTCGCTTGCGTCCAAATCTAAAAGCAGCTCTAAAACTTCGTCGGGGACTTCGGAAAGCCTTGCGTCCGGCCTGTCAATTTTATTGACAACAACTATGATTTTTAGGCCCAATTCCAGCGCCTTTTGAGTGACAAATCTGGTCTGGGGCATTGGGCCTTCCGCCGAATCAACCAGCAAAATAACCCCGTCAACCATCTTTAAAACACGCTCAACCTCCCCTCCGAAGTCAGCATGCCCCGGAGTGTCTATGATGTTGATTTTAGTGTTTTTAAAAGTAACAGCTGTGTTTTTAGAAAGGATTGTTATCCCCCTCTCACGCTCAAGCGCATTTGAATCCATAACCCTTTCCTGGGCGACTTGATTCTCGCGATATGCCCCGGTTTGCTTGAGCATCTGGTCAACCAAAGTTGTTTTCCCGTGGTCAACATGGGCAACAATCGCTATATTTCGAAGATCATCTCTAATCATAATTTTTCTCCTTGATTCAGTAATATCATTTCGTTTTCATATAAATTTAAATTAATTATCATATTTTCAAATCAAACCATTCAATCAAAGTTTCTGAAACCCCGTCCTGGTCGTTTGATGGGCAGATTTTTCCTGCTATTTTTTTTAGGTCTGTGTGTGCATTTTCGACTGCAAAACTAAACCTGCAGGATTTGAGCAAATCGACATCATTTAAATAGTTTCCAAAAGCCATCCTCTCGTCAAAGCTCGCGCCATATATTTTTCCAATCACCTCAACAGCAGCTCCTTTGCTTGCGCCTTTAGCTATTAAATCAACCCATTTTGGCCCCGAAAGCAAAACCGAAGCATCCTTCTCAAATCGTTTAAAAATGGGATATGTTAGGGTTTCTGCGTCAAACGCGGGACAAAGCAAAGAAACTTTGGTTATTTTATCAAATTCTAAGCATTGCAAAACATCAGCCAAAAATTTCGCATCATCAAAATAATTTGAGACTTCAAAGTTTGATTTTAGGTTTTTGTTTTCTATGTATGCAGCCTTAACTCCGCACAAAACAGGGTATATGTTGGGAGTTTTTCGAGCGAGTTCAACCGCCGCCCGAACAACCGAACATTCCAACTCGCTAACAGAAATTAATCCACCCTTATCAAAAATAATTGTTCCATTTTCAGCTATAAAGCTCACATTCTTTTCCAAATTATTTTCTTTGAAAATATTATATATATTCTTATATTGCCGACCGCTTGCAACTGCAAAATGAATGCCCATATTTTTCAAAGCGAGGATTGTTTTTATAGATTTTTCAGTCAATTGCTTTTTGGAATTAAGCAAAGTTCCGTCCATATCAGTTGCAATCATCTTTATCATTTCTCAAACCCCCCAAGAAAATACTCAACTTCTACACTTAATTATATCACATCACAGTTTAAAAAACAACAGTCCAAAGTATGAAATATTTACAAAATTTGTGGATTTGAAATATATCTAGGGTGGTTTATATCAAGCGTGGCCGCAAAAACCGCGAATCACATTTTTTGATTGGATTATATTTGTCTCTTGGCAAGCCTCTATTTAAAATATTTAACTCTTTTATTAAAAACCCAACAACCCCCAATATCCTTGATCGCGTTAAAAAAAACGATATAAAAATCAGGAAACGCCGCCAGCTCACAATCAACTGTAATATTAAATCTTATTTAAGCCGCAAACGACTCTGGAAATTTCCTCAACAAGCGGTAGGTTTGCGTCCTAAAAAAGGGGAGGCGGTCACTCCTTTTAACCTTGGATTGTTAAGGATTTTTCGAAAGAGCGGGCCCTTTAAATCAGGTTGAATTGCATGGTTTATGGTTTGCAGGCGGCGCTTAAGGTTGTTTTAGCATGGTTTTGGGGAACGCTTTTGAGGATAGCTTGCAATATGTTGGTTTTTTTAATTGAATTATTGATGTTTTCAAGAAGAAGGATTAAGGGGACAAATATGGTCCACACCCGATTTTTGGTTTAAAAAACGCAATACCAGCGTCCTTGACAAGTCCACATAAAAATTTTTGTTTTTTTTAATAAAATGCTTGACATTTTGAAAAGTTCATGATAAAATTCAAATAGTATGTGTTTGCTTCGGGGCGTAGCTCAGTTTGGTAGAGTGCTTGGTTTGGGACCAAGATGCCGCAGGTTCAAGTCCTGTCGCCCCGACCATTATAAATTTGCTGCGCTGCTTGCTGCAAATAGAAAGCCTGCTGTGTCGGCGAAGTCAGCAAGCTTTTGGTTTTGTATGTGGTATATAAAACTATCTATTCTTTTTCGTTATTTTCATTGTCGCTATTTGTGTGGCCTTCAAGAGGTTGTTTTTTTGTTTTTGGCTTCGATTCGATTTTTTTGTCGGTTTTTATTGTTTTTATATCAACTTCATTAAGCAATTTTTCGCTATATTGATTAATTATGTCTTGGATGGTGTCTTGAGTGGGTTCTTCTGGTGTGTGTAGACTCCAACACCTTGATAAAGATTTAACAACTTTTTCTTTGATTTCTCCATCATTTTTAACAATATCTTGAAAACTTTTGATGTGTAGTAATTGCTGCATAGATTTTGCTCCCAAGAGCCCGGTGTGGCAACTGTTGTTTATGCATGTGTATAATAAATTAAATAGGCCAGATATATTATTTGCAGCGACGTCTTTATTCAAATCATATCGAATATTTTCCACTGCGCTGTTGCGAATTTGATTATTTTCGTTCGGATTTGAAATATTATTGGATGGTTGGTTAAAAACATTAGTATTAGATAATATATTGAGATTATTGACCAAATTATTCATTTCCATATTGTCTATTTTGGATTGATAGTCTTCATAATTATAGCTAATTTCGCTAATTCTTTCATAGTCATCGTCTATTTTGGATTGATAATTTTCATAATTATAACTAATTTCGCTAATTATTTCATCGTAATCGTCTCTTTTTAAAAGATTATTTTCATAAATATCCTCATTTTCATAACACACATCATTATTTTGATCATAAATATCACTGGCGTAAATTGTGGTTAATATGAAGGCAAGATTATAAACACAAATCGAAATTTTTTCTAATGCATCATCATTATTCAAACATTTAGATAATAAATTAATCATTTCATCAATATCATTCTCGGTGGAATCATAAATATAGTTTGAATCAGCTATTTTGCCAATTGCCGAAGCAACGACTCGCTTTGCGTCATGACTGTTTGCGCATGTTTTTAATATATTTTGAATTTTTTGCTTTGTTTTAAGCTTTGTTTGGGGATTAATATTTGCATAATCAAAATATCTTAATGTAATCAATGTTTCTATTGCTTGCGCGATATATTTTCGAGCCTCACCATTATCCAAACACTCAGTCAATATATTAACTAACTCTATCTCGCTTTTATCATCAACATCACATTTTTTTTGATCAATGCTCAAAACCAAAATTGGCATATCAGAATTTTTATTTTCTTGGTGGCTTTTGTCAGACAAAACCGATTTTTGCTCGCTCAAACTGCATGTGCACCCAACAAGGCTCACGCAGGCCAGATCAGCCGCAACTTGCGCAACAAACTTTTTAGCATCGTGGTTTTTTAAACACTTTGTCAAAATTTTTCTCAGCTCAAGCTCCAAATCATCCGAAATTTTTCGATATATTAAATTTAGATCACATGAAAGTTCCTCGATCTTCAAATCCAAAAAGTCATCCATAATTTTTCCAGATTCAAAATCCACCATATACGGAATATTTTTGAATCTGAAGTCAGCTTTTTCAGAATCTTTATAAATTTCAAACTCCAACCTATCAGTAACTTTTTCGTCATATGTTTTCGAATTAATATCAATCTGACGGATCCAATTTTTAATCGCTTTGGCGACGAATTTTTGAGCTTTTTTGTTATTTACACATCTGTCTAATATATCTTTAAGTTTTATACTCATAGGATTAAAATGTTTAAATATATTTTCATCTGTTTCATAGCCATCGCTGTCAATCAGTTGGTTAAAGCAATTTTTTCTAATCGCCCACGCAACAGCTTTTGCGATTTTAGGCTCCATTTTGTAAAATTCGTGCATTTCATATAATGTTGTTAGTGTTTGTTCAATCTTTTGTGATTTTTCTGTAATATTTTTTATTTTATGTGTGTTTTTCAGCTCGCCTATTAAATCTTTAATTTGTTGTTTCTCCGGAGTTTCATTTTCTTTTTGGAGTTTAGTTTTTCTCCCCAATAACTTTTTTGGAGGATTTGCGCTAACTATAGGCTGCATCGTCGTTGCTAATATCGCACCAGCTGCACATAAAGCAGAAAGAACTTTAACAATAAATTTTTTTTGAATTTTCATATTTAACTCCTTATTCATAGGCTTTCTTAAAGTCGTCGTAAAATTCTCCCAAGTCAGATTGTTCGAGTTTAATGTTTTCGAATGCATATTTTTTCTTATCGGGTTCATCGGCATGAGCAAAGTTGCGTTTTTTAAAGTCCTCTCTAAACCCATCAATATAGCGCTGTTTGACTCTTTTTTTAAACTCAATTATATCCCCATTATTATCATAAATAATCCATGAAAAATTCTTGCCAACTAGCATTGTTTAGCTCTAGCTTGAGCTTAAGATAATTAGCCGAATAATTAACAGCTTTTTCATAAACTGCGTTTTCAAAAGCTTGCAGATAGACACCGTTTGATTTTTCTCGCTGATATGATTCATAATCAAGATCCAGAAAGCTTGAATCTTCTCTTGCTTGCGCTCTAATGCCATTGAGACATCTTTCATAGTAAATTCCAAATGGGTCTATTACCATATTATACTGTTTGTCATATTATTCTTCATAGAATTTTTGCATGTTTTCTTCATCAGTTGCTCTAATATGTTCACAATAATGTTTCTAACGTGATATAACAGCATCGGCTTGCGTGTTAAATCTTCAACTTGCTTTTTTCCCAAAGTTTGATCATCAGGGCCATTTTGACTGCTTTGAGAGCCACTTGTTGGATTTTATTCTGAAGTTTTTTTGGATGAGCTCCCGCCACAAGACTTGTTGATTAAAATATTGCGCCAAAGGAGCAAAGCAGAGCAATAAATTTAACTAAAATCTTTCTTCATTTTACATTCCTCCATATGTATCTTTCCAATATAGTTTTTCATTGAAATAATCTGTAGACCACATACAAATTATATCACATTTAAAGTTATAATATATTAATTTTTTGTTAATTTTTGGTTGAATTTTATTTAATTCTACATACAACTACAAAACCCAAATGAATTGTTTAATAAAAAATTTAAATAAACCTAAAAAATAAAAGCGCTTGCTGTTTTTTGCAATCAACAAGAGCTTTTGTTTTTAATTGATTTAACACATGGTATTAAAAAATGAGGATTTATCGCAATTTTTCCTTTCCAAAAGAGCCAAAATTTTCAAGGTTTTAAACTTGCATATATAGCCAATTTTTCTCTCCAATTTTTTCTATTAATTCCAGTTGCTGCTGCGCCCAAAACATGTCATTTTCTTCGTCTTTGTAATATTCTTTGAGAATATCGAAAGTTGTCAAGTCATCTTGAGCTTCTTTGATAAGCGTTGCAAGCCAAGCCATCTTGAGATATTTTAAGGTCATATTTTATCCATTCTATAGGGTCATTATAGACCGGTGTTTCCGCTTTGGAAGAATTTTTTATTTGGCCTCCTAAATCCAAAATCCGGTCGATCAATTGGTCGACATAACCTCTTTCTTCCAAAACGTGCTCTGCATATTTTTTGCCAAGCTTTGAAAAACCTTGTGAGGCAAAAATCTTTGATTGAATATTATGTCCGTCCGCTTGTTGAGAAAGACCTGTGACTATTTCTTGAAGGCCTTGAATTAACTTTTGCTTTTGTTCCATATACACATCAACCTCTTTCAAATATTCAGTTAAATACATTGCGTCATAAGTTAAACGTTAAACTCACACGCACACACTTAGTTATAAATTATTTTTTTCTAAAGTCAAGTCAAAAATTTAAATTTCAATAGCAGTTTGCTTATTTTACAACCATTATGCAAACAATATGTGCTAAAAATAATATTTCAGCGATTTACACAAAAACTGATTTAAAAATTTATTGAATATGTCAATTGTTTTTTTGGTTATCATAGATAATATATAAAAAATTATTCTTGCTGAAAATTATATATTTTAATTTTAAAATATTAGAATATATACATATAATCATCACAATTTGAGTTATTAATAATTTTTTTAATTTATATCTTGTAATTTCCTGGAAAATATGATACACTAGTTCCGTGAAACATGTTTCAAATAATATATAATTTTATCGGAAAGAAGCGTACTATTAAATGAATCTAAAATTAAATGTTTTAAAAAAAATTATTGCAATTGCAAGCGCAACAGTCATGGTTGCTAGCTTGGTTGTGCCTGTTTGCGCGGGCAAAAAAAGGCTCCCTGTTAACAAAGCAAAAGCTGCTAAAGTCGCAAATAAAACGCTTTCAAGGGAAGTTGATGTGTTGTCGCTAGTCCATAAAAACGCTGTGGACAACATTTTGAAAAAAATTGATGAACTGGGCTTAAAGCTGGAGGATACACTTTCTGAATATTACAAAACTAAAAAAGATTTTGAATCTCAAGTCAAGAGCAAAGATGAGAAAGAAAATGATTCGATATGTTGCTCAGAGAAAGAATTTATGGATTGTTTAAGCTATGAGCAATCAGGAAGCTTTATAAATGACTTAATTAAAAAAGAGATACTCACAGATTCTCTGCGTGATTTGGAACATAGGAGTTCTGAAGAAGCGTTTATGCTAAAAATTTATGAAAAAGATTTAAAGAAATTGGAAGAAAAAATTATTAAACTCAAAGATGAATATATCGCAAAATATGGAGATTTGAGACAAGAGTTTAAAATATTAAAAACAAATGAAGTGAAATACACAAATCAACCTGCAGTCAAGAGTGTGATTGAAAACCAAATAAATATGTTGAGAAATAAAATAAATTCAATTAATACAACAATTCATAGGATGAATATTAATTTTTCGATGTGTGGATTATATAACTGTTTAATTAAATCTAATGTTAACGGAATTATTAACGATTCCAGTTATAAAAATTCAAATGGTTTTAATGAGTGTGCTGCCGCGATAAATTCCATAAATCTCAAACTCGAGCAAGCAGTTTCCAATAATTTGATTGGAAATTATTTGGAAAATCTTCCTTCATATTTGAATGTTTTAAATGACAGTTTTGACAGTTTAGATTCGAATGAGAAAATTCAAATTTCGTTGGACTTTCTCAAAACAACAAAATTATTAAACACTCTTGATAAAAACCTGAACATATCTAAAAATAATAATATTATGAATGTTATTTTAGACAAAGCAAAAAAAACTATATCAGACTATATATACGAATTTTTGAAATTCAATTCGATGAATTATATGAACGATGAAGACATTAACAATTATTTGCCTGTGTTTATAAATAATGAATATATTTATAATTCTAGGAACGTAAATGAATTAGAACAAACAATTTTTGATATTTTTAAACTAACTAATAAAAATTTGCTGGATCATAAATGTTCTGAATTTATTAATTTGCCTAAAAGATTTATTAATTTGCCTAAAAGCAGTGAACAACTCCAAAAAGACGCTTGTCGGTTGATTTTGAGCGATTTAAAAATATCAGTCATGAACATTTTAGGTAAACTCGATAATATATTAAACTCATTTGAAAATTCTGAAGAAAATATGGCCAGCGTTTTAGAAAAAGTTATAAAAAACATAAAATCATTCAATAAGACTTTTAGTAATCATCAAAACAAAGATAAATTCGACTTATTGTGTGATTTTTTAGAAAAAACTAATTTAAATATACAAAATCTTCAAAACGAGCTGAAAAATTATATGAACATTATATGTGATAAGGAACTGAAAAATTTTATGAAAATTGCGTCTGATCAGGAGAGAATTTGCGGTATGATAAATTCGATTGAGTTTGAATTAAATAAAATACTGACGCAAGAAGTCGATAATCTTTTTAAATAAAATAAATAGTAGAGGTTTTATCAATAATGAATGTTAAATTATGTATTTTCAATAAATTTATTGCTGTTTTTAGCGCTTCTTTAATATTTTCAACTGCTTTTTTTCCGGCAAATGCCGCAAAGGACAAACAAGCAGCTGATGTGTCAACTGCGCAAAAAAATAATGCCAATAATATAAAATCAAATGACGAATTAAATAAAAACGCCAACTCTTTTCATATATCTAATATAAAATTAAACGATTCCAAAATATTGTTGTCTCAAAAGATTATTAATGATTCAAATATATTATTTAAATCTTCGTCTGATCAAGTTCATTTTTTGAATAAAAAGAGGAAAAATGACTCTTTGGGAGTGGATTTAATGGTTTCTAATTCGACTGCTGCGAAGAAGAAAAAGTTGGATTTTTGCGGCGCGGATTGCGGCCCTAAAGTTTTGGATTCTGAACAACTTGTCGACGTTTGTTTGCAAAAAAGCAAAAATGACATCAAGGATATGTTGAGAATTTTTTGCGACGTTTCTTCGTTGCGATCCGCAATAAAATCGTATTTAGATTCTCAAAAAGGGTCGGATGCTTGGAAGAAAAATGCTATTTCAGTTGGTGAATGTTTAAAAAAGCTGACATTTACCTATGAAACTTCAACTATTTTCAGCATTCCGAAACAGATTGAGGCAACCTATATTATATTGCTTGAGTTGAAAAAAATAAAGAATGATGAAAATTTAACAAATGATCCCAACTATAAATTAATTTTTACCGCTGTTAGGTCTAATTTATATGAATATATATCGAAAAAACTTGAAAATATATTTAGCTCAACTTGGGATAAAAATGAATGCAAAAACTATGCAAATGGTGTTGTTGATTGTATTCTCAATGATTATTCACACATTGATAATATTTTTGACTATGCGTATGATGAATTAAGGGTTTTGAATATGTTAGACTGCTCTATTGCAAGTCATTTAGGAAATATATTCTATGAAAAATTACAATCAGTACAAAATAAAAAGGACGCAATTTGTCGGGAAATGGCCTATATTTGTTCTTTGATTTCACAGCTAAAATCAGCTCTGAATGAATCAGAAGAGCAGGTTGATAATAAAGAATTGGTTGAAAAATTAACGCAACTTTTGAAAAAAAATATTGTGTATTTAACCGAGATGATAACAGGGTGTAATGGTCAAAAAATGATATCCTGTCGATTAAAAATAATTTACGAAACGCGGCATTTTGTTTACCCTCTGGAAAGCTTTAACGAAGATTACAATCGGTATAAATCGGGCAAGGAAAATTGTGAACTAGAATTGTTTAAATTCTTAAAAAAGGCTGATATAGACGACGACCGCGCCAGTTTTAATTTAGATGAATGTGTTATTTTTGACCCTTTAGTAGATGACTATGAATGCAAAAGGGACTTGACGGGCAACAGATTTTTTGTTCTCCCCCCTCAAAGAATTGATAAATTTAATAAAAATAGTGAAACTGATTTGAATGAAAAAAAGAAGATATTAAGCTTAATTCACAAATCTTTGGAGAAATCGAATATATCTCCTCTGGATCAAAAATATAATAATAACATTTTGTTGAATTCGACTTCTTTTAAAAATTGTTTAGATGAAATTTTATTACAGATCGACAATATGAAAAAGTTATATCAATAGATTTTAATTTAACTGTATTGGAAAATGTTGAGATTGTTCATATTATTTTGTTGTTTTAATTATATATGATTCAAAAGCCTTGGCCTTTTGGTTGGGGCTTTTGTTTTTTTGCTAAAAAGCCAACTCAAATTAAAAATTACCGAATAAAAATTAAAAATTTGACATATTTATTAAATATTTTTCATCAAATCATATCCACAAATTGAGCTAACCCGTCCCTAACCGCAATTGCGCATCCGGATAAAAAAATATTTTTGGTTTTGATTCCGCTTATGTCAACCTTTGTGATAAAATTTTTGGGAAGGATTTTTTGCAACTCATTTCTAAAATTTTCGGATATATTAGGATTTTCAAAAACCCTTCCAGAAAAAACGACTTTTTCTGCGTTTAACAAATTGATCGAATTATAAATTCCGACGCCAAGCCACTGACACGCGTCTTGTATAACGCTCAAAGAGGCGCTGTCTAGATTTATTGACGGATTAAAAAGAACAGCGTCACTCAAAGGAAGGTTTTTTTTCTGAAATAATTCACATATATTTGTCTCTTTCGAGTTGCAATATATTTTATCTATGTTTTTTTTGATTCCGTTGATTGAGGAATGGTCGTTGATTGAGTCTGCTTGCCTGAGATCGACAATTGATTTATTTTTAAACACATATCGCATTTTTCCGAAATTTAATTCGCTTAAAACATATTCTTCCCATGGATGAATTTTTATGGCAAGTGACGATAATATTTCATCAGCAAGGTGTATATATATAAATTTCCCAGGCGCACAGAATATATCATGCACATGGTAAAAATATGCTTCGGCAATTGTTAGACCATTTATTAATTTATCAAAGCAGGCGAAAATCTTCAGTTCTTTTTGCAAAACGTTTGACATTTCACAATATAAGTCATTTTCATCAACATCTTCATTAAAAAACGAATTATCAAAACAAATTCCAATTGCTAAAATATTATTTGAATCCAAACAGTCCTCATCCAATATTTTACCACATCCAGCAATAATTGTTCTGAGCAAATTCGTTATGTTTTTGCTGTCCTCAAGCTCAAAATAGCGTTTGCTCAAAACCTTTCCAATCAAGTTTGAAAGCCCGATGCTGATGATGTTTTTTTGAATTGAAACTCCAAAAACAAACTTAAAGTTAGGACATATTTCCAAATATATCCTGTTTTGTCCTCTCTTGTTGAAAAAATCCAACGGTTGATTTTCGATTTCGCGAACAACCCCTTGAGCGATCAAATCTTTAATGACCATGGTCACTGCGGAACGAGTCAGGCCGAGCAAACTTGCTATTTCGACCCTGGAAATACGGCTGTTGCTTCTCATAAGGTTTAAAATTTGACTCTTGCTTTTAATTTTTCCATTCAATACTAGTTTCATCCTTTCTCTCGAAAAAAGTTGATTTATGGCGAATTGAATTAATAAAAATTAGAATATTCAAGCTAAAAAGTCAATATATTTTTTTGAAATTTCTATGAATTCATTATAATACATTTTTAAAATTCAGTAAAGATTTTTCTAAAAAATGTTTGTCGATTGAGTAAAAATACTGTATGTTATCTTTATACTTTTAGTGTTAATTAAAATTTTTTTAAAATCGCTTGACAATATTTAAATAATGTGATATAATAAAAGATATATAGTTGAAAGGAGCGAGGAGCAATGGATGCTGCGTTTTGTTTTGAAGTTAACAATTTGTGGCGAGTATGGGAAGATGTTTTTGCCCATACAGGTTTTGCGCGCTTTAAACTATAGTTGAGACTGTGTTTTTAGATTGTGATCGCGTATGTGTGGAGCAAAGTTTTTAAAGCTTCCATATGCGCGATTTTTTCTTTGAGAAAGGAGTTGATTTTGCTGTGGAAACAGATTGGGACTGGAAAAGAAGCAAACATATATTTATGAAAGAGAGAGATTTTTATGAATTATTTAGAATTTGGTGGACAATATGTTCCACAACAACTCAAAATAAAGCTTAATGAAATAAAAAAAGAATTTGACCGATTGGCCAGTGGCGAAGAATTTGCTGGAGAATATAGGCGCTGCTTGAAACAATTTGTTGGCAGGCCATCGCCGCTGTTTTTTGCGAGCAATTTAACCAAATATGCGGGTGGGGCAAAAATATATTTGAAGAGGGAGGATCTGAACCACACCGGCTCGCACAAAATAAATAACGCAATCGGTCAGGCTTTGCTCGCGAGAAAAATGGACAAAACGCACATTATTGCTGAAACAGGGGCCGGGCAGCATGGAGTCGCGACAGCAACCGCAGCAGCGCTTTTTGGCTTAAAATGTAAGATATTTATGGGCAAAGAGGACGTCAAAAGGCAAAAAATCAATGTTAATAAAATGAAACTTTTGGGAGCTGATGTTTGCGAAGTCACAACTGGCAATCAAACTTTGAAGGAAGCTGTTGATGTTGCGTTTGATTATTTTCTTAATCATCAAGATGTTTTTTATTTAATTGGCTCTGCGGTTGGCCCGAGCCCATATCCTGAGATGGTTAAATATTTTCAAAAAGTTATCGGCGAGGAAGCAAAGCGACAGATAGTTGAACAGGAAGGAAAATTGCCAAAAGCGATTGTCGCGTGCGTTGGGGGCGGAAGCAACAGCATAGGGTTGTTTGCAGATTTTATTGATGAAAGACAAGTTGATATATATGGGATTGAGGGCGCGGGCAAGGGCTTGGAGACTGGAAAGCATGCGTGCGCAATATATCAAAATAAAATAGGAATAATACACGGAATGAAGACATATGTTATGCAGGATGAAAATGGGAAAATCAAAGACGCATATTCAATTTCGGCCGGGCTAGACTACCCCGGAATCGGCCCAGAACACGCATATCTATATAAAACAGGCAGGGTTAAATATGACAGCATAACAGATAGTGAAGCCACTAGCGCATTCACTTTGCTTTGCCGCTTGGAGGGGATTGTTCCTGCGCTGGAGAGCAGTCACGCAGTAGCATATGCGCTAAAAATTGCTAAATTATATGATAAAAATGACGCCATAGTTGTTAATTTGTCAGGCAGGGGAGATAAAGATTTAAACACGATGATTAAAATAATGGGTCAAAAAAATCAAGGAAAATTTAGTTAAAATAAACAAAAACACGGACATTAGATCAACATTAATTGTTGAAAAAGTAGATTATATAAAAAATGCTTGACAAAATCTGACTACAGATGTAGACTATATACACGTCGATTACATTTGTAGTCAATATATTTTTTTAAGAGGGTTTTTCAAAGTGATGAATAAAGTAACAGATGCTGAGTATGAGGTTATGAAAGCGGTTTGGGAGCTTGGAGGCGTTGCCACTTCGCGTGAAATTTTTGACAGGGTTCAAGAAAAAAAGCCGTGGAGCAAAACCACCGTTAAAACTTTGATCTCGCGGCTTGCTTCCAAAGGGGCCTTAAAGTCTGATAAAGTCGCGGGCAGCGTATATAAATATGAAGCCAACATTTCAGAGGATGAATATAAAAATCAAGAGAGCGAAAATTTAATTGGAAAATTGTTTAACGGCTCAATAAATGAAATGTTGTTAAATTTCACAAAATCTAATAAACTTTCAAAGCAAGAATTGGAAGAATTGATAAAATTAGTGGGTGAAGAGGAAAAATGATGGGGTGTTTTGTTGTAAAAATTGCATGGATGTCCTTGGTTTCGTCCATGTTGGGCTTGATGATTTTGGGAATAAGAAAGATTAATAAAAAAATGCCTATACAATTAATTTCAATGTTTTGGCTAATATTTTTAACATTTTTGATAATACCGTTTCAATTTGAAAATATTCATAATAATCTAAAAATAACTCAACCAATTGGCGAAATCCGAGAAAACGTTTTGACAAGAATTGAGATTCAAAGCCAAAGCTCGGAGTCAATAAACCTTTGGAATATAGCGTTTTTTGCTCATTTGATTGTTTTTGCAATCCTGTGTTTAAAAGATATCTGCGCGTATATCATTCTAAAATATAAAATTAAAAACAAAAAAATTGAACTGGGCCCAGAAAATTTGAAATTATTCGACATAGCGAAGAAAAAATTAAATTTTAAAAGAAAAGTCGATTTAACACTTCAAGACAGCATCCTGACGCCGTCAACTGTTGGGATATTCAGACCTAAGATTTTGATTTCCAAAAGGTTTCTGACCCTGTCCGAAAAAGAGCAGGAATTCATTTTTCTCCATGAGCTTATGCATATAAAAAAATTTGACAATATTAAATATTTTTTGATAAATATACTAAAAAATTTTTACTGGTTTAATCCGATGATAAATTTTTTGACGAGGAGGCTTAAAGAAGACATCGAAATATTAACGGATAAATTGGTAATAAAACATGTTGAAATTAAAAAATATTTGATATTAATATTAAAAGTTTCACAATTCGAAGCGTCAAATGTTGGGGCATTTCCATCATTTGCCGCGAACAAAAAAATTTTAGAAAGGAGGATTAAAATCGTGAAAAAAGAAAGAAAATTAAGCTTAAAAGTTATATCTTTATTTGCAGCATTAATTGGGGCACTGAGCGTGACGGGAGTTGCTCTTGCGAGCCCGCCTAAAACAACCGAAAACAGCCAAGAAAGCTCGCAGGAATCGCCATCCAAGCTAAGCTCAAGCAATTTGGAAAACAACAGCAGTCCTGAAAATAAAACTGACAATTCAGGTATAGAAAAAAAGTATATTGTCAAAGACTTTGAAAGCGGACAGACCCTGAAGCTTAACCAAAAAGAATTTGATGAATATATGAAAAAACTTAATGAAAAAGGTTATATCGAGCTCAAAATTGAAGATCCTGAAGTCATGACTTCCATAGAGAAGGAAATGCTCAAAGACGACGCCTTTAAAGCCGACTTTGAAGGAGGATGCCATATTAAAGAGCTAAAATGGCACAAAAGCCAACACTGCTATGCCCAAAATAAACCAGCAGATCATTAATATTTGATAAATATACTAAAAAATTTTTACTGGTTTAACCCGACGATAAATTTTTTGACGAGGAGGCTTAGAAAAGACATAGAAATATCAACGGATAAATTGGTAATAGAACATGTTGAAATTAAAAAATATTTGATATTAATATTAAAAATTTCACAATTCGAAGCGTCAAATGGCGTGGCATTTCCATCGTTTGCCGCTGACAAAAAAATTTTAGAAAGAAGGATTAAAATCGTGAAAAAAGAAAGAAAATTAAGCCTAAAAGTTATATCTTTATTTGCAGCATTAATTGGGGCACTGAGCGTGACGGGAGTTGCTCTTGCGAGCCCGCCTAAAACAACCGAAAACAGCCAACAAAGCTCGCAGGAATCGCAATCCCAGCCAAGCTCAAGCAACTTGGGAAACAACAGCATTTCTGGTAGCAATACTAACAACAACTCAAGCAACGCTCCTGAAAACAAAAACAAAAACAAAAATTCCGATATATCCGATATAAAAGGAAACAGTCCATCTAAAGACAATCCTTCAAAAACCGACGTTAAAGAGTTAAAATGGGACGAAAGCCGACATTGCTATGTTTCAAAATAAACCAGCAGACCATCTATATTTGATCAGCGCCTAAAAAAACCGAAAATTTTAGCGATAATGCTATGCTTTCGTTTGTTCTCCTTGAGTTTTTCGCGGTAGGTTTCTATGGAGACGTCAACCAAAACCGAGGTTAGAGAATCGCCCGTCCATTGCGTTGTGATATATCCAGCGCTTTCTAATTCACGGAACACATTGCGAAGATTTGAAGAAGACATAAGATCCTGGACCCCGGAATTTTCTTTGTTTCTTTCCCTAGCTTCCCATAAAATCCGGGCGGGATCTTTGCCCGCTTCCCTTGCTTTGCAAATGCTTCCAAGCAAAAATTCAGCGCCTTTAGATAATTTGCGAAATTCCAACTCCAAGCCTCCAATCGCCAATATGTTCATATTATACCACAAATTATTTTTAAGTTCAAGAGAATTTTAAAAATAAATCCAACTTTATGTTATAGGCGTTTAGCTACCGCTTGTTGAGGGCGCTTTCAAAGAGGTTTTGGCTTGAGTTATGATTTAATATTACAGTTAGCCCGGAGCTGGCGGCGCTTTTTTTAGCTTTTGCATTGTTTTTTAGAATATGGCCAATTAGATTGTGAATTATTGAGCTTTTTGTGATGGAGGTCGGATATTTCAAGCAAAAGGTTTATGGGGACAAATATAACCCAACAAAAAATTGTTTGTGGTATATAAACCAAAAGTTATTATATTTATGAAAGAAGTGTGAATTTATGAAGAAGATGATTTCATTAACGTTGTCGACGCTGTTTTTTTTGATGTCAATCCTGACTTTTTCTGGCGTTGCATTTGGAGCAGAAGAAAAAGTGCATGATGGGATAACATATGAATGCGTTGGACGTAAACTCAGCATAATAAGTGTTGACCCTTCAATTAAAGTTTTAAACATTTCTAAAAAATTAGAGATTGACGGGGTTTTATACACTGTTACTTCGATTAAATCTGGGGCTTTGAGGGAAAGCGCAGTCGAAGTTATAAACCTGCCCGAAGAGGGAATAGATATTGTTGGACATGTTTTTCGGGGGCTTGCTGGACTTGTCGCCATAAATAATTTGGAAAAATCAAGAATTTTAGGCTTGGTTCACTATTTTTTTGCTGATTGTTGTAATTTGCGCAGTGTGAAATTGCCTAAAAATTTGAATTTAATTGGTGAAGGTATGTTTTTTGGGTGCACATCCTTGGAAAATATAACAATAACAAAAAATATACAAAAAATCGAAAAAGACAGCTTTTTTGGTTGTTTAAATCTGAAAAAGGTTGACGTTGAGGAAGCGAGCGAACTAAAATGTATTGAAAAAGGAGCGTTTGCCGGCTGCGAAAATTTAGAATATTTTAATATACCCGAAAATATTAATAAAATAGACGAATATGCTTTCTTTAATTGCAAAAAACTAGACTTATCGGTTTTTAAATCAAAACCAAATGTTTTTGTTTCCTATGATAAAAATTTAGAAGAAAAGTCTCAAAAAGCTGAAGAATTCGTTAATAAAATTTTGGAAAATGAAATTAAAAACGGAAGAGATCCCGGCGAGTTGGTCAGCGCCAAAGACATTGACAGGCTTTTATATAAATACACTCCCAGATCCACAGACATGCCAAACGTTTTGGGAAGGGAAGAGTTCGACAAGATGACCAGCGACGGAAGGCTGGTTTTATATAGGGGGGATTTGCCCTGTGTTTCCAAAAATGGCAGGGAAATAACGATAAAAGAAATAAACGATGCTTTTAAATATGGCGATTATTACTATCCATTTGAATGCAATGGAATATTTTGCACAAAATACCTTGAACACGCAAAAACATATGCGCGCGACTATGAGTCTAAGAAGATGATCGGTTCTGTTACGCAGTTTTGTTTCACAGACACCTCTCCAGAAAATTTAAAAGTAATAACCAACAGCGAATTATATAAAATTCAAGACTTTTATAAATATTCACACATAAAAAACCATTTAAAATTTATGCATGACTGGAGTTCCCAGGGCAGATATCCACTAGACGTCGGGCTCAAAAACCTTGGCATAGACACCATGAATTTTTCGTTTATGGCAAGAGCTTTGGGATATGATCTCATAGATAATGAGTGTGATTCCATGGGCGGAGACGGATGCGAAAAAAATGTTCCAACTTCACAATTCGAGGTCCTAAACAGGGGCAAGCTCACCGTTTGTTCGGAAAATATATTTTAATTTGACACGGGGCAGTTGATCCAGCCGACTTCCCTTTTGATTTTTAATATAATCATCAATTGAGAAAAACATATAATATATTTAAATTAAAATCAATTTTTTATTAAATTTATTATTGAGATTTCATTTTTTTCCATAAATATTTTTTTTATATCAGGTTAAAATAATTAATACAAACGCATTTTATATCATGATTTCGAAAGGGAGTGTTTTAAGTGTCAAAGAACAGTTCGAGTAATAGCAAATTAGTTGTTCCGGAAGCTCGTCAAGCGATGGATAAGTTTAAAATGGAAGCAGCTAACGAGGTCGGCGTTAATTTGAAAGAAGGATATAATGGCCATTTAACCTCTCGTGAAGCTGGATCAATAGGCGGACAGATGGTTAAAAAAATGATAGAATCCTATGAAAGCGCGTTGAAAGACTAGTTTTCATGACGAAAATAAAGTGTCGATGGCTGTAAAAGTTGTCGACATTTTTATAATATAATCATAAATTTTTATGACGAATCATAAATTTAAAGCGAGCTAGTTTTGCTGATTTGCCAGCCACTCGGATTTTGTCAGCAAATTTGCATGCCCTCTTTTGGTCTGGCCAAGCCGCGGAAGAGGAACATCATCGCTTGTCCATTGGTATTTAAACCCGAGCTTTTCCTGAACCCGCCTGGACCGATCGTTCCCATCCAAATAGCCACACCAAACCCGATTTAGGCCAAGATCCAAAAAGGCATGGCGAAGCATTTCTTTTCCTGCTTCAGTTGCAATACCCTTGCCCCAATAGCTTCTCCCAACCCAATATCCAAGCTCCGCTTCGTCCTCTTTTTTAGCCAAATCACAGCCAAACTTCAACGCTATGCTGCCGATTGGAAGGGAAGTCTGCTTAAAAATGATTGCAAAAGTTTCCGGCGCAGAAAGAACCTCTCGTATGATTTGCAGGCTGTTTTCAATGCTTGTGTGTGGCGGCCATCCAGCCATAGGGCCAACTTTTGGATCGCTTGCGTGTTGATATAGATCCCTTGCATCGCTTTCTTCCCAGGGCCGCAAAATCAGCCTTTTTGTCTCAAGACTCATTTTTTCTCCCTTCGTTTTTTGAATTTTTTGTTATTCATGCTTTTAATTTTTTTATATTGTAAATTTTTGCTTATATACATAATTACAGAGAATAGCAGAATATTTTCACTAATAAATTTTTTATTTGAACTATTTTTTATTTTTTTTAATATTTCTTTTTCTCTTGTTAAATTTTTGATGTTTTTATGGTGAGCCATTTTGTATTTGGCGATCTCAATGGAATTTTGCATTCGCTTTTCAAACAGTTTCAACAGAATTTCATCAATCCTGTCAATATTTTTTCTCAGTTTGTTTATGTCCATTCAAGAAGCTCCTTTTAAATATTAAGATCATGATTTTTTGCTTTCTTCAACAATTTTAACAACATCAGCTATTGTTTGTATTTCTGATATTTTTTCTGGAGGAACAAGAATTTTAAACTTTTCTTCAATTTTTCCGAATAATTCTAAAAAAGATAATGAATCCAGGCCGGTGTATTCCGAAATATCTTCATCAATTGACATATTAATCACATCAGCTTTTGTTAATTTTCCAAGTTCTTCTCGAACAACCTTCTCAATTTCATTCATTTTTATTCCCTCCGTATAATATAATTACGTTAAAAAGTTGAATCATGTCAAAAATTTTCTGAAATTACACTTGCAACCGTTAACTTCGCTGTCGCACACACCTTGTCTGAAACCTTTATTTGACAGTTTGCCGTCAAGACCCTAACCGCCCCGCTCAAAACCTCAACATATATGTCTAAATTGTCTCCAGGAACGACCATTTTCTTAAACGATGCTTCCTCAATTTTAGCTAAAACCGGCATTCCCGACGTCCTCTTTGAAACGCAAACTGCAAAAAGCTGCGCCATAATTTCACACAAAATCGTCCCTGGAACAATCTGCTTTTGGGGATAGTGTTCGTTTAAAAAAAATTCCGTCCCTCGAACAAAATATTTCCCCGTTGCAAAATCGCCATCAACAGTCGCTTCATCCAGAATCAGCATGTCTTTTCTGTGAGGTATGCATTTTTCGATCTCTTCTCTGTTCATATATATCGCCCCAATTCCATCATAGACACAAATCCCATGCTGTCAACTGAAACAACAACAGCCAAGTCCAGCTCATTGTTTCCTATTTTCAATAGGGCCCGTCCCAAATCAAGCATAGGCTGCAAAGAAAAAAGTTTTGAGTCTTTGCTATATATTATACTATGTTTAAATTTATCAACTCCCCACGATGATATCACACTATTTATAAAATTTTTTGCTTGATCTTCGGATAAATTTCCAATATATCTGGATTCACAATTTTTAATATATGCAATCGGTTTAATGCTTTTTTGATCAGAATCTCCAACAAACGCCAACGCTGCTCCGGTTTCTTCGCTTGCTCCAGCCCATGCATATTCGGTTTTTTGGCTTGAAATTTCGTCTTTTGCAATCATTATTGAATCAAGCCCCGATCCCTTGCCTTGGGATAAACTGGTGACTTGGTTTTTAAACTGATTCCAAATGCTGAGCCTGCTTGCTGGAGCATTTGCAACACAATTTGGGAAAAAAGTTGGATTAACAAAGTTGACGCCCTTTTCATATGCCGAAACCAAATATTCAAATATAGGATACACTGATGCTGATAAACTTCCAACAATGACGCTAATTTTAGATTTATCAAGAAAATTATAGTTTTTGTCAGAATTAAATGGATTGATTGCTGCTTCTAAAGCCAGAGACTGCCTGTCAACAAGGCGTGTGTTTATGGCTGAAAGTTTGTTTTGCAAAATGTCTATATCACAAATTTTTGAATCTTCACAAAACTCGTCAATTTGAGTATAATCAAGCTCGCGGTCCTGTAAATAGTATTTCATTGCCAGTATAGCTGTTTTTTTCATGAAAAGCCTCCTAACCTATTTTTGAAAAAGCAACGCAAGAATTATTGCCGCCAAAAGCGAATGCATTAGATATCACCGTGTTGATTTTCATTTTGCGACTTTTGTTAGGGATGCAGTCTATATCACATTCTGCATCTTTTTGCTCAAAATTAACCGTTGGCATGGCCTCACCTTTTTCCATCATAAGCAAACTGCAAACAGCTCCGATTGCTCCTGCTGCTCCCAAAGTGTGGCCAATCATGGATTTTATTGAACTGGTTGGAGGGACATTATCGCCAAAAACCGCTTTTAAAGCTTTAACTTCTGTTTTATCGTTTAAAGGAGTCCCGGTACCGTGAGCACACACATAGTCTATTTCACTTGGCTGAATTTTTGACGCTTTAAGCGCATTTTGGATGCTGTCTATTATGCCGGATGCATCACTTCTTGGAGAGGTTATGTGGTATGCGTCAACGCCAAGGCCATAGCCTCTAATTTCTCCATATATATGGGCGTTTCGAGCCTGAGCGCGCTTTAATTCTTCCAAAACTAAAAATGCGGCTCCCTCGCTAACGACAATCCCGCGTCTGTTTTTAGAAAATGGCCGACAAAAGTCTGGGGTTAAAGATAAAAGCCTGTTAAAACCAAGCATTGCCCCAAGCGACAGAGCTTCAACCCCTCCAACCAATGCAATTTCCGACCTTCCTGCTCTAATATTATCATATCCCCACGCAATTGAATAGTTGCTGGCTGCGCAAGCATTTGTGAATACGCGAACAATTGGCTTTTTAAGATTAAAATATCGACACATTAAACTCGCCAAAGACACGGGTGATATGGCGGAAACTTCGTCCAAATTTGCTTTGCTTCGGTTTTGTAAAAACTGTTTTTCCATCAAATATTCGGCAAGCGTTGGAGACATCATGTTGGTCATTGTCATTCCGATTGCAAGCGAAATTCCCTCAAAACAATCAAGGCTGAGTCCGCTATCTTCAATTGCCATGCTTGAAGCAACCAGACCCAAGCTCTCAACTCTTCTGAGATTGTTTATTTTAACTCCCGGTCTATTTTTTAAAAATTTGTCTGTTTGTAAATTTTCAACTTCTCCTGCGATTTGTATGCGAAGATCTTTGCAGTCAAACTGCTTGACTTTTTGAGTATAAACTTTGCCGTTTACCATGTTTTCCCAGAGACTGTTTTTTCCAACGCTTCCTGGGGCTATGACGCCAATCCCAGTAATGGCTACTCTTTTCATAGTATATCACCCTCAAAGTTCAATATTGGTTGAAAACTCATATTTTATACTATCACGTGAATTGTTGAAAAACGACGAATAAAAATTAATAGCACTGGTATTATCCACAGCTGCTGCTGCCAGGATATCTTTATCCATACAGTTTTCAACATGATATTTGATAACCTTTGAAAACATAATTAGGCCCAATTTAGACTTTCGGTATGCATCGTCGACAAAAACAGAACGATATAATATTCTATCGTCATTTGTTCTAAAAGCTGTGAACCATCCGACAATTTTTTTATTGTCAAAAACCGCAAAAAGTGAAAACTCTCGTTGCAAATCAAACTCATTTTTAAAAGGGGAAAGGACGTCTGGATAGTTTATTTCCTCTTTATTTTTCAATTTAGCGAGCAATTCTTCATCAACTTCATCTTGATTCAAAATTGTCACTTTATCCGGCAACTCAAAATTAAAATTCAAAAGCCGCTTGGCCCACTTGCCTTCTTTCAAAATCCATTCAGGACTTGCTTTATATATTCTTGCCAAAAGCTCAATTTCAGAAAAACCTTGCTTTGTCAAAAATTTATTAAGCAGGTCAATATTATTTGTTGAGGTGACTGCATTAAACTTTATCTGGGCGCAGCCAAGTTCCAAAGCCTTTAATTTTAATTCATTTATAAGCAAACTGGCGGCGCCTTTTCTCCTGGCAAAAGGCAAAACAAACAAATTTTTAATCCAAACAATTTCATCAAGAACTTTTGCAAAAATGCAGCCACAGGGCAAATCGGAGTCTTTGGCGCCAATTGCAACAACATTTTCACAGCCATCAAGAACATCTTGCATATAAACCTTGGCCAGACAAGATTGATATGCCTTTGCGTTTGACGGACCCAGATATTCAATCTCCATAATAAAAATCACCTTTCAATTAAAAAATTAAAACTAATAATGATTTTTATAAATTAAGACAACTATTTTCTGCATGGTATATTAAAAATCAGTTAAATCCATTTTTTGCAAAATAAGGCCTTTCATGACAAACTCACGCGAATTATAGGTTATTATGTTGGAGGTTTCACTCTTTTTCAATTTAAAAGACATTTTGTTTTTATTTTCTAAACAGTCAAATATTTTACATGCTAATTTGCATGAAGATTTATTTTCAGAGTTGCAATATATTGAAACAAAGCGCACATTATCGGCGTTAAAAACCTTGTCGCAAAACAAAAAACACGCTTCACTTGCAAAACCCTGTCCCCAAAAATTTTTCCCAAGCCAATATCCAAAAGACACAACGTCGTCGCCAAACATCATGGCGCTGAGCTGGCCTATTGGAAGGTTGTTGGACTTTAAAACAATCGTTAAATTAACGGAACTCGTGATTTCAGGGCTTCCCTTTTGTTTCAAAAACTGCAAAGCTTCTTCCTGGGTTTGAAAACCTTTTTCGATTGCTGGGTCTAAAAATTTTGTGACGTCTTGGTCAAGCAAATAACCCGATAAAACTTCAAAATCCGATTCATTTTGAGGCCGCAAAGCAAGCCTATTTGTTTCGAATTGCAAAGACAACAAGTCGCAAAATTTATATCCTTTAGCGCTGCAAAAAGAAGGGAAAGCCAAGCTGAAAGCGAAAACGACGCCAACAATTAAAGACAATTTTCGAATCAAAAGCACCCCCTCCAAACTAAAAAAATTTCAAATTTATTCTATTATATTACATGATTGAGGCAAAGTCAAGCGTTTGAAAAAATAATAAACTGTATTAAGGTGATTGGGACAAATATAACCCAGAAAAAATCAAATAATTCGTGTCCTTTTAAAAATCTCTTGACATAATTTGTCGCAATTTGCTATAATAAAAGTGCACATAGAATAAATGTTGGTTTTTTAGCTTGGGGTCCCGCGGTTTGGGAAAATTTTAAAAACATATCCTAAATTTTCAAAGGAGCGTGTATTTTAATGCGAAGTCTGTTAAAAATCAATTTAAATGGTGGGTTAAAAAGATTAGTTTCAACTTTAATTTGTTTAGTGATGGTTTTGGCGACGTTTCCAATGCACATGCTTATAAACACAGTCAGTGCAGAAGAAGAGGAGGAGAAGCAACCGATATCGATAACTTTGTCAGGCGCTAACGAAGTTAATGGTTGGAAGGATGATGCTTTAAATCAGGAAAAAATAAATAACAGCAACGGCAAAATAAAAATTGAATTGACTGATGATATTACGCTAAGTGATACTAATAACCAAATGGCTAGCTCCAACCACTTTTTCGATTTCACTGACTCTAGATTTGCTGGCAAAACCATAACCATTGATGGGGGCGGCAAAACAATAAAAATAGATAATGCTGAGTTATTTTTTTTGAGAGTTAGTGGCTGCACAGTTATTTTGAAAAACATCATAATTGATGGCGGATGGTTGGGATTGGATGATGAAGGGAATGTTAAAGAAGGAAGCATCATAAGATCAGCTTCTTTTATCAATGTGTCTAGCGGATCTGAATCAAAATTGCAAATTCAGGAGCGAACAACAATTCAAAATTGCAGAAGCACTGGCAGTGGAGGCGCGATATATAATAGTGGACAGCTAGAAATAAATGGCGGTGAAATTACTGGTTGTAGAGCAGATGTTTGTGGAGGCGGGGTATATAACTCTAACGGAGGGACATTGACGGCGGCAAAAGGCGAAATCACGGGATGTGCTGCTGGCAAGGTTGATGAAGTTTCGCAAGGAGATGCTATTTTTAATTTGGGAACTTTGATTCTTCCAGCCATACCATCATCAGATCCGCTTCCGTTTAAAACTAACAATACTGATGTGAACGGTTCAAACTACGATGGAGTTCTCAACGGAGATAAAGTGTATCAAATTGTGCTTAAATACAATGATGCCAATAATGCCCAGCTAGATTTAGATGGGGATCATATTAAATACTATCCTGTTGGGAGTGATATAAAAATACCTGAGCGGGAGCCGGATGAATACTATACGTATACGTGTAGCGCGTTGAAATACGGCGCTAGCTCTGAGGTTGGTTTATCGGGTTATGAATTTGGATTAGCTGATAGTATGGTGACTGGCGTCTCAAGCGGGGAAAAAATAACGTTTGAGGTCCAATACCAAAAGTCGATAGATATCACTTTAAACAGTAGTAACGTCTCAAACATGATTAGTTTTATGAAGGGTTTGAATGACGATGCGTTGTCGTCTATGGGTGGTGATATAAATATTACTTTGAGTGGTGATATTACGCTAAGTAATACTGCTAACCAAATGGCTAGCTCTAACCACTTTTTCGATTTCACTGATTTTAGATTTGCTGGCAAAACGATAACCATTGACGGGACGAAGAATGAGAACGACTGCCACCAAATAACCATAAGTGATGCAGGTTTATCTTTCCTGAAATTGAAAAATTGCACAGTTATTTTGCAAAACATCAAGATTGATGGCGGAAATAATAGTCGGACCCAAGATTTTATCAAAGTGGAGGCGCCTGATGGGGAAAATTCATCAATGCTGGTTATGAATAATGCGAAAATTGATGGCGTTAAAGGAACTGCCGAAGTCAAAGATGGCAATGAAAACGTAACCACTCCAGCAATCAATATATACGTTATAAATAATGCCGGGACATTGCAAATTGCAAGCGGAAGCATTTTATATAGTACCAATGTTACTAATGCTATTAACAATTCGGGGACCGTGACTCTTCCCGAGAAAGTGCCTGATGATCAAGGAAATCTTACTTGCCCGTTCAAAATTAACGATGATGACGTGCACATTGCAGATCCCAAGTACATTAGTAATGACGGCGCGGCGGACATCATAATTGAATGTAGTGGAACAGGTATGGCACCTCATACAGAATATATTGGGATTTATCCCGCGGGCGCTTTGATAGAAGTGCCGGAGATTGAGGGATATACGCTTAGTGAGCTTAAAGATTCTGGTGGTGCGGTAATTAACCCAGAAGTGCAAGACGGCGCCTCGACAGGCCAGTATAAATTAACTTCAGTGGCATCTGGGGACCTTCCCTTAAAAGCCATTTTTGCCCAAAATAGGTATAAACTGCAATATAAAGATGTTGGCGCTTTAGAGGAAACCTCAGCCACAGTAATTGGCGATTCAACTAATCACCCCAATGGATACACTTTGGGTGAATTAAAGGCCGTGAGCGGCGGCAAGAGCAAGTTTGAAACTTTGATGGGAACACCGTCAAACGATGTAACAGGCCGCGAATTTAAAGGCTGGAAGTTGGGCGGCTCAAGTTTTAATTTGCCAGAAACGCCAGCAGAAGGCCAGGAAAAAGAAGATGTGGATTGGGACACATTGCTTGAACATGCAGAGGAGACGACTGATAAAGGTGTGTATACGATAACATTTCAAGCGGTTTGGAGCCCTCAACCATATATCATTAAATATGTGAATGACGCCAACGCAGCAATTGCAGTAATGGCCGGGCCGGACTCAGAAGACGTTGACTTTGACTGGAATGATACGAGTTATACTAGCATTAAAGTGCATGAAGGAGATGAAATTCCAAAATTGGTGCCGAAAAACGCAGTTTCAGGAAAAACATTTTCAGGATGGAAGTATATTGTGAGTGGGGAGTCGACAACAGAATATACATTTAGTGGCGAGGCGGATTGGACTAGTTTGGCAAGCGCTGCATCGACTGCTTCCGGCGTGAAGACAATAACTTTTAAGGCGGTATATGATGCAGTAAAGTATTTTATAAAATATATAAATGAAGACGAAGATTATATTGGCGTCCATTTTGAGGGAGGCAAGAATGACTTTTATTCGCAAGAAGTGCTTTATGGTGGCTCTAATCCAAAAGTATTTGCCCCTTCAAAAAAATATTATCAGTTTGACCATTGGGAGTATGGTAAAGACACTGGAAATGGAAATAACCCATACACGACTACAGATTTCCAGATTGGTAGCGATGGTGTAACGTGGAATAAACTATTCACTGGAGCCAATGCGGAAAAAGTGATATTGGTAAAAGCTATATATACACCAATAAAATATACCATTAAATATAAAGATGGTGAAAGTATAGTTAAGACTGAGGGAGAAAAATACACAACTAATGAAAATAGTTTAGATTCTGCCATTCCGGAAGATACGTTCCAAGATGGCGTAAAAACGGGGTATAAATTTAACAGGTGGATGTATAATAACGTCTTGGGGCGTAGGCGTAAACTGATTCTAGGGCGGACCAAATGGAGGGATTTGCTGGACGGAGTAACTGCAGACAACATAATAGTTTTGTTTGCTGATTATGGGCCAGTAGAATATACTATAAAGTATGATACAGGAGATGGAACCAAAGTTAGCTCAGGCGCCTACACGCCCAGTGATTCAACAGCTGGCTGTAGAACCGGCGATAAGGCTGCGATATCGGGGACGACGCCAACAAAAACGGGTTATTATTTTGACAAATGGACATATGGTGATGGCGGAAACAAGACTGACTTTACTGCTAATAGTACCACATGGGAGGACTTGGCCAAAAGCGCAACACTTAGTGCTGATAAAACAACAGGAACTATAACTTTAAAAGCAAATTTTGCGCCTATAACATATACTATAAACTATGAAACAGGAGATGGAAGCCAAGTTAGCTCAGATGCCTATACGCCTAGTGATGCAATTGGTAATAAAATCAGCGATAATGCTACGATATCAGGGACGACGCCAACAAAAACGGGTTATTATTTTGACAAATGGACATATGGCCAAAATAATACTGAATTTACTGCCAATAGTACTACATGGGCGGATTTGGTTTCAAGCGCAACACTTAGTGAGGGTGGAAAAACAGGCACGATAACTTTAAAAGCAAATTTTGCGCCTATAACATATACCATAAATTACGATACAGATGGCGGAGACTCTATTGACGCCGACACCTACACGACTGATGAATCGGGCAAATCATTAAGCGGAGCTGCTGCGATATCAGGGACGACGCCAAAGAAAACGGGTTATTGTTTTAAAAATTGGACATATGGCCAAAATAATACTAACTTTACTGCCAATAGTACTACATGGGAGAACTTGATTAACAGCGCAACACTTAGTGAGGCTGGAAAAACAGGCACGATAACTTTAAAAGCAAATTTTGAGCCAGTAACATATACGATAAAATATACGACTAATAGTTATAAAACTTTTACAGATGAAACATACACGACTAATGAGGATGGCAAATTATTAAGTGATCTTGTTAAGTTAAATAAAAATCCTGGAAAATCAAAGCAGAGCAAAACATTTAAATGCTGGTTGTATGGCAAAAAAGGTCAATGCATGTTTGATTCGAAAACAACCACGTGGGAAGATTTGGTTAAAACAGCGGTGGGCGATGTGATATATTTTAAAGCTTCCTACCATAGTTAACACCGCATAAAATTATCCTAGCGCCATCAACACAATATATGGGTTTTTAGAGGCTTAAAATAAAGAAGCATTAGCGCGGGTTTGCTAGTGCTTCTTTCAAGCCTTCCTCGAAAGCATTCTGATAAACGCTGTGAAAACCAATCAATCCGCCGCCTGCCCACCATAAACCATGCAGTTGAGCTGAGTTAAAATGCCTGGGGTTTTTAGGCTTCCAATAACAAGTGGTAGGCAAACGCCTTGAATTGGTTTTTTTTGCGGATGCTTCGCTACCACTTGTTAAGGATGTTTTCAAAGAGAAGGAGGCTTGAGCTTTAAGAAGGTTTAATATTACAGTTAGTTGTGAGATGGCGGAGCTTGGATTCATTTTGTCTATACTTTTCGTGTGAATAAAAATTTTTTTTGAAAAAACGCTTGACAAGCTTTGAAAAATTTTGTAGAATTATGAGGCAGCTTGAAATTCGCTGCGTTTTGCGCGGTTTTGAGATGTGTTTTGTGACCCACACGAATTGATGTGAAAAAATTTTTGAAAAAGTGTTGACAAACAAAAAATAGTGTGGTAAACTAATATGGCAGCGGGGAAATGGATGGCCTCGCGGCGCGGTTTGGACCTTGAAAATTAAACAGTATGACAAACAATTAACAGCCCTTGTTAATTTATTAAGACAGTAATTTTTTTGTTGCTTTTTAAGTAACGTCAG
>CACZDM010000007.1 GCA_902779915.1 Oscillospiraceae bacterium | reverse complement strand
GCCTGGAAAGCATATTGTAATTTGCAATCTTAATATGGATGGAAGCGGTTGCAAGTGAGGTCGGCCTCGCTTGAATCAAGGAAGCACTGGGGGTTTACCAGTGCTTCTTTTTTGCGCGCTCAAGGACGCCAACCTACCACTTCTCACGGACGCTTTCAAAGGGACTTGAGCTTGAGTAAGGTTTAATATTACAGTTAGTTGTGAGACGGAGGCGCTTAAATCGGTTTTTGCATGGTTTTTTGGAACGTGATCGAGGACGGCTTGAAAGAGACGGTTTTTAATCAAGGAGTCGGATATTTTAAGGAGGGGAGGAGAGGGGACAAATATAACCCAGAAAAATAATACATATATCGTTTTTTATACTACTTGACATTTAGCTTTTATCGGGTTAAAATAAATTTAGGGTGTATGATTTGCTATATTTAGAAATGAGATTATTTTACAGTTTTAGAGGAAAGTTATGAAGATTTTAGTTATTAATGCTGGAAGTTCGTCGCTGAAATATCAGTTGATAGACGCTGTTGATGAACATTTGATTGCAAGAGGAAACTGCCAAAGAATCGGGATTGACGGCCTCATATCCCAAGCAACCAGCGATGGCAGGAAATTTAAATCCAACGCAAAAATAGCTTCGCATAAAGAAGCGCTTAGCATGGTTTCTTCCCTTTTGACCGACAAAAAATATGGCGTTATTGAAAGCTTAAGCGAAATAAAAGCCGTTGGCCACAGGGTTGTTCAAGGAGCTGAAAAATTTAAACAATCTGTCATTATAGACGATAAGGTTTTGCAGGAAATAGACAGCCTTTCTCCCATCGCGCCTCTACATAACCCGGTTCACGTTGGCGTAATTAAAGCCTGCCAGGAAACATTTGGAAGAAAAATCCCGCAGGTTGCCGTTTTTGACACATCGTTCCACCACACCATACCTGAAAAAGCCTATATTTATGGCTTTCCATATGAAATATATGAGAAATATAATATCAGAAAATATGGGTTTCACGGAACATCACACAAATATGTTAGTGGCAAGGCTGCAAAAATTCTTGGATTGCCTCTTAAAACTTTAAAGCTTGTTAGCTGTCATTTGGGAAGCGGGGTTTCAATTTGCGCAATAGATGGCGGAAAGTCTGTCGACACAACCATGGGTTTTACACCTCTAGACGGCATATTAATGGGAACTAGGTCTGGCTCGGTTGATCCATCCTGCGTCACGTTTTTGATGGAAAAAATGGGGCTTGGGCCAAGCGAAATGTTTAATTTGATGAATAAAAAGTCGGGGCTTTTGGGAATTTCAGGGGTTAGCAGCGACTATCGCGACCTTAAAGCAGCAGCAACTTCCGGAAACAAGCGAGCTCGGCTTGCAATAGACATTATGTCATATCAAGTTCGAAAGCAGATTGCTTCATGCGCAGCTGCGATGGATGGGGTTGACGCGATAGTTTTCACCGGCGGAATAGGTGAAAATCAGAGCGGATTTAGAAAGTCAGTTTGTGATAATTTGAAAATTTTTGGGGTTAGGATAGACGATTCACTAAACGATGGAATGATTCAAGGAAACGAGGGAATAATCAGCTCCTGTGATTCAAAAACTGCGATTTGTGTTGTTTTAACGGATGAAGAACTGATGATTGCTAAAGACGCTTTGAGGCTGATTCAGGGCAAAAAATGCAATAAAAATTCGAAAGGCGAGGATTGAATATGATTAAAAGAGTGGGAATATTGACAAGCGGAGGAGATTGTCCCGGGCTTAACGCAACAATCAGAGCAATTGCCCAGTCTTTGCGCCTGGATTTTAACAATAATATTGAAATAACAGGAATATTTGATGGCTATAGCGGGCTTATACACGGAAAGTATGAAGACATGACATCATACGATTTTTCCAGCATTCTCACCCTTGGCGGGACGATTCTTGGAACAAAAAGAACTCCTTTTAAACTGATGCGCGTTATCGAAGACGACAAAATAGACAAGGTTTCGCAGATGAAGAAAAATTACTTTAAAATGGGCCTTGATTGCCTGTTTTGCCTTGGCGGAAACGGGACGCATAAAACAGCAAATCTTCTTTCAAGCGAGGGCTTAAACATTATAGCTCTGCCAAAAACCATAGATAACGACATTTGGGGAACCGACATAAGCTTTGGATTCCACAGCGCCCTCAACACAGCAACAGACGCAATCGACCGCATATACACAACCGCAAAAAGTCACAAAAGAATCATGGTTGTTGAGCTTATGGGCAATAAAGCCGGCTGGTTGACCCTATACGCGGGAGTTGCTGGAGGGGCTGACGCCATATTGATTCCTGAAAAGCCATTTGATTTGAGTAATGTTATTATTAATTTAGTCAATAATTTTAAAAATGGCAAACAATTTTCCATTATAGCAGTTGCTGAAGGCGCCTATAGCGTTAAAGAAGCGAAGATGAAGAAAAAGGAGCGGGCGGAGATTAGGGCAAAAATTGGCGAAAAAACCGCAACCAACATCATAGCAAAAGAGATTGAAAAAATAACAGGACTCGAAACAAGAGCCGTCATCCCTGGCCACATTCAGCGCGGAGGCTCCCCATGTCCATATGATCGCATACTTGCAACTCGGTTTGGTTCATACGCTGCAAAACTTGCGAAAAACGGGCAATTTGGCGTTGCTGTCGCAATGATAAATAACAAAGTCACACACAACAAACTGAGCGAAGTCGCCGGAAAAAGCAGGCTGGTTTCAATGGATTGCAAAATGATCGGGGTTGCTCAAAGCATGGGGATTTGTTTAGGATGAAAAAAATCAAAACTTTTAAGATATTTTCGATTTAGGTATATATTTATTAATTAGCAAAAAATGCGAAGGGTGTGGGTTAGTATGTTTAAAAAAGTCAGGACCAGGTTTGCTCCGTCTCCAACTGGATATATGCATGTTGGAAATTTGAGGACGGCTCTTTATGCGTATCTTCTCGCGAAAAAAAATGGCGGGGATTTTGTTTTGAGAATTGAGGACACGGATCGCGAAAGAATGGTTGAAGGGGCAGTGGAAACTATATATAAAACCCTAAAAAATGCGGGAATTAGCTGGGATGAAGGTCCGGACGTTGGCGGCAAGTATGGGCCATATATACAAAGCGAGCGGATGCATATTTTCAAAAGTTATGCCCGGGAGTTGGTTAAAAAAGGTCATGCATATTACTGCTTTTGTGATAAAGAGAGGCTTGATCAGGTTAAAGAGCTTCAAAAAGCCTCTGGAATTGCGCCAAAATATGACGGCCATTGCAGGAATCTTGGCTCTGAGGAAGTCCAAAAAAAGCTTAAATCTGGCGCGCCGTATGTTATACGGCAAAAAATGCCTCAAGAAGGCTCAACGACTTTCCACGACGCTGTTTTTGGCGAAATAACATTTGAAAATTCCGACCTGGACGACCAAATTCTGATCAAATCCGACCAAATGCCAACATACAACTTTGCTAATGTCGTCGATGACCACCTGATGGAGATATCTCACGTCATAAGAGGAAGCGAATATTTATCATCAACTCCCAAATATAATCTACTGTATGATGCGTTTGGCTGGAGCAGGCCGGTTTATATACACTGCCCTCCTGTCATGAAAAATTCAACCGAAAAGCTTTCTAAGCGAAACGGGGATGCAACCTTTGAGGACCTGATGAACAAAGGCTATTTGCCACAGGCTGTGGTTAATTATATAGTCATGTTGGGGTGGTCTCCAAAAAGTGAAGAAGAAATTTTTAGCCTGAGCGAACTGGTTGACGTTTTTGATGTTTCCGGGATTTCCAAGTCTCCCGCTATTTTTGACCTGCCCAAACTCACGGCGATAAACGCAAAGTATATACGCAATATGTCTGACGAAGAATTTTGGAGTTATGCAAAGCCATATGTTAAAAGCGTTTGCAAAAAAGAGCTTGATTTTAAACTGCTTTCTCAGATGCTCAAGACCAGGACTGAAATTTTCAAAGATGTTCCGCAGCAGGTTGATTTTATCGACTCTTTGCCAGAATATAGCTCGGATTTATATATACACAAGAAGATGAAAACAAACCAAGAAAACTCGCTTGACGCGTTGAAAAAAATTTTACCGGTTTTGGAAAATGTTGAAACTTGGTCTAAGGAATCGGTTCATGACGCGCTTTTTGACCTGATTAAATCGCTTAATTTGAAAAACGGGCGGGTTCTTTGGCCGCTTCGAGTTGCCCTTTCTGGAAAATCATTCACTCCTGGCGGCGGAATTGAGCTTGCTGCGCTTCTTGGGAAGGACGAATCCATATCCAGAATAAAAAAAGGCATTCAAAAGCTGGAATCAATTTTAAATCAAAACCAGTAGTAATTTTAGGGTGGATAATTGATGATTAAACTTCTTTTTATCGGGGATGTCATTTCCGAACCAGGCTGCAAAACGGTCAGGAATATTTTGCCTAGGCTCAAACGCGACCACAACATAGACATTGTTGTTGCTAATGCTGAAAATTCAGCTCAAGGGAACGGAATCTCCGCCAAATCTGCAGAAAGTCTTTTTGAAAGCGGGTGTGATGTTTTAACCGGTGGCAACCACACTTTGCGCAGGCATAATTCATATGCAATGCTGAATGAAAACAGGCATATTTTGCGGCCATATAATCTTTCGCGATTTTGTCCTGGGAGAGGTGTGTGTGTTTTAGACAAAGGGAAATATTCCATTGCTGTCATAAATCTTATAGGCCAGACATATTTGGACGCCAATTCATCACCATTTGAAGAGATAAATAATATACTGAAAAACATAGACACTCCGCTTATATTCATTGATTTTCACGCTGAAGCAACCGGGGAAAAGGCCGCGCTTGCGCACTATCTTGACGGCAAAGTTTCAGCAATAATCGGGACCCACACTCATGTTCAAACAAACGACGCGAGAGTTCTTAATAATGGAACTGGATTTTTAACAGACGTTGGAATGGTTGGGCCATATGATTCGGTTTTGGGGGTTGATCCAAAATGCGTTTTGAGGCGCATAACAACCAAAATGGCAACACGTTTTGAAGTTAGAGATTCAAAATGCATCTTTAACGCAGCGCTTGTTGAACTAGACGAAAGGACCGGAAAATGCTTGAATATTTCAACCATTTCTATTTTGTAAATTTATTTTTTGTTTATGTGTTGTATTATTCCTGTAAATGGGTTAAAATATATACTGTCAGCAACTTAATATAAAATTAATAAAACGAAGGAGATAAAAAACAGTGAGTATTTTAAAAGTATCATCCAAATCTAATCCAAATTCCGTCGCTGGGGCGATTTCTGCGTTTGTTAAAAATGACAATGAAGTTGAAATTCAGTCGGTTGGAGCTGGAGCCATCAATCAAGCCATAAAATCAGTGGCAATTGCTAGGGGATATCTGGCAACGACGGGCCTAAACCTAATCTGCATCCCCGCCTTCACCAATATCGAAATAAACGGAATTGAAAGGACCGCCATAAAATTAATAATTAAGATATTGTAAAGAGAGTGTGTGTGATATTTTTAACTATCAAAAAGCAAGTCACATATATTTTCTAGTGGTTTGCTTTTTGATGATATTTTTTAGATTAAATTTAGTTATTCCATTTTGAATGAATTTGTGATATAATCGTTATATAGACGTAAAAAGTCAGTTAGTTGGGGGGAGGCGAAATGCTTTGTTGGTTGAAAAAAATCATCTTGGTTCCATATATGTTTCAGAAAAATACCTGAAAACGCTGATAAAAACAACAATTAAAGGTTGCTTTGGGGTTGTTGGTTTTTACAGTTACAAGACAAAATTATCAATGTTAAACAGGGTTTTAAATAAAAGGACCATAAAAATCAAATTTAATAGAAAAAATAACACTGTAGATTTATATATACATATTTTGGCGGCTTACGGAGCTAATATTTCCAAAGTTATGAAAAATATAAAATCTATGGTTTCTGACAGTATTTTTAGTCACACTGGCATAAATGTTAACAGCGTTAATGTTTTTGTTGACTCAATTAAAGAATAACGGAGCGAATAAAGATGGATGGAATTTTACTCAGAGATGCGATTATTTCTGGTTCAAATTTGCTAACTAATAGAAAAAATTCGATTGATGAATTAAATGTATATCCTGTTCCGGACGGCGACACAGGAACAAATATGTCTATGACGGCGCGTTCTGCTGCGGTTATGCTGGCTGGGCTTAAAAATCCAACAGTTGGTGAGGTTGCTGAAGTTGCGGCTTCTGCGATGCTGCGAGGTTCGAGGGGAAATTCCGGGGTTATATTGTCGCTGTTTTTTCGAGGGATATCCAGCGCGCTGAAGGGCCAATCCGAGTTGACAACCGCTTTGCTCATAGAATCCCTAAAACAGGGCGTTAAGGAAACATATGGCGCTGTCATGAAGCCAACAGAGGGAACGATTTTGACTGTTGCAAGGCTTGCTTTTGAAAAAGCATCAACACTTCAGTCTAAAGATCCCATTGAGGCGTTTGCGCTGATTTTTGAAGCTGCAAAAGATGCTCTGGCTAAAACTCCGGATATGCTGCCTGTTTTGAAAAAGGCCGGGGTTGTCGATTCTGGCGGCATGGGGCTTGTTACGCTTTTTGAGGGAATGAAAGCTGTTTTTGATGGAAAGGGAATTGTTAAATTAGAGGAAACTTCCCAAAGCGCAAGCCTTGTTAGTCCTGCAGCGGAGTCAAAAGCCAAAATAAATTTTAATTATTGCACTGAATTTATAGTAAATAAAACAGATAGTAAAAATTATCTGTCACTCAGGGCATATCTTGAATCTATTGGAGATTCTGTTGTTGTTGTCGAAGATGACTCAATAATTAAGGTTCACCTACACACAAACGAGCCTGGCAATGCGATTCAGGAAGGGCTCAAATTTGGCTGGCTGACGAACATGAAAATTGATAATTTGCGCCAGCAACACGATCAAAAGTCCCATTCTGCAAGTGAATTTAAAAAAAATAAAACATATAAAGCGGTTGACGCAAAGGTTCCTGTTGGATTTGTTTCGGTTGCAACAGGCAGCGGAATTGTCAATCTGTTTAAAGAGCTTGGAGCTGATGCTGTCGTTAGCGGCGGGCAGACCATGAACCCCAGCACACAAAACATATTAACTGCGATTCAATCTGTTGGCGCGAAAACCGTCGTCGTTTTGCCAAACAATAAAAACATAATCATGGCTTCAGAGCAAGCGGCAAAACTTGCGGATCGGGAGGTTGTTGTTGTTCAAACAAAGTCGATTCCAGAAGGAATTTCAGCGCTTATTTCATATGATCCTGACGTTGGCGTTAAAGAAAACATTGTCTCGATGACAGCAGCAATAGGCAAGGTTAAAACCGGGCTTGTGACATTTGCGGCGCGCGATTCGCTCATTGAAGGAAAGCAAATTTCAAAATACGAAATTTTGGGAATAAAAGAAAACAAAATATGCATAATCGATAAAAATATAAACAAAGCGTGCTATAGACTGATTCGAAAATTAGTTAACAGCTCTAGTAATATTTTAACAATTTTCTACGGTAAGGATATTAGCGAGGAAAAAGCCAATGAACTTTTGTGGAATATTCGCACAAAATATGCTGATAAAGTTGAAATAAATCTAATAAATGGCGGGCAATCTGTGTATTATTACATAATTTCGGTGGAGTGATGAATATATTAACTGATTCGAAAATTGATTCTCTAGCCGGAATTGGTCAAAAGAGAGCAAAATTATATGAAAAGTTGGGTTTATATAGTATTTATGATTTGCTTTATTATTTACCTGATAGATATATGGATTGCTCAGATCCAACAGGAATTTTTGACGCAAAATTGGGCGAAAAATGTTGTGTTAGGGCGAAAATTTTGGGGAAAGAGAGACCTTTTGTTGGGTCAAAAAAAACCATAATATACAAAGTACATGCCATGGATTCTAAAAAAAATCCTTTTAGTTTAATTTTTTTTAATGATATCTACTCTTTTAGAGCGCTAAACATCGAACAAACATATCTGTTTTTTGGCAAAATAGACGGAGATGCCCTCTCTAGAAAAATTATAAATCCAAAAATAATTTCCGATTCCCAGGCCGGCCTGATCCCAATATATCCTTTAACAGCGGGCCTGACTTCAAAAATGATTTCCTCAAACATCAAGCAAGCAATAAAATTGGTTGATAAAAATCAAGACAACCTTCCAAAAAATTTGACTGATAAATATAAACTTAACAGCTTTAAAACAGCCATTCAAAACATACACTTTCCCAAATCTGAGGCTGATTTAAATGACGCAAAAAGGCGCTTGATTTTTGAAGAGCTTCTTTACTGGCAGTTGGGAATTTGCATTTTAAAGCAGGAAAAACTTGTCAAAACCGAAAAAATTCTAAAGTGTTCAGATATTTCTGATTTTTTGAAAAATCTCCCGTTCAAATTAACTAAAAATCAACAAAGCGTTATAGAAGAGTGCGTCAAAGACTGTTTCAAGCAATTTCCGATGAACAGATTGATTCAGGGCGACGTTGGGTGTGGGAAAACGGTTGTTGCTGCGGCGTTGGCTTTTCTCTTTTCAAAATCTAAAATGCAAACCGCAGTCATGGCTCCAACCGACATTTTAGCACGTCAGCACTTTAATTTTTTTTACAAAATCTTAAGCCCTCTTGGAATCCGAGTTGAGCTTTTGGTTGGTGCTTTAAATCAAAAAGCCAAGTTAAATATTCAAATTAATCTAAAAAATGGGACGGTTGACGTTATTATTGGAACGCACGCTTTGTTTCAGGAAAAAACCAATTTTAAAAATTTAGGGCTTGTTATCACCGATGAACAGCATAGATTCGGGGTTGAGCAGAGAAAAAAACTTGCAAAAAAAGGGGATTCCCCCCACAATCTTGTTATGTCCGCAACTCCGATTCCTCGAACGCTGGCTTTGATAATTTATGGTGATCTTGATATATCCAATATACACGAAATGCCCGCGGGACGAAAGCCCATACAAACTGTATATATTCCTTCATATAAGCGAGATCGCGCTTTTTCATATATAAAAAATCAGCTTCAAATGGGCCATCAAGCCTATATTGTCTGTCCATCAATTGAGGATAGTGATAAAAATATATCATCAGTTCTAAAATATGCTAGTGATATACAAAAAAACGCGTTTAATGAATATTCAGTTGAAGCGCTTCATGGAAAAATGACTGGAGAGCAAAAAGCTTATCTAATGCAAAAATTTTCAAATAATGAAATTAATATTTTAGTCTCAACAACGGTTATTGAGGTTGGCGTTAACGTTCCAAACGCGACGGTTATGATGATTGAAAACGCTGAATCTTTCGGGCTTTCGCAGTTACATCAGCTCAGAGGAAGAGTTGGGCGAGGCGAGGCAAAATCTCTGTGTATTCTGGTTTCGGACGCTTTAAACCTTCAAAATCAAAAACGCCTTCAAACTATGTGTGAAACTAATGATGGATTTAAAATTGCAGAAGAAGACTTGAAAATCAGAGGGCCGGGGGATTTTTTTGGGAAAAGGCAGCACGGTATGCCTGATTTAAAAGTTGCAAGTTTGATTGAAGACACTGAAATTCTGAAAATTTGTCAGGAGGAAGCAAAATGTATGACGTCAGTCGACCCCGGATTAAATTCACATGAAAATATTCAAATTAAACAATGTGTTAAACGACTTTTTTCAAATAATATTCAAATATTATAAAAAATAAAGGAGAGTTGGAATATATGATAAAAATAAACTTAAAGGGCGAAATTCGTGAATTTGAAAGCGCGCTAACCGTCGCCGAAGTTGCAAAATCAATCGGTCCTGGGTTATATAAAGCTGCATGTTGTGGGAAAATAGACGGAAAAATGGTTGACTTGAGAACTCAGATTTCTCAAGACTGCGATTTGGAAATATGCACTTTTGATTCGCCGGAAGGCAAAAAAGCATATTGGCACACATCTGCGCACATTTTTGCTCAGGCTGTTAGTAGGCTGTATCCAAACGCTAAATTTGGAATCGGACCCGCGATTGAAGGCGGATTTTACTATGACGTCGATCTAGACCCCAAAATCACGCCAGATGATTTGCCAAAAATAGAAGAGGAAATGAAAAAAATAATAAAAGAAAACATCCCGCTTGAAAAAGAAATACTTTCGCCAGATAAAGCTAAACAATTGATGAAAAGTTTAAAGCAGGATTATAAAATCGAATTAATTGATGAACATGCGAAAAAAGGCGAAAAAATATCAATCTTTAAACAGGGCGAATTTGTTGACCTATGCGCAGGGCCTCATCTTCTCTCAACCGGCATGGTTAAAGCCATTAAACTCACCAACATAACGGGCGCATATTGGAAAGCAGATGCAAATAATAAAATGTTGCAAAGAATATATGGAATTTCTTTCCCTAAAAAAAGCCTTTTGGATCAACATATCCAAATGCTTGAGGAGGCAAAACGTCGAGACCATCGAAAATTAGGCAAAGATTTAGAAATTTTCAGTTTTGCTGAGGAAGGCCCGGGATTTCCATTTCTCCTTCCAAACGGCGTTATCATCAAAAATCTTTTGATGGACTATTGGCGAAAAATACACAAAAAAGCAGCATATCACGAAATTTCAACGCCAATAATTTTGTCTAGGGCGCTCTGGGAAAGAAGCGGACACTGGTCTCACTATAAACAAAATATGTATACAACGACGATAGACGAGCAGGATTTTGCAATCAAGCCGATGAATTGCCCTGGAAGCATCTTGGTTTACAAAACAAAAATGCGATCATATAAAGATTTTCCCTTGCGCATGGCTGAAATGGGAATTGTCCACCGTCACGAGCTTTCTGGCGCGTTGCACGGGCTAATGAGAGTTAGATGTTTCACTCAAGACGACGCACATATTTTTCTGACTGGTCAACAAATTAAAGACGAAATTAAAAAAATCATAGCATTAATTGATAATATATATTCCAAGTTTAATTTTAAATATCACCTTGAGCTGTCGACCATGCCAAAAGATCATATTGGCGATCCAAAAGATTGGGAAATTGCGACAAATTCGCTTATGGAGGCGATGCAAGAAGCTGGATTTGAGTATAAAATTAATGAGGGGGATGGAGCTTTTTATGGGCCCAAAATTGATTTCCATCTTAAAGACTGCTTGGGCAGGACCTGGCAATGCGGAACGATTCAGCTGGATTTTCAGCTTCCAGAGCGGTTTGAGCTGGAATATGTTGGCTGTGATGGAGAAAAACACCGACCCATCATGATCCATCGAGTTGCGCTTGGCAGCATCGAAAGATTTATCGGCATCTTGATTGAACACTTCGCCGGGGCGTTCCCGTTTTGGCTATCACCCGTCCAGATCATGATCCTGCCTGTTTCAGAACGCTTTAAGGAATACGCAAAAGAAGTTGAAATCAAGCTTTCTGAGAGCGGGTTTAGGGTTAAAACAGACCAAAGAAGCGAAAAACTGGGCTATAAAATTCGCCAGGCGCAAATGCAAAAAATTCCATACACACTCGTCATAGGCGAAAAAGAACAAGAGACAAATTCCATATCGGTTAGAAAATATCAAGAAGGAGACAAGGGAACTTTAAAATTAGATGAATTTATTAAACGGCTAAAAAATATATAAAAAATTAAACGCCATCAAGGACGGTTGACATAGAAAGCGTCGCAAGAATTGATGGCTGTCTTTTATATATATAAACAATCTCAAATTTAAAACATATTAAAAAATTAAACCGTCAAAGTTGAATTTATTTTAGATATGTCTAAATCACTGTCAAGAATAGGCCTGACAACTTCCTGCAAAAAATCATCCACCTGATCCGAACTCAGGCCAACAAAATTTTCAGGCTTTAATATGGAACGAACCTCACTTTCACTCAACCCAAAAGATTCATCCCGGCAAATTCGCTCAATCAGGTCATTCTTTTTGCCTTCTTGTTTAACAACAGCAGCCGCGGCCAGGGAGTGCTGCCTCAGCTTTTCGTGGAGATCTTGCCTGTTTCCTCCTTTTTTCACAGCAGCCATCATTATGTTTTCAGTTGCCATAAACGGCAGCTCGTCCATAACACGTTTGTGTATAACCTTGGGATACACAACGATTCCGTCGCAAACATTAATCATTATGTTTAAAATCGAGTCAACCCCCAAAAAAGCTTCCGCAACGGCAATTCGCTTATTTGCAGAATCGTCCAAAGTTCTCTCAAACCATTGTGTTCCAGCGGTGAACGCTGAATTCAAAACGTCAACAATAACATACCGAGCAAGCGCAGTTATTCGCTCATTTCTCATGGGATTTCGTTTATATGGCATGGCCGACGAACCTATTTGGTTTTTTTCAAAAGGCTCCTCCATTTCTTTAAAGTTTTGCAGCAGTCTCATGTCATTAGAAAATTTCATAGCAGATTGAGAAATTCCCGCCAAAACAGAACACACATAGTAGTCAATTTTTCTAGAATATGTCTGACCTGAAACCGGAACAACTCCGTCAAAGCCCATCCTATCAGATATTTTTTCCTCAAGCTTTTTAACTTTAGCTTTGTCGCCATCAAACAATTCCAAAAAACTGGCCTGCGTTCCGGTTGTCCCTTTAGATCCAAGCAATTTCAAGCCGGAAATCAAGTTCTCAACATGCTCAATATCCATACACAATTCGTTTATCCAAAGAGTTGCCCTCTTCCCAACAGTTGTCAATTGAGCCGGCTGAAGGTGTGTGTATGCAAGGCAGGGAAGGTTTTTGTGTTTGTTTGCAAAATCAGACAGAAGAGATATTACTTTTAGTATTTTCTTTTGAATCAAGTTTAGGCCGTCTCTCATGACAATAATATCTGCATTATCTCCAACATAGCAAGAAGTCGCGCCGAGGTGAATTATTCCCGCAGCATTGGGGCATTGCTTAGCATACGCATACACATGAGCCATAACATCATGGCGGACTAATTTTTCACGCTCCACAGCAACTTCATAGTTTATTTTTTCAGCAACAGACTCAAGCTCTGCGATTTGCTGCTCGGTTATTGGCAAACCAAGTTCACGCTCAGACTTGGCAAGCGCAATCCAAAGCTTGCGCCAGGTCTTGAATTTTTTATCTGGCGAAAATATATACTGCATTTCTTTGCTTGCGTATCTGCTGCAAAAAGGACTTTCATAACGATTTTTAGCCGAATAATTCACATTCGCACCCCTAATCACAAAATAACAATTTCATTATATCACATTAATTTTGAAATTGCAAGCCCGAATTTAAAATTTTGATATAAAAGCAATTTGTTACGCCACAAATCGCAGCGAATAAAAATATTTCTATTTATTTTGATGGATTTAAACAAATTTTTTTTGACAACTTGGATCAATTAGGTTATAATGATTTGAGATTGTTTTTGGGATTAATGGTTTTAGGCTCAAAGTGTCTATTTTTTAAGAGTTTTTTGAAAAATTTGGATTTTAAAAAGATGGGAGCGCTTTATGAACGGAAACAAAACATGCCATGATTCAATAAAAAGCTACTATGATGGGTTCAAAACGCCGGTCTTTTTGTGCTGTGGACGAAAGGTCGTTTGGCATAATGTTGCGGCAAATGAGCTTTATGATGATGAAAATTTTAAAGGCCATATATCAAATTTGAGTTGCTCGGAAAATGGCGAAAAAGAGGAGTTTTTGCTTCTTGATGGGCAGAAATATCGGCTGCTTATTCGGCCGTTTGAAGGGGGTTTTTATGTTGAAGTTTACAAGGCTAAAAGCAACAGGCCTTTGGTTTGTGATTTTATGGAAATGGATGGAGCGCAGGCCATGGATGGCGTTGTTCGAAAATCATCACATCAAATTTTGCAGTCTGTTTCTTCTTTGAGTTCTTCTCTAGAACGATTGGAGCAATATGACGCTTTGCGAGCTCTTGATGATGTTTATGACGGAACATATCGAGTCCTTCGGGCTTCTAGTTTGTGCTATGAATATAGCCTGCTTTTGAGAGGAAAAATGGACATGGATGTTGTTGATATTTTTGGCGAGATAGACGCGCTGTGTTGCTCGGTTAAGTCGATCATGCGCAAATCAGCAACTCCCTTTAGTTGGACTGTTCCGAATGAAAAATTATTTTGCAAAACAGACATGCATAAGCTCAGTTTTGCTTTGTTTCACTTGATTTGCAATTCATATTGTTTTTCATCTCAGGGCAACGAAATACAGGTTATTGTTAATCGATTGCATGGTGAACAAATTCATATACAGGTTGTTGATCGGGGTTTGGGAGTTTTGGCTGATGATTTGGAAAAAATTTTTGAGCCGTTTTATTCATATGATTCTTCGACAGGAGATGCTGCGGGATGTGGGCTTGGGCTGACGTATGCTAGCGTTTTGGCCGAAAAGCTCGGAGGCGGTTTTGAATTCAGTTCATCCGGCGGAAAAACTGTTGCGTCTATAATGGTTCCGGTTGAGCTTGTTTCGGATCTTGAAGATTTTTCATCTCACATTGTTGAGTATGGCGCTTGCAAATATGATTTCATGGTTTCAACAATGGTTACTTTGGAAAAAAGCCGAAGGAACATCAATTTTGCTTAATAAGCAATAAATTTATTGGCTATTTATTATATTTATGGCTTGATATATTTTGTATATAGGGGGATATTTTTTATGGCAATCAAATATATATTTGTTACTGGAGGGGTGGTTTCTGGCCTTGGAAAAGGGATAACTGCTGCGTCTTTGGGGAGGCTTTTGAAAGATCGAGGATATAGGGTGACGATTCAAAAGTTTGATCCATATATAAATGTTGACCCGGGGACGATGAATCCATATCAACACGGGGAAGTTTTTGTGACTGATGATGGAGCTGAAACAGATTTGGATTTGGGGCATTATGAGCGATTTATTGATGAAAATTTATCTTTAAACTCCAATGTAACAACCGGTAAGCTATATTGGAATGTGATAAACAAGGAGAGAAGAGGGGACTATTTGGGCGGAACTGTTCAGGTTATTCCCCATATAACCAACGAAATAAAGGAAAAAATATATAACGTTGGAAAGCTAAGCAACAGCGACATTGTGATCTCGGAAATAGGCGGGACGGTTGGTGATATTGAAAGCCAGCCATTTTTGGAGGCAATTCGTCAGGTTGGAGTTGATAATCCAGGAGATGTTGTTTATATACACGTTACGTTTGTTCCAACTGTTCCTGGAACTTGTGAGCTAAAATCCAAGCCAACCCAGCATTCCGTTAAAGAGTTGCTTTCGTTGGGAATTCGGCCCAGCGTTATAGTTTGTCGGAGTGACTATAAAATTTCAAAAGAGATGATAGATAAAATAAGTCTGTTTTGTAATGTCAAGCCTGAAGATGTCATTCAGAATTCGACCGCGAAAACTTTATATGATGTTCCGATAATGCTTGAAGAAAATGGACTTGCAAGGCAGGTTTGCAAGCATCTAAATATTGAGGATAAAACGCCGGATCATAAAAAATGGATTGAAATGATAAATATAGCAAAGTCTGCAAAATATGATGTGACAGTTGGCTTGGTTGGAAAATATGTTGAGCTGCCAGACGCATATTTATCGGTTGCCCAGAGCCTTTATCATGGGGGCATACCCAACAGCGCAAACGTCAAAATCAGGTATATAAGCTCTGAAAATATTTTGGCTGGAAATGTTGCAAAAACCTTAAGGGAGTGTGATGGAGTTTTAATTCCGGGAGGTTTTGGAGACAGGGGAGTTGAAGGAAAAATCCAGACCATAAAATTTTGTCGAGAAAACGGGGTTCCTTGCTTTGGAATATGTTTGGGTATGCAGGTTATGGTTATCGAATATTTGCGAAATGTTGTTGGAATTTCCGACGCAAACTCGGCCGAATTCGACCCCAATTGCAAAAACAAAGCAATCGACATAATGGAAGATCAAAAGGACATAACCGAAAAAGGCGGAACAATGCGCCTGGGGCTATATCCTTGCAAGTTAAAACCTGAAAGCGTTTGCCGCAGAATCTACGCCAATGAGCTGATATATGAGCGACATCGCCATCGTTATGAGGTTAATAACAGCTATCGGGCCGCTTTGGTTGAGGCTGGAATGAGCCTTTCTGGCCTGTCTCCCGATGAAAAATTGGTTGAAATTGTCGAAATTCTGAGCCATCCGTGGTTTGTTGGAGTTCAGTTTCACCCGGAATTTAAGTCTAGGCCAAACCGCCCTCATCCGTTGTTTGCTGATTTTGTCAGGGCAATGCTTGATTTTAATATGAAAACCAAAAACATAAATCATGTTGAAAATATGGTTTGATTTTGTTTATATTTGTTAGGGTTTATATAATTTCAAAGTCTATTTTTCCGGAATTCACGTCTGACGAGGCGCACACAACCTTGACTTTTTGGCCGATTTTGTATGTTTTTTTGGTCTTTTGGTTTATGAGTTTTATATATCCGTCATATTTATAAAAGCCGTCTAAACTTTCAATTTTAACAAAACCTTCGATCGTGTTTTCGAGAGCAACGAAGAGTCCGTTTTTTGTTATTGAGGTTATTGTTGCTTCAAAATTTTTTCCAACGCGGCTTTTCATATATTCGGCCTTATAGCAATCGGCCGTTGTCCTTTCAATCAGCATCGCGCGTTTTTCCGTCTCAGTTGCTTGTTTGGACGCGCTTTCGACAAATTTTAAATAGCGCTTTCTTAAATTTTTGACAGATTCTTTTTTGCATACGTATTCGGTTAGGATTCTGTGAATTGTCAGGTCTGAATATCTTCTGATGGGCGAGGTGAAATGTGTGTAGTTTTTGAGGACGAGTCCATAGTGGCCAATTGGGTGTGGAGAATATTTTGCTTTTGCCATAGATCTTAGAATATTTATGTTCATTATGGAAAACAGTTTGGTATTTCGCGTTTGTTCTAATAAATTTGACATGATTTTGGGCTCCAGTTTTGGCTTGATTTTTCGCCCGTCAAGCCCCAGTCTTTCCGCCAGTTCTTTTAGCGCAAAAACTTTTTCGTCGCTTGGAAATTCGTGAACTCGATACACAAATGGTATATTAGCTTTTTTTGCCAAAGTTGCGGCGGCTTGATTTGCAAGAAGCATGAATTCTTCAATTATGCACTCGGAAACTCCTTGCGTTGCTTTTTTGACGTCAACTGTAAAATCATGATTATCTAGAATAATTTTGCTTTCTGTTGATGATATTTGAGGTGATCCGCGCTCAATTCGCTTTGCTTTGAGTATTTCATATAGCTCTTTCATAATTATTATGGATGGCAAGACTTTTTTATATTTTTTTAATAAATTTTGGTTTTTACTCCCGGCCAGTATTGCGTTTATTTCTTTATATATGCCTTTAACCGCGGAACGTATTATGGTTTTTTTGAATTTATAGTTTATTATTTTTCCAGTAAAATCAACGTCGATCAGGGCGGAAAAAGCAAGACGCTCAACGTTTGGATTTAGGGAGCATATTCCGTTGGAAATTGAGGGAGGGAGCATAGGAACAACACGATTTGCGTAATATATTGATGTCCCGCGTTCATAGGCTTCCCGGTCGAGGGCGCTTTTAAATTCAACATAATGTGAAACGTCGGCTATGTGGACCCCAACGTGATAGCAATCCTTTGATTTTTCGATTGAAATCGCGTCGTCAAGGTCTTTGGATTCTGCGCTGTCTATTGTGAAAATTATGTTTTTAGTTAGATTTACGCGACTATTTTTAATTTTTTTTGATATTTTATTTTTGGATGCTTTTTCAGCAATTTTTATGATTTCATTTGTAAATTTTGTGTTTGCTCCGCTTGATTCAACAACCGCTTCAGCGCACACCGCAGCTTTTTTTGAATTTCCGCAATTTGTGATAATTTCTGCGACGTGCGAACCGTGTGAATTTGCGCGTTTGAAAATTTTTGCGATGACTTTGTCGCTTTCTTTGATAAATTTTTGACTGTTTTTATCAATTAATATTAAACTATCTGTTAATGTATCGGGTTTAATATAATATCTTCCTTTATTTTTAACAATAATTCCAGTGAATTTAAATTCGTTCTTTTTATATATTAATTTAACGGCTGCTTCTTCAGATTTGCCGCTTTTGTTTTTGCTTTTTGGAATTGGGCTCAAGAAAACCATGTCTCCAGTCAAAGCGCCATTTGAAAATTTCCCAGGTATAAAAATTTCTTTTTGATCGGATAATTTCTGAGCAAAGCAAAATTTTTTGCAGTTTTTAGTTATTTTAGCTGGATACAGTCCTAAATTTTCTGGCTTATATAGCATATTTTTGCGCTCAACAATAAGACCTTGATCTTTAAGGTCTTTAATATATTCTTTCAGTCTGTTTTTATTCATAATATTAGTTATTTTCTTTAAATCTTGAAAATTTAGCGCATTTTCGCTTAAACTAGACAAAATTTTATTTTTTAACATCTCTTTCATCCAAAATCTCCGCTTCAATAAAAATAAAAAACCCGTGAAAAGTTTCCACGGGGAGTTAAAAATTCAGGAGCTATTTCGAAAAAAACACCTCAAAAACGTTTGCCAAAATAGTTATTATGAAAAACACTACAGCGAAAAATGTTGTGGCTTTTTTTAGTTTAGCATCTTTTGTCCTGTCGCCGGATGTGTTTAAAAATGACTGAGAACTTCCTCCCTGAATAGAGCCCGAGAGGCCATTTTCCTTTCCCTCTTGAAGCAAAACGACAATAATGAGAAACAAAGCAGATATAATCAAAGCTATTCCACCAACTATTTCAAACATTGACATATAAATAACCTCCGAATCAATAATTTAAAAGTCAAACAACTCAACCGCCAAGCAATTTTCATTATATCACATCAACAAAAAAAATGCAAGTCCACTTTTTAAAATAAATTTCAATATGAATTTTTTTGTAAAAATTGCACAAAGTCATGCGAAAATATTTCTATTTCTCATTATAAACAGAGAATAATATTAAAAAAACTGACAACAATATAATAAGACAAGAATTAATTTTTTGCGTTTGTGAAATTAATTTGAGTCTGTGCTGTTTAGAAATTTTTCTGAGCAGCATTTTTATATTTTCAATTGATCGCCTAAATCATCAGATTTTGGGACAGTTCCGCGGGCGGGAAGATTTTTTGTTCGAAATCTGTGAGAGTTGGATATGTCGCCTTCTTTGTAAATTTTGACATTTTGCACAAAACACGATTTGTTTAGTTTCATTATGTTGACCCCCTGCGAATCTCGGGTTGATTTTGAGTTGATAATTGATGAATTAATGATTAAATATTTATGATTATTTGAAATTATTAGATATTCTTTTGAATTTTTCTCAAAAAATAGTTCACAAACAGGAGATATCGCAGAATATGCTTTTGTCAATTTTTTTCTATTGGTTTTTGTTTTATATGAGATAAGTGGAATTTTTGCTAATTTTCCATTTTGAAAGAAAAACAAAACATGTCCCGAATAGTCCTTGGTTGCAATCATTCCAATTATTTTTTCATCCTCTTCAAAATTCAGCTCGGCTGGAACATATTCGCCTAAAGAACTGGCCTTGGAATCTTTAAAAACAGACAAATTTGTTTTATAAACTTGGGACTTATTTGTGAAAAATAACAAATCTGTGTTGTTTGTGATCTGTAAATGTGTCTTTATTTCGTCGCTTTCTTTTAATTTTTGATCACTGTTTAATCGCAGCGAATTGGGGGATATTTTTTTGAGATATCCCTCTTTGGTCAAAAATAAATTAACTTGATGGTCTGAAATTTCTTCTTCATCAAGTGAAATATCTTCGTCTGTGGCATATAAAAACATGGTTTTTCGAGGTTTGCCATATTTTTTTATAATTTCTTCAAGTTCATCACATATTATAGAATCAATTTTAGTTGAGTCTTTTAAAATATTTTCTAATGATTTAATTTCATCACAAAGCCTATCTTTTTCTTCGACTCTTTTTAATATATATTGGCGATTGAGGTGTCGCAGTTTAATTTCAGCAACATATTCAGCCTGAGTTTCGTCAAGACCAAAGCCGATCATGAGGTTTGAAACGACGTCGCTTTCTTCCTCAGTTTGTCGAATAATTTCGATTGCTTTGTCTAGATCCAATAAAATTTTGTTTAATCCTTTAATTAAATGCAGCTTTCTTTCTTTTTTGTCTAGCTCAAATTCTGTCCGGCGCCTAACGCAGTTGTGTCTGAATTTTTGCCACTGTTTTATTATATTTTCGACTCCCATGACTCTGGGTGAACCGTCAACTAAAATATTAAAATTACACGAATATGAATCTTCAAGTGGCGTATATTTAAATAATTTTAGCATCAATTTGTCTGGGTTGGCGCCTCTTTTTAGGTCTATCGTCAATTTCAGGCCGTTTAAATCTGTTTCATCTCTAATGTCGGAAATTTCTTTAATCTTATTTTGTTTAATTAATTCAACTATTTTGTCAATAATTGCTTCAACAGTCGTTGTATACGGGATTTCAGTGACGTCTATGCAATTATTTTGTGCGTCAAATATATATCTGCTGCGAATTTTTATCGACCCTTTGCCGGTTTTGTATATTTTTTTCAGGGCAGCTTCATCTCTAATCAAAAATCCTCCGCCGGGAAAATCTGGGCCTTGAAGTGTCTCTAATATATCAAAATCACATTTTTTAATCGACTTTATAGTTGTTTTGCAAACTTCAGTCAAATTAAATGGACATATGGATGAGGCCATAGAAACTGCGATTCCAACGTTTGAGTTGACAAGAATTGATGGAAATTTTGTTGGCAAAAGGCTCGGTTCGGTTGTTGTGTTGTCATAGTTTGGAACTAGATCAACAGAATTTTGGTCAATTTCACCAAAAAGTTCGTTGCAAATTGGAGCAAGTTTTGCTTCTGTATATCTTGAGGCCGCGTAGGCCATGTCTCTTGAGTAAAATCGGCCAAAATTTCCCTTGCTTTCAATATATGGATGCAGCAAAGCTTGATATCCCCTTGAAAGACGAACCATGGTTTCATATATCGCGGCGTCTCCATGAGGGTTTAATTTCATAGTGGCGCCAACAATATTTGCGCTTTTTGTTAATTTTCCATTCAAAAGGCCCATTTTATACATAGTATATAATAATTTGCGATGAGAGGGCTTAAATCCATCGATTTGGGGAAGCGCTCGCGATAAAATAACACTCATTGCATAGGGCATATAGTTTTTTTCCAGAGTTTGAGTTATTGGCTGATTTTCAACAATTCCAGCTCCCTCGATATATGCATTGTCCATCGAAGCCGATTTGTGATTTTCGAATTTTTTCCTCTTCATTTTTTCTCTCCAAAATTTAATATATATTATGAAATATCCGCTTGATTAATATAATTATTACCAAATTTGAAAATAAAATCCTTCCTGCCTTGAAGGTCATCCCCGAGCATCAAATCAAACATTTTGGCAGTTTTTTTCGCTTCTTCTGGGGTGATCTTGATCAATCGCCGCGTTTGGGGACACATAGTCGTCAGCCACATCATGTCTGGCTCATTTTCACCAAGTCCTTTGGATCTGTTGATGTCATATTTTTCTTTGTTTTGACATATTTTTTCGAGTATATCGACTTTTTCTTGTTCATTATATGCAAAATATGTTTTAGATTTAGTTTTTATTTCAAAAAGCGGTGATTGTGCAATATATACAAAACCTTTTTTGATCAGAGTTGGAGTTAGGCGATATATCATGGCTAAAATCAGGGTTCGGATCTGAAATCCGTCGACATCAGCATCGGTGCATATGACGACTTTGCTCCATTTTAAGTTGTCGATATCGAAGTTTGCAAGATTTTTATTTGTTTTGGATCTGACCTCAATCCCACATCCCAAAACCTTAATAATGTCGCTGATTATTTCATTTTTGAATATTTTATCATAGTCGGATTTGAGACAATTCAAAATTTTTCCACGAACCGGGATGATTGCTTGAAAATTTGCGTCTCTGCTTTGTTTACATGCCCCGAGTGCTGAATCCCCCTCAACAATATATAATTCTCGCAAACTTTTATCTTTACTTCGACAATCCACAAATTTATGAATTCTGTTAACTAAATCAACACTTCCCAAAAGCGTTTTTTTCAAGTTGAGCCTTGTTTTTTCGGCTTTTTCTCTGCTGCGTTTGTTAACTAAAATTTGATTAGCTATTTTTTCGCTCTCTATTGGATTTTCTGTGAAATAAACCTCCAAATTGTGTTTTAAAAAATCCAACATAGCTTCATATATAAATCGATTAGTGATGGATTTTTTAGTTTGATTTTCATATGAAGTTTGAGTTGAAAATGATGAAGAAACAAAAACTAGGCAGTCTTCGATGTCGGAAAAGGTGATTTTGCTTTCATTTTTGTTATATTTATTGTTTTTTTTCAAAAAATTGTTAATTTGTGAGATGAAAGCCTGTTTTGCTGCTCTCTCGGGTGATCCTCCATGCTCCAGCCAGCTGGAATTGTGATAGTATTCCATCAATTTCACACGATTTGAAAATGCAAAAGCGCAAGCGAGTTTGACTTTATATTCCGGTTTATCCGCCCTGTCTTTGCCCTTTCGCTCTGAATTGCAATATATGACAGAAGAAAGGCCATGTTCGCCGATTAATTCTTCAACATAGTCCTTTATTCCTTGTTCATAGAAAAATTCTTTTGTTGTTTGGGAATTTTTATACACAAATAACAGACCATTATTGACGATTGCTTGGCGCTTTAAAACATTTTCAAAATATTCATCAGGAACTGCTATGTCGGTGAAAACTTGGATGTCGGGCTTCCATTTGATCTTGGTTCCGGTTTGCTGGCGGGAAGTTTTTTCAGATTTTAGGCCGCCAATGTTCTCGCCATGCTCAAAGTGTAGTGTGAATTTTTTTTGATCTCGATATATTTCAACATCCATATACTCAGAGGAATATTGAGTTGCGCAGAGGCCTAAGCCGTTAAGCCCAAGAGAGTACTCATAGTTTTGTGCACTATTTGTGTTATATTTTCCACCTGCGTATAACTCGCAAAAGACCAACTCCCAGTTATATTTGTTTTCAGCCTTGTTAAAATCGACAGGAATTCCGCGCCCAAAGTCTTCTATTTCAATTGATCCGTCGTCGAATTTTGTGATATTGATTTTGGTTCCATGGCCCTCCCTGGCTTCGTCAATCGAGTTTGAGAGGATTTCAAAGATTGAATGTTGACAGCCTTCGATTCCGTCCGACCCAAAAATGACGCCAGGACGTTTCCTAACACGATCTGCGCCTTTTAGAGATTTTATACTATCATTATTATATTTTTGACTTTTATTTCTAGACATAAAAATACCTGATTTCCATATAAATATTCGATTTATGTAATTTATTTTTTAATAAACAACTATTTCAACCTTTTCCAAGATAATTTCAGGATCTGGAACTGAATTTTCGCCTGTTGAAGATAATTTAGAACTCTTTGGACAATTTGAGATTTTATCAACAATATCCAAGCCCTCAAAAGCCTGGCCAAAAACCGTATACTGCATGTCCAGCCAAGGATATCCCCCAACTTCTGCGTATTTATTTTTGACATCATCGCTATATTCCAGCGTTATTTTTGAGCCCCTTTTTTTATATTCTTGATTAATATGGTCAGCAACGGCATCTAGATCAGCTGTTTTTCCATTGTTGCTCGAGACGATATAAAACTGCGATGATTGGCCTGAAGTTTGGCTGCTTGTTCTTGCTGCGCAGAGAGCTCCTTTTAAGTGGTGAAGCGACTGATTGAGTTCAACGTTGAATCCGCTGCCATATATGCTGTCGCTGTTGCCGCCGCTTTGAATCATAAAATCTTCGATAACCCTGTGAAATTTAACGCCATCATACTTTCCATTTTGAGCAAGGCCAATGAAATTTTGAACCGCTTTTGGGGCAACTTGCGGAAACAACCTGCATTTGAATGTTCCATAATTTTTGACGTGAAAAACTGCGATTTGTTCGCCTTTTTGGGGAAGGGCCAATTGATTTTCGATTTTTCCCTCAGTTACAAGCGAGCTTGCGGTTGATTTGTCATTTGAACTTGATGAGCTAGCTGAACTGCTCGATGATTTTTGACTTTTTTTGCATCCTGCTGTGAAAACGCAACCCACCAGCAAAACAGTAATTAGTATAAATTTTATCACTTTCATAAATCAACATACTCCTTATGTTTTAATGCTTTTATATCAACAATATATAAATTAATTAAAAATATCACCTTTTAGGCAATATTCGGCTTCCTTGTCGAGTTTCTTCAACTAAAAATCCTAAATTTTCAATTTCTTCGCGCAATTGATCAGCAGTTTGAAAATCTTTATTTTTTCTGGCTATTTTTCTTTTTTCAAACAGATCTAAAACTTTTTCTGGGATTTGGGGGTTTAAATTGCATTTTTGAGCAATTCCCAATATATTGGTTAATTCTTCAAACAAGTCTTTAATTAATTGCAAGTGCTCTCTAGAGGTTGGTCTAGAGCCAGAGACATATTTATTCATATCTCGAATAAATTCGAAAATTATCGAAATTCCATCCGCTGTGTTGAAATCATTATCCATAACTCGAATAAAGTCGTCTCTATATTTTTTTATGGTTTGTTCATCTTTTTTCGAAATTGTCCCTGAATTTGACCTGCTGATTGAAAATCCCAAATTTTCTTTAAACGTCAAAATCCTGTTTAAAGAGGCCTTGCATTGGTCAATCATCTCGTCAGAATAGTTGATTGGCGTTTTATAGTGAGCTTGAAGCATCATATACCTTATTGGAGAATATCCGTGTTTTTCAGCAATTTCCCGCACTGTTAAAAAATTCCCTTTAGATTTAGACATTTTTTCATTGTCTATGTTAATATATCCATTATGCATCCAATAGTTGGCGAATTTAGCATTTGTTGAACACTCACTTTGCGCGATTTCATTTTCATGATGCGGGAATATTAAGTCCTGGCCTCCGCAGTGTATGTCGATGGTCTTGCCTAAATAATTAACTGCCATAGCAGAACACTCAATGTGCCATCCTGGCCTGCCATTTCCCCAAGGCGATTTCCAATACGGCTCACCGGGTTTTGAGGCTTTCCAGAGAGCAAAATCCAACGGGCTTTTTTTTAATGAATTAATCTCAATTCTTTGACCAACTAATAAATTTTCGATCTGAATATTAGATAATTCACCATATTTTTTAAATGACTCGGTTTTAAAATAAACGTCACCGCCAGCTTCATATGCATGGCCGCTGGATATTAATTTTTCAACCATTTTAAGGATTATGTCGATTGATTTCGTGACTTTCGGGGCGATTGTTGGAGGACTAACCCCGAGCCCAGCGGCGTCTTTTTCATATTCTTCTATATATTTTTTGGCAATTATTTCAGCGGTTTGGTTCTCTTCATTCGCCTTTTTTATTATTTTATCGTCAATATCAGTAAAATTTTGGACAAACTTCACTTTATATCCTCTATATTCAAGATATTTTCTAAAGCAATCAAAAATTATAATTGGACGAGCATTTCCGATATGAATGTAATTATATACTGTTGGACCGCAAGAATACATTGTGACTTCTTCGGAATTTATGGGATGAAATTCTTCAATTTTTCTACTGAGTGTATTATATATTTTCATGTACGCAATCCTCCAAAAACTCAAATCTTCTTGAAAAATTCAAGACGCCCGTAGTGATAATACCCACTAATATTTGCATCACAAACTATTATACACCAAAAACGCATTAAAATCAAAACTTTTAATAAAAATATCTTTTAATTTTTTAAAATTCACTTTATGTGCAAAATCAAAGCATATAAAAAATTTGAAGTAAAACATTTTTAATCGTCTTGTTCTGTTATATTTGCCCACATTTCAAAATATTTCTCATATTCTTTTTTTGCATTTTCAAGTTCCAAACATTTATCGTTTATGAGCGTGTAGTCAGTATATACATCAGGAGAGGCAATTTGCGCTTCCAATTCTTTTATTTTTGTCTCTGTGTCAGATATTTTTTGCTCCAACTCTTTTGACATAGCTCTTTTTTTCGCTCTATCAACTCGTTTTTTTCTGGATTTATTTTGATTTGCGGGAGAGGATTTTCTAAAATTTTCAAGATTAGTCGAATTTAATTTTTCGTTCCCAATCAGGTCAGAAAATTTTCCCTCAATAATTTCAGCATTGCCTGGGTTTAACTTCATGATTTTGGTTGGAACGCGATCAAGCATATATCGATCGTGCGAAACTATGATCAACGTGCCTTCATATTTAATTAGGGCGCTTTCCAAAACTTCCCTGGTCTCAAGATCCAGATGATTTGTCGGCTCATCAAGTATCATAACGTTCGGCTTTTCCATCATGATTATCGCAAAACAAAGCCTTGCCTTTTCGCCGCCGCTTAAATCTCCAACATTTTTCAAAGCATTTTCAGAAATTATTTGAACTTTTGCCAATTGTTTTCGAATTTCCAGCTCAGAAATTTTGGGATTGCGGCCCGACATCTCATCTAAAGCCGAATGATTGGGGTTTAGATTCGACAGGTCCTGTCTATAGTAGCTTATTTTGACATTTTGGCCCCATTTCACCTGTCCGCCGTGGGGAATAAGGCCCTGAATTGCCTTTAAAAATGAAGATTTTCCAATTCCATTTTCCCCGATAATAGCAAGCTTTTCTCCTCTGTGTATATGTAAATTCAAATTCGAAAAAAGTGTTTTTGAACGGCTATTATTACTAACCGTAATGTTCATGTTTTTGACGTCAAGTATATTGTTGTATGGCTTTAAATCAAATGTGAAAATTATATTCGGAATGTTTTTAACATTATTAGGCTTTTCAACAATTTCCATCTTATTTAAAATTTTTTGCCTGCTTTTTGCTAATTTTGCAGTTGATGCTCTAGCTTTGTTTTTGCTAACATATTCTCTTAATTTTTCGATTTCTTTTTGTTGTTTTTGATAATCTCGATAATTTTTTTCATATGTGGATTTTTTTAAGATGGCATAATTCGAATAATTTCCTTTGTATGTGTGTAGCGTTTTGCTTTCAATTTCCCATATTTTGTCAACGCACTTATCCAAAAACCACCTGTCGTGTGACACCAATAAAACAGTTCCGGTAAATTTTTCATTTATATAACTTTCAAGCCATGCCAGCGTTTTAAAGTCGAGGTGATTGGTTGGCTCATCCAAGACCAAAAAAGTCGGTTGCTCAAGCAGCAGTTTAGCAAGCGCCAACCGAGTTTTTTCACCACCGCTTAAAGTGTTAATTTTTGTTGATAGTGGAACATTTTCAAACCCCATGCCATTTAATATATTTTTTATTTTAAATTCAATAGAATATCCATCACTTTGTTCATATATTGTTTGCAAATTTGAATATTTTTCAGATAGCAGCTTGGTTTTTGACGCCTCTTTTTCCATTTCTTCCATTTGTTGCTTTATGTCAAATATTTCTTTAAAAACCGCGCGCATTTCAGAAATAATCGTGTTACTCGCTTTTAATCCGCTGTTTTGAGCCAAATACCCAATTTTAATTTTATCGCTGATTGAAATTTGGCCACTATCCGGATATTCCTGGCCGCATATTATCTTTAGCAAGGTGGATTTTCCTGCTCCATTGCTTCCAACGAGTCCAATCTTATCTTTATCTATAATACTAACCGTAATATCTTTAAAAATAAAATTTCCATTGTATATCTTGCTTATGTTGCTTAGTTCAATCAAAATTCACAAACCTCCAATTTTTTCTGTTGTGTCGTGTTAATTATATAGTTATTGTAAATTTGTGACATAACAATAAAAACTTGATTGGTTTTCAAAAATAAAAAGGTCGCAATCCGCAACCCCTCTATTTTTATAAAGCCAAAACGGGAGTTTAAACTGAAACATTTGCTTTATATGCCGAAACAGCACAAGCAACCGTTGCCCCAACCATAGGGTTATTTCCCATTCCAATTAGGCCCATCATTTCAACATGCGCAGGAACCGAAGACGAGCCCGCAAACTGGGCGTCTCCATGCATCCTGCCCATAGAGTCGGTCAAACCATATGAAGCGGGGCCCGCAGCTATGTTATCGGGATGAAGCGTTCTCCCGGTTCCGCCGCCCGAAGCAACAGAAAAATATTTAAATCCATTTTCCAAACACCACTTTTTGTATGTTCCGGCGACCAGATGTTGGAAACGCGTTGGATTGGTTGAATTTCCCGTTATAGAAACGTCAACAGCTTCATGTCGCAAAATCGCAACGCCCTCCCTGACGTCGTCCGAGCCGTAGCATCTAACAAAACCTCGTTCACCATCAGAATATTTCACTTCATCAACTATTTTCAACTCATTTGTTAAATAATCGAATTCGGTCTTGACATAAGTGAACCCGTTTATTCTGGAAATTATAAATGCCGCATCCTTGCCAAGTCCGTTTAGTATTACTCTGAGTTTAATTTTGCGCGCTTTATTTGCAGTTTTAGCTATCCCAATTGCCCCTTCAGCAGCAGCGAAAGATTCATGCCCTGCCAAAAAACAAAAGCACTTTGTGCTATCATCAAGCAGCATAGCGCCTAGGTTTCCGTGACCCAGGCCAACGTGTCTTTCCTCCGCAACAGAGCCAGGGATGCAAAATGCCTCCAAGCCAATTCCAATAAACTTCGCAGCCTCAGACGCTGTTTTGCAATTTTTCTTCAAAGCAACAGCCGTCCCAAGAACATACGCCCAAACAGCATTGTCAAACGCTATGGGCTGGACCCCTTTAACTATTTTTTCGCAGTCTATGTTTTTTGACAGACACAACTCATTTGCAGAATCTAAAGAATCAATCCCATATTTTTCAAGACAAGCCTTAATTTTAGGCATTCTTCTTTCTTTATTTTCAAAATTAGCCATAACCTCAAGCTCCTTCTTTGATCATTGATTTCGCGGGTCTATATATTTTTCGGCTTCATCATAGCGCCCATATGTCGATATATTTTGTTCATAGGCCTGTTTGGGGTCAATTCCGCTTCGAATGTCTTCAAGCATTTTTCCAACACGAACGAATTTATATCCAATAGGTTGATCATTTTTCAAGCCAATCTCCAGTATATAACCCTCAGTCATTTCTAGATATCGAACACCTTTGCATTTGGTCCCAAAAATTGTTCCAACTTGAGATCTCAAGCCCTTGCCAAGATCCTCAAGGGCAGCACCAACTGGCAACCCACCTTCTGAAAACGCAGTTTGTGTTCTCCCATACGCTAGTTGCTTAAATATTTCTCGCATGGCGACGTTTATGGCATCGCAAACCAAATCGGTGTTTAGGGCTTCGAGCAAGGTTTTTCCTGGCAAAATTTCCCCCGCCATAGCAGCAGAGTGCGTCATGCCTGAACAGCCAATCGTCTCAACCAAAGCTTCTTCAATTATCCCGTTTTTGACGTTTAAAGTTAATTTACACGCGCCTTGCTGCGGAGCGCACCATCCAACTCCATGAGAAAATCCTGATATATCTGATATTTGATATGCTTTAACCCACTTTCCTTCTTCAGGAATTGGCGCAGGGCCGTTGCATGGCCCCTTTCTAACAACACACATATTTTCCACTTCGTGTGAATAATTCATAAAGGAACTCCCTTCAAGTTGAATAATTTAAAAACTGTTAATTTATATATAATTTAATCTGTATATGATAATTTAATACAAAAAATTAAAAATATACTCAAAAATAGCAAGATACATATACAAAACGTAATAATTTAAATTTAGCAAATTCTAATTCATAAACATATTATAGTTGTAGCAACGATTTCCGCCGGACTGAAAGATATGGTGCATCTATCTAAAATATTCCAAAAAATAAACTAGGGTAAATGCCATGAATAGCCATATCATAATCCCGCTGGCGTTGCTATATATACGCAGAATCTGTGGGGAAGGGGTGAGTAGATTTAGGGCGTGCGCCACTCACCCTGTTCCAATATTTTAGACACCGATTTGATCCACGCTTCTAATTAAAAATTTAATTATTGAAAAAGAACGCATCTCGGCAGTGAAAGTGTCCTGAGTGTATTCTCGGTTTATTATGTCTAAAAATCCAAATAGTCGACCCAGTTGATGTCCAATTTTTGACGAGGGAAAATCGCAATTGTATGGCTCGTTTAGCTCCAGAGCGAGTTTTATGTCTGAGACGACCAAATCATTCAATTTATTATATAAAACTTTTAAATCATTGGTTATCGGACTCTTGGGCCCTATCTGCTCAATATATTTTTGCAACCTATGCAACTTTTCTTTGTTAAATTTTTCAACTTCAGCCACGACACGCGCATCGCTTGAATAAGCACTCTTAGCAGCATCAGCTTGACCAGCAAAAGCAATCCCAACGCATAAAACGGACATAAAAGCAGAAATAAATTTTTTAAAACTCATAAACATAACTTAAAAAACTCCTGTCGAAAAATATCAAAAATGAATGACGACACATACACACAGACACGATTATACAGCATTTGTTTGTTTATGTCAAGTGCAAATTTAAATTTATTTTATGACTATTTTTAAAAATGCCTGATTATTTTTTACTGCAGTATATATTATTTTGAAGATATGGCATTTGTTGATTGGTGTTGTGATTTATACAATAATATGAATATTTGAGTTGCCATTGGAAGAAAAATCATACCCAGGATACCGAATAATTTGATTCCAATATATATCAACATCAATGTGGCTAGAGGATGAAGTCCCAGTTGTTTTCCCAGGATTTTTGGTTCTAGAAAACTTCTGACAACGCTTATTATTATATTTAGTATTATTAACCCTGCGGCAAGTTGTAAATTCCCGGTTGCAAAGGATATTAAACACCACGGTAAAATGACAATTCCAGATCCGATTAGGGGAATTGTGTCGCAAAGGGAGGTTAGGGCGGCTATGCCTATTGGGTTTTTTATGCCTATTATCGAAAAACCAATGATTAATTCAATAAAAGTTAAAAACATTAGTATTAAATAAGCTTTTATATATTTTAAAACAGTGTTAATCGTATATATTTTTGTCATAAACAACAAAGATCTTTTATTTTCTGGCAGTAATTTTGTTAAAAATGACATAATGTTTGCATAATCTGAGCTTACAAATATGGATGACATTATTGAAAACATAAGTCCGATTAAAAAATTAGGTATACTCATACTAATGTGAATGATCCAAAATATTAATGACTCAGACATGGAATATATGGTTTGATTGATTCCTTTGGTGATTAAATTTAATATTTCACTTGTTTTATCCGTTAAATTTGGAAAAAACTGATATGTTATAGAAATTGTCATTTCGTTGATTTTTGATATAAATGGTAGAATATAATTTTCATATGCATTATTAGGTGAACTGCAAAAAAATTGAATTGCTTCGACCATTTTGCTGCCAGTAAAAAAAAGTAAAAATGTGGCTAATATATATGTCAATATTATTACCAGCGTTCCACAAATTCTACATTTAGTATTGTTCTGTTTGCAAATTGCTTTAGATATTGGCTTTAGAATAATGGCGATGGAAAATCCAATGACAAATGGCATGAAAAACGGTATTATATATTTAACAACAACAATAACTATTAGAATAATTGTGGAAAAATATGCTATAGAGATTAATGTTTGTTTTTTGCTTTCTAATTTTGCCCGCTTCATTGGCGCCTCACCTCAAAATTAACTTCGAACAATGAAAAATTTCATTCATCTTCATTATATACATAAGATTTCAAAGATTATTCCACGTAAAAAAAGAGGTGGTGGATTCAAATAAACAAGATCGAAAACAAAAATTTTTTAAAAATTTAGGAAATGTTGATTTGGGTTATATTTGTTACATTAATCCTTTTGCTGCAAATATTCAGACTTTAATTTTAAAAAAATCCTCAAATCAAGCCGTCCTCAAGCAGATTCTTAAAAAAACAAAGATCAAATCGGTTTAAGCGCCGTCAGCCCACCATCAACCATGCGATGTAGTCTAGTTCAAAATGCCCAGACTTTCTCAAAATGCCAATAACAAGTGGTAGGTAAATGCCTTGAATTAGGGCAATTCTTGCGGATGCTTTGCTACCGCTCGTTAAGGAGATTTCGCAAAAAGACGGAGGCTTGGAAAAGATTTAATATTACAGTTGGTTGTGAGACGGCGGCGCTTTGATTTATTTTTGCGTTGTTTTTTATAACAGAATCAATCATATTGGAATTTGTTGAGTTTTAAAAAAAGAAGTCTGATATTTTAGAAAGAGAGGGTTATTGTGACAAATATGACCCAATTTTATAATACAATTGGTGATTTTTTCTTGATGTAACACCATAAATTGTAAACTCATAAATTTTTTTGATTTTTATTGTTAATATGACTTGACATAACTAAATTTATGATATAAAATGTATTCCAAGTGTTTTTAAGATCGGAGATGTTGTTGTGGGATTGACGATAGCTGAGAAGATTATCAAGAAACATATTGTTTCTTCTGAAATGAAGCGAGGGGAGAAAATTGCCCTAAGAATAGACCAAACTTTGACTCAGGACGCAACTGGGACGATGGCATATTTGCAATTTGAGGCGCTTGGAGTTGATCGGGTTAGGACTGAAAAAAGTGTTGCGTATATTGATCACAACACGCTGCAATCTGGTTTTATGAATGCCGACGACCACAAGTATATCGCGAGTGTTGCTAAAAAGTATGGAATATATTTTTCTCGACCTGGAAATGGGATTTGCCATCAGGTTCATCTAGAGCGCTTTGGCAAGCCGGGGAAAACTTTGATTGGATCAGACAGCCACACGCCAACTGCAGGTGGAATTGGAATGCTTGCTTTTGGCGCCGGTGGATTTGACGTTGCGTGTGCTATGGCTGGCAAACCATACTATATAACAATGCCTGAAATTGTCAGGGTTAATTTAACCGGGTCGCTTGGTTCGTGGGTCAGCGCTAAAGACATAATATTAAAAGTTTTGCAGATTATGACGGTTAAAGGCGGCGTTGGAAGGATAATTGAATATGGCGGAGAAGGGATCGTTTCTTTGTCCGTTCCGGAACGCGCAACCATAACAAACATGGGGGCTGAATTAGGGGCAACGACTTCAATATTTCCTTCGGACGAAATCACATATGGCTTTTTGAAGGCGCAAGGCAGGGAGCAGGACTGGACTTCGCTGCTTGCGGATTTGGACGCTGTTTACGATGATGTTATCAACATAGATTTGAGTTCGCTTGAGCCAATGGTTGCCTGCCCGCATTCTCCGGATAATGTTAAGCTTGTTTCCGAAGTTAGCGGCTTAAAAGTTGATCAGGTTTGTATAGGCTCGTGCACTAATTCTTCACTAACAGACATGATGAAAGTTGCGCATATACTCAAAGGTAAGAAGGTTCATCCCGATGTTTCACTGTCGATAGCGCCGGGGTCGAAGCAGGTTTTGACAATGATTGCAAGAAACGGCATGCTTGCGGATATGATTGATGCGGGGGCGAGAATTTTGGAAAGCGCATGCGGTCCGTGTATAGGAATGGGGCAGTCTCCTAATTCTTGCGGTGTTTCTCTCAGGACTTTTAACCGAAATTTTCTTGGCCGAAGCGGAACTAAAGACGCCAAAATATATTTGGTTTCTCCCGAGGTTGCTGTGTATTCTGCGATAAAAGGCGTTCTTTCAAATCCTGTTGAGTTGGGGGATGGGCCTGGCTTTAAGATGCCCGAACTTTTCATAATTAATGACAACATGGTTGAGCCGCCGGCAGAGCCTGAAGAATCTGCTAGGCTTGAGATTTTTAAAGGGCCAAACATAAAACCTTTCCCAGTTTCGGATGAGCTTGCTGATGACCTAAGAGCGAAGGTTGTTTTAAAGGTTGATGACAACATAACGACAGATCATATTATGCCCGCTGGCTCGAAGATTTTGCCATATCGTTCAAATATTCCTTATTTATCTCAGTTTTGTTTTGAAGTTTTGGATCCTTCGTTTCCGGAGCGCGCTAAAAAAGCAGGAAATGGCGTGATAGTTGGAGGAGTGAACTATGGGCAGGGGTCTTCGCGTGAGCATGCGGCGCTTGTTCCGCTGTATTTGGGAGTTAAAGTTGTTATAGCAAAAAGTTTTGCCAGAATACACGAAGCGAATTTAATAAATGCTGGCATATTGCCGCTAACGTTTTTTGACTTTGACGACTATAACAGCATAAACCAAGGGGATGAGCTTGAGTTTTTGGATTTGAGAAGTTGCATTCAAAGAGGATGTGAAATTTCTTTACTGAATAAAACTTTGGGTATAAAAATAAAAGTTAAACACAATCTTTGTGGCAGAGATCGCGACATTATCTTGGCTGGCGGGTCGTTGAATTATTTAAAAAGCACTCTCTAGTTGACTTGGGATTTTATTGAATTTAGTGCGTTTTTTTCGAGCCTGCTGACTTGGGCCTGCGAGATTCCTATTTCTTTTGCGACTTCAACCTGCGTCTTTCCAGCCATAAATCTCAAGGACAGTATCTTTTTTTCACGTTCTGTTAGGTCTGAGATGGCTTTTTTGATCAGCATTTCGTTCAGCCAGCTTTGTTCGTTGGATTGATTGCCGATTTGATCCATAACATATATTGTGTCGTGGGAGTCGGAGTATATTGGCTCATATAGCGAAACAGGGTCGACAACTGATTCTAGCGCCATGAGTATGTTTTTTCTGGATTCTTTGAGTTGTTTGGTTATTTCTTCAAAAGTTGGTTCGCGGTTGTTTTTATTTATAAAGGCTTCCTTAATTTTCATCGCTTTATACGCTATGTCTTTTAGGGATCTTGAAACTTTAACGCTGCAATAATCCCGAAGATATCGACGCAACTCGCCTTGGATCATGGGAACGGCGTATGTTGAAAATCTGACGTTTTGTGTTGTGTCAAACCGATCGATAGCCTTGATTAGGCCGATGCATCCAACCTGGAATAGGTCGTCCATGTTTTCTCCTCGTGTTGAAAATCTTTGAACAACGCTCAAGACCAATTTTAGATTGCCTTTTATGAGCTTTTCTCTCGCTTTTGTGGGGTTATCATTGTTTTTTATTTTTAACAGCAGAGATTTTTTTTCTTTTTCAGTCAGGACTTTTAAACTAGAAGTGTTGATTCCGCTGATTTTAACTTTATTGTTGTGCATTTTAACAATTGCCCTTTCTGTTGTCATTTATTTTTGTCTTTTTAAACAGTTTAGGCAATTTTGCTAAACAAATTCAGTTTTAGCTAGATAATTTTGTTGAAATTGCATGGTAATTTGTGGAAAAAATTTGACTTGAGCGGAGAAAATTAGATTTTAGTTTTTTTACTTGGGAGGATATTTTGATGAAATATTATGTTGGAATTGATTTGGGAGGAACAAATGTTGTTTCGGCTGTTGTTGGTGAGGACTTTAAAATACGCGCTAAGTGCAGTTGCAAAACTAATTTACCTAAATCCCCCAAAGTTTTGTCTGATGACATAGCAAATCTTGTTCATAGAACTTTGAAAAAATCTGGCCTGACAATGAACGACATACAAAGCATAGGAGTTGGCATTCCAGGGACGATAAACACCAGGTCGAAAATTATTGAATACTCTTGTAATTTCAACTATAGAAATGTACATATTGCACAAATGTTGGGAAGCAGGTTGAAAAAGCCTGTCTATATTGACAATGACGCAAACGCTGCAGCTTTAGGAGAATTTATATGCGGAGCTGGCCGCGGATTCCACACCATTATCGTCATAACGTTGGGAACGGGCGTTGGCGGGGGAGTGATCCTGAACAATAAGATTTATCACGGTTTTAACTTTAACGGCGGAGAAATTGGCCACATTGTGCTCAAAAAAGGCGGGCGGCCTTGTAATTGTGGTCGTGTTGGTTGTTTTGAAACCTATGCATCTGCAACAGGCATTATTAGGACTGCTATGGAGGTTATGGATGAATTTAGGGACAGCAAAATGTGGGATATTTATAACAAAAATCACAAAATCAACGCAAAAAATGTTTTTGATTGCGCCGTTTCAGGAGACAAAGCCGCAAAAAAAGTTGTTGAAATGTTTATTTCTGATCTTGCAGCAGGGCTTGTTAATGTTGTCAATATATTTCAACCTCAGGTTTTGTGTGTTGGAGGGGGGGTCAGCATGGTTGGGAAATTGTTGATCGAGCCTCTTCAAGAGATTTTTGATAAAGAAGATTATGCGAGACATTCTCGAAATCGTTGTAAAATTATATCGGCCAAGTTGGGAAATGACGCTGGATTGATTGGAGCTGCAATGCTGTTTAATTTCCAGTAAAGTTTTCAATATGTTATTTAATTTAAAATATGATAATTCTTTAGAAAATATAATATTAGAATAAAGTTTAACATATTAAAAAAAATTAGATATACTTAAAATATCTTGACACTCAGGGAGTATTTTATGTTATGTCCATATTGCAAAAGCAAGGAGAGCAGGGTTTTAGATTCTCGCTCAACGTCTGATGGAAGGTCAACCCGTCGAAGAAGGCAATGCTTGAAATGTTCGGGCAGGTTCACAACATATGAGGCTGTTGAGTCAATTCCAATTTTGGTTATGAAGAAAGATGGTTCGCGGCAGAGGTTTGACAGGGATAAACTGGTTGCTCGGTTAATCATTGCGTTTGGAAAAAGGCGCGTTGATTTGAATATATTAAAAAACGTTGTTTGTGAGGTTGAAAATGAGCTGGCGAGTGTTTTTGCGGAGGAAGTTCCATCGAATAAAATTGCTGAAATAACAATGAAAAAATTGAAAAAAATTGACATAGTTGCATATATAAGATTTGCGTCTGTTTATTATGAATTTTCATCTGTTGAAGAATTTATGAATGAACTCAAAAAACTTTGAGTATTTATAATATATTAAATATAGTTGGCTGCTCATCCTCAATTATTTGATAGCAATATTGAATGATTAAATCCAGGGCCTTTCCGGATTCTGTTTGATCTTCAAGCTTTATAAGCTCTGATAATCCGCTCATTTCGTGGTTTATCTCATCCAAATTGGTTCTTCGAAGATATAGTTTCATGGTTTTTTCATGATTGTTCCAAACATTTTCAAGGTTTTCCTGCTCTTTTTGTGCATTTTCCATATCGCAAATTTCAATCAGACTTTTAGTTTTTTCTGCATATTCGATTATTTCATTGCATTTTGCATTTGTGTATAATATTGAATATATACTGGATAATATTAAAATTGCGAAAATAATTATCACTGTGACTATTCTTTTCATTTCGAATTCTCCTTTAGGGCGATGAATGTTTTTTCATTGTTGTCCGCGGTCATGATAAATATATTGTCTGCGCTTAAATTTTCTTTTTTTAGTTTGTCAAACAGCCATTTTCTTGTCAAACCTATTTCCTTTAAATTATCTTCCACAACTTTTCCATCAGAAATTATGACCATGGGTATTATTGTCTGCTGGTTCTCTAGTTTTAGCATTTTTGGCGTCACATTTTGAGACTGAAATTTTTTGACAACGCTCATGGTTCCGTTGGTTTCAACTATGGCGTATGCAACTTGAGATATGTCGAAAACTTCGCAGCTCCTCAAGCCCTCTGTTAGGTCGTCGATGGTGAACCTGAGGGAATTTATCGCCTTTTGATTTATTTTCCCATTTTCAATGACAAAAATCGGCTTTCCGGAAAGAATTGTTCTCAATTTGCTGCTCTTCATGCTCAAAATCGAAAGAAGCAGCTCGAAGCAAACAAGCGTCAGTATGGGGACTGCGCCCAGAATCAGCGGAACATCTATGTTTTCAATTGGGAGGACTGCTATGTTGGAAATGAGTATTGTTATTGCGAGTTCTCCGGGTTGAAGTTCGCCGATTTGCCGTTTTCCCATCAATCGTATAGCAAAAATAATAAGTGTGTATAAAATAATCGCCCGAATTAAAGAAATTATCACAAAAAACGCTCCCTTATATTTTTGAATTAGTTTTATTTTTTATCCAATTGGGATTTTTTATACTAAAAAGCCAAAAAATCTTCAATTTAAATCACATGAAGATCTTTTGGCCTAGGCGAAGCTAATTTTATTGTAATAATTTAAATATTTTTTATTCTAGCAAACTTTTGCCGCATTCATCGATAATTTTTTGTTCATATGTTTTTTGCAATTTTTGTAGTAGAGTTGAATTTTTTCCGCCAATTTTTTCCCCATCTAGTGTTTTAACCCCCATAAACAATGAGCCGCTGGCGCAAACGATTGCTTCGTCGCAGTCTTTGAGTTCGTCAATAGTGAAGGCTTTTTCAACAACGGGTATATTTAATTTGTTGCAAATGTCGATTAGGTGGGCTCTGGTTATTCCGGGCAGTATTAAATTGTTTAGAGGAGCGGTTTTTAAAACTCCGTCTTTCAGGATTGCTATGTTTGAATGCGCGCACTCCGTCACATATTCTCCGCGATGCAAAACAGCTTCCTGACATCCAGATTGTTTTGCTTTTTCAGATGCAATTACATTAGGTATTAAATTCAGTGTTTTTATATTACAGTGGAAAAATCTCGTGTCTTCAACTAAAATTAGATTGTATTTGATTTTATTCATATTTTTCATAGCATCATTTGTGACCATTATCAACAAATTTGGCTTTGAATCATCTGGAAATGCGTGGTCTCTCAAAGCTGATCCCCGAGAAACTTGCCAATATATTTTTTGGTGAGTGCTGTTTTCTTTTTCAGTCAATTGTTTGATAATTTCTTTTAATTCATCTTTTTTCATATCGAACGATATATTTAAAAGAGAACAACTGTCATAAAATCTGTCTATGTGCTCATCTAGTGCGAAAATTTTTTGATCTATGGCGTGAACAACGTCATATAGACCATCCCCAAAATACACAGCTCGATCTGTTATTGGAATTTTCAGCTCAGAAACAGGTTGGATTTTTCCATTATAGTAGGCCAGGTTTTTCATATAAAATTTCTCCTTCGACAAAATGATGATTTGCTAAAACGCTATGATTATAATAATTTCGCGCAAGTTAACCTCGCTAACACAAGATTATATCACAACATTAAAAAAATATCAATAATAAAAATATCACGCAGGGAAACAAAATCATAGCATTCGATGCAGGCTTGATATTACAGTTAGTTGTGAGCTGGCGGTTCAAATTGGTTTTTGCGTTGTTTTTTTGGAATAAATATAACTCCAACAAATTATACAAATTGTATCCTCTCTAAAATGTCGCTCCAGTAAACAAAATTTTATTCTTTTAATATAATAATAGTGAGTTAGTTGATTTTATATTACTGGGAGGATGTTTTTATGCCTAAAATTTATTTAAGTCCATCAACACAGGAAGCAAATTTGTATGTTGACGGAGGGACGGAAGAGGAAGTCATGAACCGATTGGCGGACGCTTTAGAGCCATATTTAAACTCGAATGGGATCAGATATAAACGCAACACGCCCCAGATGACGGCGGCGTCTTCGATCAGAGAGTCAAACGAGGGAGACTATGATCTGCATTTGGCTCTTCATTCCAACGCGGCTCCGGAGCAAAGCGCGGGTCAAATAAAAGGGACGCAAGTCTATTATTCTCCATATAGTGAAAAAGGAAAGAAAATTGCTGATATTTTAGTTGAATATTTTAAACAAATCTATCCGGATCCAAACTTGGTTCGCGCAATACCCACGACAAGCTTGGGGGAGGTTGGGAAGACTCGAGCGCCCGGAATTTTAATTGAAACCGCATATCACGATAACCTGGAGGACGCCCGGTGGATCAAGGGAAATTTGGATCAGATAGCAAAAACCATAACCCAAGCGCTGACAGACTATTTTGGGATGTCCTTCACAGGAACCTCTGCTCCATATCCCGGAATCGTCAACCTACGAAGCGGCAATTTAAATTTGCGAGATAAAGCAACAACAAATTCCAAAATCATCGGCCTGCTTTCAAACGGAGATCAAATTATGATTCTTGGGCGCCATGGAGATTGGTATGCTGCTCAAACGCCTATGGGAGTGGGTTTTGTTTTTGCTGATTACATCCAGTCATATTGAGTTATTTTTTAAACATATCCATTATTTTGCTTTTAATTTGATATATCAGGTTCTTGCGCTGGGGCGGCTCTTTATTCAAAAAAGATTGAGCTTGATTTAAAAAATAAGCCTGGCTATCCACATCGGGGGCGTCTTGAGCTTTAAAAATTTTTTTCAGTTCACCGTTTGGCGCGATTTTTCTTGCTTTAACGTTGTCGTTATTTATAACATCAACTATGTCTAAAATTTGACTCTTTATTGTTTTTTCGAATATTGGGACTAAAATTTCAACTCTTTTTTCTGTGTTTCTTGTCATCATGTCGGCCGATCCTATATATATTTTAACGTCATCTATGCCTTTGCCAAAGCAATATATTCTGGGGTGTTCTAAAAATCTTCCAACTATACTGGTTATTTCGATGTTTGAAGTTTTTTTTCGAACTCCAGGCAGCAGGCAGCATATTCCGCGTATGTTTAGCTTGATTTCAACGCCAGCTTCAGAAGCCTCGGAGAGCTTGTTTATTATGTCTATGTCGGTTAAGGAGTTCATCTTCATAAATATATTTCCGGCTTTGCCTCGGGATATTTCGCCGTCTATCAGCGCCAGTATCTTGTTTTTGAGGCTGTTTGGGGAAACAAGCAAGCGTTCATATTCTCCGTGTAGATTGGATATCGACATATTTTGGAAAAACAAACAGGCGTCTTCCCCAATCGATCGATTCGCCGTCATCAGCGACAAATCTGTGTATATTTTCGCGGTTTGTTCGTTATAGTTTCCCGTGCCGATTTGAGTGATATATTGAATTTTACTCTTATCTTTTCTTGTTATAAGACATATTTTAGAGTGAACCTTATATCCTTCAAAACCATATAAAATTTTACACCCAGATTCCTCCAGCTCATTGCTCCATTTTATATTGCTCTCTTCGTCAAATCTTGCGCGCAATTCAATTAAAGCAACAACCTCTTTTTTATTTTCGACAGCAAGCTTTAAATAGTCAACCAATTTGGAATTATTCGCTAGTCTATATATTGTTATTTTTATGGATATGACGTTTGGATCAAGCGCTGCATCTCGAATTAAGCTAATAAAACTGTCCATTTTGTGGTATGGGTAAAATAAGAGTATGTCATTTTTAATCACTTGCTTAAGCATATTTTCGTTTGGGTTGATAAAAGAAGGGGTTACTGGAGAAAAAGGCTCATATGACAAAATTTTTCTTGTTGATTTTGATATTTTATCACCAAGCGAAAAAACATATTTCATTGAAAGAGGCGATTTCGACCTAAAAACCCTTTGCTTTTTTAATTTTAGATTTCGACACAAAAAGTTTAACATTTCGGATGATATATCGTTATAAAATTCCAGCCTGACCGGTTGAAGCCTGGCTCGAGTTTTTAAAACTTTTTTGACGTGGTGTCTATAGTCGTCTTCAATGTCATACTGCTCATCGTCCGGGTTAACGTCGGCATTTCGTGTGACTCGTATTATGGATTTTTTCGTCATTTCATACATGGAAAATTGTTGATGGACGAACTGAAATAGTATATTTTCAGTTAATATATATCTCAAGGATGTTGTTTTAGAAAGAGTCAAAATTTTAGGAATCATGTTGGGAATAGCGAGTATACCATAAAATATATCCTTGGATTTGGATTTTAATTGCGTTATTATGTATAACTCGTTGTTTAGCAGGTGGGGGAAGGGGTGGCGAACATCTATAATTTGAGGGGACAAAACCGGCTTTATATACTCGTTGTAATATATTTTAGCGAGATCCTTTTCCTTTTTAGACAATTCTTGATAATTCAAATTATAGATGTCGTGATGGCGAAGTTCGCTTTCAAGCTGGGAAAAAACCTTATATCTTTTTTCGTATAGACTCGGGACTTCCTGGAATATTTTGGCTAGCTGTTCTGAGGGAGTTTTGCCGGTTTTATTGTCAATTGGCGGCTGTTTCAGCAAGGAAAGATCAGTTAAGCTCCCAACCCGAACCATAAAAAATTCGTCCAGGTTGCTTGTGAAAATAGATATAAACTTGAGCCTTTCCAAAAGCGGAACAGTTTGATCAGCAGCTTCGTCCAAAACCCGCTCATTGAATCTAAGCCAGGAGATTTCCCTATTTTGAGTGTAGAGCGTGTTTTGTATAAAGGTTTTTTTGGGACTATCTTGAATTTTTCCATATCTTGACATATCGACCACCACAAAATTTAATATATAAAGTTTACCACACAATTAATTATACATCGCAAAGATTAACAGAAAATAAATCAAACCAATCGCAAATTTTTATTAAATTAAGGTGATTCCAACTAAAAAAACAAAGTCTATTGGGCCATGATTTTTGAAATTTTATTTCCAAACTCAACCGGATCCTCGGGCGCAATCCCCTCAATCAAAGCCGCCTGAACATATAGCAATTCGGAATATTCTTTTAGCTTTTCCTTGTCTGAGCGCTCAAGCTCGCAAAGTTTTTCAAATATGGGGTGATTTGGGTTGATTTCCAAAACCCTTTGAGCTTTGACTTTGTGGTTGGCTGTTGGCATGGCGTTTAAAACTTTTTCCATCTCGATCGACATTTCTCCGGATGTTGTCAGGCAAACCGCGCCGTTTTTCAGACGATTTGAGAGTTTAACTTCCAAAACCTTGTCTTTTAAATTTTCTTTCATGAGTTTAAACAAACTGTCGTGTTGCTTGGATTTTTCTTCTGTTTCCTTGTTTTTTTCATCATCTTCTAAATTAACATCATCAGATGCAATATTTTTGAATTTCTTTTTGTCATATTCAGCTAAAATTTTTATTGTGAATTCGTCAATTCCGTCGGTTAAAAACAAGACTTCATAGCCCGCGTCCTTAACAGACTCGATTTGAGGCATGCGTGAAATTTTTTCAGCACTATCCCCACACGCATAGTATATATTTTCCTGTCCGTCTTTCATTCGAGAAACATATTCAGCAATTGTTGTCAGCTTGTTTTCGTTTGAAGACTCAAAAAGCAAAAGATCTTTAAGCTTGTCCTTGTCGGCTCCATATGAAGCATATGCGCCATATTTTAGCTGCAGGCCGAAGTTTTTGAAAAATTTTTCATAGCCTTCCCTGTCATTTTTTAGCCAAAGCGAGAGCTCGTTTCTGATTTTTTTCTCCAGACTTTTGGCAATGATTCTAAGCTGGCGATTGTGCTGCAAAGTTTCGCGCGATATGTTCAAAGATAGATCTTCAGAGTCAACAAGTCCTTTAACAAAGCTGAAATAATCAGGCAAGAGCTCAGAACATTTTTCCATTATCAGGACGCCGGACGAGTAAAGCTGAAGGCCTTTTTCGAAATCCTTGGTATAGTAGTTAAATGGTGGAGAGGAGGGAATAAAAAGCATAGACGAATATGTTGCGGTTCCTTCGGTTTTGGACTGGATGACTTTTGCGGGATTTTCAAAATCGGAAAATTTGTCTTTATAGAAGGCGTTGATTTCCTCGTCCGTCAAATCCTTTTTGCTTTTTTTCCATATGGGTGTCATGCTGTTTAGGGTGTCCAGGGTTTTGTATGTTTCCCATGCGTTTTCGTCGTCATCCTTTGCGCCCTCTTTTTTTCGCGAGTGTTCGCATTCCATTTTTATTGGATATCTCAAATAGTCTGAATATTTCTTAACAAGTCGTTTTATTGTGAATTCATCTAAAAATTCACTGTATGTTTCTTCGCCAGAATCCTCTTTTATGTGTAGAGTGATTGTTGTTCCAATGTCTTTTTTATCGCTTTTTTCAACAGTATATCCATCGGCGCCTTCTGATTTCCAGCAATATGAAGATTCGGAATGATATGCTTTGCTGTCAACAGTCACGGCGTCGGCGACCATAAAAGCGGAATAAAATCCAACGCCAAACTGCCCGATTATGTCCAAGGCGTCGTTTGGGTTTTGGGTCTTGAAATCCAGCGAACCACTTTTCGCAATTGTTCCAAGATTGGATTCCAGCTCATCTTTTGTCATGCCAATGCCTGTGTCGGTGATGGAGAGAGTTCGGTTTTTCTTGTCTGTTTCTATTCTGATTGAAAAATCGCTTTGGATTGATGAGTCTGTTAGGGACTTAAAATGAAGCTTGTCTATTGCGTCGCTTGCGTTTGACAAGAGCTCTCGAAGAAAAATCTCGCGGTGAGTGTATATGGAGTTGATCATTAAGTCCAAAAGTTTTCTAGACTCTGCTTTAAATTGAATTTTAGCCAATGTAAATTCACCTCGTAAAATATTTAGCGTTCATTAAACTTGAGTGCCAAAAAACATTATAAACTATTTTTTTATAAAAATCAAGGGTCCGGAAATAAAACTGGAAGATAAAATTTTTTTGGGTTAGATTTGTCCCCTCAATCGCTCCTGCTTTAAGAATGTGGGTTTTTAAGCGAAAAAACTGCCTCAAATTAAGCCGCCCTCAATCGCGTTCCAAAAAACCATGCGGGGAGCCAATTTAAGCGCCGCCCGCTCACAACGGACTGTAATGTTCAACTTTTCTCAAGGGCAAGTTTAAGTTGAAAGTGTCCGTGAGAAGTGGTAGGCTGGCGTCCTCGAGGGGGGGTGACGCCTGCTTAAAACGTCCAGTTTAATAGTACTATCAGTATAATTATGAAAATTTTTCAAAAAAATTTCCAAAAGCGCTTGACTTTTTTGTCGAACTGCTATACAATAAAATTCGTGTTGGGAAAGTTTGTTAATGAATCTTTATGAAAATAAATTGTGGTTTTTTTATCAAAAGGGGTTGACAAGCTTATGGAAGATTTGCTAGAATGCGTTAGCCGAGCCGAGCCGAGCCGAGCCGAGCCTATGGTTTTGCCCTTTTATATGGATATGTTGGCTGTTTTGCTTTGTTGGAAAGCGGCCTTGTTTTGGTTG
>CACZDM010000006.1 GCA_902779915.1 Oscillospiraceae bacterium | reverse complement strand
AATTTATACACATTGATAAAAAACACCCAAATATATAATACCATATTTTGTATTATTTGTCAATATTAAATCAAAAAATAATTAATATATTTTTTTATGATGAAAAATAAATAAAAATTTGTCAACCCCCTTTTTTAATCCGGGGGTTGACAAATCAAAACTCAAATAACAAAGGTAAAATCAATTTTTATTAGCCACGTTTTTAAAGGATCGTCCAAAGTTTATTAATGTCCAGAGGCGGTTCATTTAAAAAATCCTCCCCGACTGTTGCGTTAAAAATTTCTTCTTGACTCAGGCAATTTATAATTGTCACAATATCTTGATTACTGCTATTAATTTTTGAAAATTCTGCCAACATTTCCATTATGTTTTGAAAATTTGCTTTAACCTGATGAATAGACCATTCGTTTAATTCTATTTCATCGCCTAGCCGTTTGAGCACGTTTGCAACAGATGAAACAGCCTTTGTTTGGGTTTGATAATTTTGAATTTTTGAACATGATGTGGATGCTTTCAAAATGTCTCCTAGTGGCTGGAAAGTTAAGTCTTGATTAAGATATTGGTAAAACGCTTGATTTTTAGCTAAATCGTTTGATATATCTGCAACAGTTGCCTTTAAAGCGTCAATTTCTGAACATGTCTTCAAAATTTGGGAAGTTTGAAAAACCATCTCATAATTCTCATCATTAACTTCAGCTAAATAATCTTTCAAATGAATTTTAAATAAATTTAATATTTGTTGAAGCTTTTCAGGGCTGCATTTATTTAGCAAACCCGCTTTATTCATAGAACAAATGGCGATCGTGGCTTGGCGCTGAGTCTCATCATTTTCTAAAAACTCGGTTAAGCGCGAGACTATTTGCTGAATTTGATTATCAGTGCATTTATTTAGCATATTTTTATTGGCCAAATCATTAATGGCGCTATCACTCAAATCCAAGTTTAAACATTCATCATCTCCCATATAGTCAATTGATGCACAAGCTATTTTGTAAATTTGATCAGCATCGCATTTATCTAGAACGTTTTTATAGGCCATGGTTTTAATTGCGCTAAAAACACTTGCTTTGGGGGAGAAGTCGTAATCCTCCAGACATAACAACAGAGAATCGATTACTTGCTTTAATTTATCGGTCGAACATTGATTTAATAGGTTTAGCTGAGCTAAGCGCTCAATTGCGCCTGCGGTTGCATATTTAGAATCGCGATGCTCTGAACATTTCTGCAGAATCTGCACCAGGGTTTCATCAATCGATTGATCATTTAAAATGCCGTTATCAGCCATCTTTGTTATAGCCCGCGGGACGGATTCACTATCATATCCTCCATATTTTGAACACGCATGTAAAATGTTTAAAACTTGATTGAGCGAATTGTTTCCAAAAACATTATTATTAGCCATATTTTCAATTGTCTTTGCGATATAGCGCCCATGGTTATGATATTTTGAACATTCCTTTAATATATTTAAAATTTGATCGATAGAATCTCCTCTAAACAAATTTTGCGAACTAATGTTTTCAAGTGTTTTTGCAACTTCTTTGCGAGAATCATCATCACCTTCCTCTGCTATTTTTTCCAACTCATTAAGCAATTTTGCTGTGTCATCTGTGGTTAACGAGTGATTCTCGATTTTTGAATTGGCCTCTTGGATGATTTTTTTTGACTCCTCCTTTATGGCGCCAACAAAACCTGGAGTTGCTGAAACCGTCATTGCCGAAAGCATAATCGCAAGCATCTTTTTTAAGTATTTTTTTTTCATTTTAAACACGCTCCTTTTTGATTAAAATTAATTTTTTATGCTGGGGAAATTTTAGCTTATATATATACAATCCCCAAAATTATATTATCACATTTTGAATTGTTTGTCAACAGTGAATAAAAAAATAATTAATATAAATTTTCTTGATGATAAAAAATAAATCAAATCCGCTGAAATAATTTGATATTTTCGCAGCCATCCAGTTTTATCAGTAATAAAGCTTTGGTCATCACTCACAGTTTATTGTTTGTTGAGGGTTTCATAAAATTTTTTTAATCAAAAAGAGCTTTTGAGGGCGCAAGCCTACCGCTTGTTACGGACGGTTTTAAATGGACTGGGAGCCCCCGCAAGATTGAATATTACAGTTAGTTGTGAGATGGAGGCGCTTATTCCACTTTTGCATTGTTTTTTGGAACGCAATAAATGATATCATAATATATTGTTTTTTTAAGCAAAAAGTCGCATATTTTAAGTGAGAGAAGTTATTAGGACAAATGTAACCCAATCCAGTAAAAAAATCAAGCAGGGGATTTTTGATTTAAATCAATTGACATTTTCAAAATAATATTGTATATTTAATAATGTTACTTTTGATGTTATATGTGTTGCGATAAAGTGTGGTGTTTTTTTGAAAATTGATTCAAAATATATGAATTTAGCTTTAAATCTTGCAAAAAAAGGCAAAGGATATGTTAAAACTAATCCTCTGGTTGGGGCGGTTATTGTTAAAGATGGGCAAATATTATCTACAGGATATCACAAATTTTTCGGCGGATATCATGCAGAACGAAACGCTATTTTAAACCTCAAAGGCTCGGCCTATGGAGCAACGCTTTATGTTAACCTAGAGCCTTGTTCGCATTATGGCAAAACGCCTCCATGCGCAAATTTAATAATAAACAGCCAAATCAAAAGGGTTGTTGTTGGAACGCTGGATCCCAATCCGCTTGTTTTTGGCAAAGGGATAAAGCTGCTGAAAAAAAGTGGAATAGAAGTTTGCGTTGGATGCATGCAAAAAAAATGTGAAAAATTAAATGAAATTTTTTTCCACAATATGAAGACTAAAATGCCTTTTGTTGCGCTAAAATTCGGGATGACTGCGGACGGGAAAATTTCAACATATACAGGAAATTCCAAGTGGATCACAGGTGAACTCTCTCGCCGACATGCTCATTATTTAAGAAGTGTGTATGGCGCTGTTTTGGTTGGCATCAACACTGTAATATCTGACAACCCTCAACTAAACTGCAGATTGCCGCAAAAAAGAGATCCCGTTCGAATAGTTTGTGACACCCATTTGAAAACGCCTTTAAATTCAAAAATTGTCAAAACTGCTAAAATTCAAAAGACATATATTGCATGTTCTGTTGAAAATAGCAAAAAAATTGCCAAGCTTCAAAGAGCAGGCGTTAAAATTTTAAAAGTTCGGAGCGTCAAGGGGCGAGTTGATTTGAAAGAGCTTTTGAAAAAATTATATCAAATCGGGATTGACAGCGTTTTGGTTGAGGGAGGCTCAGAAATAAATCACAGCTTTGTCGAAAATAATCTAATAAACGTTATATATTCATATATTGCGCCAAAAATTATTGGAGGGGTTATGGCTAAAACGCCTGTTGGAGGGCAAGGATTTGAAAATTTGAGTCAAGCCACCGCCCTCAAAAGGAGCAAAATTCAAGTTTTGGGCGATGATGTTTTGATTGAATATAGATCCAGTCATTTTGGGAAGTGATTTTTTGTTTACGGGAATTGTTGAAGAGATTGGAAAAGTAACATATATTGAAAAAAATTGCAATGGGATGAAAATGAATGTTTGCTCTAGTATAATATCAAATCAGTTAAATATTGGTGATAGCGTTGCTGTTAATGGGATATGTTTGACTATTGTTGATATCAAATCTAAAATTTTTGCTGTTGACATAATGAATGAGACCATAAAAAACAGCGCGGCAAAATTTTTTTGCGTTGGAAGTTTGGTTAATTTGGAGCGCGCAGTTTCGGCGTCGGGACGCTTTGATGGGCATATCGTCACAGGCCACATTGACGGCGTTGGAGTTGTGGCTGAAAAAAGGCGTGATGGGATATCGATTTCATATAAAATTAAAGCGCCGTCAAAAATTTTAAAATATATAGTAAAAAAAGGATCAGTTTGTGTTGATGGGATAAGTCTGACTGTTGTCTCGGTTGATGAAAAAAGTTTCACAGTTTCAATTATTCCACACACTCTTTCGCAAACGACTGCTGGATTGTTTGAAAAAAACCTTGTTGTTAATATAGAGGCCGATATAGTGGCAAAGCATGTTGAAAAACTGCTAAACGCAGGTTCCACCCAAAAAAATTCCAGCAAATTGACCAAACAAAGTCTGATTAATGCTGGGTTTTTTGGTTGATTCGACATTTTAAGGGAGACGTTTTAAAATGAAAAACAAAGAAAAAATGCAGCTTGCGCTTAAAAATCTTCGAGATGGAAAAATAATTATCGTTTCAGATGATAAAAATCGAGAAAATGAAGGGGATTTAATATGCTCAGCTGAATTTGCAACTAAACAAAATGTGAATTTCATGGCAACTCATGGGCGGGGGCTCATTTGCATGCCAATATCCCAAAAATTTGCAGATAAATTTAAATTGGCGCCAATGACCTTTGAAAACACTGATAACCACAACACTGCATTCACAGTTTCCATCGATCACATAAAAACTTCAACTGGAATTTCTGCTGGCGATCGCTCAATGACGGCGACTGAATTTGTTAAAAAAAGCTCTCAAGCGTCCGACTTTCGAAGACCTGGCCATATGTTTCCTCTGGTTGCAAGATCGGGTGGAGTTTTGCAAAGAGCAGGCCATACCGAAGCAACTGTTGATCTTTGCAGGTTGGCGGGACTTGAAGAATGCGGATTGTGTTGTGAAATCATGAACGATGATGGGGAGATGATGCAAAGATCTGAGCTGGAAGCGTTTTCTAAAAAATTTGATTTAGTATATATATCTATCAGTGAGCTGGCTGAATATAGAAAAGCTCATGAAAAATTGATTAAAAAAATTGAGGCTGTTGATCTGCCGACAAAATATGGCGATTTCGTTTTACATGGATATGCGTATGAAATAGCAAACCAAAGCCACGTCGCTTTGGTCATGGGAGAGGTTGATGATGGAGATGAAATTCTCTGCAGGATTCACTCTGAGTGTATAACCGGCGATGTTTTCGGGTCTAAAAAATGTGACTGTGGCGAACAATTTTTGGCGTCAATGGACATGATCAAAAAAGCAAAAAAGGGCGTTTTAATATATCTTCGCCAGGAGGGGAGGGGGATTGGCCTTTTAAATAAACTTCGAGCATATCACCTTCAAGAAAAAGGCCTCGACACCGCTCAGGCTAACGTTGCGCTGGGATTTGAGGAAGATCCGCGTGAATATTTTTTAGGAGCGCAGATTTTGAAAGACCTGGGGGTTGGAAGCGTTAAATTAATAACAAACAATCCAAAAAAAGTTAATGATTTGAAAAAATATGGCATAGAGGTTTCAAAGCGAATTCCAATTAGGATAAAGCCCAATATGCATAATGAATTTTATTTAAAGACTAAAAAAGAAAAAATGGGTCATATTTTATAGAAAGGATTTGAATTTTATGAGAGTTTTTAATGGGAAATTAACTGCAACTGATCTAAAATTTGGGATTGTTGTTTCAAGATTTAATGAATTTATAACTCAAAAATTGCTTGAAGGGGCGGCGGACTGCTTAAATCGTCACGGTGTTTTGGAAGATCATATAGACGTTGCGTGGGTCCCGGGGGCGTTTGAGATTCCGCTGATTGCGAGCAAAATGGCAAAATCAAAAAAATATGATGCAATAATATGCCTTGGAGCGGTTGTTCGCGGGGCAACATCACATTATGACCACGTCTGCGCAGAAGTTTCCAAAGGGATTGCAAGCGTTTCTCTTGGCCAAGATATCCCCGTTATTTTTGGGATTTTGACAACAGACAACCTTGAGCAAGCGGTCGAAAGAGCCGGAACAAAAGCCGGAAACAAAGGGTTTGATGCGGCTATGTCTGCAATAGAAATGGCAAATCTCTGTAAAAATTTTTAAATTTATGTGGCGCAAAAAATATATTTAATAACTAATCAACTTTTAATCCACGAGAGCGAAAAATTTCAATTGCTGTCTTGATTTCTTCTTTCGAGGGCTCTAAAACGTTTGAAAGCAAGTATCTGATTTTTAGCGTTTTCCATTTAAACTCGCCCATTTTGTGAAACGGGAGCAGCTCAATTTTTTTAACGCAGGAAAATTTTTTTAAAAAATCCGCAAGACGTTCAAGTTTAGACTGTTTTAATGTGTAGCCCGGGAGCAGGACATGGCGGATCCAAACGTCTTTTTCAACTTTTTCACAATATCTTAAAATATCTATTGGCATTTTTGGCGATATTCCACAAAGTTTTTTGCAGTCATCTTTGTCTAAATCTTTAATGTCCAGCAAAACAAGGTCGGTTTGCTCCAGGACTTTGACTGCTGTTTTTAGCGAAACGCTTCCTGCAGTGTCGCAGGCGGTGTGAAATCCAAGTTGTTTACATAACCTCAAGACCTCTGCGCAAAACTCGCTTTGCAAAAGAGGCTCTCCTCCAGACAGCGTCACGCCGCCATTTTTTATATACGGCTCATATTCTTGAATTTTCAAGGCCAGCTCTTTTGCCCCAATAATCCTTCCCTGATTTTCCTCCCATGAATCCGGATTGTGACAGTATAGACATCTCAAATGGCAGCCCTGCAAAAAAACAACAAACCGAAGACCTGGCCCGTCAACCAAGCCCAGAGTTTCGATGGAGTGGATCCTTCCTTTAACGTCCATATCTTTCGTCACAGCCTCGAGTGGAATGTCCTGCTCAAAACGTCCAGCTGTTGCTCTCTTGTCAGTTTAACAAAATTAACAGCATATCCAGAAACGCGGATTGTCAGTTGAGGGTATTTCTCAGGGTGGTCCATCGCGTCGATTAAAACGTCTTTATCTATAACGTTAACGTTTATGTGGTGGCCTCGGTCTGCAAAATATCCATCAAGCAAGCTGACTAAATTTTGCTTTTTGTCGTTTGAATTTTTTCCCAGCGCGCCAGGGACAATTGAAAATGTGTATGAAATTCCGTCTTGGGCATATTCAAACGGAAGCTTTGCAACCGATCTCATTGAAGCAACAGAGCCGTTGCTATCCCGTCCATGCATCGGATTTGCGCCAGGAGCAAATGGAACGCCCGCTTTTCTTCCGTCTGGGGTTGAGCCTGTCTTTTTTCCATACACAACGTTGGATGTTATGGTTAATATGGACATGGTTGGCCTGCTGTTTCTATAGGCTTTGTGTTTTCTCAAGCGCTTCATGAATCCTTTCGCGACGTCAATTGCGATTTTGTCAACTCGATCGTCATTGTTTCCAAAAGCGGGATACTGCCCTTGGATTTTAAAGTCAACAATCAGCCCCTGGGAATTTCGAACAGGATAGACATCTGCATATTTTATCGCGCTTAAGCTGTCCGCAACAACCGAAAGCCCTGCTATTCCGCCTGCCATAGTTCTTGTGATATCGTCGTCGTGAAGCGCCATTTGGATTTTTTCATAGCAATACTTATCGTGCATATAGTGTATAATGTTTAGCGCATTAATATATAATTTTGCAAGCCAGTCTAAAACCGCTCCATATTTTTTCAACACATCATCATAAAGCAACTTGCCATCTCCAACTGGGCAAGTTTCTGGGGCAACCTGTTCTCCAGCCATTTCGTCTTTTCCACCATTTAGCGCGTATAACAAAGCTTTAGCCAAGTTGCATCTTGCGCCAAAAAACTGCATCTGTTTTCCAACTTTCATTGGCGAAACGCAACACGCAATAGCATAGTCATCTCCAAGCTTTGCCCTCATAACATCGTCATTTTCATATTGAATTGAGGAAGTGTTTATGGAAACAGAACTTGCGTATAGCTTGAAATTTTGAGGTAAATTTTCAGACCACAAAATCGTCAAATTTGGCTCTGGAGCATGGCCTAAATTTGTCAGTGTGTGTAGAAAACGATATGACATTTTAGTGACCATATGGCGCCCATCAACGCAAACGCCGCCTATAGCTTCGGTCACCCAAGTTGGATCGCCTGAAAAAAGCTGGTCATACGCAGGAGTTCGCAAAAATTTAATCAGCCGCAGCTTCATGACAAAATGATCGACAAACTCTTGAATTTCCTCTTCGCTATATATGCCCTTTGCCAAGTCGCGCTCGGAATATATGTCTAAAAATGTCGAAACTCTTCCCAAAGACATCGCCGCGCCATTTTGATCTTTAGTTGCGGCCAAATATGCAAAATACAGCCACTGTATTGCCTGTTTTGAATCTTTTGCTGGTAAGGAAATGTCAAAACCATATCTTGCTGCCATGTTTTTGAGCGATTTAAGCGCGCGTATCTGCTCGTTGGTTTCCTCCCTTTTTCGAATAATGTCCTCAGTCATAGAATCAACGTCCAGATCATCAAGAGCCAAAGTTTTGCTCTCAATTAAGCGATCAACCCCATAAAGCGCAACCCTTCGATAGTCGCCAATGATCCTGCCTCTTCCATACGCATCCGGCAAACCGGTGATTATCCCATAGTGGCGGGCTTTTTTCATTTCATCTGTGTATGCATCAAAAACGCCGTCATTGTGAGTTTTTCTGTGGGTAAAAATTTCTTCAATTGAGGGATCAAGTTGCATTTTATATGCACTCAAAGAATTTTTAACCATTCTTATTCCGCCATATGGCATGATTGCTCGCTCAAGGGGACGGGAGGTTTGGAGGCCAACGATTGACTCGTTTTCTTTGTCTATATATCCGGGCTCAAAAGCGTCTATGTTGGAGATGGTTTTTGCGTCTATTGACAAAACGCCACCAGCTTCTCTTTCTTTGTCTAGCAGATCTTTAACAACGCTCCACAATTTTTTAGTTTTTTTGCTTGGTCCGCTCAAAAAACTTTCATCGCCATCATAAGGAGTGTAGTTCAAAACAATAAAATCTCTAACGTCAATTTCCGAGCTCCAGTTTCCTTTCCTAAAGTTCACAGCACCATCTCCCTATTTTATTTTAAAGAAATTTCGAATCATAAAAAACAAAATCTGTCCATTATTATATATCATGTCATTTTCAAAGTCAAGTTATTCCAAAACATCAAAAATTGTAAATCTTGAAGGTTGACAACTAATGGTAATTGAAATCTCAAAAACTGATTGTATTATTTTATTGGGTTATATTTGTCCCATTAAAACTCCTCGCTTAAAATATCTGATTATTTATCTAAAAAGTTCAATAAATTACAATATCCTTGATCACGTTTCAAAAAGCCATGCAAAAACCAAAAAAGCGCCGCCATCTCACAACTAACTGTAATATTAAACTTTACTCAAGCAAAAGTTTCTTTGGAAGCGTCCGCGACAGGTGGTAGGTTTGCGCCCTCAAGAGTTTTGACCTTGGCTTGTTATTGGCGGCAAAAGAGGGGGCGTTTTAAATTGGTTTTAAGGTCGTGGTTGATGGTGGGCCGGCAAAAGATTAAGCGGCCAATCGCTATTGTTTTTTTAGAGCTTGTTTGAGGAAGGATTGATTTGGGCCAGGTTTTTAAATTAAAGAGCAAGTTTTGGCTAAAGAAGGATTAATGGGACAAATATAACCTAAAACTAAGAAAAAATTTAACTCACAGCGGTTGTTTTTTTATATCGCAGCATTATTTGCGAATACATAAAAAATTTTCAATTGAATTCGAAATGCTTGCAAATTGCTCCAGGGAAAGCTGTTCTGCTCGAGCGCTTGGGGGAATTTTCAAATTCAGCAAAATATTTCTAAGATGATCTTTTGATATGTTAAAGCTTGAAGCAACGGGATTTATCAAAATTTTTCTTCTTTGCGAAAAAGCGACCCGAACCAACCTAAAAAAGCCATCCCGATTTTTTATTTTAACTGGGGCGATTTGATTAATTTCTAGGCGAATCACCGAGCTGTCAACATTCGGCTTGGGGAAAAAAGAAGAATTCGGCAAATCAAAAAGAAGTCTAGGCGTTGAATAGTATCTGACTGCTAAACTGATCGCGCCGCACTCTCTTCTCCCAGGCTCTGCGCAAATTCGACGCCCCGCCTCCTTTTGAACCATAACAGTTATTGCTTTAACGCCAAGATCCAGCTCTAAAAGGCGCATAATGATTGGCGAGGTGATGTAATATGGCAAATTAGCGCACACAACCGCTTTCATTCCATCGGATTTTTCGCGAATTAGAGTTTTTATGTCTGTTTTCAAAATATCTTCGTTTATTATCTCGACATTTTTAAACCCCAAAAGCGTTTGGTTCAAAATTGGGATCAACCTGGAATCTATTTCAATGCTGCAAACTTTTTTCGAAACTTTTGCCAATTCTTTTGTTAAAGCGCCAATTCCGGGCCCGATCTCCAAAACAAATCCATCCTCCGCTCCCGACAGTTTGGCCATTTTCGCCCCAACTGATGAATTTGTCAAAAAATTTTGCCCAAGAGACTTTGAAACAAAAAAACCATGCTCACTCAGCAATTTTTTAATATGTTTGGGATTATATAGGTTATATTCAAAATTTTTCATTTTCGCCTCAAAAAATCTTGTCTATTTAGCATACCCCACAGCCCTGCTTTCACGAATCATATTGACCTTAACCTGGCCGGGATAGTTTAGCTCATTTTCAATTCTCTTGACAATATCATTGACTATGATTTGCATTTTATCATCAGAAATTTCGTCTGGTTTAACCATGATTCGGATTTCACGACCAGCCTGAAGCGCATAGGAATTTTCGACTCCTTCAAATGAATTTGCGATTTCTTCCAGTTTTTCAAGACGTTTTAGATAATTTTCGACATTTTCACGTCTTGCTCCCGGTCGCGCAGCCGAAATAGCGTCAGCCGCCTGAATGATGAAAGCAAGGGGGGTTTTGGGCTCTATATCGCCGTGATGCGCCTGGATTGCATGGACTATATCGGGAGATTCTTTATATTTTTTAACTATGTCAACGCCTATTTTAACATGAGATCCTTCGATTTCGTGGTTTAAAGCTTTTCCGATGTCATGCAAAAGGCCAGCGCGTCGGGCAGCAAGAGCGTCTAGCTCAAGTTCACTAGCAATCATTCCCGCAATCAAAGAGACCTCGATGCTGTGGTTTAAAACATTTTGACCATAACTTGTTCTATATTTTAAGCGCCCCAGCAATTTAGTCATATCGGCATTGATTCCATGGACATTTGTTTCAAGGATCGCTCGTTCGCCCTCTGATTTGATCATTTGTTCAACTTCGCGCGAAGATTTTTCAACAGTCTCTTCAATTTTAGCGGGATGTATGCGTCCGTCTGCCATCAAATGCTCCAAAGTCAGCCTCGCAATTTCTCTTCGAATGGGATCAAAACAGGATAAAGTTATTGCTTCTGGAGTGTCGTCTATGACAAGGTCAACGCCGGTTAAAGTTTCAAGCGAGCGAATGTTTCGGCCCTCTCTTCCAATTATTCTTCCCTTCATTTCATCCGACGGCAAAGGAACAACAGAAACCGCAATTTCCGACGTTTGATCAACAGCAAATCTGGAAATGGCAAGAGAAATCAAATTTCGAGCTTTCTGCTCAACATCATCCTTAATCTGCTGCTCCAAAACGGCGATTCTGACGGCTTTTTCGTGTTCAAGTTCGTGGTCAAAACTTGATAAAAGCTGAGATATAGCTTGGTCTTTAGTCATTCCGGATATTTTTTCCAATGCATTTAGCTGATTTTGCTTAATCTGCTCAACTTCCTCAAGCGTTTTATCAATTTGAACTGTTTTTATTGTTAAACCTTCTTCTTTTTTTTCAAACTGAGTCATCTTTTTTTCTAAAGATTCTTCTTTTTTCAAGAGGCGTCGTTCCTGTTGATTCAGTTCTGAGCGCCTGTCTTTGATCTCTTTTTCCGCCTCAGCTCGGAGTTTGTGGATCTCGTCTTTAGCGTCGACAATTGCTTGCTTTTTGCTTGACTGGGCTTCTTTTTTTGCGGATTCAACCAGATTTTTTGCATGTTCCTCTGCGCTTCCAATTTCAGATTCAGCAATTTTTTTGCGATACCTAACTCCAATTTTGAAAAATAAAAACGCAACAAAACAACCCGAAACTAAAGTTGACAAAACTATTAACAAAATAACCATTAATGTGTCCATAACTTCTAAAATATACCTCCCTTGATTCTCACTTTCTCAAATTCAAAAAACATCCAATTTTGCTAGCACAAAAAGACCTATGCTTTTTAATAATCAAAAAAGCACTCCAATCACACTTCGAAATATTTTCATTCAAAAAAACCAAAAGTAATATAAAGTTCATTTGTATCTAAAACCATAATCTAAAGCATGATCTAGGATATGTCCATTTAATTTTACAACAATTTTCTCGAAATGTCAAATCAAATTTAACTCAACGTCATGAATAACTAGAGGACTGGGCGGCAAATGTTGGATTTGGGTTTGAAAATCCAAAACATAGTCATAAATATTTTAAAAAAATAATTTTATTCACATTGTGAAATTTAAGCGGCATATATAAAGCGCACACATCTTGAAAAAGCCGAACAGGATTCAGGCCCGAAAACACTTACCACAGCAAAAATTTGATTTTTCCCCCCAACCGTCAATTCCTGCCCTTCGCATAGCGCCAAATATGCGCCTTTTAAAGCCGCCGTCAACCTTTTCACGACCGGCCACAAATTCTTTTGTTGATTGGCGGGCGGTTTTGCCGTCTGCTGGGCAAGCGCTCCTGACGACCTGAAAGCCAAGCTTTTTAGCGACGCGACAAACCTCGCTTTCAGTCACAAAAACAAGCGGCCTGATCAGGGTTATTTCCTTCCTGGAAAGATAGGTTTTTGGGGCAAAACAGCCAATCCTTCCCTCATTAAACAAGTTCATGAGAAATGTCTCAACAGCGTCATCTAAATGATGGCCAAAAGCAATTTTGTTGCAGCCGTTTTCTTTTGCTATGTCATGAAGAGCCCCGCGCCGCATCCTCGCGCACAAACTGCAGGGGTGAGTTTCTTTTCTGATGTTGAAAATAACATCTCCTATATCAGTTAATTTGACTATATATGGAATATTATAATTATCACAAATATTTTTTACAGAGTCATAGTTAGAAGGCGTGCCACCAAACTGTAAATCCAGCGTTATTGCAATGATGCTAAAATTCAAGCGCAAGTATTTTTTGACTCTACACAAGCCTTCAAGCAAAAGCAAACTGTCCTTGCCGCCTGAAACTCCAATTGCAATTTTATCTCCAGTTTCAATTAAATCAAACTCATCAATAGCTTTTTTAATCAAACCAAATATTTTCTGCAAAAATCAAACCTCCCATAAATTCAGAAGCACATTGCGTTAGGGTCATTATACATCATCAACTCAAAAATTGCAAGACAATTCGCAAAGTGAGAAAGAAAAAATTTTCGTCGGCTTGACAATGGCGTGATATATAGTTAGTATGTAAAAAACAAAGGGGCCTGTAAAAAAAATCCACTAATTTATATGATTTAATTGGGCTATATTTATTCCAATAAAACCCTCTTTGAACTTTTAAAAAATCCAAACTCTTTGCTTGAAAATTTAAAAATAAAATGCTAGAATAATCTTTTGAAGAGCAAAGGAGGGGAAGAATTGAAGATTCGCGAGTCTGGTGAAAATTATCTTGAGGTTATGTTGGTTTTGAGCCAGGAAAAGGGATATATTCGATCTGTTGATATAGCTAAAAAATTGTCTTTTTCCAAGCCCAGCGTTTCAAGAGCGGTTTCGATTCTGAAAAGATTGGGATATATCTTGATTGATGACGAGGGAATGATCTTTTTAACTTCCGATGGCAGAAAAATTGCTGAAAAAATATATGAAAGACATTGTTTTTTAATAAAATGCTTTAAATTTTTAGGCGTTTCTGAGAAAAATGCCCAAGAAGATGCATGCAAAATAGAACACGTTATGAGCGAGGAGACATTTGAAAAATTGAGAGAACATTTTAATAAATTATTTTAGTTCGAAAAAATCTTAATATGCCAAAAAACAAAAACCTTACGAGTCAAAAAGTTTAAACTCAAAAGGTTTTTATTTAAATGTTGATTATTTTATAGAGTTGACATATAAATTTATATTGCTTTGAAATTCATCAACCGCCGCCAAAATTCTTTCATTAAAGGATTTGCTTTGGTCAACGTCAATCCCAGAAATTTCGTCAACTATTTTGCAAAATGAGTCTCTAATTTTTTCAAGCTGGGGATGGTTTTTGAGGACATCATTTAAGTGGTCTATCTCGTCCATTTCGATGTTTTGGAGAGCAAGGTCAACGTTTCTCAAAGTGCTTTCGATGTTGGTGTTTTCGCCGGTTGTCACATTAGCAAATCTTCTAAATATTTGAGTAAATTTCTGGTTTGTTGAAGATATTAGATCAATTAAAATTTTTTGGGCGTCGGCTTCATTATGCTGTTCCAGCGTGGTTTTTATTGTGCGCGTGATGTAATTCAGTTCGTGTTTATATATTTTCGATGATTCAATTTTGTTAAGGCGAACTTTAAAATTTTCTTTTTCATCAAATAATTGTTCATATATAAGCAATTCTAGCTTTCCGATTGAGTCGAATTTGTTTTTAAAAGTTGAGCTAATAACAGCTCCAGCGACTCGATTTGCAATCTCATGTTTCTTTTCTGTTTGAATATATTCCACCAAGCTTGTGGCTGGCTCAAAGTTTTCATACATTTTCATATCTTCGTCTATATATGTTTTTATGCACTCGACGAGAGCGTCTTTGAGCTTTGCGCGCTGATGGCGATCTTCTGGGAGATAGAGCGGATTTAAAACGTCAATAATAACTTTAGCTCGGTCTATATAGTTTTCGTTTTTCCTCAATTTTAAAATTTTGGAAATTACTTCCATTTTTTCCTCTATTGGGTCGTTTGAATAGTAAATTTTTGTGATGAGTGATTTGAGCTTTTCTTTATATATATCACCAGAGCCATTTTCATATCCCGCATCATAATAGTTTTGATATTCTTTTAAAATATCATCATTAAAATTTTGCCTGGGTTTGAGCCTAATTGCGTCTTCAAATCCAATCCTGACCGCGATTTCAAAATCATTTGGGTTTTCTTTGAGCTTTTTTAAATTTTGATAGCATATTTTAGATTCCAGTTTAACTATTTTTTCAATATCTTCGTCCTGTTCATCCAAAAGACAACCCATTAGCTGAGTTAATGATTTGATTGATTTTTCAAGTTCAAAAAGAAATAGTTTGTTATAATCACCAATATCTAAAGTGTCTATTTCTTCCAATAATTTGCAGACTTTTAACGTCTCTTCCACACCATAAGCCTCTAAAGCGTTTTTGAGCGAATTTATGGTTTCATTAACCTCTTTAACTTTGTTGAAAAGGGCGACATTTTTAGTGTTGGCTTTTATTGCTCCAATCGAGGTTTCAAAAGTTGCCAAAACAGCTGTTGCGCAAAAAACAGCCATAATCCTTTTAAAAAATTTAATTTTCATTTTAACATTTCTCCTTCTATGTATCAATTAATATTTTAATCCTGATTCGCTTTTTTAATTATATCACATATTTTGCGAAAATGTGTTAAAATTTTATTAAATATTTGTTAATAATTGTGAACTTGCTTGAATAAATGGAAAATTTCAGGGCTTTATTGGCGCAACACAGCTCTAATCAAAGCTACAAATTGTGTTTTTTTTAGATGTCGCTTGACATATTATGACGTAAAATGATATAATTGAAGCGTAAATGAATGTAAATGTTGATTTAATTTTTTATCTTTGCTTCCTTTCCCATGGTTTGGGAATAAATATTAAAAACATATTTTAAATGTTCAAAGAAGGAGAGGTTTTTATGCAAGGTTTATTAAAAATTAATTTAAAGGGCGGCTTAAAAAGATTAATTTCAACTTTAATTTATTTGATGATGGTTTCGGCAACTTTTCCAATGCATATGTTTCAAGGATCGGTTTGGGCAACGGATTCTGACATAACTATTGAACTGAAATCAGACAAGATCGGTAGTGTGGCCACTTGGATGAGTGAAACAGAGGGCCCTTTGAGCAAGACTGCCTTGGTTGCGGATGATGCGCCAGATGAAATAGTTATTAATGTAACCGAAGATATTAACGTCAATTCCTCCTATACAGTGGATAATGTTCCAACAATGACGACCGGGAGTGATGGAAATAAATATCTTTTTGATTTCACTGATAAGCGATTTAAAGATAAAACGATAACTATAGATGGGACAAAAAGTGGAGGACGCAGCACAATAACCATAGATAATGCTGCTTTATTTTTCTTGAATATGCAAAATTGCAAAGTTATTTTGAAAAATATTGTGATTGATGGCCGAAGTGATAGTGCAATAGAAAGAGCAGGCGCTTTCATTAATGTTGGGCTGGCGTCGGAACTAGAAACACGTTCATCAACCATTCAAGATTGTTGTAATTCTGAGCAAAGTGGCTATGGAGGCGCGATAAACAATGCTGGAAATTTGAAGTTTTTACAAAACAGTAAAATTAGTAATTGCACTTGTGAGGGCGAAAACGGGTGCGGAGGCGCGGTATATAACACTGGAATATTGATAATGGATGAAAAATGCGAGATTAACGATTGTGCTTGCGTGAAAAGTGGAGGTGCTATATATAACCTTAATCAGCTGATAATTGCGGGAGAAAGCTCGATTAATGGTCACATTAACATATCAGAAGGTCAAAATGCGAGTGTTGGTGGAGCAATATATAACGACAGTGTTGGAGTGGTGACTATTGACAGTGGCAAAATTGAGAACTGTTTTGCCAATGATTTTGGAGGCGCTATATATAACAACAGTACTGGAGCATTAACTATTAACAAATGCTATATTACTGGTTGTCATGTCACTTTTTCTGAAGAGGAAACTGAACGCGCAGATGCTATATATAATAAAGGCGTTTTGATGCTTCCGTATACACAATTAGAACTGTTAACTATTGTATTGCCTGAGGAGCACGCTTCCTGCGACCACAATAGCACGGCTAATGAAGTTTATGGATATAAAGGAATTTATAATGATGATGGAATTGTTCGAGCAAATCCAAATTATAACATTCAGTTTGTTGAGGCTGGTACGAGTGAAAAATTAGGGCAAGGAATGTTCACCAAGTATTCTGATGTGTGTGTTCCTGAGAGAGCAGGATATAGACTTATTAGCTTAAATGATGAAGGAGAAAACTCAATAGATGTGGCGGATAATAAATTTAAATTAGACGGTGATATTATACAAAACGCAAAGCAGGATGGCGTGATAACTTTAACCGCCACGTATAAAAAAATATATACAATCCAATATATTTATGACAATAAAGTTGTTGCAACAAAGAAAGACTGTATACGCGATCAAACGCTCATTAGCGCGATTATGGATGCTAATTGGAATAATATCGCTGTGGATGACAATAAAAAACTTAATGAAATAGCAACGCCAAAGCTTGGTTATACATTTTCGGAAATTACTTATGGCGACGCTTTGAAGTATGTTGCTTCGGGAGACACTGCGACAATTTGGGACAGCTTGAGTCAAGCTGCAGTTGGTGATGTGATATCTATTTTTTTAAATCATGAGCCAAGAACATATAACATAATGTATATGGATGAGGACGGTACCACATCTATAAATGTTACTGATGCCGGCGGTTCTCAAATTCAAACTCAAGAAGTCAAGTTCGGCGAAGACATTAAAGCAGTCACCCCATTTAAAAAACTGGGATATGATTTTAAATGCTGGCATGTTTTGGGCAGTGATGGAAATGAATTGAAGGATAATGGCGATCCTATTGACTTTGAAACGGCAAAAGCTTCTTGGGAAACTTTAGCAAATGCTGCTGATGATAATAACACCATAAAATTAAAAGCGGTCTACGCGCCAAAAACATATACTATAAAATATAATCCATATAGCACAGATGTGGTTGATCCCACAACTTACACAATTAGTCAAGATAAAAATCTTAACTCTTATGTTGAAGTATCTTCTACAAAACCAAGTAAATTAGGTTATGAATTTAAAAAGTGGGTATATACCCAACCTGACGGAAGTGATGCGGATGTTAATGGAGTCACATGGGACACATTAATAAAAAGCGCAATGGTTGATTCGGCAGGCAATAATGTGATCGTTCTCAGAGCCACATACGAAAAGATCGAGCCTCAAGAAGCGAAAAAGTCTTCTCCAAAAAATCCTTCCTATGTCAATGGCATAGCATACGAAAGCGGCTCCGTTATTACAAATCAGAGTTTTTTTGGAAACGCTTAAGATTTTAAATTTACAGAGCAAGAATTTCATTTCAAAACCAACCACCAGCTCTTTGTCGGGCTGACGGTTGGTTTGTTTTTGTGATATTTTGTGTTTTTGAGCTTATTGATATACAGCTTCCAAAATGATCAGGTTGTTGCCGTATTCGTCAACAATCGCGCTTTTTATCAATTCTCTCCAAGTTGGTTTATTGTTTGCATCAAATGAACCATTTACGCCATATTTCCAATATTTATTACTAATAGTATTTTTAGTTCTGCCGTTTGAATATGCCTTTGAGATGTAGCTATTCGCAATTTTTTGGTCTAATTGTGAGTCTTTATCCTTGCCAATATAAAATTCCTTATCATAAATAGTCTTGTCACTCCTTGTGTTATATTTTATAATATATTTTTTTGGCGTGTAGACCGCTTTTAATTTTATTTTATTATCATCATCAGCAGCATTTGATAAAGTTTTCCAAGAAGCTTTTGCTGTTTCGAAGTCAATCGGTTGGCCCTTCTCCTTCAATTCATTTCCATTTTTATCCAAAACATGCCAGCATTTAAAATCATATCCCAGTTTTTCATCCTTAGGCGTCATTGTTTTAATATCATCGCCGAATTTGACTTGTTGCGAATCGGCTTGATTGCCATCCAAGTCTTTAACGGTCATGGGGTCTTTATTTTCATCAACATATTCCAAACTGTATTGTTTTGGCTCATGATTTATCATGAACGTTATCACATCGCCATCAGCTTGATTTATCAACCCATCACGGGTTAGGCCTTCTTTGGGAATTGGAACATTATCACGGCCATAGGTGATTTTAGAAAATTTATAACCCTGGTCTGGCTCGATTGCTTTCTCAAATGCATCATCCTTTGGAACAGGATTCGCAAGATCAAAGGAAAGACCAATTGTTTGATCTTTTGCTGATCTGATACGCTTATTTTTACAAATATAATTTATTGTGTATAGTTTATCGTATTTAGCTTTAAGAGTTATAACCCAATTTTTTTCAGTATTAATAATATTGTCGTTTAAATCGAACGTATACGTATCACCTGTTTGTTTTGTTTCAATATCTTTATTGTCATCGCCATATGTCAGTTTATTGAATTTATATCCGGGTCTGCTGGGAACAATATAGCCGTTTCTCTCGGTTGCAAAATCTTGAACATATAATTTTTCTGAAGGATCGTCAGCATTAACAAAAACCAGTTTATAATATGCTTGTCTAAAATGACTGCTGCAATAAACTCCGGGATATCCAATCGTTTTATCTTGGGGAGAATTATAGTATTTTTGTAAATCACTAACTGACAATGTTCTGTTTTGGTCATTAGGATTTTTAAATTGGGACGGTTTAGAAATTACTAAATCTGTGCTAAAACTACACTTAACATAGGGTCCAATAAAGATATTGCTTCCTCTCTCATTAGATGAACAGTTTTCAATTTTGCCGTCCATTAGTCTTAATTCTCCATCTTCAATGCATATCGCGCCTCCACCGCCGCCGCCTTCTTCATAAAATCCGATAATTGGCACTGTTTCTTTTTCAATCACGTGTCCTTCTTGGCCGGCTTTGCCAACCATACTGTTATCATCCTTTACCTTTATAATTTCGTGTTTGTTTTTTGTCCACCTTGACACGATCAACATTCCGGCCTTGCCGCCGTTTCCTGCGTTGATTCCCATGCCGCCGCTTCCGCCGTTTCCGCTAGAAGCGTAAAATATGAGTTGATTATCAGGCATAATCATAGAGTTTATAATTATTTTCTGTGCTCCAATACCACCATTGCCGCCATTGCCGCCATTGTGACCATTGCCACCATTGCCACCATTGCCACCATGGTTAATAGATTTGTATTCAGGAAGTGAAAAGTTGAGAAAAAATGAGTTTATCGATTTAGTATTTAGGTCATCGTAAATGGTTTTATCAAGATAATTATAATTACCATTACCACCATTACCACCATTACCACCATTACCACCATTACCTCCGTTACCTCCACATCCTAATAAGTTTCCCATTCCACCTTTTCCGCCGTCTCCGCCGTCTCCGCCTTTAGTTTCTGTTCCCATGCCACCGTCGCCACCGTTTCCTCCGTTTCCGCCACTAAATCCATCACATTGGTCACGGTGCTTAATACCTGAATCTAGTTCTATTAACTTGCTTTTGGTATTCCAATTGGGATCAGAGTTTTTTGCGCTTTTGCCATTGCTGCCGCGTCCCCCATTGCCGCCACGTCCCCCATTGCCGCCACGTCCCCCATTGCCGCCGTTTTCCAGTTGGGTGATATTTAATCTTTCTTTTTTCGTTTCCGTAGTATTTTCATAATATACATAGTATATACTATACGTTAGTTTTTTAACGCTTGTGGTTGGAAGTGCATCTCCTCCATCTCCTCCATCTCCTCCATCTCCTCCATCTCCATACACGCTTAAACAATTGCTAATTGTTCCGTTATTGAGGACAATTTTTCCGCCGCCACAGCAATAAATCGCTCCGCCTTTGCCTCTGCCGCCATTGCCGCCGTCTTGGCCATCGCATCCCCACACTCCATCTGCTCCTTTTCCGCCATTTCCTCCAATAGCTTGACATGAAGTAATTTGCGCGTTGCTGGCAAGATTGACGCCACTGCCAACGCCAATTGTCACTTGACCGCCTTTGCAATATATTGCGCCTCCCAAAGCATCCTCCCCGTCTTGTCCAGAGGTTCCATCGTTTCCTTTATTGATGCAATTTTGAATTTTTACACCTTTGCCCACGTTTAATATTGGAATTGAGTTTCCGCTTTTTTGCAAATTAATAAAAGCTCCCGGCCTGTTTTGACCTTGTCCGTTAATTATTATGTCTTGTAAATTTACTGTTGCATACTTCATACACAGGAAAAACAAATTCGGATCTGATATACTTATTGATCTCGGAGTTGAATTTCCCGATATATTTATAGTTTTGTCCTTAAATCTATTGTCGGTGAAATCGAAAAGGTATTTATTCCCAGAACCAGTAGTCATTGTTGGAGTCGATGTGTTGTCAATAGTAAAATTTGTGCCTATAACAATATTTATAGTTGTTTTACCGTTCAGGTTGGCAGTTGACAAATTGCTATTTAAATTATTACAGTCATTTAAATTACTCAGTGTAATAGTTGCAGTATCATCACCGCCTGCGCAAACCATGCTTTTAAGCAACAATAATGGAAAAGTCGATAAAACCATGGACAAACAAATTAAACTTGAAATTAGCCTTTTTAATCCGCCATTTAAAATAATTTTTAATGAATGTGACATAACAAATCCTCCTAACAAAATAATTTAAAATATGTTTTGAAAATTCGCTTTCCAAACCGCTGGAAAGTGGACTAGAAGGATAAAGCCAACCCTAACTTCACCCATATTTAAATTATATCATATTATGACAATTTATGCTAGATTTTTTTGTTTTTAAGGTCGTTAACCCGTGCCGATTGTCACGGACTTTTTAAGCAAGGGGTTTTATTGGCCAAACATAACCTGATCGAAAAAATTATGAAATTTCACAGAGTTTTCTTGACAATATTTTACATTATGTGATATAATTGAAAAAATAGTTTTTATTTGAATGGAGATTTTGTGATGAAGTTTAGGCAAAGGTTTATTTTAAAAAGTGGACTGAGAAAATTTTTCTTGGTTTTGGTTTGTTTTATGATGGTTTTTCTGCTTAATATGGCTGCTGGAGTGGTTTATGCCGCGGGGGAGATAAATTTGAAATTAAGCAAAATTGAGGATGTTAAAGGCTGGCTTGATTGCGAATTGGCTGGTCTTGATGACGTGAACGCCATTAACATCGAATTGTGTGATGACATTTATATAGGCTATGACGTTTTGGGTTTGGATAATGGCGCTTGTGGCATGGATCCAGGGGGAGATTATATTTTTAATTTTACTGATTCAAGATTTAAGGGCATGACGATCAACATAAATGGTCATGGGAAAAAGATAACCGATTGCAAACGTGATTTGCTTTTTTTGCGTGCTAGTGATTGCGTTGTTAATTTAAATGATGTTAGGGTCAGTTCTCGTCATGGTCTGACCAGACAAAGCAGTTGCATACATCTGGGCGCGCCTTCAGAAGGGCAAAAATCGGTTTTGAATTTAAATGGAAGCAGCAGCATCGAAGGATTTTGTTCCTTGATCAACGGGGGAGCCATATTTGCTGAGAGCTCGACTGTGGTCAATATGAACGATGACAGTGTTATTAGCGGATGTTTTGTTGAAAGTCGCGACTGGATCGAGACGCTTATTGCGCAAAAGGGTGTGGATTGTGTGGATAAAAATGGAGGGGCAATATGTGCGCAAAGCTCAGTCTGCATCAATCTGAACGCAAACAGCAGCATTGTTGAATGTGGGTCACAAAAAAGCGGAGGCGCCATATCCGTTAAAAGCGGAACAGTGAACATGTATGGGAAAAGCAGGATTAGTTCTTGCAGGGCTGGTTGCGGCGGCGGAGCGATATATGGAAAGAGCGCAACGGTTAGTTTGAACCAAAACAGCGAAATTGTTGGTTGTGAGGCTGCTGATTTTGGCGGATGGGCGATATGTTTGGAAAGCGGAACAGTAAATATGAACGAAAACTGCAGGGTTGTTGGCCGTGAATTCAGTCGCACTGAGGCAATACTTGTTGATGAGGGAAAGGTTTTTATGAATGCAAGCAGTGAGATCAGTGGGTGTAAAACCAGGCGTAATGGAGCAATATGCGTTTTTTACGGTTTGGTGGAAATGAACGGAAAAAGCAAGATTAGCAAGTGTAAAGGCATGGAAGCCGGAGCTATATATGTTAGAAAAGGCGATGTGTCTATGAACGGAAATAGCATGATTAGCGATTGTGAAGCGGAGTATGGCGGAGCGATAGATGTTCTTAATGGAAACGTTTTTATGAACCAAAACAGCAGCATTAGTGACTGTCAAGCTGGAGAGGGCGGAGCCATAGATGTTCTCAACGGAAAGGTAACCATAAATGCAAATAGCAGCATTAAAAGATGTAAAGCTGAAGGCAGGGGCGCTGTGTATAGTGGTGGATGCGCAACAGTGGTTTTAAATGGAGGCAGGATTGAAGATTGTTGAGGCCTTGATTGATTTGTCAGCGCGATTGGTGTTACTAATAAATTTCGCTTGACAAGATTTTCCGTTTTGTGATATAATCAGGGGCGTGAATTTTTTATTAAACGGAGGTTGCTTTTAATGGTGTTAAAAAAACTGGTTTCAAAGTTGACTTGTTTTTTGATTGTTGCGGGTGTTTCGCCCATACATGCTTTTAATAGTGCAGTTTATGCTGATAGCGAGAAAGAAAAAAACGTTGTGGTGCTGAATGAGGCGCATGACGAAGGAGAAGACGTTGTGGTGCTGAATGCGGCGCATGGTGAAGAAGAAGACGTTGTAGTGCTGAACGCGGCGCATGACGCTGAGGAAGACGTTGTGGTGCTGAATGCGGCGCATGACGCTGAGGAAGACGTTGTGGTGCTGCACGAGGCGCATGACGCTGAGGAAGACGTTGTGGTGCTGAAGGCGGCGCATGACGCTGAGGAAGACGTTGTAGTGCTGAACGCGGCGCATGACGCTGAGGAAGACGTTGTGGTGCTGAACGCGGCGCATGACGAAGAAGAAGACGTTGTGATGCTGAATGCGGCGCATGACGAAGAAGAAGACGTTGTGGTGCTGAATGCAGCGCATGACGAAGGAGAAGACGTTGTGGTGCTGAACGCGACGCATGACGAAGAAGAAGACGTTGTGGTGCTGAATGCAGCGCATGACGAAGGAGAAGACGTTGTGGTGCTGAACGCGGCGCATGGTGAAGGAGAAGACGTTGTGGTGCTGAACGCGGCGCATGGTGAAGAAGAAGACGCTGTAGTGCTGAACGCGGCGCATGACGAAGAGGAAGATGTCGTAGTGCTGAACGCGGCGCATGACGAAGAAGAAGACGTTGTAGTGCTGAACGCGGCGCATGACGAAGAAGAAGACGTTGTGGTGCTGAACGCGGCGCATGACGAAGAAGAAGACGTTGTAGTGCTGAACGCGGCGCATGAAGAAGAGGAAGATGTCGTAGTGCTGAACGAGGCGCATGAAGAGGAAGAAGTAGTGGTTTTACACGAGAAGCAGAATTAGAATGTTTCTGATTTTTAGCATAATTGCACTATTTCACACCTTTAAAATGTGTTATTTTGGGTGATATTTAACAAATATTTGATTATGGTATTGACAAGAATTGTTTTAAGTTGTAAAATGATGTTGTTTCGTTTGTGATGTTTTGGAAGTGTGTATTATTCACATCACAGTAGGCGGCTTTTTGTTCTATATCTGCAAGAGTTGAGGAGGGGTTAGGTGTCTGATTTAAAGAAATTATCCACTGCGGGCGTTGTTTTGGTGATATTTTCCGTAGTTTTTGGATTTAATAATTCTCCTCTGGCTTTTTATCGCCTGGGATATGCTTCAATATTGTGGTATTTGTTCGCTGGGGCTACTTTTTTCCTCCCTGTTATGTTTATGGTTGCTGAATATGCGTCGTCTTTTAAAAACAGTGGCGGCGGTATGTATACATGGCTGGCGGCGGCCAAGGGGGAGCTTTATGGCTTTGTTGGAGCGTTCATTTTCTATTTTGCTTTTATGGTTTGGATGATAACCGTCTCGATCAAAATATGGATTCCCATGTCATCATTTTTGTTTGGCGAGGACACGACGCAGAGTTGGAGTGTTTTGGGGCTAAGTTCAACCCAGACCATAGGCGTTTTAGCGGTTGTTTTGATGCTTTTGATAACCTTTTTCGCGACCAGGGGATTTAATAAAATCTCTTTTATTGCCAAGTTTGGCGGAATTGCAAATGCTGCGATAAACTGCCTTCTTTACCTGGCCAGTTTGGTTGTTTTGGTTTTGACGGGCGGGGAGTTTGCGCAGCCTATTGAGGGCGTGGAGTCGTTTTTTTGCTCTCCAAACCCTCAGGGCGGGGATTTGTTCTTCATTTTTGGCTTCATTACATTTGCTTTGTTTGCGTATGCAGGTCCGGAAAGTTTGGGAAGTTTGGTTGAAAAGACCAAGTCGACTAGAGCGTTTTCTCGCGGCATTTTGATTTCGGCGCTGTTTATAGCTTTTGGATATTCTTTTTCGATATTTTGCTGGGGAATCAGCCATAATTGGTCTGAGCTTTTTTCAGCAGAAGGCGTCAACATGGGTAATGTTTTATATGTTATGATGGGTAATTTAGGCCATAGACTCGGGATTGTTTTGGGGCTTTCGGCTGAGTCGGCTTTGTCGATGGGTGTGTGGTTTGCTCGGGCGGTTGGTTTTTCAGTTTTTATGACCTATATGGGGGCATTTTTCACAATAATATATTCTCCGCTCAAGACGATTTTAGACGGAGCGCCGCAGGGGCTTTGGCCGAAGTTTTTTTCGACGAAGAATAGGTTTGACATGCCGCATATTGCAATGTGGATTCAAACGGGAGTTATTTGTTTTTTTGTTCTCATATTTTCTTTCGGCGGCCAGGGGGCTAAATCGTTTTACAATATTTTAATTTTGCTTGCTAATGTTGCGCAGACTATGCCGTATTTGTTCATCTCTGCTGCTTTTCCCGCCTTTAGAAAAAACAGCGCTTTAAATCATGAATACACCTTGTTTAAGTCCAGGGCTATGGTCTATCTGGCAGCTGGTTTGGTTTTTTTTGTTGATTTGTTAGCCAATATATTTATCGTTATCCACCCCATACTAGCCGGGGAGAGCGATGCGGTGTATCAGGTTGTGTGGATGGTTGGTGGGCCGATTTTGTTTTTCCTAGCTGCTGTCATGATATTTTACAGATACAAAAGAAGATCCAGAAGCGGATGAGTGTTGGTTTGACTTGATTTTTCGGGTTTTAAAAATTTATTTTTAAAAATTTTAAATAAACTATTGACAACTGAAATTGTTTGGTGTATAATATGGGCTGTTGAGGTTGTTTGTGGATTAAGTCTTGAATTTTTCCTTTGGGTTTTGCATATTAATTATATCGTGATCTCCCGCGGGTTTAGCTCATCCGGTAGAGCGCCACCTTGCCAAGGTGGAGGTGGCGAGTTCGAGTCTCGTAACCCGCTCCAATGGCGATGTAGCCAAGAGGTAAGGCATGGGTCTGCAACACCCTGATCACCAGTTCGAATCTGGTCGTCGCCTCCAAAAAAGCTAACAGGTTGGTTTTTTCTGTTGGCTTTTTGTTTTTATTTTAATATGGCGCTTTAAAATTTTTAATTATTTAATAAATAATTAAATGAGGTTTATTTTTTTATGTTTGTGATTTTAAAGTCTGATGTTGAAAACCGAGAAATTGAGAAATTTTTGACTGGATTAAAAAAAACATATAACGCTGATGCTAGGTTAGTGGTAAAAAATGATAAAAAAATCATTGTTATTTTTGAGAATAATTTGAAGATTGATGTTGGTTTGTTAAAATCATTTGACTTTGTTGATTATATTGATGATTCGGGCGAATTAATGGGACTGGTCAGTAGATTTTTCAAATCAGATGACACAATGATTTCAATTGGAAATAAAATTGTTGGAGAGGGAAATTTTTGCGTTATATCGGGTCCGTGTTCTGTTGAAAGTGAGCAGCAAATATATGCTATTGCAAAAAGGATAAAAATGGCGGGTTGCGGGCTTTTGCGAGGGGGAGCGTTCAAGCCGCGAACTTCTCCATATTCCTTTCAAGGCCTCAGACGTCGGGGAATAGAGCTGCTTTTGGAAGTTAAAAGAGCCATAGGGCTTTGTGTGGTGAGCGAGCTAACCGATCTCAAATATTTAGATTTGTTTTCGGATATAGACGTTATACAGGTTGGAGCAAGGAATATGCAAAATTTTGAAATGCTTCGCCAGTTGGGGAGATGCGACAAGCCGATAATTTTGAAAAGGGGCATATCAAACACAATTCGTGAATGGCTTTTGAGCGCTGAATATATACTGTCCGGCGGTAATGATAATGTGATATTGTGTGAAAGAGGGATTAGGACGTACGAGCCGCTGACGAGAAATACTTTGGACATTTCGGCCATACCTATGGTTAAAAAAATTTCGCATTTGCCAATTATTATTGACCCCAGCCACGCAACGGGCAGGAAATGGATGGTTGCTCCGCTATCCAAGGCGGCGGTTGTTGCTGGGGCAGATGGCGTTATGATTGAAGTTCATAACTCTCCGTCTAGGGCGTTGTCTGATGGTAAGCAGTCATTGGATTTAGATGAATTTGATAATTTGATGAAAAATATTAAAGCATTAGTTAAATTCTCAAAAAAAATTATATAATTACATATATATTAAATATATGTGTGTATAGTCATTATTTTATTATGAATAAATGCTTGCAATATTTGAAATACTGTGTTATAATGGCAGCGGCGTGGAATGTTCTGATCTTGCCAGGAGAGGATGCTTGACATTGAATATTTTTAAAAAAATATACAAAAGACTTGTTTTGATGATTATTTCAGCTTTTTTAGTGTTTAATTTGTGTGGATGCGAAAATGTTGGTTTTAATTTTAATTCAAATGATAAACAAGCTGCTGAGCAGGACCAGCAGCTAGGAATAGATGAAAAATTTGAAGGATATAGCACATATTTTTATGAACAACTGACGCCAAAAGAGCAGGGCTTATATAGAGAGATTCTTGCCACTTTGCAAAAACGCGGGGAAAAGGTTAAAATTTCCGTTCGGGATAAAGCAACAATCGACAAAATATATTCCTGTGTTATGAATGATCATCCCGAGATTTTTTATGTGTCTGGATATAGTTTAACTCAAGGCTCTGAAACATATTTTTCAGGAACATATATATATAGCAAAGAGGAAATAAATTCGCGCAAGCAGAAAATAGATGAATATGTTGCAAAATGTTTTGCGCATATACCAACTAATGCGGATGGTTATACAAAGGTTAAAAATGTCTATGAGTATATAATTTCAAACACTCGGTATGAAAGCGTTGAAGGAGAGGACCAAAACATATGCTCTGTCTTCATTTTGGGGAAATCCGTCTGTATGGGTTATTCTAAGGCAACGCAGTATCTTTTGAACTGTTTGGGCGTTAAAACCATTTTGGTTACTGGATATGCCAATATTGTCATTAACGGAGTTCATATTTCAGCCGGAAATCAAGGCGATAATCACGCATGGAATCAAGTTTTGATTGATGGAAATTGGTATTGCGTAGACACGACTTGGGGCGGCGGATTTTCAAGTGAAGGCACGTCTGAAAAAGGAGGAAAGCCGATAAACTACGACTACCTTTTATGCACAACTAATGAATTTAACATAGCGCACAAAGTGAGTGAAAACATCAAAGTCCCGTTGTGTAACCATTCAGAGCAAAACTATTTTGTTCGAGAAGGCGCATATTTTGAGACGGTGGATCTAGATAAATTTGGCAGTTTAGTAAAACGTCAAATAAGCAATAAAAAACACGTTATATCAATAAAATGTGGCTCTCAAGAGATATATAGTAAAATGAAGAAAATATTGATTCAGGATGGAAAAATTAGGGATTATATTTCTAAAAATCAAGGTGAAACTTTATATCAATCTTCTTCCGATGATATGCTGACTCTGACATTTTTCTTTTAAATAGACAAAATTTTTTCGGTTTTAAAAATAATTTTAAATATCATTTGACTTAAAGCTCTTTTTGAGCTATAATTAACGTTGATTTTTGTTACTGGGTTAGAGGTGTTTATGAAAAAGGTTTTGGTTTGTCCATCAATATTGTCGGCTAATTTTGCTTGTTTGATGAGCGAGGTTGAGCGTCTTGAAAAAGCTGGGGTGGATATTTTGCATGTTGATGTTATGGATGGGCATTTTGTTCCAAACATTTCATTTGGAGTCCCTGTTTTGAGGAGTTTGTCTGCCTCGTGCGATATGTTTATGGACGTTCATCTCATGGCGACTAATCCGTGTCGACATATTAAAGCTTTGGTTGATGCTGGAGCTAGCAGCATAACTTTCCACGTCGAGTGTGATGATAATATCACTGATTGCATAGATATGTTGCGAGAATTTGGGTGTCGATGTGGAATATCAATCAAGCCTAAGACCTCTGTCGATGCTATTTTGCCATATCTTGACTTGGTTGACATGGTTTTGGTTATGACTGTTGAGCCGGGTTTTGCGGGGCAGGCGTTTATGCCGGGTATGCTCGATAAAATCAGGCAAATTAGGAGTTTGAATCCAAAAATTGATTTGCAGGCGGACGGTGGGATCAATCCTAAAAACGCAAAAAGTGTTTGGGATGCTGGAGCTAATTTATTGGTTGCTGGGTCAGCGATATTTGGTGAAAAAGATTTTAAAAAGGCGGTTAAAAATTTGAGATTTCCAGGAAATCATCCCGCCTAGCTTTTCAATATTTTTTGGATGGCGTTGTTGTTTATGACTAATTCCGAGTGTTCTTTGATGAGTTTTTTGTTTAATTCGCCAAATCCTATGAGCTTTCCGTGTTCAAAAAGGCAGGATGACAGTTTTTTTACTTGTTTGCAACATGAATAAATAATTAATATGAGGGTATTATTTTTATAATACAGTTCGCTTTTAAATATTGTGTTAATATATTTTTGAAATGGTGGATTTTTTAACATTTGCTTTAAGCTCTGCATATCTTTAAATTGTGTGATTAATGGATTTTTTGTTTCTGTTTTTAATATATGACTTATTGTCTTTTCGCTGACTATATTTAGATATAACACACATCCCTTTTCTTCAGTTTGGAATGCTTCAATGAATATTTTGCTTCTAGAAATGTCTATTTGCGATAATTTTTTTAGTTTATATAGAAGACTGACAACAAATTGTCTGGTTTTTTTGTCATTATAGTCAATTTTTTCATAGATTATTCCATGTTTTTCCATATCTTTTGATGATAGTGTGATTTTTATAACGTGATTGTCTAAAATTTCAATGTTCAATATATCACATCTTTTCATTGGTTAAATTTATTTTCAAGTTTTTTTAATTTTATGGTATTTTAGCCTTGCATATACTTAAATTTTGGGGTACAATTAGATTGTATTGTTTTGCGGATGCATATATGTTTGATTTATGGGGGAATTTTTTGTGTCTAAGAAAAATAGGGTGAAGAGATATTCCAAGATATACAGAGGATATGGCAGAAAAAAAGGGACGGCATATCATATTTTTATATGCTTTGTTTTATTTGTTGTTGTTGCTTTTGTTGTGTATTTGGTGGCTATGGGAATCAACAGCTATGTCAATCGCGAGAGGTGTGTTGAAATCGAAATCGCTGAGAGTTCATATGAAAGCGCTGAGCCAGATTTGAAAGAGGCTGATCCTGAAGACGCCCCCCAAAAAAAGGCAGAAAAAATTGTTGCTGTTGAGCTTTTGGCGGATAAATTGTCAAATGCTAAATATGTGACTGAATTCATAAATAAGTCAAAGAGCGAGGGAAAAACTGCAATCGTTGTTCCGCTAAAGGATGAAAATGGAATTTTGTTATATCCAAGCCAAATCCCTCAAGCTCGGGAATGGGGAGCGATTTCCCGGTCGGCTGTTGATGCGCGAAAAATTGCGGCTGAGATTGAGGCTGCGGGTCTGGTTCCAATAGCCAAAGTTAATGCATTTTACGACCAAACAGCCCCTCATTTTAAACGAAATAATTCCTATGTGTATTCCTCTCAAAAGGTGACCTATTTATTCACAAATCCAGTAACCAAGCGGTCTGAGAGGTGGCTTAATCCATATGAAAGCTCGGCCAGGAAATATATTTGTGATATTGTGGCTGAAGTTTCTGAATTGGGATATAGGCAGGTTTTTTTGAATCACGTTTCATTTCCTCCGGTTGAGCTAAATTCCAAAGTCAGTTTGGGCTCCGACGCAAAGAGCAAGGGCGAGATTTTGCGCCAGTTTTTGGATGAATTGAATTCGAGAAATGTTTTATATATTCTGGCGTATGACTGGAGGGTCTTTGGGGAAGGAAATGTTGCAGATATTTTATATGGTGGGAATATTTCAACATATGGAGCAAAAAATCAGGCCCCTTTGATAGATTTAAATAATAGGTTGAATTTTGCTGGCGGTGGTGGAGATCCAATAAAAAAATTTGTTGAGTGCGCCAGAAATGTTGGCTCGGATGTTTCAGTTTTTCCGGCTTTTGTTAGTTCTAGTAGCAATTCGAAAATTTTAGAAGAATTAGAGTCTTTTGGGATATATTCTAATTTAATTTTAAACAAGTGAAAAATTTTTATTGCTGCGATTAATTTTTAGGAGAGAGCGCATATGGGTGGACCAGAGATTAAAATTTATGAACTTTGGAGGAAATGTGCAACTGATGATGTTGATTTAGTACATGAACTTGATAAAATAGAAAATGATAAAAAAGCCATAGAGGAGCGGTTTTATAAAGAATTAGAGTTTGGAACCGCTGGAATCAGGGGAATTATTGGAGCTGGGACGGCCCGAATGAACATATATGTCGTCCGCAAAGTGACGCAGGCGTTTTGTGAATATTTAACAAAAAACTTTAAAAACCCCTCCATTGCGATTGGCTATGATAGCAGGATAAAATCCGATCTTTTTGCCAAAGAGGCTGCGTGTGTTTTTGCAGCCAATGGAATATTTGTCAATATATATAAAGAAATTATGCCTGTTCCATGTTTATCGTATGCAGTCAGAAATCTTGGATGTGATGCTGGAATTATGGTCACCGCAAGCCACAATCCCGCTCAATATAACGGATATAAAGTGTATGGAAAAGATGGATGTCAGTTGAGAGAAGATGACGCAAGTCAAATATATGAGATATCATTGAATATAGATATGTTTAAAGACATAAAATTGATGGATTTTGAACAGGGACTTTATAAAGGCGTGATAAAATATATATCCGATGATGTTGAAAAATCCTATATGGACTGTGTTGAAAGCTGTTTGATTCATCCCGATGTTTTGGCTGATCCCGGTTTTTGCGTTGTGTATACGCCGCTTCATGGAGCTGGGAATCGGGTGATTAGGACGATGTTTTCGCGCATGGGGGTTAAATCTGTTCACGTTGTTTTGGAGCAGGAGAATCCAGATGGAAATTTTTCAACATGCCAAGTCCCCAACCCTGAAATTAAAGAGGCGCTTGATTTGGGGCTTCGGGATTGCAAAATTTATAAACCCGACATACTGATTGCGACTGATCCGGATTGCGACAGGATTGGAGTTGCGGTTCCTGATGAAGCGGGAGAATATGTTTTGCTGACCGGAAATCAGATCGGCGCGCTTTTGCTTGAATATATATGCTGTCAGAGAGCGGCTTTGGGAACTTTGCCCAAAGATCCTATTGCTGTTAAGACGATTGTTTCGAGTGATATTGCTGAAAAAATTGCCAAAAAATATAACGTAAAACTAAAAAATGTTTTAACTGGTTTTAAATATATTGGAGAGCAAATTGGTATTTTAGAAAAATTAGGCAGGCAAGACAGCTTTATTTTTGGGTTTGAAGAGAGCCACGGATATTTGGCGGGAAGCTATGTTAGGGATAAGGACGGAGTCATTGCGACAATGCTTGTTTGCGAGATGACAGCTTTTTATAAAAAATCGGGTATGTCGGTTTTAAAAGCTTTGAGTCATATATATAAAGAATACGGCGTGTGCAAAAATGCGATTGACAGTTATGTTTTTGATGGTGTGAACGGTGCGATTAAAATGCAAAAAATAATTTCTAAAATCAGGGATGATTCCCCGAAAACCATAGGCGGGCTTAAGGTTTTGCGGTTTTTAGACTATTTGCTTAGCAAGGATTTCGATATCATCAACACCACGATCAGCAGCATTGATTTGCCAAAGTCGAATGTTATTGAGTTTAAGCTGGAGAAGGACTCGTCCTTGATTATTCGGCCGTCTGGGACAGAGCCAAAAATTAAAGTATATTATACTTCAACCGGTTCAACTTTTTCAGAAGCAGAGGAATATCAATTAAAAATGAAGGAAGAGGTCGAAAAATATATTAACGAATAACCAGTTGCATTACTAAAAGTATATCTTATTAGGGCTTCATATTACAATTAGTCTTGAGATGCAGTTGAATAAATTAGATATAAGTTAAAAAATTTGACAAATTTGGATTTGGGTTATATTTGTTTCCTTAATCCTTCTTCTTGAAAATCTGGGAATTTGATTGAAAAAAACCGTCTCAAATTAGGATGTCCTCGAAGGGCGTTTGAAAAAACATTGATAAAATGCCTTAAAACGCCTCCTGCCAACCATAAACCATGCAATCTGACCTTGTTTTTAACTCCCAGCTTTCTCGAAAATTCCTTAACAAGTCAAGGTCAAAAAGCGTTCCAGCTTAAAACCGGCCGATCTCGCGGGCATTAACCTACCGCTTGTTGAGGAAGCTTTCAAAATGGTTTGTGGTTGAGAAAAGTTGAATAATACAGTTGGTTGTGAGCTGGCGGCGCTTGGATTGATTTTTGAATTGTTTTTTTAACGCGATCAAGCATATTTGAAATTGTTGGGGTTTTTGAGCAAAGAGTTGGGTTTTTAAAAAAGAAGGTTTATTGGGACAAATATAAACCAATTTAATAATATAATTCGTTGGCCCTGGCGACTGTTTACTTACCTGTGAGATGTTAACTTTAAACCTGCCAAAAATTTTTAAAAATTTTTTTAATAAAGTTATTGCAATTTGTTTTATGTTATGTTATAATGAAGGAAGTGTTGATTTTAAGAATTTGCGCATTTTAAGTTTGGAGGTGACTTGGAATGAAAAAAGATATACATCCAAAATATGAGTCGACAACAATCACTTGCGCTTGTGGGAATGTGATTGAAACTCGCTCAACAAAGCAAGACATCAAAATTGAGATTTGCTCGAGGTGTCATCCTTTCTTCACTGGAAAACAGAAGTTAGTTGACACTGGCGGCCGTGTTGATCGGTTTAGGAGACGTTTCAATCTTGGCAAGTGATGGCGGATTTGCTGAACTTAATATAGGCGGTGTTTTATTATTGGGTGCACCGTCTTGTTCTGTTGGCGATGGGCCTGGTGTTTAAAAGGGTGTTGATTTTGGGATGGAAAGACCTTATTTAACTATAATGGACCCGGTTGAGGTTGAAATGGTTGAGAAGCGTTCAAAATTTTTGGGCCACATGGTTCACGTTAAAAGCAGGCAAGAGGCAGAGAGTTTCATATCCGCGATTAGATCGGAATATAAAGACGCAACCCACAATGTCCCAGCCTACTCTATTTACAAAAGCGGCGTTATGTACTGTTCTGATGACGGCGAGCCGCACGGAACGTCTGGAAAACCCATTTTAGAAATGTTGAAGCGAGAGCAGATATACGATGTGTGTGTTGTTGTGACTCGATATTTTGGAGGCGTTTTGCTTGGGACCGGTGGTTTGGTTGGGGCATATTCGAGCGTTTGTAAAAAATTGCTGGAAAACGCAGTTATTGCTAAGTGCTTGTTGTGTGCGCGTGTGAAAATTTTTGTTGAATATGGAGAATTTTCGAAGCTGCAGAATTTAATTGAAAATTTTGATGTGAGGGTTGTTGAGAAAAATTTTTCAGATAAGGTTGGGCTAGAATTGTTGATAGATGTCGAAAATAAGGGAAAATTTGAAAAATTGTTGTCTGAAAGAACTTGTGGCGGATTCAAAATAGAAAATATTGGAGAGGCGTGGGAAAGAATAAAAAGATTATGATATATTTTTCAAAATATCATTTTTTTAAGGAGAATTTGACTATATGGATCATTTTTCAATCAGACACAGGACACAAGAAATTGAAAGACAGGTCTTGAGTTCAAATGCGTGTTTGGTTAGCGAAAGCAAGGGGAGGGCGAAGGAGGAAAAAGCAGACGATTTGAGAACGGATTTTCAGAGAGACCGGGACAGGATTTTAAACAGCAATGCATTCAGTCGGCTCAAAGAAAAGACGCAGGTTTTTTTGGCTCCTTGCGGAGACCATTATCGGACGCGCCTTATTCATTCTCTCGAGGTTTCGCAAATTTCAAGGACCATTGCGAGAGGGCTTGGGCTTAATGAGGATTTGGTTGAGGCGATCGCTTTGGGCCACGATATAGGCCATTCTCCTTTTGGGCATTCTGGCGAGGAAGTTTTGAATCAGGTCTGTCCTCACGGTTTTTCGCATTCAGAAAACGGAGTCAGGGTCGTTGATTTTTTGGCAAATCATGGCCGGGGTTTAAATTTAACATATGAAGTTATAGACGGGATAAAGTGTCACTCGTTTGGCGGGGACAAGGCCAAGACATTGGAAGGAAGGCTTGTTAGCGTTTGCGATAAAGTTGCATATGTCAATCATGACATAGACGATGCGATTCGCGCTGGGATGCTTTCGATCGGGGATTTGCCGCAGGATTGTTTGAAGGTTTTGGGCTCAAGCAAAAGTCAGAGGATAGCGACGGTTGCCAGGTCTATCATCCAAAACAGTGACAGCGACATAAAAATGTCTTCCGAGGTCAGCCAAGCCCAGTTTAAACTTCGTGACTATATGTTTAAAAATATATATTATTCGAATAAAGTTCAACTTGAGCAGGATAAAGCGAGAAATATCGTCAAAATGCTGTATAAATACTATCAGTCTCATAATTCCAAACTGCCCGAGTTTTATAAACAGATTGCTAAAAAATTTGATGTTGATAGGGCAATATGTGATTATATTTCCGGCATGAGTGATATATATATTACTGAACAATATATAGACTTTTTTATTCCAAAATTTTTAGGGACATGACTGAGGAATGAAGAAAATATGGCAAAAATAGGAGAAAATTTTATATATGAATTAAAAAATTTGTGTGATATTGTGGCTATTGTTTCTTCATATGTTGAACTGAAGTCTGTTGGAAAGAGCAGGAAGTGTTTGTGTCCGTTTCATTCGGAAAAAACCGCCTCCATGGTCGTTTACGAAGACACGCAGAGCTTTTATTGCTTTGGCTGTGGCGTTGGCGGCGATGTTATAACGTTTATTGAAAAAATTGAAAATCTAAATTATGTTGATTCTGTTAAATTTTTAGCGCAAAGAGTTGGTTTATCCATTCCAGATGACGATTTGGATGACCAAGTCAGCAAAAAAAGACAGCGCATTTTAGCCATGAACAGGCTTGCAGCAAGATTTTTTTACAATAATTTAAAGTCTAGAGCGGGTCGTCTTGGGCTTGAATATTTTCAAAATAGAGGGCTTTTTTTGGAGACCATCACAAAATTTGGACTGGGATATGCTGACGATTCATGGGATTCATTGAAAAATTATTTGCATGCCAATGGATTTTTTTTCGAAGAGATGTGTGATGCTGACTTGATCATAAAATCCACTAAAGGCACATATTACGACAAATTCAGGAACCGGGTCATGTTTCCAATAATAGACGCTAAAGGTGATGTTGTTGGATTTGGCGGAAGGGTTTTGGACGAGAGCAAGCCGAAATATTTAAACACTTCGGACACTTTGGCGTTTAAGAAAAGTTTGGGCCTGTATGGCTTAAATTTTGCAAAAAATGCTGGTTTGGAGAGGTTTATTTTGTGTGAAGGATATATGGACGTCATATCTATGCATCAAAACGGCTTTAGAGGTTGCGTTGCTGCTCTAGGGACGGCGTTGACTCAGGCGCAGGTTCGGCTTATTTCGCGCCATGTTGACGATATTGTTATACTTTTTGACGCAGACGAGGCCGGGGCTTTGGCCACTGATCGTGCATATAAAATGTTTTTGGAAGTTGGAATCAATCCGAGAGCACTGCGGCTTAAGGGGGCTAAAGATCCCGATGAATATGTTAAAAAATATGGATCCGCCAGGCTTAAATTGGCGATAGATCAGTCTAGAAGCGCCATTGAAGTTAAAATTGAAAATATTGCTTCAAAATATAATTTAAATGATCCTGAACAAAAAAAACGCTATATCAATGAATATTGTCATGTTGTTTCAGATATACCTGATCCGTTGGAAAGAGAGGTTTATGTTGGCCAGCTTTGCCAGTCTTTGAAGGTTGGGCATGAAATTATTAACAATCATGTTAAATATTTGCTGCAAAAAAAGAGAAAGATTCGACGGAAACGGTTTGACAAGGAAATTTCGCGCAATATATATACTAAACGTATAGACAAAAATGTCTGTTCAAAATATGAAAAGGCGGAGCGGGGAATAATCAGATTTTTGTATAATAATCCCGATTATCTTGAGTATATATCAAGTAAAATTGATGCCAGTTGGTTTAGTTTGGAATTAAATAAAAAAATATACAATATTATATGTGATAGAATAAAATCAAACTTTGCTTTGGATTTTTTGCTGTTTCATGAAATATTAACCGCTGATGAAATGGGAGTTTTTTCGAAAATAGTCAACGAAGGAAAAGATTTTGCGAACACAACCCAAGAAATTGATGATTATATGCGTCTGATTAAAGGGAAATATGAGAAGGAAGCTGAAAATATATCAGCCATGACGCTGGAGCAGATTGAATTAAGGAGAAAGAAATATGCTAGTGGAAAGCGTTAGATCAAAAATGGCTTTTAGGAGGCAAGAAATGGAAGAAAATTTAAAATCTGGAGATTTGTCAAACGAAATCGATGATTTGAATTTTGAAATTAGAGAGCCGATTGAGATCGACCCGAAAGTGGTTATTAAAGATTTGATTGATCGGGGCAAAAAAGAAGGAAAACTCAGCATACAAGAGGTTGCAGTTGCTATTGAGGAGCTTGATTTCGATTCAGACCAAGTCACACAGCTCTATGAAAAATTTGAGCAATATAACATTGAGTTGGTGGATGAGCTGGAAGACGATTTTGACATTGACCTTAGCGCAGACATTGAGGTTAATTCGGACGTTGAAAGCGTTATGTATAATGAGCCAATCAGCGTTGATGACCCCGTTAAAATATATCTCAAAGAGATCGGAAAAGTTTCGCTTTTGTCGGCTGAAGAGGAGATAAGCCTTGCGCGGCAAATGACTGAGGGTGATATTGAAGCGAGAAAACGTCTTTCGGAGGCTAATTTGAGATTGGTTGTTTCCATAGCAAAAAGATATTTAGGGCGCGGAATGCAGTTTTTGGACCTGATTCAGGAAGGAAATTTGGGGCTTATAAAAGCTGTCGAAAAATTTGATTATACTAAAGGTTTTAAATTTTCAACATATGCCACATGGTGGATCCGTCAGGCGATAACAAGGGCTGTTGCGGATCAGGCCAGAACAATACGAATTCCGGTGCATATGGTTGAAATAATTAATAAAGTTAAAAAAATTTCTAGTCAACTTCTACATAAAAACGGAAGGGAGCCCAAGCCTGAGGAGATAGCTGAAATTTTGGATTTGCCGGAGCAGAAGATTAAGGAAATTATTCGAATTTCGCAGGAACCTGTTTCTTTGGAGACTCCCGTTGGCGAGGAGGAAGACAGCCATTTGTCGGATTTTATACCGGATGATGATGCTCCAGCCCCGTCTGATGCTGCTTCGCACGCTTTGCTTAAAGAGCAGCTCAAAGACGTTTTGGGGACTTTAACTGGCAGGGAAGAAAGGGTTTTGAGGATGCGATTTGGCTTGGAAGACGGGCGCTCCAGGACTTTGGAGGAGGTTGGAAAAGAGTTTGACGTGACTAGGGAGCGCATACGGCAAATAGAGGCCAAGGCTTTGAGGAAACTTCGTCATCCCAGCAGGTCAAAAAAGCTGAAAGATTTTTTAGATTAATTTATATATTTATTACTAAAACGACATTTTTTATTTTATACTGTTTATTTTCATTGGAGATTGTTTATATTCTTGTTTGTGTATATCGCCGCCAATTAATTTGTCTTCATACACTATCATGTCCGCAACATATTTTTCAGACTTGTTTTTGGAGGATGTGACTAGAAATCTCTTTTTGGCGCATGTTTTTCCGCAGAATTTTGACAGATCAAATCCTTGTTCTTTTTGTAATTTATTGTAACTAATTAAAACATTGTTGAATTTTTTTGGTATTGTTATTTTTTCTTCACACAAAAATTCGATCTCATACCCCAAATTGCGCAGATATTGTTCTGGATCCAGGTTGCTTTTTTGTTTAAATATAATTGTTGATATAAAAACTATTGCGAGAAAAACTGCAATAGTCATCGAACACGCCATAAATTTATTAATTTTAAAATTAATCGCAAACAATTAAAACCAGCCCCTTTATATATGTTTATGACGAATAAACTTGAATAATTCATTGAAATATAAAAATTGTTTTAAATGAATCGCTTTTAAAATTAATTTATTACAAACACTGTTTTTTTGCAGTCTAATTTTTCATATTATTTTCCATATAATTTTAATGTTTGTCTGTTTAAAATTTCAATATAGACATAAATATATTATTTATATAAACAATTTTGATCTAGGTGGTTTCAAAATGTGTGCAAAACTTTAAAATTTTTAAAAAATTATTTGCATTAGTTGTTGACAATTATCTACAAAAATGTTACTATTATATCACTATGTAATGGTGATTGTTGTTTTTGTTTTGGTTTTGTAATTTTTTGGGCTTTTAGATTTGTGTGTTTTTATTTTTGCAAGAATCATGAAGAGGAGATTTTGGGATGTCCAGCAGGCTGTTTCAAACTGTGGTAAATCAAATGAAAGATGTTGTTAAAAGAGTCTTTGGCGTTGTTGACAGCAAAGACACTGTCATAGCTTGCAGCGATTTGTCTAAAATGGGGGCATATCGAGATGTTTTGTCTGCCAATTTGATGGGGTCTCAAGACGTCTTTATATTTGATGGATATGTATATAAAATGTTTGGAATTCATAGTAGTTTAGAGTATGCTGTTTTTGTTGAAGGCGTCGATGAAACTGCAATACGTTGCGTCAAAATACTGGCTGTTGCTTTATCAAACATAAAGCAGTACTATGACGAAAAATATGACAGAAACAATTTTGTTAAAAACATTATATTGGACAATATTTTGCCTGGCGAGATATATATAAAAGCTAAGGAATTGAGCTTTAAAACTGATGTTAAAAGGGTTGCTTTTTTGATAAGAATTGTTGTTGGCCAGGAAGTTCCTGTTTTTGAGGTTATTCGGAAGTTGTTTCCAGATCGGCAAAAGGATTTTGTTTTTAATATAAACGAAACGGATGTCATTTTGATAAAAGAAGTGGGCAATGATATTTTGTTGGGTGATTTAAAGAAATTAGCAACATCAATCGTCGACAGCTTGTTTTCGGAGCTTGAGGCGAAGGTGGTTGTTGGAATTGGAAGTTTTGTTGACAACATAAAAGACCTTGCTGGTTCGTTTAGGGAAGCCAAGGTCTCTTTGGATATTTCAAAGGCGTTCGACATGAATTCGCCAGTCACCAGTTATGGCCATTTGGGGGTGTATAGGTTAATATATCAGTTGCCAGTTAAGCTTTGCGAAGATTTTTTGGGTGAAGTTTTTAGAAAGGAGCCGATTGAAGCTCTAGATGAAGAAACATTTTTTACAATAAACAAATTTTTTGAAAATAATTTAAATGTTTCAGAGACGTCCAGGAGGCTGTTTGTCCACAGGAACACGCTTGTCTATAGGCTGGAAAAGATAAAGAGAATAACCGGGCTGGATTTGAGGGAATTTGATGATGCCATAGTTTTTAGAATAGCTTTGATGGTTAGAAAATATTTGGCTTCGAGGCTGAGAGATAATTAGATCTTTTGAAAAAGTTGATTTTGTAGATTAATTTTAGAAAGTGAGTATTTTTTAAATGATAGAAATGAAAAATGTTTGTTTTAACTATGAAAATGGGACTTGCGCTTTGCGTGATGTTAATTTGAAAGTTGCGGATGGGGAGTTTGTTTTCATTGTTGGCCAATCTGGAGCCGGAAAAAGTTCGCTTCTGAAATTGATAACTCGTGAAAATGTCGCAACTCGTGGCGATGTGGTGATAAATGGCTATAATCTGGGAAAGATGGGTAGGAAAGAAATCCCAAGGTTTCGGCGGACGATAGGGATGGTTTTTCAGGATTTTAGACTGATTCCCAGCATGTCTGTTTTTGATAATGTTGCATTTGTTTTACGCGTGACGAACTATTCAAACAAATATATAAAAACAAGGGTGCCGTATGTTTTGGATTTGGTTAATTTGTCTGAATCGCTAAATAAATTTCCAAATGAGCTTTCCGGCGGCGAGCAGCAGCGTGTTGCAATAGCTAGGGCTTTAGCCAGCGATCCGCCAATACTTGTTGCTGACGAGCCAACCGGAAACATAGATCCTGAGTTGTCAATGCAAATTGTTGATTTGCTTGTTGAGATTAACAAATATTGCGGGACCACCATCGTTATTGTCACGCATGAACATGAGCTTGTTCGCAGTTTTGGTGGCCGGGTTATTGGAATTGAAGGCGGAAAAATCGCATTTGATGAAAATATTGTTGGAAAGATTTCATCTGTTGAAAAAAATGAAAAGGTTGTTGGAGGGGCAAATGAACGTTAATAGTTTAAAGTATTTGTTTTTCGAGGGGTTGAAAAATGTCATTAAAAATAAGCTCATGGCTTTGGCTTCGATTGGAGTTTTAACTGCGTGTTTGCTGGCAGTTGGGTGTTCAATTTTAGTGACGGGAAATATCAATAATATGGTTGCTTATATTGGCGAACAAAGCACGATGGTCGCATTTTTAAAAAATGATGTTGAGCAGGCGGAGGTTGATTGTTTAATCCATTCGATTGAAAGTAATGACAGCGTCAAGGATGCGGAATATATTTCTAAAGAACAGGCGCTTTTGAACTATTCTAAAAGGGTTAACAGTGATTCAGCTATTAAAACGCTTTCAGAGGAGAATATTTTGCCAGCATCAGTTAACGTACATATAAAAGACATGGCAAAAGTGGATGACGTTGTTCAGATTGCGCAAAATTCTTCATTGGTTGAGCATGTTTCGCTTCCGACAAATCTCACCAACATGATTAAAGAGCTCGGGAGGACGGTTGGCTGGTTTGGAACAGCTGTTGTTCTTGCGTTGATATTGACTTCGCTTGTCATCATCTCCAACACAATTCGCGCAACGGTTTTTGCAAGAAGGAGGGAGATTGCGATAATGAAGCAGGTTGGAGCGACTGATAATTTTGTTAGACTGCCGTTTTTAGTTGAAGGAATGGCAATTGGCGTGATTTCAGCTATCGTTGCTTTTGTTATGATTTTTGTTGGATATGAAGCCATTTCAGTCATACTCACTGAGAACAGTTCTGCGTTTTTGAAATCCATGTTCTCAAGTTGGATTAGGTTTGGAAATGTTGGGCTTTTGGTTGTTTTTGGATTTTTGTTTGGCGGAATTTTGGCAGGTGTTGCTGGAAGTTTGATAAGTGTTAGAAAATATTTGAGTGTTTAAATTTAATACATTTCAAAATTTTATGATATTTTTATACACATTGTTTAAACTATAGGAGGAGTTTGTTTTGTTTAAGTTAAAAGGTCGGCGTTGCGTTATCTTGTTTTTGTGCGTGGCTATTTTGTCTCAATTATTTTTCACCCCAACCTACGCAAAAACAGTTTCGGAGCTTAGAAAAGAGATTGAGCGTTACGGGAGGGAGCTTTCTCGGCTTGAGGAGAGCAAGCAAAGTCAAAGTAAATTTCAGGAAGTTCTATCAAAGCAAATAGGTGCTCTTGCTAATCAAATTCATGCTTGTGATATGCAGATTAATGAGCTAAATTTTAAGATATCGGCAAAGCAAAGAGTTGTTGATGAGCTTAGTTTGCAGATCGTTCAGCTTGAAGAACAAGTTTTTAAAATGCAAAAAGAGATTGACGCTTTGGAAGTGGAAAAGAAGGAGACTGAAGACAAACTCAGAGCAAGGCTTGGTGAGGACTATGAATATGGACAGTCTAGCGCTTTAGATGTTTTGTTTTCTTCGCAAGATTTTGGCGAATTCATATCAAATGCTGTGTATCTGCAAAAAATAGCTGAGTATGATAAACAATTAACTGATAAGATGGACGAGCAAATCAGCCAAATCGATCAAAGAAAATCTAAAGTTGAAGAAAACATGGCTCAGATTGTCACGGATAAGCAGACTGTCATTGATTCGATCAGTGAGATAAACCTCAAATTGAACGAAGTTAGTGGATTAAAAGAAAGCCAGCAGTCCGCAAGTAGTCAGTTAGCGGCTCAGCTCGAAAAGAGCACACAAGAAACAGCAAATATAGAGAGGGCTAGAAAGCGCTTGCAGCAGGCTCGTTCGAGCGCTCAGTGTGAGTTGGAGGATGCAACGGATCTTGTTCGTTCTCTCCAGTCTCGAGATTGGGGCTCAACGCCAATGCCGGTTGATTGTTCGGGGTATTTGTATCCTGTCGCCGGATCAACCACTTTTATCAGAGGCTATAACCCATCCACGCCTCATTTCGGTGTTGACATTGGAACACATGGCAGGCACAGTCAGATTCTTGCATCCCGAGGCGGCAGGGTTATTGCATCTAGGTTTGGAATCAGAGGAGATGGCTTGGGCGGATATGGAAATGTTGTTGTTATAGACCACGGTGATGGATATTCAACTTTATATGGGCATATGCTTGAGCGACGTGTGCACGTTGGGCAATTTGTTAGCAGAGGCGATTGCATAGGGCTTGTTGGAAACACGGGCGAATCTTATGGCATTCACTGTCATTTTGAAATAAGACATCACGGACGCCCCATACGTACGCCGTTTGGTTGATGGTTAGAAAAACAGTCGGTTAAAAGTTGGTTTTACTGTGAGTATAATCAACTTTTAACTTGTTTTGAATTTTTTAGGTGTATTGAAATAAAGTTGTGTGCATTAAGGGACTGATGTAATGAAAAAAATAGTATCAAAATATTTAGCTTTTGTTATTTGCGCTGTGGTTGCGTGGACTGGAGGAATGGGGTTTGCCTTTTTTCAGTTGGGCGGTTTTGACAGTTTGAACATGAAGCTACATGAAATCGATCAATATGTTAGGGGGGCATATTTAGGCAAAATCGATGAAAAATCCCTCTTTAAATGCGCTGCAAATGGTTATATTGAAGGTTTGGGTGATAAATATGCAAAATATTACACAAGCGATGAGTGGAAAAAATGGGAAGATTTTAACAGTGGCGTGATTTCTGGGATAGGAATATCATTAAGCACTAATGACAAAGGAGAATTGATTGTTGTTACGGTGTATCCAAATTCGCCTGCTGCCGCTGCAGGAATTCAAGCTGGTGACGTTATTGTTAAGGTTGATGAAATTGAAATTACTCAAAGTAATATATCTGAACTTTTAAAAGGAGAGGTTGGCAGCGAAGTCAGTTTGACAATAAACAGAAATGGAGATGTTTTTGCGCGGACATTGGTTCGAGAGAATGTTGAAATTCCGAGCGTTGAATATTTTATGGATGGGGAGAATGGGTATGTTAAAATAGATGTTTTTACAGAATCTTCAGCCAGGCAATTTGAAGAAGCTTTGTTAAACCTGCAAAGCAAGGGCGCTCGTGCTTTAATATTTGACGTTAGAAACAACGGCGGGGGAACGCTTAGCTCGGTGTGTAAAATGTTGAACATGTTAATACCCTCTGGAATTATAGCAACTCAAGTCGATTTAAATGGCCACGAATCGGTTTTGGGAACTTCTGATGAAAATGAGATAAATCTTCCGATGGTTGTGGTAACCAATGAAAACACCGCAAGCGCAGCAGAGCTTTTTGTTTGCGATTTAAAAGACTATGGGAAAGCCAGGCAAGTTGGCAAAAAAACCTATGGCAAGGGCGTTTTGCAGACAACTAAGATGTTGGGAGATGGGGGCGCGGTCAAGGTGACAACTGCATATTTTAATCCAGCTAAAAGCGAAAATTTTAATGAGGTTGGAGTTATTCCTGACATAGATGTGGATTTAAGTGAAGATAAAGAAAAATTATATTTAAATTCTAAACTCAATTTGTGTGATGATGATCAATATCAAGCGGCTCTAAAGTTGTTGCAAAATTAAATTTTTATTTGGTGTTTCAGAAAAAAGGAGACTATTTTGACAAAAAGAGAATTCATAGATTTGTTAAAGACATTTCCCAGCACTTTAATAGACAATCCGTTTAGAAAAGGAGAGCATGTCGTCGCTCGTCATAAGAACAATAAAAAGTGGTTTGCTTTGGTGTTTGAACTAAATGGCGAATTGGCAGTTAATTTGAAATGTGATCCGATGAAGGCTGATTTTTTAAGGAGCGTTAATTCGTCAGTCATCCCGGCGTGGCATATGAATAAAGTCCACTGGAACACAGTTTTTGTGAATAAAGTTGATTTATCTTTGCTCAAGGAAATGATTTGGGACAGCTACGAAATAACAAAATGAGCAAGATAAATTCTAACTTGCTCAAAACTCATTAACTAAAATCAAGATTAAATGCTTTCGATTGTCGACATGACATAATCCCCAAAATCTTTGGTCGTTGCACCGTCTTTCCTGCCTGTTATTTTTAATTTTTTCTCTTTAAACATGCAGACATCCAAAGCTTTTTCAAGTTTATCTGCTTCATTTTGATATCCTATGTGTGATAGTAGCAAAACAGAAGCCCTGAGGATTGAACAGGGATCAGCGTATATGTCCCGACCTTCCTCAACCATTCTTGGAGCAGAACCGTGAATTGCCTCAAACATAGCGTATCGTTTCCCTAAATTTGCGCTGCCAGCAGTTCCGACCCCTCCTTGAAATTCAGCGGCCTCGTCAGTTATAATGTCGCCATAAAGATTAGGCAGGATAAACACCGAAAAATCCTTTCGACGGTTTTTATCGATCAATTTAGCGGTTGTTATGTCTATATACCAATCATCCACTTGGATTTCAGGAAACTCTTTGGCGACCTCTTTGCAATCGCGCAAAAAATTGCCGTCTGTCGTTTTTATGACATTAGCTTTAGTTATGATCGAAACTTTCTTTTTAGAATTTTTCCTGGCATATTCAAAAGCCATCCTAGCGATCCGCTGAGATCCTTGGCGAGTTGTGACTGTAAAATCTATTGCTAAATCTTCATCTATGTTGATTCCGCAAGAGCCCAGTGCATACGAACCCTCAGTGTTTTCCCTGAAAAACGTCCAGTCTATCCCTTCGCTTGGAACCTTAACAGGACGAACATTAGCGAACAAATCCAGCTCTTTCCTCATCGCAACATTAGCGCTTTCAATGTTCGGCCAAGGATCGCCTTTTCTTGGAGTTGTGGTTGGGCCTTTTAATATAACATGGCATTTTTTCAAATCTGCTAAAACGTCGTCCGGAATGGCCTTCCCGGCTTTTGCTCGATTTTCAATTGTTAAACCGTCTATGTTTTTAAATTCAACCCTTCCAGAACAAACAGAACCCTTGAGCAAAAACTCGAGAACCCTTCTAGCTTCATCAGTTATCACGGGACCAATTCCATCGCCCCCACATATCCCGATTTTTATTTTATCTAAGCGAGCATAGTCAATAAAATCCCCCTGCGACTTTATGGACCTAACCCTATCGAGCTGAGCTTTGATTAACTTTTCAAAATGATTTTTTGCATTCACAATCTTTTCCATATCACACGTCTCCCGCTTCAACACACGAAAAATTCCACATTTATAGAACAGTTTAAAAAATAACACCTGGTGGGAGATGGTGGATTCGAACCACCGAAGCATAAAGCAACAGATTTACAGTCTGCCCCCTTTGGCCGCTCGGGAAATCTCCCAAATAATTCAAAATGGAGCTGGTGGACGGACTTGAACCCCCGACCTGCTGATTACAAATCAGCTGCTCTACCAACTGAGCTACACCAGCGCGCATCTCAAATATCACCTGCTCAAATATTATAGCACACATAAAACCGGCTTGTCAATACCTAATTTAAAAAAAATTAAAAAATATTTACAAAATTTATTGGAGTCAATTTTGCAAGGCTGAGATTAGTGCGCGAAATATTTTTAAAATATACAATTTGTATTTGGCGTCAGGACGCCAACCTACCACTTCTCACGGACGCTTTCAAAGGGACTTGAGCTTGAGGGAGGTTTAATATTACAGTCAGTTGTGAGACGGAGGCGGTTTAATCGGTTTTTGCATGGTTTTTTGGAACGTGATCGAGGACGGCTTAATTCATCGAAAATTTTAGACAAAGAGTCGGATATTTTAAGCAGGAGCGATTGAGGGGACAAATATAACCCAAAAAAATTTAGCGATTATTTTTATAACAAAGGCTAGATTTTTTGCTTGTCATGTGGTATAATGAATCTGTATGTATATAAATATAAAGTCGGATGGGTGGGGATATATTTTGGCGCAGCACTCGCATTCAGGCCACAGAAGCAGGATGAAGAATAGATTTTTAAAGACAGGTTTTGATGGCTTTGAGCCCCACGAAGCTCTGGAACTTTTGCTGTTTTACGCAATACCCAAGCGCGACACTAATAAATTAGCTCATGATTTAATAGAACAGTTTGGCTCGATTGCGGGGGTTATGAACGCTCCATATGAGCTTTTGCTTCAAGTTAAAGGCGTTGGGGAGCATGTTGCGATTTTGCTAAAGCAAATGCCCCAAATGTTTCGTTTATATAGCGAAGATATGGCCAAGCCCAGCGAAATTATGGACACTCCGGACAAATGGAAAAAATTTTTTAAAGCTAAATTTGTCGGCAGGGTTAACGAAGTTTTGTTTGTTGCTGGAATGGATGATTTTGCGCGCTTTGTTGCTTGCGAACTTTTAAATCAGGGAAGCAGGAAGGCTGTTAACATTTCGTGTGAACTCATTGTTAGATTTGCGATGCGTTGGAATGTTGATCGGATAGTTTTGGCTCATAACCACCCCAATGGAGTCGCAACCCCCTCAATTCAGGACAAAATCAAAACCCAGGATCTGGTTGCGGCGCTTCGGGCTTTGAACATGACTTTGGTTGACCATTTTATTTTTGGAAAAAGCGGCGATTCGACTTCGATGAGAGAATATAATATAATAAGGTAGGACCAATTTTTGATTTGAATTTATTTTGAAAGGGATTAAAATATATGAAAGTTTTGTTATATACTGAACGACAAAAGTTGCTTAAAAAATCCGGCCTGGGAAAGGCGATTGAGCATCAAATTAAGGCTTTGAATTTTGCAGGCGTTGAATACACTTTAAATAAAGATGATGATTATGATATTTTACATATAAACACATATTTTCTACAGTCATATTTTATTGCAAAAAGAGCGAAAAAAAATGGAAAAAAGATTGTATACCACGCCCATTCAACAGAGGAGGACTATAAAAATGGCTTTATTTTCAGCAACATAACCTCTAAAATATTTAAAAAGTGGCTGATAAAATGCTATAGTTTGGGAGATGTTATACTCACTCCAACCATATATTCCAAAAGGCTGTTATGTAAATATAAAGGACTGGAAAATAAAAGAATTGTTGACATATCTAATGGGATAGAGTTGAATTTTTTTGAAAATGACGCTTCGTTAAGGGAAAAATTTAGAAAGCGGTTTTTTTATAAAGAAACCGACAAAATCATCTTTGGAATTGGGTTATATATTGAAAGAAAGGGGATTTTGGACTTTGTTGAGCTTGCAAAAAGGTTGCCGCAGTATAAATTCATATGGTTTGGATATAGCCCCTTGATTTTTGCTGGGAGGCGGGTTCGGCGGGCGATTCGAACGCAGCTTGACAATTTAACTTTTGCTGGATATGTTGAACCGGAGGTCATAAAGCAAGCGATGAACGGGGCGGATCTATATTTATTTCCAACTTTTGAGGAAACAGAAGGAATCCCAATAGTCGAAGCGTGTGCGTGTAAAAAAAGCGCGATTATACGCGATATTCCCGTATTTAATGAATGGTTGGTTGATGGAGAGAATGTCTATAAAGCCAAAAATTTAGATGAATTTGAGTCTAAAATAAAATTGTTTTTTGAGGGAAAATTAAAAGATATTTCAGAAAAATCATATGAAGTTGCTCGCCAGAGGGATTTGAAAATTATAGGTGAGAAATTGAAGAAAATATATGAATCATTGATTTAAATTTTTTGTTATGTCATATATTTTAGGTTTTATAAATTTTTGAATAAAGAAGGAAATAAGTGATTTGTTTTGGAAAAATTTGAATTGAAATCTGAATATTTGCCAACAGGTGACCAGCCTCACGCTATAGAAGCGCTTTTAGAAAGCGTCAAAAATGGAAACAGGGAGCAGACTTTGGTTGGGGTGACTGGGTCCGGAAAGACTTTCACAATGGCAAACATCATAGCAAAGCTTAATCGTCCAACCCTGGTTTTAGCCCACAACAAGACTTTGGCCGCCCAGCTTTGCAGCGAATTTAAGGAGTTTTTTCCGAAAAATGCGGTTGAATATTTTGTCTCTTATTATGATTATTATCAACCAGAGTCATATATTCCCTCAACCGACACATATATAGAAAAGGACTCTTCAATAAACGACGAAATTGATAAGCTTCGGCATTCTGCAACCTGCGCGCTTTCTGAGAGGAGAGACGTCATAATTGTTGCCAGCGTTTCGTGCATATATAGTTTGGGAAGCCCGATAGACTATCGCAGCATGGTTATTAGTTTGAGGCAGGACATGAAGAAAAGCCGAGATGATCTTTTAAAGCAGCTGGTTAGCTTGCAATATGAGCGAAATGACATCAGTTTCAGCCGAAATAAGTTCAGGGTTCGCGGAGACGTTGTTGATATATTTCCGGCGTATTCTTCAGAAAATGCCTATAGAGTTGAATTTTTTGGAGATGAAATAGATAAAATAAGCATTATAAATGCAATGACTGGAAAGGTTAAAGAGAGAGTCAGGCATGTTGCAATATTTCCGGCTTCTCATTATATTGTTGGGCGCGAAAAGCTTGATGTTGCGATATCCGACATTGAGGCCGAGCTTTTGGAAAGAGAAAAATATTTTACCGAGAGTAATATGTTGGTTGAGGCGCAGAGGATCCGCCAGCGGACCATGTATGACATTGAGATGCTTAAAGAAACGGGGTTTTGCAAAGGAATTGAGAACTATTCTAGAATTCTCGCCAGGCGCCCTGCAGGCTCAACTCCATACACGCTTCTTGACCATTTTCCCGATGATTTTTTGATGTTTGTTGATGAAAGCCACGTTATGCTGCCTCAGGTTGGAGGGATGTATGCTGGGGACCACGCGAGAAAGAAAACGCTGATTGACTTTGGATTTCGCTTGCCGTCAGCGTATGATAATCGGCCGCTTAATTTTGACGAGTTTTATAAAAAAATACATCAAGTAATATATGTTAGCGCAACGCCTGGCCAATTTGAAAAGCAGCATAGCAAAGCAATTGTTGAGCAGATGATTCGGCCGACAGGGCTTTTGGATCCAGAGGTTGAGGTCAAGCCTGTTTTGGGGCAGATTGAGGATTTGGTCTCGCAGATAAAAATCAGGGCAGACAAAAATGAGAGGGTTTTGATAACGACGCTGACTAAAAAGATGGCGGAGGATTTGTCGGAATTTTTCGAAAACATAGACATAAAAGTCAAATATATGCATTCTGGGATTGACACGCTTGAAAGAATGGAGATCATTCGAGATTTGAGGCTTGGAAAATTTGACGTTTTGGTTGGAATAAACCTGCTTCGTGAGGGGCTTGACATCCCCGAGGTTTCTTTAGTTGCAATTTTAGATGCGGATAAAGAGGGCTTTTTGCGTTCAGAAACCTCTTTGATTCAAACCATGGGGCGGGCTGCGAGGAATGAAAATGGAAAGGTTATTTTGTATGCAGACGAGGTAACAGGGTCGATGCAAAGAGCAATTGAAGAAACTTTGAGGCGTCGGCAAATCCAGATGAAATATAACAAAGAGCATTCGATTGTTCCAAGGACGATTAAAAAGGGCATTCGGGATGTTATTGAGATATCCAAAAAAGACGATTCAGATCGGGCTGAGAGTGATGCTCGATTGAGCAAAAAAGAGGTTTTGAATTTGATCGATGAGCTTCAAGTTCAGATGAAAGATGCTGCAAAAATTTTAGATTTTGAATATGCAATTTTGATTCGAGACAGGATTGATCAGCTAAAAAAATTGATTTGAGCAAATAAAATTAGGAGAAATGTGAAAATTATGAAAAAAAAGATAATTATTAAAGGCGCTAAAGAAAATAATTTGAAAAGTGTTGACTTGGAGATTCCGCGCGACAAAATGATTGTTTTCACTGGAGTTTCTGGATCGGGAAAGAGTTCGCTGGCTTTTGACACAATATTTGCAGACGGCCAGAGGCGATATATGGAGAGCCTTTCATCATATGCGCGGCAATTTTTGGGGCAGATGGAAAAACCAAATGTTGACTATATTGAAGGATTGTCGCCCGCAATTTCCATAGATCAAAAAACAACGTCTAAAAATCCCAGGTCAACCGTTGGAACTGTGACTGAAATATATGACTATTTAAGACTTTTATATGCTCGGATTGGAATTCCCCACTGTCCGATATGTAAAAAGCAGATCCAACACCAAACAATCGACCAAATAGTTGACCGAGTTTTAGAGCTTTCTCCAGGAACAAAAATTCAGCTTCTGGCGCCAATCGTTCGTGGCAAAAAAGGGGAGCATGTTAAAGAATTGGATTTTGCGAGAAAAAGCGGGTTTATTCGGGTTCGTGTTGACGGAATTTTATATGACCTTTCGGAGCAAATTGACCTTGATAAAAACAAAAAACACGCCATAGAAATCGTTGTTGATCGGCTAATAATAAAGGAAGGGATTAAATCAAGGCTTGCGGACAGTTTGGAAACTGTTTTTAAAATTTCGGGGGGGCTGGTTATTGTCGCTTTGCAGGACGGGCAGGACATTTTGTTTTCTCAAGACTATGCCTGCGTTGATCACGACGTTTCGATCGAGGAATTGACGCCGAGGATGTTTTCATTTAACAATCCATATGGAGCCTGCAAATCCTGTTTGGGTATTGGGACATTCACTAAAATAGACCCAAAATTAATCATTCCAAACGAAGATTTATCAATCCAAGAAGGAGCAATCAAAGGGCCAGGTTGGGCGTATGGTGAAAAAAATAGTGTGGCAACGATGTATTATGATGCCCTGGCGAAAGAATATGACTTTTCTCTGGATTCTCCATATCGCAAACTTTCGAAAAAAGTCAAAAAAATTTTGCTATATGGAACAAATGGCAAACGAATCAAAATATCTCGAAACACTAAATACACCAGCGGAACCTATGAGGTCGCTTTTGAGGGAATTGTCAACAATTTGGAGAGGAGATTTAAAGAAAGCAAGAGCGAGTGGACTAAAAACGAAATTTCTGACTATATGAACGAGGTCGTTTGTCCGGAATGCGGTGGAGCCAGGCTGAATCCGGTTATTTTGAATGTCACGGTTGGGGAAAAAAATATCAGTGAATTAACAAATTTGAGCGTTAAGGATTCGATTGATTTTTTGGAAAATTTGAAGCTGAATCAAAGAGAAATTAAAATATCTGACCTAATTTTGAAAGAAATCAAAAGCAGGCTTAAATTTTTGCAGTCGGTTGGGCTGGAATATTTGACACTTTCGCGTTCATCGGGGACGCTTTCAGGAGGGGAGAGCCAGCGAATTCGGCTTGCAACTCAAATTGGCTCTTCATTAATCGGGGTTTTGTATATTTTGGACGAGCCCTCAATCGGCCTTCATCAAAAAGACAATGATAAATTAATCAAAACATTAAAAAAACTTCGAGATATTGGAAATACTTTGATTGTTGTTGAACACGATGAAGACACAATTCGTGCTGCTGATTGGGTTGTTGACATAGGTCCTGGGCCTGGAGTTCATGGCGGAGAGGTTGTTTTTAATGGATTGGTTAGCGATATCCAAAAGTGTGAAAATTCTTTAACTGGCCAGTATTTATCCGGCAAAAAGCGCGTTGAAATTCCCAAAAGTCGAAGAAAAGGAAATGGAAAATTTTTAGAATTTGGCGGATGTTGTGAAAATAATCTAAAAAACATCAATGTTAGGATAAATTTAGGAACGTTCACCTGCGTCACGGGGGTTTCTGGCTCGGGCAAAAGTTCGCTTGTTAATCAAATAATTCACCGGCATTTGGCTGCAAAATTAAATCGAGCTCGAATCAGGGCGGGCGAATTTAAAACTGCAAAAGGGCTTGAAAATTTGGACAAGGTCATTGGAATAGATCAAAGTCCGATCGGAAGGACGCCGCGCTCTAATCCAGGGACATACACATCGATTTTTAATGATGTTAGAGAGCTTTTTTCAAACACAAATGATGCTAAAATGCGTGGATATGGCGCTGGAAGGTTTAGTTTTAATGTTAAAGGCGGTCGGTGTGAAAACTGTCAGGGCGATGGGATTGTCAAAATAGAGATGCATTTTTTGCCGGATATATATATACCATGTGAAGTTTGTTCCGGTAAGCGATATAATAGAGAAACTTTACAAATAAAATATAAAGACAAGAATATATATGACATATTAGATATGACGGTTGAAGAAGCTATGTTGTTTTTCGAAAACCATCCTAAAATAAAAAGAAAACTCAAGACGCTTTTTGACGTTGGGCTGGGGTATATTAAGCTTGGACAGCCCGCAACAACTCTTTCAGGGGGGGAGGCTCAGCGGGTTAAGCTTGCGACTGAGCTTTCCAAAAGGTCAACCGGCAGGACGATATATATTTTGGACGAGCCAACAACCGGGCTTCACACGGACGATGTTAATAAATTGATTTGTGTTTTGCAAAAATTGGTTGACTTGGGAAACACAGTTCTTCTGATTGAACACAATCTTGATGTCATAAAAACTGCGGATTTTGTTATAGATCTTGGTCCGGATGGCGGGGACAAGGGCGGAGAGGTTGTTGGAGTTGGAACGCCGGAGCAAATTGCTGAAAATGAAAATTCACACACTGGCAGGTATTTAAAGAAAATTCTAGAAGATTCACATTAAATCGATTGAGACGCCTTTATAGTAATGTTTTAATATTTCTTCGCATGTTTTCCCTTGGGCTGCCAGTTGGTTTGCGCCGCATTGGCTCATTCCAACGCCATGTCCGTTTCCCTTGCAGGTGAATATGATGTTTTGGTTTTCAACCGAAGCGTCGAAGCTTGCGGACGGCAGATTTAGCGCGGATCTGATTTGGGCTCCGGAGAGTTCGACGCCAAAAATTTGTGCAGATTTAACATATTGCGCAGGGGTTTTTGAGATGATTTTTATTGAATTTTGCCTATTTTTTGGCATGGTCGCGTTTGGGTGTTTTTGTTTGATTTTTTTGAAAGATTCGTCTATGTTTTTTGAAATTTTTGTTTGAAAATTTTTTAAGCTTGATTCAAATTGGCTGTCTGTTTCAACCAGATATGGAACTTCGCTTCCCCAAACGTTTGCGCTGCTTTCGGTTTTTCCGGCCGACATGGAGTGGAAAGCGGCTTTTATTGGCAAATTTTCATATGTTATTATTTTATTTGCGACGCTTCGAGCTGCGTTTTTTAAAATGTTTTCATATTTTTCAAAATTATCCTGATATTTTTGACGTCTTTGTTGTTTTGTTAGATATGCTTGAAAAATTGATGGGTCTGCGGGATATGGACCGCTTGGGCCGTATCTGTTTATGGCATATGTGTGGGCAGCGATGATTTGGGCTTTGATTGCTTCGGGGTGGTATGTTGGAGAGATTTCTGCTGCTGCGACTCCGATTAAATATTCTTCCAAAGTTTCGTCTATTATTTCGTCATTTATTTTTATTTTCACTGGCATTTTCAACATATTTTCGTCAGTTTCAGTTGAAATTTTTGTTTCATTTGGCCAAAAATTTAATTCTTGATTTTTATTTTTCGATGCAAGGCCAAGTGTGGGAATTAATGCTAAAAAAATGGATGTAATTAAAATTTTATTGATTTTCATATGTAAATTCAAAGCCCTTCCAATAAATTCGACTTTTGGTATGCATATATATTTTTGACATGAATATTGTTTATTATACATAGTTGTTTTTTTTCATCAGTTTGAAAACCCGAAAAATCCTCTTTATTCTATCTTTCTTGACTTTTAGAAATTAGTGGTGTATAATTAAGGAGTATATGATTTGGAATTTGTTTAAAGACAAACTGTAATATATTAAAAATTGAGGTGGTATGGAGAATGCTAAATGAAGTGCCAAACTATGGGGCGCGAAAGAAGGAAGCCATAGATATTTTATGCAAAGAATTTAAGAAAAATAATCACATAGAATCCGAGCTATATTCAACTCTAGACGTCAAAAGGGGCCTACGCAATGCTGATGGAACGGGGGTTTTGGCGGGGCTGACTTTGATATGCAACGTTCATGGATATGTCATTGATGATGGTGAGAAAAAACCTGAAGAAGGCAAGTTAATTTATAGAGGATATAATATTAATGACATAATTAATGATTGCATAGACACAGGCAGGTTTGGATTTGAAGAAGTGATATATTTATTACTGTTTGGAGAATTGCCTAAAATTGAAGAAATAAATTATTTTAAATCCGTCCTAGCAATGTATCGTGCTCTGCCGGAGGGTTTTGTTGAGGATGTCATTTTAAAGCGTCCTTCGCGAAACATAATGAACAAGATGCAGTCTTCGCTTCTTTCATTATATACCTATGACGAATATGCTGATGTTATCACTATTGAGCAGGAACTCAGGAGAGCAATTGAAATAACAGCTCGGCTTTCAAACATAATGATTTGCGCATATCATGCAAAATGTAAAGCGTTTGACAAAGAGAGTTTGGTGATTCATTCGATAAACCCAGAAGAAAGTATTGCGCAGAGTATACTGTCAACTTTAAGAATTGACAGAAAGTATACTTTACAAGAGGCGCACCTTCTAGACGTTATGTTGATGCTTCATGCAGAACATGGAGGCGGAAATAATTCAACATTCACATGCCGTTGCTTGACATCAACCGGAACGGATGCATATTCAGCGTATGCGGGGGCGATCGGGTCTTTAAAAGGGCCAAAACATGGGGGCGCAAACAGCAAGGTTATGGTTATGCTTCGAGAAATTCAAGAAGGAGTTCGTGACTGGGAGGATTTGGATGAAATTCGGTCATATCTTTGCAAAATAATGGATAAAAAAGCGGGAGATGGCTCGGGGCTGATATATGGCATGGGCCACGCGGTATATACAAAATCCGATCCCAGGGCGGTTATACTTAAAAAATGCGCTATGGATTTGGCCGAGGGGACGGAATATGAAGCCCAGTTTAAATTAATTGACAAAATTGAAAAATTATCGCCTGAGGTTTTTGCCCAAAAGAAGAAGGGTTCTAAAGTGATATCGGCAAATGTTGATATGTATTCTGGATTGGTGTATCAAATGCTTGGAATTCCGCCAGAGCTATACACGCCTCTTTTTGCAACTGCGCGGATTGCGGGATGGTCGGCTCACAGGATGGAGGAGCTTTTAACCGGCGGCAGGATAATTCGGCCTGCATACAAATCAATAAAAAGAGCCTTGAAATATAAACCACTAAATGAAAGATAATTTTTGCTAAGAGGTGTTGAAAGTGAAAAAAACGTTTAAAATTTCATTGTTTTCAAATTTTATTATTTGCCTTGTGTTCACTGTTGGATTAATTGCGATCCGAACATATCAGATCTTGAATTTTATGGACTTTCGGACCGGGTTTTATAAAGGGCCGGACTATTTAAATTATTGCTTTTTTGGCGGAATTTGTCTTTTGGCTTTGCTTCTGGCTTTTTCATCATACTTTGCTGATGGGATTGATGCGTATGAGCCCGGCAGCAACAAGATCCTCAGCTTCGGGTCGATTGTTTGCGCGTTTTTTTCTGTGATATATTTGATTATTTTTGCAATGCGCGACAACATCACTAGCGGTTACGAATCAACGGATCCGATAGTTCCGACGCTTTTGTTTGTTGGGAATTTAATTTTGATTTTTGGATTTTTGTATTTTGCCTATCGGTTTAGGAGAAGTGATGAGAGTCCGGCGGACGTTTTGTTGCTTTTGCCCGCAATTTGGGCGATTTTTCGGCTTATTGGAATGCTTTTAAACCATATGGCGATGTTTTCAACTCAAGAGAATGTTTTGAATGTTTTAAAGACATGTTCGATATGTGTGTTTTTGTTCTATATGGGCAGGTTTTTAGCCGGTTTTTCATCCAGAGGCGCAAACATCAAGATGTTTTTTTCGGGATGTTTATCAGCATGTTTGATATTTTGCAGCGCGCTGCCAAGGTATATATTTTCTTTTAGCCGCGGGTTTAGTCGAAAATATTATCTGAATGTTTCTGATCTTGTGACGTTGGACTTTGTTTTGGCGATTTTTGTTGTTATATTTTTAGTTTTTTATTTTGCTAAACTGAAAAAAAGCGATTGATTTTTGATTTTATATTTTCTTTAACATAAATTTTATGAATATTTTGGCATATTTGGCATAAAATGGCATTGATTTAACTAAACTAGAGGTGGTTTTATGCTATCCAAAAAGCCGTTGTGTTTTGTTGTAATTTTTGTGTTTTTGTTGTCAATTCATGGTTTGGTTCAAGCGGAAGGTCAAAATATTGAAAATTTGCCCGCCAAGTCATATATTTTAGTTGAAGCCAACACAGGCAAAGTTTTAGCGGAAAAAAACGCTGATGAAAAGATGCCTCCTGCTTCAATAACCAAGATAATGACGATGCTTTTGCTTGCGGAGAAACTCGATTTGGGTGAAGTTTCGATGGATGATATGGTCACAACCAGTAAACATGCTAATTCTATGGGAGGATCGCAGGTTTGGCTGGACGTTGGGGAGCAGATGTCGATTGAAGATTTGCTCAAAGCGACGGCGATAAATTCCGCAAATGACGCAGCTGTTGCCATTTCTGAGCATATCGCCGGCAGCGAAGAGCAGTTTGTTGAGCTGATGAATCAAAAAGCCGCTGAGTTAGGTATGACGGGGAGTAATTTTTGCAATGCTTCCGGGCTGGATGCAGATGGGCATTTATCAACAGCAAGAGATATTGCCATAATGGGAAGAGAATTAATTAAACACCCATTAATTATTAAATATACTTCAAAATATATGGATGATTTAAGAAATGGCAAGACCGAGTTAGTCAACACCAACAAAATGGTCAGATTTTACGAGGGGTGCAACGGTTTAAAGACTGGGACGACTGACTTGGCTGGGTCGTGTCTTTGCGCAACTGCAACAAGAAAAGAAATGACGCTTATTGCGGTTTCTATGGGCTCTGAAACCTCAAAAGACCGTTTCGATTCGTGCAGGTCATTGCTTGATTATGGATTTTCTGGTTGGGAATTGTTAAGCCCTAATTTGGATGAAATGGAAGCTGGGTCGATAGAAGTTGTCAATGGGAAAAAGGATTCGGTTGCGCTGAGAGTTGATGGGGCTGGTCCTATGTTGATCCCAAAAAGCAGCTCTAAAAAAGTCGAAAAGAAAGTGGAGCTTGAAAGCTCGGTTGAGGCGCCTGTTCAAGAGGGCAGGTGCTGTGGGCGGGTTGTGTATTTATTGGGTGATGAGGAAATATCTTCGTACGATATAGTGACTGATGATGGCGTTGGGAAAGTTGATTTTGTTTTCCTTTTAACCTCAATGATCAATAATTTTTTTAATGGAACGGCCATTTAATTTTTAAAATTTATGTTGGTTTGTTAATTATATTTGTTCCAATAAAGCTTCGTTGCTCAAGGTTGGTGGCTTTCCAGTTTAATACTCTCCGTCTATTTTAAACTGTCCTCAAAAACACATTCCAAAACGAGCGATCAAATAAACTAAAACGCCGCCGGCTCACCATCAACTGCGCAGGTCAAACCCAATTAAAAATGCTCGGATTTTTTAAAATGTCCATAACAAGTGGTAGGTAAACGCCTTGAATTGGATCTTTCTTGAGGACGCCAGCCTACCGCTTGTTAAGGAAATTTTCAAAATGGCTTGGAGGCTTAGGAGGATTTAATATTACAGTTAGCCAGGAGCTGGCGGCGGTTTGCTTGCTTTTGCATTATTTTTTAAAACGCGATCAAGGATATTTTAAATTGTTTGAAATTTTAGATAAAGAGCCTGATATTTTAAGAAATAAAACTCAAGGGGACAAATATAACCCAATTCAATAATTTTTAAAATTTATGGCTTGACTTAAAAAAAAATTGTGATATAATTGGGACAGGTGGTTTTAAACTTTGACAGTATGATGGAATTGAGAGTGATATTTTAAATGTCGGTTTGTTTGAATTCGGGCTATTTGAAGGGATTTATTTCGGAACGCGAATTGCGTGAAATATTTCCGATTGTTAGGGCTGCGCACGAATTATTGGTTTGCAGGTCGGGAGCTGGTGGCGATTTTTTAGGCTGGCTTGATTTGCCTGTAAATTATGACAAGGGTGAGCTTAGCAGGATAAAGGCTGCGGCTGAAAAAATACGACAAGATTCAGATGTTTTGGTTGTTATTGGGATTGGGGGGTCATATCTGGGCTCTAGAGCTGTTATTGAAGCCATAAATTCCCAGTTATATAATCTCACTTGTTCAGATGCGCCGCGTGTTTATTTTGTTGGCAACAGCATCAGCCCGACATATTTTAATGAAATTTTGAGGCTTTGTGAAGGGAAAGACGTTTGCGTTAATGTGATTTCGAAATCAGGGACAACAACTGAGCCCGCGATTGCGTTTCGAGTGTTTAAAAATTGGCTTGAGGAAAAATATGGCGTTGAGGGGGCGAGGTCCCGAATTTATTGCACAACTGACAAAAATAAAGGAAAATTGAAAGAGCTCGCTTTGAGGAATTCCTATGAGCAGTTTGTTATTCCAGACGACATCGGGGGAAGGTTTTCTGTTCTAACAGCTGTTGGCTTGCTTCCGATGGCTGTCGCTGGGCTGGACATATCCGCTGTTATGTCTGGAGCGGCTGAGGCGGTTGAGAGTTTTTGTGATTGTGACCTGGAAAAAAATGATTGCTATAAATATGCTGCGATTCGCAATATTTTATATAACAAAGGAAAGCGGGTCGAGATGCTTGTTTCATATGAGCCTTCGATGACGGCGTTTTTGGAATGGTATAAACAGCTTTTTGGGGAGAGCGAGGGAAAGGATGATAAGGGGCTTTTGCCAACTTCGGCTATATTTTCAACTGATCTTCACTCTCTCGGGCAGTATATACAGGATGGTTCTAAGATAATTTTTGAAACGGTTTTGGATTTTAAAAAGCCAAGAGAGGATTTTTATATTCATGAAGACAGAGGCAATTTTGATGGGCTGAATTTTTTGGCGAACCAAAATATGAGTGAGGTTAATCGAAGGGCGTTTGAGGGGACAACACTTGCCCACACTGAAGGCAAAGTGCCCAACATAATTTTAGAGCTTGAAACAATTAATGAGTTTGAAATAGGAAATTTGATATATTTTTTCGAAAAGGCATGTGCGATTTCGGGCTATATGATGGGGGTTAATCCGTTTAACCAGCCAGGAGTTGAGAAATATAAAAAAAATATGTTTGCGCTTTTGGGAAAGCCTGGTTTTGAAAACATGCGCGATGAGATTTTGAATTTAATTTCAAAAAAACCTTGACAAATTTTATGGGTTGTGATATAATAGCTATGGAGATTCATTGTTTGAATTTTTTATGTTTTTGATTTTTTTCGTTGATGTGATTTTTAGTATTTTTTAAAGGAGGCGTTGTGAAGTGGCAGTGCCAAAGAGAAAAACTTCCAAGGCAAGGCGTGGTAAAAGGCGTTCTAACGTTTGGAAGTTGGCTGTTCCGGGTTTTTCTAGATGCACTAAATGTGGCGAATTAGGACTTCCCCACAGGGTTTGCGGAAATTGTGGCTACTATAAAGGCGTTCAAGTTGTTAAAAAGGAAGCCTAGGGGGGATGGTTCAGGCGAGGGGGCCTCGTCTGTTTTCGCATTTTTCATTTTTAGTGATATTTTTTATGATTGTGTCATATAATTTGGGAGGTCATGGTTATGTCCATGCCGATTGTGGCGATAATAGGCAGGCCGAATGTTGGAAAGTCAACGTTGTTTAACAAAATAGTTGGAAAACGCGTTTCGATTGTTGATGATGCTCCGGGGGTGACTCGTGACAGGATATATGCTGAAGGCGAGTGGGCGGGCGCTAAATTTAATCTGATCGATACTGGTGGCTTGGAAGATGGCGGCGGGTTTATTTTTGAGCAAGTGAAAAGCCAGGCGCAATTTGCAATGTCTGATGCGGATGTGATAGTTTTTGTTGTTGACATAAAAAGCGGAGTTAATTCTTCAGATCTGGAAATTTCGAACATGTTGAAAAAAAGCAAAAAGCCCGTTGTTTTATGTGTCAATAAATGTGACAGCATTGGTGATGTTCCTGCTGAATTATATGAATTTTATAACCTTGCGCAGGGTGATCCGTTTCCGGTTTCTTCTGTTCATGGGCATGGAGTTGGAGATTTGCTTGACGAGGTTATATCACATTTTAAAAAAGGGTTGGATTCTGATTTTCTAGAAGATAGGGTTAAAATTGCGATTGTTGGGAGGCCGAATGTCGGGAAGTCTTCCCTGATTAATGCGCTTGTTGGCCAGGATAGGGTTATTGTTTCGGACGTTGCGGGAACAACAAGAGACGCAATAGACACTTTTATTAGGCGCGGCGGTAAAGAATATGTTTTCATAGACACAGCTGGAATGAGAAGAAAAGCCAGGGTAACCCAAAACATCGAGCGCTACAGTGTTATTCGGGCGCATATGGCGGTTGATCGGGCGGATGTTTGTTTGATAGTTATTGATGCTCTGGAGGGATTTGCTCAACAGGAATCAAAAATTGCTGGATATGCTCTTGAGAAGGGAAAAGCTTCAATAATTGCTGTCAATAAGTGGGATTTGGTTGAAAAAAATTCCGAAACGATGAATGAGTTTAATAAAAATCTCAGAAAAGACTTTTCTTTCATGCCATATGCTCCGTTTATATACATATCTGCCAAAACTGGTCAGAGGTTAGCTCAAATATATAGCTTGATTGATGAAGTTTATTTGCAAAGCCAAAAGAGAATTTCAACTGGCGCTTTAAATGAAATGCTTGCGTATTCAATCTCAAGAGTTCAGCCTCCGTCGGATAAGGGTCACAGATTAAAAATATATTATATAACGCAAGCCTCAGTTGCCCCCCCAACATTTATTTTTTTTGTGAATAAAAAGGAATTATTTCATTTTTCATATCAAAGATATTTAGAAAATCAAATTCGTGAATCGTTTGGATTTATTGGAACTCCGATGAAAATAGTTGTTCGAGAGCGAAGAAAAGAGGATTAGTCGAAAATATGTTTTTTAATTCTGAAATAGTTGTCATTGCCGTTTTTTGTGTGGTGGGATATTTTCTTGGTAGCGTAGATTTTGCTATTTTGATTTCGACAATTTTTTATGGCAGGGACATAAGGGAATATGGGAGCAGCAACGCGGGAACAACCAATGTTTGGCGGACGTTCGGGAAGATGCCGGCTGTTTTGACTTTTTTAGGCGATTTTATCAAAGGCATAGTTTCGATTGTTTTTTGCGATTTTATGTTTCTTGTTTTGTTTGAAGTGAGAGCGCCGATATATTCGGGGATTTTGGTTGGAGTTTTTGCTCTGATGGGTCATGTTTTTCCGATATTTTATAAATTTCAAGGGGGAAAAGGAGTTGCGGTTTCGGCTGGAGTTTTGCTAATTCTAGACTGGACTGTTTTTTTGCTTGTTGTCTTTGTTTTTTGCATTGTTTTTCTCATCTCTAAAATAGTTTCCGTGAGTTCAATATTTGCCTCTATATCATATCCAATATTTGTTTTTTTGAAATATTTGATTTTTGGAAGTTCGTTTTGGGAATTTATTGTTCGCATTGTTGCGGCGATTTTCATTTCTTTTATGGTTATTTTTATGCACAGATCCAACATAAAGCGCTTGATTAACGGAACCGGAGTTTAAAATTAAAACGAAAGGGTGCTGGTGTATGAAAAAGAGAGTTATTGCTATTTTGGGAGCCGGGAGCTTTGGAACAGCTTTGGCGAAGTTGATCAGCGGATATGAAAATTGTGATGTTGTTTTATGGTCGGCGGTTGAAGCTGAAATCCAGAGCATTATTAGAGATAAGGAAAATAAAAAATGCCTGCCTGGAGTTGTCATAGACACTGACCGTGTCAAGCTAACTTTAAATCCTTGTGATATATCTTCTGCAGATGTCGTCATTTTTGCGGCTGCTTCGAGCTATGTCAGGGAGGTTGCGCGTCAAGTTTCTGGGTATGTTAAAAAGGGAGCAATCGTTGTCAACGTCGCTAAGGGTCTTGAGCAAAAGACTTTTAAAAGGCTGTCCGAGGTTATATGTGAGGAGATTGGAAATTGTTCGTTTGCTGCTTTGTCTGGGCCGTCTCATGCCGAGGAAATAGCGCGACTTGTTCCGACTGCGGTTGTTGTTGCTTCTGAGAGTTTGAGTGTTGCTGAAAAAATCCAGGATGTATTAAATTCTCAAATATTTAGATTATATGTCAATGATGACCTAATTGGGGTTGAAATCGGGGGCGCTTTAAAAAATATAATAGCCTTTGCGCTTGGAATATGCGATGGATTTGGCTTTAAAGACAACACTAAGGCTGCCTTGATGACGCGCGGAATAGCCGAAATTGGAAGGCTTGGAGTTGCTCTTGGAGCTAGAAGTCAAACGTTTGCTGGGCTTTCTGGAATTGGCGATTTAATTGTGACATGCACCAGTGTCCACAGCCGCAACAGGAGGGCTGGGATTTTGATTGGCCAAGGAAAAACTGCGGATGAGGCTTTAAGTGAAGTTGGGATGACGGTTGAAGGCTATTTTGCAACCAAAGCCGCATACGAACTGTCTAGGGAAAAAGGCGTGTATATGCCGATAACCGACCAGCTGTATAATGTGCTATATAAAGGAAGAAACATTAAAGATGCGCTGAATCACCTTATGAGCCGGCATTCAAAATACGAGTCGGAAAAATTTTGGTTTGGCGTCTGATATTTTTTTAAAAATGCGGGTTTATCAAAGACGAGGGGACAAACATAACTCAATCTTAAAAAATACGATTTGTATTTTAGATTAGGGTTAGATTTGTCCCCTCAATCGCTCCTGCTTAAAATATCCGACTCTTTGGTTAAAAACCGTCTCTTTCAAGCCGCCCTCAATCGCGTTCCAAAAAAACCATGCGGGGAGCCAATTTAAGCGCCGCCCGCTCACAACGGACTGTAATATTCAACTTTTCTCAAGGGCAAGTTTAAGTTGAAAGCGTCCGTG
>CACZDM010000005.1:87233-103715 GCA_902779915.1 Oscillospiraceae bacterium | reverse complement strand
TGGCGAGGATTTGCCATATGAATTAAAGTGTAAAGAAAAGCTTGTTTTTGAGGTTGAGCCGATGGATGGTTTGTCGGATGCGGAGTTGAGCAATGTTGCCGGGGGAGGGCCATTAACCAAATCTGTAAAGGCTTTTAACCCGTCGAATCTTAAAGGAACGGTATTTCTTCCAAACGATTCTAATTATGGCACATACCATACTAAGGATGAAAGAGGCAATCCCATAAAAACCAATATTATGAGGAGCGGCAATAAGACTGTTGAAGTTCCAAATAAACCTCGTCTTGGTGCAATACCTGACGCGGAGTTAAGCGGTGTTGCTGGGGGAACGACGATAAAAAACGCCATGCCTGTTGATGAGTGGAAAAAGACGATGGAAAAGGCTGGTTACGTTGTTGATATGTATCTTATCCTTGCAGGGATGCAAATGGAAAGTTATGGATGGAAGTTTGACGCGTGGAGACCTAATGGTTCTGTACGTATACATACCTCACGAACTGTTGTTTCCCTCAAAAAGTGGATTAAAATTCCACTAATAATTTAATTTTTTTAACACTTGAAAAGAGTGTGTGTGTGAACTATGTTAGATTTACAAAAATATTTGAAAAGGGCTGCGGCTGATCCAGGCTTTAAAGCAAAACTTTTAAAAAACGCTAATCAAGCGATCAAAGACGAATTTGGCGAGGATTTGCCATATGAATTAAAGTGTAAACAAAAGCTTGTTTTTGAGGTTGAGCCGATGGACGAGACGTCGGACGCGGATTTAAGCAGTGTTGCTGGGGGAGAGCTGACAGCAGATTGGAATTCTACGTGGGACACTAATCCTAGAACTGCTGATGAATATAGAAGGTCGTATGGGTTTAATAATCCCCAAAATTTAGAGGGCGGGAATGAGCCTATGCCAAGTCTGGATTTAACCAGACAGAGTGGTGGGCTTATAGTTAACACCGGTGATGGTGGTTCGAAAGTGGTCCCTCCGGATCTGAGTATATCTGATCGGCACGGATGGTGGCGTTATTAAATTTTGATTATGAGGTTACATATTCACAAAAACGGCAGCTTTGAAACGCATTTATTTTCTAAGCTGCTGTTTTTTTGTTTTTCATTATGAGATAATTATTTTTAAAAACAACCAATTTTTTTCATTAATTTTTGTATATTCCTACAAAAATATCAAAATAATATTGATAAAATTTGCTAAAAATGTTAAAATTGTGACAGTGGATTAAAATTTCACTAATAATTTAAATTTTTTTTAACGCTTCAAAGGAGTGTGTGTGAACTATGTTAGATTTACAAAAATATTTGAGTAAAGCTGCAGATGATCCTGGGTTTAAAAAGAGGCTCATAGAAAATGCAAATCAAGCAATCAAAGACGAATTTGGCGAGGATTTGCCATGTAAATTAAAGTGCAGAGAAAAGCTTGTTTTTGAGGTTGAGCGTATGGATGAATTGGCTGATAGTGATTTAGTAGGCGTTGCTGGAGGAGGTCTTGGGTTAAAAAAGAAGATTAAAACTGCCAAAGAGTGGATGAAACAGTTTAAATCTGATCCTCAGTATACATATTCCCAACCAAGCTCTTCAAATCTCAGTTCAAATCCTGCAACAAATACTTCTTCAGAACCTCGCAATCCGGCGAGAGCAGTTTATGGAGCCAATCCGTCAACTAGATACTGGTGATTGGTGTAAAACTTTGGGGAGGCATTAAACATGAAAATTGATGAATTTTTGAAAAATGAAAAAAATTTAGACCAGGCTGAAAAATGCAAAGACATCAACGAATTCAAAAAATTTGTTGACAAAAACAACGTTTTCTACTTCACAGAAGAACAATTAAAAAAAGCTTGGAACTATGTCAGGGCATGTTCCCCAAGTCAAGATGGAAGCTTGGATGATGATGCTTTAGATGTCGTTGCTGGCGGAGGAATCGGAGCCGTTGATGTTAATGCTAATATTGCTGTGATGACGTATGGTTGCTTTGCAAAAATAAACTCAGGAATAGACTATGGAGGAAAACTTATTTCAGAAAGTGACCGGAGAGATATCGACGGAAGAAATGTCATTAGCCACGGAAGCGTCTCTTTCTAGTTAGCTAGTTAACTTGTTAAAAATTTTTAATTTTTGAGGAGGAGTTTTATGGCATATTATCCAAGACAAGCAGTTTGGGAGCTAACTTTAAAATGCAACATGAATTGTATACACTGCGGATCTAAAGCTGGCAGGCAAAAAAGCAATGAGCTGACTTTGGATCAATGCATGGACATTGCTTCGCAGCTGATAGATATGGATCTTGAGTTCATAACGCTCATGGGCGGCGAGGTGTTTTTCAAAAAGGGTTGGGACAAAATCGCGCGAAAGTTTGTTGATAATGGGGTATATGTCAATATAATAACAAACGGAAATGGCCTCGGAAAAGAACAATATGAACAAATTAAAAATTCAAAAATCAAACAAATTGGCGTTTCTTTGGACGGCCTTGAAAAGACCCACAATAAAATTCGCGGCAACCCAAACGCGTTTCAAGAAGCAACCAAAACGCTCAAAAATCTTTATAATATGGGGTATAGAACCGAAGCGATAACAACCATCTCAAGCCTCAATATAGACGACCTTGAGGGAATGTTTGATCTGTTGGCAGGTTTAAACGTTGAAATCTGGCAGCTTCAGCTTTGTTCGCCAATGGGAAACGCAAAAGAAAGCGAAAACTTTTTGCTTGATCCAAAATATGTTCCCTATATCATTGATTTTGTTGTTAAAAAAAACAAGCAAAAGAAAGTCTATGTTGTTGCTGCGGATAATATTGGATATTTTGGTGAAAACGAGAAAAAAGACCCCCGAAGTCGATTCCAAGGGTGTCTGGCGGGGTTATATGCTGTTGGAATCGACAGCGTTGGAAATGTTAAAGGCTGCTTGTCTTTATATGATGATAAATTTATCGAAGGAAATTTGCAAAACCAATCGCTAAAATCAATCTGGACAAAAGACGGAGCATTTTCATATAATCGAAATTTTAAAATGGATGATTTGAAGGGCAAGTGTCGTGGATGCGACAAAGGGGCAATATGCCGAGGGGGATGCAAACAGCTTTCGTATTTTGTCACCGGAAACATGTGTGAGAGTTTATATTGCACCTATAGGTGAAAAAAATTTAAACCTTCCTTGGTTTATTAGTTAAAATTGGCGGGCGTTTTAAAAGCGTCTGCCAATTTTTTCATTAGCACGCATCGCAGCTTCCATTTGCTTGTTCAAAATAGTTGGTGAGTTCTTCGATTAACTGCTCAAGAGAACAAATCGCATCTTTGATTACATCACTTCCCATTTTGACGTTATTTTGCATTATATCACGTTGCCCAAGCCTTATATTACACAGCTGCTGATATCCCCTTTGAACTTGGCGCCGAATCAAGCTGTTGCAAACGTTTATCTGCCTGCTTGCATTTTGAACATTTGTCAAGCCCTGCACGCATATACACGCTCCATTTCGAATTTGTTCGATTCCATTTCTGATATTATTCTCCGAAACAGACTCCAGCCCTCTGCAACATTCGGATATTCCTTCGCGACAAAAATCTATCCATCTAAAAACGCTTTGGTTTGCGCATGAATTCATAGCAACACAACGCATAAAAATCCACCTCTATTAAAATATTTTTGTAATAATTTATTATATTGTTTTTGGACGCTTGGCGTGAATATTTTGGGGCAAAAAAGAGAAAATGGAGGGTTTGTTAACAAAACTTTTCAACAAAATTTATAAAAAATGTTGAAAAATTTAGGCCAAGCACACACATAAATTTTCCCAAAATGCTCGTTAATAAATATTTGACATGTTTAAACTAATCTTCAATAAATTCTATTTTCAGCTCATCAAGCTGTTTTTTTTCAACTTCAGACGGACAGCGCGTCATCAGCTCCCCGGCGCTTTGAACTTTTGGAAACGCTATGACGTCCCTGATGCTGTCTTTTTGAAGCATCAGCATCACCAGACGGTCTAGGCCATACGCCATTCCTCCATGAGGCGGCGCCCCATATTTAAAGGCTTCAAGCAAAAATCCAAACTTTTCCGAAGCTTCCTTTTCACCCAAACCAAGAGCTTGAAACATTCGCTCTTGAAGCTTTCGATTGTTGATTCTAATTGACCCCCCCCCAATCTCACAGCCATTTAAAACCAGATCATATGCTTTAGAGCGACATTCCCACGGCGTTTCCTGCAATTTTTCCATATCCGAATCCAAAACTGCTGTGAAAGGATGATGCTTCGCGACATATCTTTTTTGTTCATCGCTATATTCCAAAAGCGGAAAGTCTGTGACCCATAAAAACGCAAATTCTTCTTGATTATACAGATTGTATTGAGATGCTAGCTTAGATCTCAAAGCGCCTAAACTGTCGAAAACAACGCTGTTTTTTGAATCAGCAACAATCAAAATCAAATCCCCAATCTGGGCGTCAACAGATTTGTCTATGAACGAGATTTCGTCTTGCGTTAAAAATTTTTCATAGCTTGAACTTCGCGAATCCGGAAGAATTTTTGTATATGCAAGACCTTTTGCTTTATATGTTTTAACAAATTCAGTCAATTTGTCTATTTCTTTTCTTGAGACAAGTTGGGCGCCCCCTTGAAAATTTATCGCCCGAATGCTTCCGGTTTTTGCTGCGCTTGAAAAAACTTTAAAATTTGTCGACTGGAGGCCTTTTGTTAAATCAACCAGTTCAAGTTTAAAGCGAATGTCTGGCTTGTCTGAGCCAAACCTGTTCATAGCTTGGTCATATGAAATTTTTAAAAATGGGGTTTTGAGATCAATGTTTAAAATTTTTTTGAAGATGGTTTTGATAAACCCTTCGTTGATTTTTATAACATCTTCCTGGTCAACAAAGCTCATTTCAAGGTCGATCTGCGTGAATTCCGGTTGGCGATCTGCTCGCAAATCCTCGTCTCTGAAACAGCGCGCAACCTGAAAATATCGATCATATCCCGCAAGCATTAGAAGCTGTTTATATAGCTGGGGCGACTGGGGCAGGGCATAAAACTTGCCTTTGTGGATTCGGGATGGAACCAAATAGTCCCTCGCTCCTTCCGGAGTTGATTTAACAAGCATCGGCGTTTCAATTTCAATAAATTCATTTTCGTCAAAATAGTCTCTGGCGGCTTTAACGATTTTGTGGCGAAGCCAAATTGTTTTTTGCATCTCGCTTCGACGCAAATCTAAATATCTATATTTCAGGCGCAGGTCTATGTGGGCGTTGTCTTTATCGGAAATTTCAAATGGGGGGACGCAGGATCTTGCAAGTATTTTTAAATCACTCACAAAAATTTCGATTGATCCGGTTTTAATTTCAGGGTTTTTATTGGATCTTTCACGAATGACGCCCTTTGCCGCAAGAACAAACTCAGCCCGACATTCCGACGCAAGATCAAAAATTTCTTGAGCCGTTTGGTCGTCAAATGCCAGCTGAATGATTCCGGTCCTGTCGCGAAGATCAATAAAGATCAGATTTCCAAGGTTTCGCTGTTTTGAAACCCACCCCATCGCAACAACTTCTTGGCCAATTTCATCTTCACAAAACCTTCCGCAATAGTTGGTTCGTTTTAATTTGCAAGTTTCCATGTTTCACTTTCCTCCTTCGCAAACTTCGTCCATAAATTCATTCAAAAAATCAGCAAGCAAAATGTCAAACTGCTTTTTAGTTCGCATATTTTTAATGGTGACTCTTCCTTCGTTGATTTCCAAATCGCCGATTATGCAAGAGTAGTTGGCGCCGATTTTGTTTGCATATTTCATTTGAGATCTTGTGCTGCGGCCAACCAAATCGGTTTGCGCGCTGAGGCCGAATTTCCTGAAATCAAGGGCCAAGAGATTTGCAACTTTAACGGCTCTTTTTCCAATGCTTCCGATATATATATCACACTCTTTCTGCGGAATTAGCATCGGATTTTTTTGAGCTTCCATAATAATCAGCAGCCGCTCAATACCGATTCCAAGCCCTAAAGCGGGCATAGGTTTGCCTCCAATCAGCCCCACTAGGTTGTCATATCTGCCTCCTCCACAAATTGTGTTCTGAGCTCCAAGCTGATCTGATGTGAATTCAAAAACAGTTCGCGTATAGTAGTCCAGTCCTCGGACTATGTATGGATTAACAACATATGAAATTTTTTGAGCGTCAAGCATTTTTTTAACAGCCTCAAAATGTTCATCACATTCTTTACAGAGATAGTTAAGAATTTTAGGAGCGTTTTTTGAAATTTCCCGACAGTTTTCATTTTTGCAATCAATCAGACGCATTGGATTTTTTTCAAGCCGGTTTAGGCATATTTCACACAAATTGTCCAAATGTTTTTGATAATACTCAACCAAATCCTCAACATATTTTCTTCGACATTTTAAACATCCGATTGAATTTATGTTTAAAGTCAGGTCAAAAACGTCAAGCTCCGCAAACAGACAGTCCGCCAGAGAGATGATTTCAGCATCCGCAATCGGAAAATTTGACCCAAAAAGCTCAGCGCCAAATTGATGAAATTCCTTGAGCCTTCCAGCTTGAGGACGCTCATTCCTAAAGCAGCTGTCGAGATAGCAAAGCTTTAAAGGGAGAGGCTCGTTAACAAGGCCTGTCTCCAAAACAGCCCTAACAACCCCAGCCGTTCCTTCCGGTCGAAGTGATAAAGACCTCCCCCCTCGATCACAAAAGGTGAACATCTCCTTTTGAACAACATCAGTTGAATCGCCAACCAATCGCTCAAACAAATCGGTTTTTTCAAATGTTGGAGTTCGAATTTCAAAAAAACCAAAGCGCCTCGCGCAATTTAAAAGCTTTAATTCAACTCTTTGCAAAATTTCAACTTTATCCGGCAAAATGTCCTGAGTTCCTCTGGGGGCTTTAAATTGACATTCCATAAAAAAATTCCACTTCCCTTTTTTCACAATTTTTTTAGCCATCAAAGACAACCTGTGAAATATAAATTCAAAATCATTAACTGTTCATTATTTGACGCCAATCCAAATCTCCGCGCTCAATTCCGCGGATCAAAATTTGGGCAGAGGCGACGTTTGTTGCAAACGGAACATTGTGCATATCGCAAAGTCTGAGCATTTCAACGTCGTTGACTTCTGTTTCGCGGAGAGAAAAAGGATCTCGAAAAAACAAAAGAGCGTCTATTTCTCCATATGTTATTCGTGAGGCAATTTGTTGGCCTCCTCCTTGCCTGCCGCTTAAAAACCTTGTCACTCGCAATCCGGTCGCAGCGGCAACAAGCCTCCCAGTGTTTTCTGTTGCGAAAAGCTTGTTTTTCGACAAAATATCGCAATATGCACTACAAAATTGAAGCATTAGTTCTTTTTTTGAGTCATGCGCAATCAAAGCAATAACCATATATCATTTCTCCAAACAGCAAATTTTTGTCTATATTAATATTTTTGTGTTTTTTCCGATCAATCGGTCGTGTATGGCGTCGAAAATTTTGTGTGTGAGGGTTCGTTTTTTCAGATGTTTTCCCAAAAAATTTGAAAGCATTATAGACTCACAATAAGGAATTATTCCTAAAAGCTGAAGGCCCGTTTGGTCTATTATATAATCCATGTTTTCAACAAAGCCTTTTTTTAAAGCATTTGACGTCATTTTATTAACAATCAATCTCATCTGGGCTGATATTTTGCAGTCATTTCTTAAAAAATCAACAAACATCGAAGCGTTTCTGATGCAAACGGGGTCCGGCGTGACAACAATCAAAAATATATCTGATATGTCTTTGGTTTTGGCCGTCATAGCATATCCTGATGGAAGATCAAAAATTATGTTGTCATAAACATCTCCCAAACTCTCACAAATTTTAAACAGGTCGTTGTGGCTCAAATTTTGTTTAAAGTTGGTTGATGCGGGCAAAAAGTGAAGATGATCAAAATCTTCAACGGGTTGGATAGCATCGACAAGTTCGCAATTTCCCGAAATAAAGTCCCCAATATCATAAACAATTTGGTCTGTGTTTAAGATTATGTCCAAGCCTCGTAGGCCACAATCAGTCTCGATAATTATGGTTTTTTCGCCGTGACCTGCCATAGATTTTGCAAGATGACAAGATATTGTTGATTTTCCGACTCCGCCTTTTCCTGAAGCAATTGAAAATATTTTTGCCATTTAAAACTCCTTGACATCGAAACAAACATTTAAAAAAAACTACCTAAGCCCTCGACTGTTTTATTTGATCATATATCGCAACCAATTGAGAAAAAAACGGCGTTGCATAGTCTCCGTCTTCGATTATCAATCCCATTGCGATTTCTGGGTTGGAGGCTGGATATATGCCAACTGCTGCGGCGTTAAACAGATCCTTTCGAGCGTCGGAATACTGGGGAGAACCTGATTTGCAGGCTATGTCAAGACGCGCCAAAGAATCAAACGTTTGAGCCATTTGCTTCATCCCTTCAATTGTTGTTTCCCACGCAACGTTTTCTTTGGAAAGCTCGCTGAGAATCTGGGGCTTGATTTCTTTTATGGTTTCGCTGCCGTCATATTTATCAACGGATTTTAAAATGTGAGTTGCGTATCGTGTTCCTTTGTTTGCAATCGTCATTTGGCAAATTGCCATTTGAAGCGGCGTGACATAAACCTCCGCCTGGCCAATTCCAGTTTGATATGTGTATCCAACATAATATGGAGCGCCGAGATTTCGATAATATTCGGGATTTGTCACTCGGCCGTCTGAATTATATAGCTCAAGCCCGGAATCGGTTGCAAAGCCAAATTTAGGAGCATATTCATCGATCAGGTCAATCCCCATATATCTGGCAACGTTGTAAAAATAATGGTTGCAGGACCATTTTAAGGCTGTATATAGGGTGGTTGGGCCTTTGTGGCCGTTATGGTGTAGACAGCCCATCTGTGTGTCTAAAAAAGGGTCGGAGCAATTAAAAATTGTTGACGGGTTTATGGTGTTTGTATATAGACCAGCTGCGGACATGAAGGTTTTAAAGGTTGATCCTGGGCGATATAGCTCGACTAATGCGCGGTTTTTTAAGGGAGAGACGCTTTGAGATTTCAGGGCATTATAGTTTTCGTTATATGTGTTTATGTCATAGTAAGGATATGTCACCGCGGCGAGAACTTCTCCGGTTTTTGTGTCTAAAACAACAAGCCCCGCGCCTTTGGAACGCGCCTGAGTGTTGCTGTGAGCCTGTGTGTATGCTGCAAGGGCCTCCTGAAGGCTTTTTTGAAGCTCAAAGTCTATTGTCAGCTTAACGGTGTTTCCGGGCTTTGGCTCATCCCCCTCCTCATAGTATTGATTGGATATATTCCCATCCGCATCCTTCTCAACCGTCAGCATTCCACTTTGCCCCCGAAGTTCATCTTCACAAAGGCTCTCAATTCCGCTTTTTCCAACAAAGTCACTTAGCGCATAGTTTTTGCTTTTATATTTTTCAGCTTCTTCTGCATATATCGGGCCAACATTTCCGATAATATGGGGCGCGACATCTCCTGAAATATATTGCCTGGTTGAGGTTTCAGATATGGATATGCCTTTGATTTTTCCTTTCATTTCGATGATTTTTCCAGCAAAGCTCGGATCTATTTTTTCAACCATAGCAAAATTTCCTGAATATGCAAAATCCTTAATCAACATCATCGCCCGAACCATCGCTATTTCCCTGGTCTGCTTTTCATTATAACCCGATATGTTATATTTTTCAACTATTAAATATATTGAATCTTTAGCAGTTGCATATTTTTGCTGGGAGAGGACGCTTTTTAATTTGTTTGCTTCGTTTTGTCGATCCTTTTTAAACTCCGGATTGCCAAGACGAGTTATTGGCGAGTTTTCTTCCCAGCTGACGTTATTTTGATCAAGAATTTCAATCAAATTTAAAATGATTTGGTTTCCCTCTTGGTTTTTTTTGAAGACCGTTTCTTCGCTGTCGTTTAACTCTGGAAGCGGAAATTCTCGGTTTATCACAAGGCTCAAATTCAAAGAATTCGTCACCAATTTTTTTCCGTTCCTGTCAACAATTTCGCCTCTGGCCGCGGGGATTATTTGCTTGGTTTGATTTATGTTTGCTGCAAGTTTAGAATATTTATCCTCGTCAACTATTTGATATTTAACAAGCGTCAAGGCTGCAACCGAAAAGCAAACCAAAAGCGATATGAAAAAAACAGCAAGCCTTGCCAAGCCAGAATTTGAATCTTTTTTTTGATTTTTAGCCATTAATTTTTCGCCCCCAAGCGCATATTCTAAAGTTATGATGAACACTCGACTGTTTTTTCTTTTTTGAGTCGTTTAATTATGAATCCACACACAAAATACACAAAAGGAGTTATAAAAATCGTGTATGCAGCTGTTGGAATAATGTGATATGTCCAAATGCTCCAAGAATTTTCAAAATCCCAAATCATATATCTGAAAACAAAATCAATAAAATAGTATAACGCCATCCAAATTGAAGTCAGAAAAATCGAATTGATGGCGCTTGCGTGGACAAAATAAAGACAGGTTAAAGAAGAAAACACGCAAACAGCGATTAAAATTAGCGATGAATATCCAAACAACCTTCCTGAAAAACAATCCCAAAAACATCCACAAATTCCCCCAAATATGGCCGCGTCTTTTTGACCAAGAAACATTGAACATCCAACCGAAAAAGGCAAAAACAAAACAGGCCTCTTGCCGAAAATTTCAAACAAGCCAACGGTTGACTGGAGGATTGAAACAATGAATATGCAAAAAATCAACAAAGCCCATTTTTTGATCAACTTTCGCTTTTTGTTCATTCAAAATCCTCCATATTCTTCAGCTTTTTTCGGGCAAAACCTGCTGGCCAGTGAATTTTTTAACAACAATCACGTCTTTAACAGAAGCTATGTCTTCGGCGGGATCAACAACAGCATACGCCGACATTCCATTGGAGCTAACCCTGATTTCCTTAACTTTTCCGATGATCAGGTTGGGAGGATATAGCCCGCCTCCGCCTGAGGTTGAGATGATGTCTTCAGGCTCGAGGGCTGTTGACTTGTCTAGATGGAGCATAGCACACAAATTGTCTCCAATTAAGTCCGCTTGGCCGGAAACAATTCCAATTTCATTTTTTTCAAGACATGTTGAAGATATTTTAATGTTTAGGCCTAGAATGGTTGTGACTTTGCTATATGTTTGAGCAACATTTGTAACTATTCCAACCAAGCCGCGATTTGTTATGACTGGAGAGTTTTTCAAAACGCCATTTTGAGTTCCGACGTTGATTGTGAAGGTATATAGATCGTCAGGATCTCGCGCAACAACCCTCGCAGGCTCGATTTCAAAGCTTGGATTAGAGGATTTGATTCCCGAAGCATCTTTAAGCTGCTGGTTTTCAATTTTGATCTGTTCATATTCAACAAGCTTTTTTTGAAGATTTGCAATTTCATCTTTTAAAAGAACATTTTCTTCTTTATATTTGATTCCTTGAAAAACCTGGTCAAAAAAGCCGGAAACCGAATCATTCGCCGTCGTTGCAAGATCTGTGAATGGTTTTGTGATGGTTCCAAGGACCTGCTCCGGAGCCAGCAAATTTCCAGTTGACGCTTCAAAAATGATCAAACCAACCAAAGACCCCATGACAATAAGTAATATTTTAAACAATCCACTTTTAAAAAAATCCTGCAAAATTCGGGCCTCCTCAATCTAGATTAAATTTGGTGTGGCAACATCCGCAAACGTCAATGAACAAGGCGGATTATACAATCAGTAAAACAATGTTTAGTCTGTTAAAACATCTCGCAGCCGATCGATGTCTTCAAGGACCATCCCCGTTCCGTCAACAACGCAATCCAAAGGATTTTCCGCAACGTTAACCGGCATCCCCGTTTCTTGGTTGATCAATTTATCAAGCCCTCGCAGCAAAGCTCCCCCCCCAGTTAGGGTTATTCCTTGTTCGATGATGTCTGCGGCAAGCTCTGGAGGAGTCTTTTCCAGAGTTATATGGACAGCATCCAAAACGCTTTCAATTGATTCTTTAAACGCCTCTCGGATTTCGTCGGATGAGATTTCAATGTTTTCAGGGAGCCCGTTGAGCAAATTTCGGCCTTTGATGTTCATGGTTTCCTCAACTTCAAACGGATATGCTGAGCCTATTTGAAGTTTTATTGCTTCAGCGGTTCTTTCTCCAATGAGAAGATTATATTTCTTCTTTATGTAGCTGATTATAGCAGCATCAAACTCATCTCCCCCAACTCTGACAGATTTTGCAGCAACTATTCCGCCCAAAGAAATGACAGCAACTTCTGAAGTTCCGCCGCCAATGTCAACAACCATGCTGCCGGTTGGCTCAGCAACAGGAAGCCCAGCCCCAATCGCCGCAGCCATAGGCTCTTCGATAATGTAAACCTTTTTAGCTCCTGCTCGCTCGGTTGCTTCTTTAACTGCGCGCCGCTCAACAGCAGTCACACCAGATGGAATGCAAATTATGATTCGCGGCTTTAAAATAACTCTCCTGTTTAGCGCTTTTTTAATAAACTGCTGAAGCATAGCGGTTGTTATGTCAAAATCGGCAATAACGCCGTCTTTCAAAGGCCGAACCGCAGTTATCGAGCCTGGCGTCCTTCCAATAACGTCTTTTGCCTCCTGGCCAACGCTTTTGACTATGTCTGTCCTGGTGTCAACAGCAACAACGGACGGCTCGCGAATGATGATGCCCTTACCCTTCATAAAAATCAAAGTGTTTGCTGTCCCTAAATCAATTCCCAAATCTCTTGAAAAACCCATTAAAAAATCCTGCCTCTCTAAAAATTTCAGTTAATTATATACATAAGCTAAACTTCGCTCATATGGTAATGATATAATAACAAGCCAAAAAACATTATAATATATTATAACATATTTCTCAATAGTTTTATACATATTTTACAGTTTTCCCATATTTAGATGGTTTATTTTCGTCATTATTGTCATATCTCACAAAATTTCAGTCAATTTTTTTTTAACAAAACAAATATTTTTTGATTTTTTTAAATTTAAGCGCCCAAAGCCCATATTATTAAAACTTCCGGCTAGAAACCTCTATAGTATAGGCCTCGAGTATAATTGCTTTTTGGTTTTGCGTTTTGTATAAAATTTTTAGCAATGGTTTTGGCCTGGCTTTTGGTTTCAATTGTGAATTTTAAAACTTCAAAATCAACATTTTCAAGCTCCTTTTGCCGATCTGCCATCCACAAAACATCTGAATTAAAGATCGTGTGACACTTATTTTGACACCTGACTGGGAAAAGTTTCCCCTTTCGGTCTTTTAAACATGAATTATTGCCACACTTTTTGCAGCTTTTGTTTATCGGACAGTTTCTTGAAACCATTAGAGGAAGCCTGCCAAAAACAACCGCGCCCAGCGGAATTTTTTTTGCAATTTTTGAAATTGTTTTAAGGCAGCACTCCGCAGAAACGATAAAATCGCAAAATCCGATTGATTCCAAAACCTGGACGCTTTGACTGTTTGCAATGTTAAGACCCAGGCCAGCGTGGATTGAAAAGCCCTCAAGAAGCGGAATCTGGCCCAAATTTTGAATTGTTGCATGCAAAACCCCCATTTTTTTAATTTTGTTGATTTTTTGGATAATATTCGACTGCTTTTCAAAACTAACTTGAGGCATGAGAATTCCAACTTTTTTAACTATTGGCAGGATTTCTCGCTGATTGTCTAAAATCTCGTCCATATTTAAACTTATTAGCTCAAAACAATCTTCGCAAACAACCTGCTGAAATTTTTCGCATTCAGCTCGAAGTCGCCGTCCCTGTCCGTTTTTTGGGGCTTGGGGACCTTTTGTCCTAAAATTAAAATCAAAGTTAAACGCTTGGCGACTTGTTTTAGAGGCGCAAAACTTGGCTCGTTTTTGAGCCAAAGCCAAAACTGCGCGCTTTTTGAGCTTGTTTATCTGCGAATTTGAAACATATAGATCACAATCACCAAGTAACTCGAATTTTTTTAGTCTATATATCGTTTGGCCAAGTTTTTCAAAACATTTTCGAACCTGGTTTTCATTTAAAGCCCTGGTTTTTGCTTTTTCCGGGAGATCTCCGCTGATTTTGACTTCAAAGCTTGAGTCGCGCAGTTTCAAAACAACAGGCTGATTTTTTTTGACAGTTAGGGAAACATCAGCATAAAATTTTTGAAGCGGAATGCGATATAATTGCCTAATTTTGGAATATATTCCTTCTTCGGGAGCGTCTTTTCTAGACCTGACTCCAAACATTTTTCGCCCCATGTCATTTTCAATATAACCATTTGTGAAACCTTCGCGAGAAAAGACTTTTAGTAATATATCCTTGTCATATGGCTTTTCATCCAAAGCTTTTCTATACTCCATGGTTGCGGCGGCGACATATTCCGGACGTTTCATTCTTCCTTCAATTTTAAATGAACAGACGCCAACTTCTTTTAGTTTTTGAATTAAATCTATACAGCACAGGTCTTTTAAAGACAAATCTGGGCGGGGAGGTTTTGAAACAGAAAATGGAAGCCGACAAGGCTGGGCGCAGTTTCCCCTGTTTGCGCTTCTTCCGCCAAGCATCGCGCTCATAAAACACTGCCCCGAAAAGCAAAAGCAAAGCGCCCCATGGACAAAAACTTCAATTTCAACTCCTTCTTTGCAAACCTCGGATATTTCGCAAAGAGTCATTTCTCTTGAAAGAATCGCCCTTGAAACGCCAAGTTTTTTCAAAAACCTGACTCCAGACAGGGAATTGATTCCCATTTGAGTTGAAGCGTGGATCCTAAAATTTGGAGCAACCCGCTTTATGAGGTTTAAAACCCCAAGATCCTGAACAATCACAGCATCAACGCCGACTTTTTGCAAGATTGGAATGAGATTTTCGAGTTTTTCAAGCTCTTTGTCGTTTAAAATGGTGTTTAAAGTCAGATAGGCTTTTGCTCCGAAGCTGTGGCAAAACTGGACAACTTTTTCAACTTCATCCAGTTCAAAATTTTGAGCATTTTGCCGTGCATTAAATTTTTTTAGCCCAAAATAAACCGCGTCAGCTCCGCAATATATCGCGGATTTCAGTTTTTCAAAACTCCCCGCAGGAGCAAGCAATTCAGTCATATTTTTACTACTATACTTTCTGGTTTTTTTCAAATTATTGAGCTTTTAAGTCTATATATATCTATTTCCGCCTGCAACTTTTTGTTTTTATCGACGGCCTCTTCAAGCTGTTTTGAGAGGGAAGCAACTCTTGATTTGAGTTCTCGCGATTCATCCGCGCTGAGTTTTGTTTGATTTCGCATGCTGTCTATGGTTTTTGCCATTTTGACGTTTTCGCTGGCTGATTCAAGCGAAACCAAAACCGCCGCATCCAGCAAAGAAATCCCCTCGTCATTTCCAAATATTTCTTGATATTTTTTATCAACAACTCTCGCAACTCCCATGATAAACTCCGAAGATTCATCAGATTCCAAAGTGTATTTTTTATTGCATATGTAGACATCTGTTTTATTTTTAGACATATATATCCCCCAAAATCCGTTATATTAAGTTCACACACAAACTCACTTCTATAGATTATACACCAAACATTTTAAAATTAAAAGCCCTATTTTGGCAAAAATTAAATTTTTTATTTATTTTTTAATTTTAGGGCCATATTCAAAGCAAAAAAGCAAGAAAGGTTTAAATTTTGCCTTCCTTGCTTAAAATTGTTGTGTAAATTTTCAAAAAGGTTTCCAGGAACTAGCTATTTCTTGTGAAATAAACATCGACTTGGCCTATGGCAGGAAAACCTTGTGGAGTCCAACCACGATATTTAAAGGGCTCTTCAGTCACTTCGGCAGAATCAGCATTATAGCGAAATACGCATTTTTGAATTTGAATATTGGAACCATCTGCGGGAGTGACTGTTGCCATGAATAATAAATTTCCCCCAGAGGAAGTAGGAAACCATGCACCACTATGATTACTATAAAGAGTACTAAATTGTAATTTCACAGGGCCAACGACAATTGGCGCAGTCATATTGTCCCCCTTTGGAGCTTTTGCGTTTGTAACAACAACCACCTCGCAAACATAAACTTTGCAAGAGGCCGACAAGCCATTTTTTGCTGTTGCTGTGATTGTGGCTTCGCCTAGTGCTTTAGCTGTGACTATTCCATTTTGATCAACCGTTGCAACATTTTCATCATTGCTTGACCACCTAACTGTTTGATCCGCTTCGTTGGGCAAAACTGTTGCTTGGAGTATCTCCGTCTGATCCGTGTTTATTGCAAGAGTAGATTTGTTAAGCGTGACTTGAATAACAGTAATGCTTACAGACGCTGTTTTCCAGTCTTCTGAATTTTCTGATCCATTTTTTGCTGTTGCTGTGATTTTGGCTTGGCCAGGTGCAATAGCTGTGACTTTTCCTGTACTTGCATCAACAGTTGCAACTTCAGGCTTATCGCTTGACCACTCAACTTTTTTATAATCTGCATGTGCGTTGTTGGGCATAAAACTTTCTGCTTTGAGTGTGAAATCCTTGCCGACGTTAATCTTGTTATT
>CACZDM010000005.1:0-87197 GCA_902779915.1 Oscillospiraceae bacterium | reverse complement strand
GAACAGTAATGTCTACAGACTGTTTTACCCAGTCATTTTCGTCTGTTGATCCATTTTTTGCTGTTGCTGTGATTTTGGCTTGGCCAGGTGCAATAGCTTCGACTTTTCCAGTTTGGTCAACTGTTGCAACACCTGTATTATCGCTTAACCACTCAACTTTTTTATAATCCGCATATGCGTTGGTGGGCTCAAAACTGACTGCTGTGAGCTTTAAATCTTTGCCGACGTTAATCTTGTCATTATCAGAAGCACCTGAAATAGTGAATCCTGTTACTGGTTGCAGAACTCCTGTTACTGGTTGCAGAACAGTAATGTCTACAGACTGTTTTACCCAGTCATTTTCGTCTGTTGATCCATTTTTTGCTGTTGCTGTGATTTTGGCTTGACCTGCTTTAAGCGCAGTGGCTTTTCCAGTTTGATCAACTGTTGCAACGGCGGCATTATTGCTTGACCATTCAACTTTTTTATAATCCGCATATGCATAGGAGGGAGAAAAGATAACAGTGAATGTGAATTCGTCGCCAACGTCCAGCTTTCCACCTGTAGGGGTGTTGGCCAGCTGGATTGCCTTTACTTTTTTAGCTTCAGGCGCCTTCATTACGCCATTTTTCCCCGTCCCAGCAAAAACATTCATTGGAAGACTTGCAATTGACGACGACGCCATAACAAGAGCAAGGGCGATTGATATGAGTTTCTTTTTCACTTTAAATTTGTTATACATATAAATTTCCTCCTTAAAGTTTAATAAATAAGGACAAAACCATAAAATTTTGCGCAGAGAAGTTTTTTCTAAGCAAAGCCACGAAGGCACGCCATATTCCCTAAAAAACCGCGCAAAACAAACAAAAGCACACTCCTTCTGAAAACACATAAAGTGTCAGTAGAATGCGCTTTTGTCAATATGTATATGCCCCGATAAAAAGGCAAAATTTAGGCCCTGGCTCCTGGCTCCTGGCTCCTGGCTCCTGGCTCCTCTCCCATTATGTAGCATATTTTCATCGTTTTGTCAACCCCTTTCTTGAAATTTTTTTCCAAATCCCATCTATTTAAGCATATCACATTTTAGACAAAATGCAAGCTTTTTTTGAAAATTTTTTTAGCTTAGCGGTTTTGGCTCAAAGCAGGCGGGCTTGAGGGCGCAAAACAAACAAAAACGCGCTCCCTTTTGACAACACATAAAGTGATAAAGGAGGGCGCGCTATACAATGTAACAATAAACGGCGGAAGTATTACCAGTTATAGAGCTGGTGCTGGAGGCTTCCAGCTCCTGATTTTTATTGTAGCACATTTGCATCGCTTTGTCAACCCCTTTTGCAAAATTTTTTTAGAAACAATGTCAAATGTTCGGCAAACGCTTCCCAACTCCCATTTATCCAAGCTATCACACTTTTTGACAAAATGCAAGCTTTTTTGGAAATTTTTTTAGATTAGCGGTTTTGCCCAAAGCAAGCGGCCTTGAGGGCGCCAGCCTACCCCTTCTCACGGACGCTTTCAAAGGGACTTGCGTTTGAGCAAGGTTTAATCCTCAAGTCCGTTGTGAGCAGGCGGCACTTTAATTGGCTTTTGCATTGTTTTTTTAAACGCAATCGAGGATAGTTTAATATATTGGGTTTTAAATTAAAGAGTCGGATTTTTAAGGAGAAATATTTGAGGGGACAAATATAACCCAACAAAACAATACAAATAGTTTTTGCGATTTAAATTACCACCAATTGTAAATCAAAACATGCCTTTATAATTTTTATTTGAAATGGGGTTGACAAAAGTGTTTTTGTGTGCTATAATTATGTCTGTATGGAGGAGGGATTTGTATGAGTGCTTTTCTTTCGAATATTGTTGAAATTTTTGTGAGCTATTATAGATAGCCTTATATTTACGATGTGTGTGTTTTGAGCTGTCGTAGATATAGGGCTTGGTCTTGTGCCAAATGTCTATGATGGCTCTTTATTTTTTGTTTTTTTGGAGCCAGCTTGAGTTTATGTTGGCTCCAATTTGATTTTTAAAAAAGGGGAAATGTTCTGTGCTGATTTTGAAATACACCAAGTGGGATGATCGATATTTTATAAATATATGACACTAGCATGATTAATTTAGATTTGAGGTGAAAAAATTGAGAATAAACATAAAACTTCTGCTTTTAATTATCTGCCCCATTGTTATTATATCGATGGTTTTAAATGGCAGGGATGTGAATTCGGGCAAAATAAAAATTGGAATATTACAATTAGTTGAACACGATGCTCTAGACCAGGCGCGAAAAGGATTTGTTGACGGGCTTGAAGAACTCGGCTTGGTTGATGGAAAAAACATAGAGATAGACTATGAAAATGCGCAAGGGGAACAGGCTAACTGCTGTTTGCTGAGCAATAAATTGATAAATAAAAAATCAGATTTAATTTTGGCGATCGCGACTCCAGCTGCCCAAGCGATTGCTAACGCAACCAAAAACATTCCCATTCTTGTCACGGCCATAACATCCCCCGAATCGGCGGGCCTGGTTGAATCCAACGAAAAGCCAAACTCAAACGTTTCAGGGACATCAGATCTGGCTCCTGTTAAAAAGCAAATAGCTTTGATCAAAAATTTAAAACCATCTGTTGAAAAAATAGGAATTTTGTTTTGCTCAAATGAAGCAAACTCCGAGTATCAAGCAAATCTTGCTGTTAAAGAAATTGAAAAATTAGGGCTCAAGTCACAAATTTTCACAGTTTCTCAATCATCCGAAGTCGCTCAAGTTGTCCAAAGCATGGTTTCAAGTGTTGACGCGATATACACCCCAACCGACAATATGATGGCGTCAACCATGCCAACAATTTCTTCTATTGCAACGGCCCAAAACATCCCGGTTGTCTGCGGTGAAACGAATGTTGTTGGTAAAGGAGCGATCGGAACATATGGCATGGATTACTATAAACTTGGGAAATTGGCGGCAAGGCAAGCGTTTGAAATCCTGATTAATGGCAAAGACCCGCAAAACATGCCTATAGAATATTTGAAAGACAATGAATTAACTTTAAATAGTGATATTATCGACGCTTTAGGTATAAAAATTCCAGACCATCTAAAAAATATATCACAATTCGTTAAAACACAATAATGTAAAGGAGAAATTGACATGGAAGGATTTTTAACAACAATTGGAGCGACCTCGCAAGGGATGATCTGGGGCGTTATGGTTGTTGGACTATATATAACCTTTAAAATTTTGGATTTTGCTGATTTGACCGTTGATGGAAGCTTGGCATTGGGAGGAAGCGTCAGCGCAGTTTTAATATATTCGGGATTAAACCCCGTTTTGAGCCTTGCTGTCGCAACATTAATCGGCGCACTCGCTGGATGCGCAACCGGCGTATTGCACAAAAAATTAAAAATTCCCGGCATATTATCTGGCATTTTAACCATGACAGCCCTGTATTCCATCAACATCAAAATCATGGGCAAGGCCAACACACCCCTTCTCGGCAAAAAAACCGTCTTTACATATTTTGACGAATTGTTTAGCGGATTTGGCTCGAATTCAAGGGTTGTTTCGGAGGCTGTTTTGGGAGCTTTGATATGCGCGGTTGTTATCGGGGCCATGTATTGGTTTTTTGGGACGGAAATAGGGTATGCGATCAGGGCGACGGGCAGCAACAAAAACATGGTCTGCGCTATGGGGATAAATGTTGGAATGATGCAGATTATTGCGTTGTCTCTGAGCAACGGGCTTGTTGCTTTTTCGGGTGCGCTGGTTTCCCAAAGCCAAGGGTATGCTGACATTAACATGGGCGTTGGAACGCTGGTTTGCGGCTTGGCAGCGATAATAATTGGTGAAACTTTTGTTAAAGATGATTGTAATTTTGCGATTAAGTTGATTTTTGCTGTTGTTGGGTCAATAATATATAGACTGGTTATTACACTTGCTCTTCAGATTGGCATGAACCCAAGCGACCTGAAACTGTTCACAGCAATCATTGTTGCGGTTGCGCTTAGTGTTCCTAAATTCATAACAAAAAAGGGGGAATTACAGTGCTAAAATTAACAAATATATCAAAAACATTTAATAAAAACACAGTTAATCAGAAAATTATATTTAAGAATTTTAATTTTTCGATTGCTAGAGGAGAATTTGTCGTCATAATCGGCTCTAATGGCTCGGGGAAGTCCACTTTGATGAACCTGATTTCCGGCAAGCTCACCGCGGATGAAGGCAGCATTAAAATTGATGGCGTCGACGTTTCAAATCAGCCAGAATATATTCGCGCAAAGCAACTTGGCAGGGTTTTTCAGGATCCGCTCATGGGAACAGCTTCAAATATGAGGATATATGAAAATCTCGCAATGGCAAGCAGGAAAGGCAAAAAGCTCGGCTTAAACTGGTGTATATCCAAAGCTGACATTGAAAAATATAAGAATATTGTTGAAAATTTAGGACTAGGATTGGAAAACAATTTAAATTCAAAGGTTGGACTTTTGTCTGGAGGCCAGCGTCAGGCCTTAACTCTTTTGATGGCGACGATTCAAAAGCCAAAGATTCTTCTCCTGGATGAACACACTTCCGCGCTGGATCCAAAAACGGCAAATCTAGTTTTGACACACACACAAAAGATTGTTGAGGAAAATAATTTAACAACGCTGATGATAACCCACAATATGAATGATGCGATAAATTTTGGAACACGTCTGGTGATGCTGTCTGGCGGCAAGGTGATATTCGAGGCAAGAGGGAAGGAAAAAGAAAATCTGACAGCTGAAGTTTTATTTAAAAAATTTTCTGATATTGAGCATTGCCTATAAACTATATCATATTATACGCATATTAAAATAAGAGAGCGGTATATTTTCGATACGGATTTGTGTTTGAATTTATACCGTTCTCTTATTTTATATTCAATTTTATGTATAATATATGTCATATATTTAAAATTTTCAGTCAATATTTTTTCGTCATATTGCACAATCTTTAATCTGAAATTCTGTAAATTATTGCTCTTGACAAAAATACACTATAGGTATAGAATATATTTAGTTATATTATATATTTATTATTTTGATAAAATATAGTGTGACTAAACTGTAAATATATTACAAAATTGAAAATTAAGGTGGGTGTTAATATGAAAAACTCAAAATTAAAAATTAAAAATATTGGTTTTTTAAAAAAATTTTTAGCAATATTTTTAGTTATGATGCTTATGCTGACGGGATTTTTGCAGGTTCACACGCAAGCAACCTCTCAAGGAGAGGAAGATTTTTGCATTGATTGGATTGAAAATCTTCCAACAAATGATGAATTTCTGAACGAAGTCAAACGTTTGCCGCAAATTGATGAATTAAATGAATTTCGAAAAATTCCAACTGGTCGAAGAAATAAATCAAATGAAATAAAATATATCAATGACAAAAAATGTTATGAAAGCATAAAGGAAACTGTTGAAAAATTAAAATCCAAAGTCAAAAAAAGAACCGCTCCAGCGAAAGCTTTAGAAGCTGACATGGGCAAAGGAAAAAAATATAGCAAATATTCAGATATGCCTGAAAAAATGCGTCTGGCTAAGGCTATATATCGCTGGGTTGCAAAAAATATACACTTTAGTTCGGGCGGATTTAGCATGTATGACTATCAAACAAGTCTTGCTCCACAGGATGCTTTTTTTGTTTTCGCGACCAGAAGGGCGGTCTGCGAGGGATTTTCAAGGTTGACGCAACTCATGATGAATATGGCAGACATACCGTGTGTCTATCTCGGAAGCATTATGGGCAGGGGCGAAAATTGCGGACATGCCTTCAACGCGGTCTATCTTGAGGATGGAAGCAAGCAGAGGAAGGGATGGACCCTAATAGACACAACCTGGGGAGCATCGTCAGGATCTGGACACAGCCTCGACCCGCTCAAAAATGCGAATGAGCTGATATTTACAGCGGGTCAAAAACGCCAAAACAAAGTTTCCTGTGTTGCTGGTCGGCAGGTAAATAATAAAGGTAAAAAATTTGTGACTGTATATCCTTCAAAACAAAAGTACATAACAAACATAAAAAACTGCCATCTATCACCAAACAAACCATTAAATTTAAATACTACTCAAAGATATTTTCCGGCATTCTATTATAAAGGAATATCTTTTAAAGATGCTAATAGGATGATTGTTAGACAGTCTTTTCATAAAATAGCTGGCATTGATGGGATTTCTCTTGAATGGTCAAAAAAAGTCAACTTCCCTGCGCTTGACTGTTCAACACATGAAGGAAGTGGAAAAATAGAAATCAGCGCTTGGCCCTCTTTGAGCGAACCCGAAAAAGACAACTACTGTGTCCCGGAATATTTGATTAAATATGGGCTTCCAATTGAAATTCCGTGTGATGTCAGGCGGTTGATTCTGAGGGGCGATGAGATAATAGACATCTCAGGCGCTGTTAATTTGCGGCATATAGACACGACTAATTCGAAAAGATATGACTTTGATAATGGAATTTTATATGAAAAAGTTGGCGGAAAAAGGGGAAAAGAAGTTTCAAGAATTTATGCGGCAAATTAATAAAAGATATATGGGGATGACTTAGTGAACAAATTTTTGAAAGAAACAACCAGTTGAAATTGTCCGGTGAGTGCGTTAGGGCGCCATCGGGCATTTTTACATTTTTATTAATTTGGCAATATATTTTTGATTCTCACCCAGCGCTTTGAATAAGTTTCCTGATTAAAAGTCTCTCTTTAGCGGGAAGCAGATCTACTACATCGTCTTTCAAAAGCGGTTTAACAGCGCAAAGCATCTCGGGCGTTCCAAATAATTTAAAATATCTCAAAAAAACCATAAGAAAATTCACAACAGCTTTTTTATTTTTACCACTAAAATCAATGTGTTTCATTATATATTTATAGACACTTGCTTGATCTTTTTGTTGTTTTTCTTTGTTTTTACCAACTATTTCACAAATCGAATTCTTTTTGGAATATCGCTGATAGTTATATAGATTTTCTGAAATTGTTGCAACTTTTTTTGCACATAAATTGCAGATAATGCTAAATGAAGTGTCTGTTCTGGAAAAGGCGGATTCATCAAACCTTAAATTGTTATCTTTTAAAAATTTTGTTTTCCAGATGCCATTCCAAATAACCAAACTATAGGCGCAATCGACATTTTGATCTTCGCCCCAAATCACATTGTCTTTTAAGCGGCAAAAATTAGAACCACATCTGACAATATCCGCATCAAACTCTTTAGCTTTACTATAACATTTTTCCGACATAGTTTGAAAAATCTTGTCATCTGAGTCTAAAAATTGTATATATTCGCCTTTGGCAATGTCCATTCCCCTGTTTCGCGCAACCGCGCATCCGCTGTTTTCTTGATGAACAACCCTAAATCTCGGGTCAGCTTTTGAATATTCATCTAAAATTTTCCCGCTTCCATCAGTTGACCCATCATCAATGCAAATTATCTCAATATCCTTGAGAGTTTGATTTTTGGCGCTTTCCAAGCAGCCCCTCAATAAATTTGAGGGAGTGTTGTATACCGGAATTATTATCGAAACTTTTGGATCAGTCGCAAAGACTTCAAATGAAACTGTCGATAAAAACAAGATCACGGTTAGCATTATCGATATTGCTTTTTGAAAATAATTCAAAATTAGCTTCTTCATAAAAACCCTCCTAAAATACAATAAATTAGAAATGTTTTACGCTAATCAAAAGCTGAAATAAAAATATATATCTTTAATTTTACTTATCGTAATTTGAGATATTGCTGTCAAACCAACTCTTCAATCTCGCCAAATATGGTGGAGACGATGGGGATCGAACCCACGACCTTCTGAATGCCATTCAGACGCGCTCCCATCTGCGCCACGCCCCCAATTAAACCAAAAAACACGCATTTATTTTACAACATCTCTAGCCACATGTCAAGCGCATATTCAACAAACTTTCAAATTTTGTCAAACCTCACAATTTTTGCAGTTTATTTTTTAATTTTTTGGCAAATTTAACATCTTCACTGATTTGATTTTTAAGCTCCTGAATTGAATCAAATTTTTTCTCCGGCCTAATATAATTCAAAATGGTCACCGAAACACGCTTTCCATATAGCTCTTTGCCACAAAAATCAACAATATGCGTTTCGGCAATCGGCCTGCGCAACACGCTAACAGACGGCCTTATTCCGATATTGCTCACACCCAGATATTCCTTTCCTTCAACCCGAACTTTTGAAACATACACCCCGGATCTGGGAATTATACACTCAGCGGGAAATTGTTGATTTATTGTTGGATATCCGATTTTCCTCCCATTTTTTTCGCCTTTTGAAACCGGGTAAGTCCAAAAATAGTTGCGCCCAAGCAAATTTTTAACTGTTTTTAAATCCGCCCGGGCTAAAGCCTTTCGAACCCTCGACGACGAAACAATTTCGCCATCCTCAACCGCCATTTCAACAGGCAAAACTTTTATGTCACTTTTTTTTGACATGTTTTTTAATAATTCAACATCACCTAAAGCGCCCTTGCCAAATCTAAAATTTTCTCCACAAATCAAAATTTTTGCATTCAATCTTTTAACCAAATATTCGCTAAAAAAATCTTCGGCGCTAATGTTTTGAATGTCTCTGAAGGGCGGCGAAACTAAAACTTCAACTCCCAATTTTTCAATTAAATCCTGCTTGGTCTTTGCGTCGTTTAAAAGCAGCAAATCCCCTTTGCTTCCGGGAATTTTTCGATCAACGCTGAAAGTCAAAACAACTGGAATATAGCCGCTTTCCAAAGCTAAAGATATAACCTTTTGGTGCGCAATGTGAACGCCGTCAAAAAAACCCAGCGCAACGGCTGTCTCTTCTTTAAAAAATGGAACTGTTTTGAAAATTTTCATCTATACATCATTATCCTCAATAAACATTCTGTCAATTTTGAGCTTTCCGTCCTGAGGATGCGCAAGCCCCAAAAAAGCTTTCCCATAGACAGCAACCCTCCCCGAAACCTCAGAAAGCTCTTTAAGCCAAAGCCTAACTCCGTTTCGAAACAGCCTCTCTTGGGTTGGGTCAAGCCTTAATTTTGGAAATCTCCCAAACAAGCTATCAATCGGAAAAACAATCTCCGAAGCCTTCCCAAGCCGCCCAATTTGAGATATTTCGTCCAAATTTTTGCATTCATTCAGCTCATATCCACAAGCCATCGTTCGCGAAAGCTTTGTTAAAACCCCTCCAACGCCAAGATCTTGCCCCAAATCATCACAAAGCGTTCGAATATATGTTCCGCTGGAGCAAAAAATTTCCAGTTCACCTTCCTGCGCCTCCTCGTCAAATTGCAGACATTTTAGCTCATATATATTGGCTTCGCGCGGGTTTCTGTCGACAATTTTTCCCTCTCTTGCAAGTTTATATAGAGGAATCCCGTTTTTTTTAACCGCCGAATACATAGGAGGAACTTGCAATATTTTTCCAACATATTTTTGCAAACACATGTCTATGTCACATTTTTTTAAATGGCTTCTGGTTTCTTTCAAAATCTTTCCGGTTATGTCTAGGGTATCGGTGGTTTTTCCGAATTCAACGCGCGCAACATATCTCTTATCTTTGTTTGGAAGATATGACAAAGCCTTTGTTGCTTGGCCGATCAAAACAGGCAAAACCCCCGTGGCCATGGGATCCAGGGTTCCAGCGTGACCAATTTTTTTTATCCTCAAAATCCTCCGAAGTTTCGCGACAACATCAAAAGACGTCAACCCAGAAGGCTTATTCACACACAAAACGCCGTTCAATGGATAATCTCCTCATATACTTTTTGTAATATTTTTTCTTTAATAGTTTCAATATCTCCGCTAATTTTAAAACCAGCCGCCATTTTGTGGCCCCCTCCGCCGAAAAATTTGCAGACATTCAAAGCGCTCGCTCCTTGATTTGACCTGACCGAAACTTTATATTGACAATTTTCAACCTCTCTCGCAGATATTCCAATTAAAACATCTATGGGAGACCTTGCAATTGAAGCAATTTCGTCAAAATCAGTTTCACTGGCTCCTGCTTGACGCACCATGTCCCTGGTGACAAAAACAATGGCGCATCTATCCCCAAAGTAATATTCTAAATTTTTCAAAATTAAGCTTTCGAGTTTCAGCCGAGCCTTCGTTTTTTGTTCAAAAAGCCTAAAATTTATCTCGCAAGACTTTGCCCCGGATTCAATTAACTCCGCTGCTATTTTGTGGGTCTGAGGGGTTGTGTTGCTAAACCTGAAACAGCCTGTGTCTGTTGAAATTCCGGTGTATAGGCAGTTGGCAATTTGTCTGCTGATTTTAACGCCTAGGTGTTTAACAATTGAATATATGATCTCGCAAGTCGCAGCAGCCCCGCTGTCAACGCATTTATATCGAGCATCTATGCTGTTTTTTTCATGGTGATCGATGCATAAAGAGAAGCTCAAATTTTTTTGACAGTCTCCCAATAACCCAACATCCGCAACATCAACTGTGACATAATGCTTTGGCTCAAACTTTTCCATGTTATCAGGATATAAATATCGAAATTTTTCGGGAAATCCGTCAAAAGATTCAACATAAACACTTTTTCCAAGCGATTTTAGCGCATAAAACAAACCAAAAGCGCCTCCAACAGTGTCTCCATCGGGAGATGCATGGCAAACCAAACATATTTTATCATTTTGAGCCAAAAATCGACAAGAAACATCGATAATACTCTGAGTCATATAAACATCTACTCCCCTTCGTGCATCTTAGAGAATATTTCATCCAAATGAGAGCCATATTCAATCGAATCATCAGCGATAAACCTGATTTCAGGGCTTTTTTTGAGCCTGAGTTTGTTTGAAATCGCGCGTTTAACATATCCACTGGCTCCGGTTAGAGCTTTGGCGGCAAGTTTGGAATCGTTCATTCCTTTAAGCGAGCTAACATACACTTTTGCAAACGAGCAATCTCCCAAAACATCCACACGAACAACGCTCAAGTTTTGACAATCAACGCGCGGATCTTTGAAAGCGCGAATCAAAAAGCTGACTTCCCTTTTTATGTCCTCAGCCATGCGCTCGGATTTGTGACCAGCCATAAAAACCTCCAATAATTTTCCAAATGCTCGAAAATATATCGCAATCAGTCACGATATTCTTCCAAAATAAACGACTCAAAAACATCTCCGACTTTTATGTCATTAAATTTCTCAAGCCCTATTCCGCATTCAAAGCCTTTTGCAACTTCCTTAACGTCGTCTTTGAATCTTTTTAGGGATTTTATAGAGTCTTCAACAACAACAACCCCGTCCCGAACAAGCCGAATATTAGCGCTGCGCAAAACTTTTCCTTCGGTTATATAGCATCCGGCTATTGTTCCAACGCTTGAAATTTTATATATTTGGCGAACCTCGGCGGACCCAAGATCACGCTCCCTGATTTTAGGCTTGAGCATTCCTTTAATCGCTTGCTCAACGTCTTCAATAGCATCGTAAATAACGCGATATATCCGAAGCTCAATTCCATGCTCCTTGACGGCGCGCTTTGCAACAGAATCCGGCCGAACATTAAATCCAATAATAATCGCTTTGGAGGCATTAGCAAGCATAACATCAGATTTGTTAACCGCTCCAACCGCTCCATGAATGACTCGAACCTTAACTTCCTCATTTGAAAGCTTTTCAAGCGAACTTTTAATCGCCTCAACAGACCCCCAAACATCGGCTTTAACAATGATTGGAAGCTCTTTTCGCTCGCCCTCTTCAATCTGACTAAAGAGATTATCCAGAGTCACTTTGTTATATGAGGAAAATTTTTCTTGTTTTTCTAGGAATTTTCGTTTATCAACAAGATCTCGCGCCAATTTTTCATTAGCAACTGCGTTAAATGTGTCTCCGGCGGAGGGGACTTCAGAAAGGCCTATAATCTCAACAGGCGTTGAAGGCCCAGCCTCCTCAACTTCCTTGCCTTTATCATTAAGCATAGCGCGAACACGCCCAACAGAAACTCCCGCAATCAAAGAATCTCCAACATGAAGAGTTCCGTTTTGAACAAGAAGCGTTGCAACAGGCCCTCTGCCTTTGTCTAAATATGCTTCAACAACGGCTCCTTTCGCAAAACGATTGGGATTTGCCTTTAATTCTTTAACCTCAGCAACCAAATCAACCATTTCCAAAAGTTGCTCAATTCCTTCCCCAGTTTTAGCTGAAACCGGGACGCAAATCGTGCTGCCGCCCCATTCTTCCGGAACAAGACCATGCTCGGTAAGCTCCTGTTTAACGCGATTGACGTCAGCTTCAGGCTTATCAATTTTATTGATCGCAACGATGATTGAAACTTTGGCTGCTTTAGCGTGGTTTATAGCTTCAACCGTTTGCGGCATGATCCCGTCGTCCGCAGCAACAACCAAAATAGCTATGTCAGTCATGTTTGCTCCACGCATTCTCATTGAGGTGAACGCTTCGTGCCCCGGAGTGTCCAGGAATGTTATGCTGTTTTTTGCCTTGTCATGAACTCGATATGCGCCGATGTGCTGCGTGATGCCGCCGGCTTCGGATGAAGTCACTTCCGAGTTTCTGATTTTGTCTAAAAGGCTGGTCTTGCCGTGGTCAACATGCCCCATGACAACAACAACCGGGTCTCTTTTAACCAAATCTTCGCCTGCATCTTCTTCATCCTCAAAAAGACGATCCTCGATTGTTATTGTGACTTCGTGTTCAACTTTTGCTCCAAGCTCCTCCGCAACGATTGCCGCCGTGTCGAAATCGATCAGATCATTCATTCCAGACATAACGCCAAGAGATATCAACTTTTTGATCACTTCCGAAACATTAACCTTAAGCCTCGCCGCAAGATTTGAAACAACAATTTCATCCGGGATTTTAACTTTGAGTTTTTGATTCCTAGCGCGCTCCAACGCCAAACGCTGCAACTTTTGCGCTTCTGTTTCTCTTTTAACAAACCGCTGATTTTTTTTGCTTGAACGCTGTTTAAACTTTTGCTTTTTGGAAAATCCATCTCTGATTTTGTTCTGGCTGTTTTGGCTTGCCATGTTTTCATAGCGTTCATTATATTTGTCGAGGTTGACCTGAACGGATTTTGTGTCGATATGGCGCTCGTTGTCTTTTTCACGAACAACATTTGTCTCTGGCTCGCTGTTTCTTGGCTTTAACTCAATAGTTTGGGCTAGTTTTCCTTTTTTGGGGGAATTTTTCGACCTTTTTGCAAAATCCTTGATCTCGGAAGAGCCCGTGTTTAAAGCGTCCTTTTTAACACTGCCCCCCGTTCTAGAGGCTTCACCCTTCTTGGACTTGGAAAATTCTTGAACTTTTCCAGAGTTTTTAGCACTCATAAGCTTCTTTCCTTGCTTTTTAGCCCCAGGACTGTTTTGTTTAGAATCTCTTTTTTTGGAATCAGCCAAGTTTAATTGTTTTTCAGATTTCTCGGATTGTTTAGCCTTTTCTGGCTTTTTGTAATCTTCCTTTTTTTGGGAAGCAGAAGCAAAATATGAATCAAAACTTTCAACTTCATTTTTTTGAGAATATATTTCCAAAGCAATGTTGATTTCTTCCTCGCTCAAAACTGCGCTGGCTTTTTTGTGATCTTGTAAATATTCATCAAATAAAGCGATCAACTCTTTGGATGTTATATTCAAATCCCTAGCCAAGTCCGACACTTTGCATTTTTTTATCATAAAAAAATCACTCCTCGTTCATTTGGTAGTTAAATTTAAACTTTCAATTCAGCCTAGGTTTTTGGCAAATAACTTTTGATCATATTTGCCATTTTTATATCTGTAATTGCTAAAACTGCAAAAGGTTTATTTAAAATTTGACATATTTCGGATTTAGTCACGTCAAGACAGATCACTTCAACGCCATGTTTATCTGCATAATATCGAACTTCTTTAGCTGTTTTTAAAGAAGCATCCGACGCCAAAAAAACAACAACATCTAAATGCCTCTCCGCAAACAAATCGCAAACCGCGCTAAATCCAACAACCAATTTCCCAGCGCGCCGACAAAGCCCTAAACTTTTTAAAATATCTTTCATATATGTTCCAACTCTTTTTCCAAATCATCATAAACCAAGCCTGAAACTTTGCATTTAAAGCTTCTTTCAAATCCTTTTTTCTTGCGAGCAAGCCGCAGGCACTCTTTTTCACAGCAAAGATATGCCCCCCTGCCATCAGCCTTTTTGGTTTCATCTATAAACATTTTTCCGGTTTCTTTTTGCCTAACAATCCTTAAAAGCTCTGTTTTTGGCCTTTTATTTCGACAAGCAACACACATTCTCAGCGGAACATTTTTTTCAAGCAACACAGCAAAATCTCACCTCGCAAACTGTTAATAAACCCTTGATTTAATCCCGACTGTTTCTTTCTTCTTCCAACATAGCCTCAACCTCAAAAGCGTGAATGTCGGCCTCTTCAACAAGCTCTTCAGGGGAAAGCAGCGGCCGCTCTTGCGACTTTTTTTTCTTTTGATTTTGCTTTTCAAGTTGCTGCTGGAGCCTGGCTTGAAGCTTTTGTTTGAGGCTGGGGCTTGAATCTTCACCATAAAAACCGCTTTGAGGATTGATGTCTATTTTAAATCCTGTTATCATTGCAGCAAGCTTTGCATTTAGCCCATGATTTCCGATTGCAAGGGAAATTTGATCTTCTGGAACCGAAACAAAAGCGACTTTTTCCAAATTCGGCTCATCTAAAATCTCAACTTCCAAAACCTTTGCTGGCAACAAAGCCTGAGAAACAAACTCTTTCGGATCGTCGCTATATCTAATGACATCTATTTTTTCTCCGGCCAATTGGCTGACAACCGAATTGATTCGAATTCCTCGGTTTCCAATGCAACAGCCAACAGGCTCAAGGTTTGGGTCATTGCTATATACAGCAACTTTTGACCTAACTCCCGCCTCTCTTGCAACTTTTTTGATTTCTATTTTACCATCGCTGATTTCAGGAACCTCCAGCTCAAAAAGACGCCGAACAAAGTTTGGATGTGTTCTGGAAATTTTCAGCGGACTTTGCGAATCACCGGAAGAAAGATACACCACATACACCTTAGCAATGTCTCCCGGAAAAAACTCGTCATTATAAAGCTGTTTGGACCTTGGCAAAGCAACTTCGCTTCCGTCAATTTTTAAAACAACATTTTGAGAAACCGGGTCAACCCTTTCAACTCTTGCCAAAATAATGTCGCCAACTTTGTCCCCCATTTTTTCGGTTATTGTCTCTTTTTCAACGTCGCGTATGATTTGCATAATCTGCTGTTTTGCAGCCTGAGCCGCGATCCTGCCAATGTGTTTTGAATCGACCTTTATCTCAACCAAATCTCCAACTCGAGCCTTTTTGGAATGCGCAAGCGCCGCTTCAAGCGAAATTTCATTTACGGGATCACCAACCTCTTCAACAACCAGTTTAGAAAAAGAAACCTTAAACCGAGATTTTAGCGGATCCATGACGATATTTATTCGGCTTGCGCCATGATATTGCTTTCGAACCGCTAGAGTTATCGCGCTTTGAAGCTTTTCGGCCAAAACATCAGGATCAATCCCTTTTTCAGCTGAAATAAAATTTAAAGCCTCAAAAAATTCCTTTGCCTCTTTTGCATTCATTATATTATTTCCGTCCTTCCCCTGAAAAATAATCTAAAATTAAACCAAGTCCAAATCATCATCTAGTTTAACATGTGAGCAAGCAGATAGAGGAATGCTGAGCATTTCATCCTGCGTTTCAAGCTTTATATTTTCATTTTTAAAGTCGCGCAAAATTCCAAAAAATTGCTTTTTCCCGCCAAGCGGACTATATAGCTTTAAAGAGATTTGCTGGCCAAGCATCTTTAAAAAATGCTCCTTCTTGCGAAGTCTTCTTCCCAAGCCTGGAGATGAAACCTCCAAAAAGTAGCTGTGCTTTATGGGATCCTCTTTATCAAGCCTTTTTGAAACATAGTTAGAAACCATCTCACAGTCATCTATCGTGACGGGAGAACCATTTTTGTCAAGATAAATTCTCAAAAACCAATTCGCGCCCTCTTTTTCAAAGACAATGTCCCAAATCTCAAGCCCCAAATTTTTAAGCACAGGCTTAGCCATCAAAAAAACAACATCCACAGTATTCATAAAAACAATCTCCAAAACCAAATTCTAAAGACAAAAGGCCGGATTTAAACACCCCAGCCAACACACACACTAAAATATTTAAAATCTTGAATCTAATTATATCACATCCTATGAAATTTGTCAAATAATTCTTTAAATAAATCCTCAATCCAAATTTTAGATGCTGTTTTTTTGATTAAACTGTCAATTTTAACATGGGGGCGGCGGTTTATCAGCAACTTGAAACGCATTTTCAAAAGATGCAAATTGTTCTTTGAGTTTGGGTTAGATTTGTTTCAATAAGATCACTTGATTAAAACATCAAGTCTTTTGTCAAAAATCCAAGATAAATTCGAATATCCTTGAGTCTGTTTTAAAAAACAACGCAAAAGTCAATTCAAGCACTGCCAGCTCACAACGACCTTAAATATTAAACCTTGCGGGGGCGCAATTTCTTTTCAAAGCTTCCATAACAAGTGGTAGTCAAGCGTCCTCGAGGCCCGCCTATTTAAGGACGTTTACCTACCACTTGTTAAGGATTAACTTTAAAAAAACCTGGACATTTTCAATCAGCTTGAATTGCATGGTTAATTGCGAACTGGCGGCGGCGGATTGGCTTTTGCATTGTTTTTTAAAAACCGCTTGAGGACAGTTTGAAAAAGTTGAGTTTTTTAACTTGGCCCTTATATTTTCAGAAAAGAAATTAATGGAACAAATATAACCCAAATTTAAAATTTTCAAAACACTTTTTATTTTAAAAATATAATCGTTTATATGAATATTTGGAAAAATTATTGACAACAATATAAATAGCAAAGGGAAGTGTGTGGAATCAGAGTATATTATAAAAACTTGATAAAACAAACATATTTTTAAATATCTGATCTATATGCCAGCCCAAACAAACAAAACAAAACTGGAGGATAAAAAATGAAAGCCACAGGAATTGTTAGAAGAATAGATGATTTGGGAAGAATCGTCATTCCTAAAGAAATTAGGCGAACCTTGCGCATACATGAAGGAGATCCATTAGAAATATATACAGACATTGAGGAAAAAATTGTTTTGAAAAAATATTCCCCTGTTGGAGAGGTTTTTTCTTCAGCGAACCAGTATGCTGCGATATTGTCTAAAATCACCGACACTCCATCAATGATATGCGATTGCGAAAAAATTATTGCTTCATCGGGAATTTCTAAAAAAGAAGTTAATGAAAAGCCAATTTCCGACAAACTCAGCAAATTTATTAAAAAGCGACAAATCTATGTCTATACACAAGACAAACCTCTATATCCCATTAAAAATCTTGATCTGGAATGCGCAGTCTGCGCCCCAATCATCTCGGCAGGAGACCTAAACGGAGCGGTTATGTTTTTAAAAATCAATGATTCTGACTTTAGCGACGTTCACGTTAAACTGGCGCAGTCAATAGCGATGGTGCTGGCTCAGCAAATCGCAGGCTAATATTATACCCAGAGCAAAAAAATAAAAATTTTAAAAAATATTTTCAAAAAACACTTGACTTTGATTGGGTTATAGTGTATAATATAGATGTGTTCGCGGCTATGGCGGAATTGGCAGACGCGCTAGATTCAGGTTCTAGTCAGGGATACTTGGTGGAGGTTCAAGTCCTCTTAGCCGCACCACAAATTTTAATTCCTTCTTAAATTTATACAATTAATTTTAAAATTACTTTTCATGGACGCTACATGCGGCAGTGATATGCCGCATGTATTTTTTATATTTTAGCCCATCCCCACGGTTTTATCAGTATATTGAAATTATTCGTATTGATGATCAAATTCTTCCAAAAACGTCCTTTTGAATTCCGCTGCGCTTTATATTTTACGGATTTTAAAATAACGCCATTTAAAAACCACTCGGTTGTTTTAATCTAAACCATTGCCGGTTCCAGAATAAAAATTAATCTATATGTTTTTGCCGGCAATTCGTTTTTGAGCTTCTTCATATTCAAATTCGATCTCGTTCCAATATGTCCTGCCGGATTCTTTTGCACGCTCAGCTATATCCACATATTCTGAAACTGTATACCCTTCAAAAATATCGATAGCATTAAGCAAATCGCGAAAAGCCAGGCCTCGTTTGTCGACAATTTCTCTGCATAAATAGCAAGCGTCGTTTATTTTTATGAGCTTGTTATCTTTAAATGTCTGAACAACTTCAGAAAAATTAAGCTTGCCATCCTGCTGACAGCGCCTAGCCAAACACTCCAGGCCAAGTATGCCCGGTTTATTTCCCAAGCAATCAAATATCTCATCAAAAGTCCAGCCGGTTCGTTTTATCAAATCCGAACAAGCCCCGTATGCAGAGTATCCCGTTGCTCTAAAATCAGATCTAAAAAAGTCAGTGTATGTTTCTTCTGCAACTTTTGAAATCTGGCCAGCCAAATCTTTCATAGACAAATTTTGCTTTTGTTCTTGGGAAAAACCCTTTTTAACGAAAATTTCAACGTCGCGAAGGCTTATAAAATTAAATTTCAAGAATTTTTCGAGATAATCAGCTTCAGAACACTCTAAATGCAAAGCTCTTGAAACATCCAGCGCCTGCAAAAATATTTCTCGTCTGGTTAAAGACAATTGTTTATAGTGAGCCCAATAACTTTTCGTTATAGGGGATAATTTATAAATATAATCAAAATTTATGTCCTGATATTTTTCCAGAATATTTTTCATTTCATCAAAATTTAATCCGCTCAGAGATAAAAACTCGTCATATTTTGACTTTTCAATATTGTGATTTTGCAGATAAACATTTTCCTGATTTTCTTGATTTTCCTGGTAATTTTGGTGCAAACCCGGTTGATTGAGAGGAATATTTGCTTTTTTATCGCTGGCACTGGCACAAAGCGAACCGGCTCCAGTCAAAAACATGCTTCCAATCAAAGACACAGCTAAAAATTTTCTAATATTTTTTAAATTCATTATTTATACCCCGCATATTTTATATTTATACTACAACGTTGCAATATCAACAATTATAACATAAATTTTTGCTGACGTCAAGTCATTTATAGTAAAAACCCAGCAAAATTTGTTAATGCTTCCAATATTTTCTGTCCATGCTTCTATATTGTATGGCCTCGGCTATGTGTTTGCTTTGGATATTGTCGCTCGAATCTAGATCCGCAATGGTCCGCGCAATTTTAACAATTCGGTCATATGCCCTTGCGGACAGGCCCATTTTATCAAAAGCATTTTTCAGCATCACTCTAGCAGAATCGGTTAAAATGCAGTATTTTTTCATTTGAGAGCTTGAAAGCCGCGAATTGCTGGAAAATTTATGATTTTTATATCGATTATATTGAATCTGACGAGCTTTTTCAACTCTGGCTCTGATTTTTTGGGAAGATTCTTCTTTTTGACCGCTTGTTAATTGGCCAAACTCAACCGGAGCAACTTCAACGTGAATGTCGAGCCTGTCGAGCAGAGGGCCAGAAACTTTAGCCAGATACTGTTGAACTTTAAATCTGGAGCAGGTACACTGCCTGACAGGGTGGCCAAAATAGCCGCAAGGGCAAGGGTTCATAGCTGCAACAACCATTATTGAGCAAGGATATTTCACGCTCGCGGCCGCCCGTGTTATCGTTATTTCTTCGTCTTCGATCGGCTGCCTCAAAACTTCTTTAACATCTCTTTTAAATTCCGGCAATTCATCCAAAAACAAAACGCCGTTGTGGGCCATTGAGATCTCACCCGGCCGGACATATGGCCCGCCTCCTGAAAGCCCTGCAGTTGAAATGGTGTGGTGTGGGGCTCGAAAGGGTCTTGTTTTGATCAAAGGTTTTTCGCTTGAAATTTGGCCGGCTATGGAGTGAATCTTGGTTATTTCAATTGCTTCGCTAAAACTCAATCTGGGCAAAATTGTCGGCAATCTCTTTGCAAGCATGCTTTTACCGGCTCCAGGCGAACCAATTAGCAAAACATTATGCCCGCCAGCTGCAGCGATTTCCAAAGCTCGTTTAGCCAGTTTTTGACCTTTAACATCACTAAAATCAACATCAAATTCCGGCGAATCAAACCCTTGATCACTAAAACAGGCTTTTGAAATACAATTCTCACCTTTTAAAAACCTGATTAATTCATATATATTCTTCACGCCAAAAACATTTATGCCTTTAACAACCCCCGCCTCGCAAGCATTATATTTCGGAACAAAAACATTATCAAATCCAAGTTTTTTAGCTTCAATGACCATGGGCAAAATTCCTGAGCATTTTCGAACATCCCCTCCCAAAGAAAGCTCTCCAAAAAAGCAGGACTTTTTAAAATCAACGTTAATCTGCCCGCTTGCCTTCATGATCCCAAGCAGTATTGGCAGATCATATAGCGGCCCAATTTTTTTTACATCCGCTGGAGCTAAATTAATAACTATCCTGCCAGTTGGAAAATCATATCCGCAATTTCTAAGCGAAGCCCGAACTCTTTCACGGCTTTCTTTAACAGCTGCATCCGGCAATCCGACCAATTCAAAAGTTGGCATACCAACCGAAACATCAACCTCAATAGTCACCATATATGCACTCAGTCCAACCAGTCCCATACTGTTCACTTTACACAACATTTTATCGACAACTCCCGCAGCAAAATCCTCAAAAAGTGAATAAAATGAAAAAATTTGTAAAATTTTGTAATTTAACTTGAACGTTATTATATCACAAAACAATTGAACATGCAAACAAATTTTAAACAATCAAAAACGACCTCAAGCGGGAAATCTTTAACTTCCCGCTTGAAATCAAAACCCACGATAAACAGTCATTAATTTTAGTTTTTATTTACTTACATAATATTGAGCTCTGCCTCCCCCCCTCCTACACTGGCTGTGGCGATGCTGTTGCCTGGATGTCGATTTTGTCGTCGGTGACTTTTGCGGTGACGTCGACGGGAACGGTGAGATCGGCCACGACGGTGCCTGTGCCGCTGATGCCGCCGGTGACGCTGATATAGCTCAGGCCTTCGAAGGGGCCGTTGATGGTGATAGATCCATGGATGTTGAATTCGACAGAGGGAGCGACGGGTTTGTCAAAGGTGATGGGGCAGGTGAAGGTGGCATGGTCTTTTGGCATTTCTCCGGTTAAGGTGCCATAAAAGGTAGCAACGACAGGGGCATCGACAGTGACAGGAGCAGGGACGATGCAGACGCCGGTGAAGTTTACGGGATAAACATCGGTGTTGAATGAACTTGTGCCAGTGGAGGTGAAGCGTTTCCACATGCCGGTGCTGTTAGCGTTGACGGTGCAAACGAAGGCAGAGGTGACTGAAACTTTCTCTGTCTTTATCCTGGGCGCTGTTGGCATGCCATGACTTCCCGTCCCAGCAAAAACATTCATTGGAAAGCTCGCAAGAAGCTGCGCTGCCAACAAAAGAGCAAGAGCCATTGACACCAATTTATTTTTCAATCTAAATTTATTACGCATTGTAATTACCTCCATAATTTCATTAAAGCATTAATATATTTTAAAAATTAAATTTATTTTTTTATTTTTCAATAAGTTTCAGCTTCACTCCACCCCCTCCATATAAACGCAAATAAAGCGCCAAAAGACAGCGCCAAAAGAACGCTCTGGAGGGGAAAAATCCCAACAAAGCGCTCTTTTGGCGCAATCAAAACAACAGCCATTTTCCAACAAAGCAAAACAGCCAACATATTCACATAAAATAGCAGACTTATGGCAGGACATTTTAGCAAATCTTTCATAAGCTTGTCAACCCCTCTTGATAAAAAAACAACTCATTTTCACAAAATTAACCAACAAAAATCAAAAAACTTTCCCAACACACATTATTATACAACAGCCCAACAAAAAAGTCAAGCGTTTTTTGAAAATTTCAATGATAACAATTTTCACGTCTGTTTCATAATATATTTATTAAAAATTGTGCATAATAAACAAAACGCTTTTTATTAACATTTAATCTATGCGTGTGCGCTAAAAAAATCAATAATATTATTATTTTTGAAATAAATCGAAAATATATTAGGGGGAATCATAATGCCAGCGAAGTCAAAAAAATATATATGGGCCTATATAATTTCAACATTGTTTGTAATAATAGTTGGGTGTATACTTTTTTCGTTAATAAACACAACGAGAGAACCGGCGCAAATTGAGGTTGAAAAAAATCAATCCGCTGTCGATAAAGGCTATAAATATTTGGTTAAAGAGGTTGGCGGAAAAATCAATGTTTTTGAAACTGGAAAAAACCAACCAATAGAAATTTTGGATAAACCAACTAATATATTGCCAGAATATGACCAAAAACTTTTGAAAGAAGGAATATATTTGGAAAATATTGAGCAATTAGATAGACTGTTGGAAGATTATGATGACTGATCATTGTCGTGTTTTTTTATTGTCACGCCAACGATTCGCTTGTCCTCCATCTCAGAAACAGAAACTTCTAAATTGTCAAAGCAAAAAGCATCCCCCTCATTAGGCAGCTTTTCAAGGTTTTCCAAAACCCAACCGCCGACTGTGTTGCTGGCGGTTTTTCCCATAAACTCGCCGTCGCAAACTTCTTTATACATTTCGTAAACGCTGATATCCGGATCTATCCACCAAGTATTATCGCCCAATTTTATAACACAACTTTTTTTTGAATCCTTTTCGTCATATATGTTGCCGATCAGCTTTTCCAATATGTCCTCAAGCGTTATCACTCCCTCGATTCCGCCATATTGGTCAACAACAACTGCCATATGAGTTTTGCCTTGTTGAAATTTTTTCATTAATTCGAAAATATTCGTTTTTGGAGGAATTAATAAATTTTTTTTCAACATATTTCTAATATTAAAATCCTTTTCAGAAAAATACTCCCTGAAGAAATCTTTTTCGCTCAAAACGCCAATTACATTGTCAATTTGTTTTTCATAGACCGGCAAACGAGAATATCTTTCATTCAAAAACACGCTCTTTATCTTCTCCACTTTTTCGTTGACCTCAACCGAAACCAAATCAACCCGCGGCGTCATGACTTCGCTTGCGGTGACTTCGTCTAAATCAAGCGCAGATCGAACTAGCTCGCTTTCCCTGTCTTCCAAAACTCCCTGATCTTCAATTTCTTCAATCATAAATTTCAGCTCTTGTTCTGTTATTATTGGCTGTTTGTCAGATTTATCAATCCTGTTAACAAAACTTTTAAGTTTATCGAAAACAAAAATTAATGGTCCAAATAAAAAAACAAAAAATTGCATGCCTGCAGCGTTTTTCATGCAAACTGTTTCAGCCTTATCATTAGCGAGCGTTTTCGGGATTATTTCCCCAAAAATTAACAAAATTATCGTCAAAAATATTGTTGATATGCCCGCGCCCATAGCGCCAAAATATGACGTGAAAATCAGCGTTCCAATGGTTGATGCAGCTATGTTGACTATGTTGTTTCCGATTAAAATTCCGGTTAAAACTCTGCTATACTCATCGCTTAGTTTAACCACCCTGTCAGCACGTTTATTCCCGTCAGCCGCCAATTTTTTCATCCTTATTTTATTATAACTTGCCAAGGCAGTTTCAGACGAGGAAAAAAAGGCAGAAAAAGCAACCAAAAAAGCAATGCTAGCCCATAAAATAACGTTGTTAAAAAACACACTCAAAAAATATCAACCCCTTAGCGTTAAAAATTTCACATTAAAGTCGTATATATTTAAAATTCAAAATTTTGTTCCCTAAACCTAATTTATGTGGTATAATCTAGACAGAAACTTTCGAAAAAACATATCGCGCAGCATTGGGAGGAATATGACTATGGCAAAAGACACATATTTACTGGACATATCACCCGGAAATTTGTCTAATATGTATAAAATAAAAATTTTAATATGTTGTGTTATATATGAAACCAATATATTATTTACAAAATATCAGCTAAATGACGTCTTTCAAACCAACTCAACTGTAAACTATTTTAGTTTTTGTCAAGCAATTAAGGAACTGCTTCAAACAAAGCACATCTTAGAAAAGCCAAGCAGCAGCGAGGATAAAAAATATCTTTATGTCACAAATCTGGGAAAAGAAACTGCAATAGCTTTGAGAAACAATGTTCCAAAAATAGCAATAAACCGAACAGTGGCCGGGATAGAAAATTTGATAAAAAAAGACCGCCAAAATAAAAACAGGACTGTGTTGATAAAAAAACAAACAGATGGATATATATTGAAATTAGTTTTGGAAGAAACGGGGAGCAATTTGATGGACTTGGAGCTGTTTTGCCCAACCAAAGACCTCGCCCAAAAAATGCAAACGGAAATGAAGTCAAAAACAACGGATATATATAAATGCATATTGGCCGTTTTAGAAAATGACCACAAAACGCTGAGCGAAATAGCAAATGATGCAAAAAATTTCACCAAGCTTAAATAGATACTTAATGAGCAATTTCAACAAAAATCCCGCCACAAACTGTTGTTTTTATGGTGATTTCTACATAATTTACGATTATAAATTGACAAATAAAATAAAAACATTATAATGGTGTAGTCAGCAGGTGACAGGCGGTGGCTATATTTTAACCACATCTTTGATTATATCATTCAAAAATTAATTGTCAATAGCTTTCGCAATAAAAATTATAATTTTAAACGGGGTGTTGGGGTTTTGAACATATTTTATATCATTAAAAATCTTTGTGACAAACGTAAAATAACAATTTTTGAGCTTGAGAGGCAGATCGGAATTTCAAGGGGCATACTCTATACATGGAAAAAGAGTTCGCCGAGCGTTGAAAAGGTTAAAAAGGTTGCGGAGTTTTTCAATGTTTCTATGGACGAGCTTGTGAACCACAAGGTTGAAGACAATGATGTTGTTGAGGTTGAAAATGAAGAAGACAGAAAAGTTGTGAATAAGATTTTGTCTTTAAACGACAGGAACAACAAGCTGAAGGTTGAAGGCCTGATGGATTATTTTTCTCTCCAAGAGCAAGAAAACAAGGATTATACTGAAGAATTCATCAAGACTTTGAAATCTTCTCGTTCAGTTAAAATGGACATAGAAAATGAACACATTAAGCTTCCAAAGCGTCTTTTGGAGAAGATGTATGCTAGCAAAAAGCCCCTGGGGGTTTAGGCTTTTTTGTGTAATATGCTAAATATCCGCGAACATTTGATGCGTGCTTTTGTGCATATTGCTGAATTTTGATTTTAAGCTTGACAATGATTGGTCGCTGTGATATAATCATTATCGTGATCTGGTTGAGATCGCGGTCGAGCTTTTATATTGCGGGTGTAGTTCAATGGTAGAATCCCAGCCTTCCAAGCTGGTTGTGTGGGTTCGATTCCCATCACCCGCTCCATTGTTTGTGTCTTGCTGCGTTAATTAGATGCGCCAATAGCTCAGTTGGATAGAGCAACTGCCTTCTAAGCAGTAGGCCTCAGGTTCGAATCCTGATTGGCGCGCCAGTGGAGGATTTTTGTTTATGTGGTGGGTGTGGCGCAGTTGGTTAGCGCGCCAGATTGTGGCTCTGGAGGTCGTGGGTTCGAATCCCACCATCCACCCCACTGTCTTTTTAAGGCAATTTTTTATTGGACCGTAGCCAAGTGGTAAGGCAACGGACTTTGACTCCGTCATTCCGCTGGTTCGAATCCAGCCGGTCCAGCCATTTAGGTTTCGCTGTTATTTTTGGGTTATTGGGGTGTCGCCAAGCGGTAAGGCACCAGATTCTGGCTCTGGCATTCCGAGGGTTCGAATCCTTCCACCCCAGCCAGTTTTTTTATTTTTCCAAAGAAAAAAACAACCTTGTTCCAGGTGTTTCCGGAGGGTTGCTTTTGTGGTTTTTAATTGCTAAGAGTGTTTTCGTCGATCTTTTTGCCAAACAAATCTTTTGAAAAAAACAGGCCAACAACAATTGGCATATAAAACGTGTATATTCTCCAGAGCAGGACGGCCGCGCTTATTTGCCAAGATTCAAAGACGCTGCCGTATATCACATAATATGACAGTTCAGCTCCCCCAGCAGCTCCAGGCAAGGGAACAAATGTGCTGCTCATTTGGATGCATGCAGCGCCGGCGATGGTGTGGAAGATTGAGGCTAGGTCCATCTTAACGCCTAGTGCAAAGGCAATGACAATATTTATTAAATAAAACAATAAAATCTGAACAGTGCTATACAAAAACATCTTAGCAACAACCAGTTTATTCTCAATTGCAGTTGAAAATCCTTCGCTGAACAGATCCACTTCTTTGTTTACAAATTCTAATTTTTTATCAACATCTTTAACTATTCGCAACTTGCCCATAATTTTAACAAAAAAGTTAACAATAGTTAAAGCAATTTTTTTGTTGAAAGCGATCAATAAAAGAATAATCGCAACGAATGTGTTGATTGCGAATCCAACCAGCATCAACGCTGAGAATCCTTGAATTTCTCTAGCAAATTCGTTAAATTTAAAAAACATAACAAAAAGACATATCACTGTCAAAGAAATTTGAAAAGATATGAATTTGAGAAGCAAAGCGCCGGTCGCAAAGCCATATTCTATTCCGCATTTTTTCATATAATAAACCTGAACAGGTTGGCCGCCAGTCGCAGAAGGGGTGATGCTGTTGAAAAATTGCCCAATCATGCAGTTTTTTACGCTGTATTTTAAATTCAACTTTTTATTGAATATTTTAAGGCCTTGATTGAGTGTGTGCGCTTCTAAAAACCAATACCCAACCATAACCAAAACCCCACCCAAAAGCCAAACAGGCTTACAGTTTGAAAACGCGTTTAGAATTTTGTCTAAACCATCAACAAAAATTATATATGCCATCAAAAATATGACAGACGCGGCAATTATTATTCCATTAATTATTCCAGACTTTTTATTCACCAATATTTCCCCTCCATTTGAAAAAGCTCACAAATCTCAGCAAAAGTCCACCCCAAAATTTATACAATATGACGAAATTTTTGATAAGTTTTTGCTGTATAGACCCCGAACCCTTGCCCCAGCTGTTTCACAAAGCTCTTTAGCAGCCGATTCTCTCCAAGCGTTCATTTTAGCGCGCCCACTTTTGTTTTCATCCATCCACTTTTTTGCAAATGTTCCATTCTCTATATCACGAAAAATTTCTTTCATCTCGTCCTTCGTTTGCTCCATAACTATGCGCTTTCCTGCAATATATCCGGCGCCATATTCAGCTGCGTCTGAAACGGCACGATGCATAAAATCAAAGCCGCCGCTGCGGATAAAATCCAGCTTTCATCAACTCGCAAACGCCCCCGCAAAAGCGATCGACTTGGAAGAATCCAAATTCGGCTCAATATCGTTTTTATATATATGCGCCTGTCGTTCATATGGCGCTAAAATCATGATTATGTCAGCTCTTTTTGTCGCCCCAGCAACGCTTAAAACTTCAAAACCTGCCTCCAATGCTTTGTTTGCGCTTTTGCTCGCCTCGTGAAGGCCTATAATGACATTTGCTCCGCTGTCTTTTAAATTTAAAGCATGAGCCTTGCCTTGATTGCCAAATCCAACAACATCGACAGTCTTTTTGTCTAATATTTTTAAATCACAATCATTATTACGATAAATTTTTTGCATATTTTAATATTCCTCCAATTATTTAAGGCAGCTTCTATATTTTATAAAACAACCACTTATCAGCAAACAAAAGTGATAACAAAGTTTACTATAGACTTTTAAAAATTATATATAATCACCTGCTTTTAAAATTTATTATAGCAATCACAACAAATACAGCAAAACAAATGGTGGAGGCGAGGGGAGTCGAACCCCTGTCCGAAAACAAATCCACGTGACTTTCTACGAGTGTAGCTTCGTTGTTAAAAGCGTTCCCCAAGCCAAACAGACAACAAGCAAACCGCAAAGCTTAAGTATCTCAAAAATCACCGCTCAAAGAGTCGAGAAATTCCATGAGCTGTCCGCTGCTAAATCGATATAGCTTCACTTGGCTCGCAGCAAAACTCAAGCAAAAGCCCGGCTAGTAATTTAATTAAGCCGCTACAAGGACCTCGCGATTGTTTCTAACGAAGCCTATATTTCTAGTATTTTCTGCATTTAAAATTTAAGCATGCCTTTTATAGAGCTGGCATCTCCTCTACTCGCTTATCACATTTCTTCATCCCCGTCGAAACCATTACGCCCCCTCAATATCTAAAATTTTGCTTAACCTGGCGCTCAATCTGGCGTCTAGCATCTTTTGCAGCCATATCCGCCCTTTTATCATACAACTTTTTGCCCCGACAAAGGCCGATTTCAACTTTAACTTTTGAATTTGAAAAATAAACAGAAAGTGGGATGAGGGAATAGCCCTTTAGCCGAACCGAGTTATATAGATTCAAAATTTCCTTTTTATGCATCAAAAGCCGCCGCTTTCGCAAAGGGTCTTTATTAAATATATTTCCCTTTTCATAGGGAGTTATGTGCATATTCAACAAATAAATCTGACCGTCTTCAACAACGCAATATCCATCCTTCAAATTCAAATTCCCGTTTCGGATGGATTTGACTTCAGTTCCAAAAAGCTCAATCCCGGCTTCAAAAACTTTCTCAACGGAATAATTATGCCTCGCCTTCCTGTTTAAAGCAACTATTTTTCTAGATCTACTTTGCATAAGCCAATCATTTCCTTCTCAAATATTCACAACCTGCTCCTGTTTTCGATCGCCTTGGAAATCGTCATCTCGTCTGCATATTGAAGCTCACCTCCAACGGGAACTCCATACGCAAGCCGAGAGGTTGTTATGTTAAAGGGCTTGAGCAATTTTGAGATATACATTGCAGTCGCTTCCCCCTCAACAGTTGGGCTTGTTGCCAATATGACCTCTGAAATCGCCCCGCCGCCGACTCTTTTTATAAGCTCCTTTATCGCGAGTTTGTCCGGGCCAATTCCATCCAGAGGAGATATCAGTCCATGCAAAACGTGATATAGCCCATTGAAACTTCGGGACTTTTCAAAAAGAATGATATCCCGGGACTGCTCAACAACGCAAATTATATCGCAATCTCTCACGCTACTTGAGCATATTTCACAAACATTTTTGTCGGTTAAATTCTGACAAATTTCACACCTGCATATGTTCTGGCGCGCAGCCAGCAATGTGTCTGCAAAATTTTTGACTCGATTTTTATCCAAAGTTAAAATATAAAAAGCCAGCTTCCAAGCAGACTTTCGGCCAATCCCGGGCAAAGACGCAAACTGCTCAGCAAGCTTTTTCAAAGTCAGCGCTTGGCCATACATCGCCTAGATCAACCCCGGAACAGAAAGACCTTGAGTTATTTTTTCTATTTCACTGTCTGTGTATGTGTCGACCTCGCTCATGGCCTCGTTAACTGCGCTTATTATCAAATCCTGAAGCATTTCAACATCATCAACCGAAACAACATCAGGTTTAATATCAAGAGATTTCAAGCTCTTGTCGCCCATAACAACCGCCCGAACAGCGCCTCCTCCAGCCTGAGCCGAAAAGGTCATTTGCTCAATTTCCGCTGTCCTTTCCTGCATTTTTTTTTGAACATTTTGCAGCTTTTCAGCCATATCATTTTTTTGGCCTCCATAACCAAATGGCAATCTCGATTTCATAAATTTTCCTCCTCAATCAATCATAATCTACAGTGACTAAAATTTAAAAACATTGTAAAAATTATTCAGAATCTATTCTTCATCAATAACAATTCCGGCTTTTTGAGCCGATTGCAAAATTTTTTCCAGTTTGTCCTCATCATGCCTATTATTTTTCGATTTTTTTAAAAATATTCGATATTTTTTTCCCGTTCGCTTGGTGATAACATTTGTTATGAGAACCTTTTTCTTCAAAACCATGTCAGAAACAATCGGACTTTGCGAGTCTATAAACAACCTGTCATCAATGACAAAAGCCTTGGACCCAGCCAAAAATCCAGACAACATTCCGGCTTGATCAACATCACGCAAATCCTCCAGTATATCCTGCCAGCTGTCAAGCGGCTTTGCGTTCAAGGAGGCGTTGCTGGTTAAATTTTGAGGCGAAACATTATTTGGCGCCAAATCAGGTTTTTTTAAATCAGAAGGAGTTTCAGGAATCTTTAAACCCAAATCACTTTTATTGGACATATTAGCAAATTTTTGACCAGAAATTTCATTTTTTCGAGAAGCTTCAGGCTTAAAATCACAGCACAACTTCAAAACGCAAAGCTCCAGCCCAAGCCTCTTATTGGAGGAATTTTTCAAATTATCCGAACATTTCTGAAAAGAGTCTAAAAATTCAATAACGTCTTTTAAATCTATGTTTTTCGAAACAGTTTTTGCAGCATCATAAAACTCGCCACAATTCGCGCCCAAATCCGAATCAAGCCCCAAAACAACAAGCATCATAACCTGCCGATAAAACTGAATCAACTCCTCGCAAAGGCTTGCCATATCCTTAGAATTTTGATATAGCGAGTCGATTATTTTAATGGCGCAAGAAGCGTTTTTTCCTTTGAAAGCTTCGTGAAGCTTCGAGATGTATGTTTTATCAACAAGCCCCAAAACATCGTTAACAGTTTCCAAGTCAACACAATCCGCGCAAGACGCGCACTGATCCAATATGGATATGGCATCGCGAACCGACCCGTCAGAAAGCATGGCAATTTTTTCGGAAGCGTCTTTGGTTAAAGTGAAATTCTCTTTTGAAGATATATAAAGCAGCCTGTCGCTGATCGCTTTGGCGCAAACTCTTTTAAAATCAAAGCGCTGACACCTGGACAAAACAGTTGCCGGTATTTTGTGGATCTCAGTTGTTGCCAGGATAAAAACAACATGACCAGGCGGCTCTTCCATTATCTTCAAAAGCGCGTTAAAAGCACTGTTCGACAACATATGGGCTTCATCTATTATGTATACACGATAGCGACAAACGCCCGGGACAAAGCTCGCCTCATCTCTCAACATTCTCACATCATTGACGCTGTTGTTGCTGGCGCCATCCATCTCAACAACATCCAAAACGCTCCCATCTTCAAGCCCTTTGCAAATTTCACACCGACAGCACGGCTCGCCATCCGCTGAATTGGGGCAATTGATCGCCCTAGAAAATATTTTAGCGCAAGTCGTCTTCCCAGTTCCTCTTGAGCCTGTAAACAGATATGCGTGAGCTATTTTGTTGGCTTTTATTTCATTTTTCAAAGTCAGCGTGATGTGTTTTTGAGAAACAACATCGTCAAAAAACCTCGGGCGCCACTTTCTGTAAAGCGCAACATACATTTTAAAAATGACACCCCCAACAAACAGCCTAAAAACCTAAAAGCTCAAATCGCCCCAAAGCATCGAATCTTTATATTCTCACACGTGAACACTCAGGTGAGTCCATGACGCAGCGAAACATCTAATTAATGCTGCTCAGTTCCCTGCCTGACATGGTTCATAGAGTCCACTCGCACGGAGCCCGAATGTCCACATGTCAAAATACAAAAATAAGCGTTTTGATCATTATAACATACTTTATTTTAATTTGCAAGGGGTTTTTAATAAAAAATTTAGCAAAAAATTTTAAACTAACAATAAATTAAATGTTTCCAGTAACAATATCTCTAATAATCGAAGGATTTCCCTTTCCTTTTGTTTCTTTTATACACTGCCCAACCAAATATCCCAAAACATTCGTTTTTCCTTTTTTATATTCATCAACAATTTTTTTATTACTATCTAGAATTTTTTTAACAACCGCCTCTAATTCATCGGTATTTGATATTTGTTCTAGCCCAAGGTCTAAAATTATTTCATCAACCGACAAAGAATTGTCCAACACAATTTTGTCAAACACTTTTTTTCCGGAAGAATTTGAAATTTTTCCGCTTTGAATATATATTATTATCTTGCTCAAATTTTCGGGCGTGATAATTTCGCTATAATTTTTATGACTTTTGTTAACATATTCAGAAACCGTCCCTAAAATCCAGTTAGAAAGCATTTTTATGTTAATATTTTTGTTAATTTCCAAGGTCTTCTCAAAAAGACGAGCTTTTTCAAAATTTTCCGCAATCAGTTGAGCGTCAACCTGCCCAAGCCCAAGTTCGTTAATATATCTGATGGCTTTGTGGTTTGGCATTTGGGGAATTTGGCTTGATATTTCGTCAATTTTTTCTTGGGATATTGATATATTTTTGAGGTCCGGCTCAGGAAAATACCTGTAATCCTTCGAATTTTCCTTTGTTCTCATCGAAACCGTTTGAGATAATTTTTCATCCCATTTTCTGGTTTCTTGAAGGATTTGCTCTCCCGCTTCCAGTGCCTCAATTTGGCGCCTATATTCATATTCTATTGCCTTGATAGCGCCGCTAAATGTGTTGACATTTTTCATTTCACATCTAGTTCCAAGCTCCTTTTGTCCAATCGGCCTAACCGAAACATTAACGTCGCATCTCATCGAGCCTTCCTGCATTTTTGCGTCAGAAATGTTAAGATATATTAAGTATGATTTAACAGTTTCAAGATATGCTTTAACCTCCTCCAGGGAGCGCATATCCGGCTTTGAAACAATCTCAATCAAACCAACTCCACACCTATTAAAATCAACAAGCGCCTCGTCGAAATTTTGCATTTTTAAAAGCTTTCCCGCGTCTTCTTCAATGTGAATTCTCTCTATTCCAATTCGTTTTATTTTCCCATCTTTCAACAAAACGTCTAAATATCCATTCTCGCATATCGGAATATCCGCCTGAGAAATTTGATATGCTTTTGGCAGGTCGGGGTAAAAATAGTTTTTTCGATCTTGCTTGGAAATTTTGTTTATTTTGCAATTTGTCGCAAGCCCCATTTTAACAGCATATTCAACAACTTTTTGGTTTAAAGTTGGCAAAGTCCCCGGCATTCCGGTGCATATAGGGCAGCAATTTGAGTTTGCCTCCAGGCCAAATTTATTTCGACACGAGCAATATATTTTCGAATTAGTGGATAATTCAGCATGGATTTCCAGGCCAACAACCAGTTCATATTTACTTGACATCTAAAATTTTCCTCCTGTGTTAAATATTTGGCAATTTTATATCATCAATCAAATTTTCGCAGCATTTTGCTATTTTCAGAAGCTTTTCCTCCTCAAAATGGCTGCAAATCAGCTGGAATCCCATCGGAAGCCCATCTTTGCTCAACCCACAAGGCAGGCTGATTGCGGGGACGCCGGCTATGTTTGAAGACGCAGTGTTCATGTCATTTGAGCGCATTTTCACCGGGTCATCAATTTCACATCCAATTTCAAAAGCAGTTGTCGGAACAGTTGGCGTTAAAATAACATCACACTTCTTGAAAGCTTCGCTAAATTCAGAAGATATTTTGTTTTGCAAAAGCTTTGCGCGCCTGTAATATGCATCATAGTAGCCAGAAGACAAGACATATGTTCCAAGCATTATCCTTGTCTTGACCTCGTTTCCAAAGCCTTCAGCGCGAGTGTTTTCATACATCTGCGTTAACGTTTTATAGTTTTTGGTGCGATATCCGTATCTGACCCCGTCAAACCTTGCCAAATTTGATGAAGCCTCCGCCGAAGATATTATGTGATATGCGCTTAAAGCATATTTTGTGTTTGGCAAAGATATTTCAAAAGTTTGCGCCCCGTTTTCCTCCAAAATTTTCAAAACATTCAAAGTCGCATCTTTAACCTCTTTGTCTATTTGATCTGAAAAATACTCCCTGGGAATCCCAATTTTTAGGCCTTTGAGCATGGATATGTCTTGATTTTCAATTTCCCAGGAAAAGGGCAAAATCTTGGCGCTTGTTGAATCCAACTCATCATGTCCATATATACTCAAATATAAAAGCGCAGCATCATCAACACATTTGGCTATTGGCCCAATCTGATCCAGCGAAGAAGCAAAAGCAACAAGCCCATACCTCGAAATTGCGCCATAGGTTGGTTTGAGCCCAACAACCCCACAATATGAAGCTGGCTGCCTGATGGAGCCTCCCGTGTCTGAGCCCAGAGAAAGGATTGCTTCCCCCGAAGCGACTGCGGCCGCGCTCCCTCCAGAACTTCCTCCAGGAACAAAGTTTATGTTATATGGATTTTTTGTTGTTTTGAAATATGAAGTTTCGGTTGAAGACCCCATAGCAAACTCGTCCATGTTGAGCTTCCCAGTTATCACGGCGCCGGCTTTTTTGAGCCTATCAACAACTGTTGCGTCAAACGGAGGAACAAAGTTATAAAGCATTTTAGAGCCACAGGTGGTAAGCGTATTTTTTGTGCATATATTGTCCTTGATTCCAATCGGAATTCCAGCCAGAGGCGAAAGATTTTCCCCTCGAGAGATTTTGTTATCAACGGATTTTGCTGTTTCAATGGCCGCTTCTTCACATAAAGTGATATATGCTTGGATTTTTGGCTCGACGGATTTTATGCGCGAAAAGACGCTTTCTGAAAGCTCCAGAGCAGAAATTTCCTTTGATTTAATCATCTTTGAAAGCACAGATGCTCGCATTTGGTATAGATTCATATAACATTTTCCTTTCTAGTCAATTTTTTTAGGGACAACAACACATCCCGCCTTAACTTGAGGCGCGTTTTTGAGCATATCATTTCGATCAAACCCAAAATCTTTAACAACATCAGCCCGCAGCGGCATAACATTGTCGGGATTGAAAAAGTTTTCGTTTTTGTCAAATTCAGGCAGATCTTTAATGCTTTGAATTATTCGATTTAAATTTGCTTCAACCTTTTTTGCAACCGCTCCATCGATTTTGATTCTTGATAATTTTGCTATTTTCATTATTTCTATGTCCATATTTCAAGCTCCTTTGCTTTAAAAATTAAGAATTTGAAAGCATTTCAAGCGCCTCGTCTTCTCTAAGAACTTTGACGTTTAAATTTCTTGCTTTTGAAAGTTTTGAGCCAGCACCATCTCCAGCAATCAAATAGCTTGTTTTGGATGATATGCTGGATGAAACCTTCCCTCCAAAATCCTCGATCATCTGCTTGATTTCGCTTCGAGTTTTGGTTTTTAATTTTCCCGTGATGGCAAATGTCAAATCCTTTAAAAAGCCTTTATTTTGGCCTTTTGAATTTGATTTCATATTCACCCCTAACGAAGATAAGCGAAATATCAAAGACTTTGTTTGGTCAAGAGAAAAGAATTTTTCAATATTTGCTGCTAAAACTGGGCCGATTCCATCAATTTTTGCAAGGTCATCGGGTCTTGCCCCCATAAGTTCAAAAATATCATCATAGTTTTTGCAGAGCAATTTTGCAACGCTTGCGCCAACCCCCCTGATTCCAAGACCAAAAACAAGCCTCCACAAAGGATTTTTCTTGGAATTTTCGATTGACTCAACCAGATTTTGAGCGGACTTGTCTTTAAAGCGCGAGAGCTTCATGACCTGATCTTTCGTTAAGGTATATATATCCGAAACATCGCAAACCAAACCGGATTGAATTAAGCTTTTAACATTAGACTCACCCAAACCAACAATGTCCATAGCCTCCCTAGACGCAAAGTGAATTAAGGTTTGCGCCATCGTCGCGGGGCATGACGGATTTTCGCATCTGGTTGACGCTTCTCCTTGGTTTCGAACCGCTAAACTGCCACAAATTGGGCAATTCGGGGGCAATTTATATGAAACGCTGTTTTTTTGGTGTTTTAGAGATTTTATGACTTCTGGTATAATTTCTCCGGCTTTTCTGACCAAAATTGTGTCCCCGACTCTGATGTCTTTTTTGTCGATGAAATCTTGGTTGTGAAGCGATGCTCTGCTAACGGTTGTTCCAGCTATAACAACAGGATCAAATATGGCAACAGGCGTTAAAGTTCCCGTCCTTCCAACGTTGATTTCAATTGATTTAAGGGTTGTTTGCTTTTGCTCTGGGGGATATTTAAAGGCAATTGCCCACCTCGGATTTTTAGCTGTTGAGCCAAGCTTTTGACGATTTGCAAGCGAGTCCAGCTTAATAACCGCTCCGTCTATGTCAAACGAATACTCACGTCTTCTTTTTTCGATATTATTTATTTCTACTATGCAATCTTCGATATTGTCGAAAATCACAGACTCGGGTATGGTCTGAAAGCCAAGATGTTTGAGCATATTGATTGAGTCGGAGTGGGAAATAAGGTCAATCCCCTCAAGGCGCTGAACATTAAAAACAATCGCCTCAAGCCCTCTTGACGAAACAACCAAAGGATCTTTTTGCCGCAAAGACCCCGCAGCGGCGTTTCGAGGGTTTTTAAACGGAGCTTCGTTTGAATTTTTTTGGCTCAAAACCAAATCTTGAAATTTTTTTGTTGGCATGAAAACTTCTGCTCTAACTTCGAGCAAGGGAATGTTTTGCCCAATAGTTTGTGGAATCGAAGAAATCATTTTTAAATTTTGGGTCACATCTTCTCCGACAAATCCGTTGCCGCGCGTTGACCCCCGAGCGAACCTCCCGTTTTCATATTCAAGCGAAACAGAAAGCCCGTCAACCTTAGGCTCAACAATATATGAAATTTCACAAATTTTTTCCCTAACTCGCTTGTCAAATTGTCGCAATTCACTAAAATCAAAAGCATCCTGCAAGCTGCCCATCTGAACCTTGTGAAAAACCTTTTCAAAAGAGGAAGAAGCAACGCCGCCAACATGCGCAATAGGCGATTTTTCAAGCCTATATTGAGGATATTTTTTTTCCAAATCCGCAAGTTTCCTGCTCAAAATATCATACTCATAATCAGAAATTTCGGGATTATCTTCATTATAATATAAATTATTGTGATATTCAATTTGCTTTGCAAGATTTTCAATTTCTTCTCTAATTTTTTTAGACACACCAAACCCCCGTTTAACAATAGTCAAAAATTCGCATCGGTTTCAGCGTAATTCTATTATAAGAAATAATTGCGGATATGTCAAAGTAAAATTTATGTGATTTTGCTGAAAAATTCAAGACAAAGCGACCTTGATTCTTAAGTTTTGGAAGGTTATATTTGTCCCAGGTAAAGTCTTTGTTTAAAATATCCGACTCTTTGATTAAAAACCCTGTATATTAAACAATCCTCAATCGCGTTTAAAAATCCATGCAAAAGCCAATCAAAACGCCGCCCGCTCACAACGAATTTGAGTATTAAACCTTCCTCAAGCACAAGTTTCTTTGAAAGCATCCGTGATAAGTGGTAGGTTGGCGGGCTTGGGAGTTGTTCCCCCTTAAAATCTACCCATTAAAATATGCAACTCTCCAACTAAAAATATATATTTAAAGCAGGAGTGGCGCGCAAAAAAACGCCACTTTTAATTTTTGTTGCAAAAAATTAAAAATTAGAATATAATTATTTTGTAAAATTTACCATAAATATGTAGAATTTTGTCAGATAAAAAACAAATTGTGGGGGGCTGACAATTATGAAAATAAAAATCATTAATAAAATTTTAGCTGGATTTCTTGCTGCTTCAACAATAGGGCTAGTGACAGGAATGGCTTTTGCTACTCCAAAAAAACATTTATGCAGCTGCCAAAGTATATATGACTTAAACGAATCTTGCGAGTCCGAGCAATCTGATTATGAAAGCGACGAGGAGGAAGACAAACAAAAAAGTGATGTTGAGAGCAAAAGCCAAAACCCAGTTTCTCAATTTGTTTTTTTGCTCAAAAAGCCTGTTTGGGAAGAGTGGGACGAAGAATATTTTTTTGAAATGTGTTTGGATTTTTCCCAGAATGATTTTCTTGGAGAATGCTCTTTGAAACACAAGCTAAAAGTGACCGACATATTGACTAGCTATTCGTTTTCGGAAGAACGCCAAGAACAGCTTGCAGAAATTTTGCGAAATTTTTCCCACTATAACTTTTTTAAAGCATATTCCGTCGAGCAAAGAATAGACATAACAGATGCGCTTATTGAATGTTGGAGTCAAGATTCGGCTAGAGATTATGTTGTTGAGACTTTTTCCAATTTGGCCTGGTGTAATTTTTTTAAAGAATATTCCACTAAACAAAAGGTCAAAATAGCTAAAACTTTAACTCGATGCTTGTCTGAAGAAGAGTTTGACTTGGACGTTTTAAGGCCTTTGAGAGGGATTTTGGAGGATTCTGAGATTTTTGCACAATTAGACAATAATGAAAAAAGGTTATGTCTAGACATTCTAAAACGATTCTGAGCCTAATTTTAAAATTTTATTTAAATGGAGGGTGATGTTTTTTTAAAAGTATTGCTTACAATTTTTTGGACAAAACTTTTGGTTATTTTTCCAAATTTAGTTAATTTGCCAATTGATATATTTTTTATTTATAATATACTGTAGTATAGTGGTGGGTGTTTATTCAAAAGTGCCGCAGAAAGATAATAATTTCAAAATCAGTCTTAAATTTATAGATTGGAGGAGCGATTAAAATGAAATCTAAATTTTTTAAAATGTTTTTAATTTTTTCGATTGTTTTCACCTTTTTTGGAACAGTCATGGTCTCTGCTGCCCCGCCTCCGGATAAATATAAAGATCTTTCAAAATATCCTCAAATGCTCAAAGATTGGTATAAAAAACGCACGGGCGGATGGATAAATCTTGAAAATCCTCAGAACTACCACGAAAAAATTCAATGGCTCAAGCTTTGGGATTCAACTCCGATAAAAACCAAGCTTTCCGACAAATACTTGGTGAAAGACTATGTTAGGCAAAAAATCGGAGAAAAATATGTTGTTCCAATTTTGGGCGTCTGGGATAAATTTGACGATATTGATTTTGATAAATTGCCGGATAGGTTTTTGTTAAAAGCAACTCATGGTTACGGATGTAATATTTTTATTTCGAGGAAAGCCAATCTTGACAAAGAACAAATTAAAGGCATGTTTGACAAGTGGCTTCAGACCGATTTTGCTTTTAATTCTGGATTTGAGCTGCATTATCACAACATAAAGCCCAGGATCATCGCAGAAGAATATCTTGAAAACAACGGGGCTGCTTTGACCGACGTTAAGGTGTTGTGTTTTAATGGAACGCCGAAGTTTTTTACTTTTGTTCGGGGGGAAGGGAAAGCAAAGAAGGTTGAATGTTATGACGCCAATTGGAATCTTCAACCATTTTTATACACTCACCCCAAAAATGATAAGGATTTAATTAAAAAACCGAACAATTTCAGTGAAATATACGAATTTTCTTCAAAATTAAGCGAAGGATTTTGCTTTGTTAGAGTTGATTTTTATCTTTTGGACGATGGATCAATAAAGTTTGGCGAGTTGACATTCACGCCGGATTCAGGAATTATGCACTTTAAGCCTAAATTTTGTAAATATGCTAAAATTTTGGGCGATCTAATAATTTTGCCCAAAGAAAAATATGATTATAGAAAGATATTTGAAGCGGATGAAGTCGGTTAGGCAAAATTAAACATATACACACTTAAAGCAGGGAATCAGCTTTTTTTCTAGTGGCCATGGATAGCTTGTTAAAAATAAATTCATAAAAATTTAACAAGATTTTAATACAATTGCTGATAATTTGTGATATGATTATAATATAGTTTGAAATTATGCTCGTGTTTTTGATATTTGAAGGGACGTTAAAAAATGAAAAAAAGATTAATTGCTTTGTTGATCGTGTTGATTTGCCTGGGATCTTTAGACCAGTTTAATGTCGCAGCCAGAGCTGGAGGTGGTGGCGGCCATGGTGGCGGTCATGGAGGACATAGTCATGGCGGCGGAAGCAGAAGTTTGAATCCCTTGGAGATTTTATGCATTATGGGTTGTTTTGGGTTGGCTACATATGGCTTCTCAACCATATCACAAAAGCGCGCAAAACGCAAAATAGATGCTAGTGGGCTTAATTATAAACGCATAGTTATAGAAATTTCTGATGCATATTTTGCAATACAAAAAGCTTGGGCCGGCGGTGACATGACCCCGGCAAAAAGATATATGACTCAAAGATTATTTGAAAATCATCAAAAAAAGTTAGCAAAACTGGCAAAGGCAAACAAAAAAAATATATGTGAAGATATACAGCTTCTTTCAATAACCCCTTGGAGATTTAGCAAGAATGGGTTTGAAAAGATATGTGTGAAAATAGAGGGAAGCATGATTGATTATATTGTTAAAACTCCCAGAAAAGATGAATCAGATGGTTTTTTGGCAAAATCCTGGAGAGGCATTCGCAAAATGGTTGAAAATTGTTCATCAAAACGCTATAAATCAGAATGTTTTGCGGAATTTTGGACATTTATTAAAAATTCTCAAGGGCATTGGCAATTGGACCGCATTTCACATTGCAATAATAGTTGATCAGCGCAGCAAATAAAACTCTAAGTATTATCTTTTGGAAATATTTTAATTATCTATTAATAAACGCTTGACATATTTAGGAAAGTATGCTATTGTATATATAGGGGTTTTTATTAATTTTGTATTATGCGTAGTGAAAACCTCTTGATGGAGTAAACATATAGAAAGGGGGTGTTTGAAATGGAGGAAAATAAAAATTGCAAATCAAGTGATGAATTAACGTCCGATTCAATGGACGCCGTCGCTGGCGGAAAGAGCGGACAAGGCTGGACAAGAAAACAAAAAAAAGAGGTCAGAAATTTTTGCAATTACTTTGAAAATCCTGAAGAAAAATTCAAGGAATTCACCACCAACTACACATATGACCAATTTCAGGAAAAACTCAAAGAAGCATGGGGCGGCTTTAAATACTAAACAATATTTTAACAGTCCAGACATTATTTAATTTAAATCTACATATTTCAAAAACCGCTTTAAGCTTTTTCCTTGCTTGAAGCGGTTTTTGATCCATCAAAAAAGACATCGCCTATTTGCCTATAACTTTAACAACATCAGGTGATATACTTTGGTCTAGATTGCTTTCAACATCCGAGAAAATCTTTTGCAAAAAGCGATCCTTGTCCGTTTGAACTTCAAGTTCCAGCTGCATGCTTCCGTTTTCTGGATTAAAGGTCATAAAACTTTGGCAATTTTTAACATTTTCATGGCTTTTAATGAATTTTTCCAGCTTTCCGAGGTCGTGATATTGAAGACCTTTTACCGGATCTTCTGTTAAAACAACTCGCCCACTGTTTTCCAAAAAATCAATTTGGCCGTCTGGCAGTATTCTTGCCGTTATTCCTGTGTCATATAAAATGACTCCTTTACGATAAGGATATTTTATTTTTCCAACCAAATCTGTTGGCTCGAAGTCTTTTAAATATAGCCGCCCCCAAGCTCCAACAGGTTTTTTATAGTAATCGTCATCGAGAACATAAACCCTGACTTTTTGATCGTCGGAAACATTTTTTAAAAGGCTATATCCCACCTCATCGTTTAATTCTTTTGCGGTTATATAGCATGCGTTTGGAAACATTTCGCTTGGGATATGATGTTTTAACATCCGCGCAGATTTTTCGGTCAACATCGCATTTACAAGGTGTTCGTAGCAGGTTAAAAAATTAGAAAGCATTTTTTCGTCAAATCGCTCTTTCCAGTATGTTAATTTTACAAAATATGAAATTTGATCCGACATAATCTCAACATGAAATGGTATATCATCGTGTTTTATGGGCAATTTTTTGACTGGAAAACCACTAAATTCGCAAATATTATACATATCACCTTGATATTGGAAAAACATTTCAATATGGTCAACATTAGAAAATTGGCATTTCATCGTGTCCATAATTTGATTTTTTGTTCTTTTGAGCAATTCTTCAACAGTTTCATGCGCAACGACATCATAACGGCAGAAGTAGCACTTAAAAAATGGGCCAGCAGTTTTTATAAACCTGGAATCATCGCGACCACCGTGAGTGCTGCGAGTGAAAGTGTGTTTTAAATTTGAAAATATTCCAACAAGATAGTTAAAAGCTGTATATAGGAAAACATTTTCGGATATATTATGTTTTTGGCAAAAATATATCACGTCTTTCCTGCTAAAAAGTTCAAACTGTTTTTGAATATATCCGGGATCTTTGCTGCAAAGCTCAGTCTTTCCTTTTTTGTTTAAAATGCTGCGCTCCAGGGTCAAGCCTTTTAACAGGTTTTCATAATATTTTAGATCATTTTTGCGCTTTTGCTGTTTTTCTTCCCCATAATATTCAACAACATAGTCATAGAATGAAAATTTTTCCTTTTCTATTTTTTGCCCCATATAGGAGCTATTTATGTCGTTTAGCAGTGTTTTTATTGTGACTCCGTCGCTTATAATATGTGAAACATCAAAAAACGAGTATTTTGCATTTGGAGTTTGAAAAAGCCGAATATGAAATAAATCATCTGTTCCATCAAGTCTAAATGAAGTGACAAGATTTTTGGATATTTCCTCGAATTCTTGATCCGACACTTTTTCTATCTGGAGCTCAATTTTTCTTGAATCATCACGAAAAAGCTCCAGTTTTCCTTCTTTGTCTGGCTTTATAATTCCTTTTAAAGCGGGATGCGCGTCAATTGCTTGTAAAATAGCATTTTTTAACTTTTCCAAGTCAATATTTTCATCAAGTTCAAGCAAATTGGCCAGGTTTCCACAAGTAGTGCCTTTTTGCGCGATATAATAGTTTTGAGGGTCTATAAGCGGATATTTTTCATAAACTGGACAAGCTTTTTTCAATTGCTGCTTTGAATTGAGAATCAAATCTTCTATTTTTCGAATTGTTCGGTTGGAGCTTAGCTGATTAAAGGTTATTGACCGATCAAATGTTTTTTCAAAATCTTCTATCAGGAGCATTGACGCCAAAGAATTCAGGCCGCAATCAATCAAATCATCATCTATTCCAATGTTGTCATTTCCGGTCACACGCGAAACAGCTTTTAAAATTTTCTTTTGAAGTTCGGTTTGGGGTTTGGTCGAAGTTTTATGACTTTGTTGCGAAATAGATTGAGGGGTGATATATTTATGCCTGAGTATTTTATTTGATGATGTTTTTTCGAATGGGTCATTCCGGACTTTGACGTCGGCTATTTGGCAATAGCTTGGAAAATTGGAATTGTGTTTTTGGATGATTTTTGAAACTTCGGATGAAATGTCGGATAAATTCGCGGCCTGAGCATATGGAAAATTCGGATATACTTGGGCCACAATTTTGTCGTTGTTTTCATAGACAATTATATCTTGAATCAAAAGCTCGTCGGAAAAATCGTTCTCGAATTGTTCTGGGGAAACATTTTCGCCATTGCTGAGTATTATCAAATTTTTCTTGCGCCCGGTAACGTAAACAAAACCGTCATCATCAATATAACCCAAATCGCCTGTTTTAAAAAAGCCATCTTGCGTGAAAGCTTGCTTTGTAAGCTCAGGCTCTTTATAATATCCAATCATAACCGACGGGCTTTTAACTTGAATTTCTCCATCTTGTATGCGAAGTTGACAGTTTTCAGTTGGTTTGCCAACTGATTTAATTTTATCTTGGCGATCAAAATCCGACTGCAAAGCTGGAGGCGACCATTCAGTCAGGCCATATCCTTGCGCGATGCTAATTCCGGTCTCAATTAAACTTTTTTCAAGGCAGTCCGGCAAACTTGAGCCGCCAATAAACAGCCAAAAAAGATTTTTACCAAATATCATGTTTTTAATTTGGTCTTTTGGTAAACTCGGGTTTTGTTTTATGGTCATGAAAAAGCAATTAACCAGCATTTTGGCTATCATGGGAACCATGAAAATTTGCGTTGGGTTAAATACTTGAATTGACTTTTGCAATTTTTTCAAATCAAGACATAGACACACTGTGGATCCATATTTGAGGGGCATCAAAAAATTTCCGTTTAAAGCGTAAATGTGGTGAATGGGGAGAATGCTGAGGAGAATTTCATCGCTTTGAGGAATTGGGTGAGATGGCATATCAAAAGAAAATATAGCACTAAGCTGGTTTAAATGCGACAGCATAACGCCCTTTTGAACGCCTGTTGTTCCAGAAGTGAAAATTATCAAAGCTTCTTTAAGCGGATCAATTTCAGGCAAAGCTGCCTTCCCCAGGTCAGAATTAATGATTGAATAAAAGTTATTTTCATAATCAACATCCTGCAGGCAAATAAATTTTATTTTTCGACTTGTTATTTTCTTTTTAACATATGTTGCAAAAGAGCGATATTTAAAATCAAAAAATACAACATCAACATCAGCTTTTGATAAATTTTTAATGAGGTTTTCTCTTGATATTTGGTTGTCGATTGGAATTGCGACGCCATTTCCCCCAAAAACTCCAAACATAGAACACACATATTCATATGAAGCGCTCCCGATCAGCGCAGCATGAACGCGATGGCCTAAAATTTTTTCAAAACTTGCTATATATCTCGCAATTTTTTCGGAGTCTTTAAAAGTTTCTAAAAAGCTTTTTTCAAGAATTTCTTCTTCCTCTTGCCACTTGATAAACGTTTTGTCGCAAAAATTTTCTGCGGCGTTTTTAAGTAAATCAAACATATTTTTCACATTCTGTTTTTTTATTTCACTGAGCATACCTTAAACCTCCCATACATTCTAAAATTTAAGTGATTTTGTAGGTGATTTTGAAAACATCAATCCGCAACCACATTAAAATTATATCACACAGTAAAAAAATTGTCAAAAATTACTGACATTATGTCAGATTGATTGAGGGCTTTATTTTTTTTCAAAAAGCAAAGCCTCTTGACAATTAATGATAATAATTTTAAAATAGTATGTGTGTGGTTTTATTTGTTAAGCTCAGATTCAAAATTGTGTAATTTTAACAAAAAATTTGAAATTAGGGGTTGATTTTTTGTGAAAAAAGCTGCTTTACATATCATAAAAATTTTGATATCATTGACATTGTTTGTTGTTTTTTGCATATTTTTAATTCCTTTTGGGGGATATTGTGCTGAGCCCGAAGTTTCAATCGTAATACCCGTCTATAATGTAAATAAAAATCTTTTGAAAAGCTGTTTAGACAGCGTTAAAAATCAAACCTTGAAAAACATCGAAATAATTTGCGTCGATGATGGCTCAACCGATGGAAGCGGCCTGATTTTGGATGAATATGCAAAACTTGACTCAAGATTTAAAGTATATCACCAAAAAAATGGGGGGCCATCTTGCGCTCGAAATCGCGGAATTGAGATGTCCTCAGGCGAATATATACAATTTGTTGATTCTGACGACCATATATCAGTGAATATGTCCCAAAAGCTATATAATCTGGCAAAGCAAGAGGATGCAGACATTGTTAAATGCGGGTTTCATGTTCCTTTATCCGTTGGCAAAGTGGCTCCTGCGAGAACGCGTTTTGGCCCTAGATTTGGGATGATAGGATATGGATATGTTTGGGATGGTTTATATAGGTCGCGCTTTTTAAAGGAAAATGGCCTGAAGTTTGACGAATTGTCAAGTTTTGCCGAAGATATAAGCTTTAACATGACATGCTTTCCCAAAGCCAAAAAAACCGTTTTTTGCTCGGATAAATTATATTACTATAAGTATAATATATGTTCACTGACTCACACAAGAAATTATAAAAAAGCTCTGATGAGTTTGGCTCAAAATTTGAATTTTGTATATAATAACTGGAAAAATAATGGTTATTTTGAAAATGATTCCGCCAAACTTGAATTTTTAAAATGGTTTTTGAGTTTTGGTGGTTGGTTGAAAAAAGACGGAGCGCTCCAATTATTTATGGACGCCATTGGAAACGAGTTGAAACAAGACAGCGCCATAGATTTGCTGCCGCTTTGGCAAAGACTTTCTTTTAGGAAGATGAAAGCCAACTATTTGAATAAATCAGCTTGATTTAAAATATGGTTTTTTAATTTCAATATAATGGAATTGGGTTTGAAAAATATGAACAATATACTTGAACTAAAGGATATATCTATTTCTTTTGAAGGAGAACAAATTCTAGATAAGTTGAATTTATATATACGCGATAGAGAATTTGTCACTTTTTTGGGGCCTTCTGGCTGTGGGAAAACAACAACTCTGAGGATAATTGCGGGCTTTTTAAAGCCAGATTCGGGTGAGGTTTTTTTTGAGAATAAAAATATAACAAACGATCCGCCCCACAAACGCAATGTCAACACAGTTTTCCAGCGATATGCCCTGTTTCCCCATCTAAACGTTTTTGAAAACATAGCTTTTGGCCTGAAAATAAAGAAAATGCCTAAAAATGAGATAAAGGAGCGCGTTTCCAGGCTTTTAAAAGTTGTCAATTTGGAGGGGTTTGAGCGTCGTCGGCCATTCCAACTTTCCGGGGGCCAGCAGCAAAGGATCGCGATTGCGAGAGCCTTGGTTAATCGGCCTAAGATTTTGTTGCTTGATGAGCCGCTTTGCGCTTTGGATTTGAAGCTTAGGAAACAGATGCAGCTGGAGCTAAAAGAGATGCAGCAAAGTCTCGACACTGCTTTTATATATGTCACGCATGACCAAGAAGAAGCCTTAACCATGAGCGACACTGTTGTTGTCATGAATGAGGGCGAAATCCAGCAGATTGGGACTCCGGAGCAAATATATAATGAGCCAAAAAACGCCTTTGTTGCGGACTTTATCGGCCAAAGCAATATATTAAACGGCGTAATGCTTAAAGACTATAGGGTTTATTTTGCAAAAAAGGAGTTTGACTGCGTTGATAAAGGATTTAAGCCGGGGCAGCCTGTTGACGTTGTTATTCGGCCTGAGGATTTGCAGATTGTTCCAAAAGACAGCAATGGCGCAAAATTTGTTGGAAAAATAGATTCTGTTGTTTTCAAGGGTGTTCACTATGAAATGGAGGTTTACGCTCAAAATATGTATTGGTTGGTTCAAACCACTAAACATTTGAAAAAAGGCGAAGAAATTGGGCTGAACTTTTCGCCGGATGATATTCATATAATGTCAAAATTATTCGACCAAATGACAAATATTATGATGGCTACGGTTATTGATGAAGACACTATAAAATTTTTGGATGTTGAATTTAAAAGGGTTTTTTTGAACCTCGATGTTGGATGTCAAGTCAAACTAACCATCCCCCCCGAAAGCATCCACCTGGTTTCCAGCGATTTTGCTGATCTGGTTTTGCCGCTGGACTCGATAATATATAAAGGCGCATATAACGAAATGTATTTTTATTATGAAGACGAGGAGGAAAATGACAAATATATATTAGTCCACTCGGAAAATGAAGAAGAAGTTGGGACAGAGCTTGGTTTAAAATTTGATTTTAGTCAAGTGGAGGTTGAAAAATTTGAATAGGTTTTCTTTAAAATTTTTGCCATATGGACTTTTTATGATTTTGTTCACATTAATTCCGTTTTTAATGATAATTTGGTTTTCATTCACAAACGAATCCTGTGGATTAACATTTGAAAACATTTTAAAAATCGGGAATTATTGGGGAGTTATTGCGCGTTCTCTGGCTTTTGCTCTAGCTGCAACGATTATTTGTCTCGTGATTTCATATCCATTTGCTTGTTTTATAACTAAATTTTCAAAGTTAACGCAAAAATTATTAATTATTTTGATAATGCTGCCTATGTGGACAAATCTTTTGCTTCGGACATACGCTTGGATGACAATTTTGGAAAAAAATGGACTGATAAATAATTTTTTAAAGACTTTGGGATTGCCCCAACTTCGCATGATAAACACACCTGGCGCAGTGATCCTTGGAATGGTGTATGACTTTTTGCCTTTCATGATTATTCCAATATATACAACAATTAGTAAAATAGACAAAAATTTAATTGAAGCTGGAAATGATTTAGGAGCAAACAGCCTGCAGACCTTTCGCCGAATCATTCTCCCTCTTTCTGTTCCCGGGATTGTTTCTGGAGTTTCGATGGTCTTTGTTCCAGCAACGTCAACTTTCATCATATCTCAAATGCTCGGGGGAGGTTCAAACGCTTTGGTTGGCGATTTGATCGAGTCGCAGTTTATGGGGTCAACATATAACCCATGGCTTGGTTCGGCGCTGTCTTTTGTTTTGATGATAATAATTGCTTTAATAATGGCAATAACTCGAAAATTTGATAAAACCGAAACGGAGGCTTTATTAAATTGAAAAATAAATGTTTGTTTCGAATATGTGTGACTATGGTGTTGATTTTTTTATATCTGCCAATTTTTGTCGTCATAATTTTTGCATTCAACAAAATAAAATCTCGAACTTTGTTTACTGGATTCACTTTAAATTGGTTTATTGAGTTATTTAAAGACAAAGTCATAGTAAGCTCGCTTTTTAATTCCTTCATTTTAGCAACGTTAGCTTCAATTATTGCGACTGTTATTGGGACTTTGGCAGCTCTACAAATTGTAAAAATGAAAAGAAAAAGCCAGTCTGTTGTTATGAATCTAAACTATATACCAATAGTAAATTCTGATGTTGTTATGGGAATATCACTCATGCTGTTGATGATTTTTATACTAAATGTTGTTGGGGGGAGTTTGGGTTTTTTAACCGTTTTAATCACGCATATCACAATATGTATGCCGTATGTTGTTTTGACTGTTTTGCCCAAGGTCAGGCAGGTTGACCCGAATATGCTAGATGCAGCTTTAGACCTAGGTTGCACTCCGAGCAAAGCTTTTATAAAAATAATTTTTCCGCAAATAACTTCTGGTGTAATTAGTGCTTTGGTCATGGCGTTTTCGATTTCCTTCGATGATTTTGCCGTCAGTTACTTCACAGCCGGCAGCTCGTTTCAAACCCTTCCTGTTTTAATATATTCAATGGCCAGAAAGCGGATCACTCCTAAAATCAACGCTTTATTTGCCATTTTACTAGTTTTAATATTAATTATGCTAATATTTATGAATTTTCTAGACATTAGATCGAAGAAAATAAAAATTAAAAAATAAAAAATAAAACCAACAAGGATTATTTGGAGATTAAAATGAAAAAGTTGACTCAAGTGTTAAAAATTTCGTTCATTTTGTTTATTTGTTTGATTCAGCCGGGATGTTTGGAGAAAGAATATCCTAATGGTGAGTTGAAAATATTTTGCTGGGGAGAATATTTATCTGATGGAACAGCAAATTCTCTAAATGTGATAGAAGCTTTTGAAAAAGAAACTGGCGTTAAGGTGTCTGTTTTTTCAACCTTTGACTCAAACGAGCAGATGTATGCTAAATTGAAATATGGCAGCGTTGAATATGATCTAATTTTTCCATCGGAATACATGATATCACGATTAATTGACGAAAACATGATTCAAAAGATAAATATAAAGTCTCTGAAAAACTATTCTGGCGTCATGCAAAGCTGCAAAGGAAGCGTTTTGGGATATGACCCAACCGACGAATACAGCGTTCCATACACATGGGGAACTGTGGGGCTAGTGTATAACGTTCCGCTGGTTGAAGAGCTGACGGGCCAAAAAGCGAGCGAGGTCGTCAAAGGATGGAGCGCTTTGTGGGATAAGCGATTGGAAAAAGAGATATTCATGTTCATAAATAGTCGAGACAGTTTTGCAATAGCTGAAAAATTATTAAATTTTTCTCTCAACACAACAAATTTAGACGAAATCAACCAAGCAGCTGCGCTTTTAAAGGCCCAGAAACCACTTGTCCAAGCGTATATTATGGACCAAATATTTGACAAAATGGCAAACAACGAGGGCGCAATAACTCCAGCGTATGCGGGCGACATATTAACTATGATGAGGGAAAATGAAAATTTGGCTTATTGCTTTCCAGAGGAAGGGTCAAATATGTTTGTCGACGGAATGTGCATACCAAAAAACGCACAAAATGTGGAAAACGCGCATAAATTTATAGACTTTTTGTGTAGGGAAGATATCGCAACAGAAAATGCAAACTTTATTTCCTATTCAACTGCGATAAGCGGCGCCTGGGAAAATTTATGTGAAGAAATTAAGTATAGCGAAATAGCGTATCCGCCCGAAAATATTAAACAAAAGTGTGAAATTCATAAATATTTACCTAAACAAATCAACACACACATTGAAGAAATATGGACTCAAATCAAAAATTAGCCTAGTGCACAACTGTTATTTTGCTGCCGCCGCAGGAATTGTTTTGAGTTATTTGAATTTGAGATCGAATTTGTCCCTTTAATTCAGGAATATGTGATATTAGTCCAATAATTCTCCCTGATTTTTGCAATGTGGATAGAGACTGGATGACGCTGTTTAAATACTCAGAGTCTAAAGTTCCAAAGCCTTCGTCAATCAGCATGGTTCCCAATTCAATCCCGCCAGACCGGTTGGAAATGACATCACAAAGCCCTAAAGAAAGCGATAGGGAAGCCGCAAATGTCTCTCCTCCTGAAAGCGTTGCGACGTTTCGGACTTTTCCGCTAAATGTGTCGAATATGTTTAAATCCAAATCCTGCGAATTTATTTGATTTATTTTGGAAAAACTATACCTGCCCGAAGTTATTTTACAAAGCCATATATTTGCGAATGTTAAAACTTCATTGACGCACGCCGACAGGACATACTTTTCAAATCCAATTCTTTTCCTTCCGCCTTTTGCGACTTCGCTCATGATTTTTGCGATTTTATATTGCTGCTCTAATTTTTGAATTTCATCATAATTTTTATTTAGCTCGCTCAAACAGTTTTTATTTATTACCAGCCTATTTATAAAATTTTTCTCTTGAGTATGAAATTTTTGCTTCTGAAGCTGCATTTGTGATTTTATTTTTTTTGCATTTTCAATTAGTTCTGGTTTTGATGTTTTTAAATCTTTTTCTAATATTTTCAATTCTGTTGTTTTTATTTCAATTTCCTTTAAAATTTTTTCACCCCTAGCCACCTCTTTTTTAATATCTTCAATTTCCAGCAACAATTTAAGAAAATTTTTCATAGAAAGGCCGGCGCTTTTTAATTTTTCATCCAAATCTTTTTTTGAATTTGAGGCTTTATTTTGAATTTCTAAAAAATTTGATTTAGCAGACTTTAGCTCGCCCAGCAAGCCATTGAGCTTGTTTTCTTGGATGGATTTTTGATCTTTAATTTCTTCGATTTTTTGGTTTAGCAAATCCTTATCGTTTAAAATTTTTGCGTCATATTTATTAAGTGATTCTATGTTTTCAAACTCATCAGGTATTTTTTTTACATAATTCAATTTTTGTTTAATTAATTGATCATAATTTGCGACAAGAGTTGTTTTTTCGGTTTGGACCCTTGATATATTATCACCATAATCTATTTTCTCATCAACCTCGATTTTCCAGAGGAATTTAGGAATTTTTGTTTTTAATTCTTGGCGAATTTTTTTTAAATTTTTCTCATGAGATTTTATAAAATCATTTAAACATGTTAAATTTTCAACGCTATCAATATCTTTTGTTGATGAAATTAATATATTTATCTCGCCGTTGATTTTTATTAATTTATTTTTGTTATCGTCAACTGTTTCCCGCAGTTTTTCAATCATATCTTGATTTACTAAATTTTTTTCTTGCTGACCAGGTTTTTTCGGATGATTAAGTGATCCACACACAGGGCAGGGTTTGCCGCTTTTTAAAGTTTGCGACAAAATATATGCCTGCTGTTCATAAAATTTTCGACATCCTTCCAAATATTTTGTTTCACATTGCCTAATTTTTTTTTCACAAATTGAACGGTCATTTAATAGGTTTCGCAATTTTTTTAAATTTTCAATTTGATTTTTTTCAGCCAGAGCTTCATTTTTTAAAACTAAAAGTTTGTCTTTAGCCTCTAAAATCTCAAGCTCTTCATTTGCTTTTTTTAACTTGGATTCTATTTTTTTTGTTTCAGAGTCAATTTTTCTAATCAATTCAAAAATATTCCTAATTTCTAAAAGTTTAATATGTTCAAGATCAATCTTTTTTATTTGTTTTTGTAAACTTTTAATGCTTTCAATATTTTTTTTGGCAATATCTAGACTTTTATTTTGATTTTCAATTTTTTTCTCTAAATTTTCAATGCTATTTCTTTTATTTATCAAGTCATCGCTTAAATTTTGATATACCGAATATATTGATTCTGCTTTCTCAATTTTTCTAATAATTTGATTTTTTTCATCAATTTCTTCTTTATTTAATTTATTTAACATTAATTTACCAATATATTCTTCCAATTTTTTCTTTTCAATTTGCTTTTTTTCCGCTCGAACCGCCATTTGAATTTTTGCTTCAATATTTTGCAAATTTATGTCTATGTCTTTTAATTTTGCTGTTAAGTCGTTTAATTCTGACTCGTCATCTAAAATTTGCTTTGCCAGCAGATCAATAACATCGCATATCTTAAAATCTCCATTATTTATTGATTTTTCGAATTTATCATTATTTATTATAATATTTCTAATTTTTTCGACTGTATTTTTGTGAAATTCTTCATATCGTTTTAATATTTTTTGCTTGTGTTCAAAAATTTTATTTGATATTGTTTCATATATTTGAGTCCCAAAAAGTTTTCTAAAGGTTTTGGATTGTTCCTCACCTTTTTCAGTCAACAACTTTTGGAATTGGCCTTGCGGCAACATGACAAGTTTGTTGAAATTAGTCCTATCTATTCCAATTATTTGATCATTTATTAAACAAGTTATTTTTTTTATATTATTTTCTATTTTTCCATCCGGCAATCTTAATTCCGCTTGATGCTTTTGCTGCTTGAATCCTTCGCCTCGAGATTTTTTGACTATTTGATCTGGAGCCCGATAGATTCCATATTTTTTGCCCCCGGACTCAAATTCCAATTCAACATAGCACAAACTTTTTTCATCAGAAAAATCACTTTTCACGCTCCTGGCTTCTTTTCTTTGTCCGCTGACGCTGCCATACAGGGCAAAGCAAATAGCGTCAAAAATCGTTGTTTTTCCAGACCCCGTGTCGCCGGAAATCAAAAACAAGCTGTCATTTTTGAACAAATTAAAATCTATCTCTTCGGTTTTTGCGTATGGCCCAAAGGCGGACATTTTGAGTTTAAGCGGTTTCATTTTTAAGCTCCTCCAGGATGTTTTCAAAAAATTGCTTTTCAAAAACATTCATTTCTTTTCCAACGATATGCTGATAAAATTCCGAGAACAATTCGTTTGGAGACTTTTTTATCACAATTTGAGCAGTTTGGACACTTTCTAATTTTATATTTACATAACTCAAGTCTAAAATATTCGGACAATTTTGTTTTATTCTAGAATGTGGATCTATAATAAACTGTTCGTCTGTTAGCTGAATTGAAACATAGTCATTAGTTTTTGTTTTCATAATATCCTCAAATTTTCCTCTAATTATTCTCAAATCCCTCATCGGCTCAACAAATATTTTTTCAATTTTAATATTTTTTGCAGTATCTATGTCAACAATTAAAACCTGCTTTTTGTGGTTTGCTTCGCTAACAGAATATTTCAAAGGCGAGCCAGAATAGCGGCCATGTTTTCCTGCTTTTTGCGGACCGTGCAAATGACCAAGCGCGATATAATCGAACTTTTTAAACTTTTGCAAATTGATGATGTCGCTTCCGCCGATTGAAATTTCCGAGTCGCAAAATTCAAGGTCTGACGCTCCAAAATCCATATACGTTCCATGTGTACACAATACGTTTATATCGCAGCAAATTTTATCATATATTTTCTTTTGAGCAACCAATTCAAGCGCCGCGTCAAAACTCGAAATTTTTTCAACGCCAAAATATTCTTTAACCATAGCGGGGTCTATGTATGGAACAAGGACAAATCCGATTGATCTGGAATCGAAGTTTAGTTTAAAATGCGTTATTCCGCTGACTCCTCCGCAAATCACGAGCCCAGAATGTTCTAATATTTTTGAAGAGAAGCTTAATTTTTTCGGAGAGTCATGATTACCTGATATGATTAAGGTTGGTATTTTCAGATCCAGGATCACTTTTGTCAAAAATTCATCAAGCAAAGCAACCGCTTCAGCCGAGGGAATTGCGCTGTTATAGATGTCTCCCGCGACAAGCAGCAGGTCTATTTTTTCACTTTTTAAAACCAAAGCAAGCCAATCTAAAAAATATGATTGATCTTCAATTAAACTATATTTATTCAAAAATCTTCCAATATGCCAGTCAGATGTATGTAATATGCGCAATATATATCGCTCCATTTCAAAATAACATATAAACCATTTCTAATTATACTAAAATTTAAGCAAAAAAGCAACAAAAGCCGACAGCCACGCCGACCATCAGCTTTTTGTGTTGCAAAATAAAATTTATGCTTTACTCATTAATTTCAGTGACGACGCCGGAGCCAACCGTCCTGCCACCTTCACGAATAGCAAAACGCAGGCCGTTTTCTATTGCAATTGGAGTTATTAGTTCAACATCCATCTCAACATTGTCTCCAGGCATACACATCTCTGTTCCTTCGGGGAGATGGACAACGCCTGTGACGTCTGTTGTTCTGAAGTAAAACTGCGGACGATAGTTGTTGAAGAAAGGAGTGTGGCGGCCGCCTTCATCCTTCTTTAAAACATAAACCGAGCCACGGAATTTGGTGTGTGGATGAATCGTTCCTGGAGCGCATAGAACCTGGCCGCGCTTGATGTCTTCGCGAGCAACTCCACGCAGCAAAGCCCCTATGTTGTCTCCAGCTTCCGCATAGTCCAGGGTTTTGCGGAACATTTCAATTCCGGTTATAACAGTTTTTGCGCGGTCCTCTGTCAATCCAATGATCTCAACTTCATCCGAAATTTTCAGTTTTCCTCTTTCAACACGTCCCGTCGCAACTGTTCCACGTCCAGAAATTGTCATAACGTCTTCAACAGGCATCAAGAACGGCTGATCTGATTTTCTTTCAGGCGTCGGGATATATTCATCAACAGCATCCATAAGCTCAATAATTGGGGCATATGCTGGGTCGTTTAGGTCATTTGGAGCCTCCAAAACTTTCAAAGCCGAGCCTTTAATTATTGGAACGTCGTCGCCTGGGAAATCATATTCAGAAAGCAAATCACGAATTTCCATTTCAACCAATTCCAAAAACTCTTCGTCGTCAACCTGGTCAACCTTGTTCATGAAAACGACGATATATGGAACGCCAACCTGACGCGCGAGCAAAATGTGTTCACGTGTCTGGGGCATTGGACCGTCCGCCGCCGAAACAACAAGTATCGCTCCGTCCATCTGAGCAGCACCCGTTATCATGTTTTTAACATAATCCGCGTGACCAGGGCAGTCAACATGCGCATAGTGACGCTTATCGGTTTGATACTCAACGTGAGCAGTGTTGATGGTTATTCCGCGTTCACGCTCTTCCGGGGCTTTATCGATATTTGCATAGTCAACAAAGTCGGCCTGACCCTTCATTCCCAAGGTTTTAGTTATGGCCGCAGTCAAAGTTGTTTTTCCGTGGTCAACGTGACCAATGGTTCCGATGTTAATATGCGGCTTATTTCTTTCAAATTTTGCTTTTGCCATTATTTACTCCTCCTCAAAGTTAATTCAAATACTGAATTTAATTTTAGCACATAATAAAAATTAATCAAGCGTTTTTCAATAAAAATTATTTTTTTGCGCGCGCAGACATAATCTGCTCAGAAATAGACTTTGGAACTTCAATATAGTGGCTTGGTTCCATGGAATATTGGCCTCTTCCCTGAGTCCTGGAGCGCAAATCATTTGAATATCCAAACATCTCAGACAAAGGAACGCTTGCTCGAATTTCTTGAACTCCATTTCTCGGATCCATTCCCTCAACCTGACCACGTCTTGAATTCAAATCGCCTATAACATCTCCCATATATTCTTCCGGAACAACAACAACAACCTTCATTATTGGCTCCAAAATTATTGGATTTGCTTTTCTCATGGCCTCTTTGAAAGCTTGAGAACCCGCGATTTTAAAGGCCATTTCAGAAGAGTCCACCTCGTGATATGATCCGTCATATAGCGTCACTTTGACGTCAACAACCTGATATCCAGCCAAAATTCCAGCCTGCATAGCGCCTTGAATTCCCGAATCAACAGCAGGAATATATTCTTTTGGAATCGCTCCTCCAACGATTTTGTTTATAAATTCATATCCTTTTCCAGATTCATTTGGCTCAACGTGAATTTTAACATGGCCATATTGACCTTTTCCGCCAGACTGACGCGCGTATTTGTGGTCTATGTCGACGGCGCCTTTGATTGTTTCTTTATATGAAACTTGGGGCGCTCCAACGTTTGCTTCAACTTTAAATTCCCGAAGCAACCTGTCAACAATAATTTCCAAATGAAGCTCGCCCATCCCAGCGATTATCGTTTGGCCTGTTTCCTCGTTTGTATATGTTCTAAAGGTTGGGTCTTCTTCAGCAAGCTTTCCAAGCGCAATTCCCATTTTTTCCGAGCCTGCTTTGGTTTTTGGCTCAATAGCAAGGCTAATAACCGGCTCTGGAAATTCCATAGACTCGAGAATTATTGGATGTTGCGAATCGCAAAGAGTGTCGCCGGTGACGGTGTTTTTCAGGCCAACTGCTGCAGCAATGTCTCCAGCATAAACAGCGTCGATGTCTGTTCGGTTGTTGGAATGCATCTGAAGTATGCGCCCTATGCGTTCGTTGCTGTCTTTAACGGAATTATAGACATTCGTTCCCGCTTCAATATGCCCCGAATACACCCTAAAAAAGCAAAGCTTTCCAACAAATGGGTCTGTTGCGATTTTAAAAGCCAGCGCCGAAAATGGCTCAGAATCTGAAGCAGGTCTCTCTTCTTCCTCGTCTGTTTCGGGGTTTTTACCTTTAATTGGCGGAATGTCTGTTGGAGATGGCATATAGTCAACAATTGCGTCAAGAAGCGGCTGAACCCCCTTGTTTCTGTATGATGTTCCGCATGTCACGGGAACGATTTGGTTTGAAATTGTCCCTTTTCTCAGAGCTTTTTTTATCTCATCAGCGCTAATTTCCTCGCCCTCGAGATATTTCATCATTATCTCTTCGTCAACCTCAGAAACCGCTTCCAAAAGTTTTGTTCGATATTCGTCGGCTTTTTCCTTCAAATCCTCCGGAATATCTGTTGAATCCATAACCTTTCCAAGGTCATCTTCATAAATGATTGCTTGCATTTTGACAAGGTCAACAATTCCAACAAAAGTGTCTTCAGCCCCGATCGGAAGCTGGATTGGAATCGCATTACAATTCAGGCGATCCTCCATCATTTTAACAACATTGTAAAAATCTGCTCCCATGATGTCCATCTTGTTGACATAGGCCATTCTTGGAACACCATAGTTGTCGGCTTGATGCCAAACTGTCTCAGATTGTGGCTCAACGCCTCCTTTAGCGCAAAAAACAGTCACAGAGCCATCCAAAACCCTCAGAGACCTTTCAACCTCAACTGTGAAGTCGACGTGGCCTGGAGTGTCGATAATGTTGATTCTATGGCGATGTTTTCGCATCATCTCGGGATTATTTAAAAACTCGGTGTGGCTCCAGTAGCAGGTTGTCGCAGCGGATGTTATTGTTATTCCTCGCTCCTGCTCCTGCTCCATCCAGTCCATGGTCGCAGCTCCATCATGAGTCTCGCCCAGTTTTCGATTTATTCCCGTATAATAAAGAATTCGCTCTGTGGTTGTTGTTTTTCCAGCGTCAATGTGAGCCATTATACCAATGTTGCGGGTCATTTCAAGCGATACGTCTCTTGGCATAACTTCCTCCTCAATATTAATGGGTTTTAAACCATATTTTAATGTTTATATAACTTAATTTACTTTAATAATTAAAAAAAATTCGAAATAGTCATAAATATATGACATAACTTGGCAAAAGCCCAACTACCAGCGATAATGAGCAAATGCTTTGTTTGCTTCTGCCATTTTGTGAGTGTCTTCGCGTTTTTTACACGCTCCGCCCGAATTATTGACAGCATCCATAATCTCCGCTGCCAAGCGCTCTCTCATTGTTTTTTCATGACGATTGCGCGAATACAGCGTCAGCCAACGAAGTCCAAGAGTCTGACGACGATCTGCGCGAACTTCGATTGGAACTTGATATGTCGCTCCGCCAACACGGCGAGCTTTAACCTCCAAAACTGGCATTATGTTTTCCATAGCTTCTTGAAAAACTTCAAGCGGATCCCTGTCTAATTTTTCTTTAACAATTGAAAATGCGCCATAAACAATCCTTTGCGCAATCCCCTTTTTTCCATCCAGCATAATGCTGTTTATCAGGCGCGTCACAAGTTTAGATTTATAAAGCGGATCTGGTAAAACATCACGTTTTGCAATTTTTCCCCTTCTTGGCACTTTTCTTCCCTCCTCCATAATTTATGATGAATTCACAGGTACTCGAAAGCAATAACCCCCCGTTAGCGCCAACTAAGCAAAAAATCATAAATTTCGTTAAAAAGCTAAACTCGCGCCGCAAATCAACAAAAAATATTAAAAACTTAACTGGCCACATGCTAGGTTTAAATTCAAATGAGCTTACTTTCCAGCCTTAGGACGCTTCGAACCATATTTTGAACGAGCTTTTTTCCTGTCGGAAACACCCTGTGAATCTAAAGTTCCGCGTATAATGTGGTATCGTGTTCCGGGCAAGTCCTTAACACGCCCACCGCGAATTAAAACAACGCTGTGTTCTTGAAGATTGTGTCCTTCGCCGGGGATATAGGATGTCACTTCGATTCCGTTAGACAGCCGAACTCTGGCAACTTTTCTCAAAGCTGAATTTGGTTTTTTTGGAGTCATGGTTCTAACAGCAGTGCAAACGCCGCGCTTTTGAGGCGAATTATGGTCTGTTGATATTTTTTTCATTGAATTATAATTTTTTCCCAAAGCAGGGGCATTTGATTTTGAAGTTTTTTCCTTTCTTCCCCTTCGAACAAGCTGGTTAAAAGTTGGCATATGGCACCTCCTCACTTAATTTTAAACGAGCAATCGCTCAAATTTTAGATGTCATCATAAAAAAAGTTCATGACGACAAACCAAAATAATTATACCATTTTAAAGGGCAGGATGTCAAGTGTAAATTTAATAGAATTTCTTCTAAAATGTTTTGAGTTTGCAACAAAGTCAATATATCCAACAGCAAAAAATAACAGCGCCAGAAAACAAGCCTTATTATAGTTAGTTTGCCCTGTGATTTTTATGTCCTCCACCGTCTCATAACTGATTGTAATATTAAACTTTCTTTAACTTCAGACCTCGCCAAAAAGCAAAAATGCAAATATATTTCTCAGAATAACGAAAATATTTGTGAATTATTACAAAAATATCAAAATTATATTGACAAAATTCACTAAAAATGTTAATATTATGACAGTGGATTGAGTTCCACTGAATTTTAAATTTTTTAAATCACTTGAAGGGAGTGTGTTTTTCTATGCTAAATTTACAAAAATATTTAAATAAGGCCGAGGCCGATCCGGGATTCAGACAGAAACTTTTGCAAGACGCAAACCAAGCGATCAAGGAGAAATTTGGAGATGATCTGCCATATAAGGTGACATGCCGCGAAAAGCTCGTTTTTGAGGTCAATCCAACAGAGTCCTTTTCAGAAAGTGAATTCAGCAAAGTTTCGGGGGGAAACGATTCTCCACCAAAAATGCGCATATTAAAAACTGTCCTAAGAAGAAAAGGCAAAGACGGGCGGCGCGAAAAAGTGTATGTCTATGCTCCCGGCTATCAGCCATCAGGCCAGCAGCCAACCAGCAAAAATTTGTCAAGCAATGAACTAAGCAGCGTTGCGGGGGGAGTATGGGAAAACAATGTAGACTATCAATCCCCATCAACACCGAGCCTAGAGTCACGCACAAGAAGACGTCGTCAGGGCCATCTCGGAGCCCGAAATCCAGGCTACCCTCGTGTACTCCCCGCACCACTTAAAAAACAGCGTTGGGGCAACTATTACCATGCAGGAAATTATGATGATTTTTTGGTGGAATCTAATAGAAACTTCATTAACAAGCATCGTGGTGGATTTTTTGGGTAAATTATGTTAGCTCTATCTTTCAAAAGGGAGTGTGTGTTACACAGTGTCAGATCTAAAAGAATATTAAAAAAGAGCTAAAAGATAAGCCGAGTTTTAAGGAAAGCTTTTTTATGAAATTTCAGCGACGTTGCTGAAGGAGGTTTGAATTCAAACAACGAAAATATTACGAGCCCTCCATATGGAGTTCCCAGCACCTCATATCCATATGATCCAAACACTCACCACAGCTGTTGGATTCCACCTGACTGGGCTGCTCGGTTATATAGGGCAGATAAAAACAAGAGAAATAATTGAAAGCTCACGTACATAAATCAACAAAAAGCAGAGAGGACAAAACTCCTCCTGCTTTTTTAGTAGCCTATTCAAGAAACTTTTAACGCTTGGAAAATTGAGGCGCCCGACGTGCTGCTTTAAGGCCATATTTCTTACGCTCTTTCATCCTCGGATCTCTCGTTAAAAATCCGGCTCTTTTTAAAACCAATCGAAACTCCGGATTAAAAACCAACAAAGCTCTTGAGATTCCGTGGCGAATGGCGCCAGCTTGCCCCGTCACGCCACCTCCTCCAACATTGCAAACGATGTCAAATTTTTTTAAAGTTTCAGTTAAATCAAGCGGCTGATTAACAATCAATTTCAAAGTTTCAAGCCCAAAATAATCGTCAATATCGCGGCCGTTTATGGTCACTTTGCCAGAGCCTTCATATAGCCGAACCCTTGCGACAGAACTTTTCCTCCTGCCGGTTCCATAGTAAAATGGTTTTGAATCATACATATTTTTTAACCTCCTCCATTAAAATTCACAAATTTCAGGCTTTTGCGCAGCGTTATCATGTTTGCTCTCGGGATATACACGCAGGCGCTTCGCCATCTTTCTTCCAAGCGAATTTTTGGGGAGCATTCCTTCAACCGCCAAGGTCATAGCCCTGGTTGGCCTGGTTTTCATCAATTTATCATATTTTACTTCTTTTATTCCGCCAATCCAGCCCGTATGCCAATAATGAACCTTTTGATCCAACTTTTTTCCAGTCAAAACCGCATCTTTGCAATTAATTATGATTATATGATCTCCACAGTCAACGTGCGGAGTGAAGCAGACTTTATGTTTCCCGCGAAGCATCGAGGCCGCTTTGGCCGCAACCCGACCAAGAGGCTTTCCAGCAGCGTCTATAATAAACCATTTCCGCTGAACTGTCGCAGGCTTTGCCATCGTAGTAGACATGTTTCATTTCCTCCATAAAAATTTTTAAAATAAGTCAAATATTCGACAAACAAACGACTACTATATAATTATAAACGCATAAATAAATTTTGTCAACAGCTTTTTTAGATTTTAATAATTATCTTCTTTATTTTCTAATATACTGCTATATACTCTCGTTTTCTCTAAAATGATTTTTTCTCAACCCGGAGGCCAGCCAAGCGCCCTTCCGGCCAGGACGTGAAAATGCAGATGGTTAACAGTTTGGCCGCCATTTTCTCCGCAGTTATTCACAATTCGCAGCCCATCATCTAAATTCAATTTATCCGAAATATTTTGAATGACATCAAAAATATGAGAAATTATTTGCAGATCATCTTTTGAAACTTCCCTGATATTTTTTATGTGCTTTTTAGGTATAACCAAAAAATGAACCGGCGCTTGAGGATTTGTGTCGTTGAAAGCCAAAACCTGCTCGTCTTCATATATTTTGTCTGAAGGAACCTCGTTGTTAATTATTTTACAAAAAATGCAACCCATATTTAACCTCCCAAAATAAAATTTATATTATATTATATTATTTTTGACAAATTTAATAAATTCCGCATGGATTAAGTCAACGCACTCAGCGCTTGGAAGGCCGGCCATTGCCAAATCTTTTCTTCCTCCGCCCTTTCCGCCGGCAAGACTTGCCAATTCTCGAGCCACCTTTCCAGCATCAACTCCACTTTTGACTGCATTTTTTCCGCAAACAACCATTAAAGTTGATTTTTTTTCGCACGTTGCGCAGATTGCAGCGACTATATTTGGATTTTCAGATTTGACAAAATCACCAAAAAATTTTAATGATTTTCCATTTAATTTGTTGGTTTTAAACAAAACACAGTCTAAATTTTTGATCTTTTGAGATGAATCTTTGAGCGTTTGACAAAATTCTTGCTCAACAAGATTTAACTTCAGATTTTCATTTTTTTTGCAACAATCTTTGAAATCGTTGCTTAATTTATATATTTTTTCATAAAGTTCAAATTTATTTTTTATTTTAACGCATTCACATGTCTTGTTTAAAATATTTTCCAATGAATTTATATATTTTAACACTTCATAACCTGTTTTTGCTTCAATTCGGCGAATTCCAGACCCAACTGAGGATTCGGACATGATTTTAAAAAGTCCTAATTTTGCGGTGTTATCAACGTGGGTTCCGCCGCAAAATTCCATAGAAAAGTCTCCAATTTTAACAACCCTGACCCAATCGCCATATTTTTCTCCAAACAGCGCGATTGCTCCCAATTTTTGAGCTTGTTCCTTCTTCATTTCCCGAGTTTCAACAAAATTTGCGCCAAGAATCACATCATTAATTTTTCGCTCAATTTCAGCAATATTCGAATCTGTTAAAGCCTCGAAGTGGTTGAAATCAAACCGGACCTTATTTTGGTCGATAAGCTGGCCCGCTTGATGGACGTGACTTCCAAGGACATCCATCAAAACTGCCTGGAGAATGTGCGCAGCAGTGTGGTTCCTGGAAATGGCCTCTCTTTTTGGCCTGTCAACTCCCAAATTCAGAGTTTGACCCTTTTTCACGTTTCCAGAAATTATTAGCGCATTATGCACAAATTGACCCGTCGAAAGCTTTTCGCAATTTGTTATATTTGCACAAAATCCATCTAAATTTGCCGTCCCGCTGTCTCCGATTTGACCACCGCTTTGAGCGTAAAACGGCGTTTGATCAAAAATTAAATCAACTCTTTGATTTTCGACTGCTTCATTTAATTCTTGACCATCCTTGAAAATATGCAGCAATTTTGCCTTGCTTTCCAAACAATCATATCCCAAAAATTTCGTTGGAGGGCCCGAGAGCTTAAACGAAGACTTGTTCCAGCCGATTTTGTTTGAACAGGCTGCGTTTCTTGCCCTTTCCTGCTGCTGTTTCATCAAATCCCAAAATCCGTTCTCGTCAACCTCAAGGCCTTTTTCACGCGCAACATCTTTCAGCATGTCAAACGGCAAGCCGTAAGTGTCGCAGAGTTTGAACGCATCTTGAGCTGATATTTTATTACATCCAGTTGAATCAGCCTTTTTAATCAGATCCATCAACATTCCCGTGGCCCTGTCAAGAATTTTTTCAAAGCTTGTCTCTTCGTTAGATAAGACTTGTTTAACATATTTTAGATTTGTTTCCAGCTCTTTATATGCTTCTCGATTTTTTTCTGCAACTGTTTGCGCAACATCACCTAAAAACTGCGAATCTATCCCTAATTTTTTGCCATTTCTGTATGCCCTGCGAATCAAGCGCCTCAAAACATAACCCCTGCCTTCGTTTGAAGGAACAACGCCATCCGAAATTAAAAAAACAGCGCTTCTCAAATGGTCGGTTATTATGCGTATGGAAACGTCATTTTCCAAAGATTCTCCATATCTAACCTTCGCAATCTCGCAAACATGCGCCAAAATTTCGCGGATAGTGTCAACTTCGAACAGATTATCAACTCCCTGCATAATGCAGGCAAGCCTCTCAAGCCCCATGCCAGTGTCTATGTTGGGGCTTTTCATGCGGGTGTATGTCCCGTTTCCATCGTTGTCGAATTGCGAAAAAACCAGGTTCCAAAATTCAACAAACCGATCGCATTCACATCCCGGCCCACAATTTTTACGCCCGCATCCAAATTTTTCTCCCCGGTCGAAATATATTTCAGAACACGGTCCGCATGGCCCTGAGCCAATCTCCCAAAAATTGTCCTCCTTGCCAAGCCGCGAAATGTGATCTTCACTGATTCCGATATCGTTTTTCCATATATCATAGGTTTCATCATCATTTTCGTATACCGTCACATATAACCTGTTCTGCGGCATTTTTAAGACGCAAGTAACAAATTCCCAAGCCCATTTTGTCGCCTCGTGTTTAAAGTAATCCCCAAAAGAAAAATTGCCAAGCATCTCGAAAAATGTCCCGTGCCTGGCAGTTTGACCGACAAGATCTATGTCTGGAGTTCGAATGCATTTTTGACACGTCACAACCCTCCTGCTTGGGGGGGATTCTTTCCCCAAAAACCAATTTTTCATCGGCGCCATACCGGAGTTTATCAAAAGCAAACTGTTGTCATTTTTCGGAACAAGTGGATAGCTTCCAAGAAGCATATGTCCTTTATTTTTAAAAAAATCAAAAAAAGCTGTCCGCAATTGATTTAATCCAATCCACTCCATTTTATATACTCCTTAGCGTTAAATAAAACATTTATTGATATATTTATCAATTCAAAGAAAAAAACACCCCTAAATCAATAAAAACCAAAAACGCAACCATTCATGAGACAAAAAAGCCACTGAATCAAAAAAACAAAACATAATTTAAAAATTAATTATTCTCTTCAATATATCTGACAACATCGCCAACAGTTTTCATTTTTTCAACTCGAGAGTCTGGAATTTCAATCCCAAATTCTTCTTCCAAAGTCATAATCAGGTCAACAACATCTAAAGAATCGGCCCCCAGATCGCCAATAATTGAAGACTCCATAGCAATTTTATCCTTTTCAACGTCCAGCTGATCAACTAAAATGTCAACAACTTTATTAAAAACCATAACTAATTTCCTCCTAATTTAATATAATTTCCAATCGGATTATTATTGATGTGGAATGTCGAAAAACAGCCCAAAGTTTTAACTAAACCCAAACTATTCATTAAACATGCCAACCTTTCTGAATTTATTATAGCGGCTTTTAAGCAAATTTTCAAGACTTTTTTTGCAATTTTTTTTCAAAGCTTCAAATAAATATTCGACAATGTTCTCGCAAACCATTTTGACGTCGTTGTGGGCTCCGCCTGCTGGTTCGGGGATTATTTTATCGGCAATTTTTAATTTCAGCAAATCATTTGAAGTTATTTTCATGGTGTTGGCCGCGTCTTTTTCCTTTTGCGGATCTCTCCAGAGTATGTTTGCAGCTCCTCTGGGCGAAATAACAGAATAAACCGCGTTTTCAAGCATGGCAAGCTCATCGCAAACCCCAAGCCCCAAAGCTCCTCCGCTTCCTCCTTCTCCCGTTATGATTGAGATTATTGGCGTTTGAAGCCTCATGAATTCTTTTAAATTTTTGGCAATCGCCTCGCCCTGGCCGCGCTGTTCTGCCTGAACGCCGCAATATGCGCCAGGAGTGTCGATAAGGCAAATCACAGGACGCCCAAATTTTTCGGCTTGTTTTGCAAGTCTCAAGGCCTTTCGATAACCTTCGGGATGAGCCATAGAAAAGTTCACTTCTTTGTTTTGCTCAAGATTTTTTCCCTTAACCGTTGCCAAAACTGTCACAGGGAGCTTTTGAAAGGTTGCAATTCCTCCTGTTATCGCTCGATCATCGCCATATAACCTGTCGCCACACATTTCATAGTAGTGTTCAAAAACGCTTGATATATAGTCGTATGCATTGGGCCTTTTAGGATTTCGGATTATAGACAGTCTTTCCCATGCAGTCAATTTATCCAATCTGGGACAGCCTCCTTTTTGTGAAATCTCAAAAGTCTATATAAAACATGTCTCATTCGCTTTCTTTCAACGATCATGTCAACAAATCCATGGGCCTGTAAAAATTCAGAAGATTGAAATTCATCAGGAAGCCTTTGACGAATCGTTCCTTCAATAACCCTCCTGCCAGCAAATCCAACCAAAACCTTCGGCTCAGCGAGGATAATATCCCCCAAAGACGCAAAAGAAGCAGTCACTCCGCCAGTTGTTGGATCTGTGAGGACAGTGCAATAAAAAAGGCCGGCTTCCGAATGAAGAGCAACAGCTCCCGAAGTTTTTGCCATCTGCATCAGCGAAACAATCCCTTCCTGCATCCTGGCTCCACCGCTGGCTGTGAATAAAACAACAGGTAATTTTTTATCGATTGCCCTCTCAAACGCCCGCGCAATTTTCTCGCCAACAACAGACCCCATAGAAGCCATCATAAAGTGAGAATCCATGATCCCAATGACGCAACGCTCTCCCCGTATTTTACATTCTCCCGTTATTATTGCCTCTTTAAGGCCTGTTTTTTGAATCAAAGAATTAACTTTTTCTTCATAGCCCGGGAAATTTATTGGGTTGACGCTTGAAAGGCCCTGATCATATTCAATAAAACTTCCTTTGTCAGCTGTTATTTCAAGACGCTGCAATGCTGTTAGGCGAGAATGATATCCACATTTTGTGCATATTCTTCCGGCGAGCTCAAATTCTTCTTTGAAAATTGCGCTTTGGCATCTCGGGCATTTAAAAAGCAACCCCGGCGGAACATTCAGCTTGTTTTTTCTGGGGTTTTGGATGTCTATCCCAATTCGCGACCGAACCACCTTAAACAAGTCTTTCATCATAAAAAAAACACCACACCCCTCTTGAAAAAAAGCAAAATGCCAACGTCACGTTGAATATATCACAATTTTATCATTTTGTCAATATAAACCATTATATTTTTGTCTTTATATTTTATGATTAGATTTGGTTATATTTGTCCCCAAGCCAAACTTTTTCTTAACAGCCAGCTCTTTGTTTAAAATTTTCACCTGTTTCAGAAAATCCTTGACTTGATTCTAAAAAACGATGCAAAAACTAATTAAGCGCCACCTGCTCACAACGGGCTGTAATATTAGCCCTTCTCGAGCCTCCTGGCCTTTTCAAGCCATCCTCAACAAGCGTTAGGCAAGCTCCCGCGGCGCGCTCACTCTTTTTAACCTTGGCTTATCACCCACGCTTTGAAAGAACTGGGCGCTTTAAATCAAAGTTAACTTACATAGTTTATGGCAAGCGGGCGGCGTTTTAAGCGGTTTTGTTGTTGTTTTTTGAGGATGCTTTTGAGGACGGCTTAAAATAGGTGACTTTATTCATAGTTAAATTCTGAGCCTTTTAAGAAAGAGGATTGAGGGGACAAATATAACCTAAAACCAGCATATTTTGAGCTCAATATCCAAGCCTGCCTAAAAAACCAATGTCAACATTTCCCCGCCTAAAATCTTCGTTTCGAAGCAAAGACAAGTGGAAGTCTATGTTGGTTGAAATTCCCTCAACGATAAATTCTGCAAGCGCCCAACGCATTTTTGCTATTGCTTCATCTCGCGTTTTGGCATGGGTCATGACCTTTGCGATCATGTTGTCATAGTGGGGCGTCACGGTATATCCTGAATACACACAGCTGTCAACTCTAACTCCGTTTCCGCAGGGAATATATAGCCCCTTTATCTGCCCGGGAACAGGCATGAAACCTTTTTCGGGAATTTCCGCATTTATCCTGCATTCTATTGCATGACCGTTGATTTTTACGTCATCCTGAGAAATATCCAACTTTTGCGAATCTGCAATCTTGATTTGATTTTTAACAATATCAACATCAGTCACAAGCTCAGTTATCCCATGCTCAACCTGAAGCCTTGTGTTCATTTCCATAAAATAGAAATTGTCGTCTTTGTCAAGCAAAAACTCAACTGTCCCAGCGTTATAGTATTCACTTGCTTTTGCAGCCAAAGTCGCGGCCCTTCCCATCTTTTTTCGAACATCTTCGCTAACCGCAGGGCTTGGCGCTTCTTCAATCAATTTTTGATTTCTCCTTTGAATCGAACAGTCTCTTTCTCCCAAATGAACAACATTTCCATATTTATCGGCAATAATTTGGATTTCAACATGTCTTGGATTTTCAATAAATTTTTCGATATATACTCCGGAATTTCCAAAAAAAGATTCTGCTTCTGTTTGAGCTGCAAGGATTGCGGACTCAAGATCTTTTGGGGAGTCAACCCGGCGAATTCCCCTTCCGCCGCCTCCAGCTGTTGCTTTAACCATAACAGGATAGCCTATTTCGCTTGCAACCTTCAAAGCGTGGTTTAGATCTAAAATCAAGCCCTCAGACCCGGGAATCACAGGGACGCCAGCTTCTTTCATGACGCGCCGGGCGGTTGCTTTGTCTCCCAAACTTTCCATTGCCAAAGCTGAAGGCCCAACGAACTTCAATCCACACATATCGCACATTTTAGCAAACCCGCTGTTTTCAGACAAAAAACCAAATCCAGGGTGGACAGCGTCCGCTCCAGTTATCTCACAGGCCGAAATGATTGACTTGACGTTTAAATAGCTGTCTTTTGGCTTTGCTGGCCCAATGCAAACAGCTTCATCTGCAATTTGTGCGTGTAGAGATTCTTTATCCGCTTCTGAATATATCGCAACAGTTGAAATTCCAAGCTCCCTGCAAGCGTGAATAATCCTAACAGCGATTTCTCCTCTGTTTGCAATAAGCACTTTTCCAAACATTAATATATTACTCCTTTGAATGAGTTTTTGCCACTATTTTTCAAGAGCAAACATAATCTCCGCGACGACTGCTTTTTTCTCGCCAACCGTTGCAATCGCCTTTGCGCGCCCGAAAGCTCCTTTAACTTTGATTATTTCAACATTCAAGTCGACAACATCTCCCGGCAAAATTGGCTTTTTAAATCGAGCCTTATCTATTCCGCCAAAAAACGCAATTTTTCCTTTGTTTTCAGGAGCAGACAGCAAACAAACCGCCCCCGCTTGCGCCAGCATCTCAACCGTTAAAACTCCCGGCTGGATTGGCTTCCCTGGAAAATGGCCCCTAAACCATGATTCGTCTTTTTTTAAATGTTTTCTTGCAAAAACCCTTTTTCCGGGTTCAAGTTCAATAATTTCGTCTATAAGCAAAAAAGGCTCTCTGTGTGGAATAATTTGCTTAATCTGTTCAATATTCATCAAAGACATATATTTAAATAACACCTCTTGTTTTAAAAAGCTTTCTTGCGCGCTCATTCTATGATCATTATCGGCTGGCCATATTCAACGCTCTGGCCGGATTCAACCAGAATCTCTTTCAAAGTTCCGCTAAATTCGCTTTTGACTTCATTCATCAATTTCATAGATTCTATTATATATATCACATCGCCCTTATTTATTTTATCACCAACGCTAACAAACGGCGGTTTCCCCGGGGCCGGAGTGCTGTAAAATGTTCCAACGATTGGGGCCCGAACAACATTTTGATTTGAATCTTCAATTGACTGGCTCGCGTCAGGCCTGGATATATCGCCAGCCTGGGCCATAACAGGCTCAACAACTTGACAGGCCTTATTTTTAAAAGGATCAGATTCAATGACAATTTCAAAATCTTGGCATGAAATTTTTAATTTAGTTATTTTAGATTTTTCAACACGGTCTATTAAATAATCAATTGTTTTAGTTTCAAAATTAAAATCATTCATATCTTTTTCCTCCCTTTAATCTTCAAATTTTTTAAAGCAAATCGTTGCGTTATGGCCCCCAAAACCAAGCGAATTTGAGAGGGCATATTTTATGGGTTTTTCTCGGGCTCCTTCGGTGACATAATCCAGATCACACTCCTCGTCTTTATGTAAATATCCAATCGTTGGAGGGACAATTCCAAATTTTAGAGCCAAAATCGTCGCAACAGCTTCAGCCGCTCCCGCCGCCCCCAGCATATGGCCAGTCATGGATTTGGTTGAAGAAATCATCAGGTCATACGCGTGAGCTCCAAAGACAATTTTTGTTGCCATTGTTTCGATTCGATCGTTAGGGCCGGTCGAAGTTCCATGGGCGTTGATATAGTCTATGTCACTGGGAGTAATTCCCGCGTCTTGAATTGCGTTTAAAAAGCATCTTGCAGGACCTTTTGCAGTTGGATCTGGGCTTGTTATATGATATGCGTCTGCAGTTGCGCCATATCCCAAAATTTCAGCGTATATTTGAGCCCCTCTGGCTTTTGCAAATTCAAGCTCTTCCAAAACAAGAGCAGCCGCTCCTTCGCCAATGACAAAGCCGCTTCTTTGCTTGTCGAATGGAATTGACGCCCTGTCTGGGTCGCAAGCTTTAGTTAACGCTTTCATATTGCTAAATCCCGCAATTGTCAAGCCGCTGATTCCAGCTTCAGATCCCCCCGCAACGCACGCATCCAAATATCCATCCCTGATTTTTCGAAACGCTTCGCCGATTGCATGGGTTGAAGATGTGCAGGCGGTGGTGATGTCCATATTATCGCCTCTAAAGCCTGCGTCTATTGAAATCATGCCCGCAGCTATGTTTGAAATCATCATTGGAATCAAAAAAACCGAAACCCTTCCTGGCCCTTTTTCAAGCCATTTTGAGTGTTCTTTTTCAACCGTTCCAATTCCACCAATTCCGCTGCTGAAAATGACGCCAACTCGAAAGGGGTCGTGGACCGAAAGCAAATTTTGGCCGTCAAGCGCATCTTTTGAGGCAGCAAGAGCCATCTGGCAAAATCTGTCGGTTTTTCGAATGGTCTTTTTGTCAAAATATGAAAGCGGGTCAAAATCATAGTCATATGAAGCGACTTTAACCTCAAGGTCTTTTGTGTCTATGAATTCGATGGGACGTATACCGTGAATTCCGTTTTTTAAGCTGTTCCAATAGGCCTTTAAATTATTTCCAATCGAACTTTTTATTCCCATGCCCGTCACCACGACACGTCTTTTTTTCATGCTCTATACCTCCAAAAATTATCGACATATAAACAAAAATGCGCTAAATTCAAATTGCAAGACATCCATCAACAACTATGACTTGGCCGTTAATATATGACGAATCCGGCCCGCAAAGGAAGCTGACAACTCCCGCGACCTCGCCCGGATTTCCAAGCCTTTTAATTGAAATTTGCGCTTTAATTTTTTCTTTTAAATCCTCTGAAAGCCCGTCTGTCATGTCAGTCTCGATAAAGCCCGGCGCAACAGCGTTGACCAAAATCCCCCGAAGTCCAAGCTCTTTTGCCGCTGTTTTTGTCATTCCGATTATCCCCGCTTTAGACGCAGAGTAGTTAAATTGGCCAATATTACCAGAAATTCCCGCAACCGATGAAACATTCACGATCCTGCCGCTTTTTTGCTTCATCATCAACTTTCCAACCAACTTGGTCATGTTAAAAACGCTTTTATAGTTGATTTGCGTTACCAGATCAAAATTTTCTTCCGACATCCTGATTAAAAGACTGTCTCTAATTATTCCGGCGTTATTGACTAAAACATCTATAGAATCGAATTTTTTCATGATGCTGTCAACCATATTCGAACACTGATCATATTTCGAAACATCCGCAACAAAACACTCGGCCTGGACTCCAAAATTTTTGCACTCTTTGACAATCAAACTTCCTCTGTCCTTTGCGGAAACCTCGCTGCTGCAGTTGACCGCAACATTAAATCCATCTTTTGCAAGTCTTTTGGCAATCGCGGCTCCTATTCCCCGAGATGATCCGGTGACTAGCGCGGTTTTTCTAGAATTCATATTCAAAATTTCCTCCTAAATGAAAATGAAAAATATATCAAACTGTTATAACTATTGCTCCATAAATCAGGCCAGCGCCAAAGCCAACCATTCCAATCCTGTCGCCGGGAGAAAGCTTTTTTTGTTCAAACAATTGCGCAAGGCAAACCGGAATGCAGGCGGAAGATATGTTTCCAGTTTCTTGTATATTAACATATACTTTGCTTTTGTCAACTCCCATCTTCTTCATCGCAGTTTCTATGATCCTGATGTTTGCTTGGTGGGGGATTATATAGTCGAGATCTTTTGGGAAAATTCCAGCTTTCTGACAGGCTTTTTCCAAAGCAATCGGCATGGCATTAACCGCGAATTTATAGACTTCTTTTCCATTCATATACATATATCGACCTGTTTCGTTTGGAAAAATTTTTGAATTTTCTTGGGCCTGTTCTTTTTTGGTGAAGACGTTGCCGGAAGGATATAAATGCGCATATAAAAGCTCGGCGCGCGTTCCATCCGTTCCAAGGTATGAATACGCTTTTTGGCTGCTTCTTTGAGCAACAACAGCTCCAGCTCCATCTCCAAACAAAACGCAGGTTGATCGGTCGGAATAGTCGACGGATTTAGTCATGTTTTCGGAAGAAACAATCAAAACAGTTTTAATATTTTCGTCAGTGTCAATATATCTTTGAGCCATGTCCAGTCCATAAACAAATCCCGCGCACGCACAGCATATGTCTATTCCGAATGCATTGCTTGCTCCCAACTTCCCTTGAATGACGTTTGACATTGAGGGGTATGCAAAATCAGCGTTGACGGTTGTGAAGATGATCATGTCCAGATCAAGCGGGGTTATTTTTGCGTTTTTAATCGCGTCTTTGGCGGCTTTTAATCCCATAGCCCATGTATATTCGCCTTGAGAAATGTGGCGTCGTTTTATCCCGGTTCTTTTTGTTATCCACTCGTCTGAAGTTTCGACAATTTTTGCAAAATCTTCATTATCAACAACCAATTCCGGCAGATACATCCCCGCTCCAATTAAACGAATTCCCAATATATGTCCTCCTAAATGGAATATTTTTTCATAATAAAAAACAAATTAATCCAAGTCATAAATTCTGGCCCAAAAACAAAAATTTTAAAAAGTCAGCAGTTTTGCTTGCAATTTGGGGGTGATATGTGGTATAATCACTGTGTCGTGAGTGTGCCCCAGCTAGAATAGCCAATGTCAAGCTCAAAAAACCACTAATTAACATTATAAAGTTATACATCAGTTTTGTCAATGCTTTTTTAGCGTTTGGATCAAAAATTTGGTTTATTAAGGTTTGGGTTATTTTTGTCCCCTTAAATCTTTCTCTAAAAAATATTGAGATTGATTTAAAAACCCCACACTTTATTGAGCCGTCCTAAGAAGCGCTTTAAAAAGCAACAACAAAACCAGCCTAAACGCCGCCCGCTCACCATAGACTGCCAAATTACCCTCAATTTTAATGCAAAGCTTTTTCAAAACGCCAATAAAAAGCAAAGGTTAAAAGGCGTGAGCGAGTTGCGGGCGCCCATCTACCGCTTGTTATGGACGCTTTCAAAGAAGCTTTGATTTGAAAAAAGTTTAAATATTACAGTCGGTTGTGAGACGGCGGCGCTGCCCTCATTTTTGCATTGTTTTTTTTAGAACAAAGTCAAGGATATGTGAAAAAGCTTAATATTTTAAACAAAGAGCTGATATTGTAAGAAAGAGTTTTATTGGGGACAAATATAACCCAATATAATCATGTAATGAATGCTCGTGGTTACTGTTTGTTTTCCTGCATCAGACCATGCGCCTAAAACTCACATTATATGTGGATGAAAATCAAACGAAAAAGAGGATTTAATATGTCAAAAATTTGCTTTTTATTTTCGGGACAGGGCTCTCAAAAAGTTGGAATGGGGGAGGATTTGTGTCGAGCCAGTTTGAATGCAAAACGTGTTTTTGAATGCGCAAGCGACATTTTAGGATTTGATCTGTTAAAAATTTGCTGCGAATCCAGCGCCCAAAAACTGGCGCAAACCATATATTCTCAGCCCGCGATTATGGCGGTTTCGCTTGCGGCTTGGGAATGCTTAAAGCAAAATCAAGTCGCTCCAAAGGCTGTTGCGGGCCATTCGCTTGGCGAGTATGCAGCCATGGTTTCAGCAGGCGTTTTAACTTTGGAAGACGGGTTTCGAGTCATCCGATCTCGTGCTCACGCTATGCAGGAATGCGCCGAAAATCAGCAAGGGGCTATGTGCGCAATAATTGGAATATCTTCAGACGTTGTCGAAAAAACCTGTCTTGAAATTGATGGATATGTCAGGTGCGTTAACTATAATTCTCCCCTCCAAACGGTTGTTGCAGGCCAGACAAACAGCGTCAAATTGCTTGCTAAAGCTCTTGAAAAAACAGCCAGAAGATGCATATTTTTAAAGGTTAGTTCAGCGTTCCACTCAAAATTTATGCAACCTGCAGCTGAAAAATTTGAAACCCAAATCGAAAATATTAGTTTTTCAGACCCAAAAGTTTCTTTTTTCAGCAATTTAACAGGAAAAAAGATTGAAAGCGGCGATGAAATTAAAAAGATGGCGCCAAGGCATCTGACCTCCCCTGTTCGTTTTGTTGACGAATTGCTTGCCATGCAAAATGAAGGATTCGATTCATATGTTGAGCTTGGTCCGGGCAGGGTTTTATCAGGGCTTGTCAGGCAGACTCTGGATAATGTTAAAATTTTAAATGTTGAGGATGAAAAATCGTTGCAAAAAACTTTAGAAAAGTTTTAATAATTTAAGACTGATTTGAATATTTTTTATCTTTATCAAAAAAGGAGGAATAGTTATAAAAAATTATGGTTTGTTGGGGCATTCTCTTTCCCACAGCCTTTCGCCCCAGATACATAGACGCTTATTTGAACTTTGTGGCGATAAATTTTCAAAATATGAGCTGTTTGATTTGGATATTTCCGAAATAGGCAGATTTTTTCATGGATTTAACAATCTGAACGGATTTAATGTGACTATTCCATATAAAATTGATATGTATGAAAAATTAATGTCTTTAGACCAAACGGCAAAGAGATATGGCGCAGTCAACACGGTTAAAAGGCTCGAAAATGGCTTATATAGGGGGTATAACACCGACATCGAGGGGTTTTTGAAGTCGATTGAATCTGAGGGGATTTCTCTTTGCGGCGAAATTTTGCTTTTGGGATGCGGTGGCGTCGGCAAAATGGCAGCTGTTGAAACTGTTTCTCAAAAGGGCAGTTTGACGATTGCTTTAAGGAATCCTTCAGCTTCCAAAGTTTTAAAATTTAGGACAGATCTTTTAAAAATTCAAAAAAACGCTAAAATTAAAATTGTCAACATAAATAAAATTCCGAAAATAAGCTATGATCTTTTAATCAACGCGACTCCTTGTGGAATGTTTCCAAATGTGAATGAAATTCCCGTCTCTTTTGAAGTTTGCAAAAAATGCTCAACAATTTTCGATTTAATATATAATCCAATGCAGACTGTTTTGATGAAGACGGGAAAAATGTTTGGAGCAAAGGTTGTTGGCGGGATGGCTATGTTGGTCTGGCAGGCGGTTTTTGCTCATAAAATTTGGAACGGATCAATATATAATGAAAAAGATATAAAAAACCTCATTAAAGACATGGAAAATCGATAAAACCGGAGAAAAATCATGAAAAACATATATTTATGTGGATTTATGGGGTGTGGAAAAACTTCAGTTGCAAAAATTATTTCCAAAAAATTAAAACTTAAATTGATTGACACTGATATTGAGATCCAGAAAGCAAAAAATATGAATATATTCGAAATTTTTCAAAAACATGGAGAGCAGTATTTTAGAAATCTTGAAACTGAAATTTTGAAAGACTTGCAAAATTCAAGCGACTGTGTCATCTCAACTGGAGGGGGAACGCTTCTTGGCCGCCCCGAAAACGCAAAGCTTGCCCGATCTAGCGGAAATGTTGTTTTTCTTAAAACTCCTTTTGAGACATGCTGGGAAAGGATAAAAAATTCCAAAAGGCCGCTGATTTTTCAAAAAACCATGAGTGATATTAAGCGGATTTATGACGAACGGGAGAAAAAATACCAGCGCATTGCAAGCGTGTGTCTAATAAACGACAAATCTTCGAGCTTTTGCGCAAAAAAACTGATCCGCATGATAAAAAAAAGGGATATTCTGTGAGTTTCAGACTCATTACTTTTTCTTTGGTTTAAAAATTAAAGCAACCAATATTCCAAAAAGTATTGCTGCGCTTATTCCGGCCGCTCCAGCGCAAAGCCCCCCTTTCAAAATTCCAACTAATCCTTGCGTTTTAACAGCCTGACTGACCCCTTCACTGAGCAAATATCCAAAACCGGTCAAAGGAACCGTCGCCCCAGCTCCAGCAAATTCAACAACAGGCTTATATATCCCAATTGTTCCCAAAAAAACGCCTAAAACAACAAATCCAACCAAAATCCTTGCTGGCGTGAGTTTGGTGTAATCCAGCAAAATTTGGCCAACAACACATATCAAACCGCCAACGCAAAACGCTTTTAACAAACTAATCGCAATTTCCATGTCCTATATTGCCCTCCAAAAAAATAAGATGCGCAACGCCCGGAATGCTTTCTCCTTGCTGATTTGCTGTTGGAGACATAAGCGCGCCTGTTGCGATAAACAAAACTCGTTTTAATTTTCCTGTTTCCAGGCGCTTTAAAACATCTGCACACAACACCGCAGCTGAACACCCGCATCCAGAGCCTCCGGAATGGACGTCTTGCCGCTGTCTGTCGAAAAGCAAAAGCCCACAGTCGCTGTGTTTTCCCTTTAATGGATAGCCTTCTTTGTCCATAATTTGGCTCAAAATCGCCGATCCAACCTGGCCCAGATCTCCCGTTAAAATCATGTCATAATCTTCGGCTTGAGTTTTGGTTGATTTAAAAAATTTTGTTATTGTGTTGACTGCTGCGGGCGCCATCGCTGCTCCCATGTTGTTCATATCTTTAATTTGATAGTCGATTATTTCTCCAACACAAGCGGCTTTAACGTTAACCTTTCCTTCGTTTTGCTTTCCCAAAACAACAGCTCCAGCAGCGGTTGCGGTCCATTGAGCAGTCAGCGGCCTTTGCCCTCCATATTCCAACGGAAACCGAAATTGTCGCTCGGAAGCGCAAAAATGCGAAGAAGTCACGGCAATTGATTTGCTGACATATCCTGATGAAACAAAAACTGAGCCAATCAAAATGGATTCCGCCATTGTTGAACACGCTCCATATATTCCTGCAAAGGGAATGTTTAGCTCTCGCAAGCCATAGTTTGTCCCTATGCATTGATTTAAAAGGTCTCCAGCAAACGCGATGTCTATTTCATCTGGGGAAAGTCCAGCTTTTTTGAGCGCTTGCTTTGCGGCAAACAGTTGCATTTTGCTTTCAGCTTTTTCAAAGGATTTCTCTCCGTCCATGTCTCCTTGAAAAACCTTGTCAAATTTGCCTTTTAAAGGGCCGTTTGCCTCCATGTCCCCCGCAACAGCAGCATATCCCAGAATTGATGGAGGATTTTTAAAGCATATTACTCCTCGCTTGTTTTTCATATGTTTCCTCCAAGACAATTTATTATATAGCAAATGGTTCCCGAAGCCATGGCTGCTATTGTTCCATAGACAATAACAGGTCCTGCTATGATGAACATTTTGGAAGAAACGCCGAGGATAAAGCCTTCTGTTTGGAATTCCAGAGCTGGGGAGACGACAGCGTTTGCAAATCCAGTTATTGGAACAAATGTCCCAGCTCCCCCAAACTTTGCTATTTTATGAAAAACGCCAAAACCTGTTAAAACTGCTGTTATGAAAATCAAAATGACTGAAACCCATATTCCACATTCTTCCTTGCTCATATTCATGCTGGAAAGCCAAAGTCTCAAGGCCTCTCCAACAGAGCAAATTGTTCCTCCGATTAAAAATGCAAGCGGAAATGTTTTATATATTGGAGAACCGGGTGACATTTTTTTGACCAATTGCCCATATTCTTTGTATGACATATTCAAAGCAAAAAGCACCTCCTGTTAAAGTCGAATTTATATAAATCCACACTCATTATTTTGACTTATTATTATTTTTTTATTCAAGCGCGCGGGAGCATTTTGATCTTTCTGATTTGTTTTAGATATTTTTTGCAATAAAATCCCCAGAATTTCCAGTTTAATCGCGTATTACGGATGGGTTTAGGTTATATTTGTCTCATTAAACCCTTCTGCTAAAAATATCAGAATTCAATTTTAAAAAACATCTATTTGAACCTATCCTCAAAACATTTTAAAAAAACAACGATAAAATGGATTTAAATGCCGCCTGCGCGTCATAATCAACCATGCAATTCAATCTGATTTAAAATGCCAAGACTTTTTTCAAAGCGCCCGTTAAAAGCCAAGGTTAAAAAGCGTGACAACTTGAAACCAGAACCTCTTGAGGACGCCAAGCTACCGCTTATTACGGATGCTTTAAGAGGAATTTGCGCCCCCGCAAGGTTTAATACTCAAGTTAGTTGTGAGCCGGCGGCGCTTAGCCAGCTTTTGCATTGGTTTTTTAGAGTTAGGTTGAGGATGGTTTAAAATTTTGGGCTTTTTAAGTGGGTTATCAAATTTTTTAAGAAAGAATTTTATTGGGGCAAATATAATCCAATAAAATAGTACAAATAGTGGTTTTTTGCTTAAAACGCCAATTAATATGTGAAATTGTTGCAAATTGAATTTGAGTTTGATATAATTGGAGGGTGGTTTTTTTTTTAGTTTTATTTTAGATTTGAAATTGAATGAGGAGAGGTTAGAATATGCCTGCAAAGGTTGTTGTTGGAGTCCAGTGGGGAGACGAAGGAAAGGGAAAAATCATCGACATCCTTTCTTCCAGGGCTGATGTTGTTGTTCGTTCTCAAGGCGGAAATAACGCGGGGCACACCGTTGAAAGCGGAGGCGAGATATATAAGCTTCGCTTGATTCCGTCCGGAATTTTATATAAAAACACATATTGTGCTATTGGGTGTGGAGTTGTTTTGGACCCCGGCTCAATTTTAAAGGAAATCAGTGAACTAAAGCAAAGAAAAGTTTCTTTTGACAGGTTTTTCATAGACCCTCGAGTTCATGTTGTCATGCCGTGGCACCTCCTTCTTGACGACGCATCTGAAAAGTTTAGGGGGAAATATAGTATTGGGACAACAAAAAGAGGAATCGGGCCGTGTTATATGGACAAATCAGAAAGAAGCGGAATCCGAATGTTTGATCTAATAAATCCTGCAATATTCAGATCAAAAGCAAAAATTGTTGGAAATTTTAAAAACAATCTGCTGGCTCAGGTTTATGGCGAAAAACCCTTGAACATTGAGCGAATAATTTGCGAATATATTGAATATGGAAAACAGCTTAAACCTTTTGTTAAAGACGTTTCTGTTAAAGTATATGAAGAATATTGCAAAGGGAAAGAGATCTTGTTTGAGGGGGCCCAGGGAACTTTGCTAGACCTGGACGTTGGAACATATCCTTTCGTCACGTCTTCCAACCCAATTTCTGGAGGGGTATGCACAGGGACTGGGATTGGGCCAACCATGATTGACGAGGTCATTGGAGTTGCAAAAGCATATTCAACAAGAGTTGGACAAGGACCATTTCCAACAGAAATTTTTGGCCAGACGTCTGAATTTATTCGCAAAAGGGGAGACGAATTCGGAACAAACACAGGACGCGCAAGGAGAGTTGGCTGGTTTGACAGCGTCATAGCTCGCCACGCCGTTCGAACAAATGGCTTGACAAGTCTTGCAATAAACAAACTAGACACTTTGGCTGGAATTGAAAAATTGAAGGTTTGCTCTTCATATCAAACTAAAGATGGGAAGATTATATATGACTTTCCGTGTTCATTTGAAGAGCTTGAAGATTTAACCCCAATATATGAAGAATTGCCGGGGTTTGACGAGGATATCGGCCGGTGTCGAAACTATTCTGACCTTCCAGAAGCATGTCAAAAATATATATCTTGTCTTGAAAATTTATGTAAATGCAGGATAAATATGATTGGAGTTGGGCCGGCAAGATCTCAAAATATTGAGCGATAGAGCAAAAAGAACGCGTTTTAAGATGGCGGGAAACCAATTCTTAAAACGCGATTTGGGCTTTAAGGATTCAAATTAAGTTTATTTTGTTCCAAAAATCCTGTCTCCAGCGTCTCCAAGCCCAGGGATGATATATCCGTTTTCGTCAAGGCTTTGATCTAAAGCGCCGCAAAAGATTGAAACGTCGGGGTGGATTTTTTGGACTTTTTCAATGCCTTCCGGCGATGCTATTATACACATAAAGCGCAATTTTTTAACTCCGCGTGTTTTTAAAATGTCCATCGCGTGAACCGCAGATCCTCCTGTTGCAAGCATGGGGTCAACTAAAATGACTTCAAAGCTTTCAAGATTTAAGGGGAGCTTGCAGTAGTATTCAACTGGCTTTAAAGTCGCCGCGTCTCGATACACGCCTATGTGGCCAACTTTTGCTGCCGGAATCAGCTCAAGCATTCCGGATTCCATCCCAAGCCCTGCTCGCAAAATTGAAATGATTGCGATTTTTTTGTCGATGATTTCGGCTTTCGTTTGCGCCATAGGAGTTTGAATTTCAACCTCGCTCAAAGGCAAATCTCTCGTTGCTTCATACCCCATAAGAAGCGATATCTCATGGACAAGTTCTCGAAATTCCTTTGTTCCGGTTGATTTGTCTCTCAAAAGCGAAGTTTTATATTTTATGAGCGGATGCTCCATGATTATTGGTTTCATAGCTAAAAATCCTTTCTTTGAAATATATGCAACAAATTTTTAATTGTTTTGACAAGATCGAGAGTTAATTTCGATCTCTTTTATTTTTTCAACACGCCTTGAATGTCTCCCTCCTTCAAATTCTGTCTTGAGAAAAGTTTCAACCAGCTCCAGAGCAAGCCCCGCCCCAACAACTCTTCCTCCAAGACAGAGGACGTTGGCGTCGTTGTGGAGCCGCGTGAACTTAGCTGAAAAAACGTCCGAACAGCAAGCGGCTCGAATTCCCGGGACTTTGTTTGCTGCAATTGAAATTCCAATCCCTGTTCCGCAAAAGAGCAAGGCTTTATCGCAAATTCCCTCAACAATTGCGCTGCAGGCTTTGACAGCAAAATCCGGATAGTCGCAGGATGATCGATCATAGCAGCCAAAGTCTTTATATTCAACTGCTTTTTTTTCTAAATATTCAATCACGCAACATTTTAATTCATATCCCCCGTGGTCGCTACCAATGGCTATCATTTAATCTCCTCCTGATTTTTAAGATTATTTCGCATTCTCTCTGCTTGAGACAGTCTCAAATATTTTGGAAAAATTATCGCTCCCGGATCTAAATTTTCGTTTTTTATCTTTTCAAGCCCGCAAAAACCAACGCTTGAAGCCCTTTGAAGCCGAAGATTTGGAGGGGCAAGTTTGAGTTTTGGAAGATTTTTCATTTTTTCAAAGCAAATTTTCGCCCCGTCTCCAACCAAAACAACCGGCAGATCAAATCCAGCTTTAATTATCTGGCTTTCAAGCTCATCTATTGACAAAGCCCTGTCCTTGCAAAGCCTTTTGATTTTTCCCCCACCAATTTTAAACAGGGCATTATAGACCTGACTGTTTCGCGCGTCCATAACAGCGCAAGCGATCGCGTCGGCGCCTTCCAGATTTTTTGCAAGGCCACAAAGCGTCGAAACCCCAACGCATTCACATTTTAGCGCCTGAGCCATTCCTTTTGCAGCTGAAACGCCAATTCGAAGGCCTGTGAATGAACCGGGGCCGATTGAAACAGCTATGGCTGAAATTTCGCTTGGATTTTGGCGCGCGTTTTTAAACATATTTTCAACCATAACCATCAGCGTTTGAGAATGCGTCAAGCCGGCTGTCATCGAGCTTTCACATATCACCATGTCTTGCTCGCAAATTGCGCATGAAGCAGTTTGAGCGCTGCTTTCAAGGGCTAAAATTTTCATAATATGTTCATCCTCTTGATATTTTAATTAGTCGCTTGCGCATATTGAGTTTGATTATTTGGATTTTAATGTAATCCTTTGGCAAAAAATCAACAATGTTTTCACTCCACTCAATCGCAATAATGTTTCTGGGATCATTCAAATATTCAAAAAAATTTGTTGTTGCTAGATCGTCCTCGCCCATAACGCGATACATGTCGAAGTGGATCAGCGGAACCTCCCCGCAATATTCATTGACAATTGAAAAGGTTGGACTGCAAATCTCTCCACAAACCCCAAGCCCTTGCGCGAGGCCTTGAATGAAAGTTGTTTTTCCTGCTCCCATCTCCCCAAAAAATGCCAAACAGTCATTTTCTTTGATTTTATTCGAGAAAAATTTAGCAAAATCCACAGTCTCTTTTGAAGAATTCACAACTTTTTCAAAGGGCAGTTCAAAGGTTTTGTCTTGTTTTTCCATCTAAAACAACCCCCGTATCTTTCCATCCAAAACATCAATTGACAGGGCTGAAGGAGCTTTTCCAAGGCCAGGCATAGTCATTATATTTCCAGTCAGCATCACAACAAACCCCGCTCCTGAGGCAAGTCTAACTTCATTCACAGGGATAACAAAATCTTTTGGACATCCGATTTTTTCAGGGTCGGCCGACAGGGAATACTGGGTTTTTGCGACGCAAACCGGCAGGCCGTTATAACCCATTTTAACAAAGGATTCAAGCTGCTTTTTGGCTCTAGGGGAATATGTCACGCCTTTTGCGCCATATATCTTAGTTGCGATTTTTTCCATTTTTTCTTCAAGCGAAAGATTATCTTCATATAAAAGCTTAAATTCATTTGGCTTTTCGCAAAGACTGACAACTTTTTTTGCGAGCATGACCCCGCCTTGCCCTCCTTTTGAAAAAACTTCGGCCAGCGCAAATTCGCAATTTTGCTGTTTGCAGCACTCCTGAATAACGCCAATTTCTTTGTCGCTGTCGCTTGAAAATTTGTTGATTGCAACAACTATTGGGACATTATATAGCTTCATATTTTGTATGTGTTTTTCAAGGTTAGCAACGCCGATTTTAACTGCCTCAACGTTTTCTTTCAAAAGATCATTTTTGCTAACGCCCCCGTTATATTTCAAAGCTCGAACAGTTGCAACCAAAACGACACAGTCTGGCTTTAAGCCGGAATATCTGCATTTGATGTCAAAAAATTTTTCAGCGCCAAGATCTGAGCCAAATCCCGCTTCAGTCACGGCATAGTCGCCAAGTTTTAGAGCAAGCTTTGTTGCCAAAACTGAATTACATCCATGAGCAATGTTTGCAAAAGGCCCTCCGTGAATTAAAGCGGGAGTGTTTTCAAGGGTCTGGACGAGGTTTGGCTTGATTGCGTCTTTCATCAGAGCTGTCATTGCCCCTTGAGCGTTTAGATTAGAGACAAAAATCGGTTTACCGTCGTATGTGTATCCGATTAAAATCTTTGCAAACCTGTTTTTTAAATCTTCCAAATCTTCAGCAAGGCAAAGTATGGCCATGATTTCAGACGCAACGGTTATTATAAACCCATCCTCGCGAACAACGCCGCTTAAAGGCCCTCCTAAGCCAATAACTATGTTTCTCAGGGCCCGATCATTAATGTCTAAACAGCGCTTAAAAACTATCCTCCGCGGGTCTAGATTGAGGCTGTTCCCCTGCTGAATATGGTTGTCTATTAAAGCGCAAAGCAGGTTATTTGCTGATGTTATGGCGTGCATATCGCCCGTGAAGTGAAGATTTATGTCTTCCATTGGAACGACCTGAGAATATCCTCCTCCAGCGGCTCCTCCCTTAATTCCAAAAACAGGGCCAAGAGACGGCTCCCTCAGGGCCAAAACCGACTTTTTGTTTATTTTATATAGAGCCTGCCCAAGCCCAACGCTTATGGTTGTTTTTCCTTCTCCAGCCGGCGTTGGATTGATCGCAGTCACCAAAACCAATTTCCCATCTTTTTTTTCTTTTAGTTTTTTGCAAGTTTTGTGGCTGATTTTTGCCTTATATTTTCCATAAAACTCCAAATCATCGCTTTCAAGCCCCAAGTTCTTTGCGACACTATCAATCGAAAGCATCTTTGCTTGTTGCGAAATTTCAATGTCTGATAGCATAAAAAACCTCCAAATCATTAAATTTTAGGGCGATGAATCAAAAAAAGCCCCAAAGTACGCATACATTATACCACAATATATATTTTTTGTGAACCAATATGAGCAATATATTTTAATGTTGGTTTAACAATTATTAATGAAATGTCTTTATCAGCAGGCGCCAGATTGCAATTTGCTATGGACGGTTTGCGCAAAATTTGCAATTTCAGGACAAAAAAATCCCACCTAAATTTCTCAAAATTTTGCAATAAATAAATTGACATAAATTGTCATGAAATGATATAATTTAAATATGGATAGAAACAGATATTGATTTAATTTGTTTAGTCCAGAGGGTTAATGAGTTTAAAAATTTTAAATATTCATTTCAAATTTTAGAAGGAGTGTGTATTTTAATGCAAAGTTTGTTAAAAATCAATTTAAATGGCAGGTTAAAAAGATTAGTTTCAACTTTAATTTGTTTGATGATGATTTTGGCGACCTTCCCAATGCACATGTTGGAAGACACGGTTTGTGCAGATGGAGGAACTGAACAGGTGGACTCGAAAACAGCAACTGTTAAAATTACAGACTATAAAGATATGGTTGGCTTGAACGGCAATGATAGTTTGACGAAAGAAAAACTTAAATCAAAAAATAAAATATTGATCAACTTGGAGACAGACGTGGATATTTCTAACAAACTTGTGAATGAATCATACCTTGTTAATTTCGACACCGAAAAAAAAGAAGACGAAGCATATGTTAACGAAAAATATTCTGGCAAGACAATAATCATAAACGGGAACAATAACATAGTAAAAATTTCGACGCCGGATGTGTTTGCCTTGAACGTGAGCGGCTGTAAGGTTATTTTAAAAAACATCACAATTGATGGCGCAAATTTAAGCAGGGATGGTGCTTTTATTAATATATCCGGACAAAATTCAACCCTGGAAATTGGCGAGGGCGCAACAATTCAAAATTGCAAAAATCAAGGTCAATGGGGAGCAGACGGCAAAAACGCAGTAGGCAAGGGAAGCGAAGGAAAAGTTATAGCAACCTGGAACGGCAAAGATCAATATAATTACTCCTACTCCGCTGCCTCAAGCGGAAAAAACGGAAGCAATGGAGAAAATGGAAAAAATGCTTTGGGCGGAGCAATATATTGCCAGAACGCAACGGTTAAACTCGCTCCGGGAGCAGTTATAAAAAATTGCTCAGCCATTGGAGGCGATGGCGGAAATGGTGGTAATGGCGGCGAGGGTGGCAATGGCGGTAATGGGTATAACGGAGAAGATGGTAAATCGAGTGGGAACAATGATGTTCAAATAAAGGGTAAAAATGGCAGTGATGGAGGAAATGGAGGAAATGGAGGAAATGGAGGAAATGGAGGAAATGGAGGAAACGGCAAGGGAGGAGCAATTTATTGTTGTGGAACATCGGGCAGAGTGATTTTTGTTGGAGGAACAATTGAAAGGTGTTTTGCTTTGAATGGTTATGGTGGAAACGGTGGCAAAGGCGGAGCTGGGGGAAATGGCGGCGATGGAGGCAACGGGCATCAGTATGCCAATTCGTCGGGCGGAGGAGGAATTAGAGTTGGGGGTAAAGTATATGGAGGAACCACTGCCGGCCTTACCGGCGGCATGGGAGGAAATGGTGGAAATGGAGGCCGAGGAGGAGACGGACTTCAAGGAGGAGAAGGCGGAATTGGAGGAATTGGAGGCACTGGAGGCACTGGAGGCACTGGAGCAAACGGGAAAAACAAAGACGATACTCGAGTTGGAGGAAACGGCGGAACAGGAGGAAATGGAGGTTTTGGAGGTTTTGGAGGCTCTGGAGGGCTTGGAGGCTATATCTTTGATGGCGGCCAAGGAGGCGGTGTTGGAGCTGGCGGAACAGGAGGCCGCGGCGGTGACGGAGGTCAGGATGCTTTCCAGAAAAACAGCAATCTCAAAGACCATAAAAAACAAGGAAACGCTCCGGGGGGCCAGGGAGGTCAGGGAGGCGACAACGGCGATCTCGGCGGAGGTCCCGTAGGAGATAAAAACAAAACTGGAGGCGATGGCGGAGCTGGAAGATATGGGGGAACACAAGAAACGATGTCGACATATCCGGGGGATGAAAGAAAATTGGGAACGGATGGATATTCGGCAGTTTATTTAAAAGATAGCGGAACCGGAGGATATTTAGTAGATCGCATCACTGGCGGAGTTGGAGGCTCTGGCGGAACAGGGGGAACCGGCGGCCATGGCGGAACAGGAGGAACAGGAGGAGCTGGCGGCAGCATGGGTTTTCATAAAGCTGATCGTTCTGCTACTTGTGCAGGGGGAAGAGGAGCCGGCGGAGGAACTGGAGGAACAGGAGGAACAGGAGGAACTGGAGGCCAAGGCGGCTATGGCGGGCAAGGAGTTGATAAAGCTGTTAAAGAAATCGGCGGACTCCTGGACATTGATAAAAGTGCTAACGAAACTTCTGGCGGCAATGGGGGAGCCATATATGTTCAAGGCGGGAGAATAGACCTTGTTAACGGAATAATCTCAAAATGCTCAGCTAGCGGGCGGGGAAGTGCTCTTTATATAGGCGAAGATGTTGAGTTTAATGTTGTTCCAGGGGAAGTTGAGATTAATGTGGGTGATTTAATGTTGCCGACATATGATACGGTAGATGCTACAGCCTTACAAAAATATTACGATCATCTCCCCAATCATGTAGGTGATTTAAACGGAACGTATTCTCGCAGCCAGCCCAAAATACAAACTTGCAGAATTCATTTTATTGATTGCTATAACGAAAACGTCAAATTGAATGATGAGATCATAGAAAAATTCGGAAAAGAGATAGCTGTTCCTCAAAAATCTGGATATGTTATTAGAAATGTTAGCTATGATCGGGGTGATGGCCTGGAAGTTGATATTAAACTAGACAAAGACTGTAAATTTAAATTAGACGACAATATTGTTGGCGGCGAAGTTTTAAGCACAAATCAAACCGAAGATTGGAAGATAACTTTGAATGTTTATTATGATAAATTATACACAATTCAATATATCTATGATAATAAAATCATTGGAACAAAAAGCGATTTGACAGTTAAAACGGATTTTCATAGCATAGTAAATTTGGACTTAAGAACGATTAATTTGGACACAGGTCTATCACTTTATGATTTAACCTCAGGTCGAGGCTATAAATTTTCGCGTTTCACATGTTCTAAAGGTGCTAGCAATAATGTTGGTGGATTTTATAACACTCCAACAGATTGGAAAGACTTAAAAGACAAATCAAGCGGTAGCATAATAACCTTGCTTTTAAATTGTGAGCCAAAAGAATACATCATAAAATATTTAAATCAAAATAATAAGCCCATAACCGTGACGGCTGCAAACGGTTCGTCAATTTCAACCCAAGAAGTTAAATTTGGCGATGACATTAAAGCGGTCACGCCCCCTAAAGAAGTGGGATATACATTTTCGAAGTGGCAATTAGAGGATGGGTTTTTGAATTTGACTGATTTTAAAGAATCAAAAACGACATGGGATGATCTAGCAAAGATCGCATCTTCACAATGGAAGCTTCAACTAGACGAAGTTAAAGGCAATCGGTATGTTTTGGAGGATAATCCGCGTCGCTGTTTCTGGTTAGAAAAAATGACAGAGGAAAATTGGAAAGAAATTTTAAACACCAAAGAAGTCATAAAATTCAAAGCGGTTTACACTCCAAAAACATATAAAATTAAATATAAACATGATAAAGTGAGTGAAATAATTAATTTAACTTCGGAAGGAATCTATACTCCTTCCGATGAAAAGGGTAAATCCTTGAATGATTCAGCTAATTTGAGTCTGTCTACTAAACCATATTCTGGTTTTGATTTGAAGGAATGGAGATATGGTGCATACTGTCAACATAAATATGACACAAAAAATAGACCAACGTGGAAAGACTTGGTCTC
>CACZDM010000004.1 GCA_902779915.1 Oscillospiraceae bacterium | reverse complement strand
AAAAATGAAGATTTGAATAAGCAGCTTAAAGCTAAAAATGATGAATTAGAGAATATGGGTGTTGTTGTTAATGCAGCTTCTGAGTTGCAGAAGGATTGGGAGAATGAGAAAGGGCAGTTGCAGAACCAGATTAATGAACTGAATGTGGTTAAGAATGAAAATGAGAAAAAGCTTAATGAACTGAACGGACAGTTGAAGAAGGCTAATGATGATAATGAGCAGTTGAAAAAACACATCGATAATTTCGAAAAATTGGAGCCATCAAAGGAAATATCTATTGAAGTCAAAAAAGATGATTATTTAAATGATAAAAATAATAATTTGCAGATTCAACAGAATAAAGGAATCAATATTGCTGGCTCGGGCAATGATGAATTGAAGAATAAGATTGATAAATTGAATGCACAGTTGGAAATCTAAAGATAAGAAATTGCAGATTCAACAGAATAAAGGAATCAATATTGCTGGCTCAGGCAATGCTGAATTGAATAAATTTAGAGCTGAAAATGATAAATTGAAAGAGCAGTTGGAGGAATCTGGAAAGAAAAATGCTGGATTGAATAAGCAGTTGGATGAATCTAATAAGCAAAATGAAGAATTGAATAAGCAGCTTAAAGCTAAAAATGATAATTTTAAGATTGAAAAAAATCAAGCAATTAAGATTGATAGTAAGATGAAAAATAATAATGGGAAGAATCAAAAGAAAAAAGATAGCAAGAAGAATGAGAATAAGATTAATAACCCTCATGATAAAAGAACGACAAGCGAGAAAAAAGCGGTCACTAAAAACAACATAAATAGTAATTCAGCAAAAAGATATGCAGAAATGAAGAATAGGGATCGTGAAGAAACGGGAATTTTTAGTAAAGCGCAACACCAGAGGGTTTCTGACTCTGAGCGTAAGGCCCACCTGGAGGTACATTATGCTTTATATGGTGAATTGGATCGACAAATTCAGGAGGGAATAATTGACTATGAAGAAGCACTAGAAATTCGCAACCAATTATTGAAGAGTCAAGATATTGAACGTATATTCGATGAGTTAAACCAACCTATTTCAACTATGGGAGAAGATGTTGCTAGATATGATGCTGTTCAAGAAACCATCCAAACAATTGTCCAAAACGCTGTTAATGATTTGAAAAATTCAAATAGCAACAATAAAAACAAAAAATAGCAGTCGCAAATGAAAAAAGATCGGTATTAGCTATACCGGTCTTTTTACTGTCTTCTTTTTATGACCATATCAATAAATATATAAAATTTTATTAAACTTTTTGCAGCTTTGCATAATTTGCCATTATTTTTTTTCTTCCTCTTTTTTCAAAATCAACCTCAACCAAATGATCATTTCCCATGGGCGCGATTGAGATGACGATTCCTTTTCCAAAGACGGCGTGGATGACCTGATCCTTCTCAGCAAAATTGATGGAAATTGTTGTTGATTTTTGGGTTTTGGATTTTGGATTGATTGTTAATTTATGTTTGCTTTTAGGCTGTTTTTCTGAGAAATTTTTCCAAACCATTCTGTTTTTGGTTTGCTTATATTCATCCGGGATCTCTTCTAAAAATCTTGACGGTTTTGCATATTGCGTGGCTCCGAAGATCATCCTTTGAGCCGCAGATATGAGATATAGCCGATCTTTAGCGCGCGTTATCCCAACATACGCTAAGCGCCTTTCTTCTTCCATATCCTGGTCGCTGTTTTTTGCCTGATTTCCCGGGAAAATTCCTTCCTCCATTCCAATCATGAAGACAGTTGGAAATTCCAAGCCCTTTGCAGAATGAAACGTCATCAACGAAATTTTATCATTGTCTGAATTAAAATCGTCAATGTCTGTATATAATGATATTTCATTAATAAATCCAGCAAGGGTTGGGTTTTGGGCTTCATTTTCGTATTGTATGAGATTGGTTTTAAATTCTTCGAGGTTTTCAATTCGAGTTTTTGCAGGTTCGCCCTGAGCGATTAAATTTTCCATATAACCTGTCTTTTTAATGATTTCTTCAAACAATTCCGGTAAAGACATGTTTTTTGCGCTTTCTGTTAAACCATCAACTAGGTGTTTAAAATTTTTTAATTGACTGGACTTTCCCGCCAGGGTTGAAAAAGTTTCAGCTTGAGCTATGACGTTGTAGATGGATGTGTTCATTGAATCTGCAATGGTTTGCAACTTTGAAACGGTTCCGGTTCCAATTCCGCGTTTAGGCTCATTGATTATTCTTTTGAGCCGCAAATTATCTTCCTTATTGTTTAAAATTGTTAAATATGCAAGGATATCTTTGATTTCTTTGCGGTCATAGAATTTGGTTGATCCGATGATTTGATATGGAATTGAGTTTCGAACCAGGAATTTTTCCATGTTTGCCGACTGAGCGTTCATTCGATATAGGATGACGTGGTCTTTATATGATGCTCCATTTGCAACATTTTCGTTTATTGTTTTGCAGACAAATTCAGCTTCTTCATTTTCATTTGAAACGTGGATCTGGCTGAGTTTTTCGCCGTCGCCTCGGCTTGTCCATAAATTTTTTCCTTTTCGAGCCGAATTGTTGGAAATAACCGAATTTGCTGCTGATAATATGTTTTGGGTTGATCTATAATTTTCCTCAAGCCTGATTATTTTAACATTTTCCATTTGTTTTTCAAAATTTAATATATTTTCTATTGTTGCTCCCCTAAATTTATAAATACTTTGGTCGTCATCGCCAACAACACATAAATTTTGGCTTTTTCCGGAGAGCAGCTTGATCAGCCTATACTGGACGTGATTTGTGTCTTGATATTCGTCAACCAGAATATATTTGAATTTGTTTTGATATTTTTCAAGTATGTCGGGATTTTTTTCAAAAAGCTCAACAGTTAAGAACAAAATGTCGTCAAAGTCCAACGCATTTGCATTTTTTAGTTCGGATTGATATATTTTATATATTTTTGCAATTTCTCTTTTTCGCATATTATTCTCCGCTTCGGCTTCATACTGCTTGGGCGTTAAAAATCTGTCTTTTGCGCGGCCAATTTCAGATAAAACCGATTTAGCTGGATATATTTTATCGCTGAGATTCATTTTAGATATTATGTCTTTAATGATTCTTTTGCTGTCGTCTGTGTCATATATTGTGAAATTATTTTGATATCCCAGTTTTTCGATGTGTCTGAAGAGAATTTGTATACATTGTGAGTGGAACGTTCCGGCGTGGATGTTGTTTGCTTGGTCGCCCAAAAGTTGCTCAAGGCGCTCGGAAAGCTCGTTTGCGGCTTTATTTGTGAATGTTATCGCGAGGATTTCCCAAGGTTTTGGCGGATTGCTTTTGAAAATGTTTGGGTTGATTTCTGATTCATCGAGTTTTTTTCCGCTTTTTGCCAAATTTTCCAGGATTTTAAGCGTTTTTGGGTCTTTGAAATTTTCGTCGATGTTTTCATCAAAATATGAATTTCCATATTTTAAGATATAGGCTATTCTGTTGACGATAACAGTTGTTTTTCCAGATCCAGCTCCCGCAAGAATCAGCAAAGGGCCGTTGACCGTAAATATTGCTTGCCTTTGCATGGGATTCATTTTCAAAAATTCATTTTCTAAAATTTTCCTTTTATATTTTAAGTATATCTCATTATTATTTTTCATAAATCCATCCCTCTTAAAATTCTAAATTTACAACAGTCATTATATCACAAATTTTGATGAAATGAAAGTCAATATTTTGTAAAATTGAGTTGAAAATTGTGGACCAAAATTATTGATGTTAAGAATCAACGAATCGGAGAGTGGTTTGATTGGGTTATATTTGTTTCAATTTATTTAAACAAAACAGCTAAAAATATATTATGAAATATAATTTTTTTGGTTTAAAAGGATCTAAATAAAAATTTGTCAAAATAACCAAAATTTTTTCTAAATATTTGTGTATTTTTACAATAAAAAGACAAATTCAATAATAATCACGATTATCTCGCCTCTTTTTAACAATTTCTTTAAAAATATATGAATTTTTTGAATAATAATTATAAAAAAGACTTGATTTTATATCCAATAAGTGTATAATATATATCAAGGGGGGATGAATTTTAAAACCATTCACAAAATATAGTTTTAAATTTGAAAATGGTTGTTGGTTGTTTAATTTATTTTTAATAATATAATTTTTTATACATAACAAAAAGAAAAGTTGAATTCTTCAAAAAATCAACGTCAATTAATAATAATTTTATAGGTTCAAGGTGGCCTGTTCGCGAGGGGTTCCATTTATTTCTTGGAATTTTTTCTGAGTCAGTGCTCAAAACTAATAAAAACATTAAAATTTGAACAAGTCGAATGAAAATGTGTTAAATGGGCAGGTTGAAAGACGCAAGACTTTAGTGCTTGCTTAAAAAAGAGGTGTCTTTATTATGATAAAATCGATTTTTTTTAACATAATCAAAGATCCTTTGCAAAGAGATGATCTGAATTTTTTAAAAGATAAGCATAAAATATATGGATTATTTTGCAAAAATGGTTACAAAAAGGATTTTGACAGCTTTGAGAAAGAGTTGAATGAATTTTTAGGTTCTGATGAAGTAAAACGGGTTCTTGACGGAGAATATTTTGAACTTTCCGACGAGATGTTGGAAATGGTTTCAGGCGGTTTTGCGCTCAGAAAATTCGTTGTTGGAGGCGTTATCAGTTTGATGGCTGTTTCAACCTCAGCATTTGCGCTTCCGAATGATTTTGAAAGTTTAAAAACCGGCCAGACCCATATTTCCCGGAGGCTGCGGGATGGTGGTGGCGGCGGGGGCGATTCTATTGGCTCAAGCATTTTTGGGAAGAAAAGGAAATTGGATGATGATGATAATGTTGAAAGTGGGGAAAATCAAAAGGAAAATGATCATGAAATCATAAAGAGCGTTATGAATGAATTGCAAGGTGTTGTGAAAAAAATTGCAAGAATTAGGGCCCAAGAAAAAAATTTGAGGAAAAATCGACAAAAAGACGACAATGACCTTAAAAAGCTGGTTAACGATGAACTTGAGGAATCGCTTGAAAAATTTGCAAAAATCAGATCAAAAGAACAAAAATCAAAAAAAAATCCTCAGAGAAGCGGGAACTGCTTTGAAAGCGTTATTTAATTTAAATATAAAGGTGTGGTGTAATCGTGGTGAAATCAATTTTTCTTAATATACTTAAAGATCCTTCAAAAAGGGAAGGTTTAAATTTTTCAAAAGATATCTCCGAAATATATCAACTGTTTCGTGAAAATGGATACACAAAGGATTTTGATAGTTTTGAAAAAGAATTGAATGAATTTTTGAATTCCGCAGAAATTCAGGAGCTGATTGACAAAGGACATTACGAATTATCAAATGAAATGCTTGCAAATGTTTCTGGAGGAGCTGGTGCATTCAGAAAAGCTTTGGTCGGAGGTGTTGCGACTTTGATGGCCGCGCTCAGTCTTTCCGCCTCTGCTTCCGCAACCACTCTTCATGATAGTGGATATACCGAACCTTCAGCTTCTGTTTCGCAAAGTTATGATTACAATGGCTATGATCAGGGTTATAGTGGCTATAATCAAGACTATGACCAAGGTTATAGTGGCTATAATCAAGACTATGACCAGGGTTATAGTGGCTATAATCAAGGCTATGATCAGGGTTATAGTGGCTATAATCAAGGCTATGATCAGGGTTATAGTGGCTATAATCAAGACTATGATCAAGGATATAGTGATAGCGGGCACATTTATGATTCTTTAAGCTATGATCAAGGCTATAATCAGGGCTATACTGATAGAGGGCACATCTATAATTCTTTAAGCCATTATCAAAATTACAACGAAAAAGAGACAAGCTTTGGTTTTGACACGCAGAATAGTTTTGATTTCAGCACATCGGCTGATAGTGTCGTAGATGAAAGTCAAAATAATAAAGACAATAATAACCAGAATGTGCAGGCAAATGTGAACAATGATGTGGAAATTGCTGAGAATAAGGGTGGACCAGTTCCTCCGCCGCCACCGCCGCCGCCAGCTCCGGTATATAATGCCGCTAATCAAACCACTGCCACTAAGACTTCTGCTGTTAAACATGCGACAAATGCTGCCAAAGATAGTGCGAAGCAAAAATCAATGGCCGAAGAGATTGCGGAAAAAGCAAAGCCGGGGGCGTTGAAAAAGGTTGAAAAAAAGGTTGGAAACGAGAAAAAAGACATGAAGGCTTTAATTTTAGAGCAGCGTGCAAAAATGAAGAAACTGTCCGGAAATGTCATCGGAGAGAAGAAAGATAAAAAACAAGACAATAATAATCAGAATGCGCAAGCAAATGTGAACAACAGTGTGGAAGTTATTGAGAATAAGGGCGGACCAGTTCCTCCGCCGCCACCGCCGCCGCCAGCTCCGGTATATAATGCCGCTAATCAAACCAATGCCACTAAGACTTCTGCTGCTAAACATGCGACAAATGCTGCCAAAGATAGTGCGAAGCAAAAATCAATGGCCGAAGAGATCGCGGAAAAAGCAAAGCCAGGGGCGTTGAAAAAAGTTGAAAAAAAGGCTGGAAATCAGAAAAAAGAGGTAAAGCAAGATAAAAATTTTTTGCAAAATGCTTTAAGTAAAGCGATTAAGGATCGCTACAAGAAGCTTCACATGCATGATGATGATAATGATTGTGATTGATAAATGAGAAATGCTTTTGACTTTTCTTGCAAAATGGGGCTATTTTCACATTGAAAGGGGGTCGATATGATTTGAAAAATTTAGATGTTAAAAATCAGTTATAACAAAATAATGTGAATGGTTGGTGATAATGTTATTGATTCAGAGCAATAAAAAACATTTGTATTAAATATTTTTGAAAGAAGGTGTGTTAAAGTGATAAAATCAATTTTTTATAAAATGCTGGAAAATCCCGAAAATCGAGCCAAGCTTGATTCTTTGAAGGATTGGAAGGATGAAAATCGTGAATTTGAAGTTTATCAACTGTTTCAGGAAAATGGCTATGGTAAAGACTTTGAAAGTTTTAGAATTGAGCTTAGAGCATTTTTGAATTCAGATGAAATTGTTAAAATATTTGAAAGCGATGGAAACGAATTGCCAGAGGAAGTTTTAGAGAGCGTTGCAGGAGGTTTTGGGGTTAAACACGCTGTGATAACTGGGTTGACTTCACTTGTTCTTGCCTGCACTGGCGCAGTTACTCTGAGTCCCATTATTTCCGACTTGGGCAAGGCTAATGATGTTTCAGTTTCGAGCGAAGTCAAGGATGATAATGGTGACTCTGGGTCTAAATTTGATGACTGGGATCGAAACAGCGATGAAAAAGATAAAGATGAAATAAAAGGCTTTGAAAAAGGCCCGAAAGGCGAGAGGGCCAAGGATTTAAACAGGTCTGATAGAAAAAAATCTGATCGAAAAAACAGAGGATGGATTTTGCGAGAAGCTCAGAAAAAACATGGTCCTCGAGGAGGCGGCTCAGGAAGAGTACATAAGTTTGATGATTTGACAGGGCGGCAGAACCGTTTAATGGCATCTAATGTTTTTGAATCATCTAGAAACACTGGTGAAGCGGCGAAGTCGCGGGCAAATTTTTCGAATACTTCTAGCAAAAGAAAGGCAGGCGATAACAATCAGAATGCACAGAATGTGAATATTGAAGTGCCGAGTGTTACTGTAAACACAAATCCGAGTATTCCAACTCCACCACCTCCTCCACCGCCAGTTCCAATGCATAATGCCGCTAATGCTTCTGGTGGTAAACATGAGGCAAATGCGCAGGCAAAGCCAAAATCAATGGCTGATGAGATTGCGGAAAAGAAGAAAGAATTTGATAAAAAGAGGGAAGAAAACAAAAATAAAAATAATAACAATCAAAATACACAGAATGTGAATATTGAAGTGCCGAGTGTTATTGTAAACACAAATCCGAGTATTCCAACTCCACCACCTCCTCCACCGCCAGTTCCAATGCATAATGCCGCTAATGCTCCTGGTGGTAAACATGCGGCAAATGCGCAGGCAAAGCCAAAATCAATGGCTGACGAGATTGCGGAAAAGAAGAAAGAATTTGATAAAAAGAGGGAAGAAAACAAAAATAAAAATAATAACAATCAGAATGCACAGAATGTGAATATTGAAGTGCCGAGTGTTATTGAAGGTAAGGATTCGACGATTCCAGCTCCACCACCTCCTCCACCGCCAGTTCCAATGCATAATGCCGCTAATGCTTCTGGTAAACATGAGGCAAATGCGCAGGCAAAGCCAAAATCAATGGCTGACGAGATTGCTGAAAAGAAGAAAGAATTTGATAAAAAGAGGGAAGAAAACAAAAATAAAAATAATAACAATCAGAATGCACAGGCAAAGCCAAAATTAACGCTAAAGCAGATCGCAGAAAATTTTAATGATATTGAAGGCAATCGTGGGCTGAATGGATCAATCACAGATTTAGGTCGCAAAAACAATGATTTGTCAAATAAAGGTGTAAATATAGGTGATGCTGGTAGATTGAATTTTAGTGCTGATGATATTTTGTTGGACAGCAAGAATTCTAAAGAATCGTTAGATTTGTCACATGAGGGTAGTCAGCCGATAGATGAGCATAGTTCACTGAAATTTGATAGTTCGTCAGATTCATCTCAGCAGAATGATAGTTCAGAGGATTCAATTTTAAGCTTGAGTATTGGTAAAAAGAACGAGAATCAGAGGCGCTTTAGTTTGCTTGCGAACAAAGTAAAAGGTTTAGGTGAAAATGACGCTGATTATTTGAATCGGAGTGTAGATGATATTTTGGTGGGCAATAAGGATTTTAAGGGGATGTTTTTGAACTCTGAGGAACCGTCTTTGGATTCTAAAGAATCGTTTAAAGGTAATAAAAGTATGTTCTATAGGCATAACAAAGCTCACAGTGAAGATTCTTTTGATAGTTTGGTAACACTTGATAGCTTATTCGATTCATCTCAGAAGGATGGTAGCGGCTTGGATGATTCAATTTTAAGCTTGAGTTTTGGCAAAAAGAATGCGGATCAGATGCGTGCAAGATTGTTTGAAAACAAATCAAAAGGTTTAAACAAAAGTGTCATCAAAAATGTCGTTGATAAATTGAATCGGACTGCTGATGATATTGGACTTAATGAGGTGGACTCTGAGGAGCCGTCTTTGGATTCTGAAGAATTGTTTGTAGGTAATAAAAGTATGTTCTATAGGCATAACAAAGCTCATAGTGAAGATCCTTTTGATTTAAATTTGAGCGCGATTGATAAAAATGATGAGGGTGCAGATTTGGATATGTATGACGATTTCAACTTTACATTTGCTGACTTGGGAGATAAAAACAAAAATAAAAATAATAACAATCAGAATGCACAGAATGTGAATATTGAGGTGCCGAGTGTTACTGTAAACACAAATCCGAGTATTCCAGCTCCACCACCGCCACCACCGCCCGTGCCGAAAATTAATGGTGCTAATGCTAATGTTAATGTGCCGCAAAAATCACAGGCCCAAGAGCTTGCTGAAAAGAAGCTGGAGCTTGATAAAAAAAGAGCTGAAAAAGGAAATAATGAAGAGAATAATAAGTTAAAAGAGGTGAAGGCTCTGGTTGAAAAGGTTTTGGTAAGTAATGGAAAAGCGGAGATACGTAAAGCGGTGGAAGAGCTGCGGGAAAAAATTGAGAAAAATGAGAATAAGGATTTAACGCTGGACGAACTGATAAAAGCGGCTACTAAGGATTTAAATTTAAATGATGTTGCGTCGGTGGCTGTTAAAATTCGTAATTATTTCCTTAATGTGCACGAAAATATTCACGAAGAAGATGATAATGAAATTGATGACGATTGGGATTGATTTTTAAATAAAATTTTGAAAGATCAGCAATATGTTTGCTGGTCTTTTTATTTTTTTCATTATTTTTTATATTTTATGCTTGAAAAATTATTTTTAATATGTTATAATAAATTTGTTCTTTAAAAGACTGGGTGTAGCGCAGTTAGGTAGCGCGCCATCTTGGGGAGGTGGAGGTCGCGAGTTCAAATCTCGTCACTCAGACCATTTTTTAGGTGCATTATAAAAATTTTAGTTTGTGTTGATTTTTTTAGTTTCGGTTTATAGTCTTGAAAGGATGATATACTTTGAGCAATAAATTTTATATAACAACTTCAATAGCATATGCTTCAAAAAAGCCCCACGTCGGAAACACATATGAGGTCGTTTTTGCTGATGCAATCGCTCGTTTTAAAAGATTAAAGGGCCTTGACGTTTTTTTCTGCACCGGGACTGATGAGCATGGTTTGAAAATTGAAGAATTGGCTCGAAAAAATTCAACAGATCCTCAAAAATATGTTGACGGGATTTCGCAGCAAATTAAGGACATATGGGATAAAATGGGCGTTTCATATGATTTTTTCATCAGGACAACCAGCAAGGCTCATGTTAAGGCTGTTCAGGATATATTTAGGAAGTTATATGAAAATGGTGATATATACAAGAGTAAATATGAAGGGTGGTACTGCGTTCCGTGCGAATCTTTTTGGACGGATGGGCAGCTTATTGACGGAAAGTGTCCGGATTGCGCAAGAGAAGTCAGAAAAACCAAAGAAGATGCATATTTTTTCAAAACCAGCAAATATGTTGACAGGTTGGTGCAATATATTAAAAATAATATGGATTTTATCGCGCCCAAATCTCGTGAGAATGAAATTGTTAACAATTTTTTAAAGCCAGGTCTTCAGGATTTGTGTGTTTCCAGGAACTCGTTTAAATGGGGAATTCCTGTTGATTTCGACCCGGATCACGTTGTGTATGTTTGGCTTGATGCTTTGGTTAACTATATAACCGCTCTTGGATATAATATTTATGACCCAGGTCAACAATTTAAGAAATTTTGGCCTGCAGATTTGCATATCATTGGAAAAGACATACTGCGGTTTCACACCATATATTGGCCGATGATTTTGATGGCGCTTGATTTGCCTTTGCCTAAGCAGATTTTTGGCCATCCATGGTTGCTTGCGGGCGAGAGCAAGATGAGCAAATCGGTTGGAAATGTTATGTATGCTGATGATCTTTGTGAGATGTTTTCTGCCGATGCGATCAGGTTTTATTTGCTCAGTGCTATGCCATATTCACACGATGGGTCTATAACATATAAAAACATCATTTCAACCTTCAATTCTGATTTAGCAAACACTTTGGGCAATTTGGTTAAGAGAACTTTTGACATGATTCATAAATATTTTGGTGGCGTTCTTCCTGAGCCTGATGTTGAGGATGACGTTGACTCTGAACTAAAGTCTTTTGCGCTTGGTTCGGCCTCAAAATATGAAAGTTTGATGGATGAATGCAGGGTTTCTGAGGCGGTTTTTGCTGTTATGTCGCTGGCTCGGCGTTGCAACAAATATATTGACCAAACCTCTCCTTGGATTTTGGCTAAAACTGACGAAAATCGGAAAAGATTGAAGACGATTTTGTATAATTTGACTGAAAGTATACGATTTATTTGCATTATGCTGCTGCCGATTATGCCAAAAGTTGCGGAGGATATTTTAGACAGGATTCATAGTTTTAATAATGATTTGAGTTTTTTAAAACGTTTTGGTATATTAAAGGCTAATGTTAAGATAGAAAAACCTGATGTTTTGTTTCAAAGGATAGATGAATCTAAAAAACTTGAGGAAATTAGAAAATTTAACGAAAGTGTTTATGGAAAATCAGAGGAATTGCCGGAAAATGTTGTTACAATCGAGGATTTTTCGAAAATTCATCTTAAGGTTTTTGAGGTGTTGGAGTGTGAAAAAATAGAAAAGTCTAGAAAATTGTTGAAATTGCGTTTGGATGACGGAAATGAGAAGAGGCAGGTTGTTTCGGGAATTGCTAAGTGGTATGATCCTTGTGACTTGATTGGAAAAAAAGTTGTGGTTGTTTCTAATCTAAAACCTGTCAAATTGTGTGGTGAAGAGAGTCAGGGGATGATTTTGGCGGCGGATGTGGATGAAAACGAAGCGAAAGTTTTGTTTGTTGACGAGTCCATTCCAAACGGTTCTTCGATACATTAATCGAAAATTTTCAAAGGAGCGTTGAATATATGAACAAATTATCTGGAATTTTTGACACTCATGCTCATTATGACGATGCTAAATTTGATGGAGAAAGGGAACAGATTTTGTCGTCTATGAATGACGCTGGGGTTTCGAACATATGCAATGTTGGCGCCGATTTGGAGAGTTCGAAGGCTTCAGTGAAATTGGCGAGCGAATATGATTTTATCTATTGTTCTGTTGGGGTGCACCCAACGTGTGTTGACGATTTGCCTAATGATTGGCTTGATCAGATTGAAAATTTGGCTAAATTAGACAAAGTTGTTGCGATTGGCGAGATAGGACTGGACTATCATTTTCCTGATTTTTCCAGGTCTGGACAGCTTGATGCTTTTGAAAAGCAGCTTGAACTTGCGCAGTCGCTTGAAGTTCCTGTCATCATACACAGCCGAGATGCGGTCGAAGATACTGTGGCTGTTTTGAAAAATTTTCCAAAGGTTAGCGGCGTGATCCACTGTTTTTCCGGGAGCCCACAGGTTGCGTGCAAATATGTTGAGATGGGGTGGAACATTGGATTTACGGGGATTGTCACCTTTAAAAACGCGAAAAAAGCTGCTGAAGCGGCCAAAGTTGTTCCAAATGACAGGATTGTTATCGAGACTGATTGTCCATACATGGCGCCGGAGCCTTTCAGGGGAAGTCGCTGTGATTCTAGGATGCTTGTTTTTGTCGCCAGCAAAATTGCGCAAATAAAAGGTATGTTGCCGCAGGAATTTGTCGATATGACCAGGAAAAACGCTTTTAATTTATATAAAATAGATCTTTAAAATTCGACATATTTGATTATTTGTGATTGTTTTATTTTTTGATATTTTTATATACAATGATTATTTTTAAATTTGGTGGTATATAATTTTGGATGACGAGAAATATATGAAAGCGGCAATTGCTCAGGCTGAGTTTGCTGCAAAGATGGGCGAGGTGCCTGTTGGGGCAATTATAGTTAGCGATGGTGATATAATTTCGACAGGGTTTAATAAACGTGAGCGTTTAAATAATTCTCTTGCTCATGCTGAGATTGTTGCAATAAACGCTGCGTGTGAAACACTTGATCGTTGGCGGCTCTTGAATTCAACATTATATGTCACACTAGAGCCATGCGCTATGTGTGCTGGAGCGATAATAAATTCCAGGATTGAGAGGGTTGTTTTTGGCGCTTTTGACCCCAAAGCTGGATCGTTTGGGTCTTTGGTTGATCTTTCAAAATTGCCATACAACCATAAGCCTGAGGTGGTTTCAGGTGTGTGTGGAGAAGAATGTTCAAAACTTTTGTCTGATTTTTTTGACAAATTGAGAAAAAGTCGAGCCTAGTCATTATTATTTATCTTTTTTGCAAATTCGATTAGGACATCTTTATCGTTTTTTAGATTTTTTGATATGATTTCATTCAAAATTTTGTTCAGGGCTTGGCCAATTGCTGGCCCCTGTTTATATCCGATTTTTATTAGATCTTCTCCATTAATCTTCAGTTGCTTTTTTGAATAACAGATATTGTTTTTTATTACTATATCTAATAAATTTTGTGCTTTTAATATTTTTTTGATGTGATTTTTTGAATTTATTGCGCATGCTTTTTTAAATTTTAGTATCATTGAATAGGTGTTTGGATCAATTTTTAGTAAAACGTGACATGTTTCTTTTATATTCGACGGCATGGGCATGTTTTGATTTTTTATTATTTTTTCAACCGGGTTTGTATATTTTTTTGGTATTATGAGATTGTTTGATAATTTAAAAAAAATATAATCATTATTTTGTTGAAAATTGTTAAAATAGCTGAATTTAAAAAGAAGGGCAAGTCTTAATTGAAGTAAATTTTCGCATTGTGATATATATTTTTCAGTTAATTTCCACTGAATGCGTGTTAAAGATTTAAGTTCTGGCATTATTATAACCAGAATATTTTTAAAATATTTGAAAGCGTTTGACAAATATTTTCCTTGTAATGTTTTTAAAAACTCAGACGATATTCTTTCGGTTGATAAAAAATTTAATAAATGACTGTTTTTAAACATGGCATTTCGGGTTTTTTTGTCAATATCAAATCCGTAAATTGAGCAAAAGCGAATCCCTCTCATGATTCTCAGTGCGTCTTCTTGAAATTTTTCGGAAGGATTGCCAACGCAGCAGATGGTTTTAGACTTTATATGACTTATTCCGTTAAAATGGTCAACAATCCCAAATTTATCATTGTATGCCATGGCGTTTATTGTGAAATCTCGTCTTTTTAGGTCTTCTTTTAAATTGTTTATGAAGAGCGTTTTGCTGGGCTTTCTGTGATTAGCATATTCTAAATCTCTTCTGTATGTGGTGATTTCAAATGATTTTTTGTCTATAATAATCGACATAGTCCCAAATTTTATTCCTGTTTCGATAATATTGAAATTATAAAAAATTTTCTTAATTTGAGTTGGGGTCGCATTTGTGCAAATATCCCAGTCTTTTGGCTTGATTCCGAGCAGATAATCCCTAACGCATCCTCCGACAACGTAGGCTTCAAAATTGTTTTTTTCTAAAGTTTTAATAATAAACAGGACGGGTTTGGGCAATTTCAAAAATGTCATAATATTTAGAAACCTCTTTTATATTTATGGATGTTGTCATTTAATTTAAATTATACTCAAGATAACAGTATACAGTGGTTAAATCAAAAAATCAAGCGCACGTTATGCGTCTAAAACGGCTGGTTGTTGAATTGTTGCGGTTAAATTAGGGTTGATGTGCATTTGAAAAATGTCATTTTACACAAAAATCACATGATTTGGAAGCTATTATTTGTATATGTATATGAAAATTATTTTTTGTAATTTTGTTGTTTATTGCGCTGAAATATGCTATAATTATTGGCGTCTTGATTTTGAATTGGTTAGGGGGGATGGGAGCTGGTTTGAAAAAATTGCCTTCTTTATCTGATAGGCTAAAAGCCGTTGCGAGCTTGGTTTGCGGGCAAGTGGCTGTGGACGTTGGCTGTGATCATGCATATCTTTCAATATTTTTGGCAATGAATGGATGCAGGCGTGTATATGCGACTGATGTTAGAAATAAGCCGCTAAATCGAGCTAAAATTAATGTTGCAAAATATAATCTGCTAGATAGAATAAAATTGATTTTAACAGACGGGCTTTGTGATGTTCCGCATGATGTTGACGACGTGATTATATCGGGAATGGGGGGAAAATTGATTGAGCGAATTATTTTAAAGCAAGACTGGCTTAAAGACAAAGATAAAAATTTAATCCTCCAGCCGCAGACGTTTTTGACGCAACTTCGAGAAAATTTGTGTTTAAACGGGTATGAAATTGAAAATGAAGTTCCGGTTGTTGAATTTAATAAAACATATTGTGTTGTTAATGCTAGATATTGTGGGCGGCCGAGAAGATTGAGTTTGGAGGAAAGTGTTGTTGGAAAGCTTGCTGAGTCAGATAATGCTTATTCTGTTGAATTTTTAAGGCGTCAGTATAAAAAATATAGCAAAATTTTGAAAGGGCTTTGCATTTCAAATTCGAACGAGGAAAAAATTGAAAAATATGAAAGAGCGTGTAAAATATTATCCAAATGGAAGTGATTAAAATTTTAGTTTCTGATATTTTTGACTATATAGACAATTTTGCTTCTTTTGACTTGGCTGAAGAATTTGACAATTCTGGCCTTTTGATTGGCGATATGGGCGCTAGAGTTGAAAATGTTTTGATTTCTTTGGATTTAACTCAATCGGTTTTAGAGCAGGCTAAGAAGATGGGCGCTGACCTCATAATAACCCATCATCCCGTGATATTTGAGCCTTTGAAAAGGATTGGCTTTGGGGATTTAGCTTGCGAGGTGATAGCTTCAAAAATGTCCGTTATCTGCGCACACACCAATTTAGACAAGGCGGTTGGGGGAGTTAACGATTGTTTGGCAAAGGCGTTGGAGTTGAAAAATGTTGAGGCTCTTGATGGTTTTTCTGATTATTTGAGAATTGGCTGTTTGAGTGAAAAATTAAATTGTGAGTGCTTTGTCAAATATGTTTCGCAAAAATTGAAAATTCCCGTCAGAGCGACTAATTGTTGTGGCTATATTAAAAATGTTGCGGTTTTGGGCGGAGCTGGCGAATTTGCGTGGAAAGAGGCTCGGGCTGCTGGTGCGGACGCTTTCATTACCGGCGAATCCAAACACCACATATTGCTTGATGCGGCTGAGGCGGATTTTTGTTTTGTTGACGCGGGGCACTTTGGGACTGAAAGATTGGTTTGCAACGGGCTGCGAGATGTTTTGAGAGATAAATTTAAGAATAATGTTAATTTTATTGTTGCAAGTCAAAAAAATCCTGTTTTTTATTGTTGTGGTGAAAAAACATGGCATTAGATGGAATATTTTTGAGATCGATAAAAAACGAATTGTGTGATTATATTGGCAGTAGGATAGACAGAATATATCAACCACTGCCGCATGAAATTGTGATATTTTTGAGAAATCCCAGGAAAAATGTTAAATTGTTGATTTGCGCTGATTCAGCTTGCGCCAGAATTCACTTGACTCAAAAGGCCCTAAAAAATCCTCAAAATCCGCCAATGTTTTGCTTGTTGCTTCGGAAACGTTTGGGAAATGGGCGTTTGAATTCCGTTTTTCAATCCGGCCTTGATCGAGTTGTTAGTTTGGAATTTGAGACAAAAAGTGAGATAGGTGATGTTGAAAATTATGTGCTTTCGGTTGAAATAATGGGAAGACACAGCAATATTATACTATATGATAAAAAAAACGGCGTGATAGTTGATGCGATAAAAAGGGTTAGCGAGAGCATGTCGAGAGTTCGGCAGGTCCTTCCAAAAATCAAGTATGAATCGGTTCCTTCAAAGACTAAGCTGAACATTTTGGAAAATGACCCAGCGCATATTGTTGGCAAAGTGTGTGAAACCAAGGGCTGTTTTTTGGACAAAGCGTTGCTTTTAACGATTGAAGGCATTTCTCCACTCATCTCGAGAGAGCTTTCTTTGAATATGCAAGAAAAATTTGTTGAAAGTTTTGATATATTAGATAAGACGGCTATTTTTGACAGGATTAGAAAATTAATCAATCTAATAAAATCGAATGAATTCAAATATGTTGCGCTAATTGAAAAAAATATGCCTAAAGAATTTTCATTTATCGACATAACTCAATATGGAAAGTTTTATAGTAAAAAATTTTTTAAAAGCCCCAGCGAACTTTTGGATTTTTTCTATTCACAAAGGGATTATATTCAAAAAATAAGTCAACGCTCATCTAATATAATTCGATATCTCGAAAATAAGATACAAAGAATTGAAAAAACCCTGAGTGTTCGCGTTAAAGAGCTTTTTAGCGTCAGCAATAAGGATGAGTATAAAAAATATGGGGATTTGTTGAGCGCAAACATTAATAACATACACAGAGGACAAAAAGTCATTGAAGTTGAAAATTTTTATGATTCAAACAAGCCTGTCAAACTAAAGATAGATCCTGAGAAAACCCCTGTTCAAAACATACAAAAATATTATAAAATTTATAAAAAAGCTAAAAGCGCTCAAAAAAAACTTAAAGAGTTAATTGAAAATTCTAGAAACGAGTTGGAATTTCTTGAGAGCGAATTGGACTTGGTTTATAGGTCATCTAACGAGGATGAGCTTGGCGAAATCGTTCGGGAGCTTAATCAGGAGAATTATTATTTGAAAGAGTCGGGCAGGGGGCTGGATTTAAAAAAAAATAAGACTAAAAGTAAAAAATTCAAGCCCCTAAAATTTATGTCTTCAGATGGATTTATTATTTTATGTGGAAAAAATAACAAACAAAACGATTATTTAACAACAAAGAAAGCTGATAAAAATGACATTTGGCTGCATACTCACAATATTCACGGTTCTCACGTTGTCATATTTTCGGCTGGACGTTTGGTTTCGGAAAAAACCTTGGAGGAAGCTGCAATCATAGCTGCGTATAACAGCAAAGGGCGCGGCGGATCCAAGATTCCTGTTGACTACACGCCCATAAAAAATGTTCATAAACCCAATGGAGCGAAGCCCGGAATGGTTATTTTTGAGAAATATAAAACTGTTTTTGTTGATCCCGATTCTGAATTGGTTGAAAAATTGTTGATTGATGGCTAAAATATACTAAAAAATTTAGGATAGGCAAGGTGAATTAAAATATGCAAAAAGACATTGGCAAGGTTTATAGCCCGGAAAATTTTGAAGATAGGATATATAAAAAGTGGAATGAAGGTGGATATTTTAGAGCTATTCCAAATTATGATAAACGTCCATATACAATTGTGATTCCGCCGCCGAATGTCACGGGAAAGTTGCACATGGGGCACGCGCTGGATGAGACCATTCAGGACATATTGATTCGGTTTAAGAGGATGCAGGGGTATGAAACGCTGTGGCTCCCTGGAACAGATCACTCGGCGATTGCGACAGAGGCTAAGGTTGTTGAAAAATTGAGGCAGGAGGGCCTTAGCAAAGAGCAAATTGGCCGTGAAAAATTTTTGGACAGGGCTTGGCAATGGAAGAACGAATATGGCAGCAGGATTGTTGATCAGCTAAAAAAACTCGGTTCTTCGTGTGACTGGACCAGAGAAAGATTTACGATGGATGCGGGACTTTCCAGAGCTGTTAGAGAATTTTTCGTTAGATTATATAATGATGGACTGATATATCGCGGAGAAAGGATCATAAATTGGTGTCCAAAGTGCAAAACGTCTATATCGGATTTGGAGGTTGAGCATGATCTTGAAGACGGATCTTTTTGGTATATCAAATATCCTTTTGATGAGGGTGATGGTTGGATTGAAATCGCGACAACCAGGCCGGAAACGCTTCTTGGGGACGTCGCTGTTGCGGTTAATCCTGATGATCAAAGATATCAGAAATTTGTTGGAAAAAATGTAATATTACCAATAATTAATAAAAAGATTCCAATAATTTCAGATGAATATGTTGACTCGGAATTTGGAACGGGCGCCGTTAAAATAACCCCTGCCCACGATCCTAATGATTTTGAAGTTGGTTTGAGGCATTCTTTAGAGCCCATAAACGTCTTCACTGACGACGCGCACATTAACGAAAATGGCGGGGACTATGCTGGAATGGAGAGGTTTGAGGCTCGCAAAAAAATTGTTGACCGGCTCAAGGAGTTAGGGCTTTTGATCAAAGTTGAGCCACATTCACACAACGTTGGACATTGTTACAGATGCGGGGAGATTGTTGAGCCGAAAATTTCCAAACAATGGTTTGTTAGGATGGATAAACTTTCTAAAGCTGCAATTGATGTTGTTCGAAATAAAGAGATAGTTTTCATACCAAATCGATTTGATAAAATATATTTTAACTGGATGGAAAATATCAAAGACTGGTGTATATCGCGGCAGATATGGTGGGGTCATCGCATACCGGCTTGGTATTGTCAAAGTTGCGGTGAGATTATTGTTTCCAAGGCAGATCCGGATTCCTGTCCGAAATGTTGTGGTAAAAATTTGACTCAAGACGAAGATACTCTAGATACATGGTTTTCTTCGGCTTTGTGGCCATATTCAACGCTTGGTTGGCCTGATGAGACTGATGATTATAAATATTTTTATCCCACCGATACTTTGGTCACGGGCTATGATATAATATTTTTTTGGGTTGCTCGGATGATTTTTTCGGCACTTGAAAACACTAAAAATATTCCATTTAAGCATGTTTTTATCCACGGACTAGTTCGAGACCAACAAGGGCGAAAAATGTCTAAATCTTTGGGAAATGGAATAGATCCGTTGGAAATTATTGACAAATATGGCGCGGATGCACTTCGATTTATGCTCGCAAATGGGACAAATGCTGGCAATGATTTGCGATATAGTGAAGAAAAAGTCATTGCAGCGAGAAATTTTGCAAATAAACTTTGGAACGCCAGCAGGTTTGTTTTGATGAACATTGACTTTGGGGCTGATTTGTTGACTTTGCCAAAGCGGCTTGAGTTGGAGGATAAGTGGGTTTTAAATAAGGCCAACATACTAATTAAGGAAATGACGCAAAATATAGAAAAGTTTGAGATTTCTATCGCATCGCAAAAAATATATGATTTTATATGGGATATTTTTTGTGATTGGTATATAGAATTGTCTAAAACGCGGTTGCTAAAAAAAGATGAAAATTCTCTAAATGTTCAAAAAATTTTAGTTTATGTGTTAAATATATCTTTAAAGCTTTTGCATCCGTTTATGCCATTTATCACAGAAGAAATATATTCTGCCATTTCTAATGCGGGTGAATCCATAATGATTTCTGACTGGCCCAAATGCAGTGAAGACTTAAATTTTGAACTCGAGAGTGATAAATTCGAAAAAGTGATTGATTCGATAAAAAGCATCAGAAATATTCGATCGAAAATGCGTGTTGCTAATTCCAGAAAATCTAATGCATATATTGAAACTAAATTTGTTGATGTGTTTAAAAATTGTTCGTTATTTTTTAAAAAGTTGGCTTGCTGTGAGAATATTGAAATTATTGATCATTTAGATTCTGAGTTGGCGCAAAAATGTGTTCAGGTTGTGACTGATTCTGCTAGAATATTCTTGCCTCTTGATGATTTAATAGACAAAAATAAAGAAATAGAGAGACTTTTGAAAGAAAAAGATTTTTGTGAAAAAGAGCTCGATATTTTTGAAAAAAAGCTGTCGAATCAGAATTTTATCAACAAAGCGCCAAAGCAGGTTGTTGAAAAAGAGCGTGAAAAGCTTCGGAAAATAAAGCAAAAACTGGAAAAAACCAACAGGAGCATTGAGGATTTAAAATGACATATGAGGAAGCTATGGGGTGGCTTGAAGGCGTGCCTGCATTCAGCGTTAAAAGATATGATCTGAGTGCTGTTTCCAGGCTTTTGGAGCGGCTGGGGAATCCAGACAAAAAGCTTAAATATATCCACATCGCCGGGACAAATGGGAAGGGTTCGACGGCTGCGTTTTGTTCGTCGTCTCTTTTTGAAGCGGGTTTTAAAACTGGCCTGTTCACATCACCACACATTTTGAGTTATAGGGAAAGAATTCAAATTGACGGAAAAATGATTTCAAGAGAAGAGTTGCTGAAAATAATCCAACTGATTAGGCCGCATGTTGAATTTTTGGAAAATAATGGAATCGTGTGCAGTAATTTCGACATAACAACAGCTATTGCAATGAGTCATTTTTATTCTAATAATTGTGATATAGTTGTTTTAGAGGCGGGAATGGGCGGGCGTTTGGATTCAACAAACGTCATTTTACCGCCTGAAGTTGCGATACTTACGCACATTTCGCATGATCACACAAATGAATTGGGGGCGGATATTGCTCAAATTGCCTGGGAAAAGGCGGGAATTTTAAAGCCTGGAAGCGTTTGCATATGCGACAGGAACCAGCCTGCTGCGGTCAAAAAGGTTGTCGATTCGATTTGTTTGAGCAAGGGCGTGGAATTGATATATCCCCCCGAACCCTGCGTTAAAGTGTGTGATTCAAGTGAAAATGTGTGGACATATGGCGGCGTTCGCTATCGCACCAAGCTTATCGGACAGCATCAAATTTCCAACGCAATGCTCGCTGTGACTTCTCTCTTAAAAATAGGAATAGACGCAAAATATATCAAAAGAGGCATATATTTTGCGCATATCCCGGCCAGACTAGAGAAAATATGTGAAACTCCTTTAACTATTTTAGACGGCGCGCACAATCCTGACGGTGTGACTGCTCTTAGCAAATCTTTGACTTTATTCGAAAAAACTCCACTGATTGGCGTTGTCAGCATGCTAAAAACCAAGGATTACCGGGCGGCTCTGGCTAAAATAAAAGACAGGTTTGATAAATTAATCATAACGGAGATGGATTTTGACGGCGTTGTCAGCGCGGAATGTTTGTTTAAAGCTGCAACCGATCTAAAATTTAATGCTTTGGTTGAAAAAAATTCACAAATTGCCATTAAAACTGCTAAAAATTTGGCCGGAAGAGACGGCGCGGTTGTTTTTTTTGGATCTTTATATTTTTGCTCTCAAGTCAGAAATATTTTGCTGGATTAGGTTGTTTTTGTCTCTCAAGGGCGCAAACCCACCACTTATTACGAACGCTTTCAAAAACGCCTTTCGCTTACGTAAGATTAAAATAAAAAATTTTCAAAAAATTTATTAAATGTGGATTTGGGTTATATTTGTCCCATTAATCCCTTATCTGAAAATATAATAACAAAATTAAAGAAATTCGCTTTTTCAAGCCATGTTTGACTATGTTCTAAAAAACTATGCAAAAACGAATTCAGCGCCGCCCGCTCACAATTTAACCAAGCAATTCAATCCAATTTAAAGCGCCCCCTCTTTGAAAGCGCCAATAACAAGCCAAGGTCAAAGGGCGTGACAGCCCCTTAAGGGCGCTTAACTACCACTTGTTACGGACGCTTTCAAAAGGGGTTTTTGTTTAAGTGAGGTTTAACTCTTAAATTTGTTGTGAGCCGGCGGCGCTTACCTTGCCTTTGCATTGTTTTTTTGGAACATGATTGAGGACGGCTTGATTAAAAGCGGGTCTTTTCGCTTAAAAAACCTCATCTTTAAAGCGCAGGCATTTGAGGAGACAAATATAACCTAACCTGACGCTATTTTTGAATATATGTGAAAAATTTCAGTCCACAGTAGAATAAAAATAAACAGCAGCAGGATTAAGTTAGCTGGATATGAAATCATCTAAAAAATATTATGTATAAATTGTTGCTATTTTTATTGGGATGTGGTATAATGTCAATTAGTTATTTTTTACTGTTTTCATATTCTGTGGGAGGTAAAACGTTATGCAAGATAAAACCGTTATTTTTTCCTTGGGCGACGATAAAGAAAGCAACATGAAAAAAATTTTGCTGATTGTGTATGATGCGCTGAAGGAAAAAGGATATAATCCCATAAATCAAATTGTTGGCTATATACTTTCTGAGGATCCAACCTACATAACAACCTACAACAACGCGAGGAACCTGATCAGAAGGATAGACAGAGACGAACTTCTTCAAATAATGGTTAAAAATTATTTAGGAGAATGATTTAGTCTGGGCATTATTAAGTTTTTATTAATTTTATGCGAAGGAGTTTTATATTTTGGAATTATTGAGCAATTTTGGATCAAAGGTTTTTAACGATGAGGTTATGAAGCGTCATTTGCCTTCCCAAACATATCAAAGCCTTAAAAAATCTATTGAGCTGTCGCTTCCGCTTGAGCCTGATATTGCGTCAATCGTTGCTGCAGCTATGAAAGACTGGGCGATTGAAAACGGCGCAACCCACTATACGCATTGGTTTCAGCCAATGACAGGGATAACAGCTGGAAAACATGAAAGTTTTATCAACACAAGCAACAAAAAAGCCGAGCTTGAATTTTCTGGAAAAGAGTTGATTAAAGGCGAGCCAGACGCGTCATCTTTTCCAAATGGGGGACTCAGAAACACATTTGAAGCCAGGGGATACACAACATGGGACTGCACTTCGCCTGCCTTTGTTAAAGGAAAAACCCTATATATTCCAACCGCTTTTTGTTCATATAATGGGGAAGCTCTTGACGCGAAAACCCCGCTTTTAAAATCTATGGACGCCGTTTCAGAGCAGGCAGTCAGGATTCTTCGAGCTTTTGGAGACAACTCAACAACTCGTGTTATTCCAACTGTTGGGGCAGAACAAGAATATTTTCTAATAGACAGGAAAAATTATGAAAAACGCTTGGATTTGAAAATATGCGGGCGAACAATGTTTGGAACCAAGCCTCCTAAAGGGCAGGAAATGAATGACCATTATTGCGGCCGAATTCGGATTCGAGTTTCTGAATATATGCATGACATAGACAAAACCTTGTGGTCATTAGGAATATGCTCTAAAACCAGACACAACGAAGTCGCTCCTGCTCAGCACGAAATGGCTCCAATGTTTGAGTCTTGTAATTTGGCAGCAGACCACAACCAGCTGACAATGGAAATGATGAGGGTTATCGCAAAAAAACATGACTTGGCTTGCCTTTTGCATGAAAAGCCTTTTGAATATGTTAATGGCTGCGGAAAACACAATAACTGGGCGCTTGCAACAAACTCTGGAAAAAATTTGTTTGAAGTTGGAAAAACCAAAGAGGAACACCTCCAGTTTTTGATTTTCCTGTGCGCTGTTATACGGGCTGTTGATTTGCATTCTGGGCTTTTGCGAATGACCGCGGCTTCTGCCGGAAACGACAGGCGTCTTGGAGGCCAGGAAGCGCCTCCTTCAATAATATCCATATTTTTAGGAGAATATCTGACTAAAATTTTAGAAAATATTGCTTCGGGAGATTTGGATTTTGACAAAAGTTCTTCAAGCGTTTTAGTGACACGTGTTAATATTTTGCCGAATCCGCCTAAAGACAGCAGCGACAGAAACAGGACCTCTCCATTTGCATTCACTGGAAATAAGTTTGAATTCAGAATGCTTGGCGCATCTGAGTCGATTTCTTTGTCAACAACTGTTTTAAACTTGATTGTTGCTGAGTCTTTGGAATATTTTGCGGATATTATGGAAAATGAAAACAATCTAGATAAATCTGTTTCAAAAATAGTCTCGGAAACTGTTAGAGACCACGGTAAAATAGTTTTTAACGGTAATGGATACACAAAAAAATGGGAAAAAGAAGCCATGTCCAGAGGGCTTTTTAATTTGAAAAACACAGTCCAAGCGTCTGGCGAATTCATTAAAAAAGAAAACATAGAAATGTTTGAGCATTTCGGAGTTTTTTCAAGATCTGAATGCTATGCAAGGCGCGACATAATGCTTGGAATCTATTGCAACACAATCAGCATAGAAGCCCACACAATGCTTGAAATGACCAGTCGCCAAATTCTTCCCGCAATTGTTGAATATAGCGCCAAACTCAGCAAAACATACCTGAATTTAAAGGAATGTGGAATTGAAAACAAAACGCTTTTGGATAGTATAAATATGCTCTCAAAGTCGATTGACAAAATCACCATGGCTAAAAATAACCTGGGCGAATCGCTTGATAAAAATGATTTTGAAAGCAAGCTGGAAAAGGCGACGCATTATTGTGAATTGGTTCTTAAAAACATGACTATTTTGAGAAAGCATGTTGATGATGTTGAAAAATCCATTCCTAAAAACATATGGCCAATTCCTTCCGTGACGGATTTGCTATATCGCGTTTAGCTTAAAAAATTTTTTAAAATAAATGTCGAAATGGTCTTGAATTTGATTTTAAAATATGATATACTCTCTTTGTTGTATAAAAAAAATATTGATTTTGGAGTGATGAGTTGTGGAGCATATTAAATCCTTAAACGAGGGTAACCTTAAGCAAACAGCGTGTGAAGGTGGATGTGGTGAGTGTCAAACGTCTTGCCAATCTGCCTGCAAAACATCCTGCACAGTTGCAAATCAGAAATGCGAAAAAGACGAAGATCGCGCCATTTAAGCGACTGATTTGGTGTGCTAGAGGAAAATTTAACAGTGTGTGTGGGGGAGGGAGTTGTGGCAGTATAATTTTTTTGAAACCTATTGCCTAAATTCAAATGATTCATAAATATACTATGTCTGGCTATAATATAGTTTTGGACGTTGAAAGCGGCGGAGTTTTTGTTATGGACGATCTTGCTTTTAAAATGCTTGATGGTCTTGGCGCTCCGATGCAAAAAAAATGTCCGAATGAGCTTTTCGAAAAGTTTCCTGAATATTCTCAAGATGACGTAAAAAACAGCTATGATGAGATATATTCGTTATATGCAAGTAATTGTCTGTTTAGTGAAAGTAATATCAGCGCGGATGAATATGAACGCTTAGCCGAAAATTCTCCAGTTAAAGCCATGTGTCTTAATGTTGCGCATGACTGTAATTTAAGATGCAAATATTGCTTTGCGTCAACTGGGGATTTTGGCGGAGGTCGAAAGTTGATGCCTATGGAGGTTGCAAAAAAAGCCATAGATTTTTTGATAGAGAATTCGGGGAAAAGAAGGAATCTTGAGGTTGATTTTTTTGGAGGAGAGCCTCTTTTGAATTTTGATGTCGTTAAAGAAACAGTCGAATATGCAAAAAATCGTGAAAAAAACAACAACAAAAATTTTCGTTTCACAATAACAACCAACGGCGTTTTGCTTGATGATGAAAAGATAGAATACATAAACCACCACATGAATAATGTTGTTTTGTCGTTGGATGGGCGAAGGGAAATCAATGATCGGGTTCGCAGGCGTGTTGATGGGAGCGGGTCATATGACTTGATATTGCCAAAATTTTTAAAGCTGGTTGAGGGGCGAAAAGACAAAGACTACTATGTTCGAGGGACTTTCACAAAATATAACCTTGACTTTTTAAAAGATGTTTTGCATATTAACGATTGCGGATTTGATCAAATTTCGGTTGAGCCGGTTGTTTGCGACTCAAGCTGTGAATATGCGATAACCGAAGAAGATTTGCCAAAAATTTTTGAACAATATGAGCTGCTTGCAAATAAAATAGTCCAAAAGAAAAAAAACAACCATAAGATAAATTTTTTCCACTTTATGATAGATTTAAATCAAGGGCCGTGTTTGATAAAGCGCCTCAAGGGTTGTGGATGTGGGAACGAATATGTTGCAATTTCTCCGGACGGCTGGATATATCCTTGTCATCAGCTTATGGGCGTTGAAAAGTGGAAGATGGGAAATGTTGCTGAAAACAAGTTAGATCAAAAGATTAAAAAGGATTTTTCTAAAACGACAATTTTTCATAAAGAAGAATGCAAAAATTGTTGGGCCAGGTTTTACTGCAGCGGAGGGTGTAATGCTAACAACCATCAATATGCGGGAAATATTTTAAAGCCATATAAAATTAGTTGCGAAATGGAAAAAAAGCGAATTGAGTGCGCAATAATGATTAAAGCCGCTTTGGGCTAAAAATGTTTTAAGGAGGGTTTAAATTTGAATACTGTTGGATTTATTGGAACAGGTCAGATGGCCAAAGCCATTATCTCTAGGCTATATTCAAATAAGATTGGCATGCGCGCTATGGCGTATGATATAAGTCGAAATAACTATGATTTGCTTGGGAAAATGGGGGTTGTTATATGTCAATCCTCGCCGGAAGTTGTTAGAAGATGTGAATATATTATCTTGGCTGTTAAACCGCAAAATTTTCCGGATGTTTTGAGCCAGATCAAGTCAGAACTGTCCGAAAAAAACGTCATTGTTTCCATAGCTGCTGGAATAACTCAAGAATATGTTGCAGACGCCATAGGATTTGTCCCTAAGTTTGTTCAGGTTATGCCAAACACGCCTCTTTTGATTGGCCATGGCGCAACGGCGATCGCTCGAGGAACTGAGGTTGACGACAAATCATTCAATTTTGTTAAAAAAATATTTTCCATCAGCGGCGAAGTATACACTGTTCCGGCAGACAAAATGAACGATATAATTCCAATAAATGGCTCTTCTCCCGCTTTCGTATATGCATTTGCTAAAGGCTTTTTGAATTTTGCAAGACAAAAGGGAATTGACGAAGAAACTGCTTTGAATTTATTTTGCGCATCTTTAAAGGGAAGCGCGCAGATGCTTTTGAGCTCAGGGAAAAGTCCAGACGATTTAATAAAAGACGTCAGTTCTCCCGGGGGAACAACTTTGGCGGGGCTTTCGGTTTTGGAAGAAAATAGGTTTGTTGAAATCCTTGAAAAAACTTGCGAGCAAACTTCAAAGAGGGCGTTTGAGCTTTCAAAATAAAATCCAAGTGGGGGTTGTAATATTAAAAACATGTCCAACATAAACATTTATTAATAGTTATATTAAAGACAAAGGATGTGTTTTTATGCTACATGCGCCAAAAATCAGACAAAAGGCTTTTTTTTCAATATATTTAAAAAAATTTAATTTGATTAAAGTTTTGTTCGCCTTGTTTGTTTTAGGGATGATATATGGAGCTGCGCTGATTGGCTTAAATCAAGACGAAGCTTTGGCCCAATTGGGGGGCGTTATGCAGAGGTTTATCAGCAAAAGAGCCGAGCAATCTGTTATTATAACTTTGATCTCCTCTTTTTCTTCTTCGATGGTTTTGATCACTATTCTCTTTTTAGTTGGTTTTTTTTCGATTGGACAACCCATCGCCCTCTTCATTCCTGCTTTTCAAGGGCTTGGAGTTGGCCTATCCACAGCGTATTTATATTCTTCCAGGGGAGTTGGTGGGGTTCTTTTTTGCCTGCTGTTGATCCTTCCTTCCGCTTTTATATCAACATTTGCGCTGATTTTAGGCAGCAGAGAGAGCATTCGATTTTCCAGCAAAAATTTGAAAACATTATTTCCCCAGAAATTTAATCAAAACATGAAAGGAGAGCTTGGTTTATATCTAAAACGTTTTGCAGCTTTAACATTTTTTCAAGCGATTTCAGCAATTGTTGACGCTGTTTGCACATTTTTGTTCGCCCGATTTTTGCTTTAATTTGGATTTGTTTTAAGAATTTAACATTTTTTACTATATATCATTTGACTTTTTGAAAATAATTTGCAATAATATAGGCTAGGATTTGAAAATTTTAGCGACTGGTTTATACTTAGTCTTACCCGACTATTAGATTTAGGAGGATAAAAATGAAATATACATACCTTCCCAAGGGCGTTTGCAGCCGAAAAATATTCATTGAGCTTGATCAAGATAAAATATTAAATGTTGAATTTGAAGGCGGTTGCAGCGGTAACACAAAAGGCGTTGCAGCTATGGTTCGCGGGCAAAACGCAAATGATGTTATAAAAAAATTAAAAGGAATTCCGTGCCAAAATAAGGGAACGTCCTGCCCGGATCAGCTGGCTCTTGCGCTGGAAAAGGCTTTGAAAGAAAACGGTTAGGGTTATGATTTTATGAAAGTTAAATTAATCAATTATTCAAATCATCCTGAGCACATCGTGGCGTGCGCTGCAAAATTATGCTATAGCGCTTCAGGCGTCGACTCTCTTTTGGAAAAAATAGACGATCAAAATGCAAGTGAATTTGTTGATATGCTCGTCGAAATGGGGCACGAAAGCCCTATGGAACACGCGTTTTTCACGTTCGCAATCGAGGGCGTTTCAAGATCTTTGCTCGCCCAAATAACCAGACACAGAATAGCTTCATTTAGTGTTCAAAGTCAAAGATATGTTAATGAGAAAAATTTCGCCTTTGTCGTTCCGCCGGAAATTGAAAATGATGAGCAGATAAAAGAAATATTTTTGAGTGCTATGGAAAAAGATCTAAAGTATTATAATAAAATAACTGAAATGCTAAAAAACAAACATAAGCAAAAATTTTTAAAACTGGGCATTGATGAAAAACTGGCTGAGAGAAAGGCCGAAAAAATGAGCATTGAAGACGCGAGATTTGTTTTGCCAAATGCGTGTTCGACAAAGATGATATTGACCATGAACGCGCGAAGTTTGTTGAATTTTTTTCGTTTAAGGTGTTGTAATCGTGCTCAGTGGGAAATAAATCAACTGGCGTGTGAAATGTTATCACTCGTTGCTGAGGTTGCTCCTTCGATATTTAAAAATGCGGGGCCGTCTTGTGTGGGTGGCGCGTGCTCCGAAGGAAGGATGTCCTGCCAAAAGGCGAGTGAGGTTAGGGAGAAAATTGAAAAAATAAAGGGCAAACGGCGAAATATATGAAAAAATTGGTAGTTATAGACGGCCTGGACGGTAGCGGAAAAGCAACCCAAGCAAAAATTTTGGCAAAAAATCTCAAAAAACAAGGAAAATTTGTCAGGCAAATTGAATATCCGCGATATGAAAGCGATTCTTCCGCGCTTGTCAGGCTATATTTGGGCGGCAAAATTTCTGAAAATCCCTTTGAAGTTAATGCATATGCTTCAACGAGTTTTTATGCTTGTGACCACTATATAGGCTATAGAACCGATTGGGAGCGGGATTATCTAGAAGGCAAGATAATAATTTCAGATCGATATGTTAGCTCAAATGCGATTCATCAAATGGTCAAATTGCCGAAAACCGAGTGGGATTATTTTATAAATTGGTTATATGATTATGAATTTTTCAAATTAGGCCTGCCAAAAGAGACTTGTCTAATATATCTTGACCTGGATCCTATAATTTCTCAAAGATTGATTAATACTCGCTGTAATGAGTCCAAAAAAAAAGATATACATGAAAAAAATTTGGAATATTTAATAAAATGTAGGGAAGCAGCAATATATTCTTCTAAATTAATGGGCTGGAATGTTATTAAGTGTGACTGCGAGGCTGGCGTTTTGCCGGTTGAAAAAATATCTCAAAAAATTATAAAATTAATCAACAATTTAAATTTTTAGTTCAAGGAGAACAAATATGGTGTATTTATTTTTGGCTAATGGTTTTGAAGAAGTGGAGGCGATAACCCCGTTTGACTATATAAAAAGAGCCGGCATCGAGGTGTGTTCTGTCGGGGTTGGCGGAAAAAGAATCACTGGTTCACACGAAATGACGGTTGAAGTGGATATGACAATCGATGAATATGATCCAGATAAAAGCAATGATATGATAATTTTGCCGGGGGGAATGAGCGGGACCCAAAATCTGAGATCCAATTTTAAAGTCATCGAATGCTTGAAAAGTGCGTATGCAAACAGCAGTATTGCTGCGATATGTGCTGCTCCTTCGATATTGGGTGAGCTAGGGTTTTTGAAAGGAAAAAAGGCGTGTTGTTTTCCTGGATTTGAGCAAAAATTGAGAGGAGCTAAAATTTCGTTTGAGCCGGTGGTTATCGATAAAAACGTGATAACTTCGCGCGGCCCAGGGACAGCTCAGCAATTTTCGTTTGCAATAATTGAGTATTTAGCAGGGAAGAAAGAGGCTGATGAAATCGCTGGGCAAGTGAAATGGGTGCTTTAAATGCATCAAATCGCAAAGCCGCTCTGCGCAAAAAACACATGAACAATCGAATATTAATGACCAGGGAAAAAAAATCAGACAGCGATTCCAATATTTTCAAAAGGATTATTTCCCTAGATTGCTTTATAAAGTCAAAAGTCATTTTAACATATGTTTCAACCGAGCTCGAGGTTGACACTAGAAAAATCATTGAATATTCAATTAAAGTTGGAAAAAAAGTTGCTGTTCCGGTTTCAAGCGCCAAAAATTTAACTTTGAGTTTTTACTTTATAGATTCAGTGAATGGGCTTAGAGTTGGAAATTTTTCAATACTGGAGCCGGACGCTAGGACAAGCGAATTTTGCGATGTCTCTAAACTTCAAAAATTTTTGTGTGTGGTTCCGGGGATGGTTTTTGATTTAAATGGCTATCGGATAGGGTATGGAAAAGGCTATTATGACCGGTTTTTGAAAAAATATAACTGTCAAACGGTTGGGCTGTGCTATGAGTTTGATCTTTTAAAATCAATCCCTAAAGACCAAAATGATGTTCCTGTGGATCTAATACTGACTGAAAAACAAATTGTTAAATCAATGAAAGGCTGAGAGCATGGACGCTAAAAATCAAGAAAAAGTTAATGCTAAAAATAATCAAAAGAAGTCATTTATTAATGATTTTTTCGAAAAACATGTAGTGAGTATACGAAAAAAAGTTCACGATTCCTGCGCCGAAGATGAGAATTTTCAATCCGACGATTGCGGTCAGTCTGGTTCGGAAGGTTTTAGCAAAAAGCGCATTATTATTTTGGTTTTGGCTTCCTTTTTTATCTTGATTTCAGCGTTTTCGCTGCTTATACTAAACGAAATGTATGTTTTTTTTAAATATGGAGGGCAGGAGAAGGTTGTTGAAATTCCATATGGGAGCTCAACTTCTAAAATAGCATATATATTAAACGAGAATGATATTATAAGCTATCCATGGATATTTTCGGCATACGCATCTTTTACTGGACAGGCTAATTTAAAGCATGGCGCATTTAAATTAAACACTTCAATGAACTATGATGAAATTATTAATATTTTATCGTCTGACCGCAACAATATTAGTCAAACCAAATTCGTGATTTTTGATGGACTCGATATGTTCGATATGTGTGAAACTAATTCATCCCAGTCTTTGATTGACCCGAAAGAGGTTTTGGAGGAGTTAAATAATAAGGAAAACTATTCAAAGTTTGATTTTGCCAGAGATATAAAGCAATCCGAGCTATCTGGAGCATATTATCCCATGGAGGGTTTTTGCGCTCTATGTACATTTTATCTGGATTCTGGCTCAACTCCCAAATCCATTGCCAATAAAATTCTGGAAAAAACCGATAATGTTTTAGCGAATTTGCGTGAGGAAATTCAAAATAGCGGCATGAGTTTGTGGGAAATAGTGACAACAGCTTCAATCATTCAAGCGGAGACCAGTAATGAAGGTGACATGAGAAAGATTTCTTCTGTTATACACAATAGGCGTAAAAATCCTGAAGAATATAGACGATTGCAGTGTGATCCAACCAGTAAATATGCTCAAAAAATTAAAAAAGATATGAAAAAAATTGGTTATTTTGACGAAAGCAAAGCAAACAGCTATGACACATATAAATCCGATGGCCTTCCAGCTGGGCCGATTTGCAATCCAAGCGTTAGTGCTATAAAAGCGGCTATAAATCCGGATCCAACTGATTTTTACTATTTTTGTGCTAATATTAAAACTGGCGAGGTCTTTTATGCTAAAACTTTGAATGAGCATGAATTAAATTTGAAAAAGTTGGGAGTTGCGAATTTGTGAAAAATAGACACGAAGTTCTAGCTCCGGCTGGAGACTGGGAATGCCTTCAATCTGCAGTTTTTTATGGAGCAGACGCGGTTTATTTAGGAGGCGAAATTTTTGGCATGCGATCCAGCGCAGCCAGATTTGATGATGATTTGCTGGAAAAAGCTGTTGAGTTCGCGCATGAAAATGGTGTGAAAATATACCTAACCTGCAACACTGTTCCAACAAACAGGGAAGTTGAAAAGTTGCAAAAATTCATGCAAAACGCGCAGGACATTGGCGTTGACGCATTAATTATTTCCGACTTCGGGACGCTCATGGTAGCTAAAAGATTCGCCCCCAAAATTCCCATACACATTTCGACGCAAGCAGGCGTCATGAACTACAAAACTGCGAACGCATTGTTTGAATTTGGCGCCAGGCGGGTTGTTTTGGCCAGGGAATTGCCCTTGGAAGACATAAAAATAATTTCCCAAAAAACTCCAAGCGATTTAGAAATTGAATGCTTTGTTCATGGCGCAACGTGTATGTCATTTTCAGGAAGATGTTTAATATCGCAATATTTGCTTGGGCGGGACGCAAACAGGGGGGAGTGCGCGCAGCCGTGTAGATGGGGATATCATTTGGTTGAAGAAAAAAGACCTGGTCAATTTTTTCCTATATTTGAAGATAAAAATGGGAGTTATATATTAAATTCAAAAGATTTATGTTTAATTGAACACCTTGATAAATTATCTAATGCTGGAGTTAAAAGTTTTAAAATAGAAGGCCGAGCCAAATCTTCACATTATGTCTCTGTCGTAACTAATTCATACAAAATGGCAACTGAGATACTTGAAAAAAATGACGATTATTTCCTGCCCAATTGGATTAAAGATGAATTATTAAAAGTTAGTCATAGGCATTATCATGAAGGATTTTTATTTGGAAAACCATCTCAGGGACAGTATTATGAAAATGGTGGATATATTCGAAATTATGACGTTGTTGCCATAGTAGATGATTGTGATGGGAAATTTTTATATTGCACACAAAAAAATAAGTTTGAAGTTGGAGATATTGTTGAAATTTTTCAGCCCAAAGAAAAGCCGTTTTGTTTTAAAGTTGAAAAAATTCTAAACGAGCAAAAAGAACCAATCATTTCAGCCAAACATTCTCAAATGAAACTCTGCATAGCGTTTAAAGGCAGGGCTAAAAAAGGCAGCATCATTAGAAAATGTTTGAAAAAAGATTTGAATTAGTGATTCGCTAAATGAAAATTTAACGAACTTGGAGGGGTTAAATTGTCAACATCAACGCAAGAATATGAAAATTTACCTAAATTGGTCCGACAATATCTATCATATATAACAACAATCAAAAATCGTTCTTTGCGAACTGCTGCTGCGTATGCTGTGGATTTGCAAAATTTTTTTCGATTCTATAAATTACATAAAAAATTAGCAGATTCTAACGCAGAATTAAAAAATATAAAAATTGACGATATTAATATAGATTTAATAAAAAAAATAAAACTGTTGGATGTATATGAATATTTAAACTTTGTTATGAAAGAAAAAAACAACTCCGCAAGAGCGCGCGCCCGCAAAGTTAGCTCAATTCGTGGTTTTTTTAAATATCTCACTGTGAACCTGCGTATTTTGGAGGAAAATCCTGTCGAAAATCTTGAAATGCCGTCGCTGAAAAAAACTCTGCCAAAATACCTCTCAATAAATGAGAGCAAAAAACTCCTTGGCGCCAAAGCAAAATCCAAATCTCCAAACAAATTCAGAGACTACTGCATTTTGACGCTGTTTTTGAATTGCGGAATGCGCCTGTCAGAGCTTGTTGGAATAGATTTAGAAAACATCAAAATGGACGCAAACAGCCTGACTCTTCTTGGAAAAGGAAACAAGGAGAGAGTGGTTTTTTTAAATAAAGCGTGCATGTGTGCTATTGGCGAATATCTCGAAAAAGAACGAAGCCAAATAAAAATATCCAAAAACACACAGGCCCTGTTTTTGTCGAAAAGAACTGGACAAAGAATCGGCGCAAGACAGGTCCAAAAAATCGTTCAGGCCGCGCTTAAGGAGGCTGGGCTTTCAGGCAAAGGATACTCCCCCCACAAACTTCGACACACCGCGGCAACCTTGCTATATCAACACGGCAAAGTTGACATTTTGATTTTAAAAGAACTGCTGGGTCACGTCAATATAGGAACAACCGAAATATACACCCACACCTCAAATCAAATGATTAAAGAAGCTGTGATAAAAAATCCACTATCAGACGAAAAAATGAATTAAATCTAAAAAATTCTTTCCATTCACTCCCCTGTCGACCCAAATCCGCCAGCCCCACGACTTGTCTCGCTTAAATCGTCAACCTCAACAAAATCAACTTCCAAAAACGGAACAACAACCAACTGAGCAATCCGCTCTTTTGGGTTGACAACAGCGCTTTGATTGCTGTGGTTATGCAGCGCAACAATATATTCGCCTCGATAGTCGCTGTCGCAAACGCCAACTTTATTAGCAGGCGCAAGGCCTTTTTTGGTTGACAAGCCGCTCCTTGCAAATATCAGCCCCGCATATCCTTGCGGAATTTCAACAGCCAGCCCGGTTGGAATTTTTACCGTTTCGCCGGGCTGGATTGTAACTGGCTCCAAAAGGCAGGAATAAAGGTCATACCCAGCGCAATATCGGCTGCCTTTGGTTGGAATGGTTGCGTTTTCTTTTAATTTTTTTATATTAACATGCATTAATTTTTCTTCCTTTTTAACATATCTTTGATTTTAGTCTTGATTTTTTCATTCGAATCAGTTTCTTTAGAGCCTGCGCCAGAATTTGACGACGGCCTTTCAACATACCAAAGTTGGTTATCCGAATCGAAATCATCCCATATTTTCACGCGAGCATTATTAACCCCTTCAAGTCCCGCATCCAAAACTCGAGACGAATATTTGGAAATAATTTTAAAATATCCATCTTTATTGAATTTAACCTTCCAAATTTGGGTTTCAACTGAAGAGTCTTCCCATTGATGGAGCCAAGCTCCGTTTGACGAGCCAACCGAAACGATATCTATTGGCTTTTTTGAACTTCTGCAAACTATTTTATACAGCCCATCCCCTGCCAAAACGAACTTGAATTGCTGATTTTCGCTTCCAATTTTGTCATACAGCTGAACCGCTCCCCCGTTTTCAGATCCGGCAACAGCGTCAATATCAAGAACCTTGTCAGTTTTTTTAGAAATAATATGGTAATATATGTTAGGAGTTATTTTATTTATCATCGCCATAGTCAATAATCCCCGCCCTTCTAGTCAACTAAAAACTTCTAGAACAAGTGTAACCCAACGAGATAATTATATACCATTTTGGACCCAGTTGTCAAACATTTTTTTTAATTTATTTTGAAAAGTGGATTTTTTGGGTTATATTTGTCCCAATTGAGTCTATTTCGAAGCATTCACAAGATAATTATTAACAACATCTATTATATATTTACCATATTTTCTGATTTTATTTTGCCCAAGTCCTGTAATGTCAAATAAATCATCTATTTTGGTCGGCAAAGCTTTGCAGATGTGAATTATAGTTTTGTTTGAAAAAATTATATATGAAGGAACATTTTGCGAATCTGCTAAAGAGGTCCGCAATCTAGAAATTGCATCATACAAAATTTTATCATTAATTTGAGTTTTGTTGGTTTTAAAAATATTTTTTCGAGATTTTCGCCTTTTTAAGACCACTCTCTGATTTAATCCGTTTGTTAAAACATTTTTGGCTTTTTGCGTCATTTTTAGCGTTGGATATTCTCCGCCATCTAAAAAAAGATAGCCATCAAATATTAATTCTCTAATATAACTCTTTAAATCGACAAGTTTGATTTTTTTTAGAGCGCCATATGAAAGTATTGAGTCATAGCCTAAATCTAAAATTCTCGAATTTCTGCTGCCCTTCAATATATCACACACCATGTTTATACCATATTTTTCATCAGTTTCAACTATACATGAAAAAATTTTTCTGGCTTGCGCTGTTAAATCAACCTGTTCAAATTCAGATAAACAATTGCCACAATTTTTGCAAGAATTTGAATTTTCTCCAAAATACTCTAAAATATATTGCTGATAACAGCTATTTCCCTTGCAATAGCGTATGATTTTAGATAGGTTTTTATAATCCTGGTTTCTAATATTTTCTAATTGTTCGGCGTTTAATTGGTCATTGACAACATTATTTATAAAAAAGCTGTTTAAATAAAAATCTGAATCCGAGTAAAGCATGATACACTTCGCGGCTCCTCCATCTCTGCCCGCCCTGCCCGCTTCTTGATAGTAATTTTCTATGTTTTTGGGCATGTTAAAGTGAACAATCATCCTGACGTCCGCTTTGTTAATCCCCATGCCAAAAGCGTTTGTCGCAACAAATATGTTCTTTTTGTCATATATAAAGTCCTCTTGATTTCGCCTTCTTTCAACGTCGCTAAGCCCTGCATGATATCTAGCGGCTCTAAAGCCTCTTCTGGCTAAAATTTCAAACACTTCTTCAACCTTTTTTCTTGTTCCGCAATAAATTATCACGCTCTCATCACGCACTTTGTCTAGCAGTTTCAACAGCTCGGACAGTTTCCCCTTTTCGCTCGTTTGAATAACATCAAAATATAAATTTTTTCTTTCAAAACCAGTCACCACACAATATGGATTGTTTAATTTTAACAAATTTTTGATGTCTTCGCGGACATTTTTTGTTGCAGTTGCTGTGAATGCGGCAAAAATAGGACGTTGTTTTAAAAAGTCCAAAAAGTCAGATATTTTCAAATAGCTTGGTCTAAAATCGTGACCCCATTGAGAAACACAGTGCGCCTCATCAACAGCAACCATTGAAATGTTGATCGAATTCGCAAGTTCCAAAAAACCCGATGTTGCAAGTCTTTCTGGAGCAACATATATTATTTTATACATTCCGTGCAAAATATTATACACGGCTTTTCTATATTGACCTGCCGACAAACTGCTGTTTAAATAGGCTGCAGCCACGCCGTTTTGTATGAGCTGCCTGACCTGGTCTTTCATCAAAGATATCAGAGGCGAAACAACCAAAGTCACTCCGCTCATCATCAACGCCGGAACCTGAAAGCAAACAGATTTTCCCGCTCCCGTCGGCATTATTCCCAAAACATCTCTTCCTTGAAGTATGTTGTCGATTATTTCTTCCTGACCTCGTCTAAATGAATCATATCCGAAAATATTTTTTAAAACTTCATATTTTTCCATTATTTCTCCTAAAAACAATCAAACTCAACTATTCATCGCTTTTTGCTCTATTTCTTGAATTCCCTCCAAGACTTCCCTTCTCGAAAAGTCATTCGCCTCCAAAGTCTCTTTGTCAATATGGTTGAGCTGAAGATAAAACCAAACCGCAACCCTCAAGCTCCCATTTCCTCGATTTTCCCTCTCATCTTCGGCAATATGCTCAAAAAGCATGTCTTCAGCATCATTAAATTTGTTCTTTTTGATCAAATCCATCAAATCTAGTTTCAGCTCCAAGGATCTTGTGTCGAATTTATAATCGTTTATGTTGAATTTTTTAGACTTTTGTGGAAAAAGTATGGTATATAAAAGTTTGGATATAAACTCAACCTGCTCATATTCATAATCTCTTCTAATCATAAAAATGCAACTCCTTTGAAAATTTATAATGTGAATAAACTAATTTGGCTGGTTTCAGGCAAATGACTTAAAGCGCCCATCTCTTTCAAACATTCAATAACAGTTTTTGATGCTCCCGTCCGCTCAACCAAGTCTTCGATTGATATATATTCTCCGTCCGACGCCGCCTCGAAAAGACGTTTTGCCGCCGCCTCTCCAAGCCCTTTTAAACATGTAAACGGCAGTCTGATTTTTCCGCCTTCAACGATATATTGATTTGCATGCGATAAATATATGTCAACAGGCAAAAATTCAAAGCCTCGACTGAGCATCTCATTTGCAACCAGCAACGAATCCAACATTTCATTTTCCTTGGCTAAACGATCATTTCCTTTAGCCATCAAATCGCTAATTCTTATCCTAACAGCGTCCTTTCCGCGAACAATAGCATCAGCGTCTATATCACCCCCATGAACTGTAAAATATGTGGCATAATATGCAAGTGGTTCATAAATTTTATACCACCCAAGCCGAATCGCTGCGATAACATATGCGGCAGCGTGGGCCTTAGGAAACATGTATTTTATTTTCAGACAACTTTCAATAAACCATTCTGGGACGCCGTGATCCCTCATTTGCTTTTTGTGTTCTTCTGTCAAAAGCTTTGTCGCCTTGCCTTTTCGTGTGATTTCCATAATTTTAAACGCCATTTTTGGCTCCAGACCCTTGTGCATAAGCGAAGTCATAATGCTGTCACGCGTCCCAATAACATCGCCAATTTTGCAAGTTCCTTCCTTAATCAGGTCCTGCGCGTTTCCAAGCCAAACATCCGTCCCATGAGACAAACCGGAAATTTGAAGCAGGTCGGAAAAACACTTTGGCTGCGCGTCAACAAGCATCTGGCGAACAAATTTCGTCCCCATCTCCGGCAAAGAAAGCGACCCTGTTTGGCTATAAATTTCAGAGCTCTCAACCCCCAAAGCCTCTGTGGATGTGAATAAACTGATGACTTTTTTGTCGCTCATATCAACATCGCTGACCTTTTTCCCGGTCAAATCCTCTAAATATTTATACATCGTCGGAACATCGTGACCCAATAAATCAAGCTTTAAGATTGTGTCATGAAGCGAATGAAAGTCAAAATGCGTTGTTATTATGGAACTTTTTGCGTCGTCCGCGGGGTGCTGAATTGGCGTGAAGTCATATATATCATAGCCAGACGGAACAACAACCATGCCGCCAGGATGCTGACCTGTTGTCCTTTTAATTCCCTCGCAACCTTTAGCAAGCCTTGTTTCCTCCGCCTTATTTGCGGATATCCCCTGCTCTTCCAAATATTTTATCACAAAGCCATACGCAGTTCGACTTGCAACAGACGAGATTGTCCCTGCTTTAAAAACATATTTTTCGCCGAACAACTCTTCAGTGTATTTATGAGCGCGAGATTGATATTCACCTGAAAAATTTAAGTCTATGTCCGGAGCCTTATCACCATCAAATCCCAAAAACGTTTCAAATGGAATGTCCTGTCCGTCCCTGTTCAAATTTTTTCCACATTTTGGACACTTTTTCGCAGGCAAATCAAATCCAGACCCGAAGCTTCCATCTGTTATGAATTCACTATATTTGCAGCCAGGGCAGACATAGTGCGGCGCCAAGGGATTAACCTCAGATATCCCCGCCATTATCGCAACAAACGAAGATCCAACCGATCCTCTCGACCCAACCAAATATCCATCCTCAACAGACCGAGAAACCAACTTTTGAGCAATCATATATAAAACCGCAAAACCGTGTTTAATGATCGAATCAAGCTCTCGGTTCAAGCGGTCATCAACGATTTTTGGAAGCGGATCACCATAAATTTCTCGAGCCCTCTGGCAGGTTATTTTGCGCAAATCCTCTTCCGATCCTTCGATATGCGGCGTATATGTTCCGTTGGGGAAAGGGCGAATGTCTCCATCAATCATATCAGCGATTTTGTTGGGGTTTTCTATAACGACTTCGTTTGCCTTTTGCTCGCCCAAATACGCGAATTCATCAAGCATTTCCTGGGTTGTTCTAAAATAAAGCGGAGGCTGGTTGCTTGGATTTGGAAATTTCAGCGCAGACTGTATGATAGCGCGATACTGGGCATCTTTTAGGTCACAAAAATGGACATCACTTGTTGCAACAACCGGCTTATTTAGCTCCTGGCCAAGTTTAACAATCTTTCGATTTAAATTTTTCAAACCCTCAACATCTTCAACCCTTCCCTGCTCAATTAAGAATTTATTATTCGGAATTGGTTGAATTTCTAAATAGTCATAAAATGATGCAATAGATTTGAGTTTTTTCCACTCAACCCCGCTCGCAACCGCCTCAAAAACCTCACCCTTTTCGCACGCGCTCCCAACAATCAGCCCTTCCCTGTGGCGGATCAAGAGGCTTTTTGGAATCCTGGGCTTTCTAAAATAAAATTTAACATGCGCATCCGAAACCAATTTATATAAATTTTTCAAGCCAACGCTGTTTTTTGCCAACAATATTTGATGATATACCTTTTGACGCCTATAATCTATCTTTCCGTTTAGTTTAGAATTAATTTCGCTTATGTCATGTATACTATAATTATTCTTTAATTCATCAATCATTTTAACAAAAACCCGCGCCAACATCTTCGCATCATCAGACGCTCTGTGGTGGTTAAAATCTCCGAGTTGAAGGTGTTTTGCGAGTTTATCCAGCGAAAATTTGCTCAAATTCGAATATAAAACCTTAGCCAAAGAGAGTGTGTCGATAAAAGTATAGTCAAATTCGATGCTGTTTCGCTCTGCGGCAGCGCTCAAAAAATTCATGTCAAAATTTGCATTATGCGCAACCAAAACCGCCCCGTTTGCAAATTCTAAAAACCGCTTGAGGGCCTCATCCTCCAAAGGCGCGTTTTCAACCATAGAATCGTCAATCCCAGTGATCTCGGTTATCCTTTTGGGAATTGATTTTTGGGGGTTGACCATAGTGTTGAAAACATCACAAACCTTCCCGTCTGAGAGCATAACCCCCCCTATTTCAGTTAGGCGGTCATTCTTAAAATTCAGCCCAGTTGTTTCTGTGTCAAAAATGATAAATTTTTCGTCAAGAGTCTGATTTTTATCTCCATACACAATATTTTCCAAATCATCAATAAAATAACTTTCAACGCCAAAAATTGCTTTAAATTCTTTTCCTTCTTTCCTGATTTTGTCAACAGCGCTGATTGCTTCCGGAAAAGCTTGAACAACGCCGTGATCCGTGATCGCAATCGCCTGATGCCCCCAGCTGCTGGCCAATTCTATGAATTTCGAGATCGGAGTTATCGCGTCCATCGACGACATATTTGTGTGTAGATGCAGCTCAACTCGCTTTTTTTCAGCTTCATCCCGGCGCGTTGTTTTTTCAAGCAAAACAATGTCTTTAGGCATAAAAACCAGCGATCTATCATATCTGTCATCCTCAACGTTGCCCCGCAGCAAAACCCTAGACCCTTCACGAAGCGCGTTGAATTTTTCTGAATGTTCCGACTGGCAAAAAATTTTAAACGCAATAGAATTTGTGAAATCAGTCAAATAATATGTCCTGATCTGCCTCGTCCCTTCGCGATATTCATGAACATTAGTCGAAAATATCTCACCGCAAATAACACAGTTCGCCTGAACGCTATTTATAGAGCTTATCTCAATTGGAGCCGAATTTATGTCCCTGCCTTTAATAATTTTTCGTTTTTTGTTAGTTATATTACTGTCATCAAAAATAACACTTTCATTTTTAAAATCAACCCGCCCTTTAGAGGCTTTAAAATCCAAATCGTTTTTCTTTCCAGACTCAGAGCCCTCAATGTCAAACGGCGGCAACTCGTCGAGACCATCGTCAGCCGCTTCCAGGGGAACTTTTTTGGCGTTAGGTTGACGCCGCGCATTGGCTGCAATTAATTCGTCTTTCGTTTCTTTGCAAAGCTCAGTCACGCCACTAAACCCAACTTTAATCCTAAGACTAAACTGATCGTGTGTTAAATTGGAAATTTTTTTGTCTGCTTTGAGCTTCAAAAGCGTTTGCAACCCCCCATTTTTTAGGTGTATTGTAAAAATATTTTTTTCAAACTCTGCTGAGCAACCGGCCAAAAGGGTCGCGCTAACGGGAGATATCGCCCCCATCTGATCGCAAATATATGGCATAATTTTTGAGTCAAAAATGTTTGGATTATACTTAGGATATATATATACAGCCTTTAATTTTAGATTCTCTTTTAAAAAATCTTCGCATTTTGATAAATCTTTTCTAAAAAACAAAATATCCGACTTGACAAAAATTTTAATATATGAACCATCTTTAGCTTTAATAATCTTCAAAATTTGAGTTTTGTCAAAATTGCCAAAAACATCCCTAAAGCCTTCCAACCTCCCAAATATATTAATTAAATCATTCATAATAACCATAACTCTTTCTATAATTTATAGTTGATTGCGATAAAAAGCCAACAAAGCCATTCAAAAACTAATGTCTGTTATATTTGAATATATCACATTTTTTTGATTTCACCCAGCAAAACTTCAACAATTTTTTCCTCTTCTATTTTTCTTTCAATCCGGCCTTTTTTAAAAAGCAAAGCCTGTCCATCCCCGCCGGCTATTCCGATGTCAGCGTCTCTTGCCTCCCCCGGCCCATTAACCGCGCAACCCATTATTGCAACTTTTAAAGGCTTTTTCACGCCTTCCAGTTCTTTTTCAACTTTTTTTGTTAAATTTATGATGTCTATCTTAGTTCTTCCACATGTTGGACAAGAAACGACTTTAATATAGTTTTTTTCTAAATTAATCGATTTTAAAATATCACGCGCAACTTTAATTTCTTCAACAGGATCGCCAGTCAAAGAAACCCGAATCGTCTCTCCGATTTCGTCAGCCAGCAAAGATCCAATCCCAATCGCTGATTTTAAAATGCCCATCTGTCGCGTCCCAGCCTCAGTAACCCCCAAATGCAGAGGATATTCACAATTTTCGCTAATCAGCCTATACGCCTTTATTGTTGAAACAACGTCTGAGGATTTCACAGAGACAATTATATTATCAAAGTCAAATTTTTCCAACATATTGATACTATTTAGAGCGCTTTCCAATAAAGCCTCCGGTTTTGGGCCAGAATATTTATAAAGTAAATTCTTTTCCAGCGAGCCCGAATTAACGCCAATTCTTATCGGAACATTTGCAATTTTACACGCCTCGACAACTTCTTTAACCTTGCTTTGATCGCCTATATTTCCGGGGTTTATCCGAATTTTGTCCGCTCCCGCCCTAACAGATTCAACCGCCAGCCGATGGTCAAAATGAATGTCTGCAACAACAGGAATTTCAACTTGATTTTTTATCGCAGGAATCAGACGCACGTCATCAAAGCTTGGAACAGCAACCCGAACAATATCGCAGCCAGCCTTTTCCAGCTGCTTTGCCTGCAAAACATTAGCTTCAACATCTTGCGACGGCTTATTCAGCATAGACTGAACATATATTTTTTTTCCATCAAATCTATATCCATTTTTCAAAGCAACTGATTTCAATTTCCTGCGCATTATTAATTATACCTCCAAATTTAAAAAAAAGCAAAAATATCCTTCAAGGTTGTAAATATAAATAAACAAATCAAAGCAAATATTCCAAACAAATTAATATAATTCTGAATCTCTTTTTTTATTTTCTTTCTAAATATCAACTCAATCAGCAAAAATATCAAACGTCCCCCATCCAGCGCCGGAAATGGCAATAAATTAAACAGACCAATATATATTGAAAGCAGTGGAAAAAAAGAGAGAATCGACAAAATATTTAGACTTTTATTTTCGCTAACGGATTTGGCAAAACCAACAGGACCTGAAACGCTGTCGATTGAAGCTTTGCCGGTTATCAAATCACACATAGAAACATATGTTAATTTCACTATAAATATTGAACTATTAAAGCTTTGTTTGAAAAAATTCGAAAAATCTAGCCTGTCAGACTCAAGAGACACCCCTAAAATTTTTTGATCTTTTCCATTTATTTCAGTAAAATATCCCACGTCATATAATTCAATCAATTCACCATTTCTCAAAACAGTCAAATTTATCAGACCAGAATCATCTATTCTTGACATTTCAAAGGATAGATCACTCGAGCCAAAAATTTGATGGTTATTTATATTTTTTATGTCATCTCCAACTTGAATCTTGTCTTGCTGGGGGGTGACTGAGGCGACTTTGGTTGAAACAAAACTTCCTTGAGAGAGCAAAATAATGGAAATTGCTAAAAAACCACTAAGAATATTTACCAAAGACCCCGCAATAATAACAATAATTCGTTTATATATGACTTGATTATCAAATTCATTGTCATCTATCGCAACATATCCGCCAATTGGAAAAATCCGGATTGAATATTTGGTTTCGCCCCTATTCCAGCTAAAAATTGGGGGGCCAAAGCCGATCGAAAAGGCATTAACCTTTATTTTGTTGAGTTTTGCTGTCAAAAAATGACCAAGCTCATGAAAAACAATTATCACTCCGAAAAGCAGTATGGTTAAAATAATCGCCATAATCATGGCCTCCAAATGAAAAATTATATATTAAAATAATTATCAACAAACATTCTGGTTTTTTTGTCTATTTGTAAAATTGATGATATAGAAATAATATTATCGAAATCTCGCATTTTCATCGCTTCTAAAACACATTTCTCAATATCTAAAAATTTTATAGTTCCATTCAAAAAAAGCTCAACTGCTCTTTCATTTGCCGCGTTAACAATAGTTGGGTATAATCCACCTTTATCTATGGCTTTTCGACAAATATTAATGCATTTAAATGTTTTGTGATCCGGTTCATAAAAATTCAACTCGCTGCATTTTGTTAAAGATAAAGACTCAGCGCCAGAATCAACACGATCGGGATATGTCAACGCATATTGAATTGGTATGCGCATATCCGGAAAACCCAATTGAGCAATAATAGAATTATCGATATATTTAACAGCTGAGTGCAAAATACTTTGAGGATGAACAACAATTTCAATATCATTAGGAGATTTATCAAAAAGCCAAACCGCCTCAATCAGCTCCAGCCCTTTATTCATCATGGTTGCGCTGTCTATGGATATTTTGCTTCCCATTTTCCAATTTGGATGGTTTAAAGCGTCTTCAACCGTTGCATTTTCAAGCCACTTGCGAGATTTTCCCCAAAAAGGCCCGCCAGAAGCCGTCAGTATAATTTTAGATATTTGCTTGGATTTGTTGCCTTGGATACACTGAAAAATTGCAGAATGTTCGCTATCTACGGGAAAAATTCGAGAATCATGTTTTTTTGCAGCTTCAATCACTAATTCCCCGCCCGCAACCAATGTTTCTTTATTTGCCAAAGCAACATCTTTGCCGCTCTCAATCGCACACATAGTTGGCAAAAGCCCTGAAATCCCAACCAAAGAATTCAAAACTATGTCTGCCGATCCCATGGACGCAGCTTCGCACAACCCTTCGGCGCCGGAAACAACCTTTAAAAAACAGTCCTTAAGATTTAACTTTAATTTTTTATATAAACTTTCATCAAATATGCAGACTAATTCCGGTTTAAACTTTCTGGATTGCTGCTCAATCAGTTTAATATTTTTGTTTGCTGTTAAAGAAACAACGTTTATTCCCAAATTATCCACAACACTCAAAGCTTGCGTTCCTATGGAACCCGTGCTGCCAAGCAAACTGAGATTTTTCACCATATTTAAAACTCCCAAAATTTAAGAATTGATTCTTTTATTTATTAATAATTGGAAAAATACGGATTATAGGATATAATATAGCAGAAACTAAAATTAAACTGTCAAATCTATCCAAAATCCCACCATGTCCCGGCATTATACTGCCAAAGTCTTTTATTTTATACTGTCGCTTGATTATTGAAGCAACCAGATCCCCCAGTATAGAAAATACTATTCCAATCAAAATTATCACAAATAACGCAATAAAATTCACATGTATATCACTATATATCACTGCTAAAAAAACGAAATTATACGCAACCATTGAAACTATAGCAAACGCCACCCCTCCCAAAACGCCCTCAACAGTCTTGTTCGGACTGATCTTTGGAGCCAATTTATTTTTGCCAAACCTGGTTCCAACAAAATATGCACCTATGTCACAAAGCCATGAAATAAACAAAAACAGCAGTATATAATATAAACTATATGGAGAAAAATTGTCTCTTATGTAAATTATATTAGTCATAAAGTGAATTGTACATAAACAAAAGGAGACACAAAAAATTAATTCACTAACTCTTATTTTTTCATGATTTTTCAACAAAACCAACAATAAGCAAATAAAATATAACATCGTTAAAATCAAACGCCAGTCTAAAATTTCACCAATATTTAAAAAAGGAAAGACAAATGCATAAATTTCTGAAACTATAAAAGAAAAAACAGATTTATCATATATTTTAGTCATTCTAAATATTTCATACACCATAATAGAACATATTGCAGAAACCGAAAAATTTAAAACTAAAGTTTCATAAAATATCAAAATCAAAAATGTCAAAAATATTCCAATTCCCGCGCTTAAAATTCTCACTTTCACGAGCACACACCTCATTTAACCCCGCCATATGTCCTGTTTCTTCTGTTATATTCCTCAATCGCCATGTCAACATGCCTGGGCCTAAAATCCGGCCACAATATGTCTTTCATAAAATAAAATTCAGCATAGGCCGATTGCCATATCAAAAAATTCGAAACCCTGCATTCACCGCTCGGCCGAATCAAAAGATCAACGTTCGGCAAACCTTTTGTGTATAAATTAGACTCAACCGTTTGCTCGTCGATTTCGTCCAAGTTTAGCTCGCCGTTTTTGACCAAAAAAGCGATCTTTTTGGCGGCATTTTTGAGCTCATCTCGCCCCCCATAGTTGATCGCGATTCCAAAAACCATCCCCGTGTTTTTGCTGAATTCTTGTTCAATTTGATTCATTTTATCTATCATGTCTTCGCTAAACGCGCTAAGATCTCCAAAAAATCTTATTCTAACATTATATTTTAAATATGATCTCATATTTTTCAAATAGTTTTTAATTAATTTCATCAGCCCATCAACCTCATCTTTAGGCCTTTGCCAATTCTCGGTTGAAAAAGCATATAGAGTCAAAACTTTAACGCCTATTTTATTGCAATGCAAAACGACTGATTTTATAGATTTTGCGCCGGCAATATGACCAGCCTTTCTTGGAAGCCCCCTTCTCCTGGCCCAGCGCCCGTTTCCGTCCATTATTATTGCAACATGTTTTGGTATGTTCAAAATATCACCTCACCAAGCAAAACATCGAAAGGGAGCCCAGAATTTGCTCCCCAAGGATTTTCATTTGAGCTAAATTTCCAAAATTTCTTTTTCTTTTAAAGCGGACATCTCATCAATCTTGTTTATGTATTTATTAACCAAGTCTTGAATTTCATCCTCTTTATCTTTTATTTCATCTTCGCTGACAGAATTCTCTTTTTTTAGAGCCTTTATTTTATCCATGGCATCTCGCCGAATATTTCTTATTGCAACTTTAGACTCTTCTTTTATTTTGTTTATGTCTTTAACAATTTCTTTCCTTCTTTCCTCGGTCAACTGCGGAAAAACAAGGCGCAAAACTTTGCCGTCATTGGTTGGATTTATGCCGATATCAGCCTGATTTATCGCCTTTTCAATCGCAGATAAAGCGGACGCATCCCACGGATTTATCACTAAAACTCTCGCCTCAGAAACTGAAATGCCAGCCATCTGGTTGATCGGAGTTTTTGTTCCATAGTAGTCAACCATTATTCTGTCCAAAATAGCAGGATTGGCCCTTCCCGCGCGAATAACCGCATACTCTTCAGCAAGGCGATCTATGCTCTTTTTCATTTTGTCTTCAGATTGTTTTAAAATACTATCCATAAAATATTCCTCCTAAATATTAAAAATGCATAAATTAATGAATCAAAGTTCCAACATTTTCGCCCATGCCCGCTTTGACTATGTTTCTTGGATCACCCAAATCAAAAACAAGCAGCGAAATCCCATTATCCCGACACATTGCAGCTGCAGTCGCATCAACAACATTTAAATTTTTTGAAACAACCTCGTCAAACGAAACATTGTCGTATTTAACTGCATCGGGATGTTTTTTTGGATCTTTATCGTAAACCCCGTCAACCATAGTTGCTTTAAAAATGATCGACGCTTCAATTTCAGCAGCTCGAAGCGAAGCAGCTGTGTCTGTTGAAAAAAAGGGATTTCCAGTTCCGCATCCAAATATAACGATCCGCCCTTTTTCCATGTGTCTCAAAGCTTTGCTGCGAATATATGGCTCAGCAACCGCCTGCATAGAAATTGCTGTTTGAACCCTAACATCAGCTCCGTGCCCTTCCAAAATATCCGCAACCGCCAAAGCGTTCATCGTCGTTGCAAGCATTCCAATTTGATCCGCTCGCGTCCGGTCCATAGCGCCTCCCGTTCTTCCACGCCAAAAGTTTCCTCCCCCAACAACGACGGACACCTGCGCTCCCAAGTCATGAAGATTTTTAACTTCCCTGCAAATTCTTGCGATACAATCAAAATCCAGCCCAAATTTTTTTTGACCCGCCAAAGCCTCCCCGCTTAATTTTAACAATATCCTGCTATACCTTAGTCTCATCAAAACCCTCCAAAAACCTACAATAAAACTTATGCAAACCCATGAGATATATTTTACAACAGATGAAACAAAAAGTAAAGCATAAAATGATAAAAATAAAATTATTTCTTAACCGCAAAAAGCCACTAACTGCGTGAACACTTTGGGCTATATTTGTCTCAATAAAATCTCTTGCCAAAAATCCAACTCTTTATCAAAAATACTCAACAATTTCAAACATCCTTGAGCCGGTTCTAAAAAACAATGCAAAACCCGAACGCCCCGCCGCCGGCGCTCACAACCAACTATAATATCAAGTCTTTCTCATTTTTCCGCCTCTTTTAAAATCTCCGTAACAAGTGGTAGGAAAACGTCCGCAAGGGCCGCACTGACAATCATTCTTCAAAAAATCCAACCCTTTATCAAAAATACTCAACAATTTCAAACATCCTTGAGCCGGTTCTGAAAAACAATGCAAAAGCCAAAAAAACGCCATGAGTCCGCTATTAGTTGTTGCGCTTTTTAATCTTGGCTTGTTATTGGCGCTTTGAGAAAACTTGGACATTTTAAATTAGATTAAATTGCATGGTTTATGGTGAGCCGGCGGCGCTTTAATTGATTTTATCGTCGTTTTTTAGAGCTGGCTTGAGAGCGTTTTAATTTGAGTTGAATTTTTTTAATTAAATTCTGATATTTTCAGAAAAAGGATTAATGGGACAAATATAACCCAAATCTAAAATTTTTTCAATTTGCTCTCCCTGATTGAAGCCCACACAAAGCCATAAATCTATCCCATAACTGCGAATTCAAAAATAAAATTATTTATTTTCTAAGGAGGCTTTTTGGGCGCAGATTTTGAGCAGATTCTTCGGGAGAATTTCTGTATTTTGCTGCAATCAGCGTCAACATGAGAAAAAATAAAGGCGTTGTTGAAACCATGCTTATGTTGAAAATTTCTTAAACACAGTAACACAAGGCCGATAAAACACACGCCAAAGCAAACTCAGACTTGCAAGCCTATCGTTAAATTCATAGTATAAAACATTGCAAAATCAAACTTTAAAAACTTGAAATTATTTATAAAAAATATGGTAAATAGCAAAAACACCAATGAAACAAATTCTAGACACCCAATTTCAACAAAGCCACATCTCCTAAGCGCAGAACCGACATTCATTTCCGGGCCCCTCTTTGGAACTCAAAGATCAGCGCGATAATTCGCTTGCCATATTATATAGATCCTCCGGGAACTTTTTGGTCATCTCCAAAGCTTCGGTTATATCAAAATCAACAATTTCATCTTTATTTAGGCCCAAAACCCTGTTTTTAATCCCATCAGAAAGCAATTTAACAGCAAAATATCCAAGCCTTGCTCCAGCAACCCTGTCTCGAACGGTTGGGCTGCCTCCGCGCTGAACATGCCCTAAAATCGTTGCTCGGCTTTCAACTCCAGTTGATTCTTCGATTTCTCTTGCAAGCTCCGTGACATTCCCGATTCCTTCCGCAACCATGACGATAAAGTGGTTTTTTCCGCGTCTCATAGCAAACCGGATTCTCTCAAACAAATCCTGCTTGTTAAACGGATGCTCCGGAACAACAATATAGCTGGCGCTGCAGGATATTCCCGCATTTAAAGCAATATAACCCGCATTCCGACCCATAACCTCAACCACACTACACCTATCGTGCGATGCAGTAGTGTCGCATAACTTGTCGATCATTGAAACAGCGGTGTTGATAGCGGTGTCATAACCTATTGTGTAGTCTGTGCAGGATATGTCGTTATCTATTGTTCCTGGCAAACACACACACGAAATGCCAGCCATTGAGAGGACACGCGCCCCCCGAAAAGAGCCGTCACCTCCAATAACAACCAACCCGTCTATATCATTTTTATCGCAAACTTCCTTTGCCTTTCTGACGCCTTCATCGGTTTTTAGCTCCAAACAGCGCGCAGAATACAAAATCGTGCCTCCGCGCTGAATGATGTCTGAAACGTCCCGAGATTTTAAAATCCTAACATCACCTTTGATTAGGCCGCTATATCCTCTATAGACTCCAACAACGTCGATCCCTCGCGCAATCGCAGACTTAACAACAGCATGTATTGCAGCGTTCATCCCAGGCGCATCGCCCCCACTGGTTAAAACTCCTATCTTCCTAACACTCAACCAAAATACCTCCACAACTCGCAAAAAACACTAGACCATCCTTATGTAATTATACACTCTAAAAAAACATTGTCAATCCAAAAACACACAAATTCAAAAACCAGCCCGCCAAATCGACTGACAAAAATTTTTATGTATGGTTAGGTTATATTTGTCCCAATAATCCTCCTGCTCAAAAAATGTTGCTTTTTCCAATAAAAACCTGTCTTTTTCAAATCATCCTCAAGCAAATCCTAAAAAACAATCCCAACAAACAAATCAAAGCGCGGCCAAAAAACCATAAACCATGCTGTTTTATAACTAAAATCAAAGCCACCAATTCTTTAGTCGTCCGCAACAAGCCGAGGTTAGCTTCCAATTCACCCATATCGCCCACTGCTATAAATAGAACGATCCAAATAACCCGGCCTGCGAACAGAATGCAACTTCCATCCTTCTTGATTATTCCTAATAAACACACAATACTGCGCAAAAAACTCCGGCTCACAATCATCAGATCGACTACACTTTCCCTCTATTCTAACGCGTATTTTTTCAAAAAATCTCCTCTTCTTAAAAGACACTGCTTGAACTGACAGCAATTCAACATTTTGACACATATTCATTCTATTTCTTAAAGATAATCTTGTCATCCTTTTTTCGAATTTGTCAGTCACATAATTTCCGATCAAGGTCAAATCTCCCCGAGTCCTTGCTTTTTGTATCTCTAAATATATCTTGGTTATGTCTTTTTGCATTTGGAGGTAGCTAAATCCCAAACGAGCTATTTTGCGCTTTGCATGTCTATTACGCCGCTTAAAGGCTGAATAGTAATAAGCCTCATTTTGAAGAAGAGCCCAACTGTAATCCATAAATCCATAAAACCTCCCAACACTTAAAGCACATCAAACACCTACATTTTTGAGTATATACCACTTTTCTCCAAAAGTCAAGCTTTTTTCAAAAAATCCAAAAAACAAATTAAATGCCTTGGATAAAGATTTTTTGGACTCGAGACGAATTTTTCGCTGATTCAAATATATATGATTTCATTTTAATTTTATTGATTTGTTTCCGACTATTTCCCTCAATTCTTCCAATAGATTTTCAGAAATATTAACATGTGATAAAAATTTATTTGTATAGTATAATTTTTCATCATCAATAAAAAATTTAACCAAGCAATTTCCCGGATTTTGTTCTAATATTTTCAAAACATTTCTCATTTCTTTGTAATTTTTGGATTTTAATTTAATAATTAAAATTTTTTTTGTCTAAATGTAACAATTTCATATCAAAAACAGAGTTGACTAAAAGTCGTTTTTTGTCATCATCATTAGATAATTTCCCAGAAACTAGGATAATATTGTCTTCAAATAATAAATTTTCGTATTTGTTTAATATTTTTGGAAAAAATATACATTCAATTGAACCGGTTTTGTCGCTCACCTTCACAAAAGCCATTTTTTCTCCTTTTTTGGTCTTTATTGTCTTAAATTCTTCAATAACACACATTATTTTAATAAATTTTTGACCATTGTACTTGCTGTCACTGGCTATTTTAGAACACAAATCGACGGAATTCTTCTTTATATATTCATAATATTCATCCAAAGGATGCGCTGATATATACACGCCAAGGCTCTTTTTTTCCATTTTCATCAGCTCATTTTTGCTATATTCTTCAACTATTTTAGACTCTTCATTGCTATTTAAGCAAGCATTTTGTGTTTCAAACAAACTAATTTGCCCCAAAGCCTCGCCGCGTTTTTTTTGATATTTTTTCATCATGAGTTCATAATTTTCAATCATATATTTTCTAGTTTTTCCAAGTTCATCAAAAGCTCCGCAACAAATCAGCGAAATTATCGCATTTTTCCCAATTTCTTTATCGCTCATTCTTCTAATAAATTCGTCTAAAGAAGAATATTTTCCATTTAATCTTTCTTTTAAGATTCTTTCAACCAATCCTCTGCCAACATTTTTAATCGCCAATAATCCGAATAGCACAGCATTTTTATTAACAACTCTAAAATTAATGTCGCTTTCATTAATATTTGGATATAATACGTCTATTTGGAGTTTTTTACACTCGTTTAGATATTCTGCGAATTTATCCCCAAAATCAATAGAACTGTTTAAAATAGCCGCCATATATTCAACCGGAAAGTGGCATTTTAAATAAGCCGTCTGATAGGATATCATAGAATATGCAGCTGCGTGTGATTTGTTAAAGGCATATGAAGCAAAGTCAGCCATGTCATCAAAAATTTTTTTGGCATCTTGTTCGCTAAATCCATTATTTACCGCACCAATGCAATTTTCCTCTTCACTGTCACTTTTTTTACCATAAATAAAAAATTCTCGTTCCTTTTCCATTATATTCGCATCTTTTTTCGCCATAGCTCGCCTAATCAAATCTGCTCGTCCATAAGAATATCCGGATATTTCACGAAAAATTTGCATAACCTGCTCTTGATATATTATTACACCATATGTTACATTTAGGATTCTTTCTAATTTTTTATATTTATATTGTATTAAATTCGGATTTTTCCTATTTTTAACAAAAGTATCAATAAATTTCGACGGGCCCGGCCTATACAAAGAAATAACAGCAATTAAATCTTCCAGACAATTGGGTTTAACTTTTTTCAAAACTTGTTGCATTCCCGCCGACTCAAACTGAAAAACCCCAACAGAGTCTCCTAAAGACAACATATCGAAAGTTTTTTGATCATCAATTGAAATATTACTAATTTTAAAATTTTTTATTGTGTTTTGTATTATTTTTTCGGCATAGTGGATTATTGTTAAGTTCCTCAACCCCAAAAAATCCATCTTAACAAGCCCCAAATCATTGATATCATTCATTGGATATTGCGTGACCACGATGTCATCATTTTTTGCCAGCGGAACATATTCATTTATTGGAAGATCAGTGATAACAACCGCTGCAGCATGTGTTGAAGTGTTTCTAGGCATGCCCTCAATTTTGCAAGCTATTTCATACAACCGCCTAATATTATAGTCATTATCTATCATTTTTTGCAGACTGTCAGATTCTTTCAAAGCCGATTCAAGCGTAATGCCAAGCTTGTTTGGAATGGTTTTAGCAACCCTGTCGACAAGGTCATATCTCATTCCCATAACCCTGCCAACGTCCCGAATTGCGCCTCTTGCTGCCAATGTTCCAAAGGTTATTATCTGCGCAACGTGGTCCGAGCCATACTTTTGAACAACATAATCAATAACCTCCTGCCTGCGCTCATTGCAAAAATCAACATCAAAATCCGGCATATTGATCCTATCTGGATTTAAAAATCGCTCAAACAAAAGCCCATATTTTATCGGATCAACTGTCGTTATGTCCAAACAATACGCAAGCAAACTGCCCGCTCCGGAGCCTCGCCCTGGTCCAACCGCGATTCCTTTATTTTTTGCATATCTAACATAATCATAAACTATTAGAAAATAATCAACAAAACCCATCGTGTCAACAATTTTCAACTCATAATTAAATCTGTCAATTATTTTAGTATCAGGATGGTTTCCATACCTGTCTTTGAGCCCCTCCATGGCCTTTTTTTTCAAAAATTGTTTGCTAGTCTGGCAATTCGGCGCAGTAAACTTCGGAAGCTTTATTTTCCCAAATTCAAATTCGATGTCACACATATCGGCAATTTTTCCAGTATTTTCGACAGCATCATCATATTCACCGAACAAATCTATCATTTCTCGCTCGGTTTTTAAATAAAACTCTTCAGTCGGCAGCTCCATAGGATTGGTTTCATTCAAAGTTTTCGAAGTTTGTATATATAGTAAAATTTTTTGCATATACGAGTCATCTTTTTGTATATAATGCACATCATTTGTTGCAACAAGCTTGATATCCGTCTCCCTTGAGAGCTTAAGCATTTGATTTTTGACTTTTATCTCATTTTTTATATTGTGATCCTGTATTTCCAAAAAAAAATTTCCTGGCCCCATAATTTGATTATATATTAAAGCAGTCTTTTTTGCTCGATCATATTCATTATTTAAGATTGCTCTTGGAATTTCTCCAGCCAAACAACCCGACAGCGCAATCAACCCATGGTGATATTTTTTCAAAAGTTCAACATCTATTCTCGGTTTATAATAAAATCCTTCAGTATATGCAATAGAAACCATTTTAATCAAATTTTTATATCCCTGTTCATTTTTACACAACAGAACAAGATGATATGGACGATCGTCAACATTTTTCGTTTTATTTGAATAAAGTCTTGGAGCAACATAAACTTCACACCCTATAATCGGCTTAATTCCTTTTTTTTTGCACGCGCGATAAAACTGAATGGCTCCAAACATATTGCCATGATCCGTCATCGCAAGGGCTTTTTGACCGATTTTTTTTGCGTGTGAAACCAATTTATCTATTTTACACGCCCCGTCCAGCAAGCTATACTCGGTGTGTAAATGAAGGTGAACAAAACTCATTTTTTTCCCTCTCGAATCAACTTTGCTATTTGATTAATTTTTTGCAACCTGTGGCTTATACACGACTTAGTGCATGCACAACCCAATTCATCAGATATTTCCCGCAAAGACATTTCTGGATTTTTCAATCGAATTTGGGCGGTTTTTTTCAAATTATCAGATAATTTTTCAAAAGCGCCAACTTTAATCAAATAATTTATATTTTTTATCTGCCTGTTTGAAGCAGAAACGGTTTTATCTATGTTCGCAGTTTCACAATTTGTGGCTCTGTTGACCCGATTCCTGACATCTTTCAAAATTTTTATCTGCATTATCGAAAGGCTGGACTTGGTCGCCCCAATAAGCGTTAGAAAATCTTCGATGCATTCACTGTCTTTTGTATATAAAACCACATAGTTTTTGCGATTTGTTGCTTTGAAAGAAAAATTATAAAAATCCAGAATATATATCAACAAATTCATTTTTTTCTCATCATTTAAAATAAACTCTAATTGATATTCTTTATTTGGATTGTTCATGCTTCCACAAGCCAAAAATGCTCCTCTTAAAAAAACAATCCTGTTTTGGAAATTTTTGACTAATTCATATTTTTTCACCAAGTCTTCTCCCAAAAACATATCCTTTATGACGCAAAAATCCTGTTCATTTTTAGCGCACAAAAAATATGCTGAACTATTTGTCTTGATCAATCTAAGCGGAAAAACGCTTTCAATTTCCATTTGTAAATAATCGACCAGAAAGTTTATTGTTCCAATATGTTCTGAATATATTAAACAATTGGGTTTATTTAAAGATTTTGAAAAATTTAATATGGAAGCGATTTGACAAAGCGCTGCAAATCTGGTTGAGGGCGCGATTTTGCTCAATTCTTCTTTAACGCTCAATGAAAATGGCATTTTTTTAAACCCCTACCTCTTGTTTATATCTCTATGACTAACACTAACTGTGTTGCCTTTTTTTAGGAAGTTTTTATAAAAATATTCAGCAAATGTGACTGACCTGTGAAGCCCGCCTGTGCAGCCAAATGCGATTGTCAGTTGACTTTTTCCTTCCTTTATATATAGCGGAATCAAAAAATCTATCAAATCCTCAAGTTTTTCTATTAATTGCGTGCTTTCTTTGAATGAAGTAACATAATCCCGAACCTCGGCATCCAGGCCTGTTTTAAATTTTAAGTTGCTCATATAGTATGGATTGGGCAGGCATCTGACGTCAAAAACCAAGTCTGCGCAGGTTATATCGCCATGCTTAAAGCCAAAAGAAACAAAATTAATAATTATAATATCTTTAGATTCGTTCAAAAATAACCTGCCAATTTGTTCTTTGAGTTGGGCATTTGTTAAATCAGACGTGTTAACAACATAGGTTGATCTATCTTTGACATCCGACAACAATTTTCGTTCCTTTTTTATTGCGTCCATTATGTTAAAACAACCATCAAGCCCGATCAAAGGGTGTTTCCGCCGGGTTGCGCTAAAACGTCTTTTTAAAATTTCATCATCCGCATCCAAAAATAAAATTTTATAGTTGACATGATCGCGGTTTAAACAGTTGATTTCTTCGAATATATCCTCAAACATCTGGCCGCCCCGTATATCCGTCACAATCGCAATTTTGTTTAGATTTCCCTTTGAAGCTTCCCCGATTTGAACAAATTTTGAAATTAACTTTGGAGGCAAATTGTCAACGCAAAAAAATCCAATGTCTTCCAAAATGTTTATTGTCCTGGATTTTCCGGAGCCCGACAACCCCGTTATTATTATCATTTCCATCTGTCTGGCCTCCTTTTTTTATTTGGATTTTATATATTTAATTTCCGGCTCCAAAAAAACTCCCGAATTTTTGACAACAACCTTTTGAATTTTTTTTATCAAATTATTGACATCATCGCTTGTTGCGCCCCCTAAATTCACGATAAAGCCGCTGTGTTTTTCGCTAACCTGCGCGCCTCCAATTTTTTCCCCTTTGAGCCCACATTTTTCGATCAACTCAGCTGCATATGCATTTTTCGGGCGCTTAAAAACCGACCCCGCGCTTGGAAATTCCAACGGTTGCTTTGCTTTTCGCTTTCCGAGCAATTCGTCCATTTTGAGCTTAATCTTTGACTTTTCCGCCTTTGAAAGCTTTAAAACAACCCCTAAAATAAAGCTCTCCTGTTCTTGATACACGCTATGTCTATATGAAAATTTCAGGTCACGCCCCCGAAATTTTTGAATATTTCCCATATTATCTAGATGAGTCACATTTTTAACAACATCTTTCATTTCCCCACCATACGCTCCAGCATTCATGAAAACAGCTCCGCCAACGCTTCCTGGGATTCCAAACGCAAATTCCAAGCCCGACAGAGAATTTTCCAAAGCAAAGCTACAAAGTTTTGACAGATTAACGCCGCTTTCACAATAAATTTCATTATCCGATATTAATTTTATGTTGTTCAAATTTTTGCTGGATATCACAACACCTTCAAAACCTGAATCAGAAACCAGTAAATTGCTGCCTTTTCCCAAAATAAAGTATGGGATTCCATTATTTTTGCATATGTTTAATATATAAAAGACTTGTTCTGAATTTTTCGGATATGCTAATATTTTGCATTTTCCTCCTATTTTAAATGACGTGTGTTTTTTTAAGGATTCATTTTCAACACACAAAATGTCTTTTTGACTGAGTAAATCCTTAATATATCCGCATTCTGACACCACAGCAAGCCCCCTTTTTTTTATTTTATTTAAAATATATTAAACATATTCAAAAATATTTAAATCGCGCAATTGGCAAAGACGACAAAATTTCTTGGCGGGCAAAAAGAGATTTTTAAGGGCGGATGTACATTTTTCCCAGATCAAACAAATTAAAAAAAGCTTTGCTCGCCAAGTTAAGAGCCCGTCCGCATGGAAAAAATTTAACAAAAGCCGCGCCCAAATCGGAAAAATCCAAAAGTTTATTAATTTTCAAATCAAGGACAGCTTAAATTAAAAACAATTTTTTAAATTTTTGATTTTTTTAAAGCAAAAATTTTAAGGGCGCTAAATAACCCAATCCTAAAAAACAAAAGCTGAAAATATTCTATAAATATCAAAAAAACACGCCATTTGACAAAAATTTTTATTCAACATCTTCAAAACCAAGCTTCGAGAACAAATCTTCCGCAGCGTTATATCCCATTTTTTTCTGCCTGTTGTTGATGGCTGCCGCTTCTATTATTATTGCCAAATTCCTTCCCGGCTTGATTGGAATCGTATATTTAGGAATCCTAACGTTTAATATATCAGCAAATTGATTTTTTAAACCTGTCCTGTCATAATCTTGATTTGGCGCCCAAGACTTTAGCTCAATGATCATATTGACCTTTTCTTTGTTTTTTATCGAGCAAACCCCAAACAGCCTTCTGACGTTAACAATTCCGATTCCACGAAGCTCCATAAAATGTTTTATGTTTTTAGGAGCTGCTCCCATCAAAATGTTGTCTGAAACACGCCTTATTTCAACCTCATCATCCGCAATCAGCCGATGTCCACGTTTAATCAACTCAACAGCTGTTTCGCTTTTTCCAACGCCGCTTTCACCGGTTATTAAAACTCCTTCACCATAAACCTCAACAAAAACTCCATGAATTCCCTTTCGCGGGCCCAATTCGGAATTTAGAAAAACAATCAAAGATGACATAAAGCTTGAGGTTGATTCATTTGTCCTGAGAAGAGGTATGTCATAGTGTTTTGCGGCCTCAATCATTTCGTCAAATATTTTATTGTTGGTTGTCACGACGATTGCAGGAATTCTTTTTTTGCAAAGGATCATCAGGCGCTCCATCCGAAGCTGCGAACTCATGTCATTTAAATATGCTGTTTCCATTATTCCAATAATTTGAATCCTTGAAGGCTGAAAACACTTATAAAACCCCGAAATATGAAGGCCAGGGCGGTTCACTTCCGACGCATATATTAGTATGTCCTCAGATTTTTTAGGAAGATATATAGATTCCAAATTAAATTCATCAATTAATTTAGACAACTTTACGCTATATCGCCCCATAAACTTCCTCCAAAACAAATTTGATTTCAAAACACAAATATAATTATACACCATATCATTGCCATTTTCAAGCCACAAACTAAAATAAAAATTGGCAATTTATTAAAAAAATGTTGCTATTTATGTCGACTTAGTGGTATAATGCTATGCAGCTGTTTTTTTAATGTTGATTTTGAGGAGGATATTTAAATTTATGAAAAGCGCTTTAAAAATTCTAGTAACTCCAACTGAAAATGAATTTAAAAACTATTTAAGAATATTTTTGCTGGCTGGGATCATATCCATCATAATCTTTCTGCCATTTTTGATTTTTTACAAGGGAGTCTTTTTATTATATGGCGACTATAATGTTCAACAAATTCCGTTCTATCAACTTGCTCACGACGCGGTCAGAAACGGTGATTTTGGCTGGAACTGGAAAACGGATTTGGGGGCTAATTTTATCGCTTCATATAGCTTTTATCTTTTGGGCAGTCCGTTTTTTTGGCTGACAATTCCCTTTCCAAACGAATTTTTGCCATATTTAATGACGCCGCTTCTTGTTTTAAAGATTTCAATCGCAGCTTTGACTTCATACGCATTCATCAGGCGCTTTGTTAAAACCCCCCATATGGCCTTTATTGGCGCGCTTCTATACGCTTTTTCGGGCTTTTCAATTTATAACATTTTCTATAACCATTTTCACGAAATAATCGCGTTTTTTCCGCTAATGTTGATTGCGATGGAAGAGCTAATGATAAACAACAAAAAAGGATTGTTTGCCCTAACGGTTGCGCTAAATTTATTAATAAGCTATTATTTTTTCGTCCCATCAGTTGTTTTTTTAATAATATACTTTTGTTTTAGATGCTTCACCGGCGGGTTTAAAATAAATCCACAGTCTCTAATTTGCATATCCATAGAATCCATTTTGGGCGTCATGATGGGAATCATTTTGTTCATCCCGTCGGCTTTGATGGTTATGCAAAATCCGAGAGTTTCAAGCTTGCTTTTTGGCTATGATATGCTGTTTTACGGAAACATTCAAAAATATGGACTTTTAATACACAGTTTGTTTTTTCCGCCAGATATGCCCGCGTTTCCAAACTTTTTTCCGGATTCAGACGCAAAATGGTATTCAGTTGCGGCGTATTTGCCGATGTTTGGGATGTCTTGCGTTATTTCGTTTATCCGAGCAGTCAAAAAGTCCTGGATAAAATATATCTTGATAACGCTTTTTGTAATGATGTTTATCCCCATTTTAAACAGCGCATTTAACGGCTTTAATTCATCGTTCTACACAAGGTGGTTTTATATCCTGACACTGATGATGGCCTTGGCAACGGCTATTTCTCTGGAAAAGAAAAACATAAATCTTGGCTTTGGAATCAAGTTTTGCTTCATATTGATTTTGTCTTTCTCGTTAATAGGGATACTGCCAAAAAAACAAGACGATAATATAATATTTTTCCAAATGCCGAAATATCCCATAATGTTTTGGATAAACATCGCTATTGCTCTTTCGGGAATAATTTTAACTCATATTTTAATAAAAAAGCGAAACACAGGAAAATTTTATAATAGCTCAATATATATTTTGTGTGGATTTATATGTATATGTTCAATAGCACAATTAACGCACGGATCGTGTTGTGGTGGGTATGAAGCATATCAAGACATTGTTGAGCGAGGGCTAAACTCCCGGTTTGATTTGGATGAGCAAAATTTTTACAGGGTTGACACATTTAGCGAACAAAGCACAGATAACTGGCCAATGTTTTGGAAAAAGCCTTCAATTCAAGCATTCCAAAGCACAGTTCCCTCCTCCATAATGACATTTTACATCAACCTTGGAACCAAGAGAGACGTTGCTTCAAGAATAGGCCACGATGAATATTTTGGACTGCGCCACTTTTTGTCAGTCAAATATATTATACTTCATGAGAATTTATATGAAACTTTAAAAGGCGACCCAATCCCGCCCGGATTTGAATTCCAAAGCCATCAAAACGAGTTCGACATATATGAAAACAAAAATTTCGTTCCAATGGGATTTGCGATGGATCAATATATAGATTCGAAAACTTGGGAAGAGACACGTTCTCACGACAAAGATCGGCTTCTTTTAAAAGGAGTTTTGCTAAATGGTGAACAAAAAGCGAAATATAAAAACTTTTTAACCCCAATTTCCGATGAACAAGCCGCCAAGCTTTCAAACCAAAATATGCTGTCGGATGCGAATATGTTAAAACGCAAATGCTGCAAAAATTTTTCACACAATTCATATGAATTCACAGCAGACATTTCGCTTGAAAAGGAAAATTTAGTTGTGTTCACTGTTCCCTACGAATCCGGCTGGACTGCAACGGTCAACGACGCCCCTGCTGAAATTGAAAATGTCGACTCGGGAATGATGGCCGTTAAATGCAGCAAGGGTGAAAATAAAATACATTTTGAATATAAAACACCGGGTTTAATCGAGTCATTTATAATCATGATTCTTGGATTTTTTCTATATGTTTTATATATTATCATCTCGAAAAAGCTCGCAAAAAGAAACCCCGACAGGTTTGGACCAAGAAATTTCAGTAGCAATAAAAACAAAATATAATGATAAAAAACCTATTGCTTTTTAATTTTGTTTTTAATCTTTTGATAGTTTAACTGAAGTTTTCGTTTAACCGAATTCGGCTCAGAATAGATCTGGCGGGCTTGTTTATAAATATTTAACAGATTTTTTGCCAGCGTTATATCTCCGTATTTTAAAACCGACCTTCTCGAATTTTTACTGATTTCGTTTTTTTCATCATTTGATATTTTTTTATAGTCATCTATTATTTTTTTCATTTGAGCCGAATTTTTATATATAAATCCATTATATCCGTCAATAACTTGTCCTTTGTTTAATTCGTCGTATATGTGAACAACAGGCAAACCCGTTGCCATGGCCTCCAGCATGGATATGGAGTTTGTGTCTGAAAGCGAGGCGGTTATATATATATCACAGCTAGCGTAGTATGGCGGCAGGTTATCATGGGAAATTTTTCCTAAAAAGTTGACTGTGTCATTAATTTTCAACCTATTAGAATATTTTTCAAGTTCTTTTCTCGAAGGCCCGTCCCCAAAAATTAAAAGTTTGCATTTTCTGTCGCCCTCAACAACCTCGCTCCAATATTTTAAAAGAGTGTCTATGTTTTTTTCACGACCCAACCTTCCGCAAAAGCAAACGGCCAGCTCATCCGCGAGTATTCCAAGCTTTTTGCGAATCAGCGCTCTTTTTTCCTCGCTAACGCACTGGGGCTTGAATTTGTCTATTTCAACGGGATTTGGAACAACATAAACTGGCTTTTGAACCCCACAAGATCTAAAAAATTCTTCAACTTTTTTTGAAGGCCCTGTCAAGCAAGTCGCCTTTTCTGCTAAAATTTTAGCATATGCATGGGAGGTTTTTTTGGCAATCTTAATAAATTTTTTCGGCGCAACATAGTATAAATAGTCATCATACATTGTGTGCATAGTGTAGATTAATGGAATATTTAAAAGCTTAGCTGCAATCGTCCCGGAATATCCAATGCCAAACTCGGTGTGTATGTGAATTATATCGGGATCGAACTTTTTTATATATTTATACCTAACGTGACTTTTTGGAGCCGCAACGCCATAGTTATATAGCTTTTTGAGATTGACGCCAGGACAATATAAAACCCCGTTTTCAACATGGTGATGTTTAGCCCCGGGCGAAGCGCAGACGATAAGAACCTCGTGGCCCAGCTTTTCAAGCCCAGACTTTAACGCTTTAACATGAGTAACAACTCCGTTAATCGAAGGAATATATGTTTCAGTAAACAACGCTATTTTCATAAATAAATCATTCTCCTCATTAACAAATAAATCCCAGTAACATTATATCACAATTATCCCCCAAAAAAAAGTTATATATTTTAAAACGGTTTATATCAAGTGAAATTGCTAAAAAAACACTAATTATACTTTTTTGTTAAGCTAGGTTTGTCCCTTCAACTTGTCTAAAAGTGTGATATGCTTGGATAAATGGGAGTTGGGAAGCGTTTGCCGAACATTTGACATTGTTTTTAAAAAAATTTTGCAAAAGGGGTTGACAAAACAATGCAAATGTGCTAGAATAGGGGTCAGGGGTTAGGAATCATAGATTGCTAGCTCTGCAATCAGTAATACTTCCGCCGTTTACTGTTGCGTTGTATGGCGCGCTCTCCTTTAGCACTTTATGTGTTTTCAGGGAGAGTGTGCTTTTGTTTGTTTTGCGCAGTTTTTTGAGGAATATGCCTTCCTATGTGGCTTTGCTTTGAAAACCCTTCTTGCGCAAAATCTTATGCATAGTGCCCTTAAAAGTGGTAGGCTAGCGTCCTCTAGGGCGCTCATTACTTGACTTCTGCTTTTTATTGCAATTTTTAATTAATATAAAATATTTTGTATTTAGTCAAATTAAATAAAAAATTACTCGAAAATTTAGTGAATTTGACACTTGTATTTGTTCATTTTTGAATTTATAATAAATAGTGTAAGAAAAGTAAATGTTAATATAAAAATTAGAAAGAAAGGAGGATAGTTTAAAAACGATAATAAAATAATGTTAATTTAAATTTTTACATAATATTTTTAATTTATCATGTTTAAGGAGGGTTTTTATGAAAAAGATTTTATCAAATGTGAACGTTTGCGCTAAAACGGAGATACCAATTGCAATGTGTCTTGATAATAACTACACATTGCCAACGATTGTTGCCATGACGTCGATGCTTGAAAATGTTAAAGAAGAAACTGAATATAAATACTATCTTTTGGCTCCTGGAGATTTCACAGATGAAAACAAACAAAAAATTTTGAGTTTGAAAGAAAAATATAAATCTAAACAGTTTGAAATTAATTTTATTGATATGAAGAATGAGTTTAAGGATGCTAAAACAAGAGGAGAACTGGCAGCGCCTACATATTATAGATTAAATCTACCCAGTGTATTATACATGCATGATAAATGCATATATTTAGATGGAGATGTTGTTGTTAGTAAAGATTTATCTGAATTTTTCAACATTAGTGTGGATGATTATTATGTTGGAGGGGTTAAAGATCGGGATATAGACTCTAAATTAGCTGAAGTTTTAGGAATTAAAGACAAGAGTAAATATATAAATTGCGGAGTTTTGTTGATGAATTTGAAGAAATTGAGAGACGATAAAATTGAAGACAAATTTAAATGGTTTATTGAAAACAGGGTTAATAAGTGCAAAGAAATAACTTGTCAAGATCAAGACACAATTAACGCTTGTTGTCATGAAAAAATAATGATATTACCGCCCAAATATAGTTTTATGGAATTTTTTTTCGATTTCTATAAAAAACCTTGGTTTTCGTTTTATAGTAAAGTTCAGAATGATGAAGCTCTTTATGATCCGGTGGTGATACATTATGCTTGCCCACCACTAAAGCCCTGGGAGAATTTTGGTGCGCTTTTTGCTGAAATATGGTGGGAATATGCAATAAAGAGTGGATTTTATGATAAAGTTCCAGAAGTTATTGCGGTTGAGAAAAAAATTTTAGAATTGAGAAAAAATCCCAAATTAGTTGCTAACAGAACCATTGATGACGGCATATACACCATTTCCAGCAAACTTGACCCGAATATGTGTCTAACAATAAAAGGTGATAGCAAAAATAACTGCTCAAATCTTGAATTGTCAAGTAGAAACGGAACTGATTCGCAAAAATTTAAAATTCAGTATCATTCCGATGGATATTACACGATAGAAGCGGTGTGTTCTGGAAATATGCTTGATATAGAATTGATGTGTTCTGAAAAGATGCTTGATGTTCTTGACAGCTTTAAAAATATATTGCTATGCAAGAAATTTAAAAGAAATGCTCAGAAGTGGTTTATTGTTCCTGATGGAGAGGGTTATTGTTATGTTGTGTCTAAGTGCAGCAATGTGTGTATGGAGGTTGCTAGCGCAAAAGCTGAAAATGGCGCTGACGTTCATTGCTGGGCTATGCAAGGAGGAGATACTCAGAGATTTAAACTGGAAAAATGCGAGGATAAACCAAGCTCGAACAAGGGCCTATTGATTCAAAAAAATCAGCATAATTTTGATAATATAAATATATATGACGACTGTTGGTAAAATTAAAAATATATACTTTTAAGTAGGAGTGGCGCTCAAAAAAACGCCACTCCTGCTTTTTGTTGCAATTTTCGAGAATTAGAAGTTAATATTACAGTCGGTCGTGAACTGGCCACCCCCAAGGCATTAACCTACCACTTCTCACGGACACTTTCAACTGAACTTGTCCTCAAGTAAGGCTTAATATTAAAGGCCCGTTGTGAGCAGGTGGCGCTTAAATTAATTTTCGCATGGCTTTTTTGGAACGTGATTGAGGATATTATAATATACTGGTTTTTTATTAAAAAGTTGGATATTTTAAGCAAGGGATTTTGAGGAGACAAATATAACAAATTTTTATTAAAATTATTTAATGTTTTTGGTGAATATAGACAAAAACTTTTACTTGACTTGAAAATTAACATGTGATATAATAATATCTGATTTAGGTTTGCGTGTTTTTGTTTAGCATTGAAAAATTCTAGAGAGGAGTTGCTTGGGGTGACGGTTTTTGAGGAGCTGAAAAGGCGCGGGCTGATTGCGCAAATGACAAATGAAGAAAAAATTAAGCAGATTTTAGAAAATGAAAAGTGTCGATTTTATATTGGCTTTGATGCAACTGCAGACAGTCTTCACGTTGGCCATTTTTTGCAACTGATCGTCATGAAGCGTCTCCAGCAGGCCGGCCATATTCCAATAGCTCTTCTTGGGACAGGGACGACTATGGTTGGAGATCCAACCGGCCGGACAGATATGCGCCAAATGCTTAGCACAGATGAAATCAAACTCAATGCGCAGCGGTTTAAAGAGCAGATGTCGCGTTTTGTTGACTTTTCTGATGGCCAAGCAATATTTGTTGAAAATGGAGACTGGCTTTTAAATTTAAACTATATCGAATTTTTGCGAAAGGTTGGAAAATATTTTTCAGTAAATAAAATGTTGACGGCTGAGTGTATAAAATCTCGAATGGAGCATGGGCTTTCGTTTTTAGAATTCAACTATATGATAATGCAAAGTTATGATTTTTTGAGGCTGTATCAAGATTTGAACTGCAAAATTGAAGTTGGCGGCGACGACCAGTGGAGCAATATTTTGGGAGGAATAGACCTTGTTCGGAGAGTCGAGCGCCAGGAGGTCTATGGTCTGACGTTTACTTTGCTGACAACAAAAGACGGCAAAAAAATGGGCAAGACCCAAAAAGGCGCGTTGTGGCTGGATGAAAAAAAGTGCTCACCATATGAATTTTTTCAATATTGGAGAAATGTTGATGATGCTGAAGTGATAAAATGTCTGAAAATGTTAACTTTTATTCCAATTGAAGAAATTGAGTCTATGGAAAAATGGGAGGGTTCGAAGCTAAACCAAGCGAAAGAAATCTTGGCATTTGAGCTGACAAAAATGGTTCATGGCGAGTTTGCTGCGAAGGACGCTTTAAAGACGTCAAAATCCCTTTTTTCCAGCGGAACTGATGATGAAAACATGCCAACGACGGTTTTGCTTGAGGATGATTTTGATGATGAGCAAATTGGAGTTTTGAAGCTGCTTGTTTTGTGCAAACTGTGTAAATCAAATGGAGAAGCGAGAAGGCTTGTTGATCAAGGCGGGATCATGATTAATGGCGAGAGGATTGTTGATTCAAAACTTTTGCTGAGGAAAAGTGAATTTGAAGGCGGGCTGACGATAAAAAAAGGCAAGAAGGTTTTTCATCGCGTGAAGTTGGACTGATTTTTAAGGTGGCTTTAAGATATTTTTCACTTGTTACTAGATTCTAGTCTATATTTTGTATATATTCAACAGCCGCCAATGCTGAAACCGCTCCATCGGAAGCCGCCGTGACCAGTTGTCTGGCTTTTTTTGTCCTGACATCTCCCGCAACGAACAGGCCATCGGTTTTTGTTTTGCAACTTTCATCAGCGACGATATAGCCGTGAGAATCTAGGTCAACCCACTTTTTGAAATTTTCGCTGTTTGGGGTTGAGCCAATAGCAATAAAAACGCCGTCAAGCTTCAGTTTGTGTTTTTCATTTGTCTCGACGTCTTTTAACTCCAAGCTTTCAACCAAGCCGTTTCCTTTGATTTCAGAGACGATTTTGTTCAGCTTTAAGCTGATATTTTTCTTTTTAGTCATGTTTTCAATTTCGGCTTTTGAAGCTCTGAACTCGCGCCTCCTGTGTATAACATAAACTTGCTTGCATATGTTTGAGAGGTATACGGCATCAGAAATAGCGGTTCTTCCCCCTCCAACCACTGCGACGACTTTGCCCTCAAAAAATCTCCCATCACACGTTGCGCAGTATGAAACTCCCCTGCCCTGAAAAGCTTTTTCTCCGCAAATTTCCAACTTTTTCTTGCCAGCTCCGGTTGCGATAATGGCTGCTTTTGCGCCATATTCAGCATGGTTTGTTTTGAAAACTTTTGTGTTGCCCGCTAGATCCATATAAGATATTTGTTGAAATTGTATATTTGTTCCCAAACGGGTGGTCTGTTTTTGTAGATTTTCAACTAAATTCATGCCGTCAATTTCTAAAAATCCCGGATAGTTTATTATTTTAGGTGTGTTTATTATTTGACCGCCGCAGGCCTGATTTTCTATACACAAAACGTTTAGTCCAGAACAGGACGCATATATACAAGCGGTTAGACCCGCGATTCCCCCTCCAACAACAATTAAGTCGCAATCCATAGCAAAACATCTCCATTTCTTTTTAACTAATTCATTTTGCAGCTAAAGACATTGTAACAAATATTTTACATATATTCAACTATTCAACTTTAGTTTTATTGTTCTAATTAGAAATATTCAAATTAGGAAGTGAAATCATGACTAAAAAAGAAAAAGTTCAAATAATAATTGACCGACTCAAAGCGAGATATCCAAACGCTTTGTGTTCTTTGCAGTATGATGAGCCATATAAATTATTGATTGCAACTCGCCTAGCCGCCCAGTGCACAGACGCCAGGGTCAACACAGTCACCAAAACTCTTTTCGAAAAATATCCAAATATTGAAAAATTAGCAAGTGCAGACCAAAATTATATAATAGAAATCGTCAAACCTTGCGGCCTCGGAAACACAAAAGGCAGGGATATAGTTAAAATTTGCCAGAAATTGATCGAAAAATTCAACGGAAAAGTTCCGGATAATATGAAGGATTTGCTTTCGCTTCCCGGAGTTGGCCGAAAAACTGCAAATTTAATTTTGGGGGATATATATAAAAAGCCAGCCATCGTCACCGACACGCATTTGATCAGAATTTCCAACAGATTAGGCCTTGTTAATGAAAAAAATCCAACCAAAGTCGAATATTTGCTTATAAAAATTGTTCCTCCGGAAGAAAGCTCGGATTTTTGCCACCGGGTCGTTATCTTTGGACGGGAAGTTTGCAAAGCCAGAAAGCCGGATTGCAAAAATTGTGAACTAATCGATTTATGCGAAAACTATATCACATAAAGTTGCACAAACCATAATATTTTTGCATAAACATTTATTATGGGTGGTGGTGGATTTTTGGCTGTTTTCAAAAAAAAGAAAAAGAAATTATCACACAAGCTTATAATATTTGGGGTACTGACTTTAATTTTTGTCATTTTTCTTGATTTTCACGCAAGGCCAACCATAATCAATATGTGTAAATATCATTTAGATCAATTTGCATCAACAAAAATAAGTGAAGCAATAACAAAATCCATAGAAGAATTAGACTATAATTATAACGATTATATAAAAATCGAAACCACAGATAGTGGCAAAATCCTGGCCATACATACCAATGCAAGACAAATAACGATAATCCACAACAATATAATGGACAAAATTGGACGCGCTTTGGAAAAATTCAACTCCGAGAAAATAGACATACACATAGGGTCGCTGTCTGGAGTTGTTTGGTTGTCTGGTTTTGGGCCGATTGTTTCAATAAAAGTCACTCCAAAGGGAAAGGCGAGCTCGGAAATAATCAGCAATTTGCAAGAAGCCGGGATCAATCAAACGCTCCATCAAATTCGCATCAAAATCACCGCAACAATAGCCGGTTTCATCCCTGGCTACTCAACTGAAATACAAACAAAGTCTGAATATATACTTGCTGAGTCTTTAATTGTTGGCTCTGTTCCAAATTATTATACAAAAATCATATCTAGCGCAAATGAAAATTTGTCAGATATGCACAAATGCCCTGAAAAAATTTCTGACAGTTCTCAAGAATAATTGAACTCGGAAATTTTAGACTCGCAAAAACTATTTTAGTCTGACGATTGTCACGCCATCCTCCCCTTCCCCAAAAACGCCCAACCTTTTTTCGCAAACATTAGGATGATTTTTAAGGTGACTGTTGACAGATTTTCTCAAAGTCCCAGTTCCTTTGCCGTGAATAATGGTTATGTTTTCTATGTTTGACAGGACACACTGGTCGATAAATCGATCTAAATATATTAAAGCTTCTTCAACATTTTGCCCTCGCAAGTCAATTTCTGTTGCTGCTTTTCGTGCAGATTTGCTAACGAGTGATTTTTTTAATTTTGAAATTTTCTTTTTGTTTTCTGTTTTTTTCATCAGACGCAGGTTTTTTAGCTCAACCCTCATATTTATTTGACCCATCCTGACAAGAACTTTTCCGCTTCGATCCGGCTCACTCAGGACTTCCCCGGTCTTATCTATATCATAAATTAGTACACTATCACCTATTTTCAAATTTCTAGGCAGCAAATATTGTTCATTTTGCCGAATAATCACAGGATTTGCTTTTTCATATAAACCGTCAACTGAATTTTTTATGACTGAATTTGTGATATTAATCAATTGATCTATATTTTCTTTATCTTGTCGCTTTTTTATCTCTTTGAGTTGATTCAAAATTTGATTTGACTCGGCCCGAACGCCATCAACAATATATCTGGCTTTTTCCTGCGCTTTGTCTAGATCACGATTAATTTTTTTGGACAGGTTTTCTTTTTGAATGTCCATTTCGCGTTTTAGTTTTTCTATTCTGTCAATCTCTTGATTTTGAATTTGCAATTTTTTTTCATATTCTTTACGTAAAATTTCGAATTTGTTCACAATTTTTATAAAGTCACTTTTTTTGCTGGATAATAATTCCTGCGCTCTGTGTATTAAATTTGGATCCAGCCCCATTTTTTGAGATATAGCAAACGCGTTTGACTGCCCTGGAACTCCGATCATCAGGTTATATGTCGGCGCTAAGTGCTTTATGTCGAATTCAAAGCAAGCGTTTTCAACATCATCTTTTTCTAGAGCATACATTTTTAATTCTGTATAGTGAGTTGTTGCGATGAGACGGGCGTTTTTTGCGGATATGTTTTCAACAATTGCAACCGCCAAAGCTGCCCCCTCCTCAGGATCGGTTCCAGAGCCAAGTTCGTCTATCAAAACAAGCGATCTGTCGTCAACATCTTGCAAAATTGAAACGATATTTGTCATGTGGGAAGAAAATGTGGATAGGGAGTTTTCTATGCTTTGTCCATCGCCTATGTCGACTAATATATGACTGAAGACAGATATTTTACTCCCCTCGGAAACAGGGATCAAAAGTCCAGACATAACCATCAAAGTCAAAAGTCCAACGGTCTTCAAAGCAACCGTTTTGCCGCCAGTGTTCGGGCCTGTTATTATTAAACTCTTAAATTTTTTACCCAGTTCAATATTTATCGGAACAACCAGTTTTTTATCTATAAGAGGATGCCGCGCGCTTTTTAAATATATTTGACCGCTATCAACTATTTCTGGCATAGTTGCGTTTATTTCGCTTGAAAACTTTGCTTTAGAAAATATTAGATCTAATTGCAAAATGTTGTTATAATTTTGTTTTATTGATTCTGAAAAATCCAAACATTTTGAAGTCAGGTCTGCCAAAATTCGGCTAATTTCCTCTTTTTCCCTGGCCAAGATCACTCTCAGCTCATTGTTAGCGCTAACGACATTTGAAGGCTCAATAAAAACTGTCGATCCGCTTGAAGAAACGTCGTGAATCAAGCCGGGAATTTCATTTTTATATTCAGTTTTAACCGGAACAACATACCTGTTATCACGCATCGTGACGATATTATCCTGCAAATATTTTTGAAAAGAGCCTTTGGTTAGGCCCTCAAGGATATCCCTGATTTTTTGCTGCTGCTTTCGAAAAGAGTTTCTCAGCGCTTTGAGATGGGGGCTCGCGTCATCCGAAATTGTTTCATCAGACAAAATGCTTTTGAAAATTAACCTCTCCAGCTCATCATTAAGCGTCAAATTTTCAATATAATCATTTAAATATTTAAGTCCATTTGAATTTTTTTTGAAAAAAGTCTTAAAAATTCGCGACTGACGAAAAACACGCCCAACATTCAATAGCTCGTGTAAATTCATTGATATTCCAGCAGCGGCCCGATTTAAACTTTCAATCGGACTAAAAATCGCAATAAATTCCGGATTTCCAAATCGACACACCATAACAAAAGCCTCGTCCGTTTGCCCAACAAGTCGCTTAACATCAGTTAAATTCGAAGACGGTTGCAAATTTTTGACAAGTTGCTTTGTTTCATCACAGTGAGCAAATTCGGAAATCATTTTAAAAATTTTATCTAGTTCCAGCATTTTACAATATTTTTTAAAATTTTTCATCATGCTTCACCTAAATTCTTCATTAAATTGGTGATAAATTTTTAAAGTTGAAAGTTCTTTTTCAGCAAAAATCAAGACGGCTTTTTCTGTTAAACTTGAAAGATATTCTAATTGATCACGATTAATCTTAAATTTAAAAATATCTTTGTCATCTTTATATATAATATACCGCATGGCATATAAAACAGGCTTTGTTAATTTGAATATATCATACTTTTGGTTAATATTTTCCAAACAGTCCGAACATATCAACTCGCCTCGAAAAGGAACATAAAACATCGTTTCTTTTTCATAGTTGCAACAAATTTTACACCCAACCAAATTGGGCATATATCCAGACAAAGACAGCAGCCTAAGCTCAAAAACACATTTTATAAAATTATGACTATATATGTTTTTTTCTAGAAGCCACAAAGAATTTAGCAACAAATTTAAATGTCGAAGAGCCCGTTGCTTGGATGGGACAAACAAATATGTAAGTTCACAAAAATATTGCGCTAGTGCTAATTTTTCCGGACAATATCTTAAATTAAAAAACGATTCTATTGTTTCGGCTGAATCTATGATATATCCATGACTTCCGTCAAATATATCAAAATAATAATAACCTAAAACATTAACATTTCTGCTAATATTTTTGTTCATTTTGCCGAAAACTCGAAGTTTAGCATGGATGATTCCTTTTTGCGAGGTCAATAAAGTCAAATATTTTTGTTCAGCTATAGACTTTTTTTGCTTCAGAACTATCCCTGCAATTTTTAAATTCATCTTTTTTCTCCCGTCTCGTTTTAGAATAACGTAAATAATCCTCTATTCGCCCGGTTTTTTCGAAAATTTTCCACTCCCTATCTTCCCTCTCCAAAACTCATCTCTCCTTTAAAACTATTATTAACAAGAGATGAGTTTTTTATGCTCAAAAAGCTGTCAGCCTAGATTCAACTATTAGCGTTTAATCCTAAAATTTTCAAATGATTTTCTTTATTTTTCCAATCATCCTTAACTTTAACCCAACATTTCAAATTTACCCGACATTTAAAGAAATTTTCCATATCCAGTCTCGCTTCGGTTGCAATTTTTTTGAGCATTTTCCCATTTTTTCCAATTATCATGCCTTTATGATTTGGCCTTAAACAATATATTAAACAGTCTATGTCTAAAATATTACCCTTCTCTCTAATTTTTTCGGTCAAAACCGCAGTCCCGTGGGGAATTTCTTCGCGCATATTCGTCAGCAATTTTTCTCGCAAAATTTCCGCAGCAATAAAACTCTCAGACCGATCCGTGACCATGTCATTCGGGAAAAAATGATCGCTATAAATCAAATATTTTCGAATTTCTTGCATCAAATCTTCAAGGCCATCTTTAAACAAAGCTGATATCAAAAAAGTTGATTTGAATTCATATATATTGTTATATTTTGAAATAATGTCCATTAATTTGCTTTTATTTGAAATCAAGTCTATTTTATTTATCACTAAAATCACAGGTATTTGACTATGTTGAAAATTGCTGATAAAATGATTTTCTGCTTTAGATATTTTATCATTTGGTTCAACAAGCATCACAATTAAATCAACCGAATTGACGCTGTCTTTAACAGTTTTAACCATGTTTTGCCCCAATTTATCTTTCGCGTGAAATAAACCAGGAGTGTCTAAAAAAACATACTGTTCGAGATTTTTAGTTAAAACACCGAAAATTCTATTCCTTGTTGTTTGAGGCTTTTTTGAGACTATTGTTATTTTTTTTCCAACCAAAGCATTAATCAGCGAAGATTTTCCAACATTTGGCTTTCCAACAACAGCAACAAAAACAGTTTTACTATTTTCCATAAACATCACGCTCTATTAAAAATATATCACTAAATATTGTTTTTCTTTTCTGGTTTATATATTTTAACCTTGCCAATCTTCTCTGATTTTTTCGGAAGTTTGATCCTAAAGCCTTTAAAAACAAAAACCAACCCGCCAACAATCGAAGCAAAAAACAAAACAACTAGCAAAGGACTGCCAAATATTTTCGAAAAAGCTGAAAATATTCGTTCGGTTTGTAAAAATATGAACAATCCAACAACAACAGAAACAAAAGCCGCAACCAAAACCGCGCCTGCGGAAACATCTTTAGCGATCCTGGCCAAAGTGTGATATGTTGGGGATCCCAAGTTAACAAGCGTCTCGATGGATGTGTTTATCATTTCACACATCAAAACCAAGCCTATTGTAAAAAATAGCAATCCATACTCTATTCTGCTGAGTTCGCATATCGTCGAAAATAACAAAACATTCGCAGCAACAGCAATATGCACCCTCATATTTCGCTCATTACCCACGCAATATAAAACCCCTCGAATTGCGTAGACAAAGCTTTTTTTCAAACTGCGAAACTCGCTCCAACTAATCTTCATAACTAAATGCTGCATATGTGACGCTGTGGCTTAGGCCAATTTGGCTCAAAATCATTTCTTCCCTTTCTCGCATACGAACCTCCTCAAATCCGCCATTTTCGTGGTTATAGTTCAGTAGATGCAGCATAGAATGAACCGTCAAATATGCCAATTCATGCTGCAAAGAGTGGTTATTTTCCCGAGCTTGTTTAACAGCTTTTTCAAAAGAAATCACAATATCACCAAGTATTGCCACTCCATCTCCACTATATGTATAGCTTTTGCCGTCATATGTTGGAAATGAGAGGACATCTGTTGCGCTGTCTTTTTGTCTGTATTTGAAATTTAAATCTCGCATTTGTATATTATCTATGAAAAAAACGCTTATTTCAGCATCGTCTCTAAAACGTTCTATTTGTAAAACGGCTCTGCAAGAACGCTTTATTAAAAATCTAACACCACTCGGTATTTTACAAACATCTTGATTATTTTTGATTAAAACCTTAATTTTTCCCAATTTTGCTTCCTCACTTTTCGATCATGTATTATTTTCAAATATCAACATTTATTTTATAGATAATCGTAATTATTATACGCCTCGATAATATCTTTAACTAACTTATGTCTAACAACATCTCTTTTGTCAAACCTAACAAATTCAATGCCATCTATCCCTTTCAAAATTTTACTCGCCTCAACTAGGCCGGATTTTTTATTTTTGGGCAAATCAATTTGCGTAATATCGCCGGTGATAACGACCCTCGAGCCGAATCCAAGCCTGGTTAAAAACATCTTCATCTGCTCGGGCGTTGTGTTTTGGGCTTCATCCAAAATTATAAAACTGTTATTTAAAGTTCGTCCACGCATATACGCTAAAGGGGCGATTTCTATGTTTTTTTGCTGCATATTCTTGCTAAAACCGTTAATTCCGACTATATCAAACAACGCGTCATAAAGCGGCCTGAGATATGGATCAATCTTGCTTTGCAAATCCCCTGGCAAAAAACCCAAACTCTCCCCAACCTCAACAGCGGGCCTGGTCAAAACAATCCTGTCAACAGAGCGAAATTTCAAAGCTTTGGCCGCCAGCGCAACGGCAATATACGTCTTTCCCGTCCCCGCGGGCCCGATCCCGAACGTAACAACATTATTTTCTATCGAATCAATATATTTTTTTTGAGCAGCGGTTTTTGCAACTATCGAACGTCCATTTTCAGTTATGAAAACGCACTCATTGAAAGGTTTGTCGATCATATCTGATTTTTTATTTTTAACTTGAGATATAATATATAATATCTTTTGATCATCTAAAATTTCTTGATTTTTAAGGCAATATATCATAGCATCGATAATTTTTTTAACAGAAGAAATATCTTCGAGTTCGCCATATATTTTTATATCACTTCCCCTGTTAATTATCTTAACATTGAAATTTTTTTGAATTAACTTAATATTATTATCAAAACTACCAAACAAATCAAAAATATTTTGAATTTCATCTGCATTGATAGATTGTTCATACATATAAATTAATATTCCTCCAATTTTCAAATTTAAGACAATATTAATAAAAAAACGAAAAACACCCTCCTGTCAAACCAGTCAAGAGTATTATATCACAAAATTTCAAAAAATAAAACTTTTTTGCATATAATTGTTGAAATTGCACAAAAAATTATTGCATTTGGATTGGATGCTTTTCATCTATTCTTTGCTCAACATTGAGTTTTGCCTTTAAAATAAGCTCAGAATCGCTTTCTTCAAAGATATAACTTCGGCTCACTATTTTACTGCCAGCAAGCTCTTTAAGTTCCCATTTTTGCTGATCATTTGCAAGCATTCGTCTGATTTGTTCAAAATCACCATCAACATTAATTTCATCATATATATCATAAATATTATTTTGCACAAAAATCGGCAGTCTTATTCCAAATAATTCAACAGCTTCTAAACTTTCTTCGGATTTAACAGCATTTTCTTTAATTTTCTGAAAATCCATCGGAATTTTAAAGCAAAATAATAACAGGTTCTTTTTATTTTGTCTGGTTCCGGTTTTTTGAGATCTAGCAATAAATTTTTGACGTCTAATTTCATTATTTCTTTCAACTTTAGCTATAATTTTAGCGTCTGCATGGGAATATATGACTTCATTGCTGTTTTCAATTTCTTGTATTCCGCTGACCAAAAGTTGATTTTTTGTCACAAAATCCCCCGCTTCAACCAAAGAAAATCCGCCATATGGCTCAACAGATATGATTTCCCCATCAAAGGCGGCCGTCACGTTACAAGGTCCGGATTTGTCAATAATATCGGGCTTTTCTCGCGCTTCACTAATTTCTATATAGTACTTGGACGCGACTCTGTTCACTGAAACCCAGGCGATTTGCGGAAATAATTTTTCTAGTTCAAACTCAATTTGCTTTTCATCTATGTTAAAGACGATATTCCCTGCGTGTAGACCAAATTTATCACACACTTGAAATATTTTTTCATCATCAATTTGAATATTTCCACTGACTTTGACTTCGCAAACAAAAAAATTCGAAATAAACATAAAAAATATAAATATGCTCGCCCCAACAGCCAGTCCCAGCCGAAATTTGTATTTTTTTAATATGTATGTTAAACCTTTGGAATCATATTTTTTCAAACAACATCCTTTTTTTTTCGCTATATCACAAATATATTTATAGTTTTTAGTCAAACATCTTGCAAAAACAATTCCATTTTGTTTTCGAACCATCCACAAAACTTTTTTTGCAGCATTAAGAAAGTCGCCAACGTTGCCCTCGATTGAAAATTCGCTCCACCCCAGCATCCATCTCAGTAAAACTATCACAAATCCTGCCCCCCACGCTTTTCAAATTCTGCGGAATATATATTTCCCTCAACAATTAATCCATCTTGCGATATTTCAGATAATATTAGATTTGAGCCAATAATTTTTAGCCCCGTGTTTCCTTTAGATATCCTTAATATATTATCATTATACTCTAATATTTTGCTATACCCGTCAACAATTGCTTGATATCCCGAATGTATGGTAATGGATATATCATGAGTTAAAATATCTGGTGAAAAATTCAAAAATTTCGAAATATTTCGACTAATTCTGTTTATTATTTCTGCCACTTTTTATACCTCCTTAATTAAAAAATTCTATTTAAATTAATTTATATTACAAATATAAGAAGCATATACATTTTATTGGAGGAATATTGACTATGAAATTAAAATATGTTGAAGGAATTTTAATGGCCATAATAATTAGTGTTATTTTAATATATTCGAAATCAATTTCAAATTCTATAAAGTCAGGAATAAATATTTGCTTGAACATATTAATTCCATCTATGTTTGTTTTTCTGATAATATCTGATTTTTGTCAAAAAACGGGAATTTTAAATTTAATCCTAAAGCCATTCGGATTGCTTTGTGAAAAATTGTTTAAACTAGACTCTTCTTTAGGACCTATTTTAATTTTTAGCCTAATATGCGGATATCCATCGGGGATTCATCTAATATCAAGATTGGTTAAAGAAAACAAAATAGACAGAAAAACTGCAACAAGAATGTCATATTTTTGTGTCAATTCTGGGCCAGCGTTTTTGATTGGCGCCATATCTTTTCCAATTTTCAATAGCATAATTCCAGGCATAATACTCTTTATTTCACAAATAGCCGCGTTTTTTACTGTTGGGACGCTTTGCTCAATCGGAAAAAAGTTAAACAAACAAAAAATTTTTATCAAAAATCAAGAAAAAATTCCAGCTTTCATAACATCTGTTCAAAATGCTATAAAATCTATGACGATAATTTGTGGATTCACACTATTTTTTTCCGGCATAATCGGCCTTTTAATCCAGCTTGACATATTTAATATAACAAATCACAAATATTTGATATCAATTGTGAGCGGGCTAATCGAGGTGACAAACGGAGTGACTTTTTGCAAACAGATCAGCGGAATCAAGATGTTTTTCATATTGTCGCTTATCACTTCATTTGGTGGGGTTTGCGTTCATTGTCAACTGCGCGCCATAGCCATTAAAGCTAAAATTTCATTCAAAAAATTTTATTTTTGGAGAATTTTATACTGTGCTATCAGCGTTATAGTGTCTTGTTATATATTTTATAAGGTTAAAATGCCAATGGAAGTCTTTTCACACAGCGAATTTGCAAGAAATATTTCAACCCAAAACCCATTGTCTTCGCTAAGTTTAATAATTTTATCCGTTGCGCTGTTGTGCTGTGACAAAAAAATTGATATAATTATAAGGAAACTCAAAAGCTTAAAAAGAAAGGCTGATTTAAAATGAAAAACCTTTTTAACAAAAAAATATCACCATCGTGTGAATATTGTCGCATAGGAGAAAAAAGTTTAGATAATGAAACTATATTATGCATAAACAGCGGAGTTGTTGACCCGTCATATCATTGCAAAAAATTTAAATATGATCCACTCAAAAGAGTCCCAAAAATTAATTCACACTCCAACCGTTTCAAAAAAGAAGATTTTATAATATAGTTGATAATTTACTATAAATTAAGTTATTTTAGATTGAGGAGACTTTAAATGGAATATGAAATAAACCCCAGAAAAATTAACAAATTAACTGCCCTGCCTTCAGAGATACGTGAATATATTAATGAAGTCAGCGGAGAATCTTTGAAAGTTTTATTTTTAATTTTCAGTGAAGATAAAAATTCGACATCATCAGAGATCGCAACAAAATTGGATCTGACGATTTCACAAGTTGAGGATTCACTTCGATTTTGGAAATCTAAAGAAATCATCCTCGCGCCAAAAAAAGAAAACGCCGTTTTTTCCATAGACAAGCCTTGCGCATCGCAAATATCCACAAACGAACTTAAAGAGGCGATGACGCAAAACCAATATGTTAAAATGCTTTTTAACCAATCAGAACAACTATATGCTCGGCCGCTCAAGCCAATCGAAAGGCGGACTCTTTTATATATATATGAATTCTATAATTTATCAATAGACGTTATTTTAATGGTTGTTGACTTTTGTATACGATATAATAAACCCCCTCGCCAACTTTTGTCAATATGTGAAGAAATGTCGGATGATAATGTCAACACCCATGAACAAGCTGAAAAACGAATTCAAATTTTAACTGAAAAATATAACATTGAAAGCCAAGTCAGACACTGCTTTGGAATATATGATCGAAAATTATCATTAAATGAGAAAAAAATGATACATAAGTGGTTTATCGAATATGGGTTTGGAATAAATATGATGAGGCTTGCTTTTAATAGATGCGTTGATTCAATCGGCAAGTTGTCGTTTCAATATATTGATAAAATACTTTCAAATTGGCGAAAAGAAAATGTTAAAACCCCCCAAGATCTTGAAACTTTAGAAGCCGCAAAACCTCGAGATAGGAAGCCAAAACCTAAAAATCAGCCTCCAAGAAAAACTTCATATGACTTAAATGAGTTGCTTTCCAAAAGCGGATTATTTATACCGAATCAATAATTATGGGAAATGGTGGAAAATATGTTAAGTAAAAAAGAAATTTATAAACAAGCTTATGCCAAACTCAGTCAACGTCGATTAAAAAGGCAGTTAAAAAAAGACATCCATTTAAAACACGCTATTTCTGTTTGCCCAAAAATTGGAGAGTTATGTTCGGAATTAGGCAAAACGTCAATAAAGCTTTCCAAATCGCTTTTATATCATTCTGACTATCGATTAAAAATTTTAAACAGAATTAGCCGCGAAAATATAAAAATACAAAATGAAATAAATAAACTTCTCATAAAAAATCATTTGCCGCGAGATTTTCTTTTTCCAAAAGCTGAGTGTGAAAAATGTGATGACTATGGATTTGTTGGCCACGAAAAGTGCTCTTGTCTTATTAAATTGATAAAATCAATAATCACGGAAGATTTGAGAAAAAGTTCTCGATTTAATTTAAAAAGTTTTGATGATTTTAATCTACAATTCTATTCAAAAGAAATTGACGAGCCAAGTCAGATATCTCCATATGAGCAAATGTCGAAAATATTTATGGTTTGCAAAGAATTTGCGAATAGATTTCCAAATTGCTCAAACGGTTTTGTTATGTGCGGTTTAACTGGACTTGGAAAGACCCACCTATCCCTCGCAATCGCATCCGAAGTCATTTCCAAAGGTTTCACTGTGATATATTCAACCTCATCGGAAATAACCAGAAACATGGCAGATCGATATTTTGGCCACGCCACAAACAGTGATGTTGATTATTTGAATTTAATAGTTGAAAGTGATTTATTTATTTTAGATGATCTGGGCGCTGAATTTGACTCAAGTTTTAATAAATCTGCAATATTCGATATATTTAACAGCAGAACACCTTTAAATCGTCCAACAATAATAAACACAAATTTATCTCCAGAGCAACTACAGGCTCGATATGGAGAAAGGGTTGCATCTCGAATATTTTCCACACTGGACACTTTTTCTTTTATAGGGGTTGATAATCGGTTTAGGATTGGCAAAAAGCAATAAAAAAAACAACCCAGCGATATACTTTAAAACCATCACTGGGTTGTTTTAACAATCATAATTTATATATTTTTAACAAACTATGGTGTCTGAATCGACTGCTTTTTTGTATGTTCTTCCAAGAAACAGCGCAATGACAAACCACAGGCCAACAAACGCAAATCCTAATCCGCTGGTTAAAAGGCGATATGTTCCGGTTCCCAAAACAGGACGAAGCATATTCACGCATGATCCAGCTTCTTTGGAAAATCTTGAGCCAAAAGTCTCAATCCAGGCCTGGGATTTAGACTTAGCATTTTTGCTGGTTGGTATATATAACTGCTTAAGCGCAGGGCCACTAACTGCGTAGTTAACCGCTTTAGATCCAATCATCAAAATAAACAAGAAAGTTAATTCGTTAAACGTCAAAAATCCTAAAACAGCCATTCCAAACAAAACCGGAACCGAGGCCAAAGCTATGCCAATTCCAACTTTTTTAGTTATATTGCTGACCCCCAAAAGCAAGAAAGCAAGAGAAACAATATTTACACAGGAACCATAAGTTGCGAGGTAGTCGGTTAATTCAACTCCGCTATAAACCTCACCAGCTGCATATTTAAAGTTGAAGTCAAAAACAGTCACTATAAACTCGAAGAAGAAATTAACTGCAAACATGCCAAGCAGATATTTATGAGTGAAGAGCAATTTCAACCCCTCGACAAAACCAGTTTTTTCTTTGCCATTTCCTTTGGAATCGCTTTTAACCACCGGCTCAAGCATATCATCCGGAGTTTTTCTGATTAAATGTCTGACGAGAAGCGAAACGCATAAAGTTAAAACAGCTAAAGTCACTATTGACAAAGTGTTTGACCCAAAGCCCAGGCTAACAGGCAATTTAACAAATATCAGCGGGAACAAAACGCCACCCAACTGCCCCAATGTGTATATGAGCGGAAAACCTTGCTTTGCAGATTCGGCCTTGGTTATTTCGGTCGAAAAAGACCAAAACAGCGCTATAATGACTGAGCCAAAACTTTCAACGAAGAAATACCAAAAATATCCCAAAACAACAGTTAAAATGTTTGGTTCAATTGTTCCATTTTGAAATGCCCAAATAAAAATTGAATACAGGAACATTATAGATCCAAAATAAACCGGCGGGGCCAGCGACAAAAGCTTAGCCTTTGGGACAAAATCCAAAATCTTAGTGTATACCGCAACAAAAATCATCATCAAAATTAAAGAAACGGTTTTAGCGTATGGTATATATTCCTTACCCACCAATTGAATAAACAAAGAGTCCTTTAAAGGCCGCATAGTCCAATAAATTCCAATCAACACGAAAAAAATCGAACCCATGCGAAAAAACTTCCTAAACTCCTTTTCTTCAAATTTTCCAAAATTAAATCGGCATATAGCCATCAAAAATCTTATCATTTACTTACCCTCCGCAATTATATATTCAGTTAAAATCATGACAAAACAACCAGCCAAACCCCCCCAATCAACTTTAATTTGAAGTAGTGCTTTATGATATTTTTATGCCCCAAATCGACAGTAAACCGAACCTGCGCATCAACAACCAACGTAAAAATTAACACACTTAAAGCTCGGAACCTCCCGAAACACATTCCAAGAACAATTATATCTAATTTATCGACATATGTCAAGACTAAAAACAAATATTTTTACTGCTAAAAATCACAAACAATATCATATAAATAACAAATTAATCAAAAATTTTTTGTTGAATTTTGTAATTTTTTGTTTTTCTCTGGGCCGTTTCGTCAAAATCAACAATATAAAAATTATTATCAAATTTTAATATATCACCTTCTTTTGCTTGAGATTTTATCTTTTTTCGATCTATTTTAACAATTTTCAAATTTTCATCTTCACATATCGCAAAATCTCCCTCAAAGCGGTCTATACAAAGATACATATCCGTTGCTCACCCCTCCCCTTTTTCCGTCCGAACATCCAGCCGACTTCCATCTGTTGAAATCACAACACTCCCATTAAGATCGGTCCTATAAACTTTTGCGCCGTCTATTCGCTTCATAACTTCGACGCTCGGATGCTGATATGTGTTGTTTTTTCCGACTTCTATAACATAAATTTTAGCTTTAATTACACTTAAAAATTTTTTAGTGTTTGATGTTTTGCTGCCGTGGTGGTTGAGTTTGAAAACATCCGATTCAATCATTTGACCAGTATTTAATAGATCTTTTTCGGCTTCTTTCTCCATATCTCCACCAAATAGAAAAGATGTGTTTTTATAAACATATCTCGCGCATATTGACCAATTATTAATTTCATTATAATTTTGTCCAACCGGGCCTAAAATATCAAGCCTGCCTTCACCAATTTTATATGATTTGCCAATTTGCGGCCTGTCAACGGGTATTTTTTTGTCATCTATGAGCTTCAAAAAATTTGTGTATGTTGAAGTTGTTGGAATGATGTTTTTTGGAAGTTCAGGGATTATTATTCGATCAATATCAAAATTTTTAGCAACAGTCAAAAATCCTCCAATATGATCCGTGTGTGGATGCGTTCCAATAAACAAATCTATCTTCTTGATTCCACAGGATTTTAAATATTTAACAACCGAATTCCCCTGATCAACCTCGCCCGAGTCGATTAATATAGACATTCCGTGGTCTAGAATTAATTCGCAGTCACCCTGTCCAACGTCAATATAATGAACAGAAACGTCAGAATCAAGGTTTAATTTTTTTTCACTAAAAACATCACACAAACTGCCATCAAAATAATGCCACATAACCGAAATTATAATAGACACCAGCATTATTATTGTGATATGTTTAAAATTTAACTTCTTTAATGACAATTTAAAACTCCTCGCAATATGTATTTACTGATTATCATTTTTTGCAAGCTGCATTTCTAAAAATTGTTGCTTAGACATCAAAATTTCCCTTGATTTGCTGCCGCATTGAGGCCCAACAACCCCCCTAGCTTCCAGCTCATCCATAACCCTCGCAGCACGCGCATATCCAAGCTTTAACCTGCGCTGTAGGAATGATGTTGAGGCCTGCTGAGAATCAATTATTGTCTCCATAGCGTCCAATATGACCGGATCCTGCTCTAAAAATTCCCCTCCGCCAGCCGATTTGCCGCCATTCTCATGCGCCAAAACTTGCCTGTCAATTTCTTCTAAAATATCACTACTATATTCAACTTTTTTCTTGGATTTAATAAAATTAACAACACGTTCAACTTCTTCATCACTAACAAAGCACCCTTGAACCCTGACAGGCTTTTGCTGGTCGATCGGGCAATACAGCATGTCGCCTTTGCCTAAAAGTTTTTCCGCTCCTGAAGAATCCATTATTGTTCGAGAATCGACTTGAGATGAAACCGTGAACGCGATCCTGCTTGGAATGTTTGCCTTAATGAGGCCGGTTATGACGTCAACCGATGGCCTCTGAGTTGCGATAACAAGGTGCATCCCTGCAGCGCGCGCCATTTGAGCCAGGCGACAAACAGAATCTTCAACCTCCCTGGAAGCCGCCATCATCAAATCCGCAAGCTCATCAATTATAATCACGATTTGTGGCATTTTTGAATATGGCTCAATCTCGTCTTTGAGTTTCCCCGATTCAACAAGCTTATTGTAGCTTCTTAGGTCCCTAACGCCGGTTTTTGCAAACGTTTGATATCTTTTTAACATTTCAGTCACAGCCCAGCCAAGCGCGCCTGCTGCCTTTTTAGGATCGGTCACAACCGGAACCAACAAATGGGGAATTCCATTATAAACGCCGAGTTCAACAACCTTCGGATCAATCATCAACAGCCTAACCTCTTCGGGCGAACTTTTATATAAAAGCGAAACTATTATTGAATTCACGCAAACGGATTTTCCAGCACCCGTTGCCCCAGCAATCAAAACATGCGGCATTTTTGCAATATCAGCTATCTTAACATTGCCGGCGATGTCTTTCCCAAGAGCAAATGATAAAAAACTTTTTGAATTTGAAAATTCTTCGCTAGATATAATTTCTCTCAAAAGAACCATATTTTTTGTTTTATTTGGAACTTCTATTCCAACAGCGGCTTTATTTAGAATTGGCGCTTCGATTCGAACCCCTCCCGCCGCTAAATTCAAAGATATGTCGTCAGCCAAATTGGTTATTTTGCTGATTTTAACCCCTGCAGACGGCTGCAATTCATATCGTGTCACTGATGGCCCCCTGCATATGTCAACAATTCGCGTTTCAACTCCAAAGCTTTTTAAAGTGTCAACAAGCAAATCAGCATTCGCCCTCAATTCAGCGGAAATATCAACGCTGTCATTTAATTTGGGTTTGGTCAATAAATTTATAGATGGAAAAACATATCCGTTTGAATTAGAAAATTCACCTAATTTGTCGAATTTTTTCGAATCATTCTCTTTTACACACGATGAGGCTTTGTTAACCAGATCGTCAAGCTGATCCTTCCCGGTTGGTTCTGAATCATTCGCGTTTTCAGCAACTTTATTTAAACCATCCTTTCGGTTTTTTTTGACTTTGTTCATCTTTTTTTGATCGGTTGCCAAATTTGGAACAACAAACTTCGAAGGGGCTTTAGCGGATTCTATTGGAATATCAATGTTAAATTTTTTGCGACAACCAACATTTTTCACGCCATTTTCAATTTTTTTAACAGGAACATATATAATTTTCAAAAAGTCTATTAATGTTAAACCTGTTAGAATAAATGAGAGCGCAAATATCAATATCCAGTCGAAAATAATCGCAGCCTGACGTCCCAAAGCATATTCGAGCAAAAACCCAAAAATCCCGCCAAAAATTCCGCCGCCAACGCTGTTTACGCCATCAAACCATGTTTTTTCAAAATAGCCTAAAATCTCAGACTCAAAACAACTATTTCCAAAACACATCTGAATCTGGGCGCAAATCAAAATAAACAGCAAAACGAAACACCAAATCCTGCTGATTGCAGACTTTTTCAAAGACTCAAAGGAAAACAAAACCGAAACCAACATAGCCAATATACCGATAAAATAAGCCAAAATTCCAAACAACCCAAAAAGCACAACATGCATGAATTTCCACAAATTTTGGCCTTCAACAAACGCAAGCGACAGCAAAAGCAGGCCAACTGAAAACAAAATAACCAAACTCAATTGACCGTTTTTTTTCTTTTTCGCCTTGGAACGAACGATTTTTTTTCTCCTTCTCGGCTTGGTTTTCGAAGCTAAGCAACTTCTTTTGCCTCTGGCTGTTTTATTTCCCAAAAATCCCAATCCACCCCTCATTCACAACACACATTACACCCGCAGGTTATTATACAACAATAAAAAGCGAATTTCAAGCCCAAAATCATATCTTGGACAAATTAACCAAAAAAATAAAAAAAATTTTTTAAAATTATGTGCTATTTCCCTAGTTTTTCAGCATCTTTATTTTCAATCATTTCGTGAAGACAATTTATGGCGCTTGATATGCTGCCGACGCTGTCTATAAGCCCGATTTTGACTGCCTTTTTTCCTTCAACAACGCTTCCGATGTCGGTTGCGAGTTCATCAGTGTTCATCATTAGTTTCAAAAAATCCTTTTCGTCTATGTTAGAATTTTTAACAACAAATTTCACGATTCGGTTTTGCATCCTTTTAAAATATGAAAACGCCTGGGAAACCCCAAGAACAGTTCCAGAAGTCCGGACTGGGTGGATGGTCATGCTGGCTGAAGGAACAATGAAGGAATGCTTAGCTGAAACCGCCAAAGGAACTCCTATGGAATGCCCTCCCCCCAAAACAATTGAAACGCTTGGCTTGCTCATCCCGGAAATAAGCTCAGCTATCGCCAATCCGGCCTCAATATCACCACCAACCGTGTTTAAAATAAGCAGTAAACCTTCAATATCATATGATTGCTCAATGGCAACAAGCGCCGGGATAATCTGTTCATATTTTGTCGTTTTGCTGTCTCTTGGAAGAACATAGTGCCCCTCAACCTGGCCAATGATCGTCATGCAATATATGTTGTGTTTCCCGTTGGTTGTTATCGCCCCCATATCAACAATTTGCTGCATGCTGTCATTGGTTATTCCTTGAAACATGTTCATTTTGTTTTCTTTGGATTTTTCTTGACCAGAATCAGTCCCGTTTATTGAAAAGTCATTTTTTCTCACAAAAATCCTCCTCCCATTTCTAAACCTAGTTTGGCAAAACGAGAAGAAAATTATTCAAATATTAATCATCATATATAAATTTATGCAACTTATTAGCATATTTTCGCAAGTCGTAGCTCCAATACCAAACTCCATCTATCATCCCGCCTTTAACGTCAGGATCGGTTTCATCCGGGACTCTATACTTTTCAAGCCCAGGCTTTCCGGTTGCAAAAAATGGAATAAACCCAAGCATTTCATTAACTCCGATTGAAGTTTCAACATATGGAAGCATTTTCTTGATAAAGTCTGGATATTCCCACACGCTCATTTTAGCAACCCTTTCAAAAATCAAAGACATAACCTTCTGCTGACGCTCAACACGCTTAACTTCGCTATCCTGTTTACGCATCCTAACATACGCAACCGCTTGACAGCCGTTTAGGTGAATAACTTTAGATTTTTCCTTAAAGTTAGGAATTGGCGAAGTGTGCGATATCTCAGGTGTGCTAGCTATTATGCCATTGGCATAGTTAACTTGTTCTCTCTCCATCTCAACATCAATCCCACCGATCGCGTCAATAATTTTCGCCATTTGCGAGAAATTCACAGCGACATAGTCCCTGATGTCGAGTTTATAGTTTTGGTTTATGGTTTTTATAGCAAGCTCTGGCCCACCATATGCATATGCATGACACAATTTATTCATCCCGTGGCCATCAATTTTAACCCTGCTGTCTCGAAGCAAAGAGGTGATTTTCAGTTTTTTATGAACCCCGTCAAAAGTCAAGACCATCATCGCATCAGAGCGCCCAATCTTTTCGTCCTCACGCTTATCCAGACCAAAAAGCGCTATGTTGATCACATTATTGTTTATTTTATCTTCAGACACCAACCCAAGATTTTCGGGATTTCTATTAAAATCATTATTGACATTTAAATCTTTTAAATAGTATAAAAAAGCTGAAACAATCCCTCCAGCCAACAATGCTAAAATCACAGAGACAACACAAAAAATCCTTAACAATTTGCGTTTTTTCCTGACGCCAGGCCTTTTTGCCTTTGCATATCGCATCCTGCTGGCCTTTTTGTCTCGATTTGCCTGTTCATATATATCGCTAAAAGTTCGCTTATTGGCGGAGTTTCTGATGCCGCGCGAACTGTTTTTATATGAATTTTTTCCATTTTGGTTCATTATATTAAAATTCCTTTCACAGTAAAAAATAATACAGTTTTATTATATCACTTTTCAAAATTTTTGTCAAATTTAATTGCTTTTTTAACTAAAATGTGGATTTGTCAATTGTTTTGAGCGCGCTGACTTTGGGCTCTTTAAAGCTTTGTCACAGGCGCTTAGCTGCTTGATTGTTATGAAAATTTTAGATTTGGGTTATATTTGTTTCATTAATTCCATTGTCAAAAATATTCGAATTCAATTTAAAAAACATGACTTCTTCCAACCCATCCTCAAATTCGTTCCCAAAAAACAATGAAAAAACTAAGCAAGCGCCGCCAGCTCACAACTAGCTGTAATATTAAAGCTTAACTTAGATCGCAACCCCTTTGAAAGCGTCCGCAACAAGCGGTAGTTAAACATCTGCAAACACGCTTAACCTACCACCTACTTGAGGCCAGCTTAAAAAAGCCCGGCGGATTAAATCAGGTTTTATTGGATGGTTTATGGTGAGCCGGCGGCATTCATCCAGCTTTCACATTGTTTTTTGGGACGAAATCAAGGATATTGAAAATATTTGGATTTTTTGGTAAATATTTAGGCTTTTTAAGAAAGAGGTTTATTGGAACAAATATAACCAAATTCAATAATGCAATTTGTGGCTTCTTTGAGATTTCACTTAGCATAAACCCTTTTGCCTCACCAAATCAATTTACAAATTGCCAATTTTTCCATCAAAAGTTGTTGACATTTAATTTAATCTGTGCTAGAATGCGGGAAAATGCTGTTTTAGGAGATGGTTTGTTTGCAAAAATTTTCAGTTAGGTCTATGGTGGTTTGCGCTATTTGCTGCGCTTTAACCTGCGTTTTATCAATGTTTTCAATCCCGATCCAGCCGGTTCCAATAACTTTAGCAACACTGGCTGTGTACATTTCAGGAGCTTTCATGGGGCCGATATATGGCGCGCTCAGCCAGGTTTTATATCTGATTTTGGTTTTAGTTGGCATTCCATGCACTGCTAAATTAGTTGGCGGCGTTTCGGTTTTTACTGGCCCAACTGCGGGTTTTTTGGTTGCCTATGTTCCAACGGCTTTCGTCATCGGGCTTTTATATGGATATTGTCGAAAAAAATTTAAAAGCGGGCCCAAAAAGATTTTTGGCTTGATTGCTGCCTTGCTTTTGGGAACGGTTGTTTGCTATGTTTTTGGGCTTTTGTGGTATATGATATATAGCGGAGTTGACATATACAAAGCCTTTTTGGTCTGCGTTTTACCGTTTTTATTTGGCGACGGACTAAAAATTGCCGTGGTGTCTTTGATTGTTCCTAGGATTGAGAAAATTATCAACGTTGATTTTTATTAATTTATGAATAATTTTAGTTATAGGTGAATTAGTTGATGAAAAAAAAATTAATCACGCCAACTTTAGAATATTTAAAATTTGGTAATGTTTTTTCTGGAGGAGTCGAAAATTTTAACTTTAAAATGTTTCCGAATATTGGTGAAAATAAAGTTAAAATCGTTGTTTGGGAAGGCGAAAATTGCTGCGAAAAAAGCAACCCCCTATTTGAAGAAACCTTTGATTTGTCGCTTGATGGGTTGGAAAAAGCAATTGCTTGGCTAGATGATAAATATGAGGTCGCAGACATCAAATAAAGACTTTTTTTATTAATTTAGTATGTATTTTAAAATAATTGATATATTATAATTAATATATACTTTAAAATGAAAGAAGGCGTGTGATGAATTGTAAAAAATTTATCCGTCTGTTTGCTGTTTTCGCAATTTTCTCAGCTAGCGCCATAATGGGGCTTGTCAGCTACTATTCAATCATTGTTCAGGACAACTATATGGTGTATAGCGGACAAAACGTGAAGTTTAATTTGTTTGGCGCTAGATTGTCTGAGGTTGAAAATCAAATTCCAGCGAGCTCGAATGCAAAATGTGATAAAAATTTCAATCTGTCTCTTTTTGGAATAGTGCCTATAAAAAAGATTCACATCAAAGAGCTTGATAAAGTCAAGGTTATTCCCTGCGGGGCTCCGTTTGGGGTTAAATTTTTGGCGGATGGCGTTATGGTTGTTGATATAAAAAACGTTTCGGGCCAAAACGGAGAAAAATCGCCAGCAAAGGAGGCGGGTCTTAAAATTGGAGACGTGATAACTTCTGTTAACGGAAAAAAAGTCAGCAGCAACAACCAACTGAGAGAAATTGTCTCAGCAGGAGGCGGCAAGGTCATAAATTTGAAATATCAACGAGACTTTAAAGAACACAAAACGCAGCTTAAGCCAGAATATTCGAACAAAGATGAAAAATGGCTCGCTGGGCTCTGGGTTCGAGACAGCTCAGCCGGAATCGGGACACTCACTTTTTTCACAGAAAGCGGAATTTTTGGCGGCCTAGGGCATCCAATATGCGATGTTGACACAGGAAACATCATGCCCTTGGGAAGCGGCGAAATTGTTGGCGCATGCATAAACGAAGTCAAACAAGGATCAGCGGGATGCCCTGGGGAAGTCTGCGGAACGTTTTCTGGGGATGGACCGATTGGAAACGTTAAAATTAATGATGACTGCGGATTATTTGGCAAACTAACAAAACCAATATGTTCTCATGAGCCGGTTTTAATTGGCCTAAAACAGGAGGCAATGATTGGAAAAGCCAGCATATATAGCACATTAGCGGGAAATATTCCAAAAAAATATGAAATTGAGATTGAATCCATAGATTTTAGCCACAAAACCAGAAACTATGTCCTAAAAATAACCGACAAAGAGCTTTTAAAAAGCGCGGGCGGAATCGTTCAGGGAATGAGCGGAAGCCCAATAATTCAAAACGGAAAACTGATCGGCGCCGTGACTCACGTGTTTGTCAATGATCCAACTAGAGGATACGGCGTTTTTGCTGAAACTATGGTTGAAAAATCAGCAAAAATTCTAAACCAGTAATAAATTCCGAAATAGCTTCATATATCATTATTTGGGAGGACAATTAGTTGAGAAAATTATCAATCCTAATCATATTTTTTTTAATTTTTCCAGTATTTTTAAATGGGTGCAACAATTTTAAAGAAAAAGACAATGACTACTTTGAAAAAAAGCAAGACTTCAGCGTTTCGGCAAACTGCAAACAAAACGCAACAAACTATAAAATGAAAATCGAAAAAAATGGAAGCCAGATTAAATTAACCTATCTCTCCCCCAAATATGCCAGCGGACTGACATTTTTATTTAACACCGAAACCGACAGCGCATCATACACCGGGCTGGAAATGAGCAGGGAAAGCGAAACCCTTTTTAAAACAACAACCCCCGCAGCAATTTCAAAAGCAATTCAAGACTATATGTCAAGACCTGGAGAAAACATCGAAGCAACAACAGAATACGGAGACTATCAAGCAAAAATCGACAAAACAAGCGGGCTTCCAAAAATGCTAAAACTGAAAAACCAAAACTTCAGCTGCTCTTTTGATTAGATAAAATCACAATATTCCCAATTTTTCATACACAGAACGAAGAGTTTTCCTTGCCATTTCAGAAGCCACTTCGGCCCCCTTTTCACAAATTCTAGCAAGCTCCCCTCGGTCCTTGACAAGGTGATAGTATTGATCCTGGATTGGCGCCAGAGTTTTTGCAACAAGCTCTCCAACAGCAACTTTAAAATCGCCATAACCTTTTGATTCAAACTTTCTTTCAACTTCCTCAACGCCAAGGTCCGAAAGCGCGGAATATATAGCGAGCAAATTCGAAATTCCCGGCTTATCAGGGCTATAGTATATCCTGGCCTCAGAATCAGTCACAGCTTTTTTAAATTTGTTTATTATGTCGTCAGGCGGATCCAAAATTGAAATAAAACCATTTTTATTTTTATCAGACTTCGACATTTTCGAGGTTGGATCCGCCAAGCTCATAACTCGATCTCCAAGCTCAGAAACATATGGCTGCGGCAGTTTAAATGTTTGGCCATATAAATTGTTGAATCTGTTTGCTATGTCCCTGGTTATTTCAAGATGCTGCTTTTGATCTGCTCCAATTGGAACAAAGTCAGATTGATATATCAAAATGTCGGCAGCCATCAAAACAGGATACCCAAACAAGCCCGCGTTGATATTGTCCGAATTTTTCAGGCTTTTATCCTTAAATTGGGTCATGCGACTCAGCTCGCCAAACTGCGTGTAGCACTGCAAAACCCATGAAAGCTGGGAATGTTCCGGAACTTGACTTTGTATAAAAACTAAACTTTTTTCAACGTCAACCCCGCAGGCCAAGAGCATAGCAACGCAATCAAGCGTTAATTTTTTCAACTTCTCTGGATCCATCCGAACCGTCAGCGAATGCAAATTAGCGATGAAATAAAGGCATTTATAATCCTCTTGAAGTTTTTTCCAATTTTTTATAGCGCCTATATAGTTCCCGAGCGAAAAAACGCCGGTTGGCTGAATCCCGCTCATTATAGTCTTCTTTTTATCCGAAATCATCACATAATCCACTCCCAAACGCACAAATTTGACCAAACTGAAAAAACCATCCAAAACTCTCTCTTTCGATCATATCACAAAAGCGATTGCATGTCAACAAAATTTTAAAATTTTTTTAGGCTGCTTTACGTGAGCTCGCAATTTTTGCGCCACATATTTTTTTGGCTTAGTCAAACAAATCAGACCAAGTCCAAAAAATTCATAATATTTTGAATTTAGATTATATTTGTCTCCTCAAATCCTTCTTTTTAAAAAAAGTGGAATTTAAATGATAACACTATGCGCAAATAAAAAATTCTCGAATTCGTTCCCAAAAACCACGCAAAAATCAACCAAAATTCCGCCCGCTCACCAACAATTGTGCTGGTTAATCAGCTTCGAAAATTTCTTAATAAGTGGTGGGTTAATGTCATCAAAATCCTATCCGCTCAAGCAAAATTGCCAAAGCCCAAAAAATTTAAAAAAATTATTGACTTTTTGCAAATCGTGGTATATAATGTTAAGAGAAAGGTTGGTTTTGAATATTGCCACTTTGCCAAAATATATACATATTGACAGAGGCACATTATCCCGGTGCTTAGTGTGATGATTCAAAATCAAATTTGGAGGGGCGGTTCATAGAGGGCGTGCCCTCGCGCATGTCGATAGTGAACTTCGCGAGTTATGGCGATTGCGTCAGACCTTACTTGAACCGTGAATATTATGAAATCAAAAATCGTTAGCCTGAAACTTCAGATAGGCGATGATGGCTTTGAAAGCTGCTTGACTGAGAAATTGGAAAATAGATGTTCTATTGAAGCGCAAAAAGCCTGGTCATGCGGAGCCTGATGGCGAAGGAGGACGGGCTGTTTAAAGAGTTAAATCGAAATTTTTTAAGACTGCCGGGGAAATTTTGTCAGTCATAGTTATATTTGGCTGATGTTCAAAGCAAGGAATTGAAAATCGGTCGATTCATAGTGCAACGAGACTGAAAAATCTGAAAATCTTCACTGAACACTCTAACAAATCAGCTATTTTATATAGTTGCGCTCTTTACAAATGAACCAAAAAGTTCCGTCAAATCGCAAGGGGGAAAACCATGATTTATTACAACGACAACGAACTGATGATCCGTAATATGGAAGAAACAGATGCTCGAGTATTTACCGATGAAGAAATTGCGCAGGGATGGAATGTGGATATTTCCAAATATCTGACAAGACTCAGGGATCAGGCTGAAGGAAAGTGTATTTCGCTGACAGCTGTATATAACGGCCTTCCGGTGGGACATATCAGTGTCTATATAACCGGGTTTAGAGGGTGCGTACAGCGGAAAAATTTACCTGAAATTGTTGATTTTGGCGTGTTGGAAAAATATAGAAGGAAAGGAATCGGCAGTAGGATGATGGATGTCGCCGAAAAGATTGCTGGGCAATACGCTAATACGGTATGGCTTCGTGTCGGGCTTCACAGTGGATATGGAAGTGCTCAACGAATGTATGTCAAACGAGGCTATATTCCGGATGGAACTGGCGTCTGGTATCAAAATAAACTTTGCGCACAATATGATACAGAAATCGCAAACGATGATGATCTCGTTCTTTTTCTTTTTAAAGATATTAGAGCAGTAAACGGAAATAATCATTGAACAAATTCCAGTTTCACGACGAGAACATAATATGCACAAACAGTTCTTAAACCTAATTGCTCACTCCGTAGCAATGCATATGACATTGTTATTTAGGGATTGTGTATCATGCTAGATAGACATTCTACGCGGCAAAGAATGGCAGCTCGAATTACTAGTAGTAATATCGTCTTAAAGCCACCTAGTTTCAGCAGAAGTTCAAGGACACTGACCTACCACTTCTCACGGACGCTTTCAAAGAAACTGTTTTTGAGTGGGGTTTAATTGCATGGTTGATGGTGAGCTGGCAGCGCCGACCCCGTTTTTGCATTGTTTTTTAGAACCAGCTCAAGGATTTTTTAAAATTTGAGGTTTTTTAAGCAAAAAGTTGGTTTTTTCAAGAGAGACTTTAAATGAGACAAATATAACCTAAAATTTTAAAATCTTTTCACTCTGTATCTTTTTTCTTTGAAATCAAACTTTCAACGCTTGCAATTTTGACGCACAAGCAAAAAACATCCATAGCCATTTTCAGCTCATCTGTGCTGGGAAAAGTTGGCGCGATTCGAATATTTTTGTTTTTCGGATCCAGCCCATAGGGGTATGTTGCGCCAATGTTTGTTAGGACAACGCCAGCCCCCTTGCAAAGCTCATATATCCTTTTCCCACACCCCTCGAGCGAATTGAATGATATGAAATATCCTCCGTTTGGATTGGTCCAGTCGCCGATTCCCAAAGGCTTGATTTGCTTCTCCAAATTTTCGATCACAAGGTCAAACTTTGGCTTTAAAATTTTTGCGTGCGCGCTCATGTGGTTTCGCAATTTTTCAACAGAAGGGAAAAATATACAGTGCCGCAGTTGGTTAATTTTATCATATCCGATGGTTTGTTTTGACATTATTTTGGTTATATCGTCTATATTTGCCGCGGACCCAGCCAGCGCAGAAATTCCCCCTCCAGCAAAGGTGATTTTGGAGGTTGAGCAAAATTCAATAACCATGTCTTCGCTTTCATTTTTTTTGCATTCATCAAATATATTTAATAATATATCGTGTTTATCTGACAGGTGGTGAACAACATATGCGTTATCCCACAAAATTCTAAAATCTTTGGCGGCGGGTTTTAGGGCAGCAAATTGCCTGACAACGCTGTCTGAATATGTGATTCCTGTGGGGTTTGAGTATTTCGGAACACACCATATCCCCTTAACTGCGGGATCTGATTCAACAATTTTTTTAACCCGATCCATTTTAGGGCCGCTTTCATCCATATCTATATTTATCATTTCTATATTAAATAGTTCGCATATTGCAAAATGTCTGTCATATCCCGGAACAGGACATAAAAACTTGACTTTTTCGAGTTTGTTCCAAGGAGTGTTTCCTAAAATTCCAAATTGCATGGCCATGGCAACATAGTTATACATCAGATTCAGGCTTGAATTTCCCCCAACAATAACCAAATTTGGCGAAACTTCTAATATATCCGCAAAAAATTTTTTAGCCTCAAAAATCCCAGTTAATTCGCCATAATTTCCAGCATTAATTTTGCTTTCAGGCCTGAAAAGCTGCGAATATTCCAGATTTTTTAGCATGTCAGCTGAAAGCTCGAGTTGTTCAGGAGACGGCTTCCCCCTTGCCATGTTCAAACTCAAATTCATACCTTTAAATTTCGAATATTTTTGATTTAGATCTAATAATTCACGTTCAAGCTCTGCTGCGCTCATTTTGCTATAAAAAGACATTTTTCATGCCCCTTTCTTTCAAAATTAAATCATCAATTGAAAACTCACTTCAATAATATGCTAATTCCATTATACCCCTTTTTTTTTATTTTGCAACTTTAAAAATAAAATATTGCAAATTTACTATCCGGACATACATAAAATTGGGTTATATTTGTCCCAACAAAATCCACTGCTTAAAAAACCCAACTATTTGCTAAAAAAACAATGCAAAAAGCAAAAAAGCGCCGCCAGCTCACAACTAACTGTAATATTAAACCTTTTTGAGCCTGCCTGCCCCTTGCCGGCCATCCGTGACAAGCGGTGACCAAGCAACAGCAAAAGCCAATTTATGGCGTTTAACTAACACTTGTTAAAGATGGCTTGAAAAAGTTTGACATTTTAAATCAGATTTAACTTGCATGGTTGATGGTGAGCGGGCGGGGCTTAAGCCGGATTTATCGTTTTTTCTTTAGAATGCGTTTGAGGAGGGATTAATTTGAGGAAATTTTTTAATCAAATTCGGATATTTTCAAAAAAAGAATTAAATCGGAATAAATATAATCCAAATCCATATTTGCCAAATTTTTTGAAAATTTTCCAGTTTAATATAATTTATTCAAGTCTGTGAAAATCATTCTTTCTGGCCAAAAATTTCAAATTTAATAGACCAATGGCCAATATAATCGGTCTAATTCAAATAAAACATTTTTAAATATATAATGTATATTTAGATTAATTTTTAAATAAAAAGACAAAATTCCTTGATTTACGTCGATATTTTGTGTATAATACAATTTAAGTAGTTAAACTTGGAGGTTGTTGCTTTTGCTGGAAAAAACAAACTTTAAAATAGGGCTGGATGTTGGCTCAACAACCATAAAATGCGTGGTTTTAAAAGATGACGAAATAATCTTTAAATCATATCAGCGTCACAAAGCAATGGTTAAAGAAAAATCAATTGAACTTTTGACAAAAATTTATGACGAAATACTTAAAAATTCAAAAGCACATATCGCAATTACAGGTTCCTCAGGAATGGGCATTTCAAAAGACTCAGGCTTAAAATTTGTCCAGGAGGTTTATGCAACCAAAATCGCGGCCCAAAAAAGCCACAGCGACGTGGATGTCATCATTGAATTGGGCGGTGAAGACGCAAAAATCCTCTTTTTATCCGGAGCTGTTGAAGTCAGGATGAACGGCTCTTGCGCGGGCGGAACAGGCGCTTTCATTGATCAAATGGCTATTTTGCTCGGGACTTCTTTGCAAGAGTTTGACAAGCTTTCTTTAAATTATGAAAAATTATACACAATCGCTTCAAGATGCGGCGTTTTTGCAAAATCCGACGTCCAGCCTCTAATAAACCAAGGCGCGCAAAAAAAAGACCTTGCTGCAAGCATTTTTCAAGCCGTTGTTAATCAAACAATTGGAGGCCTTGCTCAAGGGCGAGAAATAACCGGAAAAGTCATGTTTTTGGGGGGGCCGTTAACTTTTTTCAAAGGCTTGCGTGAAAGATTTGTTGATTCATTAAATTTAACCGAAGAAACTGCGATATTTCCAAAAGACAGCGAATATTTTGTTGCTTTGGGAGCGGCCGAATATTCAAAGCAAACCGCCGACCCGGTTGATCTGTCGGCAGCAATTGAAAATCTAAAAAAAGCCAAGCAAATGAAAAGCAACTCAAACCTTCGTCCGTTGTTTAAAAATAAAGACGAATATGAAAAATTTTTGAATAGGCAGAATAAAATCGACATTAGCTTTAAAGATATTTCTGAGTATACTGGAAATGCATATCTTGGAATTGACGCCGGCTCAACAACAACAAAAATTGTCCTGATAACTGAGGATAATGAAATGCTATACTCTAAATATATATCCAATGAAGGCGAAATAATCCCAATTATTCTAGAATCTTTGAAGGAAATATATTCTAAAATATATGAATCAAGCGAAAAAATCAAGATTGCATCAAGTGCTGTGACTGGGTATGGGGAAAGTTTAATAAAAAACGCTTTTTCTCTGGACCACGGAATTGTTGAAACGGTTGCTCATTTTGCGGCTGCTAAATATTTTTTGCCTGATGTTGATTTTATTATAGACATTGGCGGGCAGGACATAAAGTGTTTCAAACTCAAGATGGGCGCGATTGACTCCATAATGCTAAACGAGGCGTGTTCTTCGGGCTGCGGGTCGTTTTTGGAAACTTTTGCGACAGCTTTGGGATATAGCGTTTCTGAATTTGCAAATAAAGGGCTTTTTGCCAAATCCCCCGTCGATCTTGGGTCGCGATGCACTGTGTTTATGAATTCTTCAGTCAAGCAAGCTCAAAAAGATGGCGCAACAATTGAAGATATATCAGCAGGCCTTTCAATATCCATCGTTAAAAATGCCATATATAAAGTTATTCGAGCGAAAAGTCCTAAAGATTTAGGGGAAAAAATTGTTGTTCAGGGCGGGACTTTTTTGAATGACGCGGTTTTGAGAGCGTTTGAACAAGAGCTCGGTGTTGACGTCATCAGGACGCCTATTTCAGGTTTGATGGGGGCGTATGGGTGTGCGCTATATGCTAAAAGTCACGCTTCCAAAAAATCGTCAATAGCAACTCCAAATGAATTGCAAAATTTTTCACACACCGTCACATCCACAACATGCAAAAATTGCCCAAACAACTGTCGCCTGACGATAAACAGGTTTAAAGACAACAATATTTTCGTTTCAGGAAATAAATGCGACAGATATAATAATTCTTCATCAAGCAAAACTAAATATAACATGGTTGAATATATATATAACAAATTGATTAATCTTCCAAAAAAATTTGGCAAACGAAAAAGAATTGGAATTCCTATGGTTTTGAATATGTATGAAAATTTGCCATTTTGGACTGCTTTTTTCGAAAATTTGGGATTTGAAGTCCTGCTTTCGCCCCGTTCCAGCAGGGATTTATATATCACCGGCCAACACACCATCCCCTCAGACACGGTTTGCTATCCCGCGAAATTGGTTCATGGGCATATTGAAGCTTTAGTTAAAATGGGTGTGGAGTGGATTTTTTATCCTTGTATGACATATAATTTCAACGAACACTGCGGCGATAACCACTATAACTGCCCTGTTGTTGCGTACTATCCGGAAATTATTAAGTCCAATGTTAAGCTATTTCCCAATCAGACATTAATAATGGACTATATTGGAATTGATAGGCCTGAGTTTTTTGAAAAATTTGCGTTTAAAATATTTTCTAAATACTTTGATATTGATAAAAAAAGCATAAAAAAAGCCACATCTGCGGCGTATGATGAATATAAAAAATATAAACAAGACCTAAAAAACTATGCATATAAAGCAATAAAGCATTCAAGTGAAAATAATATAAACATAATAGTTCTTGCGGGCCGGCCATATCACGTTGACCCTGAAATCAACCACGGCATAGATAAGCTGATTTCAAGCTATGGGGTTTCGGTTCTGACATCAAGTGGAGTTGTTTCTGATATAGGCCAAAAAGTTGAAACAAACGTTTTAAATCAGTGGACATATCACGCGAGATTATACGCAGCAGCTCATGAAGTTTTAAAACACAAAAACATGAATTTGATTCAGCTTGTTTCTTTTGGATGTGGAGTTGATGCGATAACAACTGATGAAGTTCGAGAAATTCTAGAATCAAATAATAAATTATATACTCAGATTAAAATAGATGAAATAGACAATCTGGGAGCAACAAAAATTCGAATTAGAAGTTTGCTGGCCGCGATTGAAGAACGCAATAATTCTGAAAAAATCCAGCCAATTGATAAATAAGGGGACTGAGTCTATGAATCAACAAAAACATTGCAAAAAACATGGCCGAATTATATTCACCAAAGCTATGAAAAAAACACACAAATTGTTGATGCCAAATATGCTGCCAATACATTTTGAACTCATAAAAAACATACTGCGACAAGAGGGGTATGACTGCGATTTATTAAAATCCAGCGGCTCAAATATCGTCAAGATGGGGCTTGAAAATGTCCATAACGACACCTGCTACCCCTGTCTTTTAGTTGTTGGCCAGTTTATCGACGCTCTAGAAAGCGGAAAATATGACAAAAACAAAACAGCCCTCCTGATAACTCAAACAGGCGGCGGCTGCAGGGCGTCTAACTATATTCATCTGCTGAGAAAAGCTTTAAAAAGAGCCGGATATCCTCAGGTTCCGGTTATTTCGGTTAATTTATCAGGGCTTGAAAAAAATCCGGGCTTTAAACTGAGCTTTCGTTTGATAAAAAAGTTGGCTTCTGCGCTTATGTATGGCGATATGCTGATGCTCCTTGAAAACCAAACCAAGCCTCACGAGCAAAATAAAGGAGACGCCGAAAAATTAACATCACACTGGATCAAAAAGATGGCTAGTCAATATAAAAATTCGACCGGGTTTGGAAAAAAGATAATGAGCGAAAATTTTGAGAAAATTGTTAAAGACTATTCTGAAATTAAAATAAAAAAGACTCCCAAGGTTAAAGTTGGAATTGTCGGGGAGATATATGTTAAATATTCGCCTCTTGCCAACAATAATTTGCAGAAATTTTTGGAAGATGAAGGCGTTGAGGTTGTTGTTCCGGGAATCATGGATTTCATAATATTCAAAGTTGATAACAGAATTGTTGATATAGACATATATGGCGGCAGCAAAATAAAAAGGCTTGTTTGCGTTTTATTTAAGAAATATCTTGAAAATATTCAGAACATATTTATTCAAGCAATCAAAAAATCAGGCCGATTTTCCCCGCCAAGTCCATTTGAAAAAATCAAAGCAGACGTTGGGCCATATATTGGATATGGCGCAAAAATGGGTGAAGGCTGGCTTTTAACAGCGGAAATGATTGAGCTGATTAAAAGCAAAACAGAAAACATAGTCTGCGCTCAACCGTTTGGATGTTTGCCAAACCACATTGTTGGAAAAGGCATGGTCAGGGCAATAACAAAAGAAAATCCGAATGCTAACATAGTGTGTGTTGACTATGATCCAGGCGCAACCCGAGTCAACCAAGAAAACAGGATCAAATTGATGCTTTCAACTGCAAAAGAAAGATTTAATGAAAAAAGCCACACATAAAATTTTCAATTTGAGTTTAAATATATTAAATATAATGAAAAAAATCAACTAATATGTGATTTTCTCAAGATATTTCTTCTGATTTTTCCGGAAATGGTTTTGGGGAGTCTATCCATAAATTCGATGATTCTTGGGTATTTATATGGCGCTGTTTTGCTTTTAACAAAGTCTTGAAGCTCTTTTGCAAGCTTGTCGGAAGGGCTATATGCGCTTGTTAAAACGACATTTGCTTTAACAACCTGGCCTCGAATTTCGTCAGGAACCCCGATTATTCCGCACTCTAAGACCGCGGGATGCTCCATCAAGACGCTTTCAATTTCAAACGGCCCGATCCTATATCCGCTGGATTTTATCACATCATCAATCCGTCCAACATACCAAAAATAGCCGTCCGAATCGCGAATTGCCATGTCTCCTGTGTGGTATATCCCCCCTCGTCTTGCAAATTTATCAAGCTCTTGGTTTTGGTGATATCGCTTAAAAAGTCCAACCTGGCTTCCATCAGATTTGATTTTGACGCATATCTCCCCGGCTCGCCCAACCCCAACATCACAGCAATCTTTGTCCGCCAAAACAACGTCATAAAGAGGAGAAGGAGTCCCGAGCGATCCTGGTTTGGAGTTTTGGCCAACTTGATTGATGAGTATGGCGGTTGTTTCGGTCTGGCCATACGCTTCCATGATTTGGAGGCCTGTTTTTTCTTTAAATTGCTTTATGATTTCATAGTTTAGCGGTTCGCCTGCTGTTGTGGCATATTCCAAACACGAAATGTCGTGAGTTCCGAGGCCTTCTTTCATGAAAAATCTATATATTGTCGGAGGCGCACAAAACGTGTTTATTTGATATTTTTCGATAATATTTAAAATGTCGTCTGCAACAAATTTTTCAAAGTCATACACCATAACCGCCGTTTTCATCATCCACTGTCCATATAGCTTGCCCCACGCAGCTTTCCCCCAGCCTGTGTCTGAAATTGTCAGATGAAGCCCATTTGGCCGAACATTTTGCCAATATTTCGCGGTAATTAAATGCCCCAAAGGATAGGAATAACTGTGCTCAACGAGCTTTGGATGGCCAGTCGTTCCGGATGTGAAATATGCAAGCATCGTGTCGTGAGCGTCGGTTTGAATCCTGTCCAGTTTATCAGAATAGTGCTGTAAATTTTTCGATATATTCACACATCCATCAATATCCCCGCGAACAGAAAATAAATTTTCTAGTTGATCGCATTTTTTGCAAACAGATAAAATTTTTTCGGGTATACCGCTTTGTGCTGAAAAAACTGCGGAATGTATGTTTGCTAATTTAATCCTATATTCCAAATCCTCACTCGTTAAAAGATATGTTCCAGGGACGGCGATTGCTCCGATTTTATGTAGCGCATTTATGATATACCAATACTCATAATTGCGCTTTAAAATCAGCATAACAAAGTCTTTGGGCTTGATCCCTTGGGAAATAAACAGGTTTGCGGCTTGATTTGAAAGCTTGCTCATTTGCTCAAAAGTTATTCTTTTTTCGTTTCCACATACATCACACCATAAAACAGCCAAATTAGATGGATATTTTTTGGCTATTTCGTCTAAAATATCATATCCAAAATTAAAATTTTCCGGGACTTTAATTTTTATTTTTTGCAAAACGCCTTCTTCATCAAAAAATTCTTCACAATATTTTTTATAAATTTCTTGCATTACCGCAAAACCTCCGAAATTTTTAGCAAAATGTCAGCTATATAAGAAACATGGTGGAAATGTTCGAACTATTCGAAAAATGCTTCATGAAGAGCATTTAGAGCAAGGTCACTGTATTTTTGATCTATTAAAACAGAAATTTTTATATCGCTTGTTGATATCATTTGAATGTTAATTTCCGCGTCATATAAAGCTTCGAACATTTTCGCAGCAACTCCAGGATTTGTCTGCATCCCAGCGCCAACAATCGAGACTTTTGATATTGAATCCGTCACTTGGATTTGGTCAGTTCCGATAGCATCAGTGTTTTTTTCAAGAACCTCAACCGCAAGATCCATCTGACTTGTTGGAACAGTGAAGCTTACGTCCTTTGCTTCCCCGCGCCCAATTGATTGAAGTATAACATCCACATTAACATCATACTTGCCCATGAGCGAAAATATTTGATATGCAAAGCCGGGCCTGTTTGGAACGTTTAAAAGAACAATGCGAGATGTGTCGTCGTCTTTAGTGATGCCTCTAACCAATAATTTTTCCATAGAAATCTTCTCCTTAATCTTTGTCCCTGGGATATTTTTAAAGCTCGACAAAACTTCCAAATTAACGTTATATCTCTTGGCCATCTCAACCGAGCGACTGTGTAGAACTTGAGCTCCCAAAGTTGTTAGCTCGAGCATTTCATCAAAACTAATGCTGTCGAGTTTTATAGCATTTTTAACCAAATTCGGATCTGCGGTATATATTCCATCAACATCAGTGTATATTTGACACAAATCTGCGTGCAGCGCTGCTGCCAGGGCGACGGCGCTGGTGTCTGACCCTCCTCGGCCAAGCGTTGTTATGTCGCCAAACTGGTCTATTCCCTGAAATCCCGCGACGATAACTATTTTGTTTAAATCCATTTCATGTTCCAAGCGCGATGTGTCGATCTTTTTGATTCGCGCGTTGCAATGATTTGGCTCGGTCTTAAAGCCTGCCTGCCAACCGGTCAGCGAAATAACCGAAAAACCAAGCTTTTCAATCGCCATAGCAAGCAAAGAAACCGAAATTTGTTCGCCGCTAGACAACAAAACATCCATCTCTCTTTTGGACGGCTTTTCATTGATTTCAAAGGCCTTTTTTTCAAGGTCATCCGTTGTCTCCCCTTGAGCAGAAACAACAACAACAACTCTATTTCCATTTTTTTTAGCATTCGTCACAATTTTTGCAACATTTCGCAAACATTCAACATTAGCAACAGAAGTTCCTCCAAATTTCTGGACAATCAAGCTCATATATTTCTTCCTCCAACTTTCTTCGTGTTATTAGTAAAATTAAAAAGCTCATATAACATTTGCGACTACGCCATCATTATTAGCACTTAGATCTAAAATTTTCCACTTGTCCAGTCCTAATTCATTCAATTCACGCCGCATTTTGCTGACAAATGGAGTGTTTTTTCGGCTGCAAATTGCAATAATGGACGGACCAGAACCGCTCAAATAAACTGCATACGCTCCAAGTTTATATGAAATATCAAATATTTTTTCGGCTCCATCAATAAATTTTAGCCTATGCGCTTGGTGTATCCTGTCGTCAACAGCAACCCGAAGATTTTCAAACTTTTGAGTTGCCATGGAAGCGACAAACAAAGACGATCTGGATATGTTGAAAACGGCGTCATCACGTGAAATAACGTCCGGAAGACCCGAGCGAGCCTTGGAAGTTGACATCTTGAAATTTGGAACAATAACGATAAATTTTATATTCAAACTCACATTTTGTTTACAATAAAAAACCTTACCATTTTCATATACGCAAGAAACAAGTCCCCCCAAAAGAGCAGGAGCAACATTATCCGGGTGGCCTTCAATTTCGGCTGCAAGATCCAAAATTTCTCGCCTGTTCATCGGCGACCCCAAAAATTCATTGGCTCCAACCAACCCAGCAACTATGCAAGCTGAACTGCTTCCCAAGCCTCTTGTTGAGGGAATTTTTCGTTTTTGCCTGATTCTAAAATCCTCCGGAACCTCTTTTCCGCAAATTTCAAAAAGTTTAACTGCAGAGTTATAAATAAGATTATTTTTGTTTTCGCAAAATTCAACCCCCTGGCGCGGGATCGCGTCAATTTCTTCCATTCTGTAGAAGTAAACACGGTTATATAAAGAGAGCGAGATCCCTAGCGCGTCAAAACCTGAGCCCAAATTTGCAGTTGTTGCTGGAACTTTTATTTCTATCATTGTATATTCTCCGTTTAATTTAATATTATTAATTTTGATAACTGTTTAATCCTATGGCTAGAAAATAAATCAGCCAAATATTTAATTTCAGATTCTAGCATATTACCAGTTGTTAAAGCGATTTCATCAGCCGGCTGATCCTTGCGCGAAAGAAAAACCGGAGACTTATAGTTTTTCAAAACAAACTCCCTTGCCTCTTTAGCGTCGCGAGCCTTAAGCCGCAAATAAAACCTGGATTCATACTGTTCGTGGGCTTGAACTGTTGAGCCGTTTGAAGGCTTCCAAAACTGGGAAATAAAAGTTTTTCCAGCCCTAACAATCCTAATGATGTCGGCGACAACAGCGCTTGCAGTCGGCATTTTTCCCGCTCCTTGGCCAACAAACAAGACCTCCCCAACGGCGTCTCCTTTAACCAATATGGCGTTATACACACCGCTAACCGAAGCCAGTTTGCTGGAATTTGAAACAAACGCAGGACAAACCATGATTGATATTTTTCCATTCTCCAAGCGCCTTGCCTTTCCAATCAGCTTTATAACACATCCAATCGACCTAGCAAAATCTACATCAGCCAATTCAATACATTCTATTCCAGACTGGCAAACTTCGTGTGGATATATATGGGTTCCATAAGCAAGGCTTGCCAAAATGCATATTTTTCTGTTTGAATCCGCCCCATTTATATCGTCAGTTGGATCCTTCTCAGCATATCCCTTATCTTTTGCAAGCGCCAGAGACTCTTCAAATGAAAGGCCATCTTCAAGCATTTTAGTTATTATAAAATTTGTCGTTCCATTCAAAATACCACAAATATATTCAATTTTATTTGCAGCAAGGCAAGAATATATAGGGCGTATTATCGGCACTCCCCCGCCAACGCTCGCCTCAAAAAGATAGTTTACATGGTTCTTTTTCGCAATCGAAAGAAGCTCATCTCCTTTTTGCGCAACCAACTCTTTATTCGAAGAAACAACGCTCTTTCCAGATTTTAATAAAGATTTCGTAAATTCATAACTCGGGTTTAGGCCGCCAATCGTCTCAACAACAACAGATATCTCATCATCCTTCAATATATCATCAAAATTTTTAGTAAACAGGTCTGAATATGGTAAATTTTTAAATTCACGCAAGTCTAAAATTTTAGATATTTCAATAGATTGTCCAATGCGCTGAGAAATATTTGTGCTGTTTTTTCTCAAAAGCTCAGCAACGCCCGATCCAACAACTCCATGCCCCATGATCGCAATTTTAGCCATAGTGACTCCCTCCAAAATCAAGTAAAATAAACAATTTTTTACATTTTTAAATGCCCAGCAAAGTGTCTCCGCCGGTTGATATATAATTTGGGAAAAATCTACTGGTTATGAATTTAATGAGTCTAAATCCATAAAAAACCACAGCCGCAAATGATATCGCACTAAATAGAATTTTTAAAAACGTTTTCATATTTTTCAACTTCCCTTCTAAAATATATAGGAAATGTCAACTAAGAATTTCTAGAACCAAGGACATTATACCACAACGAAAATTTAAATTCAACTCTTGGCTTAAAAATATTAAAAAAATCTAGCGCGAGTCTAGAGTTTATGCTGGGCAAATTTTACGATTTTATTGGGATATATTTGCTCCCTTCTCCCTCTTTTTTAAAAAACCAGCTCTTTGCTTAAAAAATCCGAAAATCTCCAAAATCCTTAAGCTAATTCTAAAAAACAACGCAAAAAGCTTAAAACGCCGCCAGCTCCGGGCTAACTGTAATATTAAAACTTATCGAGCCCCTGCCTCTTTGAAAAAGCCAATAACAAGCGGTAGTTAAGCGTCCGCGACCAAAGCCTAATTAAGGGCGTTTAACCTGCCACTTGTTTCGGGTGGCTTTAAAGCTTGGCGTTTTCAATTGAGGGTTGCCTGCATGGTTTATGGTGAGCTGGCGGCGCTTTTGCTCGATTTCATCATTTTTCGCAAGAATTTTTTCGAGGACGGCTTGATTAGAGGGCTTTTTTCGGCCAAATTCTAATATTTTCAAAATAATGAGCACTGCGGGGACAAATATAACCTAAATAGTAAAAAATATCTGAAAAACAAATTTCTCCTTGACTAAATTCGGTCTTTAGCATTATAATTAAACAAAAACGCGAAAAATGCACATCAATTTTGGAGGTATTGGTCTATGAAAAACAAAATTACAGATAGTATATTCAGTGTTGGCGTTTTAAATCCAAATGTCAGAATTGCGGATGTTGTCGTTAAAACAAGCAATGGAACAACATACAATTCATATGTTGTTAAAGGCTCTGAAAAAACCGCTCTCATTGAAACCGTCCATAAAGACTATTTTGATAAATATTTGAAAAATGTTGAAGAAATAACAGACATAAATAAAATTGATTATCTAGTCATGAATCACAATGAGCCAGACCACTCCGGCGCAATCCAAAAACTTGTCGAATTAAATCCTAAACTAAAAATCCTCACAAGTCCCGCAGGAGCAATATATCTAAAAAATATCACAAACAACTCAAATTTAAACCTAAAAATTGTCAAAAATGACGAATATATAGACCTTGGAAACAAGACGCTTCGCTTCATCTCAGCCCCATTTTTGCATTGGCCAGATTCTATGTTGACATATGTTGAAGAGGAAAAAACCTTGTTCACATGCGACTTTTTGGGATGTCACTACTGCGAACCATATGGATTTGATTTCGAAATAACCGACAAATCAGCCTTCCTTTCGAGTTTGAAAACCTATTTCGACTGCATATTTTCGCCTTTTAAAAAATATGTCATCAGTGGAATATCCAAGATTAAAAATCTAGACATTTCGTTTGTCTGCCCAAGTCACGGCCCTGTTCTAACAAAAGATTTTATGCTCGATCAAGTTATTGAAACATATGAAAAATGGAGCAACCCTCAAAGGGAAGAAGACCCGCTCATCCCCATTTTCTACTGTTCCGCATATGGCAACACAAAGCAAATAGCAAAAGCTATATCCAGGGGCATACAAAATCAAATTCCAAACTCCAAAGTTTCTCTATATAACGTTGTTGAATTCGATCCAAGCGACCTTTGCGACAAATTGAACAAGTCAAGCGCATTTTTAGTTGGCTCTCCAACAATCAACAAGGACGCAGCAACCCCTATATGGACTCTTCTTGCGACAATAGACGCAATAAACAACGCAAAAAAACTCGTCGCAACGTTTGGCTCTTTCGGCTGGAGCGGGGAAGCAGCAAGTCAAATAGCTGGTCGCCTAAAATCACTAAAATTATCAACATTTGACGAAAATTTCAGAGTTTGTTTCACCCCAACCGAAAAAGACCTAGAAAATGCAACTGAATTTGGCGAAAAATTTGCAAAAGAACTCCTTAAAAATTTAAACTAACCTTATAAATTTTTATCAATATAAAACCGGCTCTCTTTTAATCAAGGGAAAAACAATCTGATCGCTCTCCGCGGAAATGGATATTTTTTGCAAAGCGTCCCCTGATTCAATGATCAAGTTGGTTATTAAATCTTCAACATTTTTTCTGATTTCTTTTCGAAGGTCTCGAGCGCCATATTTTCCATTTTTGAGAGGTTTTATCAAATGATTTGTTAATTTATCATCATATTCAAATTCAATTCCCCTTTCCGCTAAAACCTCCTTTGTTTCATTTAGCATCAACCTAGCAATGGATTTTAGATTCTCATCAGTTAATTTATTAAATATTACTATTTCATCAACACGAGCTATGAATTCAGGCCGCAAGAATTTCTCAAGGGCTTTTTTCGCTTTTTCCATGTCCATTTGGCTGCTGGGCTTGTCAAATCCAACAATTCCAACCTTGTCGCTGCTTCCCGCGTTTGAAGTCATGACTAAAACTGTGTTTTCAAAGCTAACCGACCTTCCGTGAGAATCTTTAACCTTTCCTTCATCGAGAATTTGCAAAAGAATGTTCATAACGTCCGGATGAGCTTTTTCAATTTCATCAAACAAAACAACGGAATATGGGCGCCTTCGAACCTGCTCTGTCAACTGCCCTGCGTCATCATATCCAACATATCCCGGGGGGGAACCCGTTAATTTGGAAACTGCGTGCTTTTCCATATATTCAGACATGTCCAGGCGTATTAAATTGTCAACTCCCTCAAATAAAGTGTTTGATAAAACCTTAACAAGCTCAGTTTTTCCAACTCCAGTCGGCCCAACAAAGATAAACGAAGCCGGCCTGCGTCGTTTTGAAATCTGGACCCGATGCCTTCGAACTGCCATGGCTATTAGCTTAACAGCCTCATTTTGGCCGATTATTTTCGACTCGATCTCCTTTTCTAAATTTTTAAGCTTAGCGGTTTCACTTTGCTCAATTTTTGAAGCTGGAATCCCCGTCCAAAGCTCAATGACTCGAGATAAATCCCGATGCTCAACAAATATTTTAGAAATCTCTTGCTCCATATCCTTAATTTCTTGGTCGATCTTGCTGACTTTGGCTTTAAGCTCAGCAATCGCTTGATAGTCTGGGTCTTCGGTCTGGGCTTCGAGATGTTCTTCTTTCTTTTTAAGCCTGCTTTGCTCGTCAAGCAGTTTTTCATATTTTGTTATTTCTTTACTTCGCAGCGATCGACACGCACACGCTTCGTCCAAAAGATCGATTGCTTTATCCGGCAAATATCTGTCATTTATATATCGTTCAGACAAAATCACGCAGTCATATAAAATGTTTTGCTTTATCTTAACGTTGTGGTGTTTTTCATAGTAGGACTTTATTCCTTTTAGGATACTGAGGCTTTCTTCAATGTTTGCTTCTTCAACAGTTACAGGCTGAAAACGCCTCTCCAGCGCAGAATCTTCTTCAATATATTTGCGATATTCATCAAACGTTGTCGCTCCAATGATTTGAATTTCGCCCCGAGACAAAGCTGGTTTTAGGATGTTTGCAGCGCTCATAGACCCGCCCTCTGAATCTCCAGTTCCAATCAGCGTGTGTACCTCATCTATGAATAAAATCGCGTTTCCGGCTTGCTTAACCTCGGATATTAGGCCTTTAACACGGCTTTCAAACTGCCCTCGAAATTGCGTTCCCGCAACCAAAGACGCCATATCAATTAAATATATTTCCTTATTTGCCAGCCGATATGGAACGTCTCCTTTCGCAATTTTTTGGGCTATTCCTTCAACAATCGCCGTTTTTCCAACTCCAGGCTCGCCAATCAAACAGGGATTGTTTTTTGTCCTTCGGGAAAGAATTTGAATGACTCGATATATTTCCTTATCTCGACCAATAACCCGATCAAGCTTGTTTAACTTGGCTTTTTTAGTTAAATTCAAACCAAAATTGTTAAGATATTTAAATTTTGGCCGTTCTTTTCTTTTTTTGTTGTTAGGGTCCGCGTTTTTTTCTTTAGCGAATCCACTATCCGCAGTTCCTCTGTTAGAAAAACTGGATATGAGGGGGTCTAAAATGCTTGCGCCTCCGCGTTCAAAGTCTTCTCCCGCAAACATTCCCATTATTTGGTTGCTGACATTTTCCAAATCCTCAATTCCAATTTTATCAGCAATTTCGTTTATTTGAGGTATATTTAATTCTTTGGCACATTGAAAGCAAAGCCCCTCAGAAACTGGTTTTCCGTTAACCTCTTTGCTAACAAAAATAACTGCCATCCTCTTTTTACATCTACTACAGAGCATATCCGTTCTCCTTTACATCAGTTTAAACTAGTTTTATATCATTTTCATAAAACAAAGCTCCCCATATATTATTATGATACATAATTAAAAATTTTTCAAGCCCATTTAGCAAATAAAATGATGAAAATTTTTAAATATAAAACATATTTTTAACATATTTAGTCAAAATAAACAAAATATCATCTGGCAAATGGAATAAATTTGTAAAACATAAAAAATAAATTTGTTTCGTCTATTATTTGCGAATTTAGAAAGCCCATTTCGTTTTTGGTCAATAATATTATAATAAGCGCAATTATTGCAACAATATACAAAATAATTCCAGCTTTTATGACTCCGCAAAACCCGCCCAATAAATTATTGACTCCGCCAACAACAGGAATGTTTTGAACAATATTGTTTAATCTGTAGATTTTTTTAAACAAAAGTCGTGTTATTGCAAACAAAATGAAAAATAATATGGAAGATATTATCATCATTATATATGGTCTGAAAAATTCGTTGGATATTGCGCTAGCGGCGGCGTTTAAATCCTTTTGCAAAATAAAATTTTTTGAAACATCCGAAATAGATTTTTGACCTGAAGCGAAAAAACTAAACCAACTTGGAATCAGATTGGAGATTTTGTCAATTCCACCAAATAAATCGCCCGAAGCAACCGAGTCATTTAGCATATTCAACAAATTTTTCTCAACTTCAGATTTAATTAATCCATCAAATATCAATCCAGACAAAAATTTTCCAAAAAAACCCGCGATCAAAAAGCTAATAAAATAATTTATTATTGATAATACACTTCGTATAAAACCCAACTTATATGAAGATATAACGTTATACACAATCACAAAAATAACAAGCGCGTCATATATAACCGGCATAGCAAAATGCACAAAAACTCCTCCTTAATGCAGCAAAAATTTATATATTCTGTTGGAAGATATGTTATAACCAAAAGAATCCATGCAAATGATTTTATCAACGTTTTGTTTATTTTCGACATTGTTTAAAATTTTCAACTGCATATCACAACAAATTATTGAATCATCAGTTAAAATCACAACATTTTTTCCATCGCTGTCAATATTTTTAACCTTTTCATCAAGTTTTAAATTTCCAACTTCACTCCCTAATTTATCATATACTATTAAATTTGTCTTTTCTTTCAATTCATCACAAAACACAAAAACAGAATAATTGTTCGGCTCCATAACACATTTCATCAGCCGGTCGGGATGGGGAATTTCTTTAAAAATGCTCCCCCGATCATCCATGAAAACAAGCTTATTTTCGCAATTGACGCAAACGCTCCCCCCTGAAACTTTAACGCCAATCGGCATAGAATTTCCAATCTCAGTCTTAAATAGTTCGTCCTTTCGAGAAAAGTCCAGTCCATATATGGCCCCTTTAGCATACCCTCCTTTTGCGCCCATAGTTAACGCAACGCATCCCTGACCTTTATTTGTGAAGCAAAAATCTGTTATTATGTTTTCGGCTGAATTCCATTTAAATATTTGATTTGAAGATTTGTCATAAACAACCAGCCCGCAAACATATCTGCTGTCTTGCAAAACAAACGCAACATTTCCATTTTCTGCAACTTTTGCCAACATTATTTTATTATCTAGAATATTTTTGACTATTGTTTGACTGCTGCTTTCAATGCTATAACTTGTCCCCCCTTGTTCATAAAGGAGGGTGTGGTCGCCGCAACTGTCAATTGATGGAGAAATTGCCGTATTGCCAACAGATCTAAGTTTGAGCCCGCTAAGTGAATAAAAATCCAAATTCTGGTTTGTTAAAACGACAAAGCCCGTCTTGTTTTTTTCAAAGCCAACAACAGAATCTTCAGAAAGTGTGATCGGAAAATTAGAATCATCTTGACTATATATTTTCTGATTGATAAAAAAAATCCAAATCAAAACCAAAAAAATCAAAATTAAAACAATAAAACCAATATATTTGACACGCCTATTAAAAACTTGCTTGTGTTTTGTTTTTCGATAAATGTCTATGTTTAATTTTTTCTTCATATCTATTTTCACCAACCCTTAAATATATTAAATTATTTAGAACATTTTCGATTTATTTTGAGATTATCATATATAACATTATTTAAATATAACCCTTGAGGCGGAGCAGTTCTTCCAGCTGCTCTCCTGTCGCGCTTTTTGATGATATTTTCAATATCTTCGGGCAAAATCAGCCCTTCCGAAACATTGATCAATGTCCCAACAATAATCCTAACCATGTTGTGTAGAAATCCATTTCCAACCAGTCTAAACTCCAAAATATTGTCGCTTTTAACAAATTCAATGCTATATAGGTTTCTTTTTTTGTCGATAATGTCAGATTTTGCAGAACAAAATGACGTGAAATCATGTTCGCCGATCAAATATTTTAATGCTTGGTTGATTTTATCCAAATCCAGTCTGCGATAATATGTCCAAACAAGATTATTTAAAAAAGGGTTGCGTATTTTAGAATTCCATATTTTATATATATATTCCTTAGCTTTGGCGCAATACCTGGCGTGAAAAAATGGATCAACCTCCAAAACAGACTTTATCTCGATGTCCAAAGGCAAATTCCCGCTAACCGCCCTCCTCATATTACTGGGAGTTATATCCAATTGACTGTCCATGTGAAAATAAAAATTGTTGGCATGAACCCCAGCATCCGTTCGCGAGCATGCAACTATGTCATTCCGAAACCCAGTGACCTTTTGAATTGCATCCTGAACAACTTTTTGAACGGTTAAGCTGTTTTCCTGAACCTGCCATCCGTGGTATGAAGCGCCATTATAGCTTATGCAAAAAAGCAGTCTTTTCATATTTTCACCTGAAAAACGCGTTTATCATAAAAACCATGGTTAAAACAGCCAAAAATCCCAGCGCAAAAAATATGTCAAGCTTTTTAAAGCTCAAAGTTTTATAGCTCGTCCTTTGCCCGCCAACCCGATAGCACCGCGATTCCATTGCAACAGCCAGCTCATCCGCCCTTTTGAAAGCGCAAACAAACAAAGGAAGCAGAATGGGAACCATACACTTTGCCCGCTTTATAAAGCCTCCGGTCTCCATATTAAACCCGCGAGATTTTTGAGCGCAAATTATTTTTTCAGCTTCCAAGATCAAAGTTGGGATAAACCGCAAAGCTATCGAGATCATCATTGCAATCTCCTCAACCGGAAATCGAATTTTAGCCAAAGGTTTGATCATTTTTTCAATTCCTCGGGTTAAATCAACCGGCAAAGTCGTGTATGTTAAAAGAGATGAGGAGAATATTAGCAGAATTATTCGAAAAAAAATGGTTAATGTGAAAAATATTGCTCGATCAGTTAATGAAAATATCCAAAAACTAAAAACAGCTTCGCCATCTCGTATCACACATAAATTTATGATTGAAGTCAGAATTAATATAGGCAAAATCGGCTTAACATTATTTAAAACCATTTTCAAAGATATTCCACATATCAAATAAAATATCAAAATCAAAGAAAAATTAAGAACATAACACCACAAACTGTCAATCAGAAACAATGCGAAAATATATGAAACTGTTGATAAAATTTTAGTTCGAGGGTCCAGCCGATGCAAAACAGAATTCCCGCAAACATATTGCCCGATGGTTATGTCTCGAATCATGGTTTAACCTTCCTTTCAACAATATTTTTAACAACCTCCAAAGCCCGTTGAATCGTATACACATTTAGCGGGACGTCAAAACCTTTGTCTTTTAATTTGAGAAAAACCTCATATATTTTCGGAACATCCAGCCCAACACTTCGAAGCATTGAAGCTCTTTTAAAAGTTTCTTCAACAGAATCAAAACTCAAAATTTTTCCGCCATTCATAATCAAAATCTTGTCTGCATATCGCGCGATATCTTCCATGCTATGCGTCACGTGGACAACAGTCCGATTTTCATCTCGGTTATAATATTTTATAATGTTTAATATTTTTTCTTTTCCGGCGGGATCCAGGCCAACTGTTGGCTCGTCAAGAACTAATATTTTTGGATCCATTGCTAAAATTCCCGCAATCGCAACCCGTCTCTTTTCGCCTCCCGAAAGCTCAAACGGGTTTTTTCCAAGCAAACTTGAAGAAAGGCCAACCATTTCTATTGCCCGGGCAACCCTAAATCTCACTTCATCTGCGCTCAAGCCCAAATTTTTCGGCCCGAAAGCAATGTCTTTTTCAACAGTCTCCTCAAAAAGCTGATATTCCGGATATTGAAAAACCAACCCAACATTTTGCCTGTTTCCAGCCACAGTCGCTTTATTTTTCCAAACATCAACGCCGTCAATGTAAATTTTTCCGCAAGTTGGCTTTAAAATGCAGTTTAAGTGTTTTATTAAAGTGGATTTTCCGGATCCGGTGTGGCCAATAATTCCAACATATTCCCCTTCTTCTATTTTAAAAGAGATGTCACTAATCGCTTCGTCTTGCGCCGCCTTGGATTTGCCATACGCATATGAAACCTTTTCAAGCTCAACTATCGCCAATTTTCTCTCCCTCCAAAATTTCCGCCAAAACTTCGACGCATTCATCAACATCCAAAACAGTTCTTTTTTTTAAAGCAAGTTCACCACATAATGTGTTTAAAAATTCGGTAACCTGCGGCGCCAAAAGCCCGGATTTTTTTAAAAGATCTTCGTCGGAAAATATGTTTCGCGGAGTGTCTTGCTTTAAAATTTCGCCATCTTTCATGACAATAACGCGATTTGCAAAAACAACCTCCTCCATATGGTGTGTTATATTTATGATTGTTGTCTTGTTTTCCCTGTTTAGTTTTTTCATAACATCCAAAACTTCTTTTCTTCCAACAGGATCAAGCATTGATGTTGATTCGTCAAAAACAATACATTTAGGATTCATCGCCAAAATCCCAGCAATCGCAACTCTTTGCTTCTGGCCGCCAGACAGAGTATGTACTGCAGATTTTTTGAACTTTTTCATATCAACCATTTCCAAAGCCCGATCAACAATTTTCCCTATTTTTTCTTGGGAAACACACAAATTTTCCGGAGCAAAAGCAACGTCTTCCTCAACAAGCGTTGCAACAATTTGGTTGTCGGGATTTTGAAAAACAACTCCAACCTGCTTTCGGATTTCAAAAATCAATTCTTTATTTAAAGTGTCTATACCATCAACAAAAATCGTCCCGGACGTTGGCAAAAATATTGCGTTAAAAAGTTTTGCCAAAGTTGATTTTCCGCTTCCGTTATGGCCAACTATTGCAATAAATTCCCCCTGCTGAATCGAAAAATTCAAATCATTGAGAACCTCTTTCCCAAAATTTTCATTTAAATACGAAAAATGTAAACCATTCACGTCAATAAGTGGCCGCATTTTAATCCCTCCAATCTTAAAGTTTCAGTTTTAACCATTAGTTCCAAGCAATCGTTGTGTTTCCGCATGGCAGATTAAATCCAGACTGTGATATTCTAAGGCCTATTTCATCACAACAAAAATTTTCAAAAAAGTCAGAAATTGTTGATTTGAGCAAAATTTTCATGACTTGCGCCGACAACCCTTGTGTATATGAATTCAAAGCAAAAAATAAAGGTCTTTTTGAAAGCAGCCTGCCAAGCATTTTCAACAAATCATATATTTTATCTTCAATCTTCCAGACCTCGCCTCCAGGGCCCCTTCCATATGACGGAGGATCTAAAATAACAGCGTCATATTTTCTGCCTCGGCGAATTTCTCGAGCAATAAATTTTTCACAGTCATCAACAATAAAGCGGATTGGAGCGCCATCAAGCTTTGACAATTTCGCGTTCTCCCGAGCCCAAGCAACCATCCCCTTTGACGAATCAACATGACAAACCGCGGCTTTTGCTTTTGCGCACGCCAATGTCGCTCCGCCTGTATATGCAAAAAGGTTTATGACGGATATGGGGCGGTTTGAAGTGCGAATTTTTTGAATGAAAAAGTCCCAATTAACGGCTTGTTCGGGGAAAAGTCCCATGTGTTTAAAACCAGTCGGAGAAACTTTAAAAGTCAACTCCTTCCAACTGATGGTTTGACTCGCAACCTGCCCTTTTAAATATTCCCAACTTCCTCCACCTTTAGAGGATCTGTGGTATATTGCATCAACCCTGTTCCACATTTTGTGAATCTTTGGGGTCTTCCATATGATTTGCGGATCCGGACGAACAAATATTTTATCCCCCCATCTTTCAAGCCTGTTTTTGCCCGAGGCGTCGAGCAGTTCAAAATCCTTCCAGTCAAGCCAAACTCTCATGCGCCAACAACCTCAGCTATTTTATCAGCTATTTCGCTCGACATTTCCTGGATCAGATCCTCATTTTGACCCTCAATCATAATCCGAATGATCGGCTCTGTTCCAGAACAACGAACGAGTATGCGCCCGTTTTCTCCAAGCAGTTTTTCCTTTTTTTGTATATAGTTTCCAATTTCCAGGTTGTTTAAATAAAGCTTTTTTTGCTCATTATTTGCCCTGACATTAACCAAAACCTGGGGAAATTTGCTCATAACGCTTGCAAGTTTTGAAAAGGGCTGGTTGCTGTTTTTCAGGCAATTTAGAAGCTGAACCGCCGTCAGTTGCCCATCGCCAGTGTTTGCGTAATCTTTAAAAATTATATGCCCCGACTGCTCCCCTCCGATTTTATAGCCATTTGCAATCATATTTTCCAAAACATACCTGTCGCCAACTTTTGTCACCTCAAGATTTATGTTATTCTTCTTAGCGAAATGGAAAAATCCCAAATTCGACATAACCGTCACAACAACAGTGTCATTATCAAGGCGTTCATTATTTTTCATATATTTAGCAAATATTGCAATCAGTTGATCCCCATCAATCAACTTTCCATTTTCATCAACAGCCAAACATCTGTCTGCATCTCCATCAAAAGCAACTCCCAAATCATAGCCAATTTTTTTGACATATTCACCAAATTTTTCGATGTGGGTTGAGCCGCAATTGTCATTTATGTTAAAACCATTCGGCAGGTCATTGACAATTTCAAAATCAACATTGAGCTTTTCAAAAATTTTCCTCGCCGTGAAGGATGCGCTCCCATTTGCGCAGTCAACCGCAACCTTCATTCCCGACAGATCTTTAAAGTCAACCGTTTGACATATATAATCAACATAGTCAGAAACCGCGTCTTTGTAAAAACTGGCTCTTCCAATTTCCCTTCCAACTTTAACCGGAATTTGATTTTTAGAGTCTAAAATATACTGCTCGATTTCAAATTCCAGCTCATCAGACAGCTTTAATCCAACGTTGTTGAATATTTTTATTCCGTTAAATTCCATCGGATTATGCGACGCGGAGATCATTATTCCAGCATCACAGCCATGCTTTTGGACCAAAAGCGAAACAGCAGGAGTTGGAAGAACGCCTCCCAAACAGCAATTCGCCCCAGAAGAACAAATCCCAGCAATAAGCGCAGATTCGATCATTTGGCCTGAAATTCGAGTGTCCCTACCGATCAATATGTTAGGGCTTTTTTTCTGACGTCTGGTTAGCGCATATGCAACTGCTCTCCCAATTTTCATGGCCAGATCACACGAAATGTCCGTCCCTGCGATTCCTCTAATTCCGTCGGTTCCAAAAAGTTTTCCCATATCAAAATAACCTCTCAAAAAAATAATAATAAATCAAAAATAAATTAAAAAACATCATCCTATTGTTTGTTGGCCAAACTGCTCAATTCCCAAATATTCATACGCTTTCGGCGCAACACACCTTCCACGCGGCGTTCTATATAAAAAACCCTTCTGCATTAAAAACGGTTCATACACATCTTCAATTGTCACCGGATCTTCTCCAAGCAAAACCGCGATGGTTTCAAGCCCAACCGGGCCGCCAGAATAGTTTTCAATTATTGTTTTTAGCATTTTGACGTCAAGCGGCTCAAGCCCAATTTCATCAATTCCAAGCCGATTAAGAGCTGTTTGAACGATTTCATAGTCTATCACGTCGTCTCCCAAAACTTGAGCAAAATCCCTAGATCGCTTTAAAAGCCTGTTTGCTATTCTCGGGGTCCCTCTAGAGCGCTTTGCCAGCTCATATGCTCCATCCGAATTGCAATCTATTTTCAGCAACTTTGCGCTTCGCATAATAATCAGTTTAAGCTGCTCGGGGCTATATAAATCAAGGCGTAAAATAACCCCAAACCTGTCTCGCAGAGGAGATGAAATTTGGCCAGCCCTGGTTGTCGCTCCGATGAGAGTGAATTTTGGCAATTCAAGGCGAATCGAGCGAGCAGAAGGCCCCTTTCCAATCATAATATCTATTGCACTATCCTCCATTGCTGGATATAAAACCTCTTCAACCTGCCGCGCAAGTCTATGTATTTCATCGATAAACAAAACGTCATTTTCATTAAGGTTTGACAAAAGCGCAGCCAAATCCCCGGGCTTTTCGATTGCTGGGCCGGATGTTATGCGTATATTAACGCCAAGCTCGTTTGATATTATCATTGCCAAAGTCGTCTTGCCAAGGCCGGGAGGACCATAGAGCAAAACGTGATCCAAAGCGTCTCCCCTTTTTTTGGCCGCTTCTATATATATTGAAAGATTTTGCTTGACTTTGTCCTGGCCGATATATTCCGCCATGGTTTTTGGGCGCAATGTGAATTCAAAATCAACGTCTTCCGGCTTAAATTCCGGCCGGGTCAGTCCTGCTTCAAAATCCATATCTTTATCAAACAATTTTATTCACTCCAAAATTTAATTATTACTAGGCACGCGCATATTAACACACACACACACGTCACTTTGTCGACAAAACCTTCAGAGCCTCTTTAACCAGTTGACCCGAATTCATTTCCCCAGAAAGCCCCCCAACAGCCCAAGAAGCTTCATTTTTGCTATATCCCAAAGCAACCAAAGCGCCGATCGCCTCGTCAAAATTGTTTAAAATTTTGCCATCTAAAACATCTTTTGCTCCCTGATGATCTTTTTCAACCATGTCCCCAATTTTGTCCTTTAGCTCTAGGATTATCCTGTTTGCAGTTTTTATTCCAACCCCTTTGCATTTGGTTAAAGTTTTGCTGTCTCCCGAACAAATGCAGGCGCTAAGCTGACTTGGCGACATAGCGGACAAAATTGAAAGCGCAAAACTCGGCCCAACTCCAGAAACGCAGATCAGCATTTTAAAACATTTTCTCTCTTGCAAATCAAAAAATCCAAAAAGCTCAACCATGTTCTCTCGAACCGCAAAATGTGTATATAACTTTAGATTTTCGCCAATCCCAGGACATCGGCTTGCAGTCAGAGCTGTTGATTTGAGCTCAAAAGCAACCCCATCTGCGCATTCAATTGCAAGTTGATATGAACTTTCAATTCGCTCCAAATATACCAGCCTGCCTTGTAAACTATATATCATTTTTTCTCCTTAAAAAGTTTTATAAGCCGTGATGAAAAGCTGTGCGCGTGCGCAATGGCGATTGCTAGAGCGTCCGCAGTGTCGTCAGGCTTAGGGATTTCTTTAAGCTTTAAAAGCCTTTTTGTCATTTCCATAACCTGCTTTTTTTCAGCCCTTCCATATCCCACAACACTTTGTTTAACCTGAATTGGAGTATATTCAAAAACATTCAAATTGTTTTGTCTGGCGCATAGCAAAACGACTCCCCGAGCCTGCGCAACATCAATCCCAGTTGTTTTGTTTTGCGAAAAAAACAGCTTTTCGATCGCCATTTCGCCCGGCCTATAAACCTTTAAAATTTTAAAAAGCTTTTCATATATCATTTGCAGCCTTGATGGAAAATTTGCCCTGGCAGGGGTTGTTATTGAGCCATAGTCAAGCGTTTTAAAGCGCGAATTCATATATTCAACAACGCCCCAACCAACAATAGCATACCCAGGATCTATCCCTATTATTGTCATTAAAAAAACACTCCAAGCAAAACAAAGATAATTCATTATATCACAGCAATTAAAATTTATCAAGAACAAAAAACAAATTTAAAATTTAGTATTGACATTTAATAGGAAATGTGATATCATAATTTTAGGAGTTTTTTAATAAAAATTCCTAAATTAAAAATTTTTGAAAGAAGGTGTCTAAAATGAAAGACAAAAACTTGAAGATTATTGTGAATACGTCAAATGGGCTGATGACGAAAACAGTGGGCGTCGAACTTGTCGCGTTTTAGAGGCGGCTAATGAATATGACAATCCTGCAGAATTTGTCCAAAATGCTAAAAATAAAATTGCCTGCGATATAATCGAATTCGTAAAAGGATTATGCTAAAATCCGCCGCAAAATCAATTTAATATATATATTAAAATTTAGTGTTGACATTTAATAGGAAATGTGATATCATAATTTTGGAGGTTTTTTAATAAAAATACTTGAAGATTATTGTGAATACGTCAAATGGGCTGATGACGAAAACAGTGGGCGTCGAACTTGTCGCGTTTTAGAGGCGGCTAATGAATATGACAATCCCGCAGAATTTGTTAAAAATGCTAAAAACACAATTGCCTGCGATATAATCGAATTCGTAAAAGGATTATGCTAAAATCCGCCGCAAAATTAATTTAATATATATATTAAAATTTAGTGTTGACATTTAATAGGAAATGTGATATCATAATTTTAGGGGTTTTCTAATAAAAATTCCCAAATTAAAAATTTTTTGAAAGGAAGTGTCTAAAATGAAAGACAACAAAGAAAATTTAAACAATGAATTAAGCAACGAGGCAGCAGAAACTGTTGCTGGAGGGGCAGGAAAGGACTGGGGCTTTTTTCAGAAAAGAAAGCTTAGACGGTATGTTAAAAAACTTTATAAAGAAAAAGGTTTAAGTGATGAAGATGTTGAGCCAGATCTTCAACGTGCCATTAACGAGTTTTCTCCTGCAGAACTTAAAGAGCATGAGATGGGTGAAGGCCGTCTTACTGATGAATTAAAGAACATCTTAGATTCAAAGTGGTAAGACTGATGAAGACTTTAAATATTTCCTTTAAAAGTTTTCTCCTGCACCAAATCCGTGTGATGTGAAACAAACCCAAAAACCCTGGTTTTACATATTTATTTTTAAAAATTTTTTGAAAAGAAGTGTCTAAAATGAAAGACAACAAAAAAAATCTAAACAATGCACTAAGCAATGAGGCAGCAGAAACTGTTGCTGGAGGGGCATTTAAGGACTGGAGTCCGGAGCAAAAGGCAGCTTTCAACAATTTTTGGGGTAGTAGCATACGTCACGCCACTTGGCTTAGGCGCGAGTTTGATCCTGCAGGTGCTGTTAGATTGCTTCGAGGACAGCTACGAAGGAACACGTGTCGTTTCACTGCTGAACAAATTGATAAACTCGAAAAAGATCTTGGCCTATCTTGAAAAATTTACATAATTTTACATACTTTTTTAAAATTTTTTTGAAAGGAAGTGTCTAAAATGAAAGACAACAAAAAAATCTAAGCAATGCATTAAGTGATGAGGCAATGGAAGCTGTTGCTGGAGGGGCATTTAAGGACTGGAGTCCGGAGCAAATGGCAGCTTTCAACAATTTTTGGGGTAGTAACAGACGTCACGCCACTTGGCTTAGGCGCGAGTTTGATCCTGCAGGTGCTGTTAGATTTCTTCGAGGACAGCTACAAAGGAACACGTGTCGTTTCACTGCTGAAGAAATTGATAAACTCGAAAAAGATCTTGGCCTATCTTGAAAAATTTACATAATTTTACATATTTTTTTAACCACTTCGATCAATTTTAGCTCTCGGGTCAAAATTTTACTTCACCAAATTAGCTTAAAAATTTATTTTCAATTTTTGCAATATTCTACCCTTTTCTCTCCTAAAAATCTATATAATCATATGAGTCATAAAAAAATTTATTTAGGGAGACTCAAAAATGAATTCGAGAGAAATAAAACACCAAATTGCAATGCTATGCAAGGGCAATCTAAAAAAATATTTTGAGAAAGTTGCAATACTCAATAAATTGATATATAACCAAAAATATCTATCTGACGGTGAATTTATAGACAAAATTGAAAATTTTATATATAAAAACTGTATAAATAATAAAAAAAACCACCGCTACTTAAAGTGACGATGGCTAAAAGCAACAAAATATTTAACCTAATTTTTGTCCTTTAATCTGTTCTATTTGACATATCCCACATATTGTCTCTTCTTTGGCTTGAGGTCTTGTCGAAAGCAGGATTGAAAGCATAGAAATTTTTGGAATTGAGATTGTCTTGAACAATTCTCAAAGCCTCTCCAAATCTTTGAAAATGGACAATTTCTCGTTCTCGAAGGAACCTTATCGGATCGATCACATCCGGATCATCCGCAAATCGCAAAATATTGTCATATGTCAGTCTTGCTTTTTGTTCCGCCGCCAAATCTTCGGTTAGATCTGCTATTGGGTCGCCGGTTGAAGCAAATTGCATCGCACTAAACGGAACGCCGTTTGCGTCAACAGGATATATGCCAACTGTGTGATCCATAAAATATGGCGCAAGACTTGAAGCTTCGATTTCTTTTTCTGTCAAATTTTTTGTGAGCTGGTGGATAATTGAATTAACAATTTCCATATGCGCAAGTTCCTCAGTTCCAATGTCAGTCAAAATAGCTTTAACTTCTTTATACGGCATGGCAAATCGCTGGCTGAGATATCTCAAAGATGCGCCTAATTCGCCGTGTGGGCCTCCAAATTGACTGGTTACGAGTTTTGCAAGATTTGGGTTTGGATTTTTTATTTTAACGGGATATTCTAATTTTTTTTCATATTTCCACATTAAGCATCTACCTCCCAAGGCCATGGATTATTAACCCAACTGAATATGTCGGAGCTTTCAACGTTTGTTGAATTCAGCGGGCCAAATTTTGATATATATTCGTTTTCTCTTGCTTGGCTGATTTTTTTCAAACGATCATAGTGGTTAAGCGCAGCTTTATCGGAGGGGTGTGTGTCGAGATATAAAACTGTGTCTATTAGTGCAAAATCCGCAATTTGCAGGTTTTTCATCAACTCTTCCCTTTCATCCATCTCAAACAACCTCCTGTCCCAAAAAAGGCAAATCTAGTTCTTGAAAAATCGTTCCCCGCTCAAGAGCAATCTCGCTTCTATATATCCGCCTCCAGATTTGCCACGGAATGTATGCCATGCCGATCGGAAAATGCGACATATTGTTTTTATCGGAATTAATTATGCACGCATTGTTATTCGGAGACATATGCATGGTTCTGCAATTCTGCATATTATAGAATTGATTCAATTTTATCAAACTCCTTTCGATTTATTTTATGCCACACATAAAAATTTTGCTATTGATTTTTTTGCAAAATTGGGTTAGGTTTAGATTTGTCCCCTTAAACTCCCCTGCTTAAAAAATCCGACTTTTTGCTTAAAAACCCAGTATATTATAGTATCATCAACTGCGCCCCAAAAACAATGCAAAAGCTAATTTAAGCGCCGCCAGCTCACAACGGGCTTTAGTGTTAAACCTTCCTCAAGGACTGGTCCAATTGAAAGCGTCCGTGAGAAGTGATATGCTAGCGTCCTCAAGGGGCCCGTTATTTGCCTTCTAATTTTTGTTGCAGCTTTTAATTAATATAAAATATTTCGCATTTCGTTAAATTAAACAAAAAACCCCTCGAAAATTTAGTGAATTTGACACTTGTATTTGTTGCTTTTTGAATTTACAATAAATAATATAGAAAAGGTAAATTTTGATGTGGAAATAATAACATATTTTTAAAATTTATTATATTTAAGAAGGAGGGTTTTTATGGAAAAGATTTTGTCAATAATAATCCCGGTTTACAACACTCCCCAGAATTTGCTTCGAAACTGTTTAGAAAGCGCCAAAAATCAAACTTTAAAAAACATTGAAATCATCTGCGTTGATGACGGATCAACTGATGGAAGCGGAAAAATCCTAGATGAATATGCAAAATCTGACCCAAAATTTAAAGTTATTCATCAAGAAAATAGCGGGGTTTCAGTGGCAAGAAATAATGCTATGAAGATAGCAAAAGGAGAGTACATAAAATTTTTGGATTCGGATGATATGATAGACGATGTTGCTGCTGAAAAAAGCTATAATGTTGCTAAAGAATATGATGCGGATATTGTTAAATATTGTTTAAAAGAAGTTGAAATGGGCGAGTGGTTTAAGCAGTTTGAGGGAAAGGGATGGTTTAAGCAGTTTGCTGAGTGTATTGATAGACCGAAGGTTATGAATACTCCGGTTTTTCAGCGCGATTTATTGTTTGGTCCTGCTTGGGCAGGATTATATCGAAATAAGTTTATTAAAGATAACGATTTAAACTTTTTTCAAAATGTGTATTATAGGGAAGACTCATATTTTAGCGCAGTTTGCCTTCCTAAAGCAAATAAGGTTGTTCTGCTTCCAGATCAATTATATACATACAAAAATAATCCCATATCAGCCATTCACAATACTGCGAGACAAGCAAAGCATCGACAAAGCAGCGTATTTTTAGGCATTAAATTATTGTATGACAACTGGAAAAGTTGTGGACATTTTAAACATGATATTGCAAAGATTGAATTTTTACACTGGCTTTTGTCTATAGATGATTTTAAGCTATTTGATGTTTTTCAAGGGGGAAGTGCTCAATTTAATAAGATATGTCGGGAAATTATGGATCCCGAACTGCTTCAAGATGACGTAATAAATCAACTACCTATTAAAGAAAAAATCAAACTAAAATCTATAATGTGGATTGCTAACTTAAAAACAAAACCACGAAAAGCCCTTGACGACAGCATATATTCAATATCAAGCAAGATCAAGCAAGTTAGCCCCGAACTATTGCCTGACCATAGAAAATGGTAGCAAGAATAACTGCGCGAATCTTAATATATAACTGTCGGTAAAATTAATAACACATATTTGAAGTAGGAGTGGCGCGCACAAAAAAACGTCACTTCTTCTTTTTATTGCAGCTTTTAATTAATATAAAATATTTCGAATTTGGTCAAATCAAACAAAAAATCACTCGAAAATTTAGTGAATTTGCCAATTGATTTTCTATTTTTCTGAATTTACAATAAATAATATGGAATAAAGTAAATTTTGATGTAAAAACAATAATCTATTTTTTAAATTTATCATATTTAAGGAGGGTTTTTTATGAAAAAGCTAATTTTAAATCGTCTTAAAAAAGTAATATCAGTAATATTAGTAATATTAACCACTATGCTTTTGTCAACAATTTCGTTTGAAGTTTCTGCCGCAGATCCAAAAGTGTCAATAATAATCCCGGTTTACAACACTCCCCAGAATTTACTCAGAGACTGTTTGGAAAGCGCTAAAAATCAAACTTTAAAGGAGATTGAAATCATTTGCGTTGATGATGGATCGACTGATGGAAGCGGGAAGATATTGGATGAATATGCAAAATCTGACCAATCGCCAAAGGTGAATACATAAAATTTTTGGATTCAGATGATATGATAGACGATGTTACCGCTGAAAAAAGCTATAATGTTGCTAAAGAATACGATGCAGATATTGTTAAATATTCTATCAAAACAGACATTGGAAGGGGAAACATGGAATGTTTTAGAGGTTTTTTGATTTATGATAAATTTCAATTAATAAAAAGAGATTCAAGTGTTGGTTCATTGTTTGATAATAAAATTAGGGGAAATTCTCTTGTAATTGTTTGTGCAGGTTTGTATAAAAATAAATTCTTAAAAGCTAATAATATCAAATTTTTTGAAAAAATAAAACGTGTAGCTGAAGACGATTTTTTTAATATAATTTGTGTTAGTAGGCTCAATAAGATTGTGTTTATGCCCGATCAAATGTACGGTTATAACTACAACCCTAGTTCTACCGTGGAAAGGAAAGATGTGCCTAAACAACGGTTAAATTCTCTGAGCATCGGTATTAAAGAACTGTATAATTTTTGGAAAAGTTCTGGATTGTTAAGTGAAAGTAAAATGAAAGCTGATTTTTTAAATTTCATTTTAAATCAAGAGCTGTTTCGGTGTATTCGGGATAATTGCACTTTATTTGTTAGTTGTATAGCTCCCGAACTGCTTCAAGATGACGTAGTAAATAAATTGCCAATTTCAGAAAAAATCAAACTAAAATCCATAATGTGGCGTGCTAACTCACAAACCAAGCCACAGAAAGCCCTTGACGACGGCATATACACTATTTCCAGCAAGTTAGACCCAAATATGTGCTTAGATATAAACCAATGTAGTAAAAATGACAAAGCAAACTTGCAACTGTGGCAAAAAAATGGAACTGATGCTCAAAAATTTAAAGTGCAATACAATTCCCACGGATATTACACAATAAAGGCGATGTGTTCTGGAAAATTTATTGATGTTGCAAATTCCGACAAGCAAGATGGAACCAACATATGGCAGTATAGCGGCAATGGAACCGATGCTCAAAAGTGGCTTATTATCCCGGATGGAGAAGGATATTATTGTCTAGTGTCTAAGTGTAATAATCTTTGCATGGATGACAGTAGTGTGAAAGCCAAAAATGGCGCTAATATTCATTGCTGGTATATGCACGGAGGAGATAATCAAAGGTTTAAGCTTGAAAAATGCGAGGATAAATCGAGTTCAAGCAAACCAAATAAGGCTCAAAAAACTGCCGGTAAACCTAGGCCAAAAAAGCCAGTTAAAATTAGGAAAAAAGCATATAAATCGAGCGAGACTAAAAAAGATGCAGGCAAGCCAAGCTCGAGCAAGCCCATTGATTCAAAAAAATCAGCATAATGTGGATGGTTTATGTGACAATAAGTAAAATTAATTAACACATATTTGAAGTAGGAGTGGCGCGCAAAAAAATGACTCGAAAATTTAGTGAATTTGCCAATTGATTTTCTATTTTTCTGAATTTACAATGAATAGTGTAAGAAAAGTAAATGTTGATGTAAAAACAATAATCTATTTTTTAAATTTATCATATTCAAGGAGGGTTTTTATGAAAAAGTTTTTATCAATAATGTGCAGCTTGTTTATTGTTTTTAGTTCGTTTACTGGGGACATTGGATTTGCCATGGACGCGCCAAAGAAAAGTTCCAATTGCCAAGTTGATGAAAATAATGATGTGCATATTTTTTATTGCGCAGACGACGGAAACGCCATGCCAACTTGTGTTTCAATTGCATCTGTGCTTGAAAATGCCGGAGATGAAAAAATAAATATTCACATAGTGTCGTTTCAAGACAATGAAATGAGCAAGCAAAACATTAAAAATATTGAGGCATTAAAAAATATTAGAAACTTTGATTTTGACTTTGTGTATTTTGATAAAAAACGGCTTGACGAGTTTGATGCTGGGAGATGGAATAAGTCTATAATGATAAAACTTTATTGTGCGGAACTTTTCCCAAATTTAGATCGCATTATATGGCTAGATGATGATGTGATAGTTTTGAAAAGTTTAAAAAATTTATATAATTTAGATATGGGTGATAAATATTTAGCGGGTGTCGATGTCTCTCAAGAATACCACAATAATTGTAGTTACTGGATAACCGCCGGAATAGGCCTTTATAATCTCAAAGAAATGCGCAAAGATAATGTTCAAAAAAGTTTACTTGACAGTGCTAAAGAATTTACCTATAAAAAAGATAAAGTTATACTTTGTGGAGGGGTAGAAGAATATGCGCTAACATATGGGATGCCTAAAGACAAAGTTTTAATTTTGCCGTATAGATATAGTATTATGATCTTTCTTTATACCGAAAGTAAAATGCTGCCATGTGCAATGAATGATATTATTACGCTGCATTTTGCCGGATCTGATAAAAAACCTTGGAAAAATTTTAATGCGCTTTTTGCTGAAAAGTGGTGGGAATATGCGATAAAGAGCGGATTTTATGATAAAGTTCCAGCAGTTATTGAGGTGAGGAAAAAGGTTTTAGAAATGAGAAGCAATCCTAAATCCAGCGCCAACAAAACCATTGACGACGGCATCTATACAATATCAAGTAAACTCGACCCGAATATGTGCCTGGGCATAAAAAATGGTAGCAAAAATAACTGCGCGAATCTTCAATTGCTTGGCAGAAATGGAACAGATGCGCAAAAGTTTAAACTGCAGTATCATTCAGATGGATACTACACAATAAAAACGATGTGTTCTGGAAAGATGCTTGATATGCTTGGCGGTTCTAAAAATATATTGCAATGCACAAAAAATAAAAGAAACGCTCAAAAGTGGTTTATTGTTCCAGACGGAGAAGGATATTATTGTCTTGTGTCTAAAGTTAATAATCTTTGCATGGATGTTTGTGGTGCTAAAGCTGAAGCTGGCGCTAACATTCATTGCTGGAGTATACACGGTGGCAATAACCAAAGATTTAAGTTTAAAAAATGTGATGATAGTCCAAACTCGAGCAAAACCATTGATTCAAAAAAATCAGAATAATTTCGACAACATATATAACTGTCGGTAAAAATTAAAACATACACTTTAAAGTAGGAGTGGCACGCGAAAAAACGCCGCTTCTGTTTTTTATTGCAAAATTTTGGGGAATTAGAAGTTAATATCACAGTCGGTCGTGAACTGGCCGCCCCCAAGGCATTAGCCTACCACTTCTCACAGACACTTTCAACTTAAACTTGTCATCAAGTAAGGTTTAATAATCAAGCCCGTTGTGAGCTGGCGGCGCTTAAATCGCCCTTGCATTGTTTTTTAGGCGTAGTTGAGGGCGGGTTGAAAGAGACGGTTTTTTCAACTAAATTCTGATATTTTCAGAAAAAGGATTGAGGTGACAAATATAACCAAAAAAAATTATACAATTTGCAGCTTCAACTTCAAACTCACAAAAAATTTTGCTTTTGCTTTAAAAATAGTGTATGAAAAAATTGAAAAATGTGTTATAATGGGGAGGTGCATAATATACTTTTAGCGGAGTGATTTTTATGAAAATGAGAAGAATGGGAATAAAAACTAAACATGACAGAGGCTGCGATGAAGCAATTTCTCAGGAAATTTTGTTTCAAGCCTCTCAGCTCAAGCGCCATGCAGCCGGGATTTATGGGCTTGGAAATTTTTTGATTCGAGCTCGAAACAAGGTTGTTGACGTGATCCGAGAAACTCTTGAAGATTTTGATTGCTCTGAAATTTCTCTTCCAATAATGCAGCCCAAAACCATTTGGGAAAGCTCCGGCCGATGGTCGACATATGTTGACAGCAAACAGATGTTCACATTTGACGGAAGAAATGGTCAGTATTGTTTGGCGCCGACGGGTGAAGAAATTGTTTTGGACTTTGTCAGGGAAAACATAGCGTCATATAAAGACCTGCCTGTCAACGTTTTTCAAATAGGCAATAAATATAGAGATGAGCTGCGGGTTCGAGGCGGGCTTTTGAGAAGCAAAGAATTTTTGATGAAGGATGGATATAGCTTTCATTCTAGCTTTGAGGACATGGAGCGGGAATATGGCGAAATGAAAAAGTGCTATATGAAAATTTTTTCAAAATTGAGCCTGGACGCCATTGCGGTTAAAGCAATAAGCGCAGAAATGGGCGGCAAAAACTCTGAAGAATTTATGTGTTTTTCGCCTGTTGGCGAAGACAAAATTTTAATAAACCCAGATCGAACAATCGCTTTAAACACTGAAGTTTTAGACCACCCCGAAATACTTGCGCAAATATCTCAAAAAAACCCCAACTTTGATATGAACGAATTACAAGAGGCTCAGTGCATAGAGCTTGGCCACATCTTTGAGCTTGGAACATTTTACTCTAAAAACATGGATGGATATTACGTCAATTCTGAAGGCCAAAGAAAGCCATACTATATGGGATGCTATGGAATCGGAATCAATCGAACCTTGGGGGCAATATGCGAAAATAATTGCGATCAGGACGGGCTTATTTGGCCAAAATCCGTCGCTCCATATGAATGTGTTATTATATATTTACCCGATTTTGAAAAGCAAGCAAATGAGCTTTACGGCGCCCTGAAGAAGGCCAAAATTGACGTTGTTTTAGACGACCGCACTTCAAGACTTGGGTCTAAAATAAAAGACTCAAAGCTTTTAGGATTCCCATATATGATACTTGTCGGAAAAAAGTTTGAACAAAATCATTTATTTGAGATTGAAGATCGAAAAACATCCGAGAAACTCTTTTTAAATCAAGAAAATTTGATAAAGCTTTTAAAAAAGTGATTTATTAGAATTTTAGCGTGTGAAAAAAGCTCGTTTACATTTAAATTTGGACGAGCTTTTTGAAGATATTTGTTAGACTTTTTTGTGTGATGATCTGATGAAAATGGGGGTTAATTTAAAAATTTGAGAATAATAATTCAATTTTTGTCAAATATCAACAAAATTTTGCTAAATTTAAGCTATATTTTCTGTTAATTTGTATATTGATTTTTTTTAACGTTTTGTGCTATAATTCATCTCAACGGTTGCGTTGTTTAAATTCGTCTTGAGTTTTTTTGTCAGTACTTTTTAGAATATGTATAGCAAATTAAAAAAATTTTTATTTTATTCAAATTTTTACTTGACAAATTTTAATTTTTGTGATACAATACAAATCGTGATGTTGCTATTGCGCCAGTAGCTCAGCTGGATAGAGTGACTGGCTACGAACCAGTAGGTCAGGGGTTCGAATCCCTTCTGGCGCGCCAGCTTTTGTTTGATCTTTTGTTTTTGTATATGTTTTTCTTGTGTTTCTTCTGGCTTTTGGTTTATCAGATTTGTTGATTGGTTTAATAAGCAACAAATGTTTGATAGATATTAGTAATAACAACCAATAGTTTTTATGTTCAATTAATTTTATGAAAGAGGGATTACTTTGGAGCTATTTTATAAGGTAAAAAATTTATGTAAAGAGTATAACATATCTGTTTTTGAGCTTGAAAGTCACATCGGAATTTCAAGAGGCGTTTTATATACCTGGAAAAAAAGCGCCCCCAGCATAGAAAAGGTTCACAGGGTTGCTGAATATTTCGGAATCTCCATAGATTATTTGATGGACCACAGAATACAAGGTAACAATATACTGCATGTAACAAACAGTTATGATAAAACGCTCGTTAAAAAATATCTCGGACTCTCTAATGCGGAAAATAAAAAAAGCATTGAACAACTTGTTGAGAGCTATATATCTGAGGAGATGAGCCATCTTACATACGAGAACAGGCTGATTGAGTTCATTGCTTCTTCCGACCCAATAAAAGAGGACATCAAAAGCGGCGAAATAAAGCTGCCGCCGGAGCTTTTGAGCAAGCTTCATGAGCGCAGTGGCTCTGCCGTTGAATTAAAAGATGCATAAATTTTTTACTAAAAAAGACGCTGCTGTGTGTGGCGTCTTTTTTATGGCTCCATTGAAAAAATTGAAGTAATATTCACAATGTTATAATTTTTCCATCCATATAATCTAAAATCGATCCCAGACTCTTAAAAATGAGCCCGCTTGCAACCAGTTGCTGTCCCCCTCTTCTTGAGCTGCCATATTTTAAGTCTCCAATAATTGGGTGGCCAATATGCGCTAGGTGAGCTCGGATTTGATGAAAGCGTCCTGTGTGTAAAATAATTTTTAATTTTGATTTATTTTCGAATTGTTCCAAAACAAAATACTCTGTTATCACTTTTTTCGCGCCGTTTCTTTCAAATTGCGTTATTTTTGCTTTTCGATTTTTTTCATCTTTGGTCCACCATCCGACTAATATTTCATGATCCAGCCTAAAATTTCCCTCAACAAAGCAGGAGTATATTTTCAAAATTTTTCTTTTATTTATCAACATGTTGATGCTTTGCAAAGCCGCGAAATTTTTTGCAGCAATAACCATCCCGCCCGTGTTTCTGTCCAGTCTGTTGCAAAGGGCCGGGCGAAAGCTTTTTTCGTTTTCAGGAACATAGTCTCCTTTTCTTATCAAATATCCATTAATCCTGTCAATTAAATTATCCTCTCCTGGCCTATCCGGCTGAGACTTGAGCCCAACCGGCTTATCAACAATCATCATATTTTCGTCCTGATATATTATTTTTAGACTTTTGTTAAATATTTTCGACTTTTTTGGGTTTAAATTTTCCTGCAACAGTTCATCTTTAATATATATATCAACAATATCCCCAACGGATAGAATATCTTTGGCATAGCATCGTTTTTTGTTTATTTTTATATTTTTTTTGCGGATTGCTTTATACATAAGCGATTGGGGCAGGCTGGGAAATGTTTTTTGAATGAATTTATTGAGCCTTTGCCCTGAGTCGTTTTTTTCTATAACACAAGATTTCACAAAACTAACCTCCAAAAAATTCGCCTTGATATATAATTTGTGATAATATTGCAATATTTGCAACGGATTCAACAACAGGAACAGCTCTTATGGCTATGCACGAATCGTGTCTCCCATGAGCTGAAATTTCTTGACTTTTTAAAGTTTTCAGATTCACAGTTTTTTGCTTTTTAGAAATTGTTGGAGTTGGCTTAATTGCAACGTTGAAAATAATCGGCATACCTGAGCTAATTCCTCCCAAAATTCCGCCATGATTATTGGTTTTTGTTCTTATTTTTTCGTCTTCAATATAAAATTCATCATTATTTTCAGACCCAAACATCTTCGCACACGCAAATCCGGCGCCAAACTCAATGCCTTTAACGCCGGGAATTCCGAATGCAAGACAGGAAATGTGGTTTTCTATTCCGTCAAAAATCGGCGAACCAATTCCCGCAGGCACTCCTAAAACCACACACTCAACAGTTCCTCCAACAGAATCCCCTTCCTTGGCCAAACGGTTGATTTTTTCGGTTATTGGAGCGATTATTGAGTCGTCTAAAACCGCTATGCTTTTTGTCGACATCTCTTCAAGCTGGGTTATGGTCGGTTTTTTTGTGCAAAACTTCAAATCTTTTATGTCTCCAATCGAACTTATATGTGCAAAAGTTCTAATTCCTTTGAGTTCCAAAATCTGCTCACATATAGCCCCAGCAAAAGTTATTGGAGCCGTCAACCTGCCCGAAAAATGCCCCCCTCCCCTCGGATCATTAGAAAATTTATATCTAATACTCCCTGTAAAATCTGCATGACCCGGTCTGGCCAAAAACTCAATTGCTTCATAATCACCAGGCCTAAAATCTTCATTGGGTGTTATTGCGCATATTGGCGTTCCCGAGGTTTTTCCTTTAAATATCCCTGAAAGCACTTTAAATTTGTCGAATTCTGTCCTGGATGTTGAACCCACTTTATGTCGCAAAGGGGCGCGTCTGCTCAAAAATTTTTCAACCCGTTCAAAGTTAATCTCAATTCCAGGCGGAACATTATCAATAACGACTCCAACCGATTCCCCGTGAGACTCTCCAAAAATCGAAACGCAAAGACCTTTATTCCAAATTGAAGCCAAAAATAGCCCCCCCTAAAGACTGATAATCTTGATAAAAACCAGGATAGCTTTTTTTAACACATTCCGCCCCTAAAATAACAATCGGCTTTTTGGAATATGCCGCCGCGATCGACGCTGCCATAGCGATCCTGTGGTCATGACTCGAATCGACAACTCCCCCGCGAAATGCATAGACACTCTTTATTCGAAAGCAATTATTACTATATGTAATATCGCCACCTATGCTTTTTATCATGTTAAATATTGAAGAAACCCTGTCGCTTTCCTTAAATTTGAGCCTCGAAACCCCTTTAATCGAGCATTCTCCTTTGCACATACACGCCATGACTGCAATTGGCGGGGCAAGATCCGGAAAATTTTCAACGTCAAAACAAAAGCCATCGAGATCTCCAGGCCTGATTTTCAAGGCCCCATTTTTCCATTCAACTCCGGCTCCAGATCGCGAAATCAGCTCAAGCATCTTCGCATCCCCCTGAATCGAATTTGGGTTTAAACCTTTTATATGCATCGGGTTCAAACACCCCAAAACCTCAAAAAAAGCCGCCTGACTATGGTCCCCCTCGATCTCATATTCACACGATTTGAATTCTTGGTTCCCTTCCACTATATATTTATTATCACACTCGAAAATATTCAAACCGAAATTTTCCAAAACATTCAAAGTTATATCAATATATGGCTTAGAAGTTGGGCTTGATGTGATTTTTATAACACTTTCACCATCTAAATTTGGCAACGCAAAAAGCAGACCTGTTATAAACTGAGAGCTCAAACTGCAATCAATTTCATATTCAAAAGCTTTCAACTGACCCGATATATATATGTATTGGTCGAATTTTTTTAAAGTCACATCACATTTTTTAAACGCTTCAAAATAAGGGTCAAGCGGCCTCTGAGCAAGTTTTTTTCCAACTTTAATCAAAACGCTTCTCCCAAAAGCCAGCGCAATCGGAATCAAAAATCTCAAAGTTGAGCCGGATTCAAGACACTCAACCTCAATCAATTTTTTTTCACACTCCAAAAGTTTATTCAATCCCCCATATATTTTTAATGTATTGTTTGAAAATTTATAGCTCGCTCCTAATTTTTCAACAACGTTTAGTGTTGATTTGATGTCATTCGACAGAGCAACATTTTTCAAAACGCTTTCTCCTCGACAAAGCAAAGCTGCGAAAATCGCCCGATGCGAAAAGCTTTTCGAAGGCGGAACCAAAACGCTCCCAGAAAGCTTGGATGGAAAAACAGTCAAATCCATAAAATTATATCCTTATTCTTATAAAGTCAACTCAGTAGAAAATTTTTATATTCATCTAGGGTTAAATCCAGCAAATGCGCCTGCCCTATTTCTGGAGAAACAACAACTGTCATTTTATTTCCCCTCCTTTTTTTATCCAACAAACTATTCATAAATATATCATTATGTGGAATATTTATCTCAACAGGCAACCGAAATTTTTTTAAGACATTGATTAATTTTTGGGCCTCGCCTTTTTTTGTCAATCCAAACTTTTCCCCTTGCCTAAGAATATAAACCATTCCAATCGAAACTGCTTGTCCATGTGTTATATTTTCATATTTGTTATATTTTTCTATAGCGTGGGCAATGGTGTGGCCAAAATTCAGTTTCATCCTTTCTCTAAAATCATTTTCGTCTATCTCAACAATATTTTTCTTTAAAATTATACACTGCAATATAATTTCTTCTAATATGTCATCTATTTTTGAATCTTGTATTTTCTCAAAAAGAGAAGCTGAAAAAGAAACAGCATATTTCAAAACTTCGGCCATCCCATCACAAAACGTCGAAAATCGCAATGTTTTTAAAAAATCAGCGTCGCAAATAACAAGAGAAGGGTTATAAAACGCTCCAACTAAATTTTTCCCTCCCCCAAAATTAATCGCCGTTTTTCCGCCAACCGAAGAGTCAACCTGCGCAAGCAAAGTCGTCGGAATTTGAACAATGGATATCCCCCTCAAAAAGCTTGCAGCTGCAAACCCCGCCAAATCTCCAACAACTCCCCCTCCAAGCGCGATTATGAAATCATTCCTGGTTATTCCAAAATTATTTAAAAAGTCATATAACAAAGTCAAGTTGTCAATATTTTTTGACTGCTCTCCAGGCTTAATTTTGAAAATTTTAACATTAAATTTCCTTTTTTTTAAATTATCGCTCAAACTTTTTCCATAAAGCTCAAAAACCGTTTCATCCGTCACAATAACAGCTTTTCGTGGAGAAAAATATGAAGCTATGATATCACCAAAACTGTCGAAAATATTCCTTCCAATTAATATATCATAGGGCCTAGACGCTCGAACCACAACTTTCCTCATAAATAAACATCACCACGCTTCTGAAGACACTTATGATTTTAGCATATATTCATCTGCTCGTCAATAGTTTAATTGTTTTTTAAGACCGGCTTAAAAATATTCATAATTATTGGTTTTTGGGTTATTTTTGTCCCATCAATCCTTCTCCTTCAAAAATATCAGCATTTAATTTAAAAATTTTGCCTCAAATTAAGCCGTCCTCAAAAGCGTTCCCAAGAAAACAACGAAAAAACCGATCAAAACGCCGCCGGCCAACCATCAATCATGCAATTTAAACCCTAATTTAAAATGCCGAGTTTTTTCGAAAAACCCTTAACAAGCCAAGGTCAAAAAGCGTGAGAGCTTAATCTTGCGGGCGCCAAGCTACCACTTGTTGAGGACAGCTTGAAAAAACCTCGCATTTAAAGCAAGTCTTAATATTACAGTTAGTTGTGAGATAGACGCAACAACCCAGCTTTTGCATTGTTTTTTAGAATGTGATCAAGGATTTTTGGATTTTTTAAGAAAGAGGTTTTATTGGGACAAAAATAGCCCAATCAATCAACAGTGGTTTGAGACCTTCCCCTGCCAACAGCTTCATTTTGCAGGGTCCTCCAGGTTACGCATCCAACAATTCCATCAACTTTAAGACCGTTTTTTTGTTGATACTGGCGCAAAGAGTTCAAAGTTTTAGGCCCAAAAATGCCGTCTAATGCACCCGATGAATACCCCAAATTGTTGAGTTCGTCCTGTAAAATCAAAACATATGTGTTTACGCTTTTTAGCTTTAAAACAGGATATCCTCCACCAGAGCAGGCCGGCGGCGTTTGCCTTCGATCAAAGTGAACCCAAGTTGGAGTGAGTCTTGCCGGCTCAACATACACCCAAAGTCCTGAATTTTGAGCGCTTGCCCTGAGCTTGCTTCTTTGCAAATTGCTCCATCCCTGCGCAACATCAAAAGCGGTCCCTGCATAGTGTTGAGACTGCTTCCCGTGTCCTCCTTCCCATGGCCTTTTAAAAGCATATCCAACAGGAATTGGGCCGCCCCAAAGTTTTCGCTGGCTAACAAAAGATTCCATAGAGTTTTTCGTCGTCCAAATTGTTGGACTTTTGCTTGAGCCTCTAAATTCACCAACTTTCAGATATCCACGTTCCGTGTATGGCATGTTATCATTTTCATTCCTATAATATGTTTCAATTCTGTTAGTGTTGTTATTATAAACGAGTATTTTTGCCATTTTTAACACCTCAAAACATTTTTATTATATATATTATTAAAAAATTCATATAATTGTCATAAACTTCAATATAATGAGTTAATGCTAATTCATAAATTAAATTTTTATGTGCAATATTCACATTTTTTAGCTCAAAATTCAGTCAAAATTTGTCGATAAAGTAGAAATATAAAAACAAACTTGAAGTTCAGAAAAAAACTTGATACAATGATTTTCAATACTAATTTTAAAGGAGGGTTCATTTTGAACAACGAAGAAAAACTTAATCGAAGTCTTAAGTCTAGGCATATCCAAATGATAGCCATAGGCGGATCAGTGGGGGTGGGCTTATTTTTGGCATCATCCAAAATGATGGAAATAGCGGGCCCTTCGGTCTTGTTGTCATTTGCAATCACAGGATTCATGGTCTACTTGATCATGAGATCTTTGGGAGAAATGTCGGTTCAGTATCCAGTTTCAGGTTCTTTTAGCGCATATGCCAATGAATTCTGGAGTCCGCTGGTGGGATATATCACCGGATGGAGCTACTGGTTTTTGTGGGGATTTGGAGTCATGGCAGAAATAACAGCTGTTGGAAAGTGCATGAAATATTGGTTTCCGGACGTTCCAATCTGGCTTTGGGCATTGGCGTCTTTAGTAATGTTGACGTTAATAAATTTAGTTGATGTTAAATTTTTTGGCGAGTTTGAGTTTTGGTTTTCCATAGTTAAAGTTGTGACGATAATTGCTTTCATCATCCTGGGATTTGCGTTGATAATCATACATTTTGCAGATAGTGGTTTTAAAGAGTTTGAAATCGCGAATTTGTGGACTCACGGAGGATTTTTCCCAAAAGGAATAGAGAGCGTTATACTCGCCCTTGGCCCTGTTTCCATAACATTTATCGGGTTGGAATCTATTGGCCTGACTGCTGGCGAGACCCAAAATCCAAAAAAAGAACTGCCTTCAGCAATCAACAAAGTTTTGCTCATGGCGTGCGTATTCTATGTTGGTTCGTTATTTGTGATTATGTCCCTCTTTCCCTGGGACAACATAGATCCAAGCAACAGTCCCTTTGTTTTAACATTTGAAAGCATTGGCCTCAGATCTGCGGCCGGAATCATGAATTTTGTTATCATCACATCAACTCTGTCCGCTTGCAATAGTGGAATATTCAGTTCTGGCAGGATGATTCACACGCTGGCCTCGCAAGATTGCGCTCCAAGAATTCTAAGCAAGTTGAGCAAAAAAAATGTCCCCGTCGCTGCAACCCTATTTTCAACTGCGTTTATGCTAATTGGGGTTGTGCTATCCTTCTTCTTCCCTGAAGATGCTTTCAGCCTGCTTTTAGGGACGTGTGGTATGGCTGGTCTGCTTGTTTGGATTGTTGTTTTGATAACTCAAATTAAATTCAGAAAAACTCTCGATGCTGAAGCTGTTAAAAACTTGAAATATAAGTCCCTTTGGTTTCCACGTGCAAACTACATCTGCCTGGCCTTTTTGGCTGTGGTTATCATAACTCTCATCATTAGCCCCAGCTATAGGTTAAGCGTTTTGACTTTTTCAATTTGGGTTGTGGTTTTAGTTATAGCATACCATATACAAAAGCGAATTAAAGAGAAAATTCATAGCTAAGAATAGCAAATATAAACACACTTTAGAGCCGCTTTAGCTTTAGAGTGTGTGTTTTTTTTATTTTTAATCTTGAACTTTCAGCTTTCTCCCCGCAAGTTTTGACTTTGAAAAATCAGCGACGTTAACCTGTTTTCCCCTCTCAATTCCAAGCGCATAATCCGGAATGTCCTTAGTTATCGTCGATCCCGCGCCCGTGTATGCATTTTTGCCAACAGCGACCGGAGCAACGAGATTGGTGTTGCAGCCGATAAACGCCCCGTCTTTAATTTTGCATCTGTTTTTATTAACTCCGTCATAATTTATCGTCACAACTCCGCAGCCAAAATTAACATTTTTTCCAACGTCGCTGTCTCCAACATAGGTTAAATGGGAAATCGAAGTTCCTGCGCCAATTTTGGAATTTTTCACCTCAACAAAATCTCCCATTTTAACATGATGAGAAATACTGCTATTTGGTCTGATGTGGCAAAATGGCCCGATTTTTACATTATTATCGACAACGCTTTGATATATTTGACTCGAATTCACCACAGTTTCATCCCCAATTTGGCTGTCTTCAATCAAAGAATTCGGCCCAATAACGCAATTTTTGCCAACACGAGTTTTGCCTTTAAGTATCGTTCCCGGCAAAATTTTCGTCCCTTTTCCAATTTCAACATCTGGAGAGATAATAACCCCATCCATTGATAAAAATTCGACTCCATCATCCATAAATCTTTCTATTAATATTTTTCTGTATATTTCATTTAATTTAAAAAGATTTAATCTATCATTGGCGCCCATAGCAACCAAAGGGTTTTCAGATAAATATGCTGTTGCGGTCTTTTTTCGAGCCAAAATCAGCGCTACTGCGTCTGTTAGATAGTATTCATTTTGGTTGTTTACTGGCTTTATATGTTCCAAAACATCTAATAAATCTTTAACGCAAAACCAATATGCCCCTGAATTAACTTCATGAATTTTTCGCTCCTGCTCATTTGAATCCTTCTCTTCAACTATTTTCGAAATATTTCCACCCGTCCTGACAATTCTTCCATATCCTTTGGGGTTCTCAATATTTGCGGTTATCACAGTCACAGCTGCCCTGTTGCTTTTATGCATATCTAGAGCAGATATGATTGTTTTACCGTCTAGAAATGGCGAATCCCCGCAACAAACAAAAACATTTGCGTTTATGTGTTCCTTCAAAAAAGATTTAGCACACAAAACAGCATGCGCAGTTCCTCGACGCTTATCCTGAAAAACAGTTTTTTCGTCATCTCCCAAAAAATCAACAACTTGCTCAGACTTAAATCCAACAACAACGCATCTATTCTCAATTTTTGCGTCTTGGCAAGCTCCGATAACCCAGCCAATCATCGGCTTAAACAAAACTTCACAAAGAACTTTAGGAACGTCCGCCCCCATCCTTTGCCCTTCGCCCGCTGCTAAAATTATTGCGCAATCATTTCGCATGGATAAAACCCTCCCCAAAATATATATCACTATTTAAAACATTTTTATTCAAAATCAAAATAATTCATAAACATATTTTCAAATTATTTTTTATAAATCATTTAATATATGATATAAACGCGATAAAAAAACAAACCAAGCAAAAAAGACCTGATTTGTCAGACTAAAATTATCATTTATGGTGCCGCTGGCCGGACTTGAACCGGCACGGTATTATATATACCGAGGGATTTTAAGTCCCTTGTGTCTGCCTATTCCACCACAGCGGCAAAACAGCTGGAAACCTATGACATGTTTTATTATACACTAATTTTCCATAACTGTCAACTGATATTTTAAAAAAAATCCAAAAACTTTAAATCTAGGCAACAAACCACAAAAACTATGAAAAAACTAAAGAAAAATATGTTAAAAATACACAAAAATTAAAGCCCTCTCGATCATTTTCTCAATTCAGCCATCGCATCCTTTCTCGAAAGATTGATCCGCCCCTGAGAATCAATGTCCGTCACTTTAACAAAAATTTGATCCCCCTCCTTGACAACATCCGACACACTACCAACCCTGTTAAAATCAAGCTTTGATATGTGAACCAAGCCCTCTTTGCCCGGCGCAATCTCAACAAACGCGCCAAAATTCATAATCCTGACGACCTTTCCGCGATATATCGCCCCAACAACCGGATCAAGTATTATAGACTCGATCACCTCTCTGGCGGCCCTAACATTATCCGCGTCTATTCCTAAAATATATGTCCTGCCGTCTTCTTCTATGTCGATTTTCACGTCATAATCCGCACTGATTTTTTGAACAACCTTTCCATTAGAACCAATGACGTCTTTTATCTTTTCAACAGGGACCAAAACGCTTTCAACCTTTGGAGCATATTTTGAAACTTCCCCTCGAGGCTTGGATATAACAGGCTCCATGACATTTTCTATTATGTTGATCCGGGCCTTTCTTGTTTTTTCAAGCGCTTGAGCAATAATCTCCATGCTGAGCCCATCGACTTTTATGTCAACCTGAATCGCTGTCACGCCGTTTTTCGTTCCTCCAACTTTAAAATCCATGTCTCCAAAAAAGTCTTCCAAACCTTGAATATCAATCATGGTCATGAATTTTCCATCATCATCGGTTATCAGCCCGCAAGATATCCCAGCAACAGGCGCTTTAATCGGAACCCCCGCATCCATCAACGCCAAAGTCGAGCCGCAAATTGAAGCCTGAGAAGTTGAACCGTTTGAAGACAAGACTTCAGAAACAACTCGAATTGCATATGGAAATTCGTATTCATCCGGCAAAACAGGAATCAAAGCCTTCTCAGCCAAAGCCCCATGACCAATTTCACGCCTTCCCGGCCCTCTGCTTGCCCTGGTTTCGCCAACTGAATATGAAGGAAAATTATAGTGATGTATATATCTTTTAGCTGTCTTCTCGTCGATCCCGTCAAGCCTCTGCTCCTCAGCAAAAGACCCAAGCGTTGCAACAGACAAAACCTGCGTCTGACCCCGAGTAAAAAGCCCAGAACCATGAACACGCGGAATCAAGCCAACTTCACACGACAGCGGGCGCATCTGGTCCATTTCCCTTCCATCAACACGCTTTTTTTCATTCAAAAGCCAGTCGCGAACAATCTCTTTTTGCAATTTATATATGCACTCGTCCAGAACCCCGCAATCGTCCTCAAATTGAGAGTCATATTTTTCGTGAATGCTTTCAACTATTGGACGCATATTATCATCACGTTCATTTTTGTCATTTGTATATAAAGCTGCCTTAATTTGTTCGCAAAAATCATTTTTTATAGACTCAAAAATTTCAGACGGAAGCTGCTTTGATTCATAGGCAATCTTATTTTTCCCGCATTCATCGGTTATTTTATTTACAAACTCAACCATCTTTTTGATCTCTTCATGAGCAACCGCTATGCATTCAAGGATTTTATCCTCGCAAACTTCCTTCGCGCCAGCCTCGATCATGACAATTTTATCGCGGCTCCCAGCAACAGTCAAGTCAAGATCCGAAAGCTCTCTCTCTTTTTGACTCGGATTCAAAACAATCTCGCCGCCAATCAGACCAACCGAAATACCAACAATTGGCCCATTCCACGGAATGTTTGAAACACAAAGCGAAACAGCCGCTCCAAGCATAGCGCAAACTTCCGGACTGTTGTCGATGTCGGTTGACAAAACGGTTGAAACAACGCTGACGTCATTTCGCATATCCTTTGGAAAAAAGGGGCGAATCGGCCGGTCTATCGAGCGCGAAACCAAAACAGCGTGTTCAGAAGGCTTTCCTTCCCTTTTCAAAAACGAACCGGGAATCTTTCCAACAGCATATAATTTTTCTTCATATTCAACAGACAGCGGAAAAAAATCAACGCCCTCCCTGGGTTTATTGGCCATTGTCGCATGCGTCATAACAACAGTGTCCCCATATCGAACCCAACACGACCCTCCCGCCATGCAACTGGTTTTTCCAACCTCAACTTCAACTTCCCTGCCAGCAAAATCTATAGAATATTTTTTACAGTTCATATATTTTTTCTCTCCATTCTAAGCCGTTAAACACACAATCGACCAACACTATACACACACACCACTCAAGGTGAACTTTCAAGCCGTTCATAAAACAAAAACAAACCCTTGGGTCATTATACCACATAGGTTAGCAAAAAGCAAGCTTTTTATGAATATTTTTTTAATTTTAGGTTATATTTGTCTCATTGACTCCCTCTCTTTAAAAAAATCCGATTCTTTTCTAAAAAAACCAATAAACACTAATATCCTCGAGCAAATTCTAAAAAACAACGACAGAGCCAATCAAAACGCCGCCCGCTCACAACCAACCGCAACATAAACCCCCAATTCAACTTCCCTGCCTCTTTCAATCCATCCTCAACAAGCGGTATTTAAGCGCCCGCAAATATTATGATAATTTATATCGAAAATCATTGACAACATTATTTGAAGATGTTATAATATAGTGAAATTAGTTGTAATTTATGGATTTTAAATTTAAATTTTATACCCTTATCCAAGGTCGCGCAAAAAAGTTGACAGAAGATCTTTAAAAAAAATTAATCCCCGCAACATAACTAATAATGACAATAGTCTCACATGTTAATGTGAATATTGGATATAAAAATAAACTTTGAAGGAGAATACAAATTGAAAAAAACTAAATTATTTACGTCATTTATCGTTTTAAGCTTGCTGATATTATCAACATTCACTGGCTTTGCTGAGGCCGCCAAGCCAAAGTTACTGGAAAACTATCAAAAACACCACGACAGTGTTTATATGCAAAAAATTGAGTCTGAGAAATATAGTGACTTGGAAAGACAAACAGTAGAAAATTTTCTAAAAACTGCGGTTGAAAAGTGTGATTTTTCCATGAACACGCATATAGAATTAATTGAAAACATAATCAAAGAAGACAAAATTCAATCTTCGGTTGAGAGAATGTGGGATTTGCATAAAAATTCTGAATATGATGAAAAATGTTTGTCTAGAAGATGGTCCACTCCGGAATTTTTCAATATTAACATAGACGAGTTAGAGGGAAAAGATTATGAAAAATATGGTTATTTAACTTGTAAAGACAAGCAGAGTAAAAATTTTAAACAGGCAGCCGGGAATATGAGTGAGTATTATGGAAATGTGATTATGAACTTCAAAAAAGACAAGCTCATGGACAAAACAACATTAACGATTGGTGATAGTTTAAATAATAGATGGCACTTTGGCAAAAACAGCATAACCCCAACCATGGCAAAGGATCCTAAAATTGTTTGTGTTCCTGGTTATTTTAAAGATTTGGTTAGTTTGCTGGCAAGTCAAATAAATGAAGGAAAACTTTTGCCGCAGTACCCGAGCTCCATTAGTGAAATCAAATATCTTGATGCATCTCTGGATTATTTTGAACTGCAATTTCACGGTGATTTGAGCTTTAAAAATGATGTGGAAAGCGTTGATATAATAAGAACAAAGGACCACAGTGAAAGCGAAAAAAGAGAACAGGAACGAATTGCTGCAAAAATTAAACAGATGGGAATCCCAGTTAACGTCATTGATTGCAGCGAGTAACAAGGAAAAATACTGTGCGTCAAAAAATATGCAAAATTTCAGGAAGGGATTACTGCTCGTAATAGTTGGAAACGCCACGGACAAGCCTGCAAATATTTGGAGGTTTTTGATTGGGATCTGAAAAAAACGATAAACAAGAAAATAACTTCCTTTCTTCTATTATTAAAGGTATTCTAAATTGGTTTAAGGGTTTAATTTTTAGGGTCTAATTTAAAAAAATAACCCTCAATCAGAACAAAATCTCCAGATGACTGAGGCTGCAATTTTTAATCAGAACAAAATCTCCAGATGACTGAGGCTGCAATTTTTAATCAGGACAAAATCTCTGGATGACTGAGGCCGCAACCTTTATTCCATCCACAGCAGCGCTCATTATCCCTCCTGCATATCCCGCTCCTTCTCCGCAAGGATATAGGCCATCAACCGACGAAACAAATCTTTCATCTCGAAGGATTCGAACTGGCGAGCTTGTCCTTGTTTCTGGGGCGGTTATTACTGCGTCTTTTGCTGCAAATCCGCGCAATTTTTTGTCAAACTGCCTGATTCCGACTTTTAACATGTTGTTAACAAAAGTTGGAAATAGTTTATTTATATCACAAATTTTCGTTCCACAATGATATGTTGGTTTAATTTTTCCTTCTTTATATATTGCCCCACTAAGATATGATCCAACATTTGTTATTGGCGCAAAATATTTTCCACCCCCAGCTTCAAAGGCAAGCTTCTCAATCTCTCGTTGAAAAAACATTCCGCCAAGAGGCCCGCTTTCAAAATCCTTTTCTAAAACCCCAACAACCAAAGCAGAATTGGCATTTTCTCCATCGCGCGCATATTCACTCATTCCATTAGTCACAACACCAAATTCCTCCGAAGCCGCCGGAACAACAACCCCTCCAGGACACATGCAAAAAGTATATACTCCCCTGCCACCAATCCTGTGTGAATATGCATACTCTGCTCTGGGAAGCGCAAAATGCCCAACAAAATCTCCATATAAAGCCTTTTCAACATCTTTTTGCAAATGTTCTATCCGAACCCCAACCGAAAATGGCTTAGGCTGAATTTTAACGCCGCTTTGCGCAAGCATTTCAAATGTGTCGCGCGCGCTGTGGCCAATGGCCAGGATTAAAGCATTGGTTTTTATTTCGTCTTTTTCCGTTGCGATTGAACAGATTCTGTCTTTGCAAAAATTAATCCGCTCGAGCTTTTCATTAAACCGAATCTTGCCCCCAAGCGAAATGATCTCAAGTCTGATTGATTTTATGATTTTTCGAAGCAAATCCGTCCCAATATGAGGCCTGGCTCTTACTTTTATGTCGATCGGAGCGCCATGTTTTAAAAACAAATCAATAACCTGCTTGCAAAGCGGATCGCCAATTCGCGTTATGAGTTTTCCATCAGAAAATGTTCCTGCTCCGCCCTCTCCAAATTGGACGTTGGTCCTTTCATCTAAAACGCCCTCACTCCAAAATTTCTCAACCTTTTTAACCCTTGCGTCAACTTTGTCCCCCTGCTCAATAACAACAGGCCGATATCCATTTTTGGCAAGAATATATGAAGCAAAAATTCCAGCAGGCCCAAATCCAACAACAACCGGCCTCCCCTCGAGCTTTTCATTTCCAAACTTAACGTCCAATGATTTTTCAAAAGCCCGCAAGACAACTCTCGAATTGTTTTTCAAAATCGCTCTTTCTTTTCCCGGGTCTTTAAATTCAAAGCAAACTGTATAGACTAATCTTATGTTGTTTTTTCTTCGTGCATCCACAGATTTTTTGCAAATGCTCGCAGTTTTCACATCACAAAAATTAATTTTCAAAATCCGAGCTGCTTTCGAAATTGCCTCAGGCTCTCCAGCATCAAGGCCAACGCAAATTTGAGGAACAAAAATTGCCATATTATTTTTTTAACCCCTTCTTAAATTAAACAACAAGTCATTTTTTTCTTGCAGTTATCGAACATTTATATTCTCCAACAGCCCAAACCCCGTCTTTGTTGATTATTCCTATTGAAACCGGAACCAACTGCTTGCCTTCTTTAACCGAGATATTTGAAAGATCGGAAGTTGCGGTTATGTCGGCGACGTCAAGATTGTTTAGATAATCCACAAGCCCAACAAATCTAACATCCCTAATCGCCTGCGAATCAACTCGAACATCATATTCAGCAGGAACATTGTTTAATTTAATGTCATCAATCGAAAATTGTCTAGCGCCCCAATTGCCAGAATCAAACGAAACATCAACCGAATCAACCTGATCAACATTTTTATATCCAGACGGAACTTTAAGCGAAAATGAAAAAGTTTTGCCGATCTCAAGCTCTCTCAGGTCAATATATCCAATGTTTATTTCGCTTATATTATCAAGCAAATCCGGAGAGCCCGCAATATTAACGCTTGGTGGATTGATCGACGCATTAAGCAAATCAAGGTTCAAGTGGTTTGGCGCATTTTTATACATAACCTTCAAAGGAACCTGCTTTTCTTTATAGACAGGGACGCTGACTTTAAATTCAATATCACTGTTATATTTAAAAAGTGAAGAGTCCATCTCAACGCCATCAACAGATATAAATTTTAAAGCAGCTTCAAAAGTTTTAGAAGAATTCAGACTCGCGCTCGCATTAACTTCAAGTTTAATGTAATCAAGCTCATCCATGCTCTTTTTAGGCCCGCTGACAACAAGCTTTTCAGGCTGACAGACAGATTCATCGCTAATATACCCCGGCTCAATCTTGACGTTTGGAGCATCGGCTAAAAGCGTCACAACTTTTGTTTCCAACGCGTCAACAACAAAACTTGCGGACTCCGGAATGACTGAATCAATATAGATGTCTCTCTGAGGAGTTTTAAAGCTTGCAACCAAAGATATGTTATATGTTCCATCACTTGTCACGTTGATCATCGAAACCGGCGAAACAACAATGTCTTTTTCAGTTATTAAGCCTATTTTATACCTTGGACCTCGAATTTTAACCGCAACAGATCGCGGCTCTATGCTGATGACGTCCAGATCAAGCTGCTGCGCCTTGGTTTTTTCAGTCGCAAAAGTTATGGGAACATCATATACAGTCACAACTCCCCCGCTGTCACCAACCATAACAACGATAAACCAAGCAATAATCGCAACAAAAACCGAAACAACAATCGCAAACTTTTTATTAGAAAAAATCCTATCCAAACTGAATTTATTCATTTTTTCCATACACCTTTCCGCGCCACATATTGCTCAAACCAGGCCGTCCTTTAAATATGAAATAACCTCAATCCTGCTGAGATCTCGCTTTAAAACGCCGTCTTCAGCAACAGAAATCCAGCCGGTTTCTTCGGAAACAACCAAAACAATCGCGTCTGAAATTTCGCTCATTCCGATTGCCGCCCTGTGTCTCGAGCCTAAACCCCTTGATATATATTCTTCTTTTGAAGGCTTGGGCAAAAAGCAGCCAGCAGCGATGATTTTGCTATTCCTAACAACAACTGCTCCGTCATGAAGCGGCGAATTTTTAAAAAACAAATTTAAAAAAAGCTCTTCGCTTATGTCTGCGTTTAATTCAACCCCAGTTTCTATAATGTCCGCAAGCTTTGTCTTTCGCTCAAAGATTATAATGGCCCCAGTTTTTGATTTAGACATATCTTCACACACATTGGCAATTTTATATATAACTCGATCAAATTTGGTTTTATTGCTTGAATGTTCACTAAATAGAAAATTCCTGAATCGCCCGCCCATTTTAACGCGCCCAACATGTTCCAAAACACGCCGCAGCTCATTTTGAAAAAGAATAACAATCGCCAAAGGCCCCCAAAGCAGGATGTTTGAAGTGACTGCAGCCAAGGTTTTCAGATTCAAAAATTTTGCAATCGACGCAAAAATAAACAAAAGCAAGAGCCCTTTAATCAGCTGAACCGCCCTGGTCTCGCGCAAAATCTGAATCATTTTATAAACTATATATGAAATCATCAATATGTCGATCAAATCTGTCAATTCAAAGGATAAAATAACGCTCCAAATAATGTTGAAAAAATTAGATAACTGATCCATATAATCTTAATTCCTCTCCAAAAATGAGCAATCAACCAAGTTTCCCCTAACCATCATCCGAAAACATTCTACCACAAAAAAGAAAAAATTACAAGCGATCATCTTTAAAAAATTAAGAAATTATTAAAATTTTAAAAAGCAAATTTAACCTCAACAGCTTGTCTAAAAAACATTTAACAACAATTTTCGAATAATTTATGTATTGCTAAATTGGGTTATATTTATCCCAATAAAATTCTTTGCTTAAAACGCCCCGCTCTTTATCAAAAAAACCAAAAAAATTCAAATATCCTTGACCGGATTCTAAAAAACAATGCAAAAACCAAAAAAGCGCCGCCAGCTCCGGGCTAACTGAACAAAAAAATCAACTTAACAATTATAAAACTGTAGTATTCCAATATAAATTGAAAAAGCCATCTTTTTTTGATATTCAGGATCCAAAAGCAAGGTCATCTCTTTGGCGTTTGACATAAATCCGCATTCACACAAAACAGCCGGAACAGTCGCATTTTTAATCAAATAAACATCACCGCCAATTGGCTTAATATTTCTTTTATTTTCAGGCTGGATCATATATACTATATTATTTTGTATATTTTCGGCTAAATTTTTGCTGTTTTCGTCTTTTAGTCCATAAAACACCTGCGCCCCCCAATATTTAGTTTGAGGAAACTTATTTTGGTGGATCGAAACAAAAATTGAATTTGGATTTTTATTTGCAATTTCAAGCCTGTTGACTATATCAGAGCGCTTTTTTCGCCTCAAATTCTTGGACCCTTCGTCATATATCGAAACATCTTCATCTCGAGTCATTATGGTCTCAAATCCAGAAATATCCAAAAGTTCTTTTAATATTCTGGCAATTTTTAAATTTATGTCTTTTTCATATATATTTCCAACAACAGCCCCGCCGTCCTCTCCTCCATGTCCAGCGTCTATAACAACCTGCCTCGGCGTCGTTGTTTTAACGAAAGTTGGGGTATAATTTCCATTATATGCAATATATATGACAGAAAAAATGAGTGAAATTAGTATTAAAATCAAAGTCACGCCAACAGATTTAGCGGTCATATGCCAGATGCCTCCACGTTAATATAAAATGAAATTTATTTAAGCATCCTGATTTTTCAAACTTTTTATAAATTCTTTTAAAAATATACTAAAATTAAAGCTAAATTATTCTTATTAGTCCAAATTGATTAATATTATTCCTCGCTGCGAAAAATCAAACATATATCATTTAAACCTTGAAGTGACAATTTTTTATCAACAACATCTATAATATCCGTGTGGCTGGCAATAAGGCTTGAAAGCCCGCCCGTTCCAACAACAAACGCGTTGCATCCCATCTCCTTCTCAAACAATCGATTGTATATACAACTGCCCCAACAAATCCACATATCGCGCCGGATTGCATGCTCGCTACGGTGTCTTTTCCGATTATGGTTTTGGGATCTGATATTTCAACCCTGGGAAGCTTCGCAGCGCAACGATTTAACGCCTTCATACTCCCCCTCTTTGGAAACGACGTCAAAAGTTATCGCTGTCCCGAAATCGACAACAATCAGCGGCCGTTTATATGTTTTATGTGCACAAAACGCGTTAACAAGCCGATCAACTCCAACCTCTTTTTTAATCCTATAGTTATTTTTAATTGGAACCGAGCAATCTTCCCCAACAATAAGCGCAACCTTGCCTAAATATTTCTTCATCGCGTTGTTGATCGCAAACATAACCTGCGGGACAACAGACGCTATTATGACGTCATCAATGTCTCCTGATCTAATCCCTCTGACGTCAAAAAATTTCAGCATCATCAGGCCAATTTCATCGGATGTCGTTCTTTTATTAGTAACAAGTCGAAAATATATTAATTAATCTGCTATTTTCAAAAAGGCCGAATTCCATGTTAGTATTTCCAATATCTATAGCTAAAATCAACAATATGTCCCTCTTCTTAATTCACATAAGCGGCGCAAAAGGCTTTAAAACAAACCCCAAAAATTTCTGAACGAAACTCCGGCGGTCGCAATTTTCAATTGTAATCTGTTCAGATTTTTCAATAACCTTCTTAAAATCACCATATATTTGACTTAAAGAGTCGGTTTTATATAAAAACACGCTGCACTCAAAGTGTAGATATAGGCTTCGAAAATCGAAATTGGCGCTTCCAACAATTCCAACCAAATCATCCGAAACAATCAGCTTTGAATGGACAAAACCGGGCGTGAACTCATATATTTTAACCCCGGCTTTGATCAGTTCTTTATAGGCGCTCCTGGTCATGACATGAACATAAAATTTATCCGGAATTTTGGGGGTGATTATGCAAACCTCAACCCCGCTCTCCGCAGCGAAAATCAGCGCTTTTGTCAGCTCATAATCCATGACAAGATATGGCGTTTGAATATATATATATTTTCTAGCGCAGGTTATTATTTTCAAATATATCGAATCATGCAGATGGTGTTCACGAATGGGATTATCACCAAAAGGAACAACAACCCCCGACGCTTCAACCTTTTTTGTTGGCATATACTCTGAATAAAATATTTCGTCATTTGATAAATAATACCACATTCTCAAAAATAAAACGCTAAAACTCGCCGTCGCTTCCCCTTCAAGCCGAATTGCGCAATCCTGCCAATATCCAAAGCGCTCAATTTCATTTATATATTCGTCCGCCAAATTAGCCCCTCCGGTATATGAAATATTTCCGTCTATAACGACTATTTTTCGATGATCTCTGTTATTCATGAACGCGTCTAGCCTGGGCTTGATTATGTTGAAAACTTTTGTCTTTATTCCCAATTTTTCCATATATTCCGGATAGTTGGCAGGCAAAAACGGCAAAGTTCCAAGGTCATCGTAAATCAGACGAACATCAACCCCCTCCTTGGCTTTTTCAATCAAAATATCGACAATTTCTCCCCACATTTTTCCCGGGCATATTATAAAAAACTCCATAAAAATATTTTTTTTTGCACACTTTAAATCTTTAATCAATCTTTTGAAATAAACCTCGCCAGGGCTTAAAAATTCAGTCAAAGTGTTGGTATATGAAGACTGTTTCGAAACTTTCCATATCCAGTCAACAATTTGCCTATAATTACAATCAATATCAACCTTTTGAGTAATATTCCCCATTTGAAGCAGGCATTCGCGCCCATTTTTATCAACCCTATTAAAGCGAGCTTTCATGTTTTTGGTTGTGTGGTGTTTCCCGAAGATAATGTAGAGTATGGCCCCGGCAAAGGGAATAAAAATTATGCTGTTTATCCACGAAACTTTATACGCTGGGTTGTTGGAGCTGTTGTTAACCAAAAGAACCGTCAATAAGCTGAAAATATATAAAAGGATTCCAAAAAAAATAGACAGAGTCCCCAAAATAAAAACCATGAATATTAATAATATTATTTCCAAAAGAAATAGCACCGCTGCAACAAACATTTTCCTAGTTATAATATTCCAAATTCGTTTCATATTTTTCCTCCGATTCAACAACTCTCTATATGATTATACCATAATTATTTCAAATTAACAAGTTCAAAAATTTCGCTCATATTTAGTTTAAAATTCCTGGTCTTTTTCTGGTCCCACTAACAGTTTTATAACACACAGTGGTGCTTATTTTGTGTATAACCAGATTTATTTTAAATTTTTTAAGTTATATTTGTCCCCTCAATCGCCCCTGCTTAAAATATCCGACTCTTTGTCTGAAATTCTCGATGAATTAAGCCACCCTCAATCGCGTTCCAAAAAAAC
>CACZDM010000003.1 GCA_902779915.1 Oscillospiraceae bacterium | reverse complement strand
CTCAGTCGGCAGAGCACATCCTTGGTAAGGATGAGGTCACCGGTTCGAATCCGGTTAGCAGCTCCAAGAAGGCTTTGGGTTGTTTTGAAAATTATGGAGAATGAAGGCAATTTGACTTCACTTGTTGAGGATTGATTGAAAAAGGTTTTAGTCTAAATCAGGTTTTGTCGCACGAAAAAAGCATCACCCTGGCGGCTTTTTAATTGGACTGCTTATATATTTTCACGATGACGAATTCGAGGATGGATTTTATTGAAATTAGTTTGTTTTAAAAATTTATGATTTTTTTTGATTTATATTAAAGGGGACAAGAATAATCCAAATCAAAAAACAGCGTGTGAAAAATATTCACAAAAGTTTAAATAATTCTGTTATGTGGAGGAAATATGAAAAACCAAAAAGTTCCTGACCCCAATGTGGTGTATCCCATAGAGGGATATGATAAAGAGATATATGTTAAGCCGACGATAAAAAATTCGAATATAGTGGTCGGAGATTTTACGTATATCGCAGATTCGGAGTTTGAGAGCCACGTTACGCATCACTATGATTTTGTCGGCGATCGCCTTATAATCGGAAATTTTTGCCAGATAGCTTCGGGCGTTGAGTTTGTCATGAACGGAGCTAACCACCAAATGAACGCAGTTTCCACTTTTCCGTTTTACACTCTTGAGGGTTGGGACCAGGCTCCGCCAGCGCTCGAGGATTTGCCAATTAGGGGAGACACTGTCATCGGAAATGACGTTTGGATCGGCCAAAATGCAACCATACTTCCGGGAGTTCATATTGGAAACGGCGCAATTGTTGGAGCAAATAGCGTCGTTGGAAGTGATATTAGCCCATACACAATCGCAGTCGGAAATCCTGCAAAGCCAGTTAAAAAGAGGTTTGATGATGAACTGATTGAGATTATGGAAAGGCTAAAGTGGTGGAACAAGAGCATTGAGGAGATAAACGGTTTAATACCTCTATTGACGTCAAGCGATTTGAAAAAAGTTAAAAAAGAATTGTTGAAACTATTATAACAAATGTTAATTTGTCGAGAATAATTAACACATAGTTGGTGGGGTGACTAATGATGGTTATTTTAATAGCAGGCGCGTCCCACACTGGAAAAACAGCATTTGCTCAAAGGCTGCTTGAAAAATATAAATATCCTTATTTATCAATAGACCATCTAAAAATGGGACTGATTCGCAGCAAAAACACCAAACTCACGCCAACCAGTGACGATGAAGATTTGACTACGTATTTATGGCCAATTGTCCGCGAGATGATAAAGACGGCCATTGAAAACAAGCAGAATATGATTGTTGAAGGTTGCTATATTCCTTTTAATTGGAAAGACGATTTTTTGGAAGAATATTTAAAACAAATGCGATATATTTGCTTGATAATGACAAAAAAATATATAAACGCACATTTTTGTGATATAATATCACATAGCAACGTAATAGAAAATAGAATAGTTGATAATAAAATATCACAAGCAGAATTAATTAGAGATAATGAGTATAATTTAAAAATGTGTCGAAAATATAACAATAAATACATTTTGATTGACAATTCATATAAGCTTAACTCTGAGTTATAGCATAAGCAAAGGCGGCTCTGATGGGGGAGGCATAATGGATGGTTGAGGTTGAATTTTCAAAAAATTTTGAGGACATTGATAAAATAGCTGATGATTTGCTTTCGGAATATGATGAAGAACATGACGTCGAGTATAATTTTAAAAAATTCGCTTTTGTTGCAAAGGAAAATGGAAAAGATGTTGGGTATTTAACTGGATTTAGTTATTATTCTGAAATAACGATTAATAATTTAATTGTTTTGAAAAAATATCGCAAAAAAGGGGTTGGGACAAAGCTCATATTTCAGGTTGAAAAGCATTTTATGGGCCAGGGCTTTAACAACATCAATCTTGTGACCAACAGTTTTCAGGCTCCAAATTTTTATGAAAAATGTGGATTTAAACTTGAATTTATCAGGAAAAATGAAAAAAATCCAAAACTGACAAAATATTTTTATGTGAAATATTTTTAAAATTCAATTATTAAAAGCATAAAAAATATGCTTAAAGCAGCGAGGGTGATTTGACTTCACTTGTTGAGGATGGGGCGAGAAAGGTTTTAGTTTAAATCAGGTTTGATCCCACGAAAAAAGCATCACCCTAGCGGCGTTTTAATTGGTCTGCTTATATATTTTCATGGGGACGAATTCGAGGATGGGCTTTATTAAAATTAGTTTGCTTTTAGAAAATTTATGATTGTTTTAGATTTATGTTAAAGGGGACAAGAATAATCCAAATCAAAAAACAAGATCCACAACACGCCGTCAGTTATGGATCTTGATGTTAGTGCTTCTTGGAATCACATCATGCGCGCCGCCCTCTACTATCGAGGTTGACGAAACAACCGTCAGCCTCGCATTTTCTTGCAGCGATCTTATAGACAAAACCCCGCAGCTACACATTGTCGCTTTAATTTTTGCTATGGTTTGCTGGACGTTGCTGTGTAGGTCGCCGGCATATGGAACATATGAATCAACGCCTTCTTCAAATGTTAAGCCTTCGTTTTCATCCACTCCGTATCTTTGCCAGTTTTTTGCCCTGTTTGAGCCTTCTCCCCAATACTCTTTGACATAATTCCCTTCTATCGAAATTTTGTTGGTTGGGCTTTCGTCAAAGCGCGCAAAATATCTTCCCAACATGACAAAATCAGCGCCCATAGCAAGCGCCAGGGTTATGTGATAGTCATAGACAATCCCGCCGTCAGAACAAATCGGAATATATATTCCTGTTTCTTTATAGTATGCGTCCCGCTCTGCGCAAACCTCAATCAGCGCCGAAGACTGGCCCCGTCCAATGCCTTTGGTCTCTCTTGTTATGCATATCGAGCCACCGCCTATTCCAACTTTAACAAAGTCCGCCCCGCAGTTAGCTAAAAACCTGAAACCTTCCCGATCAACAACATTTCCAGCCCCGATTTTAACCTTGTCTCCATACTTTTTTCGAACAAAATCCAAGGTCATTTTTTGCCACTCAGTGTGGCCTTCAGAGGAATCTATACACAAAACGTCCGCTCCCGCGTCAACCAGGGCAGGTATGCGTTCTTTGAAATCGTGTGTGTTGACGCCAGCTCCAACAACATACCGCTTCAAACCATCAAGCAATTCCAGCGGATTTTGTTTGTGTGAATCATAGTCTTTGCGAAAAACCAGGTGACAAAGATTTTGATTTTCATCAACAACAGGAACGCAGTTTAGCTTATGCTCCCAAATTATGTCATTGACTTCCGACAAAGCCACTCCTTTTTTTGCATATATAAGCTTTTCAAAAGGAATCATGAACTCCCGAACCTTTGTTTCAAGCGACATCCGACTAACGCGATAATCCCTCCCTGTGACAAGCCCCAAAAGCTTTCCATTTGGCGTTCCGTCATCAGTCACAGGCATTGTTGAATGGGAAGTTTGTTTTTTAAGCGCCAAAACATCCCTCAAAGTCGCGTCGGGAGTGATGCTGCTATCGCTGATGACAAAGCCCGCTTTAAAGCTTTTTGCGCGCAAGATCATGGCTGCTTGGTCTTGGATTGACTGAGAGCAGTATATAAAAGACATTCCGCCTTCACGAGCCAGAGAAACCGCCAAATTATCATCAGAAACCGACTGCATTATCGAAGAAACCATCGGTATATTCAAAGATATTGCTGGCTCATCGCCTTTCTTAAATTTTGTTATCGGCGTTTTGAGCGAAACATTTTGAGGCAGACACTCCTTTGAAGAATAGCCTGGAATCAAGAGATATTCGCTAAAAGTCCTTGAAGGTTCTTTATAATAAAAAGCCATATAATCTTCCTTTCATGTCTTTAAATTTGGTTATTTTTGTTTTGTTTCACAATATAATCTCTTTAAATTATCCAACTTAATTTAAACTAAAATAAGAACTTTTGAAGCTGTCCTTGACAAGTGAAGTCAAATCGTCATCACCCGAAGCAAAAGTATACATAAAGTAATATTAATCCACAGCAATATATAAAAAGCAATGGGCTTTGCCGTCTTGTGAATATTTAGGGGGGATAATTTGTTCATAATCAGCGGAATACGAGCGCTTGAGATTCCCATTTCCGTCATCTTCCCAAACCTTTTGCCAGGCCAATTTAACACATAAAGTAATATCTTTATCACAAGCATCATATTTTTTATATTTTCCAGATTCAACCTGCTTTTGCATATCCTGAAAAAAATCCGAGCCAACAGCCAAAATGCTTAAATCATAGGCCCCATCTTCGCCTGATTCATAGTTACTGTATCTGGCAACCGGAAAAACGTCCTTTAAAGGATTACCTGAGCCATCAAACAACATGGGGATTTGCCCGGTTGAAACGTCTCTCCAAAGTTCTTCAATTTTTTTCAGTCCCTGCAATGAATTATTTGTCCTGATTGTCACTTGAGCAAATCTATATGACATTTTGCATTCTTCCTTTCATGTCTAAAAGCAGATTTCTATATATTATAATACCCAAAAATTTATATGTCAACAGCCAAAATAAAAAAAAATAAAGTAAAATAAAAACGATTCGTGTTATAAATTTTAAAATCACATCCTGACATATTTCTCAATTATTTAACATTTTTCAATTTATAAAACCAAAATATATCACTTAAATTACAGCAAAAATCGATTTTTATGTCCTAAAAAATAAAAAATTATAAATTATTTTCTTTACTTTTCACTCCAGATATGGTATAATGATTTTGTTTAAATTTAGTTTTAGTTAGGAGTGTGTTGTATGTTTTTAAATAAACTGGGATTTTTTGTCAAAAAGGCTGTGTGTTGCGTTTTAGCGCCTTGTTTTGTCGCTTTTTCTTTTAGCGGGTGCTCTAGTAGTGGAAATTTTGCTTTAAAATGTGGGGAACACGAAATAAATTCTGAAGAATTTTTGTATATAGTCACAAATACTATACTAAGTGCCCCAAGTAAAATTGATGCTTCGCAAATGGAGGCGTCCAGTCGATCCGATCTGGAAAAGCTAGTATCTGAAGGCTCAATTGAGGGTCAACCTGCCGTTGATTGGGTTAAAGAGCAGGCCATAAAGTCAGCTAAAAATTTCTTGGCTGCTCGCAAAGAGTGTAAGTCGCTTGGTAAAGAAGTTCCCGAAGAATATAAGCAAAATGTTCAATCTTCAATAGAAGAAAACTATGATGAGTATGGATTTAATGATTTACAAATAACAAAAGAAGCAATTCAGCAACATATGGAGGACTATAAAATGGTCCAGCTTTTAAGCGAGGAATATTTTGCTGAGGGTAAGCCAAAATATATTGATAATGAGCGAGCCGATGAGTATTCAAAAGAGCATGGACTAAAATATAAAATGGTTGAACTGAATAAGCTTTTAGATTCTCCCAATATTGGCGAAGAATTCACAAAAGCTTTAAAAAATGAGGGCGTTTCGAACGTTAAAGAGCTGGCAGCAAAGTATATGGACCAAATAGCCAAAGGAAAGTCGATTGACGATATTGATGCTGCATTTAACAAGCTTTTTGGAATGGAGCAGCCACAAAATCCGGAACAAAATTTTGTCTATAGATATGACGATGAGGAAAACAGTGAATTCCCTGAAAAGCAGTTTGTTGTTGAGCTTGATCCCGGGGCTGCTCCGGTTCTCAAGGAGGATGAAGGCGCGTATTATATAATCCAACGCTTTGAAATAGACCAAGCAGCAGTTGAAAAGCTGCGCGGGCAATCCAGGAGCTTGCTTTCTGCTAATGAATTTAAAAGTTTTATGGATGAGCAAGCCGAAAAATGTGAAATAACAATTAATAAAGAGGTTGTTGACGAAATTGACATCATCGCTCAAGCAAAACTCATTGCCGACGGGCTAAAGAAGATGCAGGAAAACAAAATGAAAAAAATGTCCCAAGATCAAGAGGATTCTGATGAGGAAGATGGGGATTTGTCTCAGGACCAAGAAGGCTTGGACAAAGAGCAATCAACTCCATCCGAAGCTGCGGAACAAAAAGCATCTGAATCTTAATTTTTAAAAGTTTGGATATAATAATTCCAGGCCAAGATGGCGAATGCCAAGACTCAAAAAAAGAATCCTTCGCATCTTCAAGTCTTGCTTCAAGGCTCAAAAACAAGGACTTGGAAAGAGCATATTGAAATTAAAGAATCTGAATGCGGTGAGATTGCTGTTAATTAGGATGCTGTAAACAAAATCGAAGAATTCGGAATGTTTGATGTTGCAAAATCTATTTCAAACTAACTCAAAGTTTTAGGAGGGGTATGCGCTATGAACAGTTTTAAAAAAATACAAAAAGTTATATGTTTAATAATATCAATTTTAGTGCTTGCTTCTTCGCTTGGGGGGTGTCAGGTTAGCATTACCACCGGAACATCCAGTTCAAGCGAGAGCCAAGCTTCAAAATCAAGCTCATCTTCAACGGGAGAGTTTGCTGCAAAGTATAAAGATTACGAGATAGATTTTGATGAGTATAAAATGATTACATTTTACATGATAAGCGGGCTTGCAGAGAAAGTGCAAAGTTTAATGGAAAAAGACAATCTAACTTTAGAGGAGTTTGTTCGATCAGGCTCTTTCGAGGGCCAGCCTGCTGCTAGTTGGATTAAACAAAACTCTCTTGAATATGCAAAACTTGCTTTAGTGGCGCGCGAAAAATTAAAAACGCTTGGAAAAGATTTATCACCCGAACGCAAAAAGGCCCTAACCAATGATTTAGAAGGTGAAAAATTTTTAGAGTTTTCCAAAATTTACAATATCAGTTTAAATGCAGTTAAAGAAGCTCTGTATGATCACGTAAGAATTTTAACTTTAAAGCAAGAAAATATTAACGTTAGTGAATCTGACCGCGGTGCAGTGACTGTTAATGAAGAGGTTATTTCAAAAATTGACATTTTTGACTTAGCAAAGTCTGCGCAAAATTTTTGGACAAAACAAGTGTGGGATTTCGGCTAAATATTAAAATCCTTTATTATAACTTTTAGTATATAATGTGGAGTTCAATTGCATCAACCATTTTCCAAAAATCGCAAAAATTTAAAGCAGGAAATGATTAAATCTGAAATAACATGCCAACAATATAATAAAAAAATTTTGGGGGCTTGTTTATATGATTCCAAGGGACTTTTCTGTATGCGTCGCTCATTTTAATAAATTGCTCAATATTGACCATAATTTTGACATTGTGTATAGACAAATAAAAATAGCTGATCGCGATGCTGCGCTTTATTTTGTTGATGGGTTTTGCAAGACTGCGGAGCTTCGGGCGATGATTGAAATTTTGATGGAAATACGTGATGACAAGTCAGTGAAAACTGCGTCAAATCTTTCTCAAAAATATATCACGGGAACTCAATCCAAGGTTTCTGATGATGAAATTGAAATATCAACAGCAGTTTTATCTGGGGAGACTGCTTTGTTTGTTGAAGGATTTTCTGAGGCGATTTTGATAAACACTCGATCATATCCCCAGAGAAGCACGTCGGAGCCCGATAAAGACAAGGTTTTTCGAGGATCGCGCGATGGATTTGTTGAGTCTATTATTTTAAACACCGCTTTGGTTCGTCGCCGCATTCGAGATCCTCGCCTTGTTTTTGAGCATATTCAAGTCGGAAGCCAATCCAAGACCGACGTTGCTTTGTGCTATATTAAAGGCAGGGCGGACGCTTCTCTTCTTGCTAACATTAAAAAAAAGCTTCAAGAAACATCTGTTGAGTCGTTGACGATGAACCAGGAAAGCATAGCGGAGCTTTTGCAGCCTAGGCAATGGCGAAATCCTCTCCCAAAATTTAAATTCACAGAGAGGCCGGACGCGACTGCTGCGCACGTTTTAGAGGGAGATATTGCGATAATCGTCGACAATTCGCCTGCGGTTTTGATCGTTCCAATAACAATTTTTTCGATTATGGAGGAGGCGAATGACTTCTATTTTCCCCCTGTCATCGGGACATATCTCAAGCTGACAAGGGCTTTGGTTATGATTCTAACAATTTTCATCACCCCCCTTTGGCTGCTGGTTCTCCAAAATCCACAAATCGTGCCGGATGGATTGAGCTTCATTTTAACAACTGATGACACTCAAGTTCCCCTGGTCATCCAGCTTTTAATTTTAGAAATTGCAATTGATGGACTGAATCTGGCTTCCCTAAACACGCCAAATATGCTGGTTTCTTCGCTGTCAATCCTTGCTGCAATCATCGTTGGCGACTATGCTGTTGAGAGCGGATGGTTTAGTTCGCAAGCGCTTCTATACACTGCGTTTGTTTCTCTTGCGTGTTTTGCTCAGCCTGGCTATGAATTGGGATATGCGCTAAAATTTGTTAGGATGTTTCTTTTGATTTTGACTGGAATTTTCGGCTTGGTTGGCTTTATTATTGGTTGCGCTATAACGGCGTTTGTCGTTTTGAGGACTAAAACTTTGTCGGGAAAAAGTTATCTATATCCATTAATTCCGTTTGATTGGAAAAAATTTAAACACCATCTCTATAGAGCCTCTCTGTCAGAAAAACAAAACAATAAAAAATATTAATCTAGAAATTCTTGTTTTGTTTGATGGCTTCAAAAATTTTCGGTTATATATGTTTTTTTGATTGATTTTCATGTTTTAAAATCAAATTTGAGCTTGAAATTTTTTGATTGATGATTTATAATGTTTAGTGATAGGGAGGTTTAGAGTGTGATAAAAATAGGCAATGTCGCCATTGAAAAGACCGCGGCTCTTGCTCCGATGGCTTCAGTTGCCGACACGGCATACCGCACTGTGTGTAAAAAATTTGGTGCGTGCTATGTTGTTGGAGAGATGGTTTCCGTCAAGGGTTTATATTTTTCCCCGCAAAAAGCGTTGGATTTGCTGAGTATAACTCCCAAAGAGCGCCCAATGGCAATTCAACTGTTTGGAAGCCAGCCGAAATATTTTGAATATGCTTTGCCAAAAGTTCTTGAATCAAAGCCCGATATCATCGACATAAACATGGGCTGTCCCGTCCCTAAAGTCACAAAAACTTTAAGCGGTTGCATGTTGATGAAAAATCCAGAATTGGCAGAAAAAATCGCAAAATGTGTTGTTAAAAATTCGCCAGTCCCAGTGACAGTGAAAATTAGAAAGGGATGGGATGAAAATAATATAAATGCTGTTGAATTTTCGAAAAGAATGCAAAATTGCGGAATTAGCGCAATAACAATTCACGGAAGGACAAAAACCCAGATGTATTCTGGAAAAGCTGACTGGGAAATTATTGCAAAAATCAAAAATAGTCTAGATATTCCTGTTATTGCAAATGGTGATGTTTATAGCCCGGAGAGTGCAAAAAAAATGTATGATGTGACGGGCGCTGATTTGATAATGGTTGGGAGGGGGAGTTTTGGAAGGCCTTGGATTTTTGGCCAAATTGCGAGCTTTTTAAAAACAGGCAGATATGAGCCAGATCCTCCTCTTGCCAGGCGGATGCAAATAATGTTAAGGCATATACGTCTAATATGTGATAATAAAGGGGAAAATTTAGGAATGAAGCAGGCCAGAGCTCAAGCTATCAAATATTTTCGTGGAATAAAAGGCGCCGCAAGATATCGAGAAATTTGCTCTAGATTAACAACTTTTTCTGAAATTTATGAATTAGTGAAAAATATATCAAATGATTGTTATTTAAATAGTGGAGGGTTTTAATTATATGAAACAAAAATTTAACAAAAGAAAAGTTGCTTTAGTTGGAACCGGCATGGTTGGAATGAGCTATGCCTATTCGATGCTGAACTCAACTGGCGTTTGCGATGAACTGCTTTTAATAGACGCGAATAAAGAAAAAGCAAAAGGGGAGGCGATGGATTTAAATCACGGGTTAGCTGTTTCAAATTGCGCCATGAAAATATACTCTGGGGAATATAGCGATTGCGCTGATGCGGACATAGTGACGATATGCGCTGGCGTTCCGAGAAAACCTGGAGACTCTCGCTTGGATCTGCTTGGTAAAAATGCTGAAATTTTCCGATCAATAATCCATCCTGTTATGGAATCAGGTTTTGATGGGTGCTTTTTGATTGCAACAAACCCCGTTGACGTTATGACATACATAGCTCAAAAGCTTTCAAAAATGCCTGCTAATCGTGTCATTGGAAGCGGAACTGCTTTGGATTCTTCAAGACTTTGCTATTTATTGGGGAACTATTTTGACGTAGCTCCACAAAGCGTGAATGCATATGTCTTGGGAGAACACGGTGATAGCGGATTTGTTCCGTGGTCTCAAGCTAAAATTGGAACATGTCCTGTTAGGAAAATTTGTGAGGATAATTCCAAAAAATATGACATAAACAAACTTTATGGAATCGAATCAAAAGTTAAAGACGTAGCTGCGGACGTAATTAGATATAAACACGCAACATATTACAGCATCGGAATGGTTTTAAACAGGATCACTCGCGCTATTTTGAATGATGAACGCTCGGTTTTGCCTTTGTCAACCATGCCAACCGGTCAATATGGGCAGCAGGATGTGTATATTGGGCTTCCGTGTGTTGTTGGAAAAAATGGTGTTAGGGATATATTAACTCTTGATTTATCACATGAAGAACTCGAAAAATTAAGCAATTCATGTAAAATAATTCGCGATTTGTCTCACAGTGTTGGGATATAAACGATTTGTTGGGCCGCCCTTTTTATACATTACAAACAGTATTTAATGTGATTTTGCATGGAGTTTTTGTTTTAATTGTGTGTTTAAAAACCGGGAATCGTGAGCATAATTAAAACGGGTGGTTTAATTGAGTGGTTTGAGGACATTTTTGGTTGCGTTTTCGGTTTCGTTTGCGATTTTTTTTTCTGTTGGGCTGTTTTTTTGGGTTGAAAACGCAGTCAACACTAGAAGCCGAGCATCCAATTTTCCTGCGCCCCAAGTTGATTTTATTATACCAAAACAGCAAGATGTTAATATATTTTTGACTGTTTGTCAACAAGAACCCGACCCTGCTGATATATATGTCTTGATTAAAATATCTGCCTGCGAGGATTCTGTGAGTTTGGCGTCGATTCCAAAAACCTTAAGAACAGTTGTTAACACAAAAATTGGTCAGATTCAGGAATTATATGATTGGGGCGGCGTGAATTGCGCCAAGCAGGCGGTTGAAAATTTAATGGACATCGAGATCGACCGAACAATCCAAGCTCAGGATGATGAAATAATTGAAATTGTTGACAGTGTTGGCGGCGTCAGGTTTGATGATGGAAAAATTGTTTACGGAGAGGATTATTGCAAAATTTTAAGACAAGATCCAATCAAGGCCATTGTCGCTTTGAAAAATTTCTTTGATTCCGAGTCGGATCTTTCTCGATTTTTTTCAAGCGTTTCTGGCTTTTGCAGCACAACGTTTTCCCAATATGATTTTGACATTAGAAAAACTGGGTTTGATCAAATGGCGAAAAAGAAGGCTTCAAAACTTTTTTTGCCAAAGCTTGAAGTTGAAACCGTCCAGTCACACGACCGCCTGACTCAAAACAGCAGGGCGGAATTTTGGGAAGCGTTTGGAAAAGAGGAAATCTATAATTAATAAAAAAAATAAAAAATTTTTTAATAGTTGCACAATTTGATGCAACTATTTTTTATTATTGCCTTTTAATGGGAGGGACAACAAAAAGGAGGAGAAATTTTTGAACGAAAGGGAGTTTTTATTTTGCAAATATTACTATATGTCACAAAATCCTAAAGAAGCCGCGATAAAAGCGGGATATTCAAGCTCTACTGCAGAAAAAACTGCGCAACAACTTCTGTCTAGACAAGATATTAATGAATATTTAGAAAAAATTAAAACTGATTTAAAAAAAGATCAAATTCTCAGTTTAGCCATCACTGCTTTAAAAAGACTGATTTTTTGTCGGCCAAATGATGTTTTAATTCTCGCATTAAAGAGCCAGGACTTAAGCGAAACTCAAATAGAAAATTTAGATCTTTTTCAAATTTCCGAAATAAAAAAATTGAAAGACGGCGGATTTGAGTTTAAATTCACAGATCGCATTAAAGCCATAGACTGCTTGATATCTTTGCTTGATAAAATGGACGACGATTCTGGCGCTGAAAACTTTTTTAGAGCTCTTGCATTAGAAGATGGTGAAAATTTTGTCAATTAATTTCAAAAAATTTTCAAATAAACAAAAATTAGCGTTAACATGGTGGATTAATTCGAAATATAAAAATCATGATGCTGTCATTTTTGATGGAGCGGTCAGGTCTGGAAAAACTTTGTGCATGTCCTTGTCTTTTGTCTTTTGGGCATTTGCCAGGTTTAAAAATCAGTGTTTCGCAATTTGTGGAAAAACGGTTTCTTCAGCTAAGCGCAACGTCATTTTTCCGCTCACAGAAAATCTCCAGCAACTGGGGTTTAAGTGCAAATATAAATTATCATCCAATTATATGGACGTTTATTTTGAAAATAAACAAAACAGGTTTTATTTTTTCGGCGGAAAAGATGAAGGAAGCGCCGCTTTGATTCAGGGAATGACAATGGCGGGAGTTATGCTGGATGAGGTCGCTTTGATGCCCAGGTCCTTTGTTGAACAGGCTATAGCTCGCTGCTCGGTTTATGGATCAAAATTTTGGTTTAACTGCAACCCAGATCACCCATTTCACTGGTTCTATCAAGAATGGATAAAAAAAGCCGATGAAAAAAACGCCCTATATCTTCACTTCACGATGGAAGATAACCCGTCACTTGAAGCAAGTGTCAAAAAACGGTATGAAACGCTTTATAGCGGCGCATTTTATGATCGATTTGTCAAAGGCGTTTGGTCGGCTTCTTGTGGTCAAATATATTCGATATTTTCGAAAAAACGACATGTTGTTAAAGTCCTTCCCAATAATTTTGATATATATGTCGTTTCTGGAGATTATGGCATAATTAATCCAACATCTTTTGGCTTGTGGGGAAAATCTGGAGGAATTTGGTATAGGATTCGGGAATATTACTATAATTCGAAAATTAATGGCATTTGTCACACTGATGAGGAATATTACGCTGAGTTGAAAAAGCTTATTAGAGGACTCAATGTCTCAAAAATTGTTCTTGATCCGAGCGCTTCAAGCTTTATAGAGTGTGTTAAAAGGCACGGGGAATTCGCTGTGGTTAAAGCAAAAAATGACGTTCAAGCGGGAATACATCTTGTCATGGATGCGCTTGGTCAAGACAAAATTTTGTTTCATGAAAGCTGCGAAAATTCGATCAGGGAATTTTTCCTGTATAGTTGGGACGACAGAAGAAAGGGTGAGCGTGTGAAAAAAGAAAATGACCATGCGATGGATGACATTCGCTATTTTGTTAGCACAATCTTAAATAAACCATCAGAATCAAGTTTTTTTGCATTATCTCTTAAAAGAACAACATAGTTAAATTTTTATTTCAAAAGGAGGTGTTTTTTTAGCATGCCAATATTTAAACGCAGGAAAAAAAATAAATCTCAAATTTTAAAACCCCTCGAAATTCAAACAAGATCTGTCAATAATTTTTCAATTAATCATGATTTTAATCAAAGCGCAATAAATGAGTCAACAATCAATCTATATAAATCCATGCGCAGCTCGATTCCAATTATTGACGCAGCATTTGGCAAGATCGAGAGGCTGATTGGAGGGTTCACATTTTTTTGCGATGATCCCAAAGCTCAAAGATTTTTAAATGATTTTAGCTATAACGTCAAAGTTGGCGCCAGTCGAAATGGATTAGAACACTTTATATGCACATATTTAGACAGCCTTTTGATGTTTGGAAACGCCATTGGCGAAATTATTTTCGATGATGGGCTAAATATTGCAGCGCTTTATAATGCAGACATATCGGATATTGTTTTGGTTAAAGGAAAAAATCCACTGGATTTGAAAATTTGTCGCAAAAATGGATTTGATGCTCCGATCGAGCCAAAATTTCCTGAACGCATTTTGTTCACGGCTCTCAATCCTATGCCAGGCAAAATTGGGGGGGAGAGTGTTTTAAATAGTTTGCCCTTTGTCACAAATATTCTAAATAAAATATATAACGCCATTGGAGAAAATTTTGAAAGGATCGGAAATGTTAGATTTGCTGTCACATATAAACCTGGGCAAAATGAGGTGGATCAAGCGTATGCCAGGCAGAGGGCTGAATTGATTGCAAAGGAATGGGCTCAGGGCATGGCAGCAACCAAGCGGGGCGACATTCGAGATTTTGTGACTATTGGCGACGTCGACATAAAGGTCATCGGGGCAGACAATCAAATAATAGACTATGAAATTCCGGCCAGGCAAATGGTTGAACAAATCATTTCAAAGCTCTCCATACCGCCATTTATGCTTGGGTTGAGCTGGTCGACAACCGAGCGTATGAGCGAACAACAAGCGCAAATTCTCTCAAGCGAACTTGCATATTACAGACGTCTTTTAAATCCCATTATTTTGAAAATAGCAACAATCGCTCTGAGAACTTCGGGATATTCAGATAAACCTAAAATCAAATGGGATATTTTAAACTTTAATGACCAGATTCAAGCCGCGCAAACAAGACTGTATAACGCCCAGGCGGAAAAAATTGAGCTTGAAAACGGAAAAGATCCAGAGCCTGTTTTGGTTGATTTAAGCGAGCAGGTCGTCGCGCAATAGGCAAAGCTATCCAAAAAAACTCGGGAGGAATTCACTTTGAAACAAATAGTTAAATCAGCCAATATTACGGCTGATGATATGGCTTTAATTAATAAATACACAAGACGCGAGATGAAAGCGGATGAAATTTTCACATTCACGGTGATTTTGTGTGATAATGAAATTGACAGAGATGGAGAATCATTCACTCCAGATTCTTTAAAAAAATTATCTGAATTATTTTTAGGCAAGACAGGAATTTTTGATCATAATCCAAAAATCAAGAATCAAACAGCGAGGATTTTCAAAACATGTGTTGAGGCAACGGGCGAAACAACCTCTTTTGGAACGCCAAAACTCGCCCTCAAAGCAAAGGCATATATGGCTCGAAGCGAGCGCTTTAAGGATTTGATTTTGGAAATTGACGCTGGAATAATCAAGGAAGTCAGCGTTGGATGTCGGGTTTTGAAAAAGATATGCTCGATATGTGGGGCGGAATATGATGGCTGTTGTGGGCACGAAATTGGAGAGACCTATAACAACAAGATCTGTTATGCTATGCTGACTGAGCCGATTGATGCATATGAATGGTCTTTTGTTGCTGTTCCTGCTCAGGTTGGCGCGGGAATTGTCAAGGGGTTTGCAAACAACAGTCAACTTGAAAAACAAGCCCAAATTGGAAGAAGACATATGCAAAAACTTCGAGCGCAGGTCATCAAACTCAGCTTTTTAAATGAATTTATGGTCAACAACGACGCTTTTGCTAAGATGGTTTCTAAAATGAACATAGATGAATTGGAACTGTTTAAAGATGAATTTTCCAAAAAAATCAATTCAAAGACACTAAAACCACAATTATTTAATTCAAACGAAATTATTAAAACTAATAATCAATTTGTTATATAAAACGAATTTAACTTTCATTGGAGGAAATATATTATGAATTATGAATCAATTAAACTGGAAAAAGGCATGTATAATAGACCAAATCAAAGTTTCACAGAGGTTTTAGAAAGCCTTGATCCATCGGAAAATTATCGCGGAACGTCGCTTGAAAATCTGGATGCGTTTCAAAGACAGCTCAAGCGTTTTGACATAAAAGTTAAAGGGGCAAATTCCGATCAAGTCCAAAAATTTTATCAGAGTTCAGAAACAGCCGCACTGTTTCCAGAATTTTTGTCTCGAGCTGTTATGCAGGGAATGGAGCAAACCAACGTTTTAAACGACGTCATCGCAACCAAAACTAAAATCGACACAATGGACTACAGGAGTATATGCTCAAATCCGACTAATGATGAAAAGCGATTGGAAAAAGTTAAAGAAGGAGATAAAATCCCCGAAACAAAGATAAATTTAAAAAACAATCTAATTAAATTAAACAAAAGAGGACGACTCCTATGCGCAAGTTATGAGGCAATTCAATATCAAAAATTGGACATATTTAGCATAACGCTTAAACGAATTGGCGCATATTTAGCGACAACTCTTTTGGAAGACGCAATTGGCGTTATAATAAATGGAGATGGCGGCGATAATCCGGCTGAGAAAATTAATGTTGAAAAACCAGGAGATTTAACATATTCAGATTTAATCAACCTTTGGAGCAAATTTTCGACATATCAAATGAACACAATTTTGGTTTCTCCAGACGTTATGCTAAAAATTTTATCAATAAAAGAATTTCAAAATCCGCTGACAGGCTTGAATTTTCAGGGAACGGGAATCCTAAATAATCCCATGGGCGCGAAGCTAATCAAGTCTAGCGCTGTCCCTAAAGGCAAAATTATCGCGCTGGACAAAAGATTTGCCTTGGAGCAGGTTGTTGCAAAGGAGGTTAGCGTTGAATCTGATAAATTAATTGACAGGCAAATAAATAGGGCAACTGTTTCGACAATAACCGGCTTTGCTAAAATATTTAAAGACGCTTCTTTCCTGCTCAGCATGACAAAATAAAGCGTTATAGTCAATAATAATCAATTAAATAGAAAATTGGTTGCAGCAAGGTTATGTATATGTCTTGCTGCATACTAATAATTTAAGGAGTTAATAAATGGACGCAAACAAAGTTTTAGAGGCTTTTTTATTGATTGCAGACCTAGAAGAAGAGGAAAAATCCAAATATCTTCCAATGGCAAAAACCGCAATCACACAAATCGAATCCAAATGCAAAGTTAAAATAACCTATGAAAATGAGGCAATTTTAACCATTCTTTGCGCCGCTTTGGTTAATTTGTGGTTTAATATGGCAAGTTGCTCAAGCCAGCCAACCGGCAGTTTTTCTGGAAACGGATATTCAATATCCAAAGACTCGAAAAGACAAATTGAAGCCGCGCGCGATCTACTCGATATGTGGAGAGCAGAGGCGGCAAACCTTTTGGTTGACGATAAATTTGCGTTTGTTTTGTCTAAGGAGGAGGGCCAAAAATGAACGCGAGAAATGAAATGAAACGGACGATGAAAGCTTTTGGCGAGCCTATAAAAATCATATCTCATGGAAAAATTTTTAAAGGAGCCGGAATATTTCGAAAAATATTTAAAAAATTTGAAGAATTAAAAGCCGATGACGTTGCTGAAGTTGGAAATATTTCTGAAAATAAATACTGTTTGTGGATTTATGATTATCAGCGAGTTGATTTTATTGAAAAAGTCATATGCAGGCAAAAAACATATAGGGTTATTTCTGGAAACTATGACTCTCAAATAGGATGCTGGCGTTTGGTTGTTGGGGAAGGTGATGACGCTGGAACCATATAAAATTTTAAACAATGTCATTAATATTTTGCACAAAACATTAAATATAGAAGTTTATAGCACATTTTCATCTAGAAAAGTCGATTATCCAATTAAGCATGAATTTTTAACTGTTGAGACTTATTTTGGAACAGAATCCAAAACCATAATAACAATTAAAACGTATGTTCCAAAGTCAAAAGGATCTAAATTTTGTCGAGAATTAACAGAAAAAGTAAGAAATAACATAAAAAGCAATAATATTATCGGATTTAACCATCTAATTTCGTTTGCTGTCAATTATGATAAGGCTCTGTGTGCATATATTCAAAAGTCGCAAATAAAATTCGAATTGCTTGATGATGAAAAAATATTTGTTCCAATAGAATTTGGAGATGAAAAAATCGCTGCAACTGGGGAAACAACGCTCAAAATATCACGAAATGTTTCAATATATAATTCTCCGCTTGAAGGGCCATTTTGCAAAGACCTTGGGCGAACGCTGAAAAAAATTGAGGGAAGCGCCGTTGTTTCGGAGAAGCAGTTTGATCGACTGGTTTCATTAGTGGAATTGGGGAAAATTCAAACAATTACCATGGGAAATCAAAAATTTAAAGCAATTCTCAAGTCGCTTGGCGGGCGTCCGAATGGGAAGGTTAAATTTGTTTTTTTAGAGGTTAGATTATGAAATTAGAGCTTGTTGGCTATGACCGTAAAAACCAAACTTTGAAATTGCCAAAAATTTTGTCATATCAAATGCACATTGGCAAGCGGGGAAGCGACATATGGTTTGAGTTTAGGTTTTTCGAAAATATATCAAACAAATTAATAAAAGTTGATATATACAAAGAAAATCGAAAGATATATTCCTGCTTTGTTGATAAAATTGAAAGAATCTCAAGCGATCAAGGAGAGTATTTTTCCCTAAAAGTCAGGAGTTTCATTTGCCGAATTTGGCAAAATCAAGTCAACCCTATTGAACATAAAAATTATTCTATATTATCCATGATTGATAAATATTGCAAACCGTATGGAATTTTCAAAACAAAATTTCCAAAAAACGTCAGCTTAGACAGCTTTTATGTTGAATTAGGCATGACAGCATGGGATGTTTTATCGATCTATTGCTATAAGGCTTTTGGTACATTTTCATTTATAAATGAAAATTTTGAAATATGTGGATATTATTCGCCTAAAGAAGATATTATTTTTGATAGTCAACATTTTAAATATATAAACTTAATTAAATGTGAGGACAGATCAAATATAATATCTAGAATTAATATAAAATCTAATATTGGAGTCTCAAATTTTAGTGAATGCTGCGATAATATTTTTGCACAATCCCTGGGAATATCGCGTGAAAGATACTATAAACCGCCAAAGCAATGGAGCGTTTTGCCAAAGCGAGGAGCTTCATATTTGATTGATTATGGCGCCACAAAAACGCACACATATGAGGTGACTGTCGCTGAGCATATGGACATACATCCCGGAATGAAAATTAGGCTTGAGAACACAGATTACTATGCGCAAGAGGTTGATTTTTCACTGGACGAACGAGGGCCGTTGACTAAAATTAAATTATTTAACAATTCATTTTAATTAAAATTCAAAAAATCGCAAGACAAATTTATATAAAAACATTAAAAGTAACAAATTGAAAACAAAAAAGTAATAAAATAAACAAAATTAAATTGAAAATTATGATATATTCACTTTTTAAAATTTGCCTTTAATGGCGGTGTATTTTTGCAGTTTTTGTTTGTATGTGTGTTGGAAATTATGTTTGAAATTTAGGATTAAAATTTTTAAACATGTTATTTTTTAGATTAAAAATAATAAATAACGACAATATATTTGTTATTTATTACAAAATATTCAGGATTTACAGGTGGATTTTTTCCGAAATGATATAAAAATTACAAAATTTATAAAAAGTGCTTTTTTGTTAAATTTGCACAATTATTTTCTTGAATTGATTAAATTAAAAGTTGTTTTTTGCGATTATTTGGTTTATTATGACCTTGATTTGGGAAATATTTTGTGCAAAATATACAAAAAGGTGGTTTTTAGCGTGGTTGACTATTGATTTAAAATCGGATATAATGAATACAAAACAGTTACAAAATGATTACATGAATTACAAGTCAATATTAAATAATTACAGACCTCAGATAGCTTGTTTAATATATTGTTACCATTTTGTTGTAAATAAAGGGAGGTTCATCTCATGTTAATAGACATCAAAAAAATTATGCAGGGTCGAAAATTTAAGACATTTTTATGTTCTATTTTGCTTTCGTCCACAGCGTTAATAATGGGGCCAACTAATTTAAAATATTTAGTTACTGTTGAAGATATGGGAGAAAAAAAGAAATTTTCAACTTTAAAATCTGATGTGAATGAAATTTTGTCAAGTCAGGACATATACATTTCAGACAATGACGAGCTGAGCGTTGAATGCAGCGACCACGATATGTTTATAAAAATATTGCGTGCAGTTAGTGTTAATTTAATTGTTGATGGGGAGGATAAAAATTTTAGCATTCGTCCCAGCGCAACTGTTGCCGATGTCCTTAAAAGTCAGGATGTGAATTTAAATGAATTTGATTCAATTAATTTAGATTTAGGCCAAAATGTTGAAGACGGAATGAAAATTTATGTCACAAGAATTGGCTATGATTTGCGCCAAGAAGAAGAAGAAATTGATTTTGAGCGCAAAACCGAAGCAACTGATGAGCTGTATGAAGGAGAGAAAAAGCTAAAAAACCAAGGAGAAAAGGGAAGACGGATCAGATACTATAAAGACAAATTTGTTGACGGAAATCGCGTTGAAAGTCAAAATGTTGGCGAAAAAACAACAAAAGCGCCGGTTAGCGAGGTCACATTGGTTGGAACCAAAAAGAAGCCTCAAGTCAAAATTAATCCTGGATTGTCAAGGCCGCCAGTTGGAGCCCCTTTAGCATATAAAAAGATATTGACAGGGGTTGCAACCGCCTATAGCTGCGGGAAATCCACATCCACTGGAGCAAAATTGGCGCGAGGCGTTGTTGCTGTCGACCCCAAAAAAATCCCCTATGGAACTCGGCTTTATATTGCCTCAGCCGATGGAAAATATGTCTATGGATATGCTGTTGCTGCGGATTGCGGCTCTGCCATGATTCGGGGCTCAGTTTTGGTTGATTTGTTCATGGAAAGCGAAAGCGAATGTTTGCGGTTTGGCAGAAGAAACGTTAATGTATATATTTTATGACTTGATTAATAAAAATCAAAAAGTCTGGGTTATATTGCTCGGGCTTTTTAATTTTTTTGTTTAATCTAAAATTTCTCGCAGATAATCTTGAGTTTTTTTGACAAAATTTTCAAAAAGTTTACAAAAAGTTTACATTTTTTATTAAAAAAAGTGGTATAATGAAATCGTTGTTGGAAAAACAACAAAATATTTTTATTACAAGAGGAGCGTAAGCTATTGTTTAAATTTAAAGGTTTTTTATCATTACTATGTGCTGCAAGCGTTATGATTGGGGCGTCAGGTTCGGCTTTTGCGGGAGGTAATTTGCCATCAGTCGCTGAAATTGACAAGCAAATTGCTGATATTCAAAGTAAAATTGATATTGCACAAAAAGAAGTTAGTAACACAAATTTAATGCTTAAAAAAAATGAACAGGAAATAAGCGCTATTTTACAAAATCCAAATGATCCACAAAGTAAAAATATGATTGAATTAGCAGAATGTGAAGAAAATTTACTTAAAAAAACAAAACAGATCGATTCTTTAAGAGACAATTTGGACACAACAACCGCCGAAATCATTTCTCTTGAGGGCGCGGAGTCAAATGAGCTAAAACTAAAAAAAGACACTTTAGAGTCACAATATAACGCGATGCTGAAGCAGATTAATGAGCTAAACTCTAAACTTGAAAAGCTACGCTTAGACCAAAATCAAACCAACAGTTATGAAACGAAGTTAAAAAATTTGATTGAAGAACAGTCTAAATATGGTGATTGCATCAAAAAAAACAATGATATAATCAAAGATCTTCAAATTCAAATTGACAAATTAAAATCAGATAAATTAAAAATTAAAAATAAAATTGAAAATTATTCAAAAAATCTCAGCGACTGGAATAAATATTGGTCTGGCTACCAGTTTGAGGATAATATGCTGGACGGGGAGAGGTGCATAAACACTTGTTGGCTGTTTAGCGCAACAAATGTCCTCAATCATTTTAATTGCATTATTGAAAATAAAGCGCCAATTAAAGGATTTCAGAATGTTGTCAATTTATATTTCCAAAAATGCGGGAAAAGACAGCTGATTCGATATGGAGATGTCGAATATATCATTGAGTATTTGTCTAAATTGGGAATTTCAACCTATAACTTGGCATTTCAAAACGCAGTCAAAAATCCCAGCAACATCCCCGCAGAAAAAAAAGAACAAACTGATAGCATAAAAGAGTTTATTGTGGAATATTTTAAAAAATCTAAATGTCCGGCTCCAATATTAAATTTAAACAGAGAACATTGGGTGACCTTTGCTGCGTATAATGAAATGGAGGACACATTACTGGTTGTTGATTCAGCGAAGGAAACAGCAGAGTGGAAGCCCGCAGTCTCAGTGATAAATTCTGCTGTAGGTGTGTATAATAACACGATAGTTTGGCAATTGTTGTTTTCTTCAAAAAATAATATATCTGACAGCACTTGCTTTAGCGAAGATTGGGGGATGCCTCTAACAAACGAAGCGAAAAAGGACATTTTAGACAAAATATGTGAATTTTAGCCGAAGTCACATTAAGTGGCTCAGTCAAGACTTTAGAGTATATAGTTACTAAAAAATATTGCTGAAATGATTATGACCCTAGTCTCAGCAAAACCTGTTTTACCCGAAACAATTCCAACCGTTTAGAAATTAGCGATATATTGAATTTTAACGCCAAATCAAATGTTGCTTTTTGTAAATGATCAAAACGAGGCGTCAAGTTGTGATTTTTATGCTCGCTTTAGGGGGCTGAATTAAAAACGACTAAGCGCCAAGTTTTGATTTGTGATAATGAAGTATCGTTATATGACAAAACGTATAATTTAATCAAAAATAGCTCAACACATCAAAATTTGATTTTAAACTAAAAAACATATTTATATATTATAGAGTGCTTTGAATTAAAATTTATTAAGGGGGAATATTTACAATGAAAATCAAAAAGATTCTGTCAATTCTAATGATTGCAACGTTCACCTCAGCAATGCCTGTTTCTGTTGAAGCGGTTCCTCCAAAATCAGGAAATTCTCAAAAATCAGAGCAAACCAACGATGTCATGCCTTTTATGAATGAATATGCGGCAGCTAAACTGGCAATTAATGATGTTAGCAAAAACCTTCAACCGAGGACAAATATCCATCCTTCGTCAAAAAAATACTATGATGCTGCATACCAAAGAGCCAAAAAAGAGAAATTAAATAGGCAAGGTTTTGATGACGCTGTTGAAGCCAGGCCGCAAGCAAAATTTGAAGATAAACAGCATTCTGACTGGTATAACGAAGGGTATGCAAAGGGAAAAATTATGTATGCATATAACGCTGGGGTTGATGATGGATCATCGGGAAGCCCTAATCAAAGGGATCTTTTCTCAAGCAATTCGCAGGCCTTGCAAAACTATGACAGAGGCCGAATGCGCGGAATCAACATATTTGCTTCAGAAGATCGTGAAAAGAAAATGAATCGGCGCAATATGTTAACTGATGTTAGTGAATTAGCGTTATATGACAAAGTATGCTCAAAATTAATAAATCCATATTATTGATGTTGAAAATGAATGGTTTAACTGCAAATTTTCATATATATATAATATAAGCTCGCTGTTTTGAAAATGGCGAGTTTGATTTTTTTATTATAAAATAATTTTAATAATTAAAATTTTAGTGCATTTTATTCATTTATATGATATAATTAATATAAAGGCGTGATAAATATGTGTTTATATAAGACAATATCTCAAATTTAGTGATGTTTTAGCATATACAACTTAAATTAGGTGATATTATTTATATAAACTCAAAATAAATATATTAAAAATGTTGTTAAATTACATAACTAATCGATAAATTAATTGCATAATAAAAAATTAACAAAAAGTTAACATATTTTTACGTTTAAATATGGTATAATTGTCTTGTGATTTAAAAATAGTAAAATGATCAAAAGATTGAAAATGAGGTGACTAAAATGAATTTTAATATACAAAGCCATTCTGCTAACGAAATAAAAACGCTCTATTCCGCCAGGTTAAATGGCGAATTGGATGCGCAAGCTGGAAGGACGCCCCAAACAATCAGCGTTCCTGAGCTTCAGGCTGCCTATGATAATATGTATGGGCAAACTGCTGGCGTTAAAGACGCAAAATATATTGGGCAGTTTGGCGTCATTCTTGAAGTTTTCAGCCGTCCTGGGCTTTTTAAGGCTTACTACGACGCATTTGCAGGCGCCATAGGCGAATCTGACGCGCTCAATTCTTCCCCTCCCCGCGACTTCAGCGACAGGCCCAGATTGCAGGAAATTTATAATCAACAATATAAAAACACCGCTAAAAAACTTGGTGTTAGCGACGATATCACAGGTCCTGGACGCAGTTACAGTTGGGATGAGGCGCAAAAATGCTATGATCAAGGCCGCGTGAACAACATTAAACTAATAGCGCATTCTGACGCGAAAAAAGGAGAAAAACCGTTTTTTGCTAACAAAAGCGATTCCAAGCTTGAAAAAATATATCTAAATGAATATTACTATGCGTATTTAAAATTAAACCACAAGCTGCCGTCATATCCAAAAAAATAGAAAATCTCAATAAAAATTTTTCTAAAAAATAAAAAAGCCTGTCAAAAAAATGCGGCAGGCTTTTAAGTATTATGTTAATTTTAGTCAAACATGTGACGGTGGAGATTGGTAATTTGTCTGTCTAGATCATCAGATAACCTTTTAATATAGAACAAAACATCTAAATCTTGATCATGATAAGGTTGAATTGACATCCCATATAAATTGTTGCTCATTAGGCTGAAGTCTTTTTTTTCATATTTAGAATGGTATTTTTGCAGTAAATCACCAACCAAAAAAATTTCATCCTGCATATTTGAAAATTTATTGTCAGAATATATGATAAACCATTCTTTATTCAGCAATATATTAATAGAATCTAAAATATATGGCTCAGCGTCTTGATTGCTGGAACATGCATATAATAAATTAATCATTTGGCTTATTTCACTTTTTTCGCTTTGATAAAAATCCAAATCCAATAAAATTTTAACAACGCTTGCAACATATTTTTTACTGTTTTCATCATTTACACAATTGGTTAGTATGGCCTTTATTTGCAAAATATCATCTTTGTCACAATGTTTTAAAAACCCACAATCAGCAAAGTTTGAAATCAAAACTGCGCAATTTTGCCTCAATTTTTCGTTTACTGAGCATTTGGCCAGTCCTTTAATTATTTTTGAAACATCATTTTTCTGACATTTTTCAAAAGAACCTTGTTTAAATGAATTTAAAATGATTGATGTCCAATATTTTTGAATGCGCTCATTTTCCAACCAATCCGCCAATTTGTCTTGAATTTTTAAAAGTCCTGCCTGGGGATATTTATTCAAAAGACCTTGATTTAACAAAGCCTCCATCACATATGCAAAATATTCAGCATTATCTTGACTATTCAAAAATTTAAGAGATGTGTTAATAATTTCTAAAATAACTTCTTGCGAACAATTTTTAAAACAATCATTAACAATCAAATTTTTAATAATAGTTATAATATCTTGCTCATAATTTTGATATTCTGGACATTTTAGCAAAAGATCTTTTAATTTTATGATGTTACCTTGAGAACAATTTTCAAAACAGTCATTAATAATCAAATTATTAATAACGTCAATTGCATCTTTGACAACAACCGGAAAGCAAAAATAATTAGAAAAAATATCAAGTATATTTGAAATTTGGCTTTGTGTGGAATTTTTAAAGCAACCATCACAATTTAATTTCGCGATAACCTGAACCATATGTTTTTGCGGTGGCATATATTTTTTTTCAGCATTTTCTGTTTGGTTGGGCTGAAGAAATTCAAAAAGTGAATCTGTTGGGTGATTAACATTCGAATATTTCAAAAATAGATTTAATATTTCATCAATTTTATCCTGACTGGCATTTTTAAAAAAACCATTGAAACACGCCCCATCTATAACACTAATCAAAAAATCTTGACTGTTGTCATGCTTATATAGTGATTTCAAAATTTTTTCGATGCTTTCAAAGTCTAGATCAACCTTCAACTGCTCAGAAGCAATGAAATCAAAACAGCTGGCAACAAAACGCCCTGCCTCTTTGTTATCAGCACATTTGGCAAGCAATTTAACAACCTGTTTAAACTGGGCAATATATGGATCCTTGCGAGAAGAAACCCTATCGCTGATGAATTTTGCGATGCTAGGTTTTTTATTATATAAATTTTCTTTTTTATTCAAATTATTAATAATATTTATAATATCGTTTTTTAATTTTGGCTCTTTGCCTAAGGTTTTAAACAATTGATCTGCTAAGTCTGAAACCTTTGCGTTCCCACTACTCGATGTAATAAACCTATGGCATTTTTTTTTCGCCGCCGCATGACGCCTAGACGGGCCAGCTTCAACCAACCCTGGCGTTGTCGCAAAACTTGCAACTGCAATCACTGCGGCAAGCGTTTGTTTGATAATCTTAAGGTTCATATATAATTTCCTCTTTGTTTTTATTAAATTCAAATTAAAATCATCAGCGAAATGATTTTTTGATTTATTCGAAAATTTAACAACATAATTTATTTTTTTAACAAAACTAAAATTTAGATGGTATATTCCACCAATTTTTTAATGTGTTTTTATATCTTTGTTCAATTAGGCCTTGGTTTTCCAATTGATCCATGGCGTTAGCTGAAAATTTCCGTGAGATTTCTTCACTGCAACATTGGCCAATTATATTGATTATTTTTGAAACTCCATCTTTTGGATATTTTTTAAAAGACCCATAAATAGCCAACTGTTCAATGATTTTTGCAATAAACGGTTTTGCCGCAGTGTTGTTGGAAATTTTATCTAAAACCTCAATTATTTTCTCCGTTTTGTCAACAGAACCTCCCGAAAAGCAATTTTTTGTTGACAAAGAAACAAAAGCTTGTAAAACATTTTCATTTGCGTCCTGAGAATCCAAACATTTATATAAAATGGAAACTGTTTGAAAAATTTCATCTTCAGACCATCCGTTTAAACAGTCACGATAAGCTAAAAATGTCAAAAGATTTGCAGCTAATTTTTTAGATTCACAATCACCATAAGTATAATTCAAGGCGTTTATTATTTTTTTCGTCGTGTCCTTTGGCAAATTATTCGAATAATTATTAACTAATAATTTACATATACATTTTAAAGAACCCAATCGGAGTTGATTATTTTCCAAATATCTAATTAATATATCAGTTATTCTTGCAATTTCAGATTCAGTCGCATTATCTAAACATTTTTTGTCAATCAATTTTTCGATAATATTTATAATATTTTTATGATTTTCATCGTTTTCGTCGATTTTTTCCAATATATCTATTGTTTTTCCCATTCCATATTTAAAAAAATCAGTAGCAAGCAATTTATCAAAAATGTTTGTAAATTCAATTCTAATTTTAGCTTTTTTACCAAATTCACTCAACATATCTATGAGCACAGACATTTCTTCACTCGAAATATCTTTCAATAATCCATCATTGATTAATTTATAAATGATAAAAATAGCATTGTCTTGAACAATTTCCAGATCAGAGCACATATTTAGCAAATTTAAAACCTGCAAAACTTCATTTGTTGAGCAATTTTTAAAATAGTCATTTGCAATCAACAATAAAGCAATATTCCCAATATATAATTTTTCCATATCATTTTTATTACATAAATGCAGAATTTTTAATATGTTTGAAATTTGATTTTTGCTATAATTTTTCATAAAATTATTTTTAACCAGATTATATATCACTGTTATAAAATTATTTTTAATACCATTTTCAACGTCTTGTGTTAATAAAATGTCTATTTTTTTTATGATTTCATCTCCAAATTCATCACTAATAAGCACAGAAAATGCGCCTTCAACATATACTCTAGCATTGTGGTCGTCCAAACATCTTGCCAAAAGATCTACTATTTTTTCAATCTCAGCTCCGCAAAGACCTTGTTGCAACCTTTTTAAAGTTAAAATTCCAACGGATATTAAAATATTGGGTTTGAAAAAATATATTGAACCATTCATGTTTTTATGATTAATGCAAAAATCTAACAGTTTCATCACTCTAAAAGACTCATATTTTGAAACATTGCCCATACACCAATTTTCTTTTAATATCAAATATTTAATAGCAGATGCAATATATTTGATGGAATGAACATCATCACATTTGCCTGCAGCGCATTTTTCTAAAACCTCAAGCGCCTTTGAAATATCATCACTTGATAAAGCCCCAGCCAATCTATCTTCGGATAAAGCTCTAATTGCTTGAGGCAGAAATTTGTTATCCCCATTGAGATTGACGCATCTATCCAAAATATTTATTATCGGGCCTTTTTCGCAATTTATCAACAATTGTTTAAAAATTACCTTGCAAGCTAACATTAAAATTTTGGATTTAAATTCATTAATATTGGCGCATTTGTCCATAAATTGAACGATTGGTTCTATTTCTGTTAAATTGTTTTCAAAAAAATTTTTTGACAAAAGTGATGCGATAATGTTGATTAAATAGTTTTGCGCATTATAGCTATCGCTACTGAAACATCCATATATTATTTGCGTTAATAATTTTTTTTCATCTTTCAAAAAGTTGTCCAGTAAACCGCTATTTATTAAGCACGCTGTTGAATATAAAACTTTTATACGTGTTGAACTGTCATTGCTGCAACGATGTAATATATTTATTAATGATTTTATTTCCTCTTGGGAACAATTATTAAAATGGCCAAGCCAAACAATATTTAAAACCATATGTGAAACTTCAAGCTCTCGACCGCCTTCATCTAGCCATCCATTTAAAGTTTCTATGAGTTCACGCATGCTTGTTTTTGATCCATTTGTCAAAAAATAATTGGCAATAACAAAATATTTTCTAGTCGAGTCGCTATTACAGCATTTTCCTAACATATATTCTATTTGTTCATGTGAAAATTCTCTCAAAAAGCGATTATGAAACAAAAACAGGATTATATCCAAAACATTTTGAGCAACTTCTCTATCTTTTAATTCGCTTTCAGGCAATTTGCTGTTGTCAATTAATTTAGACAACATATCCATTATTTGTGAAGCTTTTGCTGGGGGATAGTTCACAAGGGCATTTTTTAAGGCCATATTTGACAAATTATACAGAACATATTTTGTCATTTTCGGGTCACACACAAATTTATTTAATATATCCACTATCGCAACGGATTCAGCTTGAGAACAGTTATAAAAGTGGTGATGAACATTTAATATATACATATATTTTAAAGTTTTAATTTTTAAATCTGCGTAATCAACAGCGCATTCAGCCATCAAATTTACTGCTTTTAGCATGCCTTCTGAATCACCCGCAAAATATCCTGTATCAATTAAAACAGCGCTTACTTTAAGAATATGTGATTTGGCGTCGTCATTTTCAATGCATCTATTAAGTATGTTTAATATTTTTATCATTTGATCATGAAAATTTTCTTTAAAAATGTCTTTTTCAAACAAAAGTGAAATAATGTTGGCAACATTTGCTTTTGAATCCCCGTTATCACAGCATTTATCCAATATGTTCAATATTTTGACAAAAGAGTCTTTTTTTAAATTTTGGAAAATATCTTTCAACAACCCATTAATAATTGAGTTTAAAACATTATTTTGAATTTCTTTGACTTGAGCGCATTTGTCAAGTGTTTCAAGGATCAATGCAATCTCTTCTTCTTGGACTCCGTTTAGATCACATTTTGAAAATATACTGTCAATGGCAGCATAAGCTAAATTTTTTATATATATTTCATCAGGTTTAGAAATTTTTGACGAATTATTATTTTCAACACACCTATTTAATATATTGATTATTTGCATATTTTCTCTTGTCGAAAACTTTTCTAAAAGGCCTTTGGATGCCAATTTAAAAACAACCTGCGCAACATTTTTTTTCACATCATCATCATGAGAACATTTATTTAACATATCAAATATTATCGTCATCCGCTGACTGGAAAAATCATCAACAGAGTCTTTTTCTAGTGAATTTTCAACAAAATTTAGAAATTGTTTTTTTATTTCATTGTCTTTTGCATATTGATTAAAACCATAAATTATTATTGCAATATCATCATTAGTCCAATTTTTAGAACTCCATTGATATATTAACTTTAAAACAGAAAGTCCATATTTTTTAACCATTTCATCGTCGTTAACATATTGAAATAAAATTCTAATAACGCCAGCAGCTTCTTCTTTGGAATAGTTTTTTAAAAGGTTTCTGTCGCTTAAAGTCAAAACAGAATCTAAAATATGTCTTTTAGCATTAATATTATTACTGCATATGTTTAATATATTTGTCATCGATAGAATTTCTTTTTTGCAGCAGCTTTTGATAAAATCCAACTGAGTAAAAAAATTTATTGAAGATGCAACCATTACTTTAGCATCATTATCATTTGAGCAACTGTCTAATATATTAACCATTGACGGCATATATTCTCTAGCTCGCTTTCTTGAAGCCAGATGTCGGGTTAGGTCTTTGAGAACTGTTGCAATATTTCCTTTAATATCATTCTCTTTTGATAAATTGTTTAGCATATCAATTATTTTCAAAATTTGTTCTTCTGAGCAATTTTCAAATGCGCCCTGCCGAAAAAGCAATCCAATCCCATCGATAACTTTTGATCGAGCATTTTTGTCATTTGAGCAATCAATCATCACGTCAACCAATTTCGTGACTTTTTCTTGAGGATATTTTTCTAAAAAATTTTTTTTGGCAAAATCAACAATTAAATCAACAAGATTTTGTTTAGCGCCCTTTTCATTCGAACAATTAAGAACAATGTCAACTATTTTCAAAGCTTGATCTTTCGAGCAATCAACAAAAAAACCTCGACCATATAAATTATTAATGATATTCGCGCCACATTTTCGTGTGTATTCATTATCGCAGCAGAAAGACAAAATTTTCAAAATATCTTTGAAATATGTTTGATTAAATTGAAATTCAGAACTAATCAGACAAAAACAGTCAAAAACAACATTTTTAACATCCGGATTGTCAACATTCCTGGAGAGCAATTTTATACAACATCCAGCATTAAAATTTTGAATCAGTCTGTTGTTTAAAATACCAAAAAGTGTTTCAAAAATTTTCTTTTCTTGATCATATAAATTTTCTTTTTCTGTCAATTTTTTTATAATTTTTTCAATATGATTTCCTCTAACCTGAGATTTTTTTTCTAAAATATCAGACAATTTTTTAACTAAACTTTGAATTTCAGAAAAATCACAATTGTTATTTTTTTGTTTTGAGCCAGCCTCAAGCTCGAATTTTTTTTCATCTTCGTCATCCCCGCCAGCAACACAGTCAGGCTCAATATCGTTTGTTTTCTTGAATTTCTCCTCTTTTTTTTCACTATCCTCTCGAGACCTATTGGTCTTATTTTGCAAAAACCTTTTTCTGGGAGGCATGGCAGAAGCCAAACCAGGTGTTGCTATAACAGTTGAAGTGGCTATAATGATTGCTAACATTTTTTGAATGATTTTTATTTTCATCCAGTTATGCTCTCCTTTATCGATTTTTATCACATATTTTCAACAACATGTGTAAGTAATTATATCACGTATTCATTGACTGGATGTTAATTTTTTGTAAACTTTAACATATTTTGTGTTAAAACAAAAAATCCACCACACTCAGGCGGCAGATTTTTTATCAATAAAATTTACCAAAATATTTTAAGAATTTTTTGCTTTTTTAATATAATCCATCAGCCTTTCAATATTTTCTTTCGAGATTGATTTAAGCAACTGAATTATTTTAAAAATGTCCAGGTCTGAAACATTTTTAAAAACACTAAAAACTTTTTCGAGATCATCTTGCGAATATTCTTCTAGATAGCCTCCAACGGCCAAATTTATAACCAAAGGAAAGACATCATTTCTAATTTTTGAATCTAGCGAACAAAACTGCAATGTGTCTGTGAGGTTTGAAAGCCCCTCTTGCTTTGACAGGCCTCTAAGATATCCTCCTTCAATCAAGATTGAAAACGCTTTTATAATATGCCTGCGAGCCCAACAACATTCTTTACATTGTGTTAAAATTTCTAATAAATCTATAATTTGCTTTTTGGCTGTGTTTTTATCAAAATAATTTTCAACCAGTTTCAAAGCAACAGTTGCAATTTGAGTTTTGCTGCAGCCTTGTTTTAAGCATATCGATAATAACGACGTTGTTTTTGTTACTATCTCTTGTTTTGAATATTGATTCATTTCTGGTGTGTTGATAATTTGCGGCAGGTAGGTTAACATGTTTTTATGATTTGAGTTGGGTTTAAACAAAGCTTCTTTAACATTGGGCAGCTTTTCCGATGAGAAAACTTCGAAAAATCTTTCGTCAATCAGGTGCATTATGATTTTTGACGTTAGAAAGGCATAATATTCGTTTGTTAAATCACATCTTTCCAGCACATCTAATGTTTTTAAAATTTCTTCTTCCGGCTGATTTTTTAAAACTCCAGATTTAGCTAAACTTAAAATCAAACCCAAAACAGCCTCTGGCTTTTGCTCATTCGCAATATATCTTTTCAATATAGAAATTACTTTCAAAGCAGCTTCTCTTGATGAGCGCCAAGAGCCTTCGATATTAGATAAATATCCAATAGCATTTAAAATATCTTCTTTGGCCAAATTATCTTCTGAACATTTCTCTAAAATACCTGTAGCCTGAATGATTTCTTCCTGGTTTAAAAAATTATTTTTAATCATAACTTTAAGAATAAATACAAAATCTTTTTTATCAAAATCATCAGAATTTGCTGTTGTTGTTTTAATAAATTTAAATACCTCATCTTTAATTTTTGATAATTCTTCCAACAATTCCGTATTAAAACTTTTATAAACCTTTTTATCACAGATCACAGCAAATGCATGTGAAGCAGATTTTTTGGAATTTTGATCGCCCATCCCTTCTTTTAATAAATTCAATATTTTTACTTGATAATTTTGTGTTAAACCTGATCCCCCATAGTATCGTAAAGAGCTTCCAATCAAATCTGCAATACTAGACAAAATATTGCTTTTGTCGCAACTGTTTTCATCACACGCAAACAATATGTCTAATAATTTTTCACATACTTCATTTTTTGTTTTGCTCTGAACACCAGAGAAATCGATTTTGTTTAACTCTAAAACAGCTTTGGAAACTTCAAATTTTAGATAATCATTTTTAGAATATTTTTCTATAATTGTAAATATTTTCATCAAAATTGTTTTTTGCCAACATTCAAAGCATTTATTTTTAGCTAATTCAGTAATAATCTCAATCTGTTGCTTTGGGTCCTTATTTTCTAAATATTTAAATATTCGTTCTGATATTTCAATTTGATGTTTTCTTATGGCATATAATTTGTTTTTTTTCGCCACTTCTAGAATATATTTCACAATATCAATATCTTTGCCTAAATTTTCATCAAAATCAACATTGTCATCAACTTTTTGTGCCACAATTTCATTTTTTTGCATATTAGCATCTTGATCTGCACCAACATTGTCATCAACTTTTTGTGCCACAATTTCATTTTTTTGCATATTAGCATCTTGATCTGCGCCAACATTGTCATCAACTTTTTGTGAAACAGTCTCATTTTTTTGCATATTAGCATGTTGATCTACGCCAACATTGTCATCAACTTTTTGTGAAACAGTCTTATTTTTTTGCATATTAGCATCTTGATCTGCGCCAACATTGTCATCAACTTTTTGTGCCACAATTTCATTTTTTTGCATATTAACATCTTGATCTGCGCCAACATTGTCATCAACTTTTTGTGAAACATTAACTGGTTTTTTATTGCTCACATTTACAGCGGATATTAATTTTAAAATAGCCTTTGAGATAGATTGTATTGCATTAAGGTTCTGAGAAAATTTTGACGGTGAATTCAACAATTCTTTAAAGTCTTCACCGTTCCAATTCCTAAAACAGACATTTACGTCTATATAATAAACAGCGCTCCAAACGATTTTTAAGACAGCTTGCTGCTCTGCACATTTTGTCAAAACTTCAAATATTTTCAAAACTTCTTCCCTTGTCCATCCAACAAAATATCCACAATAAGCCATTTGATTAATAACTTTAGCGGCGGTTGTCTTTGAAGAATCATCTTCAACACAAAGTTTCAACATGCCTATTGCTCTTAAAATTTCCTCTTTGGATTTATTTTTAAAAAAACCTCTCTGAGTTAAGGCAAAAATGGAATTTGCGACGTTTTTTCTCGCGTCAACATCTTGGCAGCAACTTTCTAGTATTTCTATTGTTGTTAATATATTTTCTTCCTCTTCAGCCATTTCAGACTCATTTTGAATATTTTCTGATCCAGAAGCGTTTTCTTGTTCGGCCATTTCAGACTCGTTTTGAATATTTTCTGATCCAGAAGCGTTTTCCTCTTCGGCCATTTCAATCTCGTTTTGAACATTTTCGTTATAAGTAATATTATTTTGATTTAATTGAATATTTTTTTCATCTTTTTTCTTTTTCTTGCGTAATTTTTCAAATATTTTTTTGAGTTTTTCTATGTCACGCTCTTCTTTAGATTTTCTGGGAGGTCGCGCAGTTTTTTTGTTTTTCCTTTTTCCCTTAATTTTTCCTGGATTTTTCTTCCTTCCTCTCCCCTTTTTCCCACTTTCCGCCCAGGGCGTTGTGGATATTTTAATTGCGCTTGTCAAACCAGGCGTTGATGAAATTGTTGCAATTGAAATAACAGCCGCCATAATTTTTTGAACAATTTTCTTTTTCATAAAAACATGTTCTCCTCTTTCAATTTTTTCCAGAATAGTATATCAGATAAATAAATGATAATTGTTAATTTTTTGTGAATTTTAATATATTTTTAATTTGAAAAACTCCCAGCATCCAGTCCGAGAGTTTTACGCTTGCTAAATAATAAAATTCAACATATACCATCATTTGTAAAAAGTTTTTTATGAATCATCCCCAAAATTTCTTTATTACCACATTCTGAACAATTAAGTATCAGTGAACATATTTGGTCTTTATGTGAAGAAATATTATTGGGATTAATATAGCCAAAGTCAACCAAGCTTTGAACCGCAGCCAAAACATCCTCCTTCGCGGGAGCATATTCAACACATTTTTGAAGCAAACCTAAAGTGATGGATAAATAATTATCTGAAAAACATCCATCAATAATCAATTTATTAATGAATTTAACGCAATCTTTTTTAGCAATATTATTATGTGCGCAATTATTTAAAAGTTTTATAAGATTTTTAACAATCCAACTATCATCACTATTTTGAACGTTATTGTAGGCTTTTTTTATCAAATTCGCTGACGAAACAACCTTAAGCGCAACGTCTCCATAGCAATCAATCCAGCAATTGTTTAATATCTTCAAAATTCGGTAAATTTCAGCACCATTACCAGGCAAAAAGGCATTTGAAGTGTTGTTTTTATGGGAAGAACTATTAATATGGCTATTATTCAATAATTTTTCAACAGAATTCACAACATTTTTTTTTGCAAATTTATTACTCGAACATTTTTCCAATATGTCATTTATCAAAGTTATGGAGTCATTGCTATATTCAATGATATGAGAATTTGCTAATTTTTCAATAATTTTTGAAACAGCTTGTGTTTTATTGTCATCACAACACTCGTTCAAAATATGAACTAACACTAATGTTGACATTGTGTTGGGTTTACAATTGTTAAGCTTCTCGCTAAACGCTAAATATTCCATAATTGAAACTATGCTTTCTTTATCAGAATCCTCCGTCACACATTTAAAAAGCAAATCAAGCATTTGCAATGCCACACTTGGTGATGAATTTGAATCTAATAACATTTTTTCAAGAGAGAATTTAACATTTTTATTTGCCTCACAATTTTTAGCGCACATAGTTAAACTATCAATGATTTTGAGCAATTCATCCTCGGAAGATTCTTTAAAAAAATCAAATTCAGCCAGTTCTCCAATAATCGACGAAACGGCAAGCTGCCTATCATCATCTTTCGAACATATATTTAGGATTTGAATAATTTTTGTCATTTGCGTTTTCATATCGACAGAAAAACTTGGATTATGAACCATATGCGCTATCGCGGCCAAAACAGCATCTTTTGCTTTATTTGTTTTAACGCACTCACTTAAAATATCAATGACCGCGAGTTCACTCCTGTCAAATGCAGGACACCAAATTAAATTTTTAATAATAGTTGCTGTTCTTCTAGCATTATCACTATCGGTTTTTAAATTATTGATATATATATGAGAGCCAAAATATGAGGCCACATCTGAAACAATGTTCCCCTTGGCGCAGGGTAAAATGGATTTTGAATATACTGCGTACACACCATAGGCTCCAGGTTTTTCAAAAATTTCGGAATTATTATTAAATCTTTCATTATTATTTAATTTTCTTCCAAACATATTGATTGGGATTTCAATATTACCTTCAGAAAATTTAAGCAGTTCATCAAAAATTGTCATGGTTTGTTGTTTGTCTAAATTCGTTAAAATCCCGGTCTTAACAAACTCTGCTATGAAAGCAGCAGGATTAATATGTTTGGAATTTAAAAATTTTTTGTCATTTGTTAAATTTATAATAATATCTTTAAATTTCAGAATCGATTTTGAGGAACATGTTTTCAATTTAGGGTGACGCGCTAATTCCAGAGCGAATTGTAAATCACATGTTTGTATGGTCTCACATTTTTTTATAAATATATCAAATAAGTCAATTATTTTTGAAATTTGCGATGGTGTGCAATAATCTAAAAATGGAAAATTAGCACACATTAAACTATTTATAAGGTCAAAAACGGCACGTATATTTGAAGGGTCCTCAACCAGATACAAAAACACATCCGCTGCTTTGGAAAATATTTCCTTTTCAGGTCCAAAATAGGAATCTCTTAAATTTAGGAAAATGTCCTCAATTCCATATCCATCAAAATAATCTCGGCATACCTTCAATATATCTAGTATTTCAATAATTCCTTCCTTTGAAAAATTAATATCGGATAAATTTTGAATGATCTTCACAATTTGATAGTGGAAGTAATTGTCAAATTTAGAAATCATGTGCAAAAAACATAATATTTTTGTCATTTTTTCTTGTGAAAAATTTTTAAAAATATCTTTATGATGTGAACTTAAAAACTCAACACTGTCCACAAAATCTTTATCTCCTGAAAAGTGAGTTACTTCAGAAAATACGATATTATCATATTCATTTAACACTTTTTCTAGCGTTTCCATGCATTCTTTTTCTTTTTCTTTTTCTTTTTCTTTTTCGTTTTCGTTTACTTTATTTTCACTCACATTTGATTTTTTTGGCATAGCACCAGCCAGTCCCGGCATGGCTGCAACAGTTGAAATAGCAATAGAAAATGCTAAAAATTTTCTAATAATTTTAATTTTCATGGCAAAAACTCCTCTTTTTGAACATTTTCAAATATTATGGTGCTAATTATTATATTTTTTAGGGAAGTTATACTGGCAATCCTTTTTCAGCAAATATCTTAATGGCAAAAGCAACTAAAGCTTTAGCGCCCTCTCCATCTAAACACTTGATCAATATTTTTTTAACATTTTTAAGCTCAGATGTTGAAAAAGTATTTAAAAAATCTTTTTTTAAAAGCATAGCTATGGCATTTGCGACGAATTTTTTTGCGTCAAAATCATCAGCACATGCATCTAATATATCTACTATTTGTAGAATTTTTGATTTTGAACAATTTCGTAGCAAATTACGGTTTGCTAGCCACTCAATTGACATAGCAACACACTTTTTGGAACCGCCATTATCGCAATGATCACGCAACATATAAATTATTTTTGAAATTTTATCATCCGACAAATTGCCAATGCTGCCCGGTTTGGAACATTCTTCTTTAACCAAATTTTTAATGGCTTCTGATAAATTTTTATCCAACGAGTTTGTTTTATCATCACAATTCGTCTTTTTGCCCAATAAACATATTTCCGGTTTGTTTAACATGGCTGTTTTTTTGGCTTTATTACTCAGTGTTGTTTTTTTTGCCAAATCTATCACTATATCATTAGTTTTTGCGGGTTCATTTGTCTTGACTGTTTTTTTGTTTTCACCATCTGATGTCTTTTTCTTTGGTTCATATGATTCAGCATGGCTTTCTGAATTTTTAAATAATGTTGAGATTTTTTTTGCCGCAATATTGTTTTCCAGCCAATGTTTTAAATATCCTTTTTCTTTTAAATATTTAATAATATTTTCAATTTCATTTTTATCACACCCACATCCTGAGCATCTAAACAATATGTTCATTATTTGGGAAGCGCTTGCTTGAGAGCATTCTTCCAAACAGCCACACTCAACTAAACGTGAAATGGCCAAAACAACAGCATTTCCAGAGCTAAATATGCCGGGATATTGCCCGGAATTAGCAGAACATTTGTCCAATATATCAACTAATTCCAGAGGACAATTTTGAAAAATTCCAAGATCTATCAAATATTCTATAACGTCTGCAACCTCTCTTTTTGCAAAATCGTCTTTAGCGCAATTGTTCAAAATGCTCAAAACAGTGTGAATTTGATTTTGATTATACGCCTTAAAATATCCTCCAGAAGCTAAATATTTCATGATGATTGCAACATTAATTCCACTTTCCACATCACGCGAACATTCACTCAATATGCATACAACATTAAAAATCATTTCGCTCGAAGAACTTTCTAGAAATTTACTTCTGACAAGAGACGACATCGCGACCAAAACATTTTTTCTAGCAGCGGCAGAATATGAACACTGCGCAAGAGGTTTTAAAATCTCAGATATTTTATTTTTCGCCAAACCTTCAAAACATCCAACTTCCAGCATGTATGAGATAATGGTTGCAATATCTGGATGAAGGTCTTGGGAGATTAAACACGAACGCAATGTGATTAATATATTGTCAACCTTTGTTTTTGCCCAATCTTTAAAAAAACAATATTTAGAAAAATTTTTAATCGTTTGAACAAAAAATCTTCTCTCAGGTTCATTGTGAAAAGGCCTAGATACTATATCATTCATTCTTTGAATATCGTCATCTAGTGGATTTTTGATGACATTTTGTGATTGTTTTTTTTCTTCAATTGAGGTTTGTTTTTTAACTTCAGGTTGAGTGATCAAAAACATTTTGTTGTCAGGAGTTTGTTTTTTATCTGGGTTATTTCCAGATTCATTTTTTTGAAAGCTTTTCTCTTCGGCGCCATTTTTAGGAGGCAGGGCTCTTGCAAGAATAGGGGTTGTTGAGATGGTTGAAGCAGCAATCATAACCGCTAGAATTTTTTTAATGATTTTTATTTGCATAATATATGATCTCCTTTATTTTTTTAACATGCATAGCCAATTCATTATATCACATCGATTTAACTTAAATGCTAATTTTTTGTAAATTTATAAATATATATCAAAAATCATTTTAAAAAAGGTCTTTAAAATGTTGTGTTTTTAAATTAAAATCAGATTCAGTATTCAAAAATTCCAAACATATATTAAATATGTTTTTAACAATTTGCAGCTCCCTTTCCGAGAAATTTGAAAAACCTCCTCGCTCACTCAAATAAAAAATGGTTGCTGCGATATTTTGTATCGCAAAATTCCCGCTGCAGCACTGTCCCAACAAATTCATCACTAAAATTATTGACTGTTTTGAATAATTCTCAAAAGCACCTTTGCTCGCTAAAATTCGAACAAATTCCGCAGCGCTTGCTTTTGAACTGTCTTCATACATTGAACAATCATATAGCGTGGATATTACTTGCAAAATTTCCTCTTCGCAATATTCACACAGCAAATTTTTCTGGGCAAGGATTTTGATTGAATTTGAAACAATTCTTTTAGAGGTTTCATCGCAAAGACAACATTTGAGCAAATCTGTCAGCTCCAGAATTTTTTCTTTTTCAAATCCCTTTAAAAGATCGGCGCTTGCCAAAAATCCAATTGACACCGCAACATTTGCTTTTGCGTCTTCTTCATCTGCGCAAGTTTTCAACAGGTCCACTAATTTTAAAAGCTCTTCATTTGACAAGCCTGTTAAACAGTCGGATTTGATCAATCTCCCAACAACAGACGCAACATTTGCTTTTGCTTCTGTGTCTTTAGAACACATAGATATTATGCTGATTATTTTTGAAATTTCTTGGTTGGAACATTTCAAGAGCAATCCATTTTGAATAAGTTTTGAAATATCATATATAAAATTTGATTTAACAAATTTGTTTTCCTGCCCATCTTCACCATCTAAAAACTTGGCAAGCCGTTCTATTATTTGAAAGATTTCTTCTTTTGAAAAGCTTGAGAATAAATTTTTTTCAATCAATCCGCCAATCGCAACAAAACCTTTATTTTTAAGGCCAGGGTAGCGCATGCACGTAGCTAATAACTCAAATATCTTTGACATTTCTTCTTTAGAACATTGACAAAACAGGTTATATTCACACATCTTTGAAATAGCGACCAAAACGCTTGCCGACGAATTTTTGCTGTTTGCGCATTTTCCCATTAGCTCTACTATAGCTGAAACCTCTTTGCAAGACAATTTTCCCATAAGCCCATCTTCGGTCAACTTTTTGATTGCAGTCGGAATCAATTCTTTCGCCCCATCATTATAAAAACATTTAGATAATAAATCAACAACCCCAAAAAGTTCATCTTCAGAATATTCTTTAAAAAAATCATCTAAAGCTAAACTAATAATGGTTTTAACAATTAATTCTTGAGAATCTTGATCCTGAGCGCATTTGGCCAATATATTTATTATTTTTGAAAGTGACTGTTTAAGATATTGTTTGAAACAATCTTTTTGTGTTATATTAAAAATAATTCTCGCAACGTCTTTTCTTGTCTCCTCAACGTCTGCGTGGTTTTCCAAAACGCTGACCATTTCCAGCATATCCTCTTGAGAACATATTTGACCAGTGTCAAATGTTTCTTCTTGGCTTTCATTAAAAAAATTTGAATTTTCACAACAATTTTCTTCTTTCGTTTTCGTTTCCTCTTTTGGTTTTTCTGGGCAGGTTTTTGTGGCGCTGACCAGGCCGGGTGTTGTTAAAATGGCTCCAGCGGCAGTGATGATCGCTAAAATTTTTTTAATGTTTTTCGATTGCATAAAAATACGCTCCCCTTTTTGATTTTTTTGCAATTTAAATATATATGAAATTTATTGTATCACAATAATAATAATAAAGTGTTAAATTTTTGTAAACTTTTCAATTTTTTTCTAAAATGTTAAATTTTTATTAATTAAAAACCTGCCACGTCGCTGCAGCAGGTTTCTTTGCGTCTTTCATTGTTTATTGAATTTTAAACGCATTATTCACCAAAAATTTATGTTTAACGGATCAAAATCAATTTCAAATGGCGATTCACGAAAATTAGGCTGCTCCGCAAGAGGTTGTGACTGCGATGGCATTTTGTCGAACAGGTAGTATATATTCAATTTGTCACTGCCCACATATTGACACATATCGGAGATTGCCATTATTATTTCCTGTTCTTGAATTGTTGATCCAAACGAGTTTTTCTCAGCCAGCTCAATATTAGCATCCAAAACGTATGGCTGAGCACTTTTTTGATATGCACAACTATACAATATGTTTAGAATTTTAAGCCTTAACTGTTCATCACATTCACCTAACAACTTTTTCAAAGCCAAGTCCAAAATAGCTTTTGCAACTGGTTTTTCAGAATAGACCCCCTCAGAACAACGGTCCAAAAGACCTATGATTTTGACTATATCATTTCCAGCATAACCGTCCAAAAACCCCTGGCTTGCAAATTCCGAAACAGCTTGCGCAACATATTTCCCGCAATCCGCTCCCTTCAAACAGCCATTTAGAATTTTTAATATTGTTTCAATTTCATTTTTTTCAAATTTCTTGAACAAATCCTTTTGCGCGAGTTTTGAAACAGCTTCGGCAACGTTTGATTTGGAATTTTTGCACCCAGCGCAAGCGCTCAAGATGGCTATTACTTTTAAAATTTGATCTTTTTTAAATTGCCTGAGCAAATCTTTTTCGGCCAAATTTTCGATGGTGTCTGCAATATATTGTTGAGCCAGTTCGCTTCCAGAACAAGATTTTAATACGGCTATTGCTTTTAATACGCCATCTTTTTTCAAATTCTTTATTAAATTTTTTTCGGATAAAATGAACAAAGCTTGAGCAGTCGCTTGTTTAGAATATTGAATTTTAGCGCATTTTTTAAGCAAACCTACTATGTTTAATATATCTATTGAGTCAAAATTTGCAAACAAATCTCGATCAGCTAAACAAGAAATAGCTTGAGCAACCTTTTCTCTCGCTTCTTCGTGGTCCGCGCAGGCAATAAGCGTTTTAACGATTTTTAAAGCATAATTTTTTTTATATCCGTTTAAGCAATTCGTTGAAGCCATATTTTGAATTGCCGCTGCAACATATTTTCCAGCTTCCTCATCATGACAACATCTGTTCAGCAGCTGCAGCGTTTTTGAAATGTTTCCTCTTTTGAATTTAAATTGCTCGACCCATCCTTGGCAACATAATCTCAAAACAATTATTGCAACATGTTTTTTTAGGGATTTGCAGCTTAAACATTGATTTAATTTCTCCATAATTTTAACAAACTCTTGTTGATCAGTATCTATCAAATATGCTTTTAACGAAATTTTTTTTGCAACATTTATAAAATCTATCTGCTCATTTGAATTAAGAGAACTCCTGCTGAGCAAAACATTAAACTTTAAACGTGTTGTCTCATCAGTGCTATTTTCATTGTCATCATCAATTTTTATACTATTTGGCATAAGTTGCATATATGTTTTTTTAAGATAGTTTTCTTGCATAATTAAGTTTTTTTCTTTGTCAATCATTTTGAGCTCTTTGCCAATCAGCTCAATCTCTTTTTCAATCAGCTCTTGCTCTTCTTTTTTTTCCAAACCTTGATTTTTCATCTCGTTGAGTTTATCTTTAAGCTCTTTAAGCCTGGTTTCCAGTTGGCCAACGTCCATCATTTCTTCATCAGAATCGCCTTCTTGAAAATCATCTTCTTTCTCTTGGGGGGCGTCTTTTTCGTCTTCAGATTCGCTTTTGTTCTCTTGCGAGTCATCTTTTTCAGATCCAGATTCACTTTTGTTCTTTTGCTCGCCATCTTTTTCAGATTCAGAATCGGACTCGCCTTGTTTTTCCACCAGGAAAAATTTTTTTGTTGATTTTTCTTTTTTGTTTGGCACAGCACTTACAAGACCGGGCGTTGAAATAATGATTGTTGAAGCGAGAAAAATTGCCAACAGCTTTCGAATAATTTTAGCTTTAATCATAAATGTCAAACTCCATCTTAACTTTTTTTCATATTGCCATATAAATATAAATCCAATATATTAATTTTAAAAAAATATTTTAAGAAACAACCAAAAATCCACCATATGATTTCGAAGACTTTTAGCAAAAGCTCACCTGAATAAACTGTTTATTTTTTGCAATTCTTCCCCAGTATATTCCTTCAAAACATTTCGCAAACGCAAAGCAGCAATCGCGCGCAAGCAATGCGTTTTATATGGGCTAGTACTTGCAAAATTAACCAATGTATCCGTTACCTTCACAATTTTTTCTTTTGGCTGCTGGCCGAGCAAATCTTTTTCTGCCAATTTTGAAATTGCTATTGCAAAATGAGAAACAGCTTCGTCATATTCAGAACACATAAGCAACAAATCTAAAATTTTTGAAAGTTCTTCGGCTGAATATCCATTAAAACAGTTCTTTTCAGCCAAAATTCCAACTATATCTGAAATAAATATTTTAGACCCATTATCCCTGGCGCAAACAAACAGCGTTTCTGTGATTTTTTTGATGTCTTCTTTGGAATATTGCTTAAGCAAGCCTTGCAAAGATATACACAGTAATGATCCTGAAACATTTTTTCTGGCAGCTTCACTTGTTGCGCAATCGGCCAAAATATTCGTTATTTCCATCATATTTTCCTTAGAACACACATTTAATAAACATTCTTCATCGAAATCTTTGCGAATATGTGGGATGCAGTTGGGAGCGTATTTTTTTTCAGCGCATACACCATTTAATTTTGTGTAAAAAATAGATGCTCCAAATTTAGCTATATTTTGAATGACCATTGCGATTAATTCTTTACAAAACCCATCATCATTTTCTCGGACCTTTAACAAATCAACGATTTTCATTATTTTTTCTTCGGAAAATCCAGCAAAAGAGCCCTGAGTTGCAAGGCTTGCAACAGTTTGTAAAATTTGTGATCTTGCATATTTATCATAATCACACAAAAAAAGCATAGAAACCAATTTCCAGTCTTCATCTAATGAATCTTCAAAAAACAAACCCTGCTCAGACATATTAAAAATTGCTTCCGCGACCCAATTCCCAGAGTCAACAACACTTAAACATTCAAATAACATATTCACTATTTCCGCAATTTCATCACGGGAATATTCATCTAAAATGCCTCGTTCAGACAAAGAAGAAATGGCTCGCGCGACAAACTCTTTAGTATCTTTGTTGTCAAGACATCTAGACAGCAGACCAGTTATTTTTAAAACCTCATCTTTCGAAAATTCTTCCAAATTTTCACACCAATCACATAAACCAGAAACAGTCAGCGCAACATCAGGTTTTGCGTTCTTAGTCTGCGCGCAAACGCTCAATATATCCAAAATTTTCAAAATATCCTCTTTGGAGCTTTTATCAAAAAAATCAGCTGCAGCTAAATTTTCAAAAGCCGTTGCGACATGTTTTCTGACCTTGGGATTATTGGCATATTTTGAAAGCAAATTTATTATTTTTACAATATGTTCTTGAAAATATTCTTCCAAATTAAACCAGTGGGCCAGTTCTCCAACCAACTGAGCAACGCCCACTTGAACGTCTGGGCTATCATCATTAGACATAAAAACCGTCGTCAATATTTTCATCATGTCTTTTGAGGAGTATTGTTCTAAATATTCAAGATCGACTAGTTCATTGAGGATATGGAGGATGCTTGCTTGATCTTTACCATCAACAAAAAATTTAAGCAACAGGTCTGTCATTTTTAACATGTTTTCATTGGGATATGACTCAAAAACATCAAATTGAACCAAATATTTAGAAAGAGCGATCAAATTTTTTGTATCATTTTCATCAAGAGTTGGTTTTTGAATCAAAAAGTTTAATTTTTCGATTTTCTGCTTCAGGTTTGAACTTTTTTTCGAGGCTGATGCTGATTTAGCATGCTTTCTTTTTTGATTGACTCTATTTTTGATTCCCTTGAACTTTTTGATTTTTCGCTTTTTTTTGGTTGTCATTGTTTGAGAGGCTTTTTGGGCTTGCCCCTTTTTCCCTTTTTTAGCAGCACCCACAGCTCCTGATGAGGCCATGGCGATTGAAGCTGTGATGATGGCTGCTAAAACTTGTTTTAAAATTTTTGTTTTCATAAAACACCTTCCGTTCTCATTGTTTCATTCATAAATTCACAAAATCTTTCAATTCCAGCACAAAATGACACTTAAATTGTTAAATTTTTGTTAATTTTTTTAATATTATTACAAAAAATTCACTTTTAGAAGACTTTAAAACTGGCTATACGCTTGAGCTGTTAAATTTTTGAGCCTGCGATTTCATTTAAAAACCTGGCGGTTTCTTGAACTGATTTTCCACAAGCCCCATCACAAACAGCATATTTTGACAATTTGCTAGATATTTTAAAGATTTCTTCTTTTGAAAAATTTTTAAGCAGGCTCTTTTTTGCTAAAACTAAAATCGCATTTGAAACGTTTTCGACTGCGTCTTGATTTGCTGCGCAAAAATCAATCAAATTCAATATGTTTTGAATTTCTTCTTTTGAATATGAAAACAATAAATTTCGCTTTGAAAACTCTAATATGGCTCTTGAAACATGTTTTTTTGAGTTTTTGCAACCCTCTGCGCATTTTGCCAAAGCATCAGTTATTCTGAGCATATCCCCTTTGTCGAAGCTGTCAATCAATCCATTTGAAGCCAAAACTCTAAACGCCTCCGCAGCATCCGGCATAAAATCTGCTTTTCCTTTTTCGCAAAGCCACGCCAACAGATTTGTCACATCAACCATATCTTTTTTAAGAATTTGAGACATAAGTCCCCTTTGAGCCAACTCAGAAATTGTTTTTGCAACATATTCTTGTCCGTCTAGAACGTCCCCCAAAACGCAAAAATTCAATATGCTAATCATTTTTAAAATTTCTATGTCAAACCAGTCTTTAAACGCGCCTTGAGAAGCCATTTCAAAAATGGCGCTTGAAACAAAATATGGTGAGCAACCATTAGTGCACATTTCCAATATATATACTATCTGCATGGATTGACTTTTCAAGCATTCGCTAAACAAACCTTGAAGCATAAAGCTGTCAATCGCACATGCAACATCTTCTTGAGAGCTTTCATATTTAGCGCATTCACAAAACATGTTGAGCATTTCAGGAATTTTGGCCCTATAGCACTCTTTAATATCATCATTTTCATACATCAAATTGCTCACAGCGCAAACAATATTTCTTAAAGCATCTTTATCAGCACACCTGCCAACGAACTTTCCAAAAACATCCAATATTTTAAAAATCTCTTCCTCTGAACAATTTTTTGCCCAGTCATTGTTTGAAGCCAATCCATTAATCGCGCTTGTTGCGTTTTCTTCAGCGCTTTTGTTTCCAAAACAACCTGTTAAGCCAGATATGATTTTTAAGGCTTCATCTTTAGAACAATTTTTCGGCCAGTCTGTTAAATTAATCAAATCGTCAACAGCCTCTGCTGCGCAACAAGCGACGTCTTTGTCACTAATAAGTTCTAACAGTTTAGATATTGTTTTTGAAATTATATTTTGGGGATGGTTTTGAATTGAGTTCTTTTGGGCCAAATCAGAAATCGTCTTTACAAAATCTTTTTTTTCAAGGCTTGTCTTTAAAGGCTTTTTAAGCAAATCTTCAAATTTTTCAAGTTGGTTATTTTTTTGATCCTGCTCGGCCTGTTTATTTTTATGAATTTTTTCCCCTGATTGATTTTGTCCCATACCACCAGTTTTTGGATCAGCATTTTGTTTTAATTGCTTCTTGGTTGGAGCTTGTTTTTTTGTTAAATCCCTCACTTTTTTGACAGCACTTGAAAAACCTGGAGCCATCATAATCCATGAAAATGCGATGATTGCTGCGAGAATTCTTTTTAAAATTTTTGTTTTCATATTAAAAAGCCCCTATATAACTTTATTTTCTTTGATATTAATCAATGTGCACAGGTCAATTGTATCACAAAGTTAAATTTAAATTGTTAATTTTTTGTTAATTTTAACCATATTATAGAAAAAAATCCACCGCCCAATCGCAGCAGATTTTTTCAATTAAACCGATATATATTGTTTTGTACTAAGTTGATTTAAAAACAATAGAACAAACAATCTCCTAGCAGTTTTTTAAACTTTTCCTTTCCTTCTTCTGTCAGATCTTTGAGCAAGCTGTTTTGGATTAATTGGTCAAGAAATTTCTGACTATTTTCTGATTCAGGATTGTTGTAGAAAGCTGATATAGCATCTTTTAGTTTAACAGAATCTGAAGTTTCTAGTTTGCCAACCAAAAAGTCCTGAACTGCGTTTGCAACCTTGCGTTTTATAAATAATGCAAAATCTTTATTTTTTATATCTGAATCCCCAAGCTTAAAACATTCATCCAGTGTTTCAACCAGAGTTAGAAGCTTTTCTGGCTGACCTTTAAAGAAGTCTAGACAGTGGTTTAAAGCCAATGAAGCAATTGAAGAAGCAACAAATTCTTTGGCATCCCTATCACCCGCGCATGATGCCAAGAAATTGACAATTTCTAAAATTTTGTCTTCTGAAAGCCCATTTATCAAACCATTACTTGAAAAAGTTGAAATGATATATGAAATTTTCCATTTGAGGGCGTCATCATTTGCATGCTTCATCAGTCGACCGATTAAATCCAAAGCCGCCTCTTTAATTTTTGGCCGAGCATTTTCATCACTGGAGTATTTTACTAATCTATCTGCTAGTAACCGAAGCGAATAAGAAACATTGGTTTTAGCATTTTTATCTTTTAAACATTCAATCAACGCGGCTGATATTGCGCTAACTTGTTGTGGTGTGCATTTCCTCAAAAAGTCGTTTCGAATAAATTCTCCAATATCACACGCCACCTTTGCGCAATATTTGTCAGTTTGCGCACACTGGTTGAATATAGCTATTAATGTGTCAATTTGTTCTTCATTAAATTTATTCAAAAGGCTGCTCCCAACAAAATTCATAAGAAAATCTGCAACATTTGCTCGAGCTTTATCACTTTGCGCGCACTTCTTCAATATATCCATTAATGCATTCACTTGTCCTGCTTCAAATTTGTTAAACAAGCCTTTTTGAGCAAAATTCATAAGAAAATCAGCAACATTTGCTCGAGCTTGAGCGGTTTGCGAACACTTCTCCAATATTTCTATTAATACGACAATCTGTTGTTTTGTTAATTCCTTAAAAAGGTTCCTTTGAGAAATTTTCATAAAAGCTCTTGCAACATTTGCTCGAGCGTTTTGGGTTTGCGCGCACCGCTCCAATATATCTATTAATTCATTCACTTTTTCTTCTTTAAATCCATTAAACAGGCCTTTTTCAGCAAAATCTCTGAGAGCTCCCGCAACATTTGCTCGAGCTTTGTCATAATCTGAACACTGAACCAATCGAGATATTACTTCGTATAAATTAGATTTAATACTATCCCTGAACGACTTCACCTTGGACATGTACATAACCATATTTGCAAAATTTTTTTTGTCAGCATCAGACTTGATGGGTTTTTTTAGCAAAGCTTCAAGTTCGGAGATTTGGGTTTTTGGCAAGACGGTCTCCGCTTGCTTTTCTTCCTTGAGGTTATTTTCAAAGTATGGTGAGGTTTCATCATGTTTTTCTTCGTAATCCATTTCTTCATCATCGCTGAATGATTCACACACGCTGTAGCCTTCTTCGTCCTCATCACTTGATGTGCCATCATAATCATCCGATTCTATGCTTGATTGGCTTTGCTTATTTTTTGGAGGCCTGCGTTTAACAGCACTTGAAAGCCCTGACGTTCCAATAACAGCTGAAAATGCGATGATTGCTGCAAGAATTCTTTTTAAAATTTTTGTTTTCATATTGAGAAACTCCTTTTAGTACTATTTTCTTCGCTCATGAATTCATATGAACAGTTTTATCGTAGCATAAAGTCAAATTTAAATTGTTAATTTTTTGTTAATTTTAACCATATTATAGAAAAAAACCCACCGCCCAATCGCAGCAGATTTTTATAATAAAATTATTATATTTTAAATATAGTATCTGATATGCATCTGTATATGATGTTTTTGAGCTTTTCTTTTCCATCGGCCGTTAAATTTTTGAGCAAACTTTCTCCAACCAATTCCTCCAAAACTCTTTTTCGACCTTCATCTGTTGTTTGATCATAGTATTTTTGCATGTTATTTTCTCCAAGCAAAACTTCAATCGACTTCCGAACCTCCGTCACACCATCATAATTTGCCAAACATTCATCAAGCATCTCAACCAGCTTTATCGGCTGGTTTTCAAGGACGCCAAGAAGATTGTTTGAAGCAAGCCGAAAAATTGATATGGCAACATAAGGCCTAGCTCTATTATCGCTCACGCATAACTTTAGCGCATCAACCATCTTCAAAACTTTGTCATTTGAAAGCCCGTTTAAAAAGTCTTTTCTTGCCAAATCTGCAATTGCTTCTGAAACCTTCAGCCGAGCAGACGGCTTCTTTGCGCATGAAACCAGTTTATCGCTTAGCGCTGAAATGGTCTCTTTAACGCTCAAAAGGGCAGATTGGGTTTCCGCGCATTTTAATAACGTGTCTTTTACCGTTAAAATTTCATCAATTGAAAGCTCGTCTAACAGGCCTTTTCTTGCCAAATCTGCAATTGCTTCCGAAACCTTCAGCCGAGCAGACGACTCCTTTGCGCAGGATTTTAAGACGTTTGTTATATCTAAAAGTTCCTCATGCGTACATTCTTTAAGCAAATCTTCTGAAGCCATTTCATAAATAGCTTTAGCAACGTCCGATTTCGCTCCATCAGCATCTGCGCATTCTCTTAAAGCATCTGTTATCTGTCTAATTTGAAAATTGAAATATTCCTTGAACAGGCCTTTTTCAGCCATTTCATAAATAGCTTTAGCAACAAATGGCCGAGCTTTTTGGCTGTTTGCGCATTTTCTTAAAGCATCCGTTAGCTCAAGGAGTTTTTCCTGTGAATATTCATCCAGAAAATCATTGATAATATTGGGATCTATTTCAAAGCCGAGATCTTCTCTGATTTCATCAATCTCGTTTTCCTCTATAATTTCATTGTTTTCGGGAACATTAATAATTTCATACCAATTGTCCTCAATTCTAATCTCTTCAGGTTCAATATCTTCAAGTCTAATATCCTCAAACCTATTATCCTCAAACCTAATATCCTCTTCGAATGCGGGTGGTGATGCAGGCTGATTATTTTCAAAATCAACAGCAAATGAGACACCTTGCTCGTGGATATTTATATCATCAGATAAAATATAAGCATGCTCAAAATCCATACTCGACCTCGAAGGCGGTCCCCCAACCACCATCATATTCGCACAAGGAACAAAATATCTATGATTATATTCACGATTAATATACTCCCTTCTAGGATAATACATTTCGCAATCATATTGCCACAAAGGATTGTGTGAAAAATGAAAAACGGGATCAACGCTCATAACCGGTGGTGGATCAGGTCTTTTAGATAAATATCCCGTGAGAAGTCCCTTCCTAGCTAATTTTTCAACAGATTTTGCAACATATGGCTGAGCAAATCCTTCTCCTGCGCAGGATTTTAAGGCGTCTATTAGATTTAAAATTTCCCCATGCGCATATTCTTGTATCAAATTTTTTCCAACCATTTTGTTAACAACATTTGCAACACATGGCCGAGCAAACCCACTGTTTGCGCAGGATTTTAAGACGTTTGTTAAATTTAAAAATCCTTCATTTGAATATCTCACTAATGTTTTGTCAACAATGGATATATCGGCGTTATTTGACAATTCTTCTAGCAAATCCTTTTCAACCATCTTAGAAATGGCTTCTGCAACTCCTAACCGAGCAAATTCGCTGTCCGCACAGGATTTTAAGACATTTGTTAGATTTAAAAATTGCGCATGCGTATATCCTCTCAGCAAATCCTTTTCAACCATCTTAGAAACAGCTTTTGCAACTCCTAACCGAGCAAATTCGCTGTCTGCGCAGGATTTTAAAACGTCTGTTATATTTAAAAGTTCCGCATACGTATATCCTCTCAGCAAATCCTTTTCAGCCATCTTAGAGACAGCATTTGCAACATGTGGCCGAGCTTTTTCGCTATCTGCACAGGATTTTAAAACGTCTGTTAGATTTAAAAATTGCGCATGCGTATATCCTCTCAGCAAATCCTTTTCAGCCATATCGCCAATAGCTTTTGCAACATGTGGCCGAGCTTTTTCGCTGTCTGCGCAGGATTTCAAGACGTTTGTTAGATTTAAAAGTTCCTCATGCGTATATCCTCTCAGCAAATCCTTTTCAGCCATCTTAGAGACAGCATTTGCAACATGTGGCCGAGCTTTTTCGCTATCTGCACAGGATTTCAAGACGTTTGTTAGATTTAAAAGTTCCTCATGCGTATATCCTCTCAGCAAATCCTTTTCAGCCATTTTAGAAACAGCATTTGCAACATATGGCCGAGCTTTTTCGCTGTCTGCGCAGGATTTTAAAACGTCTGTTAGATTTAAAAATTGCGCATGCGTATATCCTCTCAGCAAATCCTTTTCAGCCATTTTAGAAACAGCATTTGCAACATATGACCGAGCTCTTTCGCTATCTGCGCAGGATTTTAAGACGTTTGTTAAATTTAAAAGTTCCTCATGCGTATATCTTTCCAGCAAATCCTTTTCAGCCATATCGTCAATAGCTTTTGCAACATATGGGCGAACTTTTTCGCTGTTTGCACATTTTTCTAATATGTCGGTGAATTTCAAGAATATTTTCTCTAAACCGCCGAAATTTAAGTCATATTCTCCATTTAGATAATTATCATAGTCTACACATAAATAATTTTCAAACATCTTAGAAACAGCATTTACAATATATGGACAAGCTCTTTCACTGTCTGCGCACTCCCATAATATATCAGCTAATTTCGAAATTTCTTCATAATTTGAAACTGACTTTTCGGCAATTTGGTTAATAACATATGCAACATATAGCCGAGCTTTTTCGCTGTCTGCGCAGGATTTCAAGACGTCTATTAGATTCAAACGTTCCGCATACGTATATCCTCTCAGCAAATCCTTTTCAGCCATATCACCAATAGCTTTTGCAACATATGGCCGAGCTTGTTCGCTGTCTGCGCAGGATTTCAAAACGTCTATTAGATTCAAACGTTCCGCATACGTATATCCTCTCAGCAAATCCTTTTCAATCATCTTAGAAACAGCATCTGCAACATGTGGACCAAAAATTTGATTGTTTGCGCATTCTGTTAATATTTTTGCTAAACGATCAAATTCTTCCACTGAATGTGAATAATTTTCAACCATCTTAAAAACAGCATTTAAAACAAATGGCTGGGCCTCTTTGCTGTTTGCGCAATGCTCTAGCAAATCAGCTAGGGACAAAAAGTCCTCATGTGAAAACGAAGATAACGATTTTCCACATCCTGGACACCGATCACTCATAGTTGCAATAACTTTTGCAACTTCTTTTTTAGTCCTATCATCATTTGCAAATTCTCTTAATTCGTTTGCTAAATCCAATATTTCTTTGCGTGAAAACAGGTAGCGGTATATATCGTCTTGTCTATAGCTATGATCCTCAATGCAGATAATGTTACAAAAAATCATGCCGAACCTTAAGCAATACTTTCCGCAATATTTTGCATGTTTGTTTAATATCTTATCTAGGTTCAAAAGGGATTGACTTGCATTTGGGCGTTTCAGCGATCTATAATATGAATATGGTGCTACAATAAGTCCATTTGAATCTATAATAAGCCTCATATCAGGGATAAATTCAAATGGCCTTATATAGAGGCAGTTCAGCAGTTTTGGATTTATAATATTCCATTTATCAACAGAAATGAATTCATAGGGCCTGATTTGAAAACTTTTGTCTGACGAATCAACTGTTGCTGATCCCCCATTATTAAAACCGGGCTCAGGCTTAAGCAGCGGCGGAGACGGCAACCCCGGATCATTTGAACTTTTAGGAAATTTATCCGTTCCTTCCAATGATCCGTCTGAACTTAGGCCATGTTTATCAATATCATCATCATCCGCTACAGTATATTCTTTGGGTTTTAAGGTCAAATCAATAGCAAATTTTGACACCACAGTAACTGTTAAAGCTGCAACAAACGTTGCAAGAATTTTTGTTAGGATCCTAATTCTCACTAGATCCCATCCTTTCATTTTTAAAATTAACTTAAGACATTACGCTGCTGTGTTTCCATATTTTACCAAAAAATTGTCAAATTGTCAACGACGTTTTAGACATTTTCTCAAAAAAAATCCACTGCCCAGTCGCAGCAGATTTTTTTAATAAAATTGTTATATTTTAAATATAGTAGATGCATCTGTCTATGATGTCTTTGAGCTTTTCTTTTCCATCGGCCGTTAAATTTTTGAGCAAGCTTTCTCCAACCAATTCCTCCAAAGCTCTTTTTCGACCTTCATCTGTTGTTTGATCATAGTATTTTGTCATGTTATTTTTTCCAAGCAAAACTTCAATTGAGTCCAAAACCTCTGGCGCGCCATCATGATTTGCCGAACATTCATCAAGCATCTCAACCAGCTTTATCGGCTGGTTTTCAAGGCCGCCAAGAAGATTGTTTGAAGCAAGCCTAGAGATTGATATGGCAACATAAGGCCTAGCTCCATTATCGCTAACGCACAACTTTAGCGCATCAATTGTCTTCAAAACTTTGTCATTTGAAAGCCCGTTTAACAAGCCTTTTCTTGCCAAATCTGCAATTGCTTCTGAAACCTCCAGCCTAGCAGACGGCTCCTTTGCGCATAACGCCAGCCTGTCAGCCATATCCGGCATGGCCTCCTTAACGCTCAAAAGGGCCTCCTGAGTTTTTGCGCATTCTAAAAACGTCTCTTTGATCTTTAAAATTCGATCAATTGAACGCTCGTTTATCAGGCTTTTCTTGGCAAGATCTAAAACGACTTTTTCAACGTCCGATTGGGCTTTTCCGCATTTTAACAACGTGTCTTTTATCTCTAAAATTTTATCAATTGAAAACTTGTTTAAAAGGCCTTTCTTGGCAAGATCTAAAATGATTTTTGCAACATATGCAACATATGGCCGAGCTTCTTCTTTATCTGCATAAGATATTAAAAAGTTTGTTATATTTAAAAGTTCTTCAGGCGTATATTCTTTCAACAAATCCTTTTCAACCATCATGTCAATAGCATCTGCAACATTTCGGCGAGCCCATTCACTATCTGCACATTTTATTAATGTGTCTGTCATATTTAAAAGTTCCTCATGCGTATATTCTTTCAACAAATCCTTTTGGGCCATCATGCCAATAGACCATGCAACATTTGGGCGAGCTTTTTCGCTGTTTGCGCAGGATTTTAAGACGTCTGTTATATTTAAAAGTTCCTCATGCGTATATTCTTTCAGCAAACCTTTTTCAAACATCATGCAAATAGACCATACAACATTTGGGCGGGCGTCTTCGCTGTCTGCGCAGGATTTGTCTGCGCAAGATTGTAAAACGTTTGTTATATCTAAAAGTTCCTCATGCGCATATTCTTTCAGCAAATCCTTTTTAGCCATCCTGCCAATAGACCATGCAACATTTAGGCAAGCTATTTCGTTGTTTGTGCAGGATTTTAAGACGTTTGTTAGCGTTAAGAGTTCCTCATGCGTATATTCTTTCAACAAATCCTTTTGAGCCATCATGCCAATAGCTTTTGCAACACATACCTGAGCATCATATTCAGAGCAGGATTTTAAAACGTTTGTTAGCGTTAAAAGTTCCTCATGCGTATATTCCTTCAGCAAATTTCTTTCAGCCATCTTGCCAATAGCATATGCAACCCATACCTGAGCATCATATTCAGAGCAGGATTTTAAGACGTTTGTTAGCGTTAAAAGTTCCTCATGCGTATATCCTTCCAGCAAATATCCTTCAACCATCTTATGAATAGCGAATGCAACATTATCGCGAGCTGATTCGTTGTCTGCACATTTTATTAATGTGTCTGTCACATTTAAAAGTTCCTCATGCGTAGAACCCTCAAGAAAATTAAACCCAACTATGATACCAATAGCTCTTGCAACATCTGTCTGAGCATCTTTATTGCTTGCGCATTTGATTAATATATCTGTTAACCTGAGAAGTTCTGCTTTTGACCACGAATATGAATAGAATTGGCTATCACTAGAAACCATCATATGATCGATATCAAATGCTACGTTTGGTCGAGCATTTTCATTACTTGCACATTCCGTCCAAATATCTATTAACTGAAGGATATGTTCGCGCGAATATGATTTTAAAGAACCATTGCGCCCCATAGAATCAATAGCACCCGCAACCTCAAGCCGAGCTTCATCATCCTCTTTTGAAATTTCCTTAAGCCTATTTAAAACTTCCGTCAATTCACCTGAACTCAACTGTTCTCCCTCAATGCTCTCGAGATATGCCTTTGATTCCGGCAACATGGCGCTTGCAAGGCCCGGAGTTATTGAAATCGTTGAAGCTGCAACGATTGCCGCGAGAATTCTTTTTAAAATTTTTGTTTTCATATTAAGAAACTCCTTTTTGTATTATTTTTTTCACATACACTTTTATGTACAATCTTATTGTAACACAAAATCAAATTTAAATTGTTAATTATTTGTTAATTTTAACCATAATTATTACAAAAAAATCCACCGCCCAGTCGCAGCGGATTTTTTTAATAAAATTGTTATATTTTAAATATAGTAGATGCATCTGTCTATGATGTTTTTGAGCTTTTCTTTTCCATCGGCCGTTAAATTTTTAAGCAAAGAATTTAATTTTGAAATTTGATCATCCAAATTGAAACCTTGGCCTTGATTTTGAGCCGTTTTCCCCTTTTCGCCGTATCCAAACAGTTCATCTTCAGCATCTTCGGAATTTTCCTCGCTATGCTGCCTTTTGTTGCTGGTGGAATGGGTTTTTCTGGCTTGCCATCTCTAACGCGCCGTTTGAGCAAGCCAAACAAGGCCCAGGCATTGCCATAACAATTAAAGCAACTATCATAACTGCTAAAATTTTTCTGAATATTTTTATTTGGATATATAATTTTCTTCCGAATTATTATATATATTATTACACTAAAAAATCCAGACCAGAAAAACTTTTTTGAACTAATCCTGCTCTATTTAAAATTCTAAATCGTCATAATCGCAATCATTATGACAAATGTAGTAATCTAATCCAATGTCCGGCTCATCATCAGCACATTTTTCAAAATCGCTTAAGATCTGTTGCAGCTTTAAAACTTCTTCAGAGAACTCATTTCCAGCTACAAAGCCTGCTTGAACCAAACGCTTAAACGCCCACGCAACGTTTGATCCCCCTAAGCAGCGGTCTTCAAAACATGTGACTAATGTCCTGAGGATATCTAATTTTTGGGTTTGGTCGAATCCATCAAAAAATTCATTTTCAGCTAAATCAACAACAGCCACTATGACGTTTTCTTTCCTGGTCACACAATCAGATTTTATCCAATTAACCAGAGCGGTCGCTAACCTGACTCTTTTTTCCAGTAAACATTTTTTTAAGTTGCTCAAATTGCCATTCAGCTTAAATGACCTAATTTGATGTGTGATATCGACAACACATCTGTCATCTTCTTTAGATAATATATCAGCTGGAGACACAAGGCTCTCCATCATCGAATCTCCATCGCCATTATATATATCAATTTTAACCGAAGGCACAGGCATATAATATCTTGGAATATATATCGGAGTCAGCGGGTTTTCCAGAGGCAAAGCAACCGATTCACTCTCATTAGAATTTAGGTTCTTTTTTCTTTTTCTCACATTCTTTTTTCCTTTGCTCACATTCTTTTTAATTGTCACAAATTTTCTTCTTTTTCTTTTTGTTTGCTTCCCATTAGGATCTTTAGAAGCCCCCTGACTCTTTTCGTTTCTCGGCGTCTTCTTTACGGCCATAGCCGTCCCTGACATTGCCATAACACTTGAAGCAGCAATCATCGCGGCTAGAAATTTTTTTAACCTTTTTGTTTTCATCGTTCATTCTCTCCTCAACTATTTTATATATTAATTGCATCAAAACATCTATAGCCTGAATTTAAAGTCGAGACCAAAAAATTTTCTCAATAATCTGGCTATGCTTAAATTTCACAGGAATCAGAATCCCAATCATCAACAATGTCAAGATGTGGCTCAACGTCGCAACTGTCTTTGCAACCATTTAAAATTGCTTACAGTTTCAAAACCTCTTCTAAATTCCCATTTTCATTCACAAATCCGCATACAACCCAAGCGCTTAAACGCCCACGCAACATCTGACTTGTATAAATAATCGCCGTCAACCCCACGGACCATTCCCCGGAGGATATCTAATTTTTGGGTTTGGTCGAATCCATCAAAAAATTCATTTTCAGCTAAATCAACAATAGCCACCATAACATTTACTTTTCTGGCCACTCTCCTAGATTTCATCCAATTAACCAGAGCGTTCGCTAACCTGACTCTTTCCTCCAGCAAACATTTTTTTAAGTTGCTCAAATTGCCATCCAGCTTAAATGCCCTAATTTGATGTGTGATATCAACGACACATCTGTCATCTTCTTTAGATAATATATCAGCTGGAGACACAAGGCTCTTCATCATCAAATCTCCATCGCCATTATATATATCAATTTTAGACGAGGACACAGGCATACACTATCTTGGAATATATATCGAATTCGGCGGGGTTTCCGAAGGCAAATCCACCGATTCACTCTCATTATAATTACGGGAATCAAAATCACAATGATTATCAATGTCAATATGTGGCTCAAAGTCAATATGTGGCTCAACGTCGCAACTGTCTTTGCAATCATTTAAAATTTCTTGCAGCCTTAAAACTTCTTTCAAATTCTCATTTTCATTCACAAATCCGCGGTAGACCAAGCGCTTAAACGCCCACGCAACGTCTGTTTTTATCGAAGGATCGCGATCAAAGCAATTGACTAGCGCGACAAGGACATCTTGCTCTTTCTCACGGGAGAGGTCATCAAAAAAACCTCCTTGAGCTAAATCTCCAATAGCCACTGCGATATTTCTTTTAACTGTAATATTATCCGATTTCGCCCAGCTAATCAGCGCATTCACTAATTCTAATTCTTGGTCTTCTCGACAATTTTTCAGGTCATGCATGAGGTGATTATGTTTTAAACTCCTGATTCGATTTGTGGTCTTTAAAACGAACTCATCATTGCAACAATCTTGAGATAACATATCCTCTTCACCCATCACAGCGGTATAGAAAACTCCTGTTATATCCCAAGGCCTGATTTTATCAGTATCTTCGTCATAAGCATCAAATATCGCATCGCTTAGCTCATCGAAAGTTTCAACTGGTTTATTGTAAATATCCAATTGCAAGTTATCTGAATTTTCAATCGGGCTACTACTTGTTATTTTTGTAGCAATAACGCCTTCTTTAGCATAGCTTTTGGACGTCACATCATCTGGCACGTTCAAAGCGTTAACTTGCTCATTCTTGCAAATATTGCAGCCCTCTTGTTGCTTGAACTGTTTATCTTTTTTGCTTTTTCCTTTGCCTCTTGCTTTAATTTTTTTTAATTTCATTACTTTTCTGGCAGATTGAGCAGGGGTCTTAGACTCTCCATGACTTTTTTCACTTCCTGGCGCCTTCTTTGCGGCCATAGCCACCCCTGACATTGCCATAACACTTGAAGCAGCAAGCATTGCTGCAAAAACTCTTTTAAACATTTTTGTTTTCATCGATCATTCTCTCCTCAACTATTTTATATATTAATTGAATCAAAACATCTATAGCCTGAATTTAAAGTCCAGACCAGAAAATTTTATCAATAATCTAGCTCTGCTTAAATTTCACAGGAATCAGAATCAGAATCACAATCACAATCACAATCATCATCAATGTCAAGATGTGGCTCAACGTCGCAGCTGTCTTTGCAATCATTTAAAATTTCTTGCAGCCTTAAAACTTCTTCCAAATTCTCATTTTCATTCACAAATCCGCGGTCGACCAAGCGCTTAAACGCCCACGCAACGTCTGGTTTGATCGAAGGATCGCGATCAAAGCAATTGACTAGTGCGCCAAAGATATCTTGCTTTTTCTCACGGGAGAGGTCATCAAAAAAACCTTCTTGAGCTAAATCTCCAATAGCCACTGCGATATTTCTTTTAACTGTAATATTATCCGATTTTGCCCAGCTAATCAGCGCATTTACTAATTCTTGTTCTTTGCCTTCTGGACAATCTTTCAGGTAAAATATGGTGAGGTGATTATGTTTTAACCTCCTGATTGCATTTGTGGTCTTTAAAACGAATTCATCATTGCAACAATCTTGAGATAACATATCAGCTTTACCCATCACAGAGGTATAGAAATATCCTCTTACCGGATCAAGACTGCTTGGTTCGTAATTACCAAGATCTGCATCATGAGGACCAAATATCACAACGCTTGACGCATCGAAAGTTACAACTGGCCTACTGTAAGTATCCAATCCCCAGTTATCTGAAATTTCAATCGGGGTAGTACTTGTTATTTTTGTAACAATAACGCCTTCTTGTTGCTTGAACTGTTTATCTTTTTTGCTTTTTCCTTTGCCTCTTGCTTTAATTTTTTTTAATTTCATTACTTTTCTGCCGGATTGAGCAGGGGTTTTAGACGCTCCATGACTTTTTCCACTTCCTGGCGCCTTCTTTGCGGCCATAACCAGCCCTGACATTGTCATAACGGTTGAAGCAGCAAGCATAACTGCTAGAATTTTTTTTATCATTTTTGCTTTCATAATTTAAAACAACTCCCTTTTTTCATAGCACGAATCCATGTGCATTACACTAATTATAACATATTATTGCTGTTATAATGTTAATTTTTTTGTTATATAATGTTAAATTTTTGTTAATTTTTAAATATATTAAAATTTTTACATGATCCGATTTTTCTGGGAATTCCCCTTGAACCACTGTTTTAGGGTCGGGCGGTATATATTACTCATATAAATAATTATGAATATATCAACAAATAGAAATGACGCCGGCGACCCAAAAACTTATTAGTTTTCTTTGACGCAACTTTTAAAAAGTGATAAAATATCTTCGAATTCATCTTTTGAAAAGTCCTTAAAACATCCATAATATGTTAAATATCCAATAGCCTTCGCAACGCCTTTTTTGGCTTTGGCATTTTTCAGACAGCTGCGCAAAACATCGACTATGTCAAACATTTGTTTTTTGTCACATCCACAAAACCAGCCCTCATTCGCCAAAATGCTAATATCTGACGCAACATATGGTTTTGCATCATACTCATCCGCACACGAAATTAATGCAGCCTCCAGTTCACTTAGTTCTTTTTCATCATACCCTCGGAGGAGCAATTCTCTGGAGATAATTTGACCGATGGCGCGCGCAACATTTGCTTTAGCAGCAGGGTTTTCGGAACAATTAATTAACGCTTTTGTCAATTCAAGCCTTTGTTCTTTGTCAAATCCAGCGAAAAAACCGCCTCTGACCAATCCTCCATAAGCCAACAGCCCAATAGCCCATGCAACATCTGATTTTACATGAAAATTATTTGACCATCCAACCAACATGTTTGATAATTCGACAAGCTGTTCTTTGCCATATCCAATAAGCAAACTGTGCTCAACCATAAGTCCAATAGCCCAAATAACATATTTTTGCGCTTCAGCAGAATCTGAACAAATTATCAATTGGCTGGTTAAATCCTTTATCAGTTCTTTTTCAAATTCGTCACCCAATCCTCCGCGATGGAACGTCCCATCTACCAACGCTCTTCGAATCAAGTTATGAATGGCCTTTGCGGCAAATTGTTTAACAGAACTGGTTTCCGACGTCACCACGCATTGATTAAGAATTTTAGATAGAGTTTGAATTTGCTGCATGCTCAATGATGCGTCTCGGGCCATAAGCGCAACAAACAGTGTGATCTTTTGTTTGAGCCCTTGATCGGCAGTTTCTGAACAACCAGCCAATATTTCTATTAGATCATTAACTTGCTGATTTTTGAATTTGCCAATCAACTTCGTTTTTATCATCCGCGCAGCAGCCACAACAACAGATTGTCTTGCCCCTGGAAAGACTAAGCATTTACGCCATATCTTTAGCATATCATCTATTTGCTGGCTAACGGATTCATCACCCACACCATTTAAAAGCATAGTTTCAGTCACTTTAGCAGCACATTTTGCCGTTTCTTCGTCGGCAGCATTCAAGCAACAATTCAATATAGCTACTAGACTATTAATTTGCTGGTTGTTAAATTTATCTCGCAAACCACCATCAACCACAGTCGAAATAGCATTAACAACATTTAGTTTTGCTTTGTTATTGTCAGTCTGTGAACAAAGATTCAATATCTTCAACATATCATTAATGTTTCCTTCTTTTAGGTTACACTTTACAGTAATCGATATCATAGTCTGAGAAACATCTGATTTAACTTTGTCGCTGTTTAATTTCAAACATTGAATCAACTTTTGCATCAACTTCTTAATTTCCAAGTTGGAATATTTGTTGAAAAAATCACAATTTGACAAACCGCGAACAACATCTGCAAATTCCATTCTCTCAGAATCGTCTTTAAAATCTTGCCTAAATAAATCATTGAATCTTGAAATCAGACTACTTTGTTGAATGTCAACTTCATCTAAAGCGCCATCATCAGATTTAACTTTCTTCTCTTCTTTAGGCTGTTTATCTTTCTCATCACTGTTCTTTTTTTCTTTTTCGCCTTGATTTATTTTTATATATTGGTCTTCTCCGATTTTTAATTTTTTACCTTCTTGGCTTTCTTCTTCATCGCTTTCATTTTCTTCATCATTGCGTAACCTTTTTTTGCCCACGATCTTTTTTGGCTTGCCATCGTTCGGATCATTTGGGCCAGCCATAACCAACCCTGACATTGTCATAATGGTTGAAGCAGCAAGCATAACTGCTAGAATTTTTTTTATCATTTTTGCTTTCATAAATTAAAATACTCCTTTTTTTATAGAATTAATTCATATGATATATACTAATTGTAACATACAGTTATCATTAGAGTGTTAAATTTTTGTTAATTTTTACAATTTTTAAAAATTTTTTTGCATGACCCCAGGCTTAAAATATAACTCCTAGCTTTAATAACGCTATTTTATATATATACTTTTAGATGGTTGCCCCCGCGTGCACAATCAATAAAAAATAATTGCTGGCTAAAAAGATTGATGATTTTTCAAAATTTTTGCCAGCGACTTTCTTTAATTTATTATTATAATATTAAATCTAAAATCAGTTGATTATAGTCATTTTAATGCCTTCAAACTCCTCATTTGAAACTTATTTCACAATATAATATAATAACAAAAATTTTAACAATAACCCAGCTTTTTCAAATTTTTGCCAGAAATATTTTTATGGATTGATGATTGTGAATCTTTCAGCATATACTTTTTCCAAGCAGTTGCTTAAAGCAATATTAACATTTGAAAATTCATTGTTTGAAAAATTTTTAAAATATCCTTTATCCTTCAAAATTAAAAGGGTCTTGAAAGATTCACTTTTAGCCTCCAAAGCAGCGTTAGCATTTGAACACTGGGCAAGTGTTGCTGTTATGGCGCTAATTTGTTTTTTGGAAAATCCGTTAAACAACTTGTTTATCGCAAACTTTTGAATGGCCCATGCAACACTTCTTTTAGCCTCAACAACCGTTGAACAAAAGGTCAAATCTGATGTTAGGCTAAAAATTTGGTTTGGGTCAAACCTATTAAATAAACCATTGTTGGCAAACTGTCCAATAGCCCATGCAAATTCTTTTTTAAAACCATCATCAGTAACATTATATAAGCACAGGGTCAAATTTAATGCTAGCTTTTTAATTTGTTTTTTGTTAAAGCTTTTGAGCAAGTTCTTGTTGGCAAACGCTCCCATAGTCCATGTAAAATATTTTTTAGCATTATCATCCTGAGCATTTGCGCATTGAGTTAAGGCTTGCGTCAGAGCTGTGGTTTGGGCTGGTTGAAATTCATTAAGCTTATCCTCGCGAGTGAACCATGCAACAGCTGCTGCAATGTATCTTTTAGTATGGTTATTATTAGTATTTGCGCATTGAATCAATGACGATATTAAACTTTTAATTTGTTTTTTACTAAATACATCACACAACTCTCCACGAGCAAATTCCGCAATAGCTTTTGCAACATATTCTCTAGCACCAGAAACTTTTGAACATTGATTTAAGGCTTCTGTTAAACCTTGAATGTGTTTTGTTTCAAATTCATCAAACAATTCTTGTTTTGCCATTAGCGCGATAATTTCTGCGACATTTTTCCGAATATTCTTGTCGTTAGCATTTGCGCACAGGACTAATTTGTTCGCAACATTCACAATCTGTTGGTTAGTATATTGGTCAAAAAAATTCTTAAACACCAAATTTTTGACAACATTTGCAAACTGTGCTTTTTGGGCGTTATTTTTCAAATTTTGATTTAATAAAAAATTAAATATTGAAGCGTCATCTTCTTCTTCAATTTTAGAATCATCGCTCTGGCCTTCATTGCTTTGGCCTTCATCACTTTCGCCTTCATCACTTTCGCCTTCATTGCTTTGGCCTTCATTGCTTTGGCCTTCATCGCTTTGGCTTTCATCACTTTCGCCTTCATCGCTTTGGCTTTCATCACTTTCGCCTTCATCACTTTCGCCTTCATCGCTTTGGCTTTCATTGCTTTGGCCTTCATTGCTTTGGCCTTGACATTGAATTTGTTTGACACATTTACCGTTCTTCTTGTTGACAGCCATAGCCAGTCCAGGCGTTGCTCCAAGAGTTGCAGCAGCAATCATTATTGCTAAAATTTTTTTAATCATTTTTGAATTCATATTTAATACTCCTTGTTTAAAACTGTCTTTTTCAACCACACATCGCGCATATGCACAATATGCATTTCGATCGATTATGTTAAATATACCAAAAATTTTTATTTTGTTTTGATTTTAGCATCTTAATTTGCACAAGATTTTATATGACATTTCTATACTGAAACTATTTAAATATCGGACACTTGCACCCAATCAACACGCCCCCTCCTCTGATTTAAAGGTTGACTTCATTTTCAAAATTATTGACTTGAAAAATTTTTAACATTTTAAAACATTTGTATATTCCTTAAAACCACGAAAAGTTTTGAAACCTTGATCTCTCTTTCTAACCGACCTTTAAGTATGGAGGCGAGGTTGATTTTTGCGCCTATTAATTTGTTATTTTCAATGTTGCTTGAAAAAAGCCCCCTAAACCGAACAATTTCATAGCTTTTGAAACATATTTTTTAGCGTCATGGTTTTTTTAAGCAGGATTAATCTATTTGCCACATTCACAGCTTGCCCGTGAGTATAAAATTTAAAAAAATCACCTTTTGTTGAATTTTTGACAATATTTGAAAACCCTATTTTTTCAAACATTATTTGGACTATGTCTCCCTGCGGCTCTCATAATTTGCACCCACTCTTCTTTTTTTTAACACTAAATCTATATGCAAGTATATCGCTTATAAAACGTCGCTATCGTAATCATATCAAATCCCCAAACACTGAGTGAACTTCGCTTTAACATTTACAAATTCATCTTTTGAAAAATCTTTAAAACATCCATGAAGATTCATATTAAAAACCACAAATGAAATAATATCTTTTGGAATATGGGGAATTGAAACATTTTTGCCTAACATTTTTTGATCTTTAACATCATCGTCCTCATCACCATCACTGCTAGCAGCATGGAGTTCAGTGTTTTTCTGGAATTTATCCTTAACACCCGCAGCCAATCCGGGCGTCGCTGCAATGGTTGAAGCTGCAAGCATCATTGCTAGAATTTTTTGAGTCACTTTTGCCTTAATAATCAGCACCTCTTTAAAATTATTATTTTCCTCACGCGCAGTCATTGTATCACACGGATATGGTTAAAATGTTAAATTTTTGTAAACTTTTTAACATTATGGAAAATTATTTTTTTGTGTCATTTTGTCGTTATATTATCCATCATTTTCGTCATAAGCTTTATCTGCTGCAATATGGCAATGACACTGTTCAGATGCTTTTTTGATGATTTGAGCCTCATGTTAATTACATTTATCACAGATTCCACCAACCAGCAGCCCCGAAGCAGCATCACAAACAACCGCTTCTCGAGCGTTTTAATATCCTAAAAAACTAAATAAAAGCTCAACCAGATTCAAAATTTGCTCTTTGGAATGGGCTTTGAGCAAGTGTTTTTCTCGCATTTTGCCAATAGATTTTGCAACCCTTGATTTAGCATCGTCATTTTCTGAACACTCACTTAAAATATATGTTAGCAACAAAACTTCAGAAGGCTCCGTTTCTTTGATCAAACCTTTTGTAATTATTTTTATATTTATTATAAAAATCCGCCGCAATTTAGCAGCAGACTCTTTATTTGGATAGCATGCATTATTTAAAAAAATCTTTATCAAGAAAATCCTCAATGTCAAAATCTCTATCATCTTGACCTTGGCTGTCTTGGATTTGGCCGTCTTGAACTGGATTGAAAATTTCTCCACAATGCCAGTCTAAATCTTCAGATATAAGTTTGAGGATCATAAAAGCTTGATCTTCTTTAAGCTGATCTAAATCCAGCCAGCTGTTGTCTTTTAAAGCAGTGATAATGTCAAGAAGAGATTTTTTATCATTATCGCTCAAAAACTCGGAATGTTTGTTCAATAATTTTATGACATTTTCCTTTTTAAAAACATATTTTTGAGTTAAAACATTATTTTTTGCAAGTTCACGCATGATTTCTAAAACAGCACTTTTACAGTCTTGGCTGTCTGAACAAGCATTCAATATATTATATATCTTTATCTTTTTCATTGTTGCAACACACATATTTTCTCTGTTAAACTCTGGGTTTTCAATTAATTTTTTAACCAAATTTAAAACAACCGTTTTGCTGGCGCCTTGGCTTAAAAAGCAAGACAAATGGTTGGTTATTTTGGGAATTTGCTTTGAGTCAGTGATTGTTTCCAAAAAGCTTCTTTCAAACAGCTCCTCAATTAATTCATTTGCAATGACAGCTGTCGTCACGCCTTCACTGGACACACACTTATTTAAAACATTAATTGCGTTCAAAACCTGCTCTTTGTTTTCTTTTCTCAACAAATTTTTTTTATATAGACCCTTAATCGCCCAAACAACATCCTCATGTTCACTTGCCGAACATTTGTCTAGAAGTTTTATTAAAATTTCAATCAATTGTCTGTCAGAATTGGTCATTTCATTGGCAACTTCCTTTAGAGCTAAAGAGTCGTTTTGATCCAAGCTTTTGACGGCGCACACAATGTGTTTCAAAGACTTTGCATTATCGTTTGCGCACTTGTCGAGCATTTTAAATATGTTTAAAATTTTTGACTTTTCACATTCGTTTAAAAGGCCCATGGTTGTTAAATTTTTTATGGATGAAGCAATAAATTCTCCATTTTCCCTAGAATCATATAAACAATTGTCTAATATGCTTATGATTTTTGAAATGAATTTTTGATCAACGTCTGTCATTTTTTCTTTTAAAATTAATTTTTGAGCAACGCAGCATTTTGAAATCAACATATCAACAGCTTTTGCAACATAATTTTTGCTGCTATTGTTTTTGGAACAGTCAAACAATATGTTTATTAATTCTTCAAACCAAACTTTTTGATATTCGCCATGCCAACTGTTTAAAATTAAAGACTCGATGGTTTTTGAAACAAATTTATTGGAAAAATCACTTCCCACACATTTTTTTAACAGTTCTATTAACTTTGGAATGTCTTTTGATTGAAAAATCACTTGTTGCGTATAAACTAAATTCCAAACGCAATACGCCATGGCGTTTTTTTGTGGCCCGCCATCCCCATCTTGAAGCATAAGGTTTAGCGCGTTTAAAACTTCGTCGCTTTCAACATTTTCTTTTGCTAAAATTTTTTGAAGCGAATCCAGTATTATCTTTTGTCCGGATTCAACAAAACTTTCCACAGAGTCTTTTTTTACCTTTTTATCACTTTTTTTCGGCATTATTTGAGTTAATTTAAGCGACTTAAAATCTAAAGTATATTTTTCACCATAATTTTGGAATAAATCATTTAGGCTATATCCCGGGTTAGCATCCAGCACTTTTTTGATTCCCCCGACAATCGAAAATGCGTCCAGCAAGTTGGAAATGCCCTGTTGATTTTTATAGCATTTTAAAATCTTTCCCTTACATAATACGTTAATAGCTAATTCAAGAGATTTTTCCCTGCCTGGGCACGCACACTTTTCTAAAACATTAACTAAAGCTTTAACATTATTTAACCTGCAACCATTGAAAAAATTCTCCCTAGCTAATGTGACAATAACATACGCAATTTGTGGCTTGAAGTCAAACAACTCTATTGACTTTTCGAGCAATTTAAAGATTTCGGTTGAATTTTCTTCATATGAAAACACCCTTTTAATACGCCGTGATGATGTTTTTCCATCATCAGTTATAAATGCTGTTCCTGTGGATAAAACCGTTATGGCAGACAAGGCAAATCTTGCGCTTTGTTCATCGATCATGCAATCATTTAAAAGACCAAGTAACTGAGATTTATCATCATATTCTTTAAATAAATCTTTTACTGCCAGTAATAAAATTGCGTCTGAAACGGAACATTTTGCGCTTTCTAGAGTTGAACATTTTTTTAATATATTAAATATAAATCCTATATCCTCACGCCTAGTATGTCTGGACAACAAATCACAGTCAGCCAAAGCCGAAACACATGATGCAACACTTTGTCTAGCATCATCAACCCCTGAACATTTGTTTAATATTTGCAGTATGATGTTGATGTCATTTTTATAAAAATTTTTTAAAAATTTCCGCTTAATTAATTTTTCAATTGCAGCTGCAACAAATTGCCCGGCATTATCAGAATTTGAACATTCGTCTAATACCTGGACCATGATTAAAATGTCATCTCTACTATAAGAGTCTGGATTTGAAAAAAGCAATTTAAAATCAATCAAACTTGCAATCTGTTTTCTGGCGTCAACCTCTTCAGTTTCGCACTTTTTCAATATATTTATTATGTCTATAATTTTACAACCACAATTTTGGCTGTTAATAATGTCGTCATTTATAATAGCTTTTATAATCTCCAGAACATTTTTCCTGGCCTCATCAACATCCAGACACTTTTCCAAAACATTAATCAGCTTGGAAATTGGCGCTTTTTGATTTGATATAAACCAAAAATGGCGTCTAATTAATTTTTCAAGGGTTTCTGAAAGATCTTTTTTAATGTTACTGTCAATTGGACACTTAAAAATCCATTCAACAACAAATTGAACATCTTTTTTTGAAAAAACTTTCAACAAATTTTTTTCAGCTAACTCGCCAATGATTTGAACAATTTTTCCTTTGGTCTCGTCAGTCACGTGACATTTCAACAAGCATTGTATGGAATTAATAAAATTTATGCGATTGTCTTCTTTATATTTTTCAAAAAAATTTGTGGTTGTTAATAATTTGTGGAAAATGTCAACAAAATCTTTGGTGTCTTGCTCACTATTAAGACCTTTCTCTAAAAGTCCAGCAAATTTTGAACAATCCTCTGGTTCTGCAATTGGTGATATGCTGTCAATATGCGGAGCAAAATTAATAAATTCAATAGACCCAATTTGAAATTTTTCTGATGAGTTTGAAATAAAATCCATTTTTTCTTCTTGGATTGCGTTTTCCTGGATTTTCTCGTCTTCTTTTTTCTCCTCTTTTTGCTTATTCTTCTTTTTCGCTTTTTTAGCTGCTGATTTTTTACCCTTTCCTGAAGCCACAACACTCACAGAAATCCCCGGCGTTGCCAAAGCAACAGCACCTGCAAGCATGACCGAAAGAATCTTTTTTAAAATTTTTATGCGCATAAACAGCCATAACTCCTTAAAACATAATATTTTTCACACATAGTATAAATAAACGCGTCAACGGAAAACAGTATATAACAAAAATATCAATTAAATGTTAAGTTTTTGTAAATTTTTAGCATATTTTTTTGCGAAAAACAAAACACTATTTGTATGATTTCGTTGGGTTATATTTGTCCCCTCAAGAGCATTCTAAAAAACAATGGGGCCAGCAGCTTAAATCGCCTCCATCTCGCAATTTAACCATGCAATTCAAACTAATTCAAAATGCCCCTCTTTCAACTCGCCAATTAAAAGCCAAGATCAAAAAGCCTGACAAACTCTCCAGGGCGCTTAACTACCACTTATCACTGACGCTTTCAAAGAAACTTGCGCTCAAGAAAGGTTTGCTATTACGGTCAGTTGTGAGCGGGCGGCAGTTGAATTGGCTTTTGCGTTGTTTTTTGGAACATGATTTAGGATATTAGTTTTTGTCGAAAATTCCAAACAAAGCGTCATATATTTTGAGCAAAAGGATTAAGGGGACAAATATAACCCAATAAAATAGTATCCTGAGTCATTTTACTCTTAACTATTTATGCTTTGACGCCAGCAAAATTTTATGATATTATCTATATATGTTAATTATTTGAAAAATATATTTTCATTTTCAGTATGGAGTGTGATTTTGTTATGAAACTAGGCATGGTTGGGCTTCCAAACGTCGGCAAGAGCACATTGTTTAACGCCCTTTCAGGAGGTGGCGCGCAATCCGCAAACTACCCTTTTTGCACAATTGACCCAAATGTTGGGATTGTTTCAGTCCCGGATTCAAGGCTTGATGATCTTGCAAAAATATATAACCCAAAAAAAGTGACTCCGGCCGTTTTGGAATTTGTTGATATTGCAGGGCTTGTTAAAGGCGCGTCAAAAGGAGAAGGTCTTGGAAACAAATTTTTATCAAACATCCGCGAAGTTGACGCTGTTATCCACGTTGTTCGCTGTTTTGAAGATTCGAACATTGTTCATGTTGACGGATCAATAGATCCCATTCGCGACATTGAGACAATAAACCTCGAGCTTATTTTTTCCGATATCGAAATTTTGCAGCGCAGGATTGAAAAAATTAAAAAGCAATCCAAAGCAGACAAATCACTTTTGGGCCAAATTGAGCTTTTGGAAACATTACTTGGTTGGCTGGAGGATGGAAAAAGCGCAAGAGGATTTGAAACTCCTTCGGAAGACGATCGGCTCTTTCTTGATTCTTTGGAGCTTTTGTCGAGAAAACCGGTGATATATGCGGCTAATTTATCTGAAAAAGATTATGAAAATGGTTTAAAAAACCACCCTGGCCTTCAAAAAGTTATTGAATTTTCAAGCTCTGAGAATGCAGCCATGTTTCCTATTTGCGCAAAAATTGAGGAAGATTTAAGCGAAATGTCTTTTGAAGACAGGAAGCTTTTTTTGGAAGATTTGGGCCTTGAAGAATCCGGCCTTGACAGGATAATTAAAACGAGTTATAAATTATTAGGGCTCATCTCATATTTAACAGCTGGGGAACCTGAAGTTCGCGCATGGACCATAAAAAAAGGAACCAGAGCCCCTCAAGCAGCCGGCAAAATCCATTCTGATTTTGAAAAAGGATTCATTCGCGCTGAAGTTGTTTCGTTTGATGATTTCATAAAATGCGGAAGCATGGCGGCTTCGAAGGAAAAAGGTTTGGTCAGGCTGGAGGGCAAAAATTACGTGGTGCAGGACGGAGACATTGTCTTGTTTAGATTTAATGTTTAATAGATTTTTAGCTATATAAAAAATACTCAAAGCATGTTTAAAATATACGGGAGAAGGGATAGACTTGCATCCTCAAGTCTGCTTGATTGAGGGCGGTTTGAAAGAGTTGGTTTTTTCTAACCAAATTCTCATATTTTCGAAAACCCTTGACATAAACTGCAAAATATCAGTATTCAAACCTATCGGTAGCGATGTGTTTTACAAAAAAGGGGTTGACAAAATTTTGATGAAATTGTAAAATAAACGTGTTATATTTGGATATTTTGTCGAATTAGCCTCAGTGGTTTTTGTTTGCTTTGCCGTTTTGCTGCTTCAGCGCAAATGAAGCTAACGTTTTGTAAAAAAACATCAAAAACATGTTTTATCATAAAAAATGATATGGAGGAGAGTTTATATGAACAAGAGAATTATGGCCGCGTTATGCGCTTTAAGTATGATATTTGCAACGCCAGGGCTTGCAAGCGCAAATCCTCCCAAGCCTGGCTCAAGCGAGCAAAATAGTCAAAATTTAGAAAAAAAACAAATCGAAAATTTAACTGGTGATTTGATAAAATCATATGATGTTGAAAATATTGGGGAAGACTTAAAAATATCTTCAGAAATAATCGACAAGTTATCAAGGATGAAAAATTTTCATGATCAAGAAGACGTTATTGCCCGGGCGATTGCTGTTTCAGCCAAAAAGAAGTGCTTTAATGAAATTGATCAAAGCCATGATGTTAAAATTAAAGACATATTAAAGAGGTGTTTAAACAAGGCTTGTGCGCGAAAATATGTGGCATGTTCCATTGGAAGGCTGGTTGGTGGAAAATTTTTTAATAATGTTTACAATGAAAATGGAGAAGAACTCAAAGATATCTTAACGGAATGTTCTCAAAATCATGATGCTAAGTTGAACGTTGCTTCGGCCGTCAAAGACTGGATCAATTCAAAAGTTTGCGATAACTACGCTCTAAATAATATACCTAAAATCATAAATTTACTGTCAAAATGCTGTGACAACAACGATGCCCTAAAAAAAGTTTCCGACGCCATATATTGTTTGGTCGATAAAAATAATGATATTGATCAGAAAAATTTATATGATATATTTAAATTGTTGTCTTTATGCATAAATAATGATGACTATTCAGCGCTGAACGGCTGCAAAGCCATTAGTATATTACTTGAAAAAAACAACTTTTTGGATTTGATAAAAAAGGACCCTCCAATCAAAAAAGACGTTGTTGACTTAATGCGCAAATGTTGGAGCGCCAGCATTGAAAGCGCAAACACACATTGCATCATTGACAAAATTTTTAGTGAAAACACACAAAATTTATTCAGCGCACAGGATGTTGAAATTGTCAAAAGTGCGAAATTGAAAAAATTGGATTTGGGGCTCAAAAAGCAACGCGCATATAGCGACATGGAGGCCGATGATATCCTTATCGATGAAAAAAACATATGCAAAAACATAGTTGACAAAAACAGCGAAGACGAAAAAGATAAAAGTCGAAATAAAATCAGAAGATCCATGAATTCTATATTTTTAGAACATATTTCATTCATGGGTCCTGTTATGACTTCAATTTGTGTTGAATATCAAACAAGTTACGGATGGAAACGTGAGCTAGCGATTTCAAAAATCAAAAACAAATTTGACCGCTTTTTATATGAAAAAATTCTGAATTGGATTAAAAAAAGCCCTCAAAATCAAATAAAATCTAATCCAGTTAAAAATAATCTTAAAGAAAAATTTGATTTTTTAGAAACAAAAATATCACTAATCGATAAATTAATAACCCAAGAGAAAGATTTGATTAAACAGCTCATATTAAAAATTATGTGTAAAAACATTAAAAATGTTTTTGACTCATCAAACCCGAATTTTGATAATGAAATTAATATTTTAAAATGTGGTGATCCGTATGACTATAAAATTCAAATGGAAGAGCTTTATTTTGATTGGATTAAAAAATATCACGCCAGTTGCAATATAAAATATGATATTGATGGTTATTGGAATTCACAAAAAGCTCATCTAGCCGCCCTTGAAGATGCCCAAGATAACAAAACAGAGTTGAATTTTATCGGAAAAGACAAAAATTTTATAGAAACATATATGACAACGTATGCCATTGCAACTGCTGAATTAGATGCAAAACTTCATTTTAGCAAAAGCCATAAATTTTCGAGCAATTTAAACATTCAGGCCATTTATGAAATGCAGTTTGAAAAAGTTGTAAAAAATATTGGAACTTGTGATGGCAAAAAATGTGGATCTCGCGCGATATATGATAAAGACCCGAAATCTCAAGAAATTTATGACAAGGCTTATTTAAATTCAATCGAAAATATGGCAAAATATGATTTGGATTCGCAAAGCGATAATTATTATGATCGCCTAAACACGTTGGATTGGAGCGAGGCGAAAAAGACATATGAACAAGCTTTTAGCAAGCAGCTTTTCGCAAATTTAAAAGAAGACGTTAAAGAAGACATCGAAGAAGCCGAAATATATATCCCCAAAAAGATAAACAATCCGACGAATAATGTGAAAACATATATGGATATATATGAAAATAATATGTTTAAACTTGGATTCGATGAATTTTGTGGAAGTGATTTTCCTAAATTTGAAATAAATCAAGCAAAGTGGAAAAACCTGTTTAGATATGATATTTATGATGCGCAAGAACTCAGTGATTTTAAAGCAAGGCTCAAAAAATCCTATATTGAAGGCTGTAAAAGCGGCTGTAGGATGCGCGGATATTTTCGCGGATTTTATAATGACAATAGATATATTTTCACAAATTCAAAAAACGTCATCCTAAAAAGGCTTTACTATGAAGGTTTTTCTCAAGGCATAGCGAACAGAGAAAATAGAGTTCAATTTGTTTTATAGTGTAATATAGTTGATATATGACACAAAAAGCATATGATATCGAATTTTTTAGACAAACAGTAGATTTTAGGTTATATTTGTCCCATTAAAATTTTAGCTCAAAAAATTCTAATCAACTTAAAAAAATTTAACAATTTGCCCGCCAACCATAAACCTAACAGTTAACCCTAATTTAAAATGTCAAATTTTTTCAAAGCGTCAATGACAAGCCAAGGTTAAAAAGAGCGCCCGCCCTCAAGCATGCCAACCTACCACTTGTCACGGACGCTTTTAAAAGGACTTTGCGTTTAAGTAAGGTTTAATATTACAGTTAGTTGTGAGACGGCGGCGCTTGAATTGGCTTTTTTGTGGTTTTTTTAACGCGATCAAGGATATGTTGTATTGTTGAGGATTTTTAGTTTAATTCTCATATTTTCAAAAAAGGAATTGAGGGAACAAATATAACCTAATCCAAAAACACAATAAATTAAAAAAAATTAAAAAAACTATTGAAATATTATTTAGGATGTGGTATACTGTGAGAGTATTGTTATACAAGATGTGCGTTGAAGCGGGAGATGGCTGCGATTCTTGCGGGGAACTTCCGTGGAGTATGTCCGGTTTTTAAATCGGGCGGCAGGTTTTGATGGGGGTTGGGTGTGTCTTTTTTTTTGCAGAACTGTGCTGGAAAATTTTCAGCATAAGCTGCTGTGTTTGCAAGCTGTTTTCTTTGGGGCTTGGTTTGTTTACCGGCACACGTGACACACCCGGCAGCGTGTCAATGATTCATGCCGACTATAATATGACTATATACAAATAATTTTCAAGGAGGCGAACAATTTGGCAGTTAAAGACAAAATCAGGATTAGGCTTAAAAGCTATGACCACAGGATAGTTGATGCGTCTTGCAAAAAGATAGTTGAAACTGCAACGAGGACGGGAGCTCAAATTTCGGGGCCAATCCCTCTCCCAACCAAAAAAGAAGTTGTGACAATACTTCGCGCTGTCCACAAATACAAAGACAGCCGCGAGCAGTTTGAAATGCGGATTCATAAGCGCCTGATCGACATTTTGCGCCCTTCCAACAAGACAGTTGAGGCGCTCCAAAATCTAGACCTTCCTGCCGGTGTTGAAATCGAAATAAAACTCTAGGGATTTTGTTTTGATTTTTAAAAATTTAAGGTCAAGTTGGCAAATGTCCAACCGCTAACCGACAGGTCAAGTTGAAAATTTTTTCAACCAATAACCAAGCTGATTTTTTCAGCAAATAAACAGGAGGAAGAATGATGAAAAAAGGAATTATCGGGAAAAAAGTTGGCATGACTCAAATTTTTGACCAGCAAGGAAAAGTCATTCCCGTGACTGTTGTTGAAGCGGGGCCTTGCGCTGTTGTCCAGAAAAAGACTCTGGAAAATGACGGATATGACGCAATTCAATTGGGATTTGATGATTTAAAAGCTTCAAGGGTGAATCGGCCGAAAATGGGCCATTTTAGAAAGGCAGACGCGGCGCCAAAGCGGTTTTTGAGAGAGTTTCGCTTTGATGATTGCTCTGGTTTTGAGCTGGGGAAAATAGTCAAAGTTGACGTTTTTGAAGCTGGGGATTTTGTTGACGTTTGCGGGACGAGCAAAGGAAAAGGCTTCGCTGGAACAATTAAGCGCTATGGAAACCACACCCTTAAAGCAAGCCACGGAACCGGTCCTGTCGCAAGACACGCTGGCTCTATGGCGGGAGCTTCAGACCCGTCACGAATTCCAAAAGGCAAGAAAATGCCTGGTCATATGGGGAAAAACAGGGTCACCATACAAAACCTTGTTGTTGCTAAGGTTGATGTTGAAAACAATTTAATTGCAATCAAAGGCGCTGTTCCCGGTCCAAAAGGCGGAGTCATTATAATAACAAACAGCATTAAGAAATCTTGAGAAAGGAGGAAAGATTGATGTCAACTGTTGCAGTTTTAAACATTGAAGGAAAGGAAGTTGGCCAGAGGGTTCTTTTGGATTCTGTTTTTGCGATTGAGCCTAATTTGCCTGTTTTGCATATGTGTGTTGTTAATCATCTTGCAAATTGCAGGCAAGGAACCCAGTCCACTTTGACTCGAACAGAAGTCAGAGGAGGCGGGAGGAAACCTTGGCGGCAAAAAGGAACGGGGCATGCACGCCAGGGATCAATTCGATCGCCGCAGTGGGTTCATGGCGGAGTTGCTTTGGGTCCAAAGCCCAGAAGCTATCGTTTTTCGCTCAACAAGAAGGTTAAAAAGCTTGCGATGAGATCTGCGCTTTCTTCTAAATTGGCCGAATCTGAGCTTGTTTTAGTCGATAATGTTGAAATGAATGAATACAGCACCAAAAAATTCATGAAAATTCTAAGTGCTTTAGGCGCGGACAAAAAAGCTTTGATTGTTTTGTCGAGGATAGACGATAAAGTTAAGAGGAGCGCATCCAACATAAAAGGAGTCAAGACGGCGTATTTTGGCGAGCTCAATGTATATGACATATTAAACCACGACAAGCTGATTTTAGACGTTGGAGCGCTCAGCAAAATAGAGGAGGTGTATGAATAATGAACCTTTCTGCTCATGACATTATTTTGCGCCCCATAGTCACAGAACACACAATGAGGGGAATGCAGCAGCGTAAATACACTTTCAAAGTTGCAAAAAGCGCAAACAAAATACAAATCAAAGGAGCTGTTGAAGAGCTTTTTGGCGTTAAAATTTCCAAAGTCAACACCCTCAACTGCAAGGGGCGATATGTTCGTCATCGTTCAACCTCAGGATATCGTCCTGATTGGAAAAAAGCCATTGTCACGCTGGCTCCCGGCTCTAAAACCATAGAATTTTTCGACAACATGTTTTAACCAAACAAAGGGTGTTGAATGATGAAGCAAGTGATGCTTTGTCGCTAAACCAAAACAGGATGTTCTGAATATTTGGAGTTTTTAAGGCTCTTGGAATTTGGGGCGTTCGAGAAGGAGAGAGAGAGATGGCTATTAAAAGCTATAAACCAACAACCGCCTCAAGGCGCAACATGACTGTGACAGACTATTCCGGTTTATCTGGAGTTCGGCCCGAGAAGAGTTTGCTCAAACCTTTGAAAAAACATTCAGGCCGCAACAACACCGGAAAGATCACAGTTCGCCACAGGGGCGGCGGAAACAGAAAAAAATATCGTGTTATCGATTTTCGGCGCGACAAAATTGGAATCAGCGCAACAGTTCAAACGATCGAATATGATCCAAACAGGTCTGCGCACATTGCCCTTTTAAAATATGAAGACGGGGAAAAACGATATATAATCGCGCCTAATGGGCTTTGCGTTGGAGCCATTATTAGAAACGGTGCTGACGCGGATATAAAGCCCGGAAATGCGCTTTCCATGAAGGATATTCCGGTTGGAACATTTATCCACAATATAGAACTATATCCAGGCAAAGGGGCTGTTCTTGTTCGCTCTGCTGGCAACATGGCGCAGCTTATGGCAAAAGAAGGAAAATATGCTCTGGTCCGGCTTCCTTCCGGAGAGCTTCGAAAAATTCCGGTTGTTTGTTTTGCAACTGTTGGGCAGGTTGGAAATTTAGATCATGAAAACGTTAAAGTTGGAAAAGCCGGCAAGACGCGCCATAAAGGCTTTAGGCCAACAGTTCGCGGATCCGTCATGAACCCTAACGACCACCCTCACGGCGGAGGAGAAGGAAAATCGCCAGTTGGAAGGCCAGGTCCTGTCACCCCATGGGGCAAACCAGCTTTAGGCTATAAAACCCGCAAGAAACACAACCGTTCGGATAAATTCATCGTTAAACGCAGGACCGCTAAGTAAAGGCTCATATATATAAATGGAAGAAAAACTTTGAAAGGAGGAAACTTCATATGGGAAGATCCGTTAAAAAGGGGCCATATGTCCAACCGGTTCTTTTAAAAAGGGTCCAGGAAATGAATGAAAATCGCGAGAAAAAAGTTTTAAAAACATGGTCTCGTTCGTCAACAATATTTCCGGATTTTGTTGGACACACTTTTGCAGTTCATGACGGTCGCAAGCATATTCCTGTTTATATTACTGAAGATATGGTTGGTCATAAGCTCGGTGAATTCGCTCCAACGCGAACCTATAAAGGGCATGCTGGAGCTAAAACGTCAAAATAAGCCGAGAGGAGGTTAATTGAAATATGGAGGCAACAGCTAGGTTGAAATTTATCAGGATTTCGCCACGAAAAGTGAAAATAGTTCTTGATTTAATTCGAGGAAGAAAAACAACTGAAGCCATGGCAATTTTGAAACACACTCCAAAAGCGGCTTGTGAAGACTTAAAAAAGTTGCTTAAATCTGCTGTGGCTAATGCGGAAAATAATTTTAATATGGACTCGAGCAATTTATATGTTTCAACATGTTTTGCAACGCCGGGGCCAACGCTTAAAAGAATCAGGCCGGTTTCAAAAGGCCGGGCGCATCGCATATTTAAAAGAACATCTCACGTCACCCTGAAGGTTAGGGAGATTGAGAAACAGGAAGGAGGGAAATCGTGATATGGGTCAGAAAGTTAACCCGCATGGCTTGAGAGTTGGCGTCATTAAAGATTGGGACTCTCGCTGGTTTACTGGAAAGAAAAATTTTGGAAACATGATCCTTGAGGACTATAAAATCCGCAAGTTTTTAAAAGAGAGATTATATGCAGCTGGGATTTCAAAAATTGAAATTGAACGCAGCGCAACAAAAACCAAGTTTCATATCCACTGCGCCAAACCCGGAATCGTTATTGGAAAAGGCGGGTCTGAAATTGAAAAATTAAAATCTCAAATTGAAAAAATGGTTAAATCAAACGTATATATAAACATTGTTGAGGTCAGAAGCCCTGACAAAAACGCTCAACTTGTTGCGGAGAGCATCGCAGCCCAGCTCGAGCGAAGAGTTTCATTTAGAAGAGCCATGAAACAGTCTATTGGGCGAACAATGAAACTTAAAGCCAAGGGAATTAAAATTAGAGTTGCTGGGCGTTTAGGCGGGGCTGAAATTGCGCGCAGCGAGAGCTACCACGAAGGAACAATCCCTTTGCAAACTCTCCGCGCAGACATAGATTATGGCTTTGCTGAAGCGAAAACAACCTATGGCAGGATTGGCGTCAAAGTTTGGATATATAAAGGAGAGGTCTTGGGAAATGAGCCTGAGCAAAAGCCTGAAAATCCACGCAGACGTCGCAATAATCGTCGAGGTGGCGCTTCTAGAGAGGAAGGGGGCAACCAGTAATGTTATTGCCAAAACGTGTTAAATTTCGCCGTGTTCACCGCGGCCGGATGAAGGGAAAAGCGACAAGAGGAAACAAAATCACATACGGTGAATTTGGCCTTCAAGCGCTTGAGCCAGGATGGATAACGTCTAATCAAATTGAAGCTGCGCGTGTTGCAATGACGCGTTATATTAAGCGTGGGGGGCAGGTTTGGATTAAAATTTTTCCAGACAAACCCATAACTAAAAAGCCCGCGGAAGTTCGAATGGGAAAAGGAAAAGGCGCGCCTGAATTTTGGGTTGCGGTTGTTAAACCAGGAAGAGTTATGTTTGAAATAGGCGGAATCGCCGAAGAGACAGCGCGAGAGGCTATGAGGCTTGCTATGCATAAATTGCCAATCAAATGCAAATTTTTGATTAGGAATCAGGAAACGGATGGTGAGCAATAATGAAAGCTAGTGAACTCAGAAAAAATAACGTTGACGAACTTCAAAAAAAATTAAAGGAACTGAAAGCTGAGCTTTTTAATTTGCGTTTTCAAAATGCCGTTAATCAGCTGGAAAATCCGATGAGGATTCGGATTGTTAAAAAAGACATAGCCAGGATTTTAACAATTATTCGTGAGCGTGAACTTAAAAAGGACGTTGATTAATCTGAAAATGAAGGGGGGAAGAAATGGTGAGTGAGCCAAGAAAGCTTAGAAAAACTCGAGTTGGAAAGGTTATTAGCAATAAGATGGACAAAACAGCCGTTGTTGCTGTTGTTGACAATGTTCGTCACCCGCTTTACAAAAAGATTGTTAAAAGAACTGTTAAGCTAAAGGCGCATGATGAAGGCAACAGTTGTCTTATTGGGGATAAGGTCCAGATTATGGAAACTCGTCCTTTGTCAAAGTGCAAAAGATGGAGAATTGTCAGCGTTTTGGAGAAGGCAAAATAGATAAATTTGCTTTAAAAATGCGGTGACAACAGTTAGGAGGAACACATTGTGATACAGATGCAAACGTATCTCAAAGTGGCCGACAACACGGGGGCCAAATCGCTTATGTGTATTCGTGTTCTTGGAGGGTCGCGCAAGAGATATGCAAATATAGGAGATGTTGTTGTTGCTTCGGTCAAAAAAGCAACACCGGGCGGCGTTGTTAAAAAAGGCGATGTTGTTAAGGCGGTTATTGTTCGCTCAGCAAAAGGCGTCCGCAGAGACGACGGAACATATATTCGCTTTGATGAAAATGCTGCTGTTATAATTAAAGAAGACAAAAATCCCAGAGGGACTCGAATCTTTGGGCCAGTTGCCAGAGAGCTTAGGGATAAGGACTATATGAAAATCCTTTCGCTTGCTCCTGAAGTGTTGTGAGGGGGGAGGTGCAGTACAAAATGAAACAAAAGTTGCACGTTAAAACCGGCGACCAGGTTCAGGTTCTCAGCGGAAGAGAAAAGGGAAAACGAGGCAAAATTGTCCAGGTTTCTTTGAAAGAAAGAAAGGTTATTATTGAAAAGGTCAACCTTTCAAAAAAGCATCTCAAGCCAAGGCAGCAAGGCGCAGTTGGGAGCATAGTTGACGTTGAATCGCCGATGTATGCGTCGAAGGTTATGCTTGTCTGCCCAAAATGCAGCAAACCAACTCGAATTGCCCACGGATTTGATGAAAAAGGCAAAAAAATGCGAAAATGCAAACATTGTGATGGCTTATTTTAGGGAAAGGAGGTTTTTCGGACGTGGCAAGATTAAAAGAGAAATATAAAAACGAAGTTTCGCTGGAACTGATGAAAAAATTTGGGTATAAAAGCGTCATGGAGATCCCGAAGCTTGAAAAAGTTGTTATTAATGTTGGGGCAGGAGAGGCTAAAGACAATTCAAAGGTTATTGGCGCAATAATGAACGATCTCGAAAAAATAACTGGCCAGCATCCAATAGTTTGTCGGGCCAAAAAGTCGGTTGCAAATTTTAAGGTTCGTGAAGGAATGAAAATTGGGTGTAAAGTAACGTTGCGCTCGGAGAAAATGTATGAATTCATAGATCGTCTTTTCAACGTTGCGCTGGCGCGTGTTCGTGACTTTAGAGGGCTTAATCCAAATTCTTTTGACGGACGAGGAAACTATAATATGGGCGTTAAAGAGCAGCTGATCTTCCCTGAGATTGATTTTGATAAAATAGACAAAACTCGAGGGATGGACATATGCTTCGTCACCACGGCAAAAACCGACGAAGAAGCCAAAGAGTTGCTTGGGCTCATGGGCGCGCCTTTTAAAAACAGTTAAGGGAGGAAAAACAAATGGCAAAAAAGTCTATGGTGGTTAAACAACAAAGGAAGCCTAAGTTTTCCACCCGTGCTTACAACAGATGCAAGATATGCGGCAGGCCACATGCATATTTGCGAAAATATGGCGTGTGTCGCATATGTTTTAGGGAATTAGCATATAAAGGCTATATTCCGGGCGTCAGAAAATCCAGTTGGTAATAAACAGGCGCTATAATACTATAAGCACGAGTTAAAGGAGGTTTAGGATATGCAGATGACTGATACTATAGCTGATATGCTAACGCGCATTCGAAATGCAAGTTCATCTAAGCATGAAACGGTTGATGTTCCCGCGTCGAACATGAAAAAATCCATAGCAAAGATTCTTGCTCAAGAGGGGTTTGTTGGAGGCTATGATATCATCGAGGATGATCGGCAAGGGGTCATTCGAATCAAATTAAAATATACAGAAAACAAAAAGCCAGTTATTAGCGGGCTTAAAAGAGTTTCAAAGCCCGGCTTGAGAATGTATGCAAATTGTAAAGAACTGCCAAAAGTTATGAAAGGCTTAGGGGTTGCGATTATTTCGACATCAAAAGGAGTTATGACGGATAAAGCGGCCAGGAAGGCTAATGCTGGCGGAGAAGTTCTGGCATTTGTCTGGTGAGGAGGAAAAGATATGTCAAGAATTGGTAATTCGCCCATTCAAGTTCCTGCCGGAGTTGATGTTACAATAAGCGGCAACCACATAGTTGTTAAAGGCCCTAAAGGGAGCTTGGAAAGAGATTTTAGCGAAAATATGGCTGTTTGCTTAAAAGATGGCGTCATAACAGTCAAAAGGCCGGATGATAATAAAAAAAACCGGAGTCTTCATGGGCTGACTCGGTCGCTGATTTTTAATATGGTTGAGGGCGTGACAAATGGCTTTAAGAAGGAGCTTGAGGTCAATGGAGTTGGATATAGAGTTCAAAAGCAGGGCAAGAATCTAGTTATGAACCTTGGTTTTTCGCACCAAGTTGTTGTTCCTGAAATTGATGGGATTCAAATTGATGTTCCAAATCAAAACTCAATCGTCATTTTGGGAGCTGATAAACAAAAAGTTGGCCAATTTGCAGCAGAAGTTCGGGAAAAAAGGCCCCCAGAGCCATATAAAGGCAAGGGAATTAAATATGCTGGCGAACACATTAAACTTAAAGAAGGAAAGGCCGGCAAGGGCTCTAAAGGTTAAAATCGAAAAGGGGTGAAGTAAAATATGCTGACTAAACAAAGAGCAAAAAGACATCGCAGGGTTCGCGCGAAAGTTTCCGGAACAGCCAAACGGCCGAGACTTTGTGTCTTTCGTTCAGCTAAAAACATATATGCGCAAATCATCAACGACACCACCGGAACGACGCTTGCCAGCGCTTCTTCTGTTGAAAAGGAATTTGGCGCAAACGGAGGAAATCAGGAAGCTGCCGAGAAGGTTGGGGAATTGATTGGAAAACGGGCGCTTGAAAAAGGAATAGAAAAGGTTGTTTTTGATCGCGGAGGCTATTTATATCACGGACGCGTTGAAAAACTCGCGCAGGGGGCTCGAAAAAGTGGGCTTAAATTTTAAAAAGGAGGGGGTTTAGTTTTGGCTAGAAAAGATAAAAATGAATCGGGTTCTTTGGAATTTCAGGAAAGAGTTGTTTCGATAAACCGCGTTTCAAAAACAGTTAAAGGCGGTCGAATTTTTAAATTTGCGGCTTTGGTTGTTGTTGGAGACGGCAAAGGAAGAATTGGAATGGGAATTGGCAAATCTGGAGAGGTTCCGGATGCTGTTAGAAAGGGAATCGAAAACGCAAAGAAAAATCTTTTAACGATCGCCCTCAAAGGGACAACGATTCCTCATGAAATAATTGGAGCGTATGGAGCGGGTCGAGTTCTCCTGAAGCCAGCTCCAGAAGGAACAGGAGTTATTGCTGGAGGGCCAGTTCGCGCTGTTGTTGAAATAGCAGGAATAAAAGACATTCGAACTAAAGCTCTTCGAAGCAACAATCCAATAAATGTTGTTCGCGCAACGCTTGCGGGCCTGTGTGCTTTGCGTAATGTTGAAGATGTCGCAATAATTCGTGGAAAAACTCCGCAAGAAATTTTGGCTTAAAAAGGGGGCATTTAAAAATGGCGATTAGCATAAAACTGGTTAAAAGCTTGATAGGTGCCAATAAAAATCAAATTGCTGTTGCAAAGTCGCTTGGTCTTAAAAAGATAGGGGATGTTGCTAAACAGCCAGACAATCTTTCAACCAGTGGAAAAATAAGCAAGATTTCTCATCTTGTTGAAGTGATATCTGAATAAAACCAAAAAAGAAAGAGGGGGGTGTGAAATTTTATGAAGCTTTATGAATTGTCTCCGGCGCCAGGCTCGAAAAAATCTCGAAAAAGGCTTGGTCGCGGGGCTGGTTCGGGCCTTGGAAAGACGTCTGGAAAAGGAAACAAAGGGCAAAACGCGCGTTCGGGCGGAGGAGTTCGGCCTGGGTTTGAAGGAGGCCAGATGCCTTTGCAAAGAAGGGTCCCTAAGCGCGGATTCAACAACATTTTTGCAAAAAGATATGCTATAGTTAATGTCGGCGATCTTGAAAGGTTTGAAGACGGCTCACGGGTTGATTTTAATTCCCTAAAAGCTGCTGGGCTGGTTAAAAAGAAATTTGACGGGCTTAAAGTTTTGGGAAATGGCGAGTTAACCAAAAAGCTAACCGTTGTTGCGTCGAAGTTTTCAAATTCTGCTAAAATGAAGATTGAGAATCTAGGAGGAAAGGCCGAGGTGTAGTGGTATGTTCGAAGTGTTTTCAAAAGCTTTTGGCATTAAAGACTTAAAGCACAAACTATTATTTACATTTTTGATAATCTTGATATATAGGATGGGGTCTGCAATTCCTGTTCCGTTTATTGACGCCTCCTACATAGAAAGCGCCATAAACCAAGCGGGCAGTTTTTTAGGATATTTGGACGTCATGTCTGGAGGTGGCTTGTCGACAGCAACCATATTTGCTTTGTCAATCACGCCATACATCAACTCATCAATCATCATTCAGCTTTTAACAGTTGCGATTCCTGCGCTCGAGCGTCTCAAAGACGAAGGCGAGCAAGGTCGCAAAAAATTATCTCAAATAACGAGATATTTAACAATTGTTTTGGCTTTAATTCAGGGAACAGGATATTATTTGCTTCTCAGGGCGCATTATGCAGTTAAATACACCAGAGACTTTGACGGAATTTTTGCAGCTGTCATCATCGTCGCAACCTTAACAGCAGGAACGGCCTTTATCGTTTGGCTTGGAGAACGCGTCAGCGAAAGAGGAATTGGAAATGGAATATCAATAATTTTGTTTGCTGGAATGGTTTCAAGAGCTCCTTCGGCGATCATGTCTCTTTGGCATATGATTGAGGCGGCAATGGCTGGCAAATATGAATTCTATGCATATGTTCCCATAATTGTTGTAATATTTTTTGCAATGGTGGTTTTGATTGTTGTTATGCATCTGGGAGAGCGCAGAATTCCCATACAATATGCTCAACGTGTTGTTGGCCGAAAGATGTATGCTGGTCAAAGCGCCCATATTCCCGTTAAAGTCAGCATGAGCGGCGTTATGCCAATAATTTTTGCAAGTTCAATTTTGGGAATGCCAAGCATGATAAGCGGATTTTTGCAGCCTGAGCAAGGAACATTTTGGTATGATTTCTTTTCATTCTTCAGATATGACTCCTGGTCATATGCCATAATATATTTCTTCTTGATAATCGCATTTAACTTCTTCTACGTCACGATTCAATATAATCCAATAGAAATCGCAAATAATTTGAGAAAGAGCAACGGTTCGATTCCGGGAATTCGGCCAGGAAAAGCGACTTCAGAATATATTTCTAAAGTTTTGTGGAGAATATCTATGGTTGGAGCGATAGGCTTGGCGTTTATTGCTGTTTTTCCGATTGTTTTTTCAAAATTAACATTATATATTTCCAATGTTCATTTAAATCTCGCTTTGGGCGGAACGTCGATTGTCATTATCGTTGGAGTTGCTCTTGAGACTGTTCGCGTCATTGAATCCCAGCTAACCATGCAGAAACACAAAGGCTTTTTGGGCTGAGATTTTTAGCATTTTTATTAAAAATTGGGAGGAAATTTTATGAATTTAATACTGTTGGGAGCGCCGGGAGCCGGCAAAGGAACTCAAGCTGAGGCTATTTGCAAAGAATATCACATACCAGCCATTTCGACTGGAAATATTTTGAGAGAAGCGATCAAAAACGGCGATGAATTGGGGCTTAAAGCAAAGTCATATATGGATCTTGGGAAGCTTGTTCCGGATGAGATTGTTATTGGGATTTTAAAGGAAAGGCTCAAAAGTGATGACTGCAAAGAAGGCTTTGTTCTTGATGGTTTCCCGCGAACTTTGCCGCAAGCTGAAGCGCTTGACGAAATGAAAATCAACATTGACAAAGTCGTTGAAATCAACGTTCCGGATGAAGTCATTTTAGAAAGGCTCTCTGGAAGGCGTGTTTGCGAAAAATGCGGCGCAACATACCACACCCAGAACAAAAAGCCAAAAGTTGAAGGAGTTTGCGATTTTTGCAAAGAGAAGTTGGTTCGGCGCAAAGACGACAACGTTGAAACAATCAAAGACAGATTAAAAGTTTTTCATGATCAAACGGAGCCGCTCAAAGAGTACTATTTGGCTCAAAACAAGCTTTGTGTTGTGACGGAATATGGTTCTGTTGAGTCTTCCAGGAAGGCAACGCTTGACGCAATCAGAGGCAATATATGATCAATTTGAGGACGCAGCGCGAAATAATAAAACTACAAGACGCAGCAAAGATTTCAGCTTTAGCTTTACTGGTTGCTGGCGAACTTTGCAAGCCAGGGGTCACGACATGGGAAATTGATAAAGCTGTTGAAAAATTTATTATTTCGCAAAAAGCAGAGCCTAGTTTTTTAAACTATCAGGGCTTTCCAGCCTCTTCCTGCATATCCGTCAACGACACTGTTATTCATGGAATTTCCTCCAAAGACATCATCTTAAAAAGTGGGGATATTGTCAGCGTTGACGTTGGAGCTTTTTATAACGGATATCATGGCGATAATGCATACACTTTTAAAGTCGGCGAGGTTTCAAAAGAACTTGAAAAGCTTTTAGAAACAACGCAAAAGGCTCTATATTCAGGGATTTCTCAGGCCATCGTTGGCAACAGGATTGGAGACATTTCATCCGCTGTTGAAAAAACCGTTGAGGTTTATGGATATGGAGTGGTTCGGGAGTTTGTTGGTCATGGCGTTGGCAAAAATTTGCACGAAGACCCTGAAGTTCCAAACTTTGGCATGGCAGGGAAAGGCCCGCGCCTTATGGCTGGAATGGTTATTGCTATCGAGCCAATGATCAATCAAGGAAGCGGTGATATAGTCCGCCTTGACGACGGATGGACAATTAAAACCGCGGATGGGTCGCCGTCAGCCCATTTTGAGCACACTGTTTTAATCTCAAAAAGCGGCCCGGTTATTTTGACAAAACCTTGAGGCGCGGAGTGGAGCTTTATTATGGAAATTCAAAAAGGAGCGATAGTTAAATCTGTTGCAGGTCATGATAAGGATCGATTTTATTTGGTTGTTAAGATTGAGGGGAAGCGCGCATATATAGCTGATGGCAAAAGAAGGAAAATTGGTTGCCCAAAGCCTAAGAATTTTTTGCATATCAAGGCCACCAACAAACTGGTTGATTTAGCAGACTATAGGACGGATAAATCCCTACGACTTCTTTTGCATAGTTATAATTATAAAGATCAAGAAACCCCAGAAAATTAGGAGGCTGCTATGTCAAAAGATGATGTTATTGAAGTTGAAGGCAGGGTTGTTGAAGCTTTGCCAAACGCAACCTTTCAGGTTGAGCTTGAAAACGGACATCGCATACTTGCGCATATATCTGGAAAATTGCGGATGAATTTTATAAAAATTTTGGTTGGAGATAAGGTGACTGTTGAGATGTCGCCATATGATCTGAGCAAAGGCAGAATAACCTGGCGCTCAAAGTGAAATTTGATCCTGGGCGTTTGAAATTTTAGAGGGAGGGAGTTTAAAATGAAAGTTCGGCCTTCGGTCAAGCCCATGTGTGAAAAATGCAAAGTTATTAAGCGCAAAGGGCGAGTGATGGTGATATGTGAAAATAAAAAACATAAACAACGGCAAGGTTGAGAATATAGCATTAAAAAAATCAAACAGGAGGTGCAACAACAATGGCCAGAATAGCTGGAGTTGACTTGCCAAGAGGAAAGAGAATTGAAATAGGCTTGACATATATATATGGCATCGGGTGCAGTATGTCGAGAAAAATTTTAAAAGCAACCGGCGTTAATCCAGACACAAGAGTTTCTGATTTGAGCGAGGATGAAACGTCAAAGCTTCGTGATTATATCGACAAAAACATTAGCGTTGAAGGAGATTTGAGGCGCGAAGTTGGCTTAAACATTAAAAGACTTATTGAAATTAATTGTTATCGTGGAAGACGCCATAGGATGGGGTTGCCTGTTCGCGGGCAAAACACCAAAACCAATGCTCGAACAAGAAAAGGCCCAAAGAAAACTATGGCAAACAAAAAGAAGTAATGGAGGAATGGGAGCATGGCAAAAGTTGCTAAAAAGACGACAGCTGTCAGGAGGCGCAGAGAGCGTAAAAACATTCAAAAAGGTTCTGTCCATATACAAGCAACCTTTAACAACACTATAGTCACCATAACAGATACAAAAGGAAACGCGATTTCTTGGGCTTCATCTGGCGGATTAGGATTTCGCGGAAGCAAAAAGTCAACTCCTTTTGCAGCTCAAACTGCAGCTGAAAAAGCAGCAAAAGCCGCTATGGAGCATGGGCTTAAATCTGTTGAAGTTTTTGTTAAAGGGCCGGGATCTGGCCGTGAGGCAGCGATTCGCGCGCTTCAATCCGCAGGGCTTGAAGTCAGCATGATCAAAGACGTGACGCCAATACCTCACAATGGATGTCGCCCTCCAAAGAGAAGACGTGTTTAAAAAATTTGGAAACAGGAGGTAATATTTAATGGCAAGATATACTGGAGCGGTTTGCAGGCTCTGTCGAAGAGAAGGGAAAAAACTTTTTTTGAAGGGCGAGCGCTGCTACTCAGACAAATGCTCTGTTGCTCGGAGGGAATATGCCCCAGGACAGCACGGGCAGGTTAGGAAAAAAATTTCTGACTATGGAATTCAGCTTAGAGCAAAGCAGCTTGCTAAGCGGTACTATGGCGTTTTGGAGAGTCAATTTGCTAAATATTTTAACATGGCTGAAAGAAAAGCTGGGATGACGGGCGAAAATTTGCTGAAAATTTTGGAATCAAGGCTTGATAATGTCATATATAGCGCAGGGTTTGCGTCGTCTCGAGCTGAAGCCAAGCAACTCATCCTACACAATCATTTTACATTAAACGGGAAAAAAGTGAATATATCTTCAATTTTAGTTAAACCCGGGGATGTTATTGAATTAAAAGCTTCAAGCAAATCTTTGGAAAAATTTAAAACGGTTTTTGAAAATTTCTCATCTCGGCCAACGCCTATGTGGATGAAGGTCGATAAAGACGCGATGAAGATATCGATTGAGCGTTTGTGTAATCGAGATGAAGTCGAACTAGACGTCGCAGAACACTTAATAGTTGAGCTGTATTCAAAATAATTTAATCAACATTTAGGAAAACAGGCAGAGCAAAAAATTTGTTGTTTGGTTTAGATGATATTTTGAACCACCAGGGAATATTGTTTTCTAAACTGTTTACAGGAGGTTTTTTTTAATGATAGAAATTGAAAGGCCAAGGATTGAGGCAACCAGTGTTAAAGCTGATGGAACATATGGAAGACTTGTCCTTGAGCCGCTGGAGCGCGGATTTGGAGTGACGCTTGGCAATTCGCTCAGGAGGGTTTTGTTATCTTCACTTCCAGGTACTGCAGTGACGTCGATAAAAATAGATGGAATACAGCATGAATTCTCAACAATTCCTGGTGTTAAAGAAGACATAACGGAAATAATTTTAAACATAAAAGGCTTGGCGCTTAAGATACATGGCGAGACTCCAAAGACGATTTATATAAATTCGAACAAAGAAGGAGAACTAACTGCCGGCGACATCAAAGCTGATTCGGACGTTGAAATTTTAGATCCAAAGATGCATATAGCAACCCTGGATAAAGGCGCAAAACTGCAGATGGAGCTTGTTGTTGATCGCGGCAGGGGATATGTTTCAGCGGAAAGGAACAAAAGCGAAGGTTCAAATATAATCGGCGTTATCCCGGTTGACAGCATATATACACCAGTTTTAAAGGTTAACTATTCCGTTGAAAACACACGCGTTGGCCAGATGACGGACTATGATAAATTAACTCTTGACATCTGGACCGATGGAACAATATCTGCAAAAGAGGCAATATCTTTAGCTGCCAAGATTCTCAATGAACATCTCAATTTATTCACCACCTTGTCTGAGGAAAAGTATTCAGAAAACATAATGGTTGAAAAGGAAGATAGCATTCGAGAAAACTTGCTTGAGATGACTATTGAGGAACTTGATTTATCTGTTCGTTCTTTTAATTGCTTAAAAAGAGCAGGAATAAACACGCTTGGAGATTTGATAAATCATACCGAAGAAGATATGATGAAAGTCAGAAATTTAGGAAGAAAATCTTTAGATGAAGTTGAATTAAAAGTTAAATCACTGGGCTATTCTTTCAAGCCAAGTGACGAAGAATGAGAAATCCGTGAGGGGTGATTAGAAATGGCAGGGAAAAGAAAGCTTGGCAGGGCATCTGACAGCAGACGAGCAATGCTTCGAGCTATGGTGACTTTTTTATTGGAAAATGGAAAAATTGAAACAACGCTGGCTAGGTCTAAAGAAGTTCGTTGTATGGTTGAAAAAATGATAACATTGGGTAAAAGTGGCGGGCTTCATTCCAAACGTCAAGTCATGTCATATGTCACAAAGGAATCTGTGACTAAAAAGTTGTTTGATGAAATCGCGCCTAAATACAGCGACAGAAAAGGTGGATATACAAGCATTGTTAAGCTTGGTCCTCGTCGTGGGGACGCGGCTGAAATGGCGATAATTAAACTTGTCTAGCTTAAATTGTCAGACAGATCGAGTGCACAAAATGATTTTGTGTGCTTGATTTTTGATTATTATTTAATTTAATTGCTTTAACTTTGTTGACAATTTGAGAGTATGTGATATAATGAATGGGTGGAGTTTGGGATTTTGCATAAAAAAAATATTTACAAACATGGAGAATATATGGATTTATCGATAATAGTTGTTAATCACAACACTTCTTCCATAACAAAAAATGCGATTGAATCGATTATAGAAACGGTTAAAGAGGTGAAATATGAAATTATTGTTGTAGATAACTCTACATATAGTGATGAAGTTTTTTGCTTTTCAGATCCAAGAGTTCGAATTTTTTCTGGATTTGTTAATAAAGGCTTTGGAAATGCCTGCAACATAGGCGCTAAAAAAGCTTTAGGAAAATATATTTTATTCTTAAATCCAGACACAATTTTAAATGAAAACACCATAGACAAGGCATATAATAAACTAATACACAACGACGACATAGGGGCTCTTGGAGTCCGCCAACTTCTCAAAAGCGGGAAGCTGGATGCGGGCTGCAAAAGGGGATTTCCAACGCCACTAAATTCTTTATACTATTTTCTTGGACTGGACAAAATATGGCCTGAGTCTAAAAGATATGGAGCATATCATCAAACTTTTGTTGACCAGCGAGACGTGGCCGAGGTTGACTGCCTTTCAGGAGCGTTTATCATGATGAGGCGGGATGATTTTGAGTTTATTTCTGGATTTGACGAGGACTATTTTATGTATGGCGAAGACATTGATCTTTGTTATAGGCTAAGGCAAAAGGGCTTTATGGTTTTATACTATGGCGAAGTTTTTTTAACTCATCTTAAAGGCGAAAGCGGCTCAAGCAGTTTAGTTTGTTTGAAGCATTTTTATCGAAGTATGCAAATATTTTATGATAAACACTATAGATTTAAATATAATTTTTTGGTTGGCGCTTTGGTTAAACTGGGGATAAAGCTGAAATATCTTTTAGCAAGGATCAAGTTTTTGAGAAATGGCGGAAAAAAGCGATGATTGACATATTACTGGCTGTATATAATTCTGAAAAATATTTAGCGCAACAGCTTGATTCGATTTTCTCTCAAACATATACAAACTGGAGAATAATCATTGTTGATGACTGTTCGTCTGACAAAACATGCGACATTATAGAAAAATATAAGCAAAAATATCCTGAAAAAATTGTTTTATATAAAAATAATCGAAATATTGGCAATCCTTGCTTAAATTTTTTTAAATTGTTGAAAATGTCAACTTCTGAATATGCTATGTTTTGCGATCATGATGATGTTTGGCTTTGCGATAAAATAGAGCTGACTTTGATTGCTATGAAGCAAAAGGAATCTCAAAATCCTGATATTCCAATCCTCGTTCACACCGACTTAAAAGTTGTTGATTGCGATTTAAATGTTTTAGCGGAGTCGATGGTTTTGGCGCAAAAGCTCAATCCAAGCGCAAAAACTTTGAAGGAGCTTGTTGTTCAAAACAATGTCACTGGGTGCGCGACGATGCTAAATCGAAAGCTTGTTTTGATGGCGTCTTCTGTTCCAAAAGGTGCAGTGATGCACGACTGGTGGGTTGCGTTGATTGCAGCAGCTTTTGGAACAATTGAATTTGTCGATCGGCCAACAATTCTATATCGTCAGCATGGAGCTAATCAGGTTGGGTTTAAAAATGCGTCGAAAATTTCATATGTTTTTAATAAATTTTTAAGTAGACGTGAAATAAAAAGCTCTGTTTTGAAAACATATATCCAGTGTCGCTCGTTTTTAAATCGATATAGAAAAATTTTGTCGCCAGATCAAAAAGAGTTGCTTGAGAGTTATTTAAAAGTTGGCCATGGAAATAAGCTGCAGAGGGTTTCAAAACTTGTTTGCGGAGGCTTTTTAAAGCATGGATTTTTCAGAAAGCTGGGGCAGGTTATATACATATAAACGCTTAAATTTTTTGTTGAGGTGGTTTTTTTGAAAATGAAAGGAATCGTTTTGGCCGGGGGATCGGGGACCAGGTTATATCCATCAACCAGGGCTTGTTCAAAGCAGATGCTGACTGTCTATGATAAACCCATGATATACTACCCGATTTCAACGCTGATGCTTGCTGGAATACGCGACATTTTGATTATTTCAACTCCAAGAGATGTTGGGCTTTTTGAAGAGCTGCTTGGGGATGGGAGCCAGCTTGGGGTCAGGTTTTCATATCAAATTCAGCGCGAGCCGAAAGGTTTGGCGGAGGCGTTTATCCTCGGGGAAGATTTTATTGAAAACGACAATGTGTGTTTGGTTTTGGGGGACAATATATTTTACGGCAACAAATTTTCAGCTTCGCTAAAACGGGCGGCTTCAAGAAAGTCTGGAGCGACAATATTTGGATATCACGTTAGCAATCCAAGCGCGTTTGGAGTTGTTGATTTTGACGAGGATGGAACAGTTATTGCGATTGAAGAAAAGCCTAAAAATCCTAAATCCAGCTATGCTGTCCCGGGATTATATTTTTATGATAATGACGTTGTAAATATTGCGAAAAATGTTGTTCCGTCCGCGCGCGGAGAGCTTGAAATAACCTCTGTCAACAATGAATATTTGAAACGAGGAATCCTCAAAGTTGAAATTTTGGGACGAGGGATGGCATGGCTCGACACCGGCACTCACAGGGCTATGCTTGATGCTGCGAACTTTATTGAAGCTGTCCAGACTCGCCAAGGCTTGTTTGTTGCTTGTTTGGAGGAAATAGCCTATTGCAACGGTTTTATAAGCCAAAAACAGCTTTTGAAATTGGGAGAATCCATGAGTAAAAATGACTATGGAAAATATTTGATCGAAGTTGCAAGTGGAAAAAATGTTTTGTAGGTATAGAGGAGATGCTTTTTTGGTGTGTAAAATTATCGTGACTGGCGCAAAAGGCCAGCTTGGAACAGAACTTGTTAAAATGATAAAGAGCGGCCAATCTGAGCTTGGGCAGCTTGACGATTTTTACAAAAACGTCCAAGTTATTGCTGCTGATTTGTCTGATCTAGACATATGCGATGCGCAAAGTGTTTATGAATTTATTAAAAATGCTAGGCCATATGCTGTTGTTAACTGCGCAGCTATGACGGATGTTGATGGATGTGAAACAAATTCTGCGCAAGCTTTTAAAATAAACGCTTTGGGGCCGAGGAATTTGGCGGTTGCGTGTGAAAATTTTGGAGCAAAACTTGTCCAGATTTCAACCGACTATGTTTTTGATGGCTGCAAAAAATCTCCATATGTTGAAACGGATTCTGTGGCTCCGCAAAGTGTGTATGGAACCAGTAAAAATCTCGGTGAGCAATATGTCAAAAATTTTTCAAATAAGTGGTTTATTCTCAGGACTGCGTGGCTTTATGGATATGAAGGCAATAATTTTGTCAAAACCATAGTTAAAGCTGGACGGGAAAAGGGCTTTTTAAAGGTTGTTAATGATCAAATCGGCAATCCGACAAATGCTGCTGACCTCGCTTGGCATATCTGCAAACTTTTGAAAACAAACGAATATGGAACATATCATTGCACGGGAAAAGGAGAGTGCTCTTGGTTTGACTTTGCGTGTGAAATAGTTAAAAATTTTGAAATAGACGCAGTCGTTCGGCCCTGTTCAACCGATGAATTTCCAAGGCCTGCTTCTCGCCCGCAGTATTCTTCGCTTAAAAACTTCATGCTTGGGCTAACTGTTGGGGATCAGTTCAGGCCATGGCAGGAAGCTCTCAAAGCATATTCTGAAAATATACAAATATAGAGATAAATTGAAGGCTTTTTAATTTAAATTTGAAAGGATTAAAAAATATGAAAACTTATTTAGTCACTGGCGGAGCGGGATTTATTGGATCGAATTTTATAATATATATGCTTGGTAAATATGATAATATCAAGATTATTAATGTTGACAGTTTAACATATGCTGGTAATTTAGAAAATTTAAAATCTGTTGAAAATAATCCGAATTATAAATTTGTTCAGTTGGACATATGCGATGGCCCGGGCTTAGACCGGATTTTTGAAGAAAACGACGTGGATTATGTTGTTAATTTTGCGGCTGAGAGCCATGTTGATCGAAGCATTGAGGACCCCCAAATTTTTTTGCAAACTAATGTTTTGGGAACGTCAACTCTTCTTTGCGCGGCGAGGAAGGCGTGGACTGTTGGCGATGATATATATAAAGACGGCGTTAAATATTTGCAGGTTTCGACAGACGAGGTGTATGGATCTTTGGGCGAAGAAGGTTTTTTTTGGGAAACAACTCCGCTTGCTCCGCACAGCCCATATTCAGCGTCGAAGGCTTCTGCTGATTTGTTGACTCTGGCATATTTTGATACATACAAATTCCCTGTCAACATAACCAGATGCTCAAACAACTATGGTCCTTTTCAATTTCCCGAGAAATTAATACCTCTTGTCATAAATAATGCTTTGGAACATAGAGATCTGCCAGTCTATGGAGATGGGCTTCAGGTTCGCGATTGGCTATATGTTGAGGATCACTGCAAAGCGATTGACATGGTGATATCCTCCGGAAAGCTTGGCGAGGTCTATAATATCGGGGGCCACAACGAGCGAACAAACATTAAAATTGTTAAAACCATAGTAAAATATATCAAAGAAAATGTTGACTCCAAAGTTGGGGAGAATCTGATAAAACACGTTACAGACAGGAAAGGCCATGATCGTCGCTATGGAATCGCTCCCGACAAAATCAAAAAAGACCTTGGCTGGAGCCCTGAAACAACATTTGACGTTGGAATCAAAAAGACGATAGATTGGTATTTGAAAAATATGTCGTGGATGAAAAACATCACTTCAGGACAGTATCAAAATTATTATTACAAAATGTATTCGAAAAAATAAAGGAGAATTTTTGAATGGGAAGGTTTAGGTTTCAAAAGACGGATATCGAGGGCCTGAGGGTTATAGATGTTGAGCCGTTTGGGGACTTGAGAGGATATTTCATGGAAACATATAATCAAGCGGATTTTTTTAAAGAGGGGCTTAGAATGAAATTTGTCCAGTCGAATGAATCAAAGTCGACAAAGGGCGTTTTGAGAGGGCTTCATTTTCAAAAAAAATTCCCCCAAGGAAAGCTTGTTCGCTGCATTGAAGGCGAAGTTTTTGACGTTGCTGTCGACATACGCCGCGGTTCAAAGACTTTTGGGAAGTGGCATGGAGTTTTTTTGTCGGGGTCGAATTTTCGAGAATTTTATATTCCAGAGGGTTTTGCGCATGGGTTTTATGTCCTAACGGACTTTGCAAGGTTTGAGTATCAAGTCACGAATCTATATCATCCTGAAGATGAGGGAGCGATTTTGTGGAACGATCCTGAGATTGGGGTTGATTGGCCAATAATTAACGGGATGAACCCGCTGCTTTCAGAAAAAGACACTCAAAATCCTCTGCTTAGAGACATAAAATTTTAGGTTTTGGAGGAAAATTGTTTTGTTAAAGGCATATTGGCGAGATTTTGTTAGGTTTATTCCTCTTCTGATTGAGCTGACAGCTCGGGATTTTAAATTAAAATATCGAAGGTCTTTTTTGGGAATTGTTTGGAGCATGTTGAATCCGCTGCTGATAATGATTGTTATAACGTCCATGTTTTCAATTTTGCTCAAAAGCCCTCCATCAGACATGCCCTTTGCGGTCTACTATATCACCGGCTCAACGCTTTTTAGTTTTTTTTCAGAAGCGACAAGCAGCTCAATGACATCGGTTATTATGAACGCATCTCTGATTAAAAAGGTCTATATTCCAAAATATATTTTTGCGCTTGAAAAGTGCGCATTTTCCTTTATAAACATGCTGCTGTCATCCATAGCAATGCTGATGGTTGTTGCGTTTTACGTTATTCAGGGCAATATTTGTCCACACATCACGATGTTTTTGATTTTCATTCCTCTGTTCTTCACATTTATCTTCACTGTTGGCATTGGGCTAATTCTTTCTGCGCTAACTGTGTTTTTCAGGGATATTATGCATATTTGGAACGTCATAACGACAATTTGGATGTATGCAACTCCGATAATGTATCCTGTTGAGCTTTTGAGAAATCATGGGCTTGAGTGGGTCATAAAGCTAAATCCCATGTTTTATTTTGTTGATGACTTTCGAAATTTAATGATTAATGGAATAGTTCCGGACATGAGTCATTTTTTGTTGAGTTTTATTATTTGCTCTGTTGTTTTATCCGGCGGGCTTTTGTTGTTTAAAAAAGTTCAGGATCGTTTTATACTTCACATATAGTTGTGTTTTTTTGGGAAGGAATAAAAATTATTATGAATACTAGCGATGAAAAAATGATTGTTTCGCTTGATAATGTTTCGATGCATTTTAATATGAGCGGTGAAAAATTAGACAGCCTAAAGGAATATTTTATTAAATTATTAAAAAGACAGCTATTTTTTAAAAAATATGTTGCGCTTGAAAATATTAGTTTTAAAATATGCAAGGGCGATGTTTTTGGAATAGTGGGTTTAAATGGGTCTGGCAAAAGCACGACGCTGAAAATTATTTCTGGAATTTTAAAGCCAACAAAAGGCAAAGTTTCGGTTCAAGGGACAATAGCCCCTCTGATTGAACTTGGGGCCGGGTTTGATCTGGAGCTGACAGCACGGGAGAACATATATTTAAATGGCGCTGTTTTGGGGCATTCGAAAAAAATTATGAGGGAAAAATTTGATGATATAGTTGAATTTTCCGAAATGCAGAATTTTTTAGATGTTCCGATGAAAAATTATTCTTCAGGAATGGTTGCGAGAATTGCGTTTTCGGTTGCGACGATGGTTCGACCGGAGATTTTAATTGTTGATGAGATATTGGCTGTTGGCGATTTTCAGTTTCAGGAGAAATGCAATAAACGAATAGAGGAGATGATGGAAGGCGGAACAACGATCATTTTGGTTTCCCATTCTATCGAGCAAATCGAGGCTTTGTGTAATAAGGTGATGTGGCTTGAGAAGGGGAAGATTCGGATGATTGGCGGGGTGGATGAAGTTTGCAGTGCATATAAAAACAGTTAAATTTCAACGTTTTTGTCATTATATTGGCTAATTTTTTTGTAAATCATAAATAATAAGGACGTGAAAATTTGTTTGGATATATTGGAAAAATTATCGGTTTAATCAAAAAAGATGGATTTAAGGTGGTTTGGCAAAAATTTAAGAAAAAACTTTTATATTTTAGAAGCTTTTCAATATATATGAAAAAGCACACACCTTGCGATGATGAACTAGCAAAGCAGCGGGAGGCGCCTGAATATGACGAGATTTCGTTTTCAATAATAGTTCCCATGCATAACACGCCGGTTGAGTTTTTGAAAGAGATGATAGAATCGGTGATAAACCAGACATATTCGCGTTGGCAGCTTTGTTTGGCCGATGGAAGTGACCCGGAAAACAGCGATGTTGAAAAATGCTGCAGGGAATACTCCAAAAAAGATTCTCGAATATTTTATAAAAGGCTCGAAAATAATCTGGGTATTGCAGGAAATTCTAATGCTGCCCTGGAATTTGCAAACGGCAGCTATATCGCTTTGCTTGATCATGATGACCTGCTCCATCCTTCGGCTTTGTATGAATGTGCTAAAAACATAGCCGAAAAGCAAGCGGATGTTGTCTATACTGACGAAATGACGTTTAAAGGCAGCCCGAATCATGTCATATCCATACACTTCAAGCCGGATTTTTCTCCAGACACTTTGCTTGCGCACAACTATATATGCCATTTTTTTGTGTGTTCTCGAGAACTTCAGCAACGGGTTGGGGGCTTTTCCGAGGCGCATAACGGAAGCCAAGATTATGATATGATTTTGAAAATAACCGAAATAGCAAAAAATATAGTTCACATACCAAAAGTTTTATATTTTTGGCGGTCCCACCCTGGGTCGGTTGCAAGCGATGTTAAAAAGAAGCCGTATTGCATGCAAGCCGCAAAGAAAGCCATTTCAGACCACTTGGAGCGGACGGGGAAAGAAGCGACGGTTTCTGATTCGCTTGTTTTGTCAACATATAAAGTTGATTATAAAATTATCGATAATCCTAAAATTTCAATCTTGATTCCAAATAAAGATAATATTTCATATTTAAAAAAATGCATTGATTCTATTTTGAAAAAGTCTAATTATTCTAACTTTGAAATAGTTATTATTGAAAATAATAGTGAAAAAAGCCAAACGAAAAATTTCTATCATATTTTGAAAAATAAGGATCCTCGAATTAAAATTGTTAAATATGATGGAAAGTTTAACTATTCTAAAATTAATAACTTTGGATTTAAATTCACAAGTGGCGAGTATTTGCTGCTTTTAAATAATGACACCGAAGTCATTTCCCCAAATTGGCTTGAAGAGATGCTGATGTTTGCTCAGCGTGATGACGTTGGGGCGGTTGGAGCAAAATTATACTATGAGGATGATTCCGTTCAACATGCGGGCGTTATTGTTGGAATAGCGGGGTCTGCTGGCCATTCTCACAGGTTTTTTCATCGAAGCAGCAACGGGTATTTACACAGATTATCTATAGTGCAAAACCTAAGCGCAGTCACAGGGGCTTGTTTGATGACGAAACGAAAAGTTTGGGAGCAAATGAACGGACTGGATGAAAAATTTGAAGTTGCTTTTAATGATGTGGATTTTTGTTTGCGATTGAGAAAAGCTGGCTATCTCGTGATATTCACGCCCTATTCAGAATTATATCACTATGAATCCAAAAGCAGAGGCTATGAAGATACGCCCGAAAAGCAACAAAGATTTTCTAAAGAGAGGAATATGTTCAGAGAGAGGTGGAAAAATTTTATTGAAACGGGAGATCCATACTATAACCCAAATTTAAGCCTTTCTTCGGAAGATTTTAGAATTGAAATTTAAATTCAAGACTTTTAAATTACTTTGGGTAATACTTTTATCTGTCTGCTATTGCCTTCTTTGCAAACCGCCACGAATCACAGCACATGTCCTCAAGAGAAAGCGAAGCTTGCCAGTTTAGGAGTTTTTTGGATTTGGTTGGATCTGCATAGCATATTGCGATGTCTCCTGGGCGCCTTTTGGTTATTCTATACGGAATTTTTATATTGTTGACTCTTTCGAATGTTTTCAATATGTCTAAAACAGAATATCCTGTCCCTGTTCCGAGATTAAAAGTTTCAAATCCAGAGTGATTTTTTATGTATTTTAGCGCGCTCAGGTGACCTTTTGCCAGGTCGACAACGTGAATATAGTCCCTAACGCCAGTTCCGTCATGGGTTTCGTAGTCGTTTCCAAATACAGAGAGTATTTTTAGCTTCCCGGCTGCGACTTGGGTGATATATGGCATGAGGTTGTTGGGAATTCCGTTTGGCATTTCACCAATAATCCCAGTTTTATGGGCTCCGATGGGGTTGAAATATCTCAGGCAAGCGACGCTAAATTTTGGATCCGCTTTGCAGATGTCCTTCAAAATATTTTCGATCATTAGCTTTGTCGTTCCATATGGATTGGTTGTTGAGGTTGGAAAATCCTCTTTGATTGGGACGGTTTTTGGGGCTCCATACACCGTTGCGGATGAACTGAAGACCAAGTGGCTGCAGCCAAATTTTTTCATAACTTCGCAGAGTGATAATGTGCTTTTGAGGTTGTTTTTATAGTATTTTAAAGGCTTTTGTGTTGACTCGCCAACAGCTTTGAATCCCGCAAAATGTATGACTGCTTGGATCTCGTTTTCCTCAAATATTTTTTCTAGATCTGCGTCACAGCAGCAGTCGGCTTTATAAAATGGAAAATCAATTCCTGTAATTCTTCTGACGTTTTCAACCGATTGTATATTACTGTTACACAAATTGTCTATAACAACAATGCTCTTTTTAGCGTTAATCAGCTCAACTGCAGTGTGTGAGCCTATGAAGCCAGCGCCGCCGGTGATTAAAATGGCCATGTTCAAGCCTCCTTTTAAGATACATAAAATTAATAAGGATATTATACTATATTCAATGATTTTTGTCAAATCACCAGGTGAAATTTATTGATGAATATTGAATATTTTTGTTATATTAAAATTTTAATTGTCAGGTGTGAAAATATATGAATTCTGCAATAATTGTTGCGGCCGGTTTGGGCAGCAGGTTGGGCGGGCTCAAAAAACAGTTTCTTGAAATTGGAGGAAAAACTGTTTTGCGTCGCAGTGTTGAAAAGTTTATACAAATTGGAATATGCGATATTGTTATTTCAACTCGGACTGAAGATATAGATTTTGTTGAGCGGATGTTTCTGGATTTTAAAAACACAGTTCGAGTTGTTTCAGGCGGAAAAACTCGCCAGCAAAGCGTCAAAAATGCGTTTGATATTTGCGATAAAGACGGCGTTGTTTTGATTCATGACGCTGCCAGACCTTTTGTTGAAACTGCGCATATCGTGGCTGTTATGAGAGCTGCTGAAGAGATGGGGGCTGCGGCTTTGGGAGTTTTTTCAACCGAAACAGTAAAATATGTTGAAAACAATCTAATAACAAAAACCATAGACAGAAAAAATGTGTGTTTGATTCAAACTCCTCAAGCTTTTTCCAAAGAAATATACAGACAGTCATTAAAAATTTCCGCCAAAGACCACACGGATGATTGTCAGCTTGTTGAAAAAGCAGGATATGATATAAAAATTGTTGAAGGAAGCAAAAATAACATAAAAATAACAACAATTGATGACTTAAAATATGCTGAATTTTTAGCCGAAATTGAAACAAAAAATTTGAAGGGAGAATAATATTTTGTTTAGAATAGGGCATGGGTATGATGTTCACAGGTTGGTTGAAAAAAGAAAATTGACTCTTTGCGGCCAAAACATAAAATATGACAAAGGATTGCTTGGTCATTCGGATGCTGATGTTGCAACGCATGCTTTGATAGACGCAATTTGTGGGGCTGCTTCGTTTGGCGATATAGGCCTCTTATTTCCAGACACAGACGAAAAATATCGCGGGATTAGCAGTTTAAAACTTCTTGAAGTTGTTGCAAAAAAACTAGAAAATTCAAAATATAAAATATCAAACATAGATTTAACAATTATTGCTCAATCTCCAAAACTTTCAAAATATATTGACTATATGAAAAATAATATATCAAGAGTTTTAAAAATAGAAAATAATCAAATAAATATCAAAGCAACGACGGAAGAAGGTTTGGGTTATACAGGGAGTAATGAAGGAATAGCTGCGCACTGTGTTGTTTTAATATACAATTCGTAATATGTTTTCACGAATTTTGTGGGTGGTGGCATATTATAAATTAGTGAGGCATTCAAAAATTGTCTCGATTCATGTTATTTTTAAAGCATGTTAGTAAAAAAATGTGTGCTGTGATATATAATGCAAGCAGATAAAGAAAAGAGGCGTTAGTTAATTTGAACAGAAATTTAAACTCAGATTGCATATTAATCGAAATATCTTCAATCACCCTAGCTGAAAAAGCAAAAAGAATTTTAAAGTCTAATGGAATACGTTCGGAAATTCGTCGCTCAGGAAAAGGGCTGGATGGTTGTGGATATCAGTTAAAAATAGTTGGCAACATAAAAAGAGCTCAAGCTTTGATTGCAAGCGCCAGAATCCCAACTCACGGCTCGTCTAGTTGCTGGAAACAATGATTTATTTTGACAATGCTGCGACAACATATCCAAAGCCAGAAACGGTTTCAAAGTCGATTGTCAGGGCAAATGTGCAGTATGGGGGAAATCCCGGCAGGAGCGGCCATAAGCTTTCATTAAAAACCGCAGAACGTGTATATTCGGTTCGAGAAGCGGCTGCCTCATTTTTTGGAGCTGAACCTGAAAATGTTGTTTTCACAAGCAACTGCACCGGCGCTTTAAACACTGTTATCTATGGTTTGTTTGAAAGGGGAAAAACCATTATAACCTCAAATTTGGAACACAACTCGGTCAGCCGCCCGATATATAATATATTAAAAAGAGGGGACATTCGGTGGATACAGGTTGATATTCACAAAAAGAAGGATTTTGAAATAGTTGAAAGTTTTGATAAAAATATATCGTCAGATTGCTGCTTGGTTGTTTGCGCCCACGCTTCAAACGTGACAGGCCAGCTGCTTCCGGTTGAGAGAATATATCAAATTTGCAGATCAAAAGGGATCCCATTTGCAATTGATGTTGCGCAGACTGCAGGAGTTTTCCCGATCAAAGTTGGCGTCCACGCAGACATTTTGTGTGCTTCAGGTCATAAGGGGCTATATGGGCCTATGGGAACGGGGCTTTTAGTTTTAAACGGGGATTTTTTGCCAAAACCTCTAACTCAAGGGGGAACCGGAAGCTCTTCAATTTCGCTTGAGCCTTTAAAAATTCCGCCAGACTACTATGAAGCCGGAACCATCAACGTCCCTGGGATTATTGGGCTTGGAGAGGGGCTGAACTTTGTCAAGTGCCACAGTGTTTCAAAAATTCGAAATCATGAGCTTGGGCTTTGCAAATTGGCTTTAAACCAGCTTCGTCGCGCCAATATTGTGATATACACGGATGACTACTTTAAATGCGCTCCAATATTTTTGTTTAATTTTAAAAATATTTCGTGTATGGACGGGACAAAAATGCTGAGCGATATGGGATTTGCGGTTCGTGGAGGAATTCACTGCGCCCCCAGTGCACACAAAATGCTTGGGACTTTGCCAGAAGGAGCGATTCGCTTTTCGCCATCGATTTTCAACAATAAAAGCCAGGTTTTGAGTTTTTGTCGAGCTGTTAAGAAAATTTCAAACAAAGTGAAATAATGAACGTATTTAAAAAGGTCACATTATATGGAATTTTAGTCGTATTTTTGTGACTTTTTTGTTTTGATTTTTTATTATTTTTGACTTGTTTCTTTTTAAATAAATTGGTATAATTTATTATGTGGTTTGAAAATATTTTTCTGGATTTGAGCGGAGTGGATTATTATGAATTTGATTTTTAAAAGAGTTAGTCTGAGATTTTTGAGTTTTTGCGTAATATTTTGCGCTTTATTTTTGACGTCTGGATGCGGCGGCGGGGGATCTGGAAAGGTTTTGGGTTTCAGTTTGGCAAACGCTCCCGAAAATCTAGACCCCCAAACAGCCTCTAATTCCAGCGCCATAACAATAGTCAATAACATATTCGAAGGCCTATATAGGCGGACTCTGGATAATAAATTTGAGCTTGGAGCAGCAAAAAATGTTGACATCAGCCCAGACGGAAAAACATACACATACACGATAAAAGATGACTTGAGCTGGAAATATTATAATTCTGAAAGCAAGATGGAGGATGGAACGATTGTTGATTTTAAAGTCACGGCGGATGATTTTTTATTTGCTTTTCAAAGGCTGATGGATCCCGATGTCCAGACTCCATATTCTTCAAACTATTATTTCATTAAAAACGCAAAAAGCGTTAAAGAGGGAAGAAAGCCGCCAAGCAGCTTAGGAGTTAGAGTTAATCCCCAAGGGCAACTTGTGATTGAAATAGAGCGCAAAACTCCGCTCATGGAAGAGCTTTTGGCTTCTGCTCCCGCAATGCCTTGCAACAGGGAATTTTTCAGTCTAACAAAGGGGAGGTATGGCGTCAAGGGAGCAATGCTTTTGTCTAATGGGCCATACTATGTTCACATGTGGCAAAACACGGATGATGCTAGGAAAGTTCGGCTAAAGGCAAACGAAAAATACTATGATCGTGATAAAATTTCGATTTTGGGAATTAATTTAACAGTCCGCGGAAAAACAGAAGCGTTTGAACTATATCGCAAAAACGACATAGACACGGCAATAATTGGCTATGACCAGTTTAAATCAGCGAAAATTCCGCAAAATTTAACTAAACCTTTTCAAAACAGCGTGGTTGGAATTGGCCTGAATCAATCCAGCAAATATTTTGAAAATGAAAAAATTCGAAAAGCTCTGGCTATGGCGATTGATCGGGAGCAACTGCAAAATTTGCTTAGGGAGGATCAACTGATTGCGTGGGCGCTTGTCCCGAGTTCTGTGACAATCGGAAGCGAAAACTATCGGGAAGCTGTGGGCGACTGTGCTGTCCCGGCCTATAACCCAGAAAAAGCAAAGAACCTTTTAAAACAGGGGCTTTCGGAGCTTAAATCAACGCATGCTGGAGCAAGCCTGAATTCAGTTTCCATTTTGGTTGACGAGGAAAAATATTCTGCGCTTGATCAAATACTTCAAACATGGCAAAAGCAGCTGGGAATTTTTATGCAAATCGACGCCCAGCCCAAGGAAAATTATTTAAAAAAACTGAAAAATGGCGAATTTGACTGCGCATTAATGACAATAAGCAGCGATTCAGACACTCCATCGTCTGTTTTAAACAAATTCTCAAAAGAGTCTTCTTTTAATCATATAAACGCAAATCTTCCAGGATATCAAGAAATTTTAAACAGCGCATCTTTACAGGAAGATTTTGAATCAATGTCGAATAAATATCTGGATGCTGAAAAATTTATTTGCTATTCTGGAAATTTTATGCCTATTTATTACCAAACCGAATATTTTGTCTGGCAAAACAATTTAAAAAATCTCATATTCGACCCGGGAAGCAAACAACTATACTATATGTATGCTCGCAAAGAATAAAATGACCATTTGTTTTAAAATCTAATCATTCAACTGTGACTGATTTTGCAAGGTTTCTTGGCCGATCAACATCACAGCCTCGCAAAACTGCAGTGTGGTATGCAAAAAGCTGCAAAGGGACAATTGAACATAGAGGTGTGAAAATATCCATATTGCTTGGAATTTTAACAACTAGGTCGGTTAAAGATTTGTCTATTGGAGAATTTTCGTTGCATATCAAAACAACTCTGGCGCCGCGAGCTTTGACTTCTTTTAGGTTGCTGATGGTTTTTGCGTATAGATCATCCTGGGTTGCGATTGCGATAACCGGTGTGTTTTCTTCGATCAGGGAGATTGTTCCGTGTTTGAGCTCGCCAGCAGCATAGGCTTCGCTGTGGATATATGACAGCTCTTTAAGCTTGAGCGAGGCTTCGAGGGATATGCAGTAGTCAACGCCTCTTCCTATGAAAAAAACGTCTCGTGAATTTTGAAAAATATTTGAAAGTTTAAGAATTTCCTCGTCAGTTTTAAGGGTTTTTTCAATTTTGTTGGGAACATCTCGCAATTTTTCACACAATTTAAAGCATTCATTATCAGAAATTTTTTGAAAAACTTTTGCAAGCTTAATTGCAAGCAGATATAGCGCGACCATTTGAACAGTGAATGCTTTGGTTGACGCAACGGAAATTTCAGGGCCTGCGTGGGTGTATAGGACGCTGTCGGCCTCCCGCGCAATTGACGAGCCGACGACGTTGACAACAGCCAGCGTTAAAAGGTTTTTTTCTCGAGCAAGCCTCAAAGCTGCCAGGCTGTCGGCGGTTTCTCCAGATTGTGAAATTATTACTATTAAATCCTCTTTGGAAATTATTGGGTCTTTATATCTAAATTCCGACGCTATTTCAACTTCAACCGGGATTTTTGCAAGCTTTTCTATGATATATTTTCCAACCATGCCCGCGTGCATCGCCGTTCCGCAAGCAACTATGTGAATTTTTTTAAGGCTTTTGAGTTTTTTATCAGATAAGTTTTTTATTTTCAAATCCAACCTGTCGCCGTCAAAATGAAGCCCCATACATCTTTTTGCGGCTTTGGGCTGTTCAAAAATTTCTTTTAGCATAAAGTGGCTAAAGCCATTTTTTTCAGCAGATTCAACGTCCCAATCGACTGTTTGGATCTTTTTTTGAATTTCATTTTTTTCAAAATCAACAATTTTAACGGAATCTTTAGTCAAAATTGCGATTTCGTCGTGGTCTAAAAGCATATATTTTTTAGTGTGTTTGATGATTGCAGGAACATCCGACGCAATAAAATTTTCAGATTTTCCAATTCCAATGATTAAGGGGCTGTTTTTGCGGATAGCGTAGATTTTATCGGGTTGATTTTCAAAAAGAATTCCCAAAGAATATGAACCTTCAAGCTTTTTTGAGGCCTTGACAATTGCTTGGATCGGGTCTTTGTCATATAAAAAGTCCAAAAGCGCCGCAACAATTTCCGAATCAGTTTCGGTTTTGAAAATATAATTTTTTTCGGTCAAAAATTGCTTAATTTGCAGGTAGTTTTCGATTATTCCGTTGTGGACAATAGTGACTCTTCCTTGGGAATGGGGGTGTGAATTTAAGTCTGAGGGCTTTCCATGGGTTGCCCAGCGGGTGTGCCCAATGCCGCAGGTTCCATCAGGAGGGGAGGTTTTTTTTATATATTCTTTTAAATTACTTAATTTTCCGCATTTTTTCATTATAGATATATTATTTTCGTTAAATATGGCAATCCCAGCAGAATCATATCCGCGATATTCCAGGCGACTCAAGCCGTCTAAAATGCATTCCACACAATTAGATTTACCAACATATCCGACAATTCCACACATTACAGTTTTCATTTCCTTTCTAAAACTAATGAGATGACGAAATCAACAGCCATTTTGCAAACGCGTGCAACGCAAATTTGCGCATTGCTTTTTGTTGACTGTCTATCGACCAATCGTCAAAGCCGTGAGGGCAGCCACCTAAAAATTCGATTAAACCTTCGCCTTAAAACCTGGAAAAAGTCCAAAATCCATCGAATTCGCGAGCCCATCTCTATTTTTTATGTTTTGCCGCTAAATTTTTTAAGCTCAAACAGCAATCACATTCTACATTTTACACGTTAATTTGTCATATGTCAAACCAATATTTACCACATTGGGTTTAATTGTTTGATGCAAATCAAGTATTACTAGGTGTATGATCGGTTTTTCGAAAATATGCGAATCTTTCGATCAATTTCTTGCAAATTAGTCAAATTTGTATTTTAGCCAAAAAAACACACTCGTATCTGGCATTATTTTTAAAGTTTGAATTTAAGCTTGGAAGTTGCTTGGTTAAACAGGGTTTTAAAAATAAAAATAAAATATTAAAAAAAATAATTTTTAATTTGTCTTTCGAGCCAAACCCCAAAAAACCGATGGAACAGGGAAATGTTGCGAATTGGGAGGCTTTGTTTTTTATTACATTTGGTATGCTGATCGTTTGATTATACATTTTGTTTTTTGAGTTTAAAGTTTTCGAGCTTTTTTGCTATTGATTTTTTTATTTGCTTGGGTTATAATTGGTTTGCGTTGGTTTGAAGTGGGTTAGGGTGGTTAGCTTCATTTTCGCTCTTCTCGTTTTAAAGGGAGGTCTTTTGCGGTGTTGATTGGGGAACATAGTCATTTGATTGATGCCAAAGGACGACTTAATTTTCCGTCTAAAATGAGGGAAGTTTTTGGAGACCGGTTTATCGTCACTCGTGGATTTGATCGCTGTTTGAATGTATACTCGTTGCAAGAATGGTTTAGATTAGAAAATAGCATTAAAGACCTTCCTCGAAACAAAAGGCGCGATATTGAGCGGTTCTTCTTTTCTGGAGCGATTGAAGTTGTTCCAGATAAACAAGGAAGAATTGTCATATCCCCCACTTTGAGAGAATATGCCCAGCTTGAAAGAAACATTGTTGTTGTTGGAGCTTCAGACCACGCTGAGATCTGGGATGAAGCGGCTTGGAAAAAGGAATTTGACAAGTTGTCTCCAGAATCTATAACGAAAATTATGGACGATCTTGATTTTTAACCAACTTCTTCGTTTTTTTGAAAGGGGATGAAAAAAATTGAGATTTTTTCTCACAATCCTGTTTTGCTAAAGGAATGTCTTGAAGGCCTGGAAATCAAGCCTGAAGGGATATATGTTGACGCAACGGTTGGAGGAGCTGGCCATTCGATTGAGATCGCAAGAAAGCTCGAAAGCGGGAGATTGTTTGCATTTGACAGGGATCCCGATGCTGTTTTGGTTTCAAAACAAAGGCTCTCTTCATATCCGGCTTTTGTTATAAATTCGAATTTTTGCGAGATGAAAAAGCGCCTTGAATCCAGGGGAATTCGCGAAGTTGACGGAATTTTAATAGACTTGGGAGTTTCTTCATATCAGCTTGATAACCCAAAAAGAGGTTTTTCATATAGACATGACGGCGCTTTAGACATGCGCATGAGCAAACAGGGAGTGACGGCTGCTGAAATTGTCAATAAATTTTCCGAAGAAGAATTGGTTGATATTTTGAAAAAATATGGCCAGGAGAGGTTTGCAAGGTCTATAGCTTCAAACATTGTTAAAAGAAGGTCTCAAAAATCAATCCAAACAACCCTGGATTTGGCAAATATAATAAAATTTTCTATTCCTGCAAAATTTCGAAGAAACAAGAATCCGTGTAAAAAAAGTTTTCAAGCAATTCGAATCGCTGTTAATGGCGAGCTGGAAAGCCTGGAAATCGGGCTTGAGGCTTCTTTTGATCTGCTAAAAGCAGGAGGAAAGCTTCTGGTGATAACCTTTCATTCGCTTGAGGATCGGCTGGTTAAACAAAAATATAAAATTTGGAGCAGGGGGTGTGTGTGTCCTCCGAAATCTCCGATATGTGTGTGTGGGAATGTTCCTTTGGCAAAACTAGTAAATAAAAAGGCAATCAGACCCAGCGACTTGGAAATTGCAACTAATCCAAGAAGCAAGAGCGCAAAATTGAGAATTTTAGAAAAGCTTTAATTTTTATTTAAAAAGGGGAGGCGTGCTTTTTAAAATGACGTTCAAAACAAATTTGGCCTATAGCGGGAATGCGCTGCCGCGTCAACAAAAAAGCCCTGCTGGAATCAAAAGAGTTAGAAGTTTCCGAAGGTTTAATCCGATCCGGTCGATATTTGCTGTTTTGATTGTTTCGGGATTGCTTGTTTTTCTGATTTTCAGCATGGTTAGGATGAACGAAATAGTTTTTGAGGTGAACTCGCTTGAAAAAGAATATAAAGTCCAGCAAAGTGAATATATTAGACTAAACTGTGAGCTTGAGAGGAAGATGGGCTATTCAAATCTAGAGGAATATGCGAAGGCAAAATGGGGAATGAAAAAGCAATCTAGCAATCAAATAATTTATGTTAACAGTTCTTTGGGAAACTCGATTGAAATTGATGAAGAAAATTCAAAAAGCATTTTGGACAGCCTTATTGACGCCATAAACAATCTTTTTTCATAAATATAGCTTGTGTGAATATGATAATATATATATGCATGTTTTGAGATTTTGGAGGATTTTTTATGGCGATGGTTCCCAGCAGGAAGATGAAATTTAAGCTAAACGTTGTTGTTTTAGGGCTGATTGTTTGCGGATTTTTGGTTTTAATTGGAAGAATAGTGTATATTTCCTGTTTTGCTGAGATTGATGGCGTGAAATATGGAGCTAAGGCATATAACCAGCAGCTTTCTGTCGACAATATTGCGGCTAATCGAGGGGCGATTTACGATCGAAATATGGTCCCCTTGGCTCAAAGCGCAACTGTTTGGACTGTTTCTTTGGCGCCAAACCAGATCAAAAAAGGCGATGAAGAAAAAATTTCAAGGTTCCTCGCCGAGACGTTGAGCGTTGAATATGAAAAGATTTTGAAAAAATGTGAATCTAAAACAAAATATGAAATAGTTAAGAAAAAAGTTGAAAAGCCAGATGTTGACAAAATTTTAGATTTTATACATAGCAACCATATTTTGGGGATACACATGGTTGAGGACACTAAAAGATATTATCCTATGAGTAATATGGCGGCTCAGACAATTGGCTTTGTTGGCGGGGATAATCAAGGGCTTTTGGGGGTTGAGCTTTCATATAACAAAGAGCTTTCTGGAGTTGCGGGAAAGGTCACTGGGGTTCAAAATGCCAAAGGGGGGCCGATGCCATATGACTATGAGTCATATTATCCTTCTCAGGACGGAAATTCGCTGGTTTTGTCGCTAGACAGCACGTTGCAGCACTACTGCGATAAGGCTCTTGATGAGGTCATGAAGGTGCGAAAACCTGCAAACAGATGCATGGCGATCATGACCAACGTCAACACAGGTGAAATACTGGCTCTTTCAATTAAACCTGATTTTAACCTAAACGATCCGTTTGTTCTCCCGCCAATTGACCAGTTTCCCAAAATTGAGGGCAAGTCTGAGGCCGACGCCAGAACAGCTGTTTGGACCAACAAGGCAGTTTCAGAAACATATGAACCGGGTTCAGTTTTTAAAGTTGTGACTGGGTCTGCGGCTTTGGAGGAAGGGACAATGACGCTGGACAGCAAATTCCACTGCAACGGATCGTGTGTTGTTGGTGACAGGAAGTTTGGCTGTTGGAGAACATCCGGGCATGGATCAGAAAATTTCACGCAGGCCTTTATAAATTCTTGCAACCCGGCTTTCATAAAAATCGGAGCGTCGCTTGGTCCAAATCTCTTTTTCAGATATTTTTCCATGTATGGAATGACGGAGAAGACCAAAATTGATCTGCCAGGAGAAACCGATTCGATGTATGTTAAAGAAAAGGATTTCACTCCCGTCTCGCTTGCTTCGGAGTCATTTGGCCAGACCGAGGCGATAACTGCTGTTCAGATGATTTCGGCGTTTAATGCTGTTGTCAATGGAGGATATCTCCACACCCCGCATGTTGTCAATCAAATTCTAGACAGCAATGGAAACGTTTTGCAAACAATTGGCCCCCAAACAAAGCGCCAGGTTATATCTGAAACAACATCAAATACTATGAGAGGCGTTTTAGAGGGCGTTGTTAAAGGAATAGACGGCAAGGGAACAAATGCGAGCATTCCTGGCTATCGGATTATTGGAAAATCTGGAACCGCTCAAAATCTAAAACACCTGCAGCAAACCGGCCAAAAAATATATGTTAGCTCGTTTGTTGGAGCAATTCCTGCCGAAAAGCCACAGTATTCATTAATGGTTTTGATAGACACTCCAACCGATGGGACATATTACGGCGGAACCATCGCAAGCCCAGTTTTTGCGAAAATCATGCGAGAAGCTGCTCCATATCTCGGAATAGCCCCGGAATATACACAAGATGAATTGGAACATATTTCGGCTATTGTTCCGGCTTGCGAGGGAATGTCTGTTGATGAGGCGCGGGGAAAGCTTCAAAGGTCTGGGTTTAGAAATGTTGAAGTTGTTGGCTCTGGAGGAATTGTTTTAAACCAAACCCCAAAAACCGGAAACAACGTCAGCCGATCAAACAAAGTGATTTTATACACCGAAAATTTTGAAAATAAGATGATTAGCGTTCCAAATCTTTTGGGGCTGAGTCAGGCCGAGGCAAACAGCGTTTTGGCGGGATGTGGGCTCAATTTGTCGGTTGAAAATTCCGGAGTTCAAAGCCAAAAAGCAAAGGCAGTTTCCCAGTCGCCTTCTCCTGGAGAGAGCGTTTTGCGAGGAGCGGTTGTTTCTGTTGAGTTTTTAACGGATGATGAGACGGGGTGAACTCTTTTTAATACATTTAGTCATATTAAATATATTTTGCAGGCAAGAGAGGTTTAGGATTTGAGACTGATTAAACTTTTAGAGGGAATAAACTATAAAGGAGTTGTTGTTGATTCGGAGGTTTGCTTTTTAACCTGTGATTCAAGGGAGGTTAAAGAGGGATGTGTTTTTGCGTGCCTTGCGGGCGTTAACTTTGATGGCCATGATTATGCGTTTGAGGCCAGTCGCATGGGCGCAGCAGCAATTTTGGTTGAAAAGGATTTGGGAGTTTCAAACCAGATTATCGTTTCAAACACTCACTATGCATATGCGAAAATGTGTGCTAATTTTTATGGCAACCCTTCAAAAAATTTGAAATTCATCGGAGTCACGGGAACTAATGGCAAGACCACTGTCACCAAAATCATAAAGAATGTTTTGTCTATGGAAAATAAAAAGGTTGGCTTAATTGGAACAATCCAAAACGAAATTTGCGACATCGCCATAAAAACTGATAAAACAACCCCAGACCATTTGCAGTATCAAAGTCTTCTTCGAGAAATGGTTGACAGGGGATGTGAATATGTTGTTATGGAGGTTTCTTCCCATGCTCTCGATCAGGCAAGAATTGCAGACACAAAATTTGAAATTAGCGTTTTCACAAACCTCTCCCAGGATCACCTTGACTATCACGAAACCATGGAGAAATACTATCAAGCCAAAAAGAAATTGTTTGATGTTTCGAAAAAAGCTGTTATTTGCCTGGACGATGAGTATGGCAGGAGGCTTACTTGTGAACTTGGAGGGAAAATAGTCACATTTTCTGCAAAAAATAAATCATCCGACTACTGCGCAAGCGATGTTCATATAAGCGCAAATGGTGTTGAATATGAATTAATAGCCGGAAAAGACAAGGGCAAAGTTTGGTTTAAAACGCCAGGGATGTTTTCCGTATATAATTCTATGGCAGCTGCGATTGTTTGCGTTTTGTTGGGCTGCCCCTTTGAGCGCGTTATAGACGACATATCAAAATGCGATCCGGTTAAAGGAAGAAGCGAAAACATTCCAACAGGGAGAGATTTTAACATTATATGCGACTATGCGCACTCGCCTGACGGGCTCAAAAACATTCTAGATTCCATACACAGCTATTGTCAAGGCAGGGTTGTAACGCTGTTTGGCTGCGGAGGCGATCGCGACAAGAAAAAGCGCCCAATTATGGGGGAGGTTGCTGCGAAAAATTCAGATTTTTTGATTGTGACGTCGGATAACCCGCGAACAGAAGACCCGGATGAGATAATAAGTGATATAATGCTTGGGGTTTTAAAAACAAAAACGCCATATGTTAAAATCACAGATCGCAAGGAGGCAATTAAATATGCGATTGAAAATGCAAAAAAAGACGACGTGATTTTGCTGGCTGGAAAAGGCCATGAGGACTATCAAATTGTTGGAAAAAAGAAGTTGTCGCTTGACGAAAGGAGCGTTGTTAAAAAAATTCTTGCTGATCTTTGATATGTATATGTGGAATCGCTTGTTTTTTGAATTTTAGTTATTTTTGGGAGGAAAATGGATATGGATCCAATGAAAATTGATGATGTTTTAAAAGCAGTTGGTGGAGTTGCTAAAAACATTTCGTGTAAAGAAATAACCAGTGTTGTGACGGATGATCGGGCGGTTAAAAAGGGATGCGCTTTTGTTGCTCTTAAGGGAGAGCGTTTTGATGGCCATGATTTCATACAATCCGCAGTTGAAAAAGGAGCGTCTTTGGTGATAACCGAAAAAGAACAGCTTCTGATTCCTCAAATAATTGTTGAAGACACTCAACGCGCTCTTTTGGATCTTGCTTATTTAAACAGGTCGCGCTTTTCGGGAATGGTTATTGGGGTCACGGGAAGCGACGGAAAAACAACAACCAAAGAGATGGTTTCAAGAGTTTTAGGCAGCAAAATGAAAGTTTTAAAAACAGACGGAAATTTAAACAATGAAGTTGGCGTTTCAAAAACTTTGTTTGGGCTTGATTCTTCCTATGGTGCTGCTGTTGTTGAAATGGGCATGTGTAACACTGGGGACATTTTAGTTTTGAGTCAGGCAGCAAAACCAACTCTTGGAATAATAACAAATGTTGGCGTTTCGCATATGGAAAATTTTGAATCACGTGATGGAATTTTAAAGACTAAACTGGAAATATTGGAATATATGCCGAAAGGATCAACTTTAATTGTTGGTGGCGATAATGATAAGTTGAAAGATTTAATTCTGCCAAACCACAAAATTGTCAAATGCGGAATTCAAAACAAAAATTGTGAATACTATGCATATAACATAAAAACAGACGGCTCAAAAACGGAATTTGATATAAGATATGGCAAAAATGTTGAGCATGTTTTGATTCCGATTCTGGGAAACCACAATGTCATTAATGCGCTTTTTGCTTTTGCTGTTGGGATTATTGCAAAAATTGAGCCCAAAAAGGTTGTCCAGGCTTTGAGCGAATATAGGGGAATTGGCATGCGGCAAAAGGTTTTTGAAGTTGGCGGCGCAACAGTCATCGCTGATTGCTATAACGCAAGCCCAGAATCCATGAAAGCAGCAATAACTTCCCTGATGACGATTTCTTGCTCGGGTCGAAGAATTGCCGTTTTGGGTGATATGCTAGAACTTGGAGCGATATCAAAACCGGCTCATAGAGAATTGGGAGAGATTGCTTTTGGATTTGGCGTTGATTTAATATATTGCTATGGAGACGAAGCCAGGGAGATATATGAAGGCGCTTTAAGCTGCTGTGAACAAAATTCGGCGCAAAAAATTTGCCATTTTAAAACCAAGGAGGATTTGATTGAAAAGCTTGAATCCGAGGTCAAATCGGGGGATGTTGTTTTGTTTAAGGCCAGTCGGCGCATGCGATTTGAAGACATAATCGAAGCTGTTTTTAACCGGATATAACCCTGAAAGGACGAAAATTTTATGATTTTTATGGCGGTTTTTATAGCAATACTGACCTCTTTTTTGGCGACGTCTTTGCTGGGAATAGTTATATTGCCGGTTTTAAAGCGGCTCAAGGTTGGGCAATCAATCAAGGAGATCGGACCAAAATGGCATCTTAGCAAAAACGGAACGCCAACCATGGGAGGCATTTTGTTCATCATCGGGATTGTCCTTGGAATACTTTGTGCGTATTATTTCACTCAAATATCAAAAGACAGTTTGGATGATTTTGAAAGCTGCGATTTAATAAGACTTTGGGCAGGGGTTTTTTGTTCGCTTGGGCTTGCTGCTGTTGGCTTTGTTGACGACTATATTAAAGTTGTTCGGCGCCAAAATCAAGGACTTTTCGCAATTCAAAAGACTTTATTTCAGTTTGTCATAATCATATCCTATTTTTTAACGCTCATGATGAATGGCTGTTTGAGCACGATTGTTGACATACCCCTGGTTGGATCGGTCAATTTTGGAATTTTTTACTACATAATTTCTATTTTGGGAATATATGGCGTTGTTAATGCGGTTAATTTGACGGATGGGGTTGATGGCCTGGCAAGCTCTGTGACGGCTGTATATGCAATAGTTTTTATGCTGGTTTCGAATTACCTATCTTTTTACACAATGAACATTTTGGCAGCTGCGCTTTGTGGAGGATGTTTGGGATTTTTAGTTTGGAATTTCCATCCCGCCAAAGTTTTTATGGGTGACACAGGCTCAATGTTTTTGGGGGGGATGGTTGTTTCTCTGGGATTTGGCCTGAATCAACCAATTCTCATCATAGTTGTCGGGATAATATATATCGTCGAAGCAATGTCTGTTGTTATACAGGTTGTAAGCTTTAAATTAACCGGGAAAAGGGTCTTTAAAATGAGCCCGATCCACCATCACTTTGAAATGTGCGGATGGGGAGAAGTCAAAATTGTTATGGTTTTTTCGATAGTCACGGCAATTTTTGGTTGTTTAGCTAAATTTTTCATATAGTTTTAAATATGCTAAATTATACGTATAGAAATTTCTTTATGGGGGCAGATCATGAGAAAAAGCGTTAGGATCAAACCTTTAAAGCCTTCTTTTAGTTTTAAAGCTGTTGGGAAAAAATCCACATGTTTTAGCCGCGGCTCTCGAGCTATGGATCCTGTCTTTTTGATCTTGGTTTTTATATTGCTGGCGTTTGGTCTTGTCATGCTTTTTTCTGCAAGCTTTGCAAGAGCATATTACTATAAACAAGGAAACAGCTTTCATTTTATTTTCAAGCAATCAATCCACGCAGCTTTGGGGCTTTTGGCGATGTTTTTTATGTCTAAAATAGACTATAATAAGCTTAAAAAGTTCGCAATTCCGCTTTTTTTGATTTCGCTTTGTCTTTTGGTTGTTGTTTTGTTCATGAAAGGAGACTCAAATGGAATAAAAAGATGGATTCAATTCGGGCCTTTTTTTCAGTTTCAGCCGTCGGAATTGATGAAATTTTCGTTGATTTTGCTCTTTTCGTCGATGATTTCCGCAAACCAAAGCAAAATGAAAACTTTTGGGTTTGGCGTTTTATTGTTTTCAACCCTGCTTGGAATAGTTGTTGCTCTGATGTATCTTGAGCCGCATCTTTCAGGGATAATTTTGATGTGTTCAATAGCGGGAGTTATGATGTTTGTCGGAGGGACCAGGCCGCGATGGTTCATAATTTTGTTTTTGATTGCGGGAGCGGCTCTTGTTTATATATTGTTTTTCAAAGGAAACTATATGGGAGGGCGTGTATACTATTGGCTTCATCCCTTTTCCGACCCGATAAAAAACACCATGCAGACAGATCAAAGTTTGCTTGCAATCGGGTCTGGCGGCGTTTTTGGATTGGGTCTTGGGCGATCCAGGCAAAAGTTTATGTATCTCCCGGAGGTTCACAATGACTTCATATTCGCGGTTATTTGCGAAGAGCTTGGAATTGTTGGGGCGGTTGTTGTTATTGTCTTGTTTTTGCTTTTTTGCTATAAAGGCTTTGAGATTGCGTCTAAATCAAAAGACAAATTTGGAACCTTGCTTTGCGCGGGAATTGTTGCTCAATTTGGAATTCAAGCCATGTTTAATATCGCGGTTGTCACTGCAACAGTTCCAAACACTGGGATCAGCCTGCCGTTTTTCAGCTATGGAGGGACGGCGCTTGCGATGCAGTTGGCTGAGATGGGAGTTGTCCTTTCAGTTTCAAGGCATGCGCTGACGCCTAAATTATCCGGCGTTTCGAGGCCGTTGAAAAAGCGTGAACGAATCAGAGGATAGGAAAAAGTGGTATATTTTTTAAACCTTGATAAACGGAGGCAAGAATATGAACATACTTTTTGCTGCTGGGGGAACAGCGGGGCACATTAATCCTGCCATTGCGATTGCAGATTATTTTAGGGATAACCTTAAAGATGCTAACATATGTTTTGCGGGAACTCCGAAGGGAATGGAGTCAACTTTGGTTCCCAAGGCGGGGTATGACTTTGTTTCAATGAGGGTTCGTGGATTTCAAAGAAAACCCTCTTTAAAGAATTTTTTCAGGAATGTGGATGCGCTTTACTTGCTTGCTCTGTCAAGATTTAGAGCAAAAAGCATCATACGTAAGTTTAAGCCGGATATGGTTATTGGAACGGGGGGATATGTTTCTGGGCCAATCCTTCTTGCGGCAAACAAAATGGGAATAAAAACCGCAATCCATGAGCAAAATGCCTATCCCGGAGTCACGAACAAAATCCTTGCCAAAAGAGCAGATCTCGTCTTTTTGGCAGTTGAGGAAGCGAAAAAAAGGATGCCTGAATGTCGAGCGGTTGTTGTTGGAAACCCTGTCAGGAAAAACATTTTAAACAAAAATAAATCCCAAGCAAGAAAAATTTTAAAAATGGATGATAATTTTTGCATATTGTCATTTGGAGGGAGTTTAGGCGCGGTTAAAGTCAATGAAATCGCAGCAGATTTGATAGCGTGGCACAGTTCTTTCGGAAAAATAAACCACATCCACGCTATGGGGCGGCTTGGGCGAGGATGTTTTCCGAAAATGCTTGAAGAGCGCGGGGTTAATTTGAAAAAAAACCCAAGAATTGACGTTCGAGACTATATCCACAATATGGATATATGTCTGGCGGCTGCAGATTTGGTTGTTTGCAGGGCGGGCGCTTTGACTCTTGCGGAACTTGAAGCAGCAGCAAAACCTTCAATTTTGATTCCTTCTCCAAACGTCGCTGAAAACCATCAGTACTATAATGCCGTTGTTTTGCAAAATAGAAGGGCTGCGGTTGTTGTTGAAGAAAAGTCATATGACAAAAATTTTTTAATACAAACTGTCAAATCCTTTTATGAAGACAAAAATAAATTGAGAGAATATAGCAAAAATGCAGCCAAAATAGCAATTCTCGACACCCCCAAAAGAGTTTTTGAGCATGTTATGAATTTGTTTTGATATCATGAAAATATAATTTCAGGTTTAAAATATATGATTTAAGTTATATATTTTAAAAAGACTCACCCAAATTTTGCAATATGCATAAAATAAGCTGTATAGTTACTGTGCAGCGGGGTGGTATGAATGGAAAAAATAGTTGTAGATGGAGGAAGAAAGCTTGAGGGAGAGTGCTGTGTTCAGGGGTCAAAAAACGCAAGTTTGCCGATAATTGGCGCAACAATACTCACTGGCGGTGAAAATGTTCTACATATGTGCCCGATTTTGAAAGACACAATCACCGCGTGCGAAATTTTAAATTTGCTTGGATGCAAAACTGTTTGGCAGGAAAAAACCTTGATAATCGATTCCAGAGGAGTTTGTCGAAATGAGATTTCCAAATGTTTGATGAACAAAATGAGATCATCAATAATATTTTTGGGAGCAATATTGGCAAGATGCGGGGAAGCGACGGTCTATTTTCCGGGGGGATGCGATATAGGCAGCAGGCCAATCGATCTCCACATAGCGTCTTTAAAAAAGATGGGAGTTGAAATTTCTGAAAGCTTTGGAGAATTGCGGTGTAGGGTTTCGGGCTCAAGGATCCATGGCGCTGAGATATTTTTGTCATTTCCAAGCGTTGGAGCAACCGAAAACATTTTGCTGGCTGCAGCGACAGCTCAGGGAGAAACAGTGATAAATAATGCGGCAATTGAGCCTGAAATAAAGGATCTGTGCGACTATTTAAATAAATGTGGCGCCAAAATATTTGGAGGAGGAACGCAGGTCATTAGAATTAAAGGGGTTGAAAAATTAACGCCATGCGAGTATAATATTATGCCAGACAGGATTGTTGCTGCAACGCTTCTTTGTGGAGTTGCCATGACGGGAGGCGAGGTTTTGCTAAACTCGGTTCAGGCGAGTCATTTAAGCTCTGTTCTGCCGGTTTTAAGCGACATGGGATGCGTGGTGCGCGCATGTGAAAACACTATTTTTCTGAAGGCTAAAAATTTTTTGATTTCTTCTTCGCCGATTCGAACCATGCCATATCCCGGCTTTCCAACCGATCTTCAGCCAATAATGATGGCGCTGGCGTGTGTTTCAAAAGGGACAACAATTTTTGTTGAAACAATTTTTGAAAATCGTTTCAGGCATGTTCCCGAGCTCAGGCGTTTGGGCGCTTCAATCAAAATTGAGGGAAGGGTTGCTGTTGTTGAAGGAGTTAAAATGCTTCGAGGGGCTTCTGTATATGCAACTGATTTGAGGGGAGGAGCTTCTTTGCTGGTTGCAGCTTTAGCGGCGGCTGGAAAAACTGAAATTTTTAAGGTTTGTTATATAGACAGAGGTTATGAAAAAATCGAACAGCAATTTTCGAAATTGGGAGCGAGTGTTTTTCGAGTGTAGGTTTAATTTTTAAATATATAGCGGCTTAAATAAATAAGGGGAAGAGATGAAAAAAACAAAGAAAACCAGGATAAATTCCAGGGAAATTGCAAAGCTCAAAAGCTGTGGAATGAGGAAAAGGCGCAAAAAAAGAGCATATGTTTTATATTATATTCTAATTTTTATTGTTTTTTTGACAATAAGCATATCTTTATCACTAACTGTTTTTTTTAATATTGATTGGATTGAGGTTAGGGAAACTGGGAAATATTCGACTGACGACATTTTGGCTGCAAGCGAAGTTAAAGTTGGAGACAATTTGTTGAGAGTGAATCTCGAGAAAACAAAGGAGCGCATATTAAATTCCTGTTTAGAGTTGGAAAAAGTTAACGTTAAGCGATCATTTCCTAATAAATTGATTATTGATTGCGAGCCTTGCGAATTAAAGTTTTGCTATCAAAAAAATGACGGCAGATATATATATATATCCAGATATGGACGAATTGTTGAACCAGACCAGCCTTGTTTTAAAAGTGGCTTGATGATTTTGAAAATAGATGGTGAAGACCCACAAAATCATCAAAAAGGCGAATATTTCCAAATATCAAAAGAAAATAAAACAAAGATTGACAATTTAATTAGTATTATTGATAATGTTGGACTTAAAGATGTCAGTGAAATTGAGCTTTCTGAAAGCCGAGCATATGTTACATATCAAAATCGCGTTATTATTGACATTTTTGACATTTCAAACGCCCAATATATGCTCACAATGGCTGCTAATATATTGAATGAATATATCGGGATAAACGAAAAAGGAAGAATATTTTTAGATTTTTCAACTCAATATGTCCATTTTTTACCAGAAAATTCTAAATAAAACCTCTGATTGAGGCCATTTTTAAAAAAACACATGGTTTAATCTGGATAATATATTACAAAGCGTTGTTAGCTGTTGTTTTGTTAAATTAATTTTAACACATAAATATGTGAATCAAAAAAAATTTAATTAAATTGACAAAAAACTATTGAAATCGACCTTTGTATGTGTTATCATGGATGTCATGCGGTGTGGTTATGTGAAATTTTGCTATTTTAGTTCGCTTAATTTGTGGCGATGAAATATATATTAACAAAATACTAGGTTTTATCCTACTTAACTCTAAAATATGAGACATTACAAAAGTTTGGTGTATAGGAGGAAGCGGTTTTGGGCAGCATAAAAATTATGCATGATGATGACTATGCAGTAAATATTAAGGTTATTGGTGTTGGAGGCGGAGGCGGAAACGCTGTTAATCGAATGGTTGACTCCGACATGAAATATGTCGATTTTATCGCCATAAACACTGACAACCAGATCCTTTTGTCTTCAAAGGCCAGTCATAAAGTTTCAATTGGAGCTAAAACAACAAAAGGTGATGGCGCGGGAGGAAATCCAGAGGTTGGAGAAAGAGCTGCGGAAGAAAGCAGAGAGGAAATAGCGGCGTCTTTAAAAGGAGCTCAAATGCTGTTTATAACAGCAGGAATGGGCGGCGGAACTGGGACTGGCGCGGCTCCGGTTGTTGCTCAAATTGCTCGTGAAATGGGAATTTTGACAATTGGAGTTGTGACTAAACCTTTCAATTTTGAGGGAGCTTTAAGGATGCGTCAAGCGGAGCAGGGGATCACACGTCTTAGAACGTGCGTTGACTCTTTAGTTGTTGTTCCAAACGAGCGTTTAAAAATGCTTGATGATCGAAAGATAACTTTTGCCAATGCGTTCCAGGCCGCGGATGATGTTTTAAAACAGGGAGTCAAAAGCATTTCCGAGCTTATCAACACTTCAGGTTTTATCAATTTGGACTTTGCGGATGTTAGCGCCATTATGAAAGACGCCGGATATGCTCATATGGGAGTTTCGAGCGCTCAAGGGAAGGACAAGGCAATAATTGCTGCGGAAAGCGCCATATCAAGCCCGCTTCTTGAAACTTCGATTGATGGAGCTAAAGGCTTAATAATCAACATAACAGCGCCTCCAACCATTGAATTTGATGAAATAGATGCTGCAACCAGTCACATCAGCCAGAGCGTTGACCCTGAAGCAAACATTATATTTGGCGTTGCTTTTGATGAAAACTTGGAAGACGAGCTGAAAATCACGGTTATTGCAACAGGATTTGACACTGAATTTAAAGAAAAAATCAGAAAGACGACGGTTTCTGATGTTAATCCTGAAGAGCCTGATGAGTCGGAGTCTGCTGGAGGATTTGATGACGTGATTGATATGGACGACGATTTCACCAAAATATTGGATATTTTTAAGAATAAAGGCTAGTCGCTTTAACACGCTTTATATGTCTTAAAGATTAGAGTTTTCAAAAATGTTTTAGAGTATTTGTGATTGTCTATAAAATTTTATTAACGCTTATTAAAAATATAGTCGGTATTGTTTGAAAGCGGGATGTTAATATATGTTAGAGAGTCAAAAATTTAAGACAGTTGTTTTTGGTGGATTTGATAGAGGGCATGTCGTTTCGTATATAACCAATATGGCTAGCAGATTTAATTCTGATGTTGATTTGCTAAAGAAAGACTATGAATCTCAAATTCAGCAGAAAGATTCAGAAATTTTAGAATATGAAGCTAAATGCAAAATATTTTACAGTGAAGTTAAAAATTTAAGAGATCAGATGCTTCAAAGCAACAGGGAATTTGAAGAAGAGATTTTAAAAAAAGATGAGTTGATTGATTTTAAAGACCAAGTTATATGCCAAATGAACCAAAAGATTAAGGATTTAGAAAGCCAGCTAGACATCTTTAGAGATGAAAATAAAAAAATCGAAAATAAGATTAAATACGCTGAAATGGTTGCAAAACAGCGGGTCAAAAAGATCATTCAAAAGGCAAGGTTAAAAGTTCAGCAGGAATATCGGGAAAATCTTGTTTTAGCCGAAAAGGAAGGCGTTTGTTTGCGTAAAAAAGCGCGGGAAGAGGCTTCTAAAATTTTGCAAAACGCAGCAGATCGCGCATATGAATTCACTGCTGGGTCAAAAAAAGAGGCCAAAAAAATGGTAGAAATTTCTCAAAAAAAGGCTGATGAAATCATTTGCGCGGCGAGATTTGCTGTTGAAAATATGCTAAAAAATGGCGCTCGAGCGGTTGTTGATGATGCCAGTCTGGGCGATCTGGAAAAAATTAGTGTTGACTTTGATGTGGATTTTTTGAAAAATAAAATAAATGAAGAGGTTGAGGCCGCGCTGAGACAGCTAAACAGAGAGTGCGCGGAGAAGAGTGAAAAGGTTTCGTGAGTGATTTTTTGAGAGGATGTAATAATTTTAAATATAGTCTAAAATTAAATGTGTATATTAAATATATTTTCAGAGCGTGGTGGTGTGTTTTTGCTTGATTGGGCGAGATTATTTAGATGGAAGGGTTTTTGAGTCGGATTTTTTGGAAAGTTTGATGGAAAAAGCGCCTAAATTGTCAAAGAGCCAAAAGAAAATATTCGACTTTTTAATAAATAACTATGACAAATCTGCTTTTATGACAGCAGCCAGGCTTGGGGAAGCAGCTGGGGTTAGCGAGTCAACCGTTGTTAGATTTGCGGTTGAGATCGGTTTTAGCGGATATCCAGCTTTTCAACAAGCGCTTAAAAAGATAATTCAAAATAAGTTAACAACTGTTGAACGAGTCCGAGTTGCAGACGATCAAATCGGCGCCCAAGAGGACGTTTTGTCTCGAGTTTTGAATCTGGATGTGGATAAAATCAAGACAACGCTTGATCGAGTTTCGCGCAAAGATTTTGAAAATGCCGTCAGATTTATAGTTGATGCGAGAAAGATATATGTCATCGGAACGGGAAGCGCCTCGGTTTTGGCGAGTTTTGTTAACTTTTATTTTTCGTTTATATTTGAAGATGTTAGGGTTATATATACTAAAAGCAAAAGCGAAACGTTTGAAAAAATATCGAACATTAAAGAAGGAGACGTCTTGATTGGAATCAGTTTTCCTCGTTATTCCAGCAACACAGTTCAGGCGTTTCATTACGCACACAGCAACTATGCTAAAACCATTGCAATCACGGATAGCGTCGGATCGCCGCTTGCAGCCAAAGCGGATTCGGTTCTTCTGGCTCAGAGCGACATGGTTTCTTTTGTTGACGGCTTGGTTGCGCCTTTGTCGCTTCTTAATGCGCTGGTTGTTGCGGTTGGACTTTGCAAAAAATCCGAAATATCTAAAACTTTTCAAAAATTAGAGAATATATGGAAAAAATATGAAGTTTTTGAAAAATCCAAAACAAAAAAGGAAAATTAAATGATAGATGTTGTTGTTATTGGCGGCGGAGCTTCAGGGCTTTTGGCTGCTGGTTTGCTTGCAAATTTTGGGCTTGAGGTCGTTTTGCTTGAAAAAAACAAAGAGCTTGGAAAAAAGCTTTCAATAACCGGAAAGGGCAGGTGTAATTTAACTAACAAATGTGGGGCTTGTGAAGTTGTTAAAAATTTGATTGTTAATGGAAATTTTTTGTATGGGGCGCTGGCTCGGTTTGGTCCGGATGATGTCGTTTCATTTTTTGAAAATTTGGGGGTTAAATTAAAGGTTGAGCGCGGAAGGAGGGTTTTTCCGGCTTCAGATCGAGCGTCGGAAGTTGTTGAAGCGCTTGTTGTTTTTTGCAAAAAATATGGCGTTAAAATTTTGAATAAGGCTGCTTTTGATGTTATATATAATGAAGAAAAAGTTCTGGGAGTTGAGCTTAGTGATGGAAAACTTTTTTGCGAAAATGTTGTTGTTGCAACAGGCGGCTTATCATATCCACAGACTGGTTCAACTGGTGATGGATATGTTTGGGCTAAAAAAGCAGGCCATAAAATATCCAAAATATCACCTTCTCTTGTTCCGATAGTGACCCGTCAAAAATGGCCAACCAGGGCGCAGGGGTTGTCTCTAAAAAACGTTAGGTTGACTGTTTTTGAGGAAAATATTCCGATTTTTTCTGACCAGGGCGAGCTTTTGTTCACGCATTTTGGAGTTTCAGGGCCGCTTGTTTTGAGCGCTTCGTCCCATATGCGAAAGATTGAGGCCAAAAAATATAAACTGGTTTTGGATTTAAAGCCAGCGCTTGATTTTGATAAGCTTGATCGAAGAATTGTTAGAGAAATTTCTGACTTTCCCAACTGTGATATGATAAATATATTGAAAAAACTCCTTCCAAGCAAACTGGTTTGGATAATTTTTGACATGATGGATTTAAAGCCGGGGTTTAAGGCTAATCAGTTTAGCAAAAATCACAGAAGAAAATTAGTGACTCTTTTGAAAAAATTGGAAGTTGACGTTAAATCCTTTAGGCCAATAGAATATGCTATAATAACTTCGGGCGGAGTTGATGTCAGCCAAATAAATCCGAAAACCATGGAAAGCAAATTGAAAAAAGGGCTGTTTTTCATTGGGGAAGTTTTGGATGTTGATGGATATACCGGTGGGTTTAATTTGCAGGTTGCTTGGTCAACTGCTGCTGCAGCTGCGGCTGCGATTTCGATGAAAAGGGGATTTTTAACATGAACAACATAGCCATAGACGGGCCTGCGGGCGCTGGAAAAAGCTCGATTGCTCGGGAAGTTTCCAAAAGGCTTGGCATAATATATTTAGACACAGGCGCATTATATCGAGCTGTTGGGCTTTATATGATAAAAAATGATATTGATTTAAAAAAAATCGACAGGGTTGTTTGGGAGCTTAAAAATTGTCAAATATCCATTCGATATGTCGGAAAAGAACAAAAAGTTTTTCTTTGTGGGGAAGATATCAGCGATTTCATCAGGAGCGATCAGGTTTCTATGGCGGCTTCTGATGTTTCTGCGATATGTCAAGTCAGGGAATATCTGCTGGATTTGCAAAGGGATATCGCCAAAAGCCACGATGTTGTTATGGATGGAAGAGACATTGGAACGGTGGTTTTGCCAGACGCAAATGTGAAAATTTTTTTGACAGCTTCAATAAATTCCAGGGCCAAGCGCAGGTTTAATGAATTGCTTGAAGCGAGGCAGGACGTTAAATTTGAAGATGTTTTGAAATATATAAAACAGCGTGATTTACAAGACACAAACAGAAAATTTGCGCCGCTAAGAATTGCTGCTGACGCCATTTTAGTTGACACAACTAATATGTCTTTAGAAGAATCTGTCGAAAATGTTTTGAAAATTATAAAAAAAAATGGAGTTGAAAAAAATAGATGAGTTTTTATGGCTTTGCGCAAAATATTTGTATATTTTTCTTTAAACTATATTTCAAAATAAATGTTAAGGGGATTGAAAATGTTCCATCAAGCGGAGGAAAATTCGTATTAATTTCAAATCATCAATCAAATTTAGATCCTGTGATGCTGGGGTTATATCTTAAAAATAGACGATTATTTTTTATGGCAAAACAAGAATTGTTTAAAATACCTATTTTATCTTTTATTATAAAAAAATTAGGCGCGTTTCCTGTTAAAAGAGGCAATAGAGATTTAAGAGCGATCAAGACGGCCAAAGATCTTGTGAATGGAGGCAAAATGCTGGCTATGTTTCCGGAAGGAACCAGGTCTAGAGATGGAAAGCTTTCAAAGCCTAAAGTTGGATTTGCAAAGATCGCTTTGGAAACCGGCGCAAAAATCATTCCCTGCTCAATTTTTTACTGCGGCAAACGTCCAAGGAGCAGGGTTTTTGTTGAATATGGCCCTCCCATCGAAGTTTCAGAAAGCGAAATTTCCAATAAAATTGATTTGCAGTCAAAATCTCTAAAAACAGTTCTTGAAAAAGCTTGGGGAGAGGTTGCTAAAATCAACAATCTGCAGCGAGGAAGAGAAAAATGATTGAAATTGCTAAAACGGCGGGGTTTTGCTTCGGCGTTGATCGAGGAGTTAAGATGGTTTATGACCTTTTAAACAAAGGCCAAAAGGTCTGCACATTGGGTCCTATCATACACAATCCGCAGGTTGTCGGGGATTTAGCGCAAAAAGGGGTGAGAATAGTCAAATCTGCGGCGGAAGTTGGGAAGGATGAAACTCTAGTCATACGATCACACGGAGTGAAGCGTGATATATATGAATATATTCATAAAAACAAGATTAAATTCGAAGATGCGACCTGTCCATTTGTTAAAAGAATTCATAAAATTGTCAAAAAAGAATCTGAAAATGGAAAAATAATTTTAATAGCAGGCGATTCTTCCCACCCCGAAGTTATTGGAATTAGAGGCCATTGTTTGGGAAAATCATATGTTTTTTCAACACCATCCAATTTAAGGGAGTTATTAGAAATTTATGGAAATTTTGTGGATAATGCACTAATTTTAGTCTCTCAAACGACATTTAATTTGGCATTATGGAGAAAATGTATAGAAATTGTAAAAAAGCTATGTACAAATGTTAAAATATTTGATACAATATGCAATGCAACCAGTATCAGACAAAAGGAAGCAACGTCTTTAGCTGATCGAGTTGATTTGTTGGTTGTGGTTGGCGGTAAGTGTAGTTCAAATACAAAAAAATTGTTTAATTTGTGCAAAACTCGTTGCAAAACTTTTTGGGTTGAAACAGCAGATGAGCTTCGCGGGTTTGATTTGGGTTCTTTGCCGCCGCAAATAGGTATAACGGCTGGTGCATCAACTCCAGCTCAAATAATAAAGGAGGTTCATGAAATCATGAGCGAAATATTAAACGAGGAATTAAAAAATGTAGAGTGTCCTAATGATTCGGGCGAAGAAAATTTTGCTGAAATGTTGGAGCAATCTGGTCAGCAAGCCGTTTATGGCGTTGGCAAAAAGGTTCGAGGCGTTGTGACTGCGGTTTTGAAGAATGAAGTTCAGGTTGACATTGGCGGCAAACAGGCCGGCGTTATTCCAGCGTCTGAACTTTCAGTTGACAGTTCTTTAAAGACTGAAGATGTCTTGGAAAAAGATGATGAAGTTGATTTAATAGTCACAAAAAACAACGATCAAGATGGAATCGTGACGCTGTCTAAAAAACGCTATGATGCTTCAAAAGGCTATGAAATGCTTCTTGAAGCCATGGAGCAGGACAAAGCTTTAAACGGAGTGATAACCGATGCTGTCAAGGGCGGCGTTTTGGCAATAACTTGTGGAGTTAAGATTTTTATACCTATTTCCCAACTATCAGAAAGAAAAGTTGAAGATGCGACCGGTTTCATAGGCAAAGCTGTCGATTTTAAAGTGCTTGACGTCAATGTGAACAAATATAGAGCGGTTGGGTCTGTTCGCAAATTTCTCGATGAATTGAAGCAACTCAAGGCTGAAAAGATTTGGAAAGAGATTAGCGTTGGAGATGTTCGAACTGGGGTTGTCAAGTCAATGACAGGCTATGGAGTTTTTGTTGATTTGGGCGGAGTTGACGGAATGATCCACATCAGTGAGCTCGCTTGGAACAGAGTTAAACACCCTTCTGAAGTTGTCAGCGTTGGAGACGAAGTTGAAGTTGTTGTCAAATCTTTAGACAAAGACAACGGCAAAATTTCTCTTTCATATCGCAAGGAAGCAGATAATCCTTGGAACGTTTTTATCAAAAATTATTCAGTTGGCCAAGTCGTTGAGGCCAAAATCTATTCAATTAAGTCGTTTGGTATTTTTGTTGAAGTGATTCCCGGTGTTGACGGGCTGATTCATATATCCCAACTTTCCGACAGACACATAGGATTGATATCGGATGTTTTTTCTGTTGGTCAGGTTGTTAGGGCAAAGATATGGGAAATAGATTATGATTCAAAGCGCGTTAGTTTGTCTATCAGGGCTTTGATGGAAAATGAAGCAAGAAAAGAAGCAAATGAAAACCTGAGAGCTGTCGAAAAAATTGAGGGTGTTGAAGTGAGTAATGGTGGAGTAGCTGTCAGGTAGGGGTTTTGTGTTTTGGGTTGATGTTTTTGCCATTTTGCTCATTAAATTTTGGGGCAAAGTGGCGACTTGTTTTGAAGAAAAAGGGAGTTTTTGATTTTGAGAATTGCTAAATTATTTCGAGATTCTGCTTACGAGCTAAAAAATGTTAAAAATTTATGTATTATATCTTTGCTCTTGGCTTTGAGGGTTTGTTTGGATTTTTTAACTCTGCCTTTGTCGCCATTGTGTTATATTTCATTTGTTTTTATTGTTGCGGGGATCACAGGGGGGATGTTTGGCCCATTTGTTGCGGTTTTGTTTGGGGCAATTGGCGACATGTTGTCATATATTGTCCACCCGATGGGATGTTTCTTTTTTGGCTTCACGCTCAGCGCAATGGTCGCTGGAGTGCTTTATGGCTTGATTTTATATAAAAATAAATTTAGCGTTTTAAGAATAGTTTTGGCAGAAGTTGTTGTTGACATAGTTGTCAATGTTTTTATGAACACATTTTGGATCAGCATTCTTCATGGAATTGGCTTTTTTGAGCTTTTGCTTTCCGTCCGCATACCCAAAAATTTAATAACAATTCCAATAAATGTTGGCATTTTTATCATGTTTTCTCCGCTTTTAAACAAGCTTTTAAAGCAAATGGCTGCGTGAGACAGGCTTGTTTTAAGAGTTCTTGGTTTGTTGGGCTATTTTTTCATAACATCATCTGGAGTTTCATATAAATTTAATATTATTATCCATGAGTTGATATTTTAGCCCTAAACAATGGAGGAATTGCTGTGAGATTGCCGTCAATATTTCGCTTGTTTATCGACGAGCCAAACATAGATAAAAGTTTAAAGCCAAAAACCAGTCCTGAAAAATCAGATTCTGATTTTAAACCAAAAAAGAAAAAAATTCGGGGTTTGAGTTCAAAAAAGGCTTTGGATATTTTGAAAAGAGAGGGCGAAAACAAGCTTATTCTTCAAAAAAAAGTTTCTGCAGCTAGGATTTTTGCGGGACAGTTTAAAGATTTTTTAGTTTTAATCCTGCTTGCTGCGATGCTGATCTCTGCTTTTATGGGCGAAATTTTGGAGGCAATTTCAATTTCAATTATTTTATTTTTGGGCGCGGTTATGGGATTTGTTCAGGAATATAAAACTGAAAAAACTCTTGAGGCGCTTGAAAACATGGTTTCTCCTTCGGCAAAGGTTTTTCGAGATGGGAAACTGTGTAAAATTCCAGCAAATTTTTTGGTTCGAGGGGATGAAATTCTTGTTGAAGCAGGGGACAACGTTCCTGCTGATGCTGTTTTGCTGGAATCCAGAAGGCTTGAAGCGGACGAATCCATTTTAACTGGCGAATCCGACTTGGTTTTTAAGGAGGCTGAAAAAAACAATCTTCTGTATATGGGAACGTCAATTTTAAAAGGATATGGGAGAGCAAGAGTTGTCAAAACCGGGATGAAAACTCAAATGGGAAAAATTGCTGGAATGCTCGGAAATTCGGAAAACAGCCAGACTCCTTTGCAAAAAAAATTAGATCAAATGGGAAAATTCATAATATTTGGTTGCTTGATTGTTTCGGTTGTTGTGATTCTGGCGGGAATTTTGCGAGGAGAAGATGCTTTCAACATGATAATAACCGGCTTGTCTGTTGCTGTTGCTTCTGTTCCTGAGGGCCTGCCCGCCATCGTCACCATAGCTTTGGCGTTGGCTGTTAAGCGCATGGTTCGGCGAAAGGCCTTGGTTCGAAAGCTTCACGCTGTTGAAACTTTGGGATGCGCAAACGTCATATGCACTGATAAAACCGGAACAATAACTCAAAATAAAATGACAGCTAAAAAAATAATAACTGCGGATTGTGAATTTAAAATCGAAGGAGATGGATCCGGCCTTGATGGCTTTTTTATTCGCTCGGGGGAGCGGGTTAAAGTTTCGGCCATTCCTTCTCTGGAGCGCCTTTTGGAAATTTGTGTTGTTTGCAATGATTCTCGAATTGTCTTTAAAAATGGGCCGGAAAGCTTTGAAAAATCTGGAAGTTTTCGGGCGTTTGGAGATCCGACTGAAACTTCGCTTTTGATTGCAGCAGCAAAAGGTGGGTTATATCGAGAGAATTTGAGGGAAAAATACATTGTATATGACCAAATCCCGTTTGATTCGTCGAGCAAGTGTATGACGGTTTTTGTTCGGGATCGATCGGGGAGAAAATTTGCTTTTTTAAAGGGCGCATATGACGTGATTTTAGACCGTTGCGGAGCATATGAAGGCGAGCATGGCTTGGAATCGTTTTCAAAAGTTCGGCCGATTTTTGATCGAAAAAACCAAGAGCTTGCAGGGAGCGGAATGAGAATTTTAGCTTTTGCATATAAAGAACTTCTAGATTCCCAAAGCGAAGAAAATTTAACCTTTCTCGGCCTTGTTGCCATGCAGGACCCTCCAAGGAAGGAAGCAAAATCTGCGGTTATGACTTGCAAATATGCTGGAATAAAGACAGTTTTAGTCACTGGGGACCACAAATTAACTGCGATTTCAATTGCAAAACAGGTCGGAATATTTCAAAGAGGCGATATGTGTGTTGAAGGCAAGGAGCTCGACCAAATGAGCGATTCTGCGCTGAAGGGGATCATTAAAAAGACGACTGTTTTTGCAAGGGTTTCGCCAAAACACAAACTAAGAATTGTTAAAATGTTTAAAAATTTAGGAAATGTTGTTGCTATGACGGGGGATGGCGTTAATGATGCGCCAGCGATTAAAGAAGCCAACATTGGCGTTTCTATGGGAAAAGGCGGAAGCGACGTTTCAAAACAGGCCGCAGATTTAATATTACTTGATGATAATTTTGCAACCCTTGTTGCGGCGGTTGAAGAGGGGCGAATAATATATGGCAACATTCGAAAATTTATGAGATATTTGCTTTCGTGTAATATGGGCGAAGTTTTAACAACCCTTTTTGCAATGCTAATTGGAATGCCGGTTCCGCTTTTGCCGATGCAGATTTTGCTGATTAATTTGGTCACGGATGGGCTGCCGGCGATCGCATTGGGCCTTGAGCCCGGTGATGATGACATAATGAAAAGACCTCCAAGAGATCCAAATGAGAGCATATTTTCAGGCGGATTGATGCTAACAATCATTGTCCGAGGGCTTTTAATTGCGTTCACAACGCTAACAGTTTTCACAATTATTTGGAAGATGACATATTCTCTCGAAACAGCTCGAACATCCATCTTTTTAACGCTTGTCTTTTTGCAGCTTATCCACGTCTTTGAATGCAAAAGCGAAACAAAATCCATTTTTCAAATCAACCATTTAAAAAATAAGAAATTAATTCTTGCAAGTTTGGTTTCAATTTCGTTTGCAATTTGCGCGGTTTGGACAGAGCCACTGAATTTGATTGCGAGAAACTGTCCGCTGAATTCAGGGCAAACCATCATCGTTTTAATTTTAACACTTTCCGTTCCACTAATAAATGCGATGATTGTTGGATATAAAGACAAAAGTGAATATATCAACGAGCTAAAAATGAATTTTAAAGTTAAAAAAATGTCTTGATTTAAAACTAAAAAAAGATAAATTTTATAAAAAACTTGATTTTATTATTTATAGATATATAATAATAAATAGGAGTTATTTTTGTAGTGTTAATTTTTTGGTTGATGAGATTATATCCTGATTAGATGGAGGAGTGTTGAAAATGAGTTTGGTTGATAAAGTTTTTGGGTCATACAGTAAAAAAGAAATAAAAAGAATAAAGCCAACATTGAAAAAAATTTTGGGCATGGAAGAAAAATATAAAAAATTTTCCGAGGCTGAGCTTAAAAGTCAAACCAAATTGTTTAAAAAGCGTTTAGCTGATGGGGAGTCGCTTGATGACATATTACCCGAAGTTTTTGCTGTTTGTCGCGAGGCAGCAACCAGGGTTTTGGGCCTGCGACATTTTGAGGTTCAGCTTATGGCTGGAATCATTTTGCATCAGGGGCGCATTGCTGAAATGATGACAGGTCAGGGAAAAACATTAGTTGCGACTTTGCCGGTGTATCTTAATGCTTTAACTGGAAAAGGGGTTCATGTAATAACTGTTAATGACTATTTGGCTAAGCGTGACTCCGACCTCATGGGCAAAGTATATAGATATTTGGGCCTGAGCGTTGGCGTTATACTCAACGGAATGGACAACGACGAGCGCCGCAAGGCATATTCTTGCGACGTGACATATGCAACAAATAATGAGGTCGGATTTGACTATCTTCGCGACAATATGTGTATATATAAAGAACAAAAAGTTCAAAGGCCTTTCAATTTTTGCATCGTTGACGAGGTTGACTCGGTTTTGATTGATGAGGCCAGGACGCCGCTTATTATTTCAGGCCCGGGAGAAAAATCAACGGATATGTATGTTCATGCTGACAATTTTGTTAAAACTTTGAAAATGTATAAAGTCAGGGAGCTTGATGATAAAGAAGAGCACGATGATGTTGACGGCGACTATATCGTTGATGAAAAGGGAAAAACGGCGACTCTGAATCCTTCCGGAGTTAAAAAAGCTGAAGAATATTTTAACGTTAAAAACTTGATGGATGCTGAAAATATCACACTTTTACACCACATTAATCAAGCAATTAAAGCGCATGGCGTTATGCAAAAAGACACAGATTATGTCGTTAAAGACGGCGAGGTTTTGATTGTTGACGAATTCACAGGAAGAATCATGTTTGGGCGCAGGTATAACGAAGGGCTCCACCAAGCTCTTGAAGCCAAAGAAGGCGTTGACATCGCAAGCGAATCCAAAACTCTTGCCAGCATAACCTTCCAGAATTTGTTTAGGATATATAAAAAGCTGTCTGGAATGACGGGAACTGCCCTGACTGAGGAGGGAGAGTTCAGGGAGATATATAAACTGGACGTTGTTGAAATTCCGCCAAACAAGCCTGTCATTCGAAAAGACCATGACTATGTTATCTACAGGACAGAGCGGGCAAAATTTCGCGCTGTCATCGACCAAATAGTTGAATCCCATAAAAAAGGACAACCTGTTTTGGTTGGAACGGTTTCCATAGACAAATCTGAGCGTCTCAGCGCCCTTTTAACAGAAAAGGGCATCCAGCATACTGTCCTTAACGCTAAACACCACGAACGAGAGGCTCATATCATCGCTCAGGCAGGCAAAAAAGGCGCAGTCACCATAGCAACCAATATGGCTGGGCGCGGAACAGACATCATTCTTGGCGGTAATGCGGAATATATGGCGAGGGAAGAAATGAGAAAAAGGGGATACTATGAAGACCTGATCAACGAAGCAACCGCATATGGAGACACTGATGATCGAGAAATTTTGGAAGCCAGAGAAACTTTTAAAAGCCTACACTCGGAATATAAAAAGATAATTTCTGAAAAAGCCGAAGAGGTTAAAGCGGCTGGAGGATTGTTTATCATCGGAACTGAACGCCATGAATCCCGAAGAATAGACAATCAGCTCAGAGGGCGTTCAGGACGTCAAGGAGACCCTGGAGAAAGCCGGTTCTATTTGTCTTTGGAAGACAATCTGATGAGGCTGTATGGCGGGGCGAGAATTGACAAGATGATGAAATTTTTAAAAGTTGATGAAGATATGCCGATAAAAAGCAGGATGCTGACTAATGTTATAGATAATGCCCAGGCTAAGGTTGAGGCGCAAAATTTTGCAATACGCAAAAGCGTTTTAAAGTTTGACGACGTCATGAACTCCCAGCGTGAGATAATATATAAAGAGCGTGGACAAGTTCTTGAGGGAAAAGATATGAGAAACAGCACTGTCCACATGATGACCGAAGCCATTGCGGAAGTTGTTGACATATATATTCCGGACCATGTTTCCTATGAACATTGGAACCTTGAGGGTCTGCGGGACTATTTTAGCTATATTTTGGACGAAAATGACTTAAAGTATAGTAAAGATGATCTTGCGGGCGTTAAAAAGCAAGAGCTGATTGAGGCAATCACCAAAAAGGCCATGAGCATATATGAACAAAAGGAGAAGATGGTTGGCCAGGAGCGCATGCGTGAGCTGGAAAGGGTTGTTATTTTGCGGACGGTTGATTCTAAATGGACAAACCACATCGACAACATGGAGGAACTGCGCCGGGGAATCTATTTGCGGTCGTATGCTCAAAAAGACCCTGTCATTGAATATCGAATCGAAGGCTTTGCCATGTTTGACGCGATGGTTTCAAGCATTAAAGAAGAAGTCACAAGGCTTATCTTGACAATTCACATCAGAACTGAGCAGGAAATCAAAAGAGAGGAAGTTAATAAAATTCCGGTTCCTGTCAAATATAAAGAGAGCGCTGCAGGGCAGGAAAGGCGTCCGATTCGAAATCTTCACAACGTTGGACGAAACGATCCTTGTCCGTGTGGCAGCGGTAAAAAATATAAACATTGCTGTGGTAAATAACTAAATATGATTAAAATTATAAACACTTGTTGATAATAAAAGATGTCAGTGAAAATAACTTTGTTGGCATCTTTTTTTTATTTAGATATATATTTTATTGAATGCGTGAAGTATCTTAAGGAGAAATAAATATGAATAAATTCTATGGAAAAATCGAATTATTAGGTAAAGAATATAGTTATGTTGTTATAGGATATGAGATGATAATAATTGACTCTAAAGAAGATATATTAAGAACGCATAAAATTGCTCAAATAACCAACAGATGGCTTAAAACCAAAATAAATGAAGGAAAAAAATTAATAGTTAAATTATCCTATAAACACGCGGGAGAAAATGCGCTTATTATGAATGTTATCGCTTTTTTTAGTGTTTTTGAGGTGTCAAAATTTTTTATTGAGTTTAAACAATATGAAATTCCAAAAAGAAAAGATGAGATCCACAAAATAACATATGTCAGCGACGTTTTGGACTATTTTTTCAGGCCAAAGGGATATAAGGGTTTTGTTTCAAATTTGATTGAATCATTCCACGATGATGTGAAACTGAAAAAAGGAAATTTCAAACATTATTCGTTTAATTATAATAATAAGAATTTTGTCATGTATTTTGGAATTTTGAATGAATATAAAAGGGACAATAGATTTGTTTTTGACATACATAGTCTGTTAATTATTGAATGTGAGGAAAATATTGAATTTGACGAGGTGTATAAAATTTCTGTGTATGTTAAAACTTTTTTGGCGCTTGTTTCAAACAAAAGAAAAGTCTACTTTGATGAGATCAAAATAAACCATCCCTATGGCGGAAATGAATATAAACCCGGCTATTTTTATTTAAATCAAGGCAAAAAAGAAAACATTAATTATTGTCATACATTAGAGTATAATGATGTTGAAGACAATATTCAAAAAATTATGGACAAAATAATTGAAAATGATGTTTTATTTATTCTTTTATTTCAGTATGACACTAACTATATTAAAACTATTGATATAATAAATATATGCGCTGCATTTGAATGTCAATTTAAAGCAACATATCCCGAATTTAAGTGTCAATATCGAAAGATTTATCCCGAATTTAAATGTCGATTTTTTAAAACTTGCGCCAGATTAAACAAAAATAAAGTATCACTGCGACAAAAAATAGAATATGCTCTGGCAGATTTTGAAAAATTTTATGAGCAAACCTCAACCCAGAGCTTTAAGATAGAATATGATTTTAAGGAGGATTATAAAGAAATGCCCATCCGAATTGTCTACGCAAGGAACATGCTGGCCCACGGGGATAAAAAGACTGATAATAAAAATTTCCAAATAAATGATGATGTTTTAACAGACACCATTTTATTGCGTGCCATTATATATTTTATGATTTTTAAATCTATTGACATGAAGCCAAAGAATATTATGAAATGCATTAGAAAATTTACTAGATTTCATTTCTGATAAAAATCAAAAACAGAAGCCTATTTTTATCATGCGTTTTGTGTGTTTTACACTAAATTTGACTTTAAATATTGTGCATAATTTACCTTGACATTAGAAATTTTATGAGTTATCATATATATATGGGTATGAATTTCTAGAAGGAGACTTTTAACATGGACACGGATGGCACTAGTAGGAGCGGCTCGCCTGGTCGAATTTCTAGGCTTTTTGGCTCAAAGCCGCCGGGTAAAATAACAGAAGATGACATAATGTTTTTGGTTGAAACTGGCGAAGATGAAGGCATTTTGCTCCGAAGCCAGTCTAAAATGATAGAAAATGTTTTAAAATTTCGAAAAATAGCAGTTTATGAAATTATGACCCATAGAGTTGACATAGAGGCTGTTGAGGAGCATGACAAAATTGCTGATGTTTTAAAAATTGGCGTTGAAAATGGTTTTTCTAGGATACCGGTTTATAAAGAAGACATAGACAACATAATTGGAGCTGTTTATGTTAAAGATTTGTTGGGGCTGGTTGGCAAGGAAAATGTTGAAGACAAGCCGATCGGTTCATTCATTCGCGAATTGCCATATATTCCTGAAACCATAAAGTGTTTTGACCTATTTAGGCAGTTCACAGAAAATCACCAGCACTTTGCCGTCGTTGTTGATAAATACGGCGGAACATCTGGCATTGTGACTTTGGAAGACATATTAGAAGCGATCGTTGGGGAAATCCAGGATGAATATGACGATGAACACGACGACATAACAAAAGTAAACCAAACAACCTTCATTTTGCAGGGGCATGCGGCTTTGGATCACGTTTCTGAGGCGTTGGGCGTTTTGCTTGAAAGCGACTCTGATTTTGACACTATTGGAGGCTTTTTGATCAATGCTTTAGGGAGGATTCCAGACGAAAATGAACACCCCGTTTTAAAATATGGCGGGATTGAGTTCACGGTTTTGGTTGTCCAGAAGCGTCACATCGCCAAGGTTAGGGCTGTTAAATTAGTTGATCAATGCTAGATATTTATTAATATTATTAAGAAGGTTGTGAGTAATATGATAAAAGAAAAGTCTTGTGGCGCGATTGTCTACGCCTTCATTGATGAAAAATTGAAATTTCTGCTGATAAAAAATGTTAACGGGAGGCATTGGTCTTTCCCAAAAGGGCATGTTGAAAGCGGAGAAACTGAAATTGAAACCGCTCTGCGAGAAACAAAAGAAGAGACGGGGCTTTATGTTGATTTGGATTCTCGTTTTCGCGAAACAGTTTCATATAACGTCGGCAGCAGTGTTGAAAAAGACGTTGTTTATTTTATTGCAAAAGCCAATTTAGACAATAATGAAGTTGTTTTGCAAAAAGAGGAGGTTTCAAAATATGGCTGGTTTGAATTTGAGAGCGCGATGGACGTTTTAACTTTTGATAATGACAGGAGAATTTTAAAAAGCGCAAAAGAATATCTCAAAAATGTTTAATATTTTTATTGTTCGTTGAATAAGTTCGAGTTTTTGATGTTTTAAAGCTCGAATTCTAATTTTTTCTAAAGAGTTAAAGATATCATCTTGTTGCTTGATTTATATTTAATATATTTCACTCCCGACAAATCAAACATGCGCTTTGCAGCAATGACGCTGTCGGTTGAGAAATATTTGTCTAGTTTATATATAACCGACTTTATGCCCGACTGTATTATCGCTTTGGCGCATTCATTGCAAGGGAAAAGCGTTGTGTATATTCTGGATCCATGGAGGATATTTCCATTATTATTTAATATTGCATTTAATTCTGCGTGGCAAACAAAGGGATATTTGGTTTTTAAAGCGTCTCCCTCTCTGCTCCAGGGCATATCATTGTCATCACATCCTGTTGGCATTCCATTATATCCGAGAGAGAGGATGTGGTTGTTGGGGGCGACAATGCACGCGCCAACTTGGGTTGTTGGATCTTTGCTTCGCTTTGAGGAAAGTTCTGCAACTCCCATAAAATATTCGTCCCATGATATATAATCATTGCGTTTTGACATATTTTAGAATCTCCTTTAATTTTGCCATGAATTTCTAGTTTTATTGATAAAATCCTGACGAGATTTGAAATATTTCAATTTATTTATCATATCCGTGAAAAAGCGCGGGCCAAAAAACAGCAAAAAGTTTGCAACTGCCATAGTTGCAGCAACTGCGTTAGACCATCTTAATGCAAAAAGCGAAGATATGATGCTAAAAAGCAAAATCAAAGAGCTAAAATATCCAAGCCATTTAACTTTAACTGGAATTATGAAAAATATCATCACCGAGAGGTCAGGATATAGCGCTGCAAACGCAAGAAACAGCGACAAATTCAAAAAAGTTGGGTTTGAATGACCAACCAACAAGCCGCCTAAAATGGCAAAAATCAGGCCTGTTGTGTAGTATACCGTTAATTTAAACTCGCCCCAAACCGATTCCAGCCCGGTTCCAATAAAATATAGAAAATATAGGCTAAGCAGAATAAATATAATATTGCTGCCCAGAGGCGAAAAAACAGAACTTGGAGGAATAAATATGAATGTTACAAGGCGCCATATTTGGCCGCCAAAGATCAAATCGCGGTTGAAATAAATCAGAGAGGACAGGGTGAAATTGTTGTTTTGGGCCATTGAAACCAGGTCAAAAAAGTAAACAAGGCCTGATATTATGGCGATCCACAGCGTTAAATTTGGAATTTTAAACCAGGGAATTTTTCGTTCCAATTTATAGATCCACATGAGCAATTCTTCCTTTGCAAATTTAATTAAAGTAGCTCTAATTATATCACATAAAACTCAATCAATCAACAATTAATTTCATAAATTATGAATCAAAAAACTAGGGAGTTGATTTTTTATCCTCGTTTTCAAATATTTATAATTAAATTATTTTATATTAGTATTTATGGAGTATATTCAGTTAATATTTTTTTAACAATATTAACAACATGTTAAATTTTAAAAAATTGTTGCTATTTGTAGAATTTTATGGCATAATCTTCCATATTACAATATTGTGATAAAATTATTTAATTACTTAAGGGGTTTATGTGATCAATGAAAAAAATGAAAAAAATTTTGGTTTTAACTATTGTGTGCAGCATGTTGACGAGTTTGGGTGGTTGTTCGAAAAGAGAAACTAAGAGTTTGGCTGCTAGTTTAGAATCGCAGTGTGTTAGTCAAGAAAGTCAAGACAATTCTTATTTACGAGATCGTGAGACCAAAACGAAAAAAATTGCGGAAGAGGATCAAGCCGCGCGGGATGCTGAAGCAAGAAGACAGGCTCAAGAAGAAGCTGAAAAAAGAAATCAGGCTCAAAGACAGGCTCAAGCAGAAGCTGAAAAAAGAAATCAAGCTCAAAGACATGCTCAAGCAGAAGCTGAAAAAAGAAATCAGACTCAAAGACATGCTCAACAGAAAAAGGCAGAAATTTCGAGTGAAAATAAAAATAAAAGTGCAACTGTATATATAGCCCCAACAGGAAAACGCTGGCATTATTTGCCGAAATGTGCTGGTAAAAACGCAACAGCGACCACTATAGCTAAAGCAGAATCGTTGAATTTAACTCCGTGTAAAAAATGCGCTAAATAGAGAAAAAATATTAAGCAGGACATATATGTTCGCTGGCTGCAATTTATATATAGATCGAAAGCTTATTAAGGTATTTTAGAAATATTTTTTTTGGGGGTTTTTATGAACAAAATTTTAAACGATTTTATTGAAAAACTTAGAACCAATCAAAAGCTCCAATATGAATTCAAAAAATGCAAAACCCTTAAACAAAGCTATGACAGGTTTATGGAGGGCAAATGCAGCTATGAGGAATATGAGGATTTTTTTGAGGATTTAATTAAAAAACAAGCCCATCTCTCAGATCAAGACCTTGAGCAGGTTTGCGGTGGAATTTCCTTAAAAAAAATGCTCGCTCCAATAACTATTGTTACTATGCTGACTGGGTCTGGCGCGATTTTGGCGAATAATGTTATGTCTTCTGGACAAGATTCCATTTTTTCTTCATTTAGCCAAAGCATCGAAAAAAACAATGTCGAAACCATTTGCGATGGGCAAATTCAATTTTCGTCCAGTAATGATTCAATAGTTTTAAAAGGGGTTGATGAGCAAAATCCAGCCAAACTTGACATATCAAACGACCTCTCAAGCAAATTAAAATTTCACAAAAACAAAACATTAAAAATTGGCGCAGGAATTGAATCCATAAAACTTGAGGACCAGGACATCGACATCTCATGCGCTTTGGATTTAAAATCTGTCGACCTGGGCGAAAGCAATTCGAAATATAAAATAGTTGACTCTAGCCTCTGGGCGATTGATGAAGACGGAAATTTATCAAAAAATCTGGGATTTATAAATAAATCAACAATATATGACTTTTGCTTTGACAGGATTGATGAACTTCCAAAACTTGAAGGAAATCAAGAGTTTGAAAATCTGGGGCAGGAAGAAGATTTTAGGGCGTTTCTGGCTCTTCCAAACCGCGATCAGCTCAAAGAAAAAAGAGAATATGTGATATATAAACCAAATCAGAAAAAAACTGATAAAGATGATTCGTTAACAACTAAAACAACAATAAATGAAAAGAAGGTTTATGATGATATACAAAATGTTGTTCGGAAACTGAAGGAAAAGGTTGAAAAGCGAACTCCTCCAGACGGAATGAGTGAAAATGATATACAATCTGGAATAAAAGAAAATAAATATAGCAAAAATTACAAAATGAATAAATATTGGCGAATTGCAAAGGCTATATATCGCTGGGTTGCAAAAAATATTTCATATGACGACGACAGCCTTGTTGAATCCTGTCGAAAGCCCCAGGATCCGCTTTTGGTTTTTCAAAGCAAAACGGGGGTGTGCGCTGGATTTTCGAATTTGACGAATTTGATGATGCGCATGGCGGGAATTCCAAGCCTTAAAGTTTCAACGCTTAGAAACCAAAACTCCGACAAAACAGTTCATGGATACACCGCTATATATTTGCCAAGCAACCAAAATTCAAATGACGCTTTGGGCGATTCTGTTTTTAAAAGCAAAGAGGCTGGATGGGCTTTGCTTGACTCAACTTGGGGGGCAACTGGCGATTCAACAACAAAAGAAGTCGAAAATAAATCAAACAGCAACAAAAAAGATAGACTAAAGGAAAATTTTCCTGGGTTTTACAGCCAAAATTCAAGCCTCAAAGATGACAACAAAAAAATCCTCAACTTTAAGTCGCATAAAATATCTCATTTTAGCTCTGGTTTGAGCAATGTTCAAGATAGTCCATTATATAATAAAGATTTCACAAATTTTTCAAGAGGAAATTTGGAGTTCACCTTGGGAGGAAGCGTTCAAGAGCCGACGATATGCATAAAAGCTAAAAAGGGCCAGCAAATTAAAAATTTAAAAATTTCAGACATCCCAAAAAGCCTTTTAAAATATGGCTATTCAATCGAAATCACAAACGGCATTGAATCTTTGACAATTGACAAAGATGATGATATTAAATTGAAAATTTCTGATTCGTGTCAACTAAAAGCCGCTAACGCCAGCCCCGAAAATAAAAAATATTTTGCGGATGAGATTGCTATTTGGGAAAAAAATTCCAACAACCAGCCCGAAAAGCTTGTTAAAGTTTTCAGGCAAAATGGGACCTGCGGAAAAAATCAAAACCAAGTCAAATATTCAATTGAGGAAGACAAAATTTTCCTGGAAGGCAAAAATATTAACACTCAAAAGTTGCCGCATTCATTAAAATTGATCAGCCAAAAATTCAATAAGCCCTTCAAAACAAACTAAATCCATGCATTTTTAAATAGCTCCGATCGGGCCGATTTGCCTTATTTGTGTAAAATGTTTGGCCAGATATTGACAAAACGTAATCTTTGGTGCTATAATATTTACAGCGAATAGATTCTCCTTTGTTGCTTTCATTAAATTAACTGTAGCACATCAATTGTCGACCCTCTCCAAAATTTAACAAAAATTTCAAAAATCCACTTGACAGGTTGAAAATTTTTTGGTACAATAACGATGTAGTTTGTATGTGGAGCAAGATTATGAATGTTTTAGTCACTGGAAGCAGCCGCGGGATTGGGAAAGCTGTTGCGCTCAAATTTTTAGACCACGGTTTTAATGTTATAGGTTTTGATATACAAAAATCTCAAATAGAAAATGAAAATTATGTCCATATTATACAAGATATATGCGATGATTTGCCAAATTTAGACAACATTGATATAATTATTAATAACGCTGGGGTTCAAGAAGGAAACGTTATAGACGTCAATTTAAAAGGAACAATTAATGTAACTGAAAAATATCTCAGCCCAAACATTAAAAGCGTTGTTTTCATTGCTTCCAGCAGCGCGCAAACCGGCTCTGAATTTCCTCAATATGCTGCGTCTAAAGGGGGCGTTGTTTCGTATATGAAAAATGTCGCCTTAAGAATTGCAAAGTATGGAGCGACCTCTAATTCTGTCTCCCCTGGAGGGGTTATAACTCCCTTGAATCGCCATATACTCGAAAGCAAGGATCTATATCGCAAGGTTTTAGACGAAACTCTTTTAAATAAGTGGGCAACTGCTCAAGAAATTGCTGATTTTGTATATTTTATAGCAGTTGTCAATAAAAGCATGACAGGGGAAGATGTTTTTATTGATAATGGAGAAAAATTAAAGTCTAATTTTATTTGGTAGATTTGATTTAAAACTAGTTTTTCTACGCCGCCTAGTATAAAAAAGGAAAGAGGAAATTTTGATGAATGTTCTTTTGGGAACGTTTAGTTTTTTGCTAACATTTGGTTTGATGACTTTTGTTGAAAGGTTTTTTAAAAAAGAAGGGCTATATGTTTGGATATGCGTTGCAACCGTTGCTTCAAACGTTTTAGTTTGCAAAAGCGTCGATTTTTTCGGTTTAACAACCAATCTCGGAAACATCATGTTTATTTCGGTTTTCTCGGCCTCGGACATTATGAATGAAAAATATGGCTCTGACCACAGCAAAAAAGCCGCAGTTTTGGGAGTTGTTTCCCAGATTGTTTTCTCTTTGGCCTGTTCTTTTTCTCTTCTCTATGTTCCAAGTTCTGTTGATTTGAATCACACCAGCATGGAAAATCTGTTCTCGATGAATTTACGAGTTAGCTTTTCGAGCGTTGCGATGTATATTGCAAGCAGTTTGTTGGATATATATCTATTTTGCAGGATAAAACAAAAATATCCTAATGTTTTATGGCTGAGGAACAATGTTTCGACAATAATTTCAAGTTGTCTTCAAAATTATATTTTCGCATTTTTAGTCTTTTTTGGAACATATGACGTCGTGACTTTGCTGTCAATAGCAAGCGTTGCGTGTGTTTTAGAAGCGTTGATTTCTTTAGCAGGAACGCCATTTGTGTATTTAGCCAAAAAATCTCCCCCGGCCGACAAAAAACCCCAAAGCCTCTAGCTTTGGGAGATTGTTGAATTTTCTATAAACATGCCTGATATATTTTAACTATGTCATCTTTATCTAAATCTTTAAATCCTTTGATCGGGCCATTTTTCGTTATTCGCCCTGCCATGATTTCAAAATATCTATCATCAATGTTTAATTTTGTGAGTGTGTCTGTTAAATTCAAATCTTTATATAAAAATTCCTCTAATTTATATATTGCCTTTTTTGCGACCTCCATCTTGCTTAAATTTTTGTCTATATCGAAAACATTAACCCCAAATCCATAAAACCTGTCAACGTTTTCTTCGTCTAAAACATATCGCATCCACCTTGGAGTCAGGATCGCAAGTCCAAGTCCATGGGTTATATCATAAAAAGCAGACAATTCGTGTTCAATCGGATGGCAGCTCCACTCGTGGGTTTTATCTTGTTTAATAAAGCCGTTAATTGCCCACGACGATGTCCACATCAAGTTCGCTCGCGCTTGATAGTTTTGGGGTTCTCTGAGCGCCATGGGGGCGTGTTTTATGACTGTTTTCATGAGCCCTTCCATAAATTTATCCAACATATACATAGCGTCATATGAATAAAAATATGTTTCTATTATGTGTGACAATATGTCAGCGCTGCCGCAAGCTGTTTGATATTTGGAGACGCTGTATGTCAGCGTTGGGTCTAAAAACGAGACTTTGGGGCGAAGGAATGGGCTTGCTTTTCCAAGTTTTTCCCTGGTTTTTTCATTAGTTATGACGCCGCATGCGTCCATTTCAGAGCCTGTTGCGGATAGGGTTAAAATGCTAAAAACAGGAAGCGCTCTTTCAATTTCTGCCTTCCCCGTCATGAAGTCCCATGGATCCCCGTCATAGTATCTTCCAGCAGCGATGAATTTTGATGCGTCAATGACAGATCCGCCCCCAACAGCCAAAACGACGTCTATGTTTTCTCGTTTGCATATCTTGGCGCCCTCTAAAACGGATGTGCTGCGAGGATTGGGTTTGATTCTTGAAAGCTCAAAGACTTCAATTCCCGAGTTTTTGAGTTCGCAGATTATCTCATCATATAGACTTAACTTTTTGATCGTCCCTTGTCCATACACAATCAAAACTTTGCTGCCGAATTTTTTGATTTCGCTTGAAAGGTTCCCCTTGATTTGATTTGGGCCGAAATAAACCTTAGTTTCAATGTCGTAAATAAAGTTTTGCATTTAAAAATCCCCCTAAACACTATATTTATCAATATTATACTTTTTGGAATATATACTATCAGTTTTTGGCCTGGGTTGTCAAGTCCGATTGCTTAAAAATTCTAAATATTTTGCTAACTTGCGCACAAATATACTCATTGTAATAAATCTATTTTTTTCAAATTTTAACATTTTATGTAATTTATTTTAGCTTTTGTCATAAATTTTATACTGAATTGTTAACATTTTGTTGGTTTTCAACAGCAAAAAATTGTGGTATACTTATTTACAAATCGAAATTTTGCGTTTGTTTTTTAGCTCAAAATTATTTTGATGGTGGTGAATAAAGCTTTGAAAAATTTAATTAAAAACAAAATGTCTGTTGCGATTTTTTTAGGCTCAGTTGCAGCTTTATCTGCAATAATCGTTGCGGTTGTTGTCGTAATTCAAAATCATAACTCAACCTTGCCAAAAGAAGCCAGCTTTTTGGGAATAAGTCTTGCTGGAATGAAGGTTGAGGAGGTTGAGAAGATTGTTGACGAAAAAATCAATCCCCTATATGAAAATTTTAACATGAATTTGACCTTTAAAGATAAATCTTTGACCATAAATGCGGGCGAATGTTGTTTTGGCTATGTTGGCAAGGAAGTTTTTGAGGCTGCTAGGGAAACCGACTTTAAAAATGGCGAATCTGCAAATCCCACTGTCCACTATGACGAGTCTAAACTAAATGAAAAAATTTCTCAATTTGCTCAAAATTCTTTGGTTGCGCCAGTAAAGTCTTCATATAAAAGAGTTGGAGACAGTCTCTTGGTTTCGGCAGGATGTTTGGGTGAAAAAATAAATGAACAGATGGCAGAAAGTGAAATTGTTAATCTGGCAAAAGAAATCTCAACCCAAACTGTTAATGCTCAAAGCGAGCCTGTTTCGGGAGATGACATCGAAATTGACATTGAAAAAATCAAAAAAGAGGTTGCTTGCGCGCCAAAAGACGCCAAATTCTCGATTTCTGACTCAGGAAAAGCAAAATATGAAAATGAAGCAGACGGCATTGATTTTGATCTTGAAGAGGCAAAAAAAATAATAACAGACCCAAAAAGCGGAACATATAAAATTCCTCTAAAAATAACCAAACCTCAAGTCACTGTCGCTTTGCTCAAAGCCCAGCATAGCAATGCAGACTGCCCTGATGTTATTGGAACATATACCTCAAACTTTTCAGCAGCAGAAGTCAACCGAACCCACAATTTGCGTCTTGCGTGCGCGGCAATAAATGACAAAACTCTGGCTCCGGGAGAGGTTTTTTCTGCTCTTGAAACAATCGGCCCTGGAAACAGAGCTCAAGGCTATAAAGACGCCATTGTTTTCACTCCAAACGGCCAAACTCAAGGGACTGGCGGGGGAATTTGCCAGGTGACTTCAACGCTGTATATCGCTGCGGTTTACGCCAATATGGATATTGTTGAAAGACACAATCATAGCTATACCGTGATCTATGCGCCGGTTGGTCAAGACGCTGCGTTTGATTCAGGCGGAGTTGACTTGAAGTTTAAAAACACGCGCCAAACGCCAGTCCGAATCAAAGCCACAATGACAAATAACGCCTTAACAGTCACAATTATGGGCAAAAAGAATCCTTCAGAAGACTGTGATGTTCAAATGACGTCATATGTCGAATCCAGGATAGGCAATAATGGATGTGTTGCTGTTGCAAACATTGTTGTCAGGAAAAATGGCGCAGTTATTAGCGAGCGGACGGTTCGAAGCAGATATAAATCCAAATGAGTTAAAATTTTGATTTTAAAGTTTGGCTTTTGAAAAGTTGTAATAGTATTGACAAAGTTGTCACTTTTTGTTGACATAAATTTAAAAGTATTCCTGAATTTTTGAGATTTAGGGATATTTTTATTTTTAAAATATTAAAAAACCATACGAAAAGTAACATTTTATTGTTAAATAAAAAAACAATTATTAGAAAAAATTTAATAGATATTATTATACCAGTAAAAATTAAACCAAAAAAATTTACAAATTGTTAACAACTTTTTGTAACCAATATGTTATAATTGAAAACATGTTATGGATTTGTAACAATTGATTGTGAATTTTTTTAAATATTGTAGGAGGTTGGTTTAATTTGAAAAAGTTTAATTTAAAATTCGCGCCAGCATTTATTTCCATATCAATCGCTTTAAGCAGTTTCACCGGGCTTGGAGTTGCTGCGTTTTCTGCGGATGGAGTGGATTTTTTGTCTGCTGAGGAAATTGTTCTGCCAGAGGAGCTTGCTTCTGGGAAAGGAAAAACTTTGAGTGAGCAATTGTTTGATGCAAGCGGAGCTGTTTTGCAAAGTCACGCTGAAAAGCCGGTTGATGGAAATTCTGTTGAGTTAAGGGACTTGCCTTCGAAATTTGTTCATTCTTCCCCACTTGTCACTAAACTCGACCGAAGCGTTGGAATCGAAATTCAAGAAAAACGCGAAGAAGAAGCAAGAAAGGCCGAAGAAGCGAGAAAAGCTGAAGAAGAAGCCCAAAAAGCCGCTGAAGCAGCAAGAAAAGCTGAAGAAGCGAGAAAAGCAGCTGAGCAAGAGGCCAAAAAAGCTGCTGAAGCCTCAAAAAAAGCTGAAAAATCCAAAAAATCCGCTAACGCGCCAGCTGAAAACAAATCCTACTCGGCTCCTTCAAATTCTGGGTCCGCTTCAAGCTCTTCGGCTGGACAAGCTGCTTTCGCCGCAGCAAAAACCTGCATCGGACTTAAATATGGAACCTCAAAAGATGGGATTAGCTTGGATTGCTCCGGCCTTGTAGCATATGCATATAAAAAAGCCGGGATAAACCTGCCCCACAGCGCCCGGGCTCAATATGGAGTATGCAAAAAAATTTCCGCCAATTCGCTTCAAGTTGGTGATCTGGTTTTTTGGGCCTCAGGAAAAAATGTCAATCATGTTGGGATATACGCCGGAAACGGACAAGTTCTGGAATCCTCTGTTCCTGGAAAGCCCATAGCAATTCGCAAAATATGGAGCAGTTCAGGGCAGTCTGTCATTGGTTATGGACGGCCGTGAATATCGCTACACATTCCAGCTTGGCAGCTGACTTTAAAAGTTGGCTGCTTGTTTTATTTTATTTGAAGCATTTTTTAAAATTTCGCCAAAAAGCTATTGAAAAATGCAATGAATTTTGTTAGGCTGGTTTTACATAGAAAAAATTTGGAGGAAATGCTAATGAAATGTGTGAATATATACACTGACGGAGCGTGCAGCGGCAATCCTGGCCCGGGAGGATGGGGGGCTATTTTAAAATATGGAAAATATGAACGAGAAATGAGCGGAGGAGAAGCCCAAACAACAAACAACAGAATGGAACTTTTGGCGATAATCTCTGCGCTGGAGGCCTTAAATGAGCCGTGTAAAGCGCATATCCACAGCGACTCAAAATATGTTATTGATTCGATAACTCAAGGCTGGGCGAAAAGATGGAGAGCAAATGGCTGGATGCGAAACAAAAAGGAAAGGGCCTTAAACGTTGATTTGTGGGGGCGTCTTTTGGAATTGCTTGAGAAACATTCGGTTGAATTTGACTGGATCAAAGGCCATTCTGGCCACCCTGAAAACGAGCGGTGTGATCAAATGGCGGTTGAAGAATCAAAAAAATTTTTGTGATATTTTGTATATTTGTAAACATTGTGAAAAAAAATAAAAACTGTTATTTAATTTGCAAATCCAACTTGAGATATCTTATGCTTGAAAAAGGAAGGAAAATGTTATATAATTTTAATTGTTAGGGATAATTATTTTATAAAGTTATAGACTTTGGAGATGAGTTTTTTTATGGAAAAACCTTTCATTTACATGGATAACGCAGCAACAACCAAAACATCCGACTCATGTTTTAACGCAATGCTTCCATATATTCAGCAACATTACGGCAATCCCAGCAGCATATATTCAATCGCGCATGTCGCAAAAGCTGCTGTTGAATCCGCAAGAAAAAAAGCTTCGGCTGCAATTGGCGCTTTGCCTGAAGAAATTTTTTTCACCTCCTGCGCAACCGAGTCAGACAATTGGGCAATCAAATGCGGCGCAAAACTCGGCCTTGATCAAGGAAAAAACCAAATAATAACAACAAATTTTGAACATCACGCTGTTTTAAATGCCTGCAAAAATCTCGAATCAAACGGCTTTGAAGTTATATATTTGCCTGTTGACAAAGATGGCCTAATCTCCCCGAAACAGGTTGAAGAAGCAATAACCGAAAAAACTGCCTTGGTGACGGTTATGTATGCAAATAATGAAATAGGAACTGTTTTGCCCATACCAGAAATTGGGGAAATTTGCCGCCAAAAAGGCGTTTTATTCCACACCGACGCAGTTCAGGCGATTGGGCATGTTGAAATTGATGTCCATAAACAAAACATAGATATGCTCTCAATTTCCGGCCACAAAATCCATGCTCCCAAAGGAATTGGTCTTTTATATGTTAATAAAAAAATTAACCTGCCAAATTTGCTGGACGGAGGAGCTCAAGAGCGCGGCAAAAGGGGCGGAACCGAGAATGTTGCCTATATCGTCGCGCTTGGGCAGGCTTTGGAAGATTGCGTAAGAAATATTGAGGCTCGTGAGAAAAAAATCGAAATACTCAGGAATAAAATAGTCGAATCTGTTTTAAATGAGGTTCCAAAAGTTAGGATTAATGGCTCAATGAAGCATCGTTTGAGCGGGAACGTTAACTTTTCATTCGAAGGAGTTGAGGGCGAATCCATATTGCTGCTTTTGGATTCTTTCGGGATTTGCGCCTCCAGCGGGTCTGCATGCACTTCAGGCTCACTGGAACCATCACACGTTTTGCTTGCAATTGGCCTGCCCCACGAAACAGCGCATGGATCGCTTCGAATAAGCCTTTGTTCCGACAACACAGAAAAAGAAGTTGACTATGTCATAGAAACAATTCCGAAAGTCATTTCAAGGCTTCGGGAAATGTCGCCTGTTTGGAACGGCTAAAAAAATATTTAAAAAGTAGGGAGAGTGAATTGAAAATGGCTATGGAGTATTCAAAGAAGGTTATGGACCATTTTATGAATCCGAGAAATGTTGGAGAAATTGAGGATGCTGACGGCGTTGGCGAGGTTGGAAACGCAAAATGTGGAGACATAATGAAGATGTATTTAAAAATCGAAAATGGGCTCATTAAAGACATCAAATTCAAAACTTTTGGATGTGGATCCGCAATTGCAACCAGCTCTATGGCAACTGAGATGGTTAAAGGAAAGCCGATAAGCGAAGCAATAAAATTGACAAATGCGGCTGTTGTTGAGGCGCTGGACGGATTGCCAAAAGTTAAGGTCCATTGTTCAGTTTTAGCAGAACAAGCGATTAAAGCGGCACTTTGCGACTATTACCGACGCCAGGGGGTTGATCCCGAGCCAATTTTAGGCAAAATTCCTCCAACTGAATCCTGTCATATTCATGACTAATTGGATTTTTTATCAAAGTGGGAGCTAAAATATGTCTATTTTGAATATTGTTTTGGTTGAACCTCAAATACCTCAAAACACGGGAAACATCGCAAGAACCTGCGCTGCAACGGGCTGTCGGCTGCATCTGGTTGAGCCTTTGGGGTTTGAAATTGATGATAAAAAATTAAAAAGAGCCGGCCTTGATTACTGGCAGTATTTAGATGTTGTTATATACACGGGGTTGGATGAGTTTTTAAAGTCAAATAATAATGATAATATGTATTTTTTCACGACTAAGGCGCAAAATATTTACTCAAATATAAAATATTGCGACAATAGCTGGTTGGTTTTTGGCCGTGAAGACGCCGGTTTGCCGGAAGAGCTTTTGAAAAAAAATCCTAAAAATTGCGCAAGAATCCCTATGGGAACGGGAATTCGCAGTTTGAATTTGTCTAATGCTGTTGCGATCGGAGCATATGAAGTTTTACGGCAGTGGAATTTTCCAAATCTGACTAATAAAGGAAAATTAACAAAATATTGTTGGGATGAATGAGATTTAAATTAACTATTCAATATTTTTTGATATAATATACAGCAAAGGTCTTTTTATATAATTTTAAATTTAATTGAACATTTTAAGGAGCTAGCTATATTATGGACAATTTTAAAATAAAAGCCATAAAAAAATGTATAGAATGGCTTGCTGTGGTTGCTTTGATCGTCGGAACGCTTTATGGCTCGGGCCTGAAAGCTCTTGCAAATTTAGAGCAGGAAGAAAATTTTTGCATGGATAAAATGAACAATTTGCCAATAGATGAGGATTTTTTAACTGAAGCAACAAAATTGCCAAATGTTGATGAGTTAGATGAATCCAGGCTTGAAACGATCGTGCATATGAACGATACAGTCGAACAAATCGTGCTAAACGAAAAAAGTTGTTATGATAAAATATTTCAAGAAGTTGAAAAATTAAAGCAAATATCAAAAAATTCTCAATCCGATCCAAAAAAAGAAGATGCGTATTTGCCAGAAAAAATGCGCCTAGCCAATGAAATATATCGTTGGGTTGCAACAAATATTCGAGCTGATCATGAATCTTTTGAATCTGTCAAAAATGATGAACAAATTTATGTTAAGCCCCAGGATGAATATTTTGTCTATGATCAACGGCTTGGCTTTTGTGAAGGATATGCGAGGCTTGTGAATTTGATGATGCGGATGGCCGACATACCCTGCATCTATGTTGCGTCGATTAACGGGCCAACTGAAAATTATAGTCATGCATTCAACGCTGTGTATATTGAAGACACTTGCGCGGATCGAAAGGGATGGACTTTGCTGGACGCGGCGAATGCTTGGCCCGAAGGCTTTGACAGATATAAATCACTCACTAAATTTTTGTTTGGGGAAGCTTTTTTTAGTCTAGACTTTTTTAATATTATAATGCCGAAAAATGATGATTATGTTAAAAATATTTATTATTCGCTGGAAATTTCTTATGAACAATATCACAATCCTTCTTCGGAATTTATTGAGGAAAAAAACAAAAAAATTGAAGATGTTTTGAAAATTTTGAACAGTGACGAAAAATATGGGAATTGTTCACATTTTAAAGAAATTAAATTTTTCAATCATTCTGGATATTTATATTTTAACTATAAAACCGACGTCACCATGACAAAAGCTAAAGAGATTCAGGATGAAGAAAAGGAAGGGCTTTTAAAAAACGAATTTAGTTGCTTCGAAGCTAAATTAACAGAATATAACGAAAATTTCATGGTGGATTCAGATATTTTATGCAACATTTTATTATTAACTGAATTAGAAAAACTCGATTTAAACCATGAAAATATGGCAGCATCCAAAAATATCAAATTTGGATTTGAAGAATTTTTCCCTGCGTTTTATAATTCCAAACAATCCTTTAAAGATGCTAATATGAGGATTATTAAAAAAAGTTTTCATAAAATATCCACTTTTGAAATTGACATAAGGAATATAAACACGCCAATTTTGCTTGGAGAATCCCACGAAGGAAATGCCCGTTTGGACCTCAATTGTCAGGTTGACATGGACATATCCTGCTTTTCGTCTTTGTCGCCAGATGATCAAAAAAAGCAGCTAGACGAGATCAAACAAACGCTTAAAACGTTAAATGTTTTTGACAACCGCATAGAGTGTGGTGATTTATTTCAAATAGATAATAAATATGGAATAACAGTAAATATTCCTGGATGTATTGAAAAATTAAAGCTTCACGGTAATATATCTATCGATATAGGAGATGCTGATGAATTGATTGAAATAGACACAACCAATTCGAAAATATATGACTTTGAAGATGGAATTTTATATGAAAAATTTGATGGCAAACGGGGAAAAGAGATCGCAAGAACAAAGAAAAATCCAATGAAAATCTAAAAATATTTAATTTAATAAATGAATATATCACAAGCTGTCTTTAAAATGCGGCTTGTTTTTTTATATATTTTTAACAATGCACAAAAATTTATAATGAAAAATAGACAAAAATTTTCATCAAACTTTGTTAATTTTACATATAGATTAATTTTAATAAACCATTGACAAGTTTTACCACACATTGTATAATATAGATGATGATACTTTTAAATAGTATTATCTAGACGAAATTTTATATTGTTCATCAAATATTAATTGTAAAGGATGTGATTACCATGAGTAATTCGATGACAAAATTAAAAAAAGGTGTTTTAAAAAAATCTCTGGCCATATTTTTAGCGATTTTAATGTGCATAACTTGTTTAACTGTTTCAGTTTTTGCCGCTGCGGAAGGGGAAGAAATGTTTTGCAATGACAAAATGAACAGTTTGCCAACTAAAAGCAGAGCGTTTTTTTCAGAAACCACCAAATTGCCCGACGTGAATCGGCTGAATCCAGCGCGCCTCGAAACTGTTGTCCACTCTAACGGTTCAAGTGAATATGTTTGTGTGGATGAACAGGCTTGCTACAAAAAAATTGTTGAAGTTGTCAAAAATTTGCAACAAATCGTTAGAAACGGAAATGATTTAAAAGCTTGGGGGGAGGATTACTATAAATATGTTAATTTACCAGAAAAAATGCGTCTGGCAGATGCCATTTATCGATGGGCTGCTGAAAATATACTTTATGACTTTGAAACATATGACATAGTCGACAAAGACGAAAACGGCAGCCAAGCCACATGGAAACCACAGGATGCATATTTTGTTTTTAAAACAAAAAAGGGCGTTTGTGAAGGATATGCAAGGCTTACAAATTTAATGATGCGTATAGCCGGCATACCGTGTATGTATGTTTCCAGCATATGCGGAAAAGATGACTACTGCGCCCATGCATTTAACGCTGTTTATATTGAGGATGATGTGAATGGAAGGCGAGGATGGACGCTTGTTGACCCAACATGGGCTTCTCCAAACGGATCAGACGGAAACAATCCAAACGCCAGAAAAACCATTTCTGGAACAATAAAATTTGCAAAAGGTTGCTTTAATGTTTTTAAAAGGAATGACAATTATTTAAAAGAACTTTATAATGATTTCGCAATTTATGTTAATCAAATGGCGGATATGGGCTGTAATGGAGTGGCTGCTCAACTAAACAGAGTTTCGCAAACAATTTTGAATAATTTAAATCAACAATACCCAGACGGTTCACACTTTCAAAAAATCCAATTCTATAGCGCAAATGGCTCTTTACGCGTTCAGTATCAAGCTGACATAAAAGCTCAGGATATGAAGAAATTTGACGCTAATATGTTAAAATCTTGCGTGGATGAATTGATGGGAAAATCGGAAAAGAGTTTTTGCGTGTGGCCAACAGGACAAGCAGATTCAGTTTTAAATAACCTAAACTTTCAGGGACTCTGGTTCACAAATTCTTGTTTTGAAAGAATAAACAACCATTTTCAACAAGATAAAGCCAAACAATATCTGGCAACGCTTAAAATTATATGTCAGAATGTTGTTCGCAAACATTTAAAAAATATTGCAAATGCTTGGAAACCTCAAAATGCTTTGAAACAATTAAACAATGAAATAAATACCAGACTAAATGCTTTAAACAATGCATGTAGTGACATCACCAGATTTAAAAATTTAACCTTCAATTTAAAACGTGAAGCAAATCAGGTTGATGGGCAAAACCGTCTTTATAATGTTTTGACATTAAAATGTGAAACTGCGTTAGACGAAAGCGAAATCAGAAGTCGACTGGATGAAAGTTTTTCAAATGATACTGAGTTTTTAAAGGAGCAAAAAGCAAAGGAAGATCAAAAGTTTTATAAAGAATTTTTCCCAGCATTCTATCAACCGGATAAGTCAATTGAACATGCTAATAAAAAGGTTCTTAAACATCTATATCATAAGCTGTTTGCATTTGAATTTTCACATGAATTTTGGGATCAAAAAATAAACTTCCCGCGCCTTAAAGAAACTTCTCATGAAGGAAATGCTCAAATAGAGCCCGCTGCGCCTAAAGATGAAAATAAACCATATTATGTTCCGCAAGAACTTAAAAAATATGGTTTGGAAGTTGCCATTCCGTGTAATGTTAAAGTGCTGGTCCTAACAGGAGATGAGCTTGTGAACTTGGATGATGCGTTTAGCTTGCAGGAAGTCACTGGAGTGTCTAAACACTATATTTTAAAGGATGGCAATGTGTATGACAAAAACGGAATGCTGATTTTTGGAAGAGTCAAAGACAATAATTACGGCAGTTCCTATAACCACAATAATTATACATATGGAAATAATGCTTATAATTATACATATGATAATGCTTGCAATTACACATATGATAATAGCAACAATAATGATTATAATATATATGACAATAACACTTACAATTATACATATGACAATAACACTTATAATTATACATATGACAATAACACTTACAATTATGCATACGATAATAACACTTATAATCCCAATAATAATTATAATGCATATGACAGTAATACCTATAGCTATGGCATTAAAACTAAAAAGAAAAACCAACAAAAACGCTATATTTGCGCTAAAAGCAAAAATTCACAAAAACGCAGTGTTTGCAGATAAAGAGAGGATACATTAAAAGATTGAAAATAAATCAACCTAGGCAAAGGAAGCAGACTTAATTGATTTTTAGTTTGCTTCCTTTTTGTTTATTCAATTTTGTTTATTCAATTTTCATTTCGCTCAAAAGTTAGGTTGACAAAATTTTATTTTTTGTATATAATTGGCCTGTGATGTGAAGGTGTTTTTAAATGGGGGGAGAGATAGTTGGAAAATTCAAGCTTTAAAAAAATTCTTTTGCTTTCTATATACACTGGCCTAGCAGCCGTTTGTTTTGCATATGGTTTTATTATATACAGCGCCGGCTCCGGGACAAGCTTTTTTATCACTTGGTTTGTAATCGGAGCTGTTCTTTTGGGATGTGATATTGTTGTCGCTTTTAATATGTATGGCAAGATTCCAAAAATTTTCAAAAAAGTTCTTATGTTTTTCTCTGCCATAGTTTTATCAAGTTTTATTACTGTTGAAAGTTTTATTATCAGCGGATTTTTTTCTGATTATGCTTGCGATTTAGATTATATTATTGTTTTAGGCGCTCAAGTTTATCCCGAAGGGCCAAGCGCTATTTTAAAATACAGGCTTGATGAGGCAGCGAAATATCTCAAGCAAAATTTAAACACAATATGTATAGTATCTGGAGGACAAGGCCATAATGAACCTTTTGCTGAGGCGATCGGCATGAAAAAATACCTTGAAGACAATGGAATTGACCAAGAGAGAATTATTTTGGAATCTGACTCCAAAAACACTAAGCAAAATATTACAAACAGTATGAAATATATAGAACCGGGAAAGTCGGTTGGAATTGTGACTAATAATTTTCACATGTTTCGGGCGCTTCAAACAGCAAAAAAACAAGGATTGAGCGAGCCCCATGCAATTGTTGCGGGGATGAACAATCTATATCTTCCGAACAACATGTTGCGAGAATATTTTGGCGAGCTGAATTTCCTAATTTCTCAAAGCGAGGGGCTAGGATGATGGGCAAAAAAGCTATTGTTGCAATGAGCGGCGGGGTTGATTCAAGCGTTGCAGCTTTAATTCTAAAACAACAAGGCTTCGACCTAATTGGCGCAACGATGAAGCTGTTTGATAATGAAGATGTTGGAGTTTGCGCAAAAAACACGTGTTGCTCTCTAAAAGATATTGATGACGCAAGAAATATTGCGTATGAATTAAATATTCCATACTATGTCTTTAATTTTTCACACAAATTTAAATCAGCTGTTATTGACAAATTCATACATGCATACGAAAATGGCCTAACCCCAAACCCGTGCATTGACTGCAACCGATATTTAAAATTTGACAAATTGCTTCAACGAGCTAGGGAGCTCAACTTTGACTATGTCGCAACAGGCCACTATGCGCAAGTTGAATATAATCAAAAACGTGGACGCTGGATTTTGAAAAAAGCGACTGATCCACATAAAGATCAAAGCTATGTTTTATATTCGCTGACTCAAGAGCAACTGTCGCGCACTTTGTTTCCACTTGGCAAAATGAACAAAAATGAAGTCCGGAAAATTGCAAAAAGCAACAATTTTAACAATGCAAAAAAACACGACAGCCAGGACATTTGTTTTATTAAAAACGGCAAATATTCGGATTTCATCAAATCACACACAAATAAAAACTATCCACCCGGCAATTTTGTTGATGTTGACGGCAACCTTTTGGGGCTCCACAAAGGCATTATACACTACACAATTGGCCAGAGAAAGGGGCTTGGCTTATCTTTTCCTGAGCCGATGTATGTTTTAAAAATCCATCCTCAAACCAACCAAATAACTCTTGCGCCAAACGAAAAAACATACACAAAAACGCTGATTGCCAGAGACATAAACTTGATTTCAAAAGAAAATTTATATGTAAAAACAAAAATTAAGGCTAAAGTCAGATATAATCAACAAGAGCAATGGGCATTTGCCGTTCAGCTCAACTCAAACCAAATCAAGGTTGAATTTGAAAAGCCCCAACGCGCGATAACTAAAGGTCAGGCGGTTGTTTTATATGACGAAGATGTTGTTGTTGGCGGGGGGACGATTTGCGAAACGTGAACACACAACAAATCCTCAAAAAAAATCAAGCCAGCCCAAAAATCGAGCTGGCTTACCGCAAACCGTTAAGCTTAATTAATTTTTTAAAACCATAAATTATGGTTTAAGTTCAACATTCAAGTTAAAGAAAGGCAACAACTTCATATTCGCTATTTCTTCCTTTTCACAGCAACCAGGAATATATGAAACTGTATAGACATTTTTTCCAACCTCATCGTTATAGAAAACCGAAGGGAAAACTTTCAAAATGCCATCAGAATAATCAACCTTTAAAAAACTCCTATCGGCTAAAAAGTTTACATTCCGCTCAACATTTTTAATTGCATAAAATTTATTTTCGTTTAATTGAACAGAAGGTTTAAAAGACTTCCTGCTTGATTTCACATATTCATATTCATTTTGTAGCGGTTTGCTTTCATTATACAAAACAACGCCATCACTACACAAATACTTCACCTTTCCGCCTTCGCCAACAATTTTAAGGTATATAAAGAATTTTTCACTATCTTCTTTTCTGGATATATCCAATAACACGCGAGAAATTTTACCATTTGCTGCAGAAGACGTGCTATACCGCACACCGTCACTGTCACCATCAGCGTCTTCAGCCCATTTAGCATCTTTATTCAAATCACTAATATTTAAATATAATTTAGGCGATTTAAAGTATAATATTTTCGATATAGCGCAACTGTTATCTTTTGGAACTATTTGAATTTCACATTTGTCTTTAGCCAACCATCCAAATTTATCACTCGCATTCAAATTTTTATCGTTCAGGACATGGAAAATTGAAACACCCGCATGTTCAGACTGACTATTTAACCGAGCCACAACATTAATATCCTTTTTAGGCTTTTTTGCAGCTATGCTTGCTCGACAGTCATCTGCCAGTTGTAAATTATATTTGTTGATTATATTCAAAAACTCAGCATGCGCAGACCTAGTTTTAACCTTGACAACAACCTTTTTGTTTTGACCAATCCCAGGATCAGCAAATGCAAAGACAATCCTGTTTAAATTTTTGCTTAAAATATCTGCATCCTGAGCACTGACCAGATCAAGTCCAAGCGCCTTCAAAACAT
>CACZDM010000002.1:2242-277264 GCA_902779915.1 Oscillospiraceae bacterium | reverse complement strand
AAAAATAGACCAACGTGGAAAGACTTGGTCTCGAGCGCTGTATATGACGGAAAAGAAAACGTGATCTTTATCACAGCTTTTTATTCACCCAAAAAATAGCTTTAAAATTTCGCTTAAATTTAAAACAAGCGCCGGCTTTCCGATTAAGCTGGCGCTTGTTTGTTTTTGTGATATTTTGTGTTTTTGAGCTTTTTGATTATTGATACACAGCTTCCAAGATGATCAGGTTGTTGCCGTCTTCGTCAAGCAATGCGCTTTTTATCAATTCTCCCCAAGTTGGTTTGTTGGTTTCATTAAATGGACCATACGCGCCATATTTCCAATATTTATTACTGATACTCTTGCCTGGATATCTATTAGTTGTTGTGTTCGGGAGGTAAATTTTTGAAATTTCTTGGGATAATTGTGAGCCTTTGTCTTTGCCAATATAAAATTCCTTATCAGCAATAGTCTTATCACTCCTTGTGTTATATTTTATAATATATTTTTTTGGCGTGTAGACTGCTTTTAATTTTATGGTGTTATTATCATCAGCGGCTTTTGCTAAAGTTTCCCAAGAAGCTTTTGCTGTTTCGAGGTCAATCGGTTTGCCCTTCTCCTTTAATTCATTTCCGTTTTTATCCATAACATGCCAGCATTTAAAATCATATCCCAGTTTTTCATCATTAGGCGCCATTGTTTTAATATCATCGCCGAATTTGACTTGTTGCGAAGAAGCTTGATCGCCCTCCAAGTCTTTAACTGTTAAAGCGTTTTTATTTTCATCAACATATTCCAAACTGTATTGTTTTGGCGCATGATTTATCATAAATGTTATCACGTTGTCATCAGCTTGACGTATCAAATTATCATAGTCGAGGCCTTCTTCGAGAATTTCAACATTATCACGGCCATAGGTGATTTTAGAAAATTCATAACCAAGATTTGGCTCTGTTGCTTTCCTAAAATTCTCATCGATTGAAGCAAGAGTTAAAGGGTTAAATTGACCAACATTCGACGCATCAATTATTTGATCTTTTTTTGATCTAATGAGTTCATTATCGCAAATATAATTTATGGTGTATAGTTTATCGTATTTAACTTTACAAGTTATAACCCAATTTTTAACGGAATTTTTTATAATATCGAGGGTTAAATTGAATTTTCCGTTTTGTGCGTTTTGCGTTAGAATTCCATCGCCATATTTAAAGATTAAGCTATTAATTTTATAACCAGGCTTATCGGGAACATTCATGTCATTCTGCGCGCCTTCAATATCTTGGACATATAATTTTTCTGAAGGATTGTCGGCATTAACAAAAACCAGTTTATAGTATAATTGTCTAAAATGACTGTCTAGATAGATTCCGGGTTTTCCAGACGTTTTATCTTCGGCAACGTCGTAGTATTTTTTTAAATCCTCAACTGACAATTGTCTTGTTGGGTCATTAGGATGGACAAATTTGGCTGGGACAATTGTGAAATCGTTGCTGAAATTCAGCCAAACCCTTGCGCCAATAAAAATGGAACTTCCTCTCTCGTTGGATGAGCATTGTTCGATTTTGCCGTTCATTAGTATTAATTCTCCTGATTCAATGCATATCGCACCTCCACCGCCGCCGTTTTCTTCAAAAAATTCAACAACCCGCTCTTCTTTTTCTGTTTTTTTGCCATTTTCACCTTTTTTTCCGCCTTGAGCCGCGTTAAAAGAATAATCTTCTTTCTCCCAGTTTGAATTCACCACATAAAATTTTTCCTCAAATAGTTCTGCTATTTTGTCTAGAGCTTGTCCAAAAAGCTCTATAGCTTTAAAAGTTGCATCTACGGCCAAATCAGTTACGCTCCCTTCAACTTCAAGCGCATTATTAATAGTTTTTGCGATGCCTACGTAATCTTGCTCTTCTTCATTATAAAATGATATGTTGATATTAAGTTTATCTGCTATTTTTTGTGATTCAGACACTATATCTCGTAGTACATCCCGCCCTTGACGGATGTGCAGAGCAACGTCCTTCGCCTTCTTCCACAATTGCTGTGTTTTCTCCGAGAACTGATACCATCTCTCGGTGTCTTTATTTGCTTTGGATTGTTTTTGAAGATCGGCAAAGTGTTTTGTGGAGTCTTCAATTTTAACAGATTTGGTTTTTTCTTGTTGTTCGACTGCTACAGGCTCACTATTGGTTGTAGCATTAACCAATTCTGAATTTCCGCCATTGCCTCCTTGGCCAACCTCTTTGCTTGAATTGCCCCCTTTGCCGCCATCTCCTCCAGAAGCTAGGTATAAAATGAGCATAGATCCGAAAGGGGAAAGGTTGCTTACATCAAATGTGCCTTGTCCCGTTCCTCCTTCGCCGCCATTTCCTCCTTTTCCGCCATTGTTTCCGTTTCCGCCATCACCACCACGACCACCGCGGTTAAAGATATTGTTGAAATTCATTGCGACGCAGCGCTCATTGCCCGATGTTCCTCCATTTCCGCCATCGCCACCATTTCCGCCGATTCCGCCATTTCCCCCCTTTCCGCCATTGCCTCCAGGAGCCATTCCTTGTCCATTGCCGCCCAGGCCTCCTTTTCCGCCGGTTCCGCCTCTGTTTTTTTCAGTTCCATTACCACCATATCCGCCATCTCCGCCCGTTTCGCCTAGAACTCCATCAAAATCAGGCCTAATAGCAAGCGCGCCTTGCCTTATACTAGATTCATAATTTCCTGCTGTCGCATTAGCATTTCCTCCATTTCCTCCTCTTGCTCCATGACCACCATTGCCGCCATTTCCTCCTTTTTTTCTGCTTTTCACAATAAATTGGTTCAAATAAGATTCTTTCAAACTGCCATCATCCTTTGTTTGATAATATACAAAAGCATCATTGGCAATCATAGGTGTGTCTTCGTTTCCCCCTGTGCCGCCGTTTCCACCGTCTCCCCCGTCTCCATATACACTTAAACAATTTGTAATTTGTCCGGCTTGGATTTTCACTTTGTTAGTGCCTTCATAAAAAATTGCTCCGCCTTTGCCTCTGCCGCCATTGCCGCCGTTTCCGCCATTTGCGCCATCGCCATTATCTAAAGCATTTGCGCCTCTGCCGCCGTTTCCGCCGATCGCTTGACAGCTGTTAATCGTTCCTTCAACATTTATTATCACATCACCATGAGCAGATATTGCGCCGCCACAGCCATCTCCGCCGTTTCCGCCATTTGCGCCATCGCCATTATCTAAATAACCTGCGCCATTGCCTCCATTTCCGCCGATTGCTTGACAATTTTGAATTTTCCCGTTTAAAGTGATGATTATTATTGGGACGGTCTCAATATCGCTTTCCGCTACGTTGCCATCAGCATATATCGCGCCGCCAAGAGCATCTGCCCCATCCGATCCTTGGTTTTTGCAATTTTGAATTGTGACATTGCTTTTAATTTCTAATTCTGAATCATGTTCAGTTCTCGGTTTGGCCAGGTTAATAAAAGCGCCTTGCCTGCTTTGATTGCCGCCATCAATAGTGATATTTTCTAAAATAACCTTGCAGTTTTTCATGTTCAAGAAACATAAATCCGGCCTGTTGATGTTTATTGTTTCAGGACTATTTGCTTTTATGGTTATCGTCTTGCCGGCAAACCTATCTGCGGTGAAGTCAAAAAGGTATCTATTTCCATCCAAGCTATTGGACATTGTTGGAATAAATTCAGAGGAATTATCAATAGTAATATCTTTTGTTAGTGTAATATTTATATTATTTATTTTTTCAACATTACTTTTGCGTAATCGATCATACATATATCGGCGCACGTCACCAGGAGTTGACAAATTAATGTCTATATGATTCTGTCCCTGGGGAATCGCAGTAGATGGTAGGTCAGAGCAAATGGCGGTTAAATTCAATGTGCCATTTTGGTCTATTGCTTGAATCAATTCGTTGGTTAGTTGAATTTTATCAAAGTTTGCATCAATATGTTTTTTGTTACCTTTGACGCTATATTCTAAACGGTCAATCACATAATTTTCTAAAGAAGGCATGTCTATGCTATCGCCCACAAAATATAGCTTATCCGAGTTTTCATATGCTACATTCGAGAGAGGTTGATTGCTCGAATTTTTAAATGAAAAATTAATTTTACAAAATTGGCAAACAGTTATTCCACCGGATTCAGCATCAGTATAAATGCCGTTGTAGCTAATAGGCGAAGAGAGAGTTTGGTTATGTTTATTATTGCTAAAGCTAGTGGGCAACGTAATTGTGAATAAATTAAATGATGTTGGAGTAAGATACAAAGTTCCATTATTGTAAATAGCGTCTCCTTGCTTTTCGGACGAACAATTGGCAATATTGCCACCTTTAATTGTCACCGTTCCCCCATCATTATATATCGCGCCGCCGTTTTCTAGGGCCGTGCATTGTTGAATAGTTGTTTTAGTTTCAGAGGTAGAGTCAAAGTTAATGGCATCTGTTTTGTTTGATGCATTATATATTGCCGCTCCATTGTCAGCCGAACATTCATCAATTGTTGCGTTCTTCAGCGTTAATTCTCCGTCATTATATATTGCCCCGCCGCATCCTTGCCCCTTGGCGCCTTTCGAGCCAACCTCACCGGCTGCGCCTTCCCGGCCACTTGAGCCATTATTACCGTTGGATCCCATAAGCCCATCCTTGCTGCCAGTGCCACCTTGGCCGCCATTGCCGCCAGTGCCACCTTGGCCGCCATTGCCGCCATTGCCGCCTTGGCCTCCATCACCTCCAGCAGTTGAACACTTACAAATGATCCCGTTAAAATTTAATTTTCCAGTGCAACTGACATATATTGCTCCGCCGCATCCATTGCCGCCATTACCGCCATTGCCGCCAGTGCCGCCATTGCCGCCATTGCCGCCATTGCCGCCATTGCCGCCATTGCCGCCCACGCTCAAATCCATACTTTTGTGTTGAGGGGATATCCATGTTTCTTTGGATATTCCGTTTCCTCCATTGCCGCCAGTGCCGCCAGTGCCACCTTGGCCGCCATTGCCGCCATTGCCACCTTGGCCACCATTGCCGCCAATAGCTGAACAATTGACAATTTCTCCATTTATAGTTATTGTTCCAGCCCCACAATATATTGCGCCGCCGCAGCCAGTGTTTCCAATGCATCCCCCGGCTCCATGGCCTCCATTGATTCCATGGCCTCCATCGCTTCCAGGCTGTCCGTAGTATCCGCTGGGCTGGGTGTCGCTTCCGTCTCTTCCCTGGGCTCCATTGGCGCCTCGAGCGCCCGTTTTTCCGTTTTTTCCGCTTTCTCCCTTGGATATTAAGGAATTTGTGGCTTGATTTGTGCAATTTTGAATTGTGACATTTTGGTTAATTTCTAATTCTGAGTTGTGTTCAGTTTCCGATTTCGCCATATTAATAAAGGCGCCTTGCCTGATCTGATGGTCGCCATCAATGGTGATATTGTTTAAAATAACCTTGCAATCTTTCATATTCAAGAAAAATAAATTCGCCCTGGTGATTTTTATTGTTTTTTGGGAATCAGCATTTATGGTTATCGTTTTGTCGGCAAACCTTTCATCAGTGAAATCAAAAAGATATCCTTCGTATGAAGAATTAGTCATTGTTGGCAAAACATCAAAGGAACCATCAGGAGGATTTTCTATAGTAATATCGTCGGTTATTGTAATATTTATCTTTTTTACATTTTGTAAATTATCTCCTGACAAGTTGCGATCCATCCACGTCCTCACGGCTTCCGGATATGACAAATTAATATTTACCGTATTACTTGAAGCGCCCACATCTTCACTGCAAATGACTTGCAATTGTATCACGCTGTCGATGCTTGCAGTTTGTATAATATCACGGGTTAATTTAAATTGATAATTGTTATTTATAGCAGTAAACTTTTTGTCGTTCCCATATTGAAGTTTGTTAACAGTATATCCTTCAATTTCAGGAATAGTTATGCGCTCGTCCTCAAAGTGCTGCTCATTTAGTTTCGATGTCTTTATTTCGTCTCCCGATTCCTTTAAATATTTAAGTGAAATTTGATAACTGTTTAAAGTAATAATGCCGCCATCATTAAAAATTCCACTATAGCCACTTTGTGTGGCATTATTGTTGCTTTGGCATTGATGTCCCGCGGAGCTGTTATTATGATTTTGAGGCAATTGGATTGTTAGGCAGTTTGAATTTTTTGGAGGGAGGCGTAATGTTTTTTTATTGTAAATGGCATCTCCTGCAGAATTTTTGCCAGACGCCTCGTTGTTTTGAACTGTGCAATCATGAAGAATTACGGTTCCCGCATTATTATATATCGCGCCGCCGTATCCATTTCCCCCGTTGCCGGGATAGCCATCGTTGCCCGCAGCGCCGTTTGATCCATTTTCTCCCTCTCTGCTAGAGTCCTTGTATTTATTTCCGCCGTTGCCGCCGTTGCCGCCGTTGCCACCAGCGCCCCCACTGCCCATGCTGGCAGAACAATTTTGAATCGTTTGAGAGACGATGATTGTTCCACCATCGTCAACATATATTGCGCCACCGTATGCATTTCCTGCGTTGCCGCCGTTGCCGCCGTTGCCGCCGTTGCCGCCGGCAAATCCATCAAAAGTAAAGCCATCACCATCTACGCCCTTTCCTCCTGATCCTCCTGATCCTCCTGATCCTCCTGATCCTCCGATGGCAGAGCACTGTGTAATCTGTCCATTAAAATTTATTGTTCCGTTGCCGCTCAAATATATTACGCCACCGTATGCATTTCCGCCGTTGCCGCCTTTGTCTCCGTTTCCTCCGGGTTGGCCTTTTAGATCTTGGCTGCCTTTAATACCATCGGCGCCATTGTTGCCTGCTTTCCCTTCGAATCCCGTTCCTCCGGTGGCAGAGCAATTTGTAATATTTCCATCAAAATTTATTGTTCCGACGCCGCTTGAGCATATTGCGCCTCCTTTTCCGGCTTTTCCTTGGCCTCCTTCGACGAAACATTTTTCAATCTTTCCGTTAAAATTTATTGTTCCAAAATCCTTGGCGTATATCGCGCCCCCTGAGGCATCTTGGTTAAATTGCCCTTGATTTTTGCAATTTTGAATTGTAACGTTTTTTCCAACTTCCAATTTTGAGTCCAGTCCCTCAACACTAATAAAAGCGCTGAATCGTGTAACGGAATTTTCACTTGTGTCAGCATATCCCCCATCAATTGTGAGGTCGTTTAAAGCAACATTACAATCTCGCATGTTCAAAAAATATAAAAACGAATTGGTGATTTTTATCGTTTTAGAATTTCCATTTATGGTTATTGTCTTGTTTTGAAATTTTTCGTCAGTGAAATTGAAAAGATATCCACCTCGGGGAAATTTATCTATGTCTAGTTCAATATTATCTGTTATGTTAATAATTATATCATCAGTGAGGTCTGTGGCGTTTGTTAAAGTTCTATAAAATCTGTTGGAATTGGTCTTCCATCCGACCGTGTTTGGAGTGAAATCAATGGTTATCGGAGTGTTTTCTTTTGCTGCCCAAACAGTGTTTTTCAGCATATGTATGGGAAATGTTGCTGAAAACATCATTAAACAAATTAAAATTGAAACTAATCTTTTCAATTGGCGAATTGAATTGGTTTTTGATAAACTTTGCATTAAAATACACTCTCCTTTAAAAGTTTATTTAAGATATATTTTTTAAATTTACCACCAAATTATAAAGAACCTATATTAAAAAGTTAGATCAAAATTTAGTTTAGCTACACTCTAATTATACAATATAATGACACGATATGTCAAATAGTAGTTTTTAATTAAATAGTTGGATTTTTTGAGCAGGGGGATTGAGGTGACACATATAACCCGCCTTAGAAATACAAATTATATCTTTTTAAATGTTTAGCGCATCAATTTTAAACCTATAATTTTTGTGAGTCAATATATTTTAAAGCCTTGAAAAGTTTTTTGAACTAGTGTATAATAAGATCTAAATCAGGCTCTTAGGGTGAAATGTATTTAAAACAGGAATAACGTTATTTTGATTGGAATTGAATATGAAAAATTTTTTTAGGGACAGATTTGTATATTTTTTAGATTATATTGGAAAAACCGACATGTTTTTGATTTTTATGTCGGGTGGAGCTTCTGTTTTGAGTTTTTTCTTGATGATGTCTCTATATCCCGCTCAAATTTCAAGTTTGCGGACGGTTTATGTTCAGGTTGCGTCAAGCTTTGTTGGATTTGTCTTGGCAATAATAATCTCCAACATAGACTACCACCACATAGCAAAAATGTGGAAACCAATAGCGATTTTTTCGGTTTTATTCACTCTTTTGACTCTAACCCCTCTTGGAAGAATGAGAGGAGAAGATGGGTCGGGTTCTGCGGATCGAAGCTGGGTTAACCTGGGATTTACGAGGATGCAGCCGTCTGAATTTTTAAAGGCTGCTTTTGTGATAACCTTTTCATACCACTGCTTCAAAGTCGCAAAAAGGATCAACCAACCCAAAACTTTCATGCTGCTTATCGCGCATGCGCTGGTTCCGATTTCAATAATATTTTTGCAAAAAGATTTTGGAACAATGATAATCTTTGTTGTTATTGCTGCTTGTATACTCTTTGTTTCGGGAATCAACTGGAAGATAATTTCTGGAGCAGTTGCTATTGGATTTGTTGCACTGATGCTGTTTTTGACAAACACTCTGCCAGACTATCTTTTAAAGAGGCTTTATGTTGTGAGCCATCTTGAGGAGACAAAGAGAGGTCTCGGAATGCAGCAATATACAGGGAGAATAACTCTTGCTTCGGGGAAAATTTTTGGAAAGGGCTTTAATTCGCCCGATATTTTAACCTCAACCCCTGAGTTATATAACGACATGATTTTTGCCCACATAGGCCAGGTTTTAGGGTTTGTTGGATGCATTTGTGTTTTGTTGTGGTTGCTTTTATACTGTTTCAGGCTTTTGCAAAATGGTCGAAAAGCCCCGGATCATCTGGGATATGCGATATGCGTTGGAATTTTTGCAATCATGTTTTTTCAGTCGCTTGTTAACATAGGGATGGTTTTATGTATAACGCCTGTTATTGGGGTCACTTTGCCGTTTATCAGCTCCGGAGGCTCATCTGTTGTTGCAACATATATTTTATTGGGTCTTGCCCTGAGCGTTCATAACCACACGCATAAGCCAACTTTATTTTAAAATTTGATCTGATTCAGAAGTGATCAAGTAGATCATATAATAACACTCAACACACACCCCCTTTCAACGTCACCTGTCACTTGAGGCATGACGCAAAATCAGGAGGGAAATGTATGGAAAATCAAAATAATTGGATATTTGATATTTTTAACAATTCGGTCGTCAATTCAACCCCAAAAATAATCAGATTAATCCAAAGCTGTGGTCGTGGACGCGCCGAACAAGACGAAGACATTGAGGATTTTAATCTTCTGAAAGAAGCTGTCCTGTGATTTTGTAAATATCCGATGAATGCTGTGTTGTTTAAGCTTGGTTGCAAAAAGGTTGTTTGATTGAAATTATCGGCCAGCAAAGCTTTATATATAAACAAAAAACTTAGCCAAATCGCCGTCAAAAGCTTCAATCGAATGTTTAAGGGAGAGGGGGAGAACAGTTGAAAATATGTGAGGTTTTAAACAGAGACGATTTAACACTGGCTTGTCTTTTAGACGTTTGGGAAAGCTCTGTTAGGGCAACTCATTTTTTCCTCCCCGACTCGGAAATAAAAAAAATTAAAGAATCTGTTGCATCTGCTTTAAGCAAGGTTAAACACTTGATTGTTTGTGAAAATCAAGCGGATCAACCGATGGCTTTTTTGGGAATAGAAAAAGGCAGATTGGAAATGCTGTTTGTTTCCCCGCCAGACAGGGGCAGGGGCGTCGGCAAGAAGTTGCTGCAGTATGGAATTAAAAAATATGACATATCCGAAGTCGCCGTGAACGAACAAAATTCGCAGGCAGTTGGATTTTATGAGCATATGGGATTCAAATCGCACAGAAAGACGGATTTTGATGAAGAGGGTAGGCCATATCCACTCCTTTATATGAAATTGATTTGAGCAATCCAAAACAATTCCGAGCAAAGCTATCACCATCGGCAATAAGCTGAAAAGTAAAAGAATTTTGGGAGGAGATCCTTTTTATGTATAGCTGGTTCACAGTTGAAACACTTGACGCTCAGACATTTGCTATCAGCGAGTATAGGCATTGGGAACAAACACATTGCTACTTGCTTTGCGGATCGAAAAAGGCTGCTTTAATAGACACTGGACTTGGCGTTTGCAACATAAAAAGCGTCGTTAAAAGCCTGACAAAGCTGCCTATTATTGTGTTCACCAGCCATGTTCATTGGGACCATATCGGCGGACACAAGTTCTTTGACTGCATTGCAGTGTATGAAGAGGAAAAGGATTGGATTTCTGGCGATTTTCCGCTGACTTTGCAGGAAGTTAAAAAACAGCTTGTGAAGACTCCCTGCAATTTTCCAGCTGAATTCGACATCAACGCATATCGGATTTTTCAGGGGAAGCCGCAAATTCTTCTGCATGACGGTGATAGTTTTGACTTGGGCGAACGAACACTTCAAGTTATTCACACACCGGGCCATTCTCCTGGACATTGTTGTTTTTATGAGCCCAAGAAAAAATACCTGTATTCTGGGGATCTGGTTTATAAGGGATGTCTCGATGCTTTTTATCCGTCCACAAATCCCACATTGTTTCACGACTCGGTGAAACGACTTATGACCTTGGATGTTAATAGAGTTTTGCCTGGCCATCACGATTTAAGAATTCCTGTTTCATTAATCGGAGAAATTGAGGCAGATTTTGCCGATCTAGAAAGGCATGGGCAGCTTAAACAAGGTAACGGATTATTTGATTTTGGAGACATTCAAATTCATATTTAAATGTTTATAACCACACGCGCAAATTCACGTTATTTTAAAATTTGAAAGGAGAATTTGAATACATAATGAGGGTTATTTCGGGGAAAGCCAGGGGAAGGAAGCTTTTTGCTTTGAGCGGGGAGGAAGTCCGCCCAACAACTGATCGAGTTAAAGAGGCGATGTTTTCGATTTTGCACTTTAATTTGCAAGGCTCAAAAGTTTTAGATCTTTTTGCAGGATCTGGGCAACTTGGGATAGAAGCAATATCAAGAGGAGCAAAAATATGCACCTTTGTTGACAATTCTAGAGAGGCTCAAAAAATACAATTGCAAAATCTAAAATTAACAAATCTTTTTAAAAATTCACGAGTTGTTTTTTCAGACGGGCCAGCATTTTTAAAAACAACAACCGAAAAATATGACATAATTATTCTGGATCCGCCATATAAAACCGACCTAATCCCAAAAATATTGCAGTTTGTTTCAAAAAATCTAACAGATTCGGGAATAGTTATGTGTGAACATTTAAATTCGCTTGAAATGCCAGAAAATTTTCAAGATATTGCTTTACAAAAGCGCTATAAATATGGTAAAATCATTCTGTCGACATATCGCAAAACTTAGAAAAGCAAAGGAGGAATATATATAAAAACTGCAATTTGTCCAGGATGTTTCGACCCGATAACTAATGGCCATTTGAATATAATATACAGGACGTCTAAAATTTTTGACAAAGTTATAGTTTTAATTCTGCAAAACCCCGACAAAAGGCCAATGTTTTCAGTTAAAAAGCGGCTTTTTTGGATAGCCTCCGCAACATCGGGGCTTAGCAATGTTTGCGCAAAATATTGGGATAAGATGTTGGTTGATTATTTGGAGGTTTCGGGAGCGTGCGCGATAGTTAAAGGGATTCGATCGCTTGATGATTTTAGCTATGAGATGCAGATTAATGCTGTTAATCAATCTTTAAATCCAAAAGCGCAAACCGTTTTCATGCCGGCCAGTCTTGAAAACATGCATATAACCTCAAGTTTGGTTAAACATATTTATGGTCTGGGCGGAAAAATTGATTCTTTAGTTCCGAAAGAAATTTTAATTGATTTGAAAAAAACCATGGAGGAGGTAAAAACATGACAGTTAACGATATATTAGACACACTTGAAGATTTAATTGATTGCGCCTGGAAAATTCCAATGACAAACGGAAAATGCGCTGTTTCAACAGATGAAATCCAAAATTTAATAGATAATATGCGCCTGGCACTTCCGAAGGAAATAAAACAGTCTAAGATGATTGTTAAAGACAGGACAGACATTTTGTCTGATGCTAAAAAGGAAGCTAAAAACATAGTTGACGAAGCAAAAAAACGCGCAAACATTTTGGTCTGCGACAGCGAAATAACAAAACAAGCCCAGCAGCAAGCCATCCAGACGCTTGCCCAGGCTCGAACTCAAGCAAAAGAACTTCGCGAAACGGCGAACAAATATGTTGAAAATATGCTTGAAAGCATTGAAAACATCATTTTAACCAGCGCGCAAAACTTCAAAAACTCCCACGCCCAAATTAAAAAGATCATCAAATCTAACAACTCAAAATGAAGGCTTGGGAGCGCTTTTTGCTAGAATTTTTTCTTTTTGTTTTTGCGGTTGCTAAGCGCCCTGCAGATCAGCCAAACTATTAAAGCAATCGACGACGCATACCCCATCAGCCCAAGGATTGGAATTCCCATGATTTTGGGCTCCATTTGCGTTGTGCATAAAATTGCCGAGCCAAGGTTTAGGGAACAGGAAATTGCGCAGATTATGATTTCAAAGACCATAGAATCTATTTTTTTCAGCGGCTCTTCAGACCCAACAATTTCCAAATTCGTTTTGAGCTCCCCGCGAATTGCCATAGCAAACAAATCGACAAGCGTTGACGGCATTTCGATTCCCTTTTTTATGACGCTGTATTGATTTTTAATCAGGTTCAAAAGCTCTTTTTTCAGGTCTAGACTTTTAAAAACGCTTTCAGACATATGGGCATTTATTATGCTAAACATGTTTATTCCGGGGCAACACTGGCTTATCACCCCTTCCATCGTCACAAGACCCCGAGCGAGCATTGTTATTGCAGAAGGAACGGCAATGTTCTGACTGCTGCATAAATCAAGCAGCTCATCCAGCATTTCGCCCATATTTATTTCGCTTATGTCCATCGAAACATATTTTTTAACCAAAGCTTCAAGATCTGTGTATAACTTTGAGTGGTTGATTTGTCCATATGTTTTGCCGATTGCAAGGACAGTTTCTTTGAGTTTGCGGATGTCATTTTGGGCCATTGCCACGACAGCATCTCGCATTAAAAGCCTATATTTTTCGCTGAGTTCGCCAACCATTCCCCAGTCAACAAAAACAATCTTTCCTTCGGATATCATGATGTTTCCTTGATGGGGATCTGAATGAAAAAAAGCATCATCCAGAATCTGTTTGCTATAGTTTTCGGCAAGCTTGGTTCCAATTTCTTTCATGTCATATCCTGCGCGCTTTAGGGCTTTGACCTGATCTATGGAATATCCAACAATTTTTTCCATAACCAAAACTTTCGGCGTTGTCAGCCGGCGATATACAAATGGGCAGTCAACGTAAACTATGTCTTCATTGAGGCGCTTGAAACGCTCAAGGTGTTTAGCCTCCAGGACAAAGTTCATTTCTTCTTTTGCAGTTGCCCACAATTCGTCTAAAACATCGCCAAAATCAACAACATCCATCTTTTGGGAAAACATTTTTATTATGTTGATAAATTTTCGCATGAGTTTGATGTCTTGGCGCATAATGTTATATATTCCAGGGCGTTGAATTTTAACAACAACGCTTTTTTGGGATTTTTTCAAAACAGCGCAATAGACCTGAGCGATCGAAGCTGAGCCAATGGGGTTTTGATCAATAGATTCAAAAATTTTATATGGACTGACGCTCCATTCTTCCTCAACAACTTTAATCATATCGCCAAATGGAAGCGGTTTAACTTCTGTTTGCAATTTTTTCAGCTCATCGCAATATTCTTCCGGAATGACATCAGATCTCATGGACATTATCTGTCCTATTTTAACATATGTTGGGCCCATGTCCTCCAAAACCAGCCGCAATTTTTCAGGAGTTAATCCGTGAACAATGTCTCGCTTGCGCAAAACACTCATAAAAACCCTCAAGCGAGATTTTTCTTTGTCCTGCCCTCGCCGTTTCATTTTTTCTTCTCCAGCTCAGAGAGTTTTTCCTTTAATTTTTTAATTTCGTCATGCGAAAGTTTTTCAACGCTGTCTAAAATATTCATCCCCTTCTCAGCAATCCCGCCTTTTAAATCATCCTTCGCATCACTAAACCCATGCTTTAGCTCTTGGTTTAAAACTTCCCCTTGTTTAACTGTCAGCTCGCCTTTTTCAACCAAGCTGTCAACCATTTCTTGCCCTTTTTCAACCGTTTGCGCAATGGCTCCAATTCCAGCCAAAAACACCTTTTTAATTTCATCACCAAATAGCATAAATAGCTCTCCTTTCCAAACATTATAAAACCTAGTTATAAATATTTTTCAAGAAAACGTTGACAAAAAATTAAAAAATTATTCCAAACTGCTATACTATGATTATAGCTTTAGTTTTTAATTTAGTCAAGTGTAATTATTAAAAAATCTCTAATTGCATGATTTTGTTGGACAACCTTCAAGGACATTAGCCTACCGCTTATCACGGATGCTTTCAACTGGACTTATCCCTGAGCGAGGGTTAACACTAAAGTTCGTTGTGAGCTGGCGGCGCTTAGATTCGTTTTTGCATTGTTTTTTGGAACGTGACCAGGGATATTATAATTTATTGAGTTTTTTGGATAAATAGTTGGATATTTTAAGCAAGGGAAGGGGAGGAGACAAATATAATCTAATAAAATGGTACAATATGTGAATTTTAGCAGCGCCGCTTGACACGAATTGTTGGCTTGCGCAACCTTTAAAAAAATATTTTAAATTAGTCCTTGATTATTCATTTTAATTGTTGTACAATGTATGCGTGTTATTTTTTTAACTGGGGGGGATGGTTCCCGTGGAAAGCTGTTTGATAAATATGTCGCTATTTCAAATTTTTGCGGGATTTTTGCGCCCTTTTTTCCATCTAGACAATAATCAAACCATAAAAAAGCTGCAGCATTTTGCAGTTTTTTGTCTTTGTGAAAAATAATCAACCCAAATTTGGAGGCTTAAAATCAAAATGCAGGGAAAAAAAGTTGCAATTGTTATGGGAAGTGATAGCGATTTCCCGGTCGTTAAAAAAGCTATCGAAAAATTGAATTCACTCGACATTTCAACGGAGGTTTTTATCATCAGCGCTCACAGAACGCCAGATTTGGCTGCTAATTTCGCTAAATCTGCAATTTCTAAAAATATAGGAGTTATAATAGCTGCAGCAGGAATGGCTGCGCATCTTGCAGGAGTTATTGCATCACACACAACGCTTCCCGTCATTGGCCTGCCGATTAAAGCCACTCTTGAGGGCATTGACTCTTTGCTGTCAACCGTTCAAATGCCCCCTGGCGTTCCAGTTGCAACCGTTGGAATCAATGGCGCTGAAAACGCCGCAATCTTGGCAGCGCAAATTTTAGGAGTATACGATGGAGAAATCAGTTCAAAATTGGTTCAAATGAAAAAATCAATGCAAGATAAAATAATTGAAAAAAACAAAAATATATCTCTTTTGGAGGAAAACCATGGAAAAGTTAAATAAGTTATATGAAGGCAAGGCCAAAGAAGTTTACAAAACAAGCGATTCAAACTGTCTGATCGTTTCATATAAAGATGACGCAACAGCTTTTAATGGCGAAAAAAAGGGAAGGATTTCAGGAAAAGGAGCAATAAATAACCAACTAACAAATCATTTCATGCAAATGCTCGAAAAAAATGATATACCAACGCATTTTGTTAAAGAAATCTCAAAAAATGAAACTTTGGTTAAAAAAGTTCAAATAATCCCGCTTGAAGTTATTGTCAGAAATCTTGCAGCAGGCTCATTTTCAAAAAAATATGGAGTTGAAGAAGGGACCAGACTTAAAAAGCCCTCTTTGGAATTTTCCCTGAAAAACGACGCTCTGGGCGACCCGCTCATCAACACACACCACATATTGTCTATTGGACTTGCAACTGAATCTGAAATTGAAATGATTGAAAAATATGCTTTCAAAATCAACTCGCTTTTGAAGGAATATCTTTTGAAATTTGATGTTGAACTTGTTGATTTTAAGCTTGAATTTGGAAAAACGCCTGATGGAAAAATTATTTTAGCAGACGAAATATCTCCAGACACATGCCGCTTTTGGGACACACACACACACGAAAAGTTGGATAAAGATCGCTTTAGAAGGGATTTGGGCGGCGAAAAGGAGGCATATTTTGAAATGCTAAAAAGAATTATTGGCAAATAAAATTATATATTTTAAGAAGGACAGAAGATATTATGAATAATTGTATACACGAAGAGTGCGGAGTGTTTGGAATATGGTCGCCTAAAAAGTCGCTAGATCCCGCAAGGAGCTCATATTTTGCGCTATATGCATTGCAGCACAGAGGCCAGGAAAGCTGCGGAATAGCTGTTAATGATCGGGGTGTTATTTCCCATCACCGAGGCATTGGACTTGTTTCCGAAGTCTTCAGCGAACAAAAAATCCAAGCTCTTGGGGAAGGACATATGGCTATCGGCCACGTCAGGTATTCAACATCCGGAGTCTTGAACCTCTCCAACGCCCAGCCTCTTTGCATTCAGCACATAAAAGGTCCCCTAGCTATCGCGCATAACGGCAACATAACCAACTCATCTGAACTCAGGAAAAAATTTGAATTGGAAGGCGCGATTTTTTACGGAACCAGCGACACAGAGGTGATAGCATATGCGATAACATCAAACAGGCTCAAAACATCCTGCATAGAAGATGCCGTCAAGGAAACAATGAAAATTTTAAAAGGCTCTTTTAGCATGGTTGTCATGTCTGCTCAAAAATTGATCGCTGCTCGTGATCCAATCGGATTTCGCCCGCTATGTTTGGGTAAAAAAGCCGATGGATCGGTGCTGTTTGCGTCAGAAAATTGCGCATTTTCAACAATAGGAGGGGAATTTGTCAGGGATGTTAAACCTGGAGAGATCATAATTGTCGACCAAGGGAATCTGCGGTCAGACGTCTCTTTGTGTGGGAAAAAACGTGGGGAAATTTGCGTTTTTGAGTTTGTGTATTTTGCAAGGCCAGACAGCACTATAGACGGCGCAAGCGTGTATGAAGCAAGGTTTAAGGCTGGAAAATTTCTCGCTCTGGAGCATCCAGCCCAGGCCGATGTTGTTATTGGGGTTCCGGATTCTGGAATTATTGCGGCTCGGGGGTTTGCAAATCAAAGCAACATCCCCTACTGCGACGGGTTTGTCAAAAATAAATATATCGGGCGAAGTTTTATTCAACCAACGCAAAATATGAGAGAGAATGTTGTTAAAATTAAACTAAATGCAATAAAATCGACAGTTAATGGCAAAAGAGTTGTTATGGTTGATGATTCTATTGTTAGAGGGACAACCAGCAAGCGCATTGTTAAAATACTTAGAGAAGCGGGCGCAAAAGAGGTGCATATGCGAGTTTCGAGCCCCCCGTTTAAAAATCCGTGTTATTTTGGAACCGACATAGACAGCCGCGACAATTTGATTGCCTGCAAAATGTCAATTGACGAAATTGCAGCCCACATAGGCGTTGACAGCTTGGGGTATTTAAGCGTTGAAAGCGTCAAAAAAATTGCGGATTCAAGCCAAACAGACTTTTGCGCTGGTTGCTTTGATGGAAAATACCCCTGCCCGCCTCCGAAAGAGACAAGCAAAAATAAATTTGAACAAAAAATAACAATCTGACGGGTGAAAATTTAAAATACATTTAGTAGTATTGAAACTATATACTCACGAAAGGTGAAAAGATGAAAGGTTATGAAAACAGCTATAAAGAAGCTGGGGTTGATATATATGCTGGCTATCGGTCTGTTGAGCTGATCAAAAAATATATATCAAAAACGAAAACGCCCGGTGCTTTGGGCGAAATTGGCGGATTTGGGGGAATGTTTGCTCCAGACCTGTCAAAAATTTCAAACCCTGTTTTCGTTTCGGGAACAGACGGGGTTGGAACCAAGATAAAAATCGCGATGCTTTTAAACAAACATAATACAATCGGTATAGATTGCGTTGCGATGTGTGTAAATGACATTATATGCAGCGGAGCAAAACCTCTATTTTTCCTTGATTATATCGCATGCGGCAAAAACTATCCTGAAAAAATTGCTGAGATTGTTTCTGGAATTGCCGACGGGTGCGTTGAAGCGGGCGCGGCTTTGATTGGGGGAGAAACGGCGGAGCATCCCGGACTTATGGCTGAAAGTGACTATGATTTGGCGGGTTTTGCGGTTGGAGTGGTTGATAAAAACAAGATTATTTCGAAAAAATCTCAACAGCCTGGAGATATTTTGATTGCTTTGCCCTCTTCTGGGGTCCATTCAAATGGTTTTTCGCTGGTTCGGAAGGTTTTTGACGTTGAAAATTCAGACCTTGAGAGCAATTTTGGAATTTTGGAAAAAAGTTTGGGGGAAACCCTCCTCGAGCCGACAAGGATATATGTTAGGCCGATTTTGGCTCTTTTGGAAAAAGTCAACGTTAAATCTGTTTGCCATATCACCGGCGGCGGATTTTATGAAAACATACCTCGAAGCTTGTCTGAAAATCTTTGTGCTAAAATATTTAGTTCCGATTTAAAAATTCCCATCATTTTCGAATTAATAATGGATAAGGGAAAAATTTTCAAAAAAGACATGTTTAGCACGTTTAACATGGGAGTTGGCATGATCTGCGCCGTTTCAAGAGATGAAGCCGACAAAGCTATTGAAATTTTAAAGGCAAACCAAGTTGACGCATATGTTTTAGGGGAACTTCAACAGGGGGAAAAGGGCGTTGAAATAATATGACTCTTGTTGGCTTTTATCGAATTAGTTATTAATTGGGGGTATATTTTGAAAAAAATAGCAGTTTTAGTTTCGGGCTCGGGGACAAATTTAGCAGCATTAATCCAGGCGTGCGAAAATAATACGATTAAAAATGGAAAAATTTCGCTTGTTGTGTCTTCAAATCCAAATGCATACGCACTGCAGCGGGCAAAGCTTGCAAACATTAAAACAAAAACGGTTGATCGGCATAGCTTTCAAAGCTCGCGTGATTTCAACAAAAAATTACTAGAAGTATTGAACGAGGAAAACCCGGATCTTGTTGTTTTAGCAGGGTTTATGTGTATTCTGGAGGCCGAATTGATCCAGCATTTTAAAAACAAAATGATCAATGTCCATCCCTCGCTCATCCCGGCATTTTGTGGAAAAGGTTTTTATGGCCTGCGCGTCCACGAAGCTGCATTAAAACGGGGCGTTAAGCTGGCAGGAGCAACAGTCCACTTTGTCAATGAAGTTGCTGATGGCGGGCCGATAATAATGCAAAAATGCGTCGCTGTTCGGCCAGACGACACTCCAAGGTCACTTCAAAAGCGGGTTATGCAAGAAGCTGAGTGGGTTATTTTGCCGGAAGTTGTTTCGTTAATTTGTTCTGAAAAAATTAAAATAAAAAATAATATTACATACATAGAGGTATAAAATGGAAAATTTAAATGAAATTCTCGAAAAAAACAGCTACCCAGGTCGTGGGATAATACTTGGTTTGGACGAAAAAGGCGAGAACGCTGTCATTGTTTATTTTATAATGGGCAGAAGCGAAAATTCTCGAAACAGGATATTTATTTTAGACGGTGATGATGTTAAAACGAAAGCTTTTGAAGAAAATCGATTGAAAGACCCGAGCTTGATCATATACACTCCGGTTAAGGTTTTGAACAAAAAAACTATAGTTACAAATGGGAACCAAACTCAGACAATTTTTGACGCTTTAAAGGATGGAAAAAGTTTTGAGCAGGCTCTCAGAACAAGAACTTTTGAGCCTGACGCGCCAAATTTCACTCCAAGAATTTCGGGAATTGTTGAAATATTTAACAAAACAGTCAAATATAAGCTATCAATAATAAAATCTTCAAACCAAGCGGGAAATTCAACTCAAAGATTTTTCTATGAATATCCCGAGCCAACGTCTGGCCAGGGCCACTTTATCCACACCTACATGCGCGACCAAAATCCCCTTCCAAGTTTTTGCGGCGAACCGCATTTAGTGAAAATATCCGAAAATATAGAAAATTTTAGTGATAATATATGGAAATCGCTGGATAGTGACAATAAAATTAGTCTATTTTCACGTTTTATCAACATAAAAACTGGAAAAATTAAAACGCGAATAATAAATAAAAATCAGCAAAAAGGAGCCGAGAAATCGTGAAAGAATTTAAACTGAAATATGGATGCAATCCAAATCAAGCGCCAGCCAGGGTTTATATGAAAAGCGGCCAGGCCCTTCCGATTCAAATTTTAAACGGAAATCCGGGGTATATAAACCTTCTGGACGCTTTGAACGGTTGGCAGTTGGTTTTTGAGTTAAAACAAGCGACAAATTTTCCAGCTGCGACTTCATTTAAGCATGTTAGTCCAGCGGGCGCGGCAATAGGAACTCCTATGTCAAAAGTGCTGCAAAAAGTTTGCTATGTTGAAGATTTAAACTTGGATTCGAAAATAGCTATGGCCTACGCAAAAGCAAGAGGAGCGGACAGGATGTCTTCATATGGGGATTGGGTGGCTCTATCTGATGTGTGTGATGTTCAAACCGCAACTTTGCTCAAAAGGGAGGTTTCAGACGGGATAATTGCCCCGGGATATGATGAGCAAGCGTTAAATATATTAAAAACCAAGAAAAATGGCAAATATAACATAATTAAAATAGATAAATCATATATTCCTGAGTCTACAGAATCTAAAGAAGTTTTTGGCATAACTTTTGAACAAAAAAGGAATAACTTGAAAATAACAACCGACTCTCTAAAAAACATCGTAACTGTGGCCAAGGATATTCCAGAAAGCGCTAAATTGGATTTAATAATTTCCATGATCACCCTTAAATATACGCAATCCAACTCGGTTTGTTACGTTAAAGATGGGATGGCAGTCGGCATTGGAGCAGGCCAGCAATCCCGCATACATTGCACACGATTAGCAGGAAATAAGGCGGACATATTCTGGCTCAGGCAGCACCCAAAAGTCCTTAATCTTCCATTTTTAAAGGGCGTCACGAGGGCTCAAAGAGACAACGCCATAGACGTTTATTTGTCCGAACATGATTTTGATTTTTCTAAAAAAGGCGACTGGAGCCAATTATTTTCGTCTGAACCTGAAATTTTAACTGATTTTGAAAAAAAATCGTGGATTTTGAAACAATCAGACGTTTGCCTGGGATCGGACGCTTTCTTTCCGTTTGATGATAACATAAAAAGAGCAGCAAAATCCGGCGTTAAATATGTCTGTCAGCCCGGGGGCTCGATCAGGGATGAAGACGTTATCAGAGCATGTGATAAATATTCGATTGTTATGGCATTTACAAATTCTCGTTTATTTCACCACTAAATGCGTTGAAAATAATTTTTAAAAGGTGGGTTTAGTTTATGAAAATATTGGTTATTGGACGAGGCGGCAGGGAGCATGCTATAATATGCGCTCTAAAAAAATCACCCCGAGTTGAAAAAATATATTGCGCTCCTGGAAATGGCGGCATATCGTGTGATGCGGTAAATGTTCCAATAGACGAGATGGACAAGGAAAAAATGAGACGCTTTGCAAAAAATGAAGGGATAGATCTTGCTGTTGTTGCCCCGGATAATCCTTTGGCCGAAGGAATGGTTGATTTTTTGGAATCTGGAGGGATCCCTTGCTTTGGGCCAACTAAAAAAGCTGCTCAAATTGAATCCAGCAAAATCTTTGCAAAAAAATTGATGGAAAAATATAACATCCCCACAGCAGCCTATCAAGCCTTTGACGACGCAAAAGCAGCGATAGAATACTTAAAACATCAAAAAAAATATCCGGCTGTTATCAAAGCGGACGGCCTCGCCCTGGGGAAAGGGGTTATTATCGCGGATGATTTCGAAAAAGCGTCGCAAGCCGTATCGGACATGATTTTAAATCAAAAATTCGGCTCAAGCGGGAAAAAAATTGTTATTGAAGAGTTCTTAACTGGTCCGGAAATATCGGTTTTGTGCCTAACAGACGGCAAAACCATCAAACCTATGCTCTCTTCGATGGACCACAAGCGCGCTTTCGACTCTGACACAGGCCCAAACACAGGCGGAATGGGCGCAATCGCTCCAAACCCTGCATATAGCGCGGAAGTTGCGCAGCAGTGCATGGAAAAAATATTTATTCCAACAATAAAAGCCATGGAAAGCGAGGGGTGCGCGTTCAGCGGATGTTTATATTTTGGCTTGATGCTGACCCCAGACGGGCCAAAGGTGATTGAATATAACTGTCGATTTGGCGACCCCGAAACTCAAGCCGTCCTGCCGCTTCTTGAAACTGATTTGCTGGAAATCATGGAGGCGATTAAAAGCAAACGACTTGGGGACGTTGAGGTTAGGTTCTCAAAAAAACATTCAGCGTGTGTTGTGGTGGCTTCGAAAGGATATCCGAAGGCATATTCAAAAGGGTTTTTGATTAGCGGACTTGATGAAGACGGCCAGTTAAATGGCGCCAAAATATATCACGCTGGGACTGCCCTTGAAAATGGTCAATTTAAAACATCTGGCGGGCGAGTTCTTGGCATATCAACAACCGCAAACAGCTTGGAAGAAGCAATCCGCCTTGCATATGACGCAGCGTATAAAATTCGATTCCAGGGCTCTTGGTTTCGCAAAGACATCGGAAAAAAAGCACTGAAATTTAGCTGACTCAACTAATAAAAAATTCTGTCACACATTTATTGTTAAACGTGTGACATATATTTTAGCATATATTTTAGGATTTTGCGTCTTTTAGGGTGACTTCAATTGTTATTGTTTCGCCGCTATAACCCATATATTCATTACCGCTAGTAATTCGATATATCTCAAGAGAAATTGTGTCTCCAACGTTTCGATTGAATATCACACTTCCCAAAATCGCGGTGCTGGAAACGGGTTTCCCGCCAACTTTAGTTATGATATCACCAGATTTAATCCCGGCCTCAGCCGCAACAGAGCCTTCGCTAACGCTGTTGACAACGACTCCAGCAGGAAGCCTCATTTTGCTCAAAAGATTGGATTTTCCGGAGTCAAATCTGTTGTCCATCTTTATCCCCAAAACAGGCCTTGGCTTGCCTTCGTTTGAAATTGAGCGGTCCGCAATCGTTTTAACGCAATTTATAGGTATGGCAAATCCCATTCCCTCAATTTGAACGCTTGAAAGCTTAGAATTGACTATTCCAATCGCTTTTCCCGTTCCGTCAACCATCACACCGCCAGAATTTCCAGGATTGACCGCAGCATCAGTTTGAATCAAATGCATCTCAGCGCCATTGTCCATTTTGATCTTTCGATCCAGGCCGCTAATTATTCCTTGGCTCAAAGACCCAGCAAAATCCATGCCCGCAGGGTTTCCGATGACAACTGCAGATTGCCCAGGCCGCAAAGCGTCAGAATCTGCAAATTCTATTGGATTTAAATTTTGCTCATCGATTTTTATGACTGCAATGTCTGCTTCTGCGTCATATCCAACGATGCTTGCTGATCTTGGATTTTTCAAATCTGAATAGAGAAAAACTTCTATTGAAGCGCCAGAACTCAGCAGAGCGCTTTCAACAACGTGATAGTTAGTGACGATATAGCCATCCGCGCGATATATCACCCCTGAACCTTCCGCAGCATCAGAAGAATCAGAGCTGTCAGGCGTTTCCCACCAAGAATATCGCGAAGATTTGCTTGTTTTGTCTTTTATTCTTATTCCAACAACCGACGGCAAACATTTGTCTGCAATTGCTTCAACGTTGGATTTATACGAATCGTCTATTTTGAGGTCGGGATTATATGAAAGAACGCGGCCTTTCGAGTTTGAAGCGAATAAACCATTTGTTATTATAGAGCCAAATATTCCTCCAAGGATTGCGCAACAAATGCCAATAACAACAATCAAAATGACAAAGCTTTCCATTTTTGGCGGCTTACCAGCGCCGCTTGACCCGTTTGAGCTGCCAGCATTAACAAAACTACTGCGATTGAAATTTCTTTTGTATGAATTGACATTATATGTTCCATGATTTGAAGAATCATCATTAAAACTACTAAACACTTAAATATTCCACCTTTCACTAAAATATATGTGTGGTAAGCCGAATAAATATTAATAGATTCAATTACTCGCTCAATCACACAAAATGCATGTTTTATTAAAATATTAAAAAACATTCAAAATTTTTGCAGCCAACCAAAACATTATACACCATAAAAATTGTTTTGTCAAATTTTAAATTTTTTATAGACTTTTTTATTTTGTTGTGATATAATAAAATTTGTCAGAGGGTGTTTTTCCGTTGATTGCGGATATAAGTTAAGCTTGGGAAGGTGAAACATAATGGCAAAAGAAGCTCTTTTGAAGATTATTCAAGCAGAAAATAAAGCTTTGGAATCCATTAAAAAATCTCGGAAAAAATTTGAGATCGAAATCCAAAATGCAAAATTTCTTGCTCAAAATGTATTAAATGATCAGATAAAGAAAAATAAGCGAGATTATGATGAAAAAGTTAATATATATCTTGAGGAATCTGAAAAATCAAAACAAAACTTTGAAAAATGGGTTAATTCCAAGTGTTTGGAACTTGAAGTAAAATTTAATTTAAATTCAAAAAAAGCTGTTGACGCTGTTGTTAGCCAATTGATTCAAAGCGTTTAGCTAAAAGACTATGTAAGGAGGTTTGAGATGGCGGTTTTAAGAATGAAACCTTTTTTTCTCGTTGGCGTTTTAGAAAAACGAAAGCCAATTCTCGAGGCGCTTCAAAAACTAGAATGCGCGCAGGTTGAAGAAAGCGCTAAGTTTAAAAAAATAGACCCGCAAAAGACCATATCCACAATAGATTCGATGATTGAAGAATCTGACCAAGCAGTTCAGGTTATCGAGAAATATTCGCATCAAAAAGGTGGATTTTTTGATTCAACACAATTTGAAGAGTCAAGTGGGTTAAATTTAAACATTGCAAAATCAGATACTTTGTATAAAAAAGTTAGATATATTTCAAATTTAGCGACAGAGATTGAAAAATTTCGAAATGAAATTAGCCAACTGGAAAATGAGTCTTTGCTTTTATATTACTATTTGAACCTAGACCTGCCGGTTGACATTAAAGACACCAAACACACGCACATTTTGGTTGGAAGTTTGCCTAATTTTTGGAGCGAGGAAGCGCTTAGCGGGAAACTTGGCTGTGATGTATATTTTGAAATATTAGATGCAAACAAACTGCAAACGACGATATTTCTCATAATTCCCTTTGTAATATCTGAGAAAATTCAAAAAATTTTAACTGACATTGGTTTTTCCCAGCCTCCCTTTGCCTCAGCAGAAAAAACTCCCGAAGATAAGAACAGCGAAAATAAAAAGAAAATTAAAGACTTGAATCAGAAAATTTCTAAATATGAAGAAAAAATCAAAAACATGTGGTCTGACTGTGAAAATATCAAACGTTTTTCTGATTATTTACGACTCAGAAAGGAAAAATATCAAACCATATGCAAGCTAGGCCTAACAGCCCACACATTCATCCTTGAAGGCTTTTTAAATCCAAAGTTTGAAAATATAATAAAAAACAGACTTGCCAAAAAATTTGGAGCATATGTAGAAATATCAGAACCTGACGAAAATTCCCCGGTTGATTTTTCAAACAATTTTTTTGCAGCTCCAGTCGAAAGTATAACAAAGACATATTCAATGCCATCATATTACGACGTGGATCCAAACCCGATCATGGCCTTGTTTTACTATGTTTTTTTCGGCATGATGTTCTCCGACGCGGGATATGGCCTTGTTTTGGCGATTGCGTGTGGATGGCTTATGTTTTTTAAAAAATTTGAACAAAGTAAAAAAAATTTGTTCAGGATGTTCTTCTTCTGTGGAGTGTCTACGACTTTTTGGGGGTTTATGTATGGAAGCTTTTTTGGAAACGCAATAGACACTGTTGCTGCGGTCTTTTTTGGCTCTGACTTTTCTTTGGCTCCCTTATGGATCAACACAGTCACCGAGCCCCTGACGCTCTTGATTTTTAGCATCGTTCTCGGCTTGATTCAAATAATTGTCGGCTTGTCAATAAAATTCTACACTTTGTTTAGACGTCGAAAATTTATGGAAGCGATCGCAACAGTTTTGAATTGGATGCTGATTTTGGTCGGTATTGGAATTTTTTCGATTGGGGCTCTTGCAAAAATAGACATTATATCCACCATTGGAGTTTTCATGTTAGTACTGGGAGTATTATTAGTTATCACGCTCGGTGGATACAAAAATAAAGGAATTATGCGAATTTTAGGCGGAATAATCAGCCTTTATGACATAACGTCATATATTAGTGACGCTTTATCATATTCCAGGCTTATGGCTTTGGGAATTGCAACTGGAGTTATCGCCAACGTGATAAACATATTGGGAAGCATGGCAGGCGGCGGCATACTCGGCTTTTTCATATTTGTTGTTGTTTCCATTTTGGGGCATGCCATGAATTTTGGCATCAATATATTAGGCGCATATGTTCACACCAATAGATTACAATATGTAGAATTTTTCAGTAAATTCTATGATGGAGGCGGCAAAAAGTTCACTCCTTTTGGTATGCACACAAAATATATAAAATTTTTTAACAAAGTAAAATAAAATTACATGGAGGAATGTATTATGTCATTATTTTTTGCTTTACTAGGAGCTGCAATCGCAGTTGCCTTTGCTGGAATTGGATCAGCCAAAGGGGTTGGGATTGCGAGTGAATCTGCAACTGGGGTTGTTGTTGATGATCCGAGCAAGTTTGGAAAATTGCTGGTTTTGCAGCTTCTTCCGGGAACACAAGGGTTATATGGGTTTATCGTTGCTGTTATGGTCCTTTTAAACACGGGCATTCTCGGAGGGAAGATGCCAACCGACATCGCAACGGGTCTTTTGTATCTGGCGGCGTGTCTTCCGATCGCAATTGGCGGCCTGTTCTCAGCCATGGCTCAGGGAAGAGTTTGTTCTTCTGGCGTCAATATTATCGCTAAAAAGCCTGCTGAAAGCTCAAAAGCAATCGTTTCAGCTTCGCTTGTTGAGCTATACGCACTTTTAGCATTCATCGTTTCCTTTTTGATGGTGATAAATATAAAATAACAAAAGGAGTGTGATATAAAATGGACGCTCTTGAAAATATAATACAAATTATCGAAAAAGACACTAATGAAAAAATTATTAAGCTCAAACAAGAAAATGACATTAAGTGCAAAAATATTATATCCGAGGCGGAAAAATGCGCAAAAAAAGAGATTGAAGAAAATGAAAAAAGAATTGCGCAAAGAAAAGAACAAATTATTTCACAAACAAAAACCGCAAACAGCATATTTGAAAATAAAACTATATTGAGGAAAAAACATGAATTAATCAATAAAGTTTTAGATATGTCGGTGAATTATTTATCGAGCATGGATGAATCGGGATATTTTGGTTTTTTTTCGAAATTAATTATAAAAAATGCGCCTAGTGAAAAATTTGAGTTGGTTGTTGGAGCCAAGGATTTTAAAAGGCTGCCTGGAAATTTTTTAGGAGAGTTGAATTTAAAAAATGCTAGTGAGATAAATTGCAGATGTTCTGATATATTTGACTATGGTTTTAAAATTGTGTCGCCTAAATCTGTAATAGATTTGAGCTTGGAGTCTGTTTTTGCCGACAATCAGGACGTTCTAAAATCTGTCGCTTTAAATGCTCTTGACCTGGGAGAGATGTGAAATGAAAAAGACGTCTTATGCTTTTGCGGTTGGGTATGTTCGCGCGCTGGAAACGCATCTTTTAAATGAAACCGCCCTAAACAGCCTCAAACAATGCAACAGTATTGAAGATTTTTCAAATCGGTTGCAAAATCTAGGTTATCCCATCGAAATTTGTCAGGATTTGAAAATTTTAGACAAACAACTTCAGTCGCATTTTATAGATATTTGTGAAGACGTGCAAAAATCCTGTCCTTTGGGGGCTCCGTTTGAGTGGTTATGGCTAAAAAATGATGTTTCAAATTATAAGGCGGTTTTAAAATCCGTTTTCTCAAACAACCCTTGGAAAAATCTCATATCACGCCCGTTTTCGGTTGATCCTGACCTAATGGAAAGGTGCATAAAGTCTAAAAAATTTGATAAAATGCCTGATTTTTTCAAAAAAATATCAATTGAAGCTTTTGAAATCATGTCTAAAACTTTAAATTCTAAAAAAGTTGAAAACAGTATTGACAAAAATTTATATGAAGCTATGCTGGAATTGTCAAAAAAAGATGTTTTTTTATTAGAAAGAACTAAATTGGAGATAACTTTAAAAAATATATCAATAGCATTTAGATATTTGAAATTTAATTTAAATTTAAAAGATTTAGGTGATTTTTTGATTCGAGGGGGATATATTGAGCTGGGCGAGATTTTAGACGCAACCAAAGAAGGAATTAAAGGAATGTGTGCTTTGCTTGAAAAATTAAACCTGCGCAATATATTTAATGATATTTCTAAAAATTATTTATCAATTGAAAAATTGCTGAATGAAAAAATCAATCAGTTCGGTGAAATTTACAGGTCTGCTGCTTTTGGTTTTGCGCCAATTGTTTCATATATCGAAACGCTGCGGCAGGAGCACATTGCTTTAAAGCTGATTGCGCTGAATTTGCTTTGGGCAAAAAATCAACAATAGATTCATGAAAGGAATATGCTGATGCACAGAATTGCTATTATTGGAATTGACGATAACATCAAGGCTTTTGCGATGTGCGGGATGGATGCGTTTGTTGTTGAGGATGAAGCCCAAGCCCAAAAATTAATAGATAGGCTAGCGAGTCAAAAATTTGCGATAATATTTGTCACAGAATCAATAATTAAAAAAATTCCAAACGCCATCTCAAAATATAAACACTCCGCAACGCCTGCCATAACGTCAATACCTGACTTGTTTCCAAAAAAAGGCCAAAGTTTTGCAAGCAAAATATTATCTATCAATGTTAAAAAAGCCACGGGTAGCGATATTTTTATAAATGATTCGGAGGATTAAACATGACTCAAACTAAGGGTACTATAGTCAAAGTATCAGGACCACTAATTGTGGCCAAAAATATGAAAAACACCAACCTTTTTGACATAGTCAGAGTTGGAAATTTGGGCCTGATTGGGGAAATTATTGAGATGCACGGCGACAAAGCTTCAATCCAAGTTTATGAAGAAACATCGGGAGTTGGGCCGGGAGAAAGCGTGGTTTCAACAAACTATCCCCTTTCGATTGAGCTTGGGCCTGGCCTTGTTGGCGGAATATATGACGGAATTGGCCGCCCGCTTACTTTGCTGAGAGAAAAAGCTGGAGAGAGGTTGACCCGCGGAATCAGCGCCCCAACGCTTAGTCGAGAAAAAGTTTGGGAGTTTTGGCCGAGTGTTGAGGCAGGGGATAATCTTGAAGCGGGGGCAATTGTTGGCTCTGTTCAAGAAACATCCGCCATAGTCCATTATATCATGCTGCCGCCAAATATATCTGGTAAGGTTACTGAAATCAGCCAGGGCAGCTTTAAAATCGACGATGCAATAGGAAAAATTCAGCTAGAAAACGGCTCGGAATATAGTTTGACTTTAAATCAGCGTTCTCCAGTTCGAAAGCAGCGTCCAGTTAAGGAAAAACTCCCCCCAAACACTCCGCTTGTCACAGGGCAGAGAGTTATTGACTCGCTTTTTCCAATAGCAAAAGGCGGAGTTGCGGCTGTTCCAGGGCCATTTGGCAGCGGGAAGACCATCGTTCAGCATCAACTCGCAAAGTGGGCTGACGCCGATATAATCGTGTATATTGGATGTGGTGAGCGCGGAAATGAAATGACGGATGTTTTGAATGAATTCCCCGAAATTCAGGATCCCAAAACAGGAAAAACTTTGATGGAGCGGACTGTTTTGATTGCAAACACGTCGGATATGCCTGTTGCGGCGCGTGAAGCGTCGGTCTATACTGGAATAACAATCGCTGAATATTTTCGAGATATGGGCTATTCTGTTGCGCTCATGGCAGATTCAACGTCAAGATGGGCTGAGGCTTTGAGGGAAATGTCTGGAAGGCTCCAGGAAATGCCAGGAGAAGAGGGATATCCAGCATATTTGGGCAGCAGGCTTGCTGAATTTTATGAACGCGCCGGCAGGGTTTTAACGCTAAATGGCAAAGAAACGGCGCTTTCTGTTATTGGAGCTGTTTCTCCCCCTGGAGGCGACATTTCAGAGCCTGTTTCGCAGGCAACGCTTCGAATTGTTAAGGTTTTTTGGAATCTTGATTCGCAGCTTGCATATAAGCGTCATTTTCCGGCGATCAATTGGCTCAAATCATACTCGCTGTATTGGGATAAAATCAAGGATTGGTTTGATGAAAACATTTCAAGCAATTGGAGCGCCTTGAGAGCAAAGATTCTCGAGCTTTTGCAGGAAGAAGCAAAACTTGAAGAAATCGTTAAACTGGTTGGAATTAATGCCATTAGCAGCACGGATCGCATGAAAATGGAAGCGGCAAAGTGCATACGAGAAGATTTTTTGCACCAAAACGCTTTCCACAAAGTTGACACATACACCTCCCTGAAAAAGCAGTTCTTGATGATGAGCTTGATTTTGAAGTATTTTGACCTTGCAACTGAAGTCATATCTAGGGGCGCGACCATAAGCGAAATAGCGTCTGTTCCAGTTAAAGAACAAATTGGGCGCTTTAAATATTTTAGCGACGATGAAATTGACAAAAAGTATAAAGAAATATCAACGCAAATTGAGATAGAAATCGGCAAATTAGCAAAAGGAGGCGATGAATAATGGCAAAAGAATACCGCACTATTGACGAAGTTGCTGGGCCATTAATGCTGATTCGCGAAGTTGAAAACGCCTCATATAACGAGTTGGGTGAAATAATTTTAGAAAATGGAGAGAAAAGGCTTTGCAAGGTTTTGGAAATTGACGGCTCAAACGCCTTGGTTCAGCTGTTTGAATCTGGAGCAGGGATTAACCTTGAAAACAGCAGAGTTCGATTTTTGGGGCACTCAATGGAGCTTGGGGTTTCAAAAGACCTTCTTGGCCGAGTTTTTGACGGAATGGGAAGGCCCATAGACGGCGGTCCGGAAATATTGCCAGACAAGAAAATGCCGGCTGATGGAGTGGCGATGAATCCAGCATCCAGAAACTATCCCGAGGAATTTGTTCAAACAGGCGTTTCCGCAATTGACGGCCTAAACACTTTAGTTCGAGGGCAAAAGCTGCCTATTTTCTCAGCGAGCGGCCTTCCCCACGCAAATCTTGCAGCTCAAATCGCGCGCCAAGCAAAAGTTTTGGGAAAATCGGAAAATTTTGCTGTTGTTTTTGCGGCGATAGGGATAACCTTTGAAGAATCAAACTTTTTCATCGAGGACTTTAAAAATAATGGTTCTTTGGAGCGAACGGTCCTTTTCATAAATTTGGCAAACGACCCAGCAATTGAAAGGATTGCAACGCCCAGAATGGCTTTGACAGCAGCTGAATATTTGGCTTTTGACCTGGGGATGCACGTTTTAGTGATACTCACCGATATTACAAACTATGCGGACGCTTTGCGTGAAGTTTCCGCAGCTAAACGCGAGATCCCAAGCCGTCGAGGATATCCAGGCTATATGTATACAGACCTTGCTTCTTTATATGAAAGAGCAGGCAGGCTCAAGGGCAAAGAAGGCAGCGTGACGATGATCCCGATTTTAACCATGCCTGAAGACGATAAAACCCATCCCATCCCCGATTTAACCGGATATATAACAGAAGGTCAAATAATTTTAAGCAGGGAGTTATATCGAAAAGACGTTGTCCCGCCAATCGACGTCCTCCCTTCGCTATCACGGCTCAAAGACAAAGGAATCGGCGAAAACAAAACCAGAGCAGACCATGCTGATGTCATGAACCAGCTGTTTTCAGCGTATGCAATTGGAAAAGACGCTAAGGAACTCATGACGATTTTGGGCGAAGATGCTGTGTCTGAAATAGATCGCATATATGTTAAATTTGCTGATGAGTTTGAAAAAAAATATATCTCTCAAGGTTTTTACACTGACCGAACCATCGAGCAAACAATGCAAATTGGCTGGGAGCTGTTGTCAATCCTTCCGAAAAGCGAATTAAAGCGAATCGACTATAAATTCATAGATAAATACTATAAAGGAAGTGAGTGATATGGCTGTTTTGGACGTTAATCCGACAAGAATGGAGCTAAACAAACTAAAAGATCGCCTGCTGACGGCCAGGAGAGGCCATAAACTCTTGAAGGATAAGCGCGATGGATTGATGCGAAAATTTTTGGAAACAGCAAAAAAAACCGCTCAATTTCGAATTAAAGTTGAAAAGGATATATTAAATGCTAATTTGCATTTTGAAATGGCCCGGGCTCAAACTTCCAAACAGGTCGTTGGCAGCGCCCTTTTAATCCCAAGTCAAGAGTTAACAGTTAAAGTTTCAGCCTCGAACATAATGGGCGTCAGCACGCCGTCTTTCTCGCTGAAAAGAAAATTCAATTCGTCCGAAAATATTTCATACGCCCTGTCGCAAAACAGCATATATTTGGATGAATCCATAAATTTATACGAAAATATTCTTTCAGATTTGGTTAAATTAGCCGAACAAGAAAAAACGATTTCAATACTTGCAGACGAAATCGAGCAAACCAGACGCAAAGTAAACGCACTGGAACACATGCTCATTCCAAATTATCAAGACACAATTCGCTTTATCGCCCTAAAGCTTGATGAAAATGAAAGAAGCAACATAGCCCGGCTCAGTCGAGCAAAATAAAATCAAAAAACCTGTCTCAATTCAAAGAGGCAGGAATTTTTTTATTTCATTATTCACTCTTGTCATTTTTTTTAGAATCAACTTCTTCGCAATCAGCGCTTTTGGTTTCAGCTTTTTCGCCACCAGCTCTTTTATTAGCATCGGCGGTTGTTTCCATATTTTCAACATATTCCATGGTTATTTCATCAGTCATGATTTTCTCAAATTCATCCTCATTAATGGTTTCGGCCTTCATGAGATATTGCGCGACTATATGCACATAATGTATATTTTTTGTTATAATTTCGTTGCATTTATCATATGCTGCGTCGATAATTTTTCTGATTTCTTTGTCAATTTCAGCTGCAGTTGTTTCAGAATAATTTTTGCCGCCAAACCCACGGCCAGAAAATTCGTCATCATCTTCATACACCACGGGCCCCATGGCTTGGGTGAAACCATATTTTGTTACCATTTTTCTTGCAGTTTTAGTTGCTTGCTCAATGTCTTGCGAAGCCCCCGTTGAAATTTCCTTCAAAACAACAGCCTCAGCCACGCGCCCTCCCAGCCAAACAACCAGCGATTCCTCCATTTTTGCTTTTGAGATATAGTTTTCGTCTCGATCTGGCAAAGACAAAGTATATCCCCCGGCTATTCCGTGAGGTATTATGGTGATTTGATGAACACGATCCTGGGTTTTGCAAAAATATGTTGCAACAGCATGCCCCGCTTCGTGATATGCTGTTAATTTTTTTTCATCTTCTTGAATTATTCTAGACTTTTTCTCAGGCCCCGCAATGACTTTGATTGTTGATTTTTGAATGTCCGCAAAAGTTATGGCCTTATGTCCCTTTTTCGCGGCCAGCAAAGCAGATTCGTTCATCAAGCTCTCCAAATCTGCTCCTGTGAAACCAGCTGTTGACCGAGCAACAACCGACAAATCAACGTCAAATCCAAGCGGTTTATTTTTGGAATGAATCTTTAAAATCTCTTCCCTGCCTTTAACGTCGGGATATCCAACAACAACCTGCCTGTCAAAACGCCCCGAACGAAGCAGAGCAGGGTCTAAAATGTCTTTCCTGTTTGTTGCAGCAATGATTATTATTCCCTCGTTTTCTCCAAATCCGTCCATCTCAACAAGCAGCTGATTCAACGTTTGCTCGCGCTCATCGTGGCCTCCAACGAAATTGCTTCCGCGGTTTCGCCCAACAGCATCTATCTCGTCAATGAAGATTATTGCGGGAGAGCTTTTTTTGGCCTGCTCAAACAGATCCCGAACTCTTGACGCTCCAAGCCCAACATACATCTCAACAAAATCCGAACCTGAAATTGAAAAAAACGGAACGTTTGCCTCCCCAGCAACAGCCCTTGCAAGCAAAGTTTTCCCTGTTCCAGGAGGGCCAATCATCAAAACTCCCTTTGGAACTCGAGCGCCTATGTCTCTGAATTTTTTGGGATTTTTTAAAAATTCGACTATTTCAGTCAGCTCTTCTTTTTCTTCATCAGCTCCCGCGACTTGGTTAAAGGTTGTTTTTCGTCCTTTTTCTGCGCAGTATTTGAAATTATTTTTGGTGAATTTACCAATTTTTCCAATATCAGACCCCGAAAATTTGAACATAAACAACAAAAGCCCGCCAAGCATCAAAACTAATAAAACAAGAGGAATAGCAGAATTGATCCATGAATAGTCTGGTCCATGAACATAATTTATAATTTTTTTAGAATTTTCCAGATCACCCTCATATTTTTCAAATATTATTTTGTCAATAGCCTTAACAAAAAGTTTAACACTCGGAACCCTATAGGAATGTTTTTTGCTTGGATCTTCCTTCAGAGCATATTCTAAATTTCCGGTTGTGAATTCAAAGGTTGATTCTTCGATTTGATCCTGTTGATATAGGTTGATTATTTCATAATATTTTGGATTATTTTCCAATCCATTTGAGCGATTCCACATAAAAAAGCCCATAAAAATTATAACTAAAACAGCAATAACTGGGAAAATCAGCCCGCCATTTCCTCGTTTTTCATTCAAAACCTAGTCCCCCTCAATCTCAATAAAATTAAAACAGCAAACCATCACCGTCATATTATAACATCAAAAACTAAAAAGTTCAAATATTAATAAAACATTTTTTGAATTTTTATCTAAAACAGCCCTCGAGTCAAGCCCAAAGCCACGAGCCCAAAAAGGCCCATTATCGTCTGCTAAAACAACAATTTGACTTCGCTTTGAAAAAGACGCCCTTTTTTCCTGAAGAAGCGACTTTAATTTTTTGGTTGGCCTCCTAGGAAGCTTTATCCGATCTCCTTGGCGTCTGCTTCGAATATGGACATCCCCTACTATTTTATCACAATCTGCTTTAAAAAGAAACAAATATTTTGTTTTTTGAGAAAAATAGTCACACTGCTTGGTATTGCAACGAATAAAGAGCAAATCTTTGTATAAAAATTCCGTTTTTTTTGGCAAAACCACGTCAAAAGGCTCAAGGCTAAAAATTTTTTCAATAAACAGTATGCCCCTTCGAACAACTGCCATATTTTTTTTAGGCAGGCTCTCTCGGCCAACTTGCTTTTCGCAAATATTTAAAATTCGAATCAACATCTCATTTGTCACAAAAATATTACAGTCTTTTAAAAGCATGCTCAAAACCCTGATTTTAATCGAATAATCCAGCTTATTTATATATGATAATTTTAAGCCGCCCTCAACCAAAGCCCGATCAAACTCGACTTTTGCAACATGGCTCAAATATGCTTCGTCTTTTTCCAAACAGTCAAACATATTTAAAGCGTGTTTTTCAAAACAGCTGTTAAGGCGCTTAAATTCGGGAATGATATAGTGGCGTATTTTATTTCGTGTATATTCATCACTGAAATTGGTTGAATCGTTTCGATATTCTATGAAGTTTTTGCGGCAATAGGATTCAATTTCGGCTCGCGAGAACGACAAAAGCGGCCGAACAATCTTCCCCCGAAACCTTGGAATTGAGCAAATCCCTTTAAGCCCCGCTCCCCTTGAAATATTTAGAAGCATTGTTTCAACTCGGTCTGACAAAGTGTGTGCTGTGGCGATGCGGCAGCCAAACTGTTCAAAAAATCTATATCGTTCATTTCTTCCGCAAAGCTCAACCGAAATTCCTTCACGCTTTGCAATTTCCGATATATAAACGCTTTTTAAAACAAACCGAATCCCTAGATCAAAGCAGAAGCTTCTAACAAATTCCTGATCCTCATCGCTCTCTTTTCCTCGAAGGTTGTGATTCATGTGCGCAGCAATCAACTGAAAATTTTTGCCTGAAATATATAGGCAATGTAAAAGAGTCATTGAATCCGCTCCGCCAGAAACTCCAACAACAATCTGCTCCGAATAGTCAAAAAATGACGAAACCGTCTCAACCATATTACTCATTGTGATATTTGTCCAATCCGATAAATCTTGTGAATTTTCCATCCCAGCCAAGATCAATTGTTCCCGTCTCGCCATGACGATTTTTAGCAACAATACACTCAGCAACCCCCGGTTTTTCCGTCTCAGGATTATAGTATTCATCTCTATATAAAAACATAACTATGTCGGCGTCTTGCTCAATCGATCCAGATTCGCGAAGATCTGACAAAATTGGCCGATGATCCTGGCGCGCTTCCGGTCCACGAGCCAACTGCGACAGCGAAATAACCGGAACATTCAGCTCCTTTGCCATTATTTTTAGCATCCTTGTTATTTCGGATATTTCTTGAACCCTGTTCGCGTCCCTGCGCCCAGTTGACATAAGCTGCAAATAGTCGATGATAACCAAGCCCAAGTCTGAAAATCTTCTCAGCTTCGCTTTCATTTCCGCTGTCCCAAGGTTTGGAGTGTCATCGAAAAATATTTGACATTCACAAAGTTCCTGCGCTCCGGCAGCCAAAAGAGCCCATTCGTCAGGCTCGAGATTTCCCGAATGAAGCTTTGTTGAAAGTATGGAACATTCGCTTGCAAGCATCCTCTCAACCAATTGCTGGCTTGACATTTCAAGCGAAAAGATAACAACCTGTTTTTTGCTCTGCTTTGCCGCTCGAGACGCGATGTTTAAAGCAAAACTTGTCTTTCCCATGGCTGGCCTTGCTGCAAGAATTATTAAATCTGAGGGACTGAGGCGAGTTATTAGCGCATCCAAAGCGGAGTATCCCGAAGAAATTCCCGCCTGCCCTTCTCCGCTCAAAAGCTTGTCTAGATGGTCAAATTCTTGGCTAATGACCTCGTCTATTGGAACAAGGTTTGAGTTAATCCTGTCCTGTCGAATATCAAATATCTGCTGCTCTGCCAAGTCCAAAATCGTTTCAGCATCCGACTCAGCCCTGGTTGCCAGATCAACAATGTTTCTGGCTGCCCTTATCAAACTTCGAAGATAAAACTTTTCTTTGACTATTTTACAATAGCTCACAAAATTTGCGATCGAGGGGACCATGTCCATAAGCTGGGTTAAATATATTTTACCACTTTGCTCAGAATCAAAAATATTATCACGCATACAAGCATTTAAAACTGTTATGAAATCAATCGGCAGACCAGATGTGAACAGCTTTAAAAAAACTGAAAAAATCTTTTGGTGGCGCTCGCTATAAAAACTTGATGGGGAAATATATGAAAAAGATTCGGATATGCAGCCGGGGTCGATTAAAAGCGATCCTAAAACGCTCTGCTCAGCCTCTAGAGAATATGGCAATTGTTCATAATCAAAACTTTCCTGCAAACCAAACCTCCGAAAAATTCATGGCACAAATTGAAAATTTTCTCATTTTTCAGACACCAGCAGCTTCATTTTAGCGACAACGCCAGGCATGATTTTGACTTTAAACTCAAAATTTCCAAAAGATTTCACCTCTGGCATTTCAATTTTTCTTCTGTCAACGTCAACGCTATATTTGACTCGAACCGCCCCGGCGATTTCTTTGGAGGTGACTGAGCCAAAAATTTTTCCGTCAGCTCCAGATTTAACTTTAAGCTCAATGGATTTCCCATCCAAATGCTTTGCGATTCTTTTTGCAGCCAGAAATTCCTGCTCTTTGTGATATGCTCTGGCTTCATCTTTAGACTTTTTTTCAGACAAAACGCTGGCGTTTGCTTCAACCGCAACCTTTTTAGGAAACAAAAAATTTCTGGCATATCCATCACTCACATTAACAACATCACCCTTTTTTCCCTTTCCTTTAACATCTTGCAACAAATAGACTTTCATTATGTATGTTCTCTCCTTTCAAAAATTTTTTTTATATATTTACTGGCCCAAACCGTTTTCGTCAATCGCCTGCAAAAGCATCTGACGTGTTGACTCAACGTTTGAGTCTTTTATTTGACACGCCGCTTGAGATTGATGGCCTCCTCCTCCAAGGCGCTCCATTATCACCTGAACGTTAAAATTTCCCAAGGATCTGGCTGTTATGTTAATAATTGATCCGATTTGATATATAACAAAAGAAGCTTCAACGCCGGAAATTTCAAGCAATTCATCCGCCGCCTGGGGAGAAACCGTTCGCATATCTTGGGTTTTGAATTCGCTGATTGCTATTGCGCAGCCTCTATAGATCTCCGCATTTGAAACAATCCGAACTCGCTTTTGATATGATTCTATTGTGTTTGAAAACAGCTTCCTGACAGAAACTGTGTCTGCTCCGAGGCTTTTTAAATATGCAGCAGCTTCAAAAGTCCTGACTCCAACTTTAAGGACAAAATTTTTAGTGTCGAGCATGATTCCCGACAGCATAGCCTCCGCCTCAACGCTCCCTAAAACGCATTCGTCTCCAAAATACTGTATAAGCTCGCAAACAAGCTCAGACGTTGAAGATGCATACGGCTCGTGGTAGAAAATAACAGCGTCGTTTATATGGTTGACCATCTTTCTGTGATGGTCAATAACGACAACCTGGTTGCAGCGTTTATAAATCTCTTTAGATTCAACAAAGTCAGGATTATGCGTGTCAACTATGACGAGGAGTGTTTTTTTATATATTAAATCCAAAGCGTCGTCAACATCAATGACAACATCTGCAAGATCCGACTCTTTAATTTTTTTAAGCAGCCCAGAAACAAGATTTTTATCAGGATCAATCGCAACAAAACTCTCTTTATTAAACTTCCGAACCGCAGACGCAAGGCCAATTGCCGAGCCAAGGCTGTCTAGATCGCTGAACTTGTGGCCCATTATTATCACATTATCTGACTCTCCAACAAGCTCAAGCAAAGCGTTTGCAACGATTCTTGCCTTAACGCGCGTCCGCTTTTCAACGTCCTTTGAATTTCCGCCAAAAAACTCGAAAGACGTCGCGTTTTTTAGAGCAACTTGATCTCCTCCTCTTCCCAAAGCCATGTCAAGAGCTTGCTTTGCAAATTTTTGATTTTGGCCAAAAGTCTCTCCAATCGAAGAAACCCCAACAGAAAGCGTCAGAGAGCCCTTCCCATTAAAAGTCACGTCTTTAACACTTTTTAAAATTTCAAACTTTCCAGAAACCATCCGCTCCAAGTCTCTTTGTTCGACGACAACTAAAAATTCATAATCTTCAATTTTTTGGATGAATCCTCTTGATTCGTCAATAAATTTTTCAATTATATCATCAACTTTGCCGATGACGTTTGATTTTTCGCTCTCCTTTTTTCCCGCTAAAAATTCATCATAGTTGTCAATTTTAATATACATAACTGCCGGCCGAGATTGTCGATATTCCCGGGCAAAAAAAACAAAATTGGTGTTTTCTTCAAAATATAATATATATATTCCTGATTTTTTTGAACAGGTTGCGTGGACCTTGAAATCTCTGTCGCTCAGGCGAACCTGAACTCCGCTTCGACTGCAAAAATCGTCCAGAGGCTCTTTAATTATATCTAAAAAATTTAAGCCCCGATGATATTTATTGTTTTTATTTATATTTTTATCAAAACAATCATTAATCCACAAAACAATGCCGTCATGGGAACAGGCCAAAACCGGAATGGGAAAATCTCGAAAATCACATTCGCTGTCAGTCACAAATTCGCCAAGCAGCCTCGCAATCAAAATATTTTGCTCTTTGTCATAATTTATCAAAACAACAACGGCGTAAACAGCTAAAAAAATTGCAATCGGTAAAAAAACAAAGAAAACAAATTGGTCGTAAAAAGATAAAAATGCGCAACCAGCAACCAAAAAAACAACAAACAAAAGCAAACACCATTTGGTTTTTAAGAAAAATTTGAATGAAAATTTTCCATTTGTTTGGCAACCATTTTCAAGTCTCATAAGGCAATTTTCCCTCGATTATTTTTGAAAAACTAATATATAGATGAAAAATATTTGCTAGACTTCAACTATTATTGGCAAAATCATCGGCGACCTTCTGGTTTTGTAGAATATGAAATTTGAAAGAGCGTCTTTGATTCGAACTTTATATATTCCCCAGTCATTGATTTTTTTCTCCAGGCATTTGTCAAAAACCTTCTGAATCAGCTTTTTGGCGTCATCAAGAAGCTTCTCGGATTCTCGAACATATACAAAACCTCTTGAAACCAAATCCGGCCCGCTGACAAGCTCCCCAGAATCTTTCTCAATCGCCATAACAACAATCATCAGCCCGTCTTGCGACAATATTTTCCTGTCACGCAAAACTATGGAGCCAACGTCTCCAACGCCCAAACCATCAACAAAAACGCAACCAGACGGAACAGCTCCCCCGGAATGAATCCCGCGGGAATTGATTTCAACAATCTGGCCAATGTCGCCAATGACAATGTTTTTAGGCAGCATTCCCATCGAAATCGCAAGCTCTGCATGGGCTTTTAAATGTTTATATTCGCCGTGAACAGGCATGAAATATTTAGGCTTGGTCAGCGATAGCATGAGTTTTAGCTCATCTTGGCAGGCATGGCCGGAGGTGTGAACTTCATACATTTTTTCGTATATAACCCTTGCTCCAAGTCGCATCAGATCATTCACAACATTATTCACAAGCTTCTCATTTCCTGGAATGGGTGATGCGGAAATTATGATGAAATCTTCGCTGGTTATTGAAACGTTTTTGTGGTTTCCGCTTGCCATCCTCGACAAAGCGCTCATCGGCTCGCCTTGGCTTCCTGTTGTTATGATTATAAGCTTATTTCTGGGATATTTTGAAATTGAATCTATGGAGACAAACACTCCCGCAGGAACCTTCAAATAACCCAGCTCAACCGCCTTAGCAACAACGTTTTCCATGCTTCGCCCTGAAACAGCAACATGACGTTTATACTTAGCAGCGTTGTCAATGATTTGTTGGATCCTGTGAATGTTTGAAGAAAAAGAAGCAACGATTATCCTGCGATCGCCAGCCTCATTAAATAACCGCTGAAAAGATTCTCCAACCTGTCTTTCTGGCATAGTGTATCCCGGTCGCTCAGCGTTTGTTGAATCAGACATAAAGAGCAAAACCCCTTTATTTCCAAGCTCAGCAAAACGAGCAAGATCAATCATATCCCCTTCGATTGGATTATAGTCAATCTTAAAGTCGCCGGTATGCACCAAAACTCCAGCTGGAGTGTGTATAATTAAGCCAACAGCGTCTGGAATTGAATGGTTAACATATATCATGTCGACAGACATGCAGCCAAATTTTATCATTTTGCCGGGAGAGGATATGTGTAGTTTAGCATTTTTTAAGATTCCATGTTCTTTGAGCTTTTCCTCGATCAGGCCTATTGTCAGCCTCGTTCCGTATACAGCAACATTATATTTTTTCAGAAAAAACGGAACCCCTCCAATATGGTCTTCGTGGCCGTGGGTTATAACTATTCCGCGCAGACGGTCGAGATTTTTTTCGATATAGGTGTAGTCTGGAAGGACCAAATCAACGCCAAGCATCTCCGAATCTGGAAAGCCCATTCCGCAATCAATAATAAACATGTCTTTCCCGCATTCAATGCAGGTCATGTTTTTCCCGATTTCGTTTAGCCCCCCCAGGGGAACTATTTTAATAGGAGTTCGTCGAAAATTTCTCAAACCAGTCGATTTTTTTTGAGGCTTTTTGGCCTGGGCGGTTTTTGAAACTTTTCTGGGCCGACTACTGGCCGAAGCGGGCTCTTTTTTATTCTTATCAAGCCCACCAGTTAACTTTTCATTTTCTCGATTCACAATTACATTCCTTTCTGAAATAATCAACAATCAATATTTAAAAAACAAAAATTTAAAAATTCCACAATGACATGACAAAAAACAAAAAATCACATCACAATTAAATTTCCATGAGACAAAACAACAAAACATATCCTTAAAAATTCAAGGACACAGCAAAAAACCAAATAAAACACAGCCCGACTTTATATATAACCGAGCGAGAAGATTTTAGTCAATAAAAATAAATCAAATGTTCAAAACAAAAACAAATCAAAAAAACGATTGAGAAAAAACATCTATTCTAAGTATACTTTACATATTAAAAATTGTCAAGAGCAAATTTGAAATCAAAATTAAAAAAAACAAAAAAGAGAATCCGTTTTACTTCAAGCACTACATATGCAAAAGATTACATATTGTCAACTGGAGGCTTGGATATTTCATTAAATGGGAAGCGGAAAAAGGATATGCGCTATAAAAACTCAGGCAGCCTTTTGAGGGCATCAGCCTATCGCTTGTTGCGGAGATTTTGAAAGAGGCAGAGGCTTGAAAAAAAGATTTAAATACTACAGCTGGTTGTGAGCTGGCGGCGTTTTAATTGGGCGAATATAATCGTACAGAAATAAATTTTAAAAATTTTAAAAATTTTACTTGACAACCGTGATTTTGTTTGATATAATTTTATTAGCTTTTGAGTTGTTAATCTTTTTGAGCCACTAGCTCAGTTGGCAGAGCATTTGACTTTTAATCAAAGGGTCCGGAGTTCGAATCTCCGGTGGCTCACCACGTACACTCTCCTTTGGATCTTGTTTTTCAAGGTCCTTTTTTATTTTAAAAACTTTTTTGTTGACATATTTAAAGAAAAAACCTCTCGAGCCTTGCTAAAATATATGCTCAAGAGGTTTAAATTTTTGTTGATTATAAATATGGTTTATATCGCTTTTTATATATTATCAAGACCAAGTTCACGGTCTAGAAACGCATCCATACATAAACGCTTCAAATTTATCAAATGAATCGAATCTGTTCGGGAGATAAGAGGTTTCAATAGCTTTGGTGGCCATCGTCGCAATTTTGTCTTTTTGGGATTGAGCATCTTTCATCATACCGATATATGATTGAGCAACTTTGCCTGATTTTATGTCTTTTTCCAGTTCTTCCACATACATGTCTATATAAGATTTTATAAAACCAGACAGAGCAGGACCAAACTCTTTACGATTTTCTAAATCATTAATGCGGTTCAAAACGTTTAAAACAGCCTCAACCCTTTGTTTATATTCATCATTTTTTCTCAAGTCCAAAATTTTATACATAACGCCAATATTGTCTTTAATCGGATATTGATCATCAAATGTTCTTTCCAAAAGCTCTTTAAGGTTTTTATTTTTTATGTCATTCTTCCCCTCGTCAAATCCTTTCAAATATTGTTCATCCAAATCGGCAACCCCAAAGCCTTCTTTAGCTTGAAATCTGATTGCGTTTTCATATCCCAGAGTGAATGCAAATTGTTTATCATTCTTATCATCATTTATGTTATTGTTGTTCTCGTTGTTGTTGTTGTTGTTGTTTTGGACATTTTGGTTTAAACCTTGGAACCATCCGTTGTCATTGACGTTGACGTTGTTTTGAGGCGCATCATCGTCAATATCTATTTCATTATTGTGAAGATTTTCATGAAGATATCTCATTTTGAGTTCGTTATCATTTTGTCTAATTCTAATCCTTGAACACAAAAACTGAATATTTTGATTTAATCTTGTAAATATATCTTCGATATTTTGTTTTTCGTTATCGTCAAAAGCTAAATTGTTCTCACCAAGTTTTTTGTTGACGGCAGCTTCCATAATTTCGATGATTGGGGAGCCCAGCCTTCTCGCAACTCTAATAGCTCTAGTTTCTTCATCATTCTGATCATCTGGATATTCATTTTCAAAGGTGTCATCGCTTAAATTCAAAATGTTGCTTAAGTTTCCAATATAGGTATTTGTCAATTTTCCAATTAAATTTTGAAAATATTCAACACACTTAGGAAGTTGTTTGGCAGTGAAATTAAGGTGATCTTCATTGTATGGACGATCAGCTGCAATTGTCCTGATTTTTAAATAGTCAATCATGCCTTTAAATTTAAAAATTTTCAATAAAGATTTCAAAAGTTTATTGTGGTCAGTTTGAGATTTTGACATATTCTTCATTAAAGTTCTGTCTATGAAACGGTTTAGTTTGTCTGCGTCAGAAATTCCCGGATCGTTAATTTTTTCGTATTTAATCGTGGAAAGAGCATTTCCCATTATTTCATCCATTATTGCTGTTCGCACAACAATAACAAACGGTACATTTCTAAAGAAATTATTGAAAGTGGTCATTAATGTGTTTTTGCTTAGGAAAAAATTATCAATAAAGCGCAATTTGTCATTCAAAGAGTTCACTACATATGAATCAACATAATTTTGCAATATATTCTCAAATTTTTTATAATAATCTTTATTATAGTCGATTCGATTCAAAATTTTCAGGCAAACTTCTGCTTTTTTTGCAGCAGAATGGAAATTAGAAGCATTGATCATTTGAACAACATCATCAAGCCTATCGTTCAAATTTCTATTTGAACTTTCAAATGCTTGTAAAATATTTTGGATTAATCCATTATCATGAGCGTTGTTATTGTTGATTAAATTGTTATTATTGTTGTTATTGTTGTTATTGTTGTTATTGTTGATTAAATTGTTATTGTTGTTATTGTTGTTATTGTTGATTAAATTGTTATTGTTGTTATTGTTGTTATTGTTGTTATTGTTGTTATTGTTGATTAAATTGTTATTGTTGTTATTGTTGTTATTGTTGATTAAATTGTTATTGTTGATTAAATTGTTATTGTTGTTGTTGTTGTTATTGTTGATTAAATTGTTATTGTTGTTATTGTTGTTATTGTTGTTATTGTTGTTATTGTTGTTATTGTTGTTATTGTTGTTATTGTTGTTATTGTTGTTATTGTTGATTAAATTGTTATTGTTGTTATTGTTGATTAAATTGTTATTGTTGTTGTTATCGTCGTCGTTATCGTCGTCGTTGTCGTTGTCGTTGTTATTTCGAATGGCTTCGTCAATACGTTCATTCCAATAATCCATATTTATGCCGACTATTTCTTCAGTGACTGCTTTTAAATCAATTGCGCCATATAGTGCATAATTTTGCATATAGCGTTCAAAGCTGCGCAGATTTTGGCTAAATATTTCTAAATCAAATGTTTCTTCATCATCTAAATTTAAATCTTTTAGTTTTCTAATCATTGTTTCAGCTTGATATAGTAATTCTGAAACCCTAGCTATTCTCACCACGGATTCTTCAGAATCGTTGCCTACTGATGGCCTACTCAACCTTCCTCTGTAAATTTGAATGAGATCTTTGAGTATGAAAAGACGTCTATTTATCCTACGAATTTTTTCTGTCCACGCTGGATTTTCATTTGTTGTTTTAATCGCTCCAACATAGGCAGTCGCAATAGAAGTTGATATGCATGCTGCGCATAAAATTGAAATGATTTTTTTAAAAATTTTTAGTTTCATTACACGTTCAATCTCCTTTTGATTTTTCATAATATATTTATTAAACACGAGATGGATATACTATAGCATATATTCATGCAAAAGTTGTTAATTATTTGTAAACAAAATGTAAATAAATGTTAATTTTTATTTTTTGTGTGGTGCATGTAAATTTGCAGTCATAAAAGTTTAAATTAGCATATATGGACTATTGTTTTAAATGTTGTTTATATCATTATCAAAATTCACAATTCATATATTGTTGAGAGTTGCATTTTGGATTGTGTTATTTATGTTATTGAAATTATTAGCAATGGGCACATTAAGCATACTAATATAGGGGGGGAATATCTATGAGATGACTGCTGGCGTGAGGAAAATTGAATGGGTTTTGTCCAAATATAGGTATAGGCGGAAGTATAAACTGAGCATTTGGACCTGGAAAGGGCATATGGCTTGGTAACATTGGGTTATTCGCGATTTGATCGTGTATTAGATTGTTCAAATTTTCTGGAAATATAATTATTGTTGGAGGCTCGAGAGGGTTTTTTACGTCTGGTTTGGGCAGAGCATGATTTTCAAATTTATGTTTACCGTCATTATATACTGCCTTCAATCGTCCTGAACCAAGTTCGCTTATATATAAATTTTTGCATAAATGTTCAATATATTTGTTTAAATTTTCAAACGAATCGTTGATTTGATTGCGCTCTTCATTACTAAAATCTGATTTTGTTGAGTCCAATTTGTCGTTAACTGCTATGGTCATAATTTTATTTATTGGAGAGCAGGTTTGGCGTATAAGCTCGATTATCGCAATGTCTCTATTGGTTAAGGGCTTGTTTTGATCGTTAATTAATATTTGTTTATTTTTTTTAGAATTATCGATTTCTTTGTTGGTCATTGATAATGTGGCTATCCAATTCGTTCCGGTCAGGTCTTTGAATATATTTTCAAAAACTCGCTCAAGATCTTTAAGTTTGACTGCTGAAAAATTTAAATTAAATTCATCATATTTTGGAGCCATTATTGTTCTGGCTTTTATATAGTTGCTTGTGTTGTTTAATTCTAGAATATGTGATAAATATTTGCTCAGCTCATATTCATCACAGAAAAATTGGCTGGTTTGATCTATGACTTTTTTAAATGTTGTGACGATAATTCTTTCTAAAAAGCAGTTTAGATTAGAAATTGTCCAGAGGGGCGGTTCTTTGATATTGTTATAAACCATTTCATTGACTTTGTGCTTTGGAATTGTTTGTTTAAAAGATTTAATAACTTTTTTAACAAATTTATCAGATCCGAGATATTTATCAAAAGCAAAACTCCATTTGTTTGGATCGTTGAAATTTTTTTCAATAAATTCTAAATTTTTGACTTCATATTCTGAAATATATTTTTTTATATATTTTTCCAGCAATTGAATTTGGGATTTATTATTTTTCAGGGTATTTGGATTTTTTAAACAAATCTCGACTTTTTCTTCAAGTGTTCCGCCGGAGTTTATTTCTTCTGACAATGGAGCGCTTTTATCAAATTCGTTAAAAATTTTATTTTCCTTCGATTGATTTTGAATGCATGCATCCCAGTAATCGACGTCGATTCTTTTAATTATTTTAATTATTTCATCTATGTCAATATTTTTTCGATTTGCTTCATGCGCCATATACGCCTCAAGATCCATTAACTCTTGATTAAAGTCGAATATATTGAATTTATTTGGGCTATTTAAGTTGAGATTATCTGTTTTTTTCAATAATTGTTGAATTTTTGATAATTTGATTGCAACTTGACTGATTTTTTCAGATTCTTCTTCGACATATTCACAATTTTTTTCATCTGAAAGTCTGTTCATTCGATCTGTTAATTTTTCTAAATATATGGAAATTTGCGGGTTGATAGTGTTTATGCGTTCGTTGCATTCAAAAACAGCTTCTTTAATTTCCTTGTTGCAGCTGTTTGTTTTGATTGAACAAACCGAAGAAGACACAGAAAATGATATTGATCCTGCGCATAAAATTGAGATAATTTTTTTAAAAAATTTTCTTCTCATTGCTTTTATCTCCTTTATATATATAAATTTTTATACATGAATCTGGCTTTATTTTTGCTTGGCAACAAAAATATACGTGTCATTATATAACATTTTTTTGATAAAATTGTTAATTTTTTATTAATAAAATGTTAACAAATATGAATTAAAAATTTCCACTTAGAAAATATTCTATTTAAGTGAGTTTTTAGATAAATAAAATTAAAAAACCTTCTGAGATCTAAAGATAGAAACTCAAAAGGCTTTTAATTATCATATGTATAAATTATCATGAATACTGGACACTGCGCATGTCATTTGGTTAATTTAGGGAAATAGTATTCATATCTAGCATTACAGCAAGGACTGAAAATCAGGATCCAGTTCATACTGGTTAAGGTTGCCATTATAAAGGTTTATCAAAATCGGGGACGAAATACGAACCGAAGATCATAATCCCCCTCATACCTGTCAATGTCGTCGCTGTTGGCATAGACTGCCAGAATTAGGTCAGCTCGTTTTTTAATATTATCTAGCTTTTTTTTGTCAATGGGACCAGCAAGTGTGTAATTGTTCATATAACGGTTGAATTCTTCTACAGACGCTTTGAGTAGTGGAACACTCATCTCTTCGTCATTCAAATCATCAAAATTATTTATATTGTCTAGAAGCTCACTTAGTCGTTGTAATGATTCAGAAGTTTCAATGGCTTCGTTATCCAGACTATTATAAACACGCTCATTCAGTGTCCTTTGGTCAATTTTATCAAGAAAGTGTGATATCAGGGACTGTGCAGATCTAATGCTCACATCACTAACCATGTTCTGGTTTTGATGATTGGCGTTATTGGGTTTGTCATTAACTGCTCCAACAGAAGCGGCCGCTGGAACTGACATAGCAGCTGCGCAAAGAGCAACTATAATTTTCTTTAAAACTTTCTTTTTCATTTTAAACATCTCCTAAAATAAATTTTAATAATTTTTTTGTAGTTTCAGGCCTAAATACTACACACAAATATTATAACACATATCGTTGTTGGCGTCAAGTGATTTTTGTGATTTTTTTATTAATAAATAAAAATTAATTTTAGATTAGATGATATTCTATAACAATTTAATTATTTTCACCATAAGTGAAGTTTATTATATGTCATTTAAATTCATAATCAAAAATTCAAAAAGATATATTTTCATCTTGCTTATCAAGATTATTTTTTACATAGTTGAACATTAATTTCTTGAATTTTTTGTGGATTTGATGTATAATACATAGGAAGTGTTTGATGTTGAGTTGATTTTATTGAATATTTATTTTTTCATTAGAATATTTGGAGGCATTTTGAAATATGTTCAAAGTAGTCAAAAAGAAAATCCTAAACAGCAATGTTTCCATGATGGAAATTTCCGCCAAAATGATTGCAGATAAAGCAAGGCCGGGGCAATTTTTGATGCTGCGGGTTGACCAAGAGGGGGAGCGAATTCCGCTAACCATTGCTGACTGCAATCGAAAATATGGGACAGTGTCTATAATATTTCAAATTGTTGGGTCGACGACGACGCGGCTGAATCGGCTAAATGAAGGAGACCATATCAAAGATTTGGTTGGGCCTTTGGGAAAAGCTTCTGAGCTTGATGGCTTGAAAAAAGTCGCGGTAGTTGGCGGGGGAGTTGGATGCGCCATAGCATATCCGGTTGCTAAATATCTTCATTCAAGTGATGTGATTGTTCATTCGATCATTGGATTTCGAAACAAAAATTTAGTGATTTTGCAGGATGAATTCGAAAAAATTTCAAACAGGCTAATAATAATGACTGATGATGGATCTTTTGGAGATAAAGGGCTTGTGACGGATGCTTTGGAAAATCTAATAAGCAGTGGAGAAAAATATGATAAAGTCATTGCGATTGGGCCTTTGGTTATGATGAAATTTGTCTCGAGGCTGACCCAAAAACACAACATAAAAACAACCGTTTCAATGAATCCGATAATGATCGACGGGACTGGGATGTGTGGCGGATGTCGAGTTATGGTTGGGAATGAGGTCAAATTTGCGTGTGTTGATGGGCCGGATTTCGATGGCCATTTAGTTGACTTTGACGAAGCGATCAGCCGCTCGATGATGTATAGAGATTTCGAACGCGAATCGCGTGAAAAAACTTGTAACCTTTTCAAAAGGAGTCAGAAAGAATGCCAAATATGAGTTTGAGGAAAAATAAAATGCCGGTTCAGGAGCCTTCTTTGAGAAGCAAAAATTTTGACGAAGTGGCGCTTGGATATACCCCTGAGCAAGCGGTTGATGAGGCGGGAAGGTGTTTAAACTGCAAAAATAAGCCTTGCGTTTCGATGTGTCCTGTTTCAATCGATATTCCTGGTTTTATCGCAAAAATTAGAGAAAAAAAATTCAAGGAAGCGTATGAAATTATAAGGCAAAATTCCTCTTTGCCTGCTGTTTGTGGGCGAGTGTGTCCCCAGGAAGTCCAGTGCGAGAGCAGGTGTGTTCGCGGGATCAAGGGAGAGCCGGTTGCGATTGGATTCCTGGAAAGATTTGTTGCGGACTGGTGTGATGAAAATTTAAAACAAGTCGAAAAAGTTGTTGAAAAAACCGGTCGAAAAGTTGCGATTGTTGGGTCTGGGCCTGCAGGGCTTTCATGTGCGGGTGATTTGGCAAAAAGAGGCCATGAGGTGACAATTTTTGAAGCTTTGCATGCGCCTGGAGGCGTTTTAACATATGGAATTCCCGAATTCAGGCTCCCTAAAAAAATTGTTGAAAAAGAGATGGAAAATCTCAAAAAGCTTGGCGTTGAGGTTAAAACAAATGTTGTTGTTGGCTGCAGCGTGACTGTGGATGAACTTTTTTCGCAAGGCTTTGAAGCGATTTTTATTTCTTCGGGAGCTGGGCTGCCTCGTTTCATGAACATTCCTGGTGAAAATTTAAATGGGGTCTATTCTGCAAACGAATTTTTAACGAGAATAAACCTAATGAAAGCATATAAACCCGACTCGCAGACGCCGATAAAAAGGGTAAGAAGAGTTGCTGTTGTTGGCGGAGGAAATGTTGCTATGGACGCAGCGAGGGCGGCAAAACGTCTTGGTGCGCGGGATGTTTATGTGATATATCGAAGGAGCGAAAATGAGATGCCGGCGCGAAAAGAAGAAATCCAGCACGCCAAAGAGGAGGGGATTATTTTTAAAACTTTGTGTCAGCCAACTCGAATTCATGGCGATTCTTTAAATTTTGTTGATAAAATAATATGTTCGCGCATGCAGCTTAAAGAACCGGATGAGTCTGGAAGAAGGCGCCCTGTTGAGAAAAAAGGGAGTGAGTTTGAAATTTGTGTTGACTGCGTGATAATTTCGATTGGAACATCTCCGAATCCTTTAATCAGGAGGTCAACTCCGGATCTTGAGGCAAACAGTTGGGGAGGCTTGGTTGTTGATCCTCAGACCGGGTTGACTTCAAAAAAAGCTGTCTATGCTGGGGGGGACGTTGTGACTGGGGCGGCAACCGTGATTTTAGCGATGGGAGCGGGCAAAAACGCGGCTCGGGCCATAGACAAATATTTGGCGGAGTTAGGTTAGTTTAAAATTTTTTGTCATATATTGTGGACTTTTCAATGGTTTGCAAAAAGTGGTTGATATATCTCGCTTTGGAATTTATGGCGTTGTTTAGGCTTTTTGATCTCAGAAAGCCTAAACATATATAATACCGTGAGTGGTAATAAAATTTTTTTGCTTGCGTCGTATTACTTATAGTAAATAGACTCCGCGTTGTTATTTTTGTTTTTAGTGGAATTAACTTTGATTAAAATTTAAAGCAATAATTTTTCTTGACAAATTCGACAAAATATGATAATCTTATCTTGAAAAGGGCGTTTTAGCTGTTTTTTCGGATTGTTTAATACTTTTTAGAAAGGCATTGGTGTGTGGGTACTATGGAAGAAAAAGTTAATTATGTGTGTTTGGTGTGTGGATATGTTCATGAGGGAAGCCTGGACTCGGAGCCGGAGGACTATGTGTGTCCAGTCTGCGGAGTTGGGAAAGACTCCTTTGAAAAGCAATGATCCTTTGCGCGTAAAAAACTGCTGAAGGCAAGCTCTCCCTCAGCAGTTTTTGTTTTTACCCACACACAAAAATTCAACGAATTTTAAACAATCATCCACTAAAACAAATCCTCAGAACGCCACTTGCAACTCCACGCGCTCAAAATTGCCTGTTTTTCAATCCGCTTTCAAACTAAAACGAAACAAAAATTGGTGACCCGTGCGAGAATTGAACTCGCGTTACCGCCGTGAAAGGGCGGTGTCTTAACCACTTGACCAACGGGCCATTTGGTAGCGATAACTGGATTCGAACCAGTGACACTGCGGGTATGAACCGCATGCTCTAGCCACCTGAGCTATATCGCCAACTATTAAATTCAAGCAACCTTCAAGCGATATATCTAAGTATACACCATAGTTTTAATTTTGTCAAGTGTTTTTTTAATTATTTTTTTAAATTTTTATGTGGGACTGCGACTGATATAGCAAATAGGTTTTTCTTTTTTGGCTGTTGTATTATTGACAAATATATATGTTATCCTGTGGTGTTTTGTCAACATTTGACATATTATTTTAAGTATGGTATATTATATCTTAGGGGTTGGTTTGCTTTAAATTTTACATAAACTCAGACATTAATTTTAGAAAGAAGGGATTTTTATGGACAGCGCTTTGGAAAAATTTGTTGAAAAAATTAAAAGAGACGAAAAATTTAGAAACGAATTCAAAAAATGCAAAGATTTGAAGGAAAGTTATAGTAAATTTATGAACGGAAAATGTGACTATGATGAATATGAACATTTCTTCAATGATTTGATGCAAAAATCAACTCCAATCTCGGATCAAGATCTATCTCTGGTCGCGGGAGGGGTGGGGTTAAAACAGCTCCTGGCCCCGATAGCCATAGTTACTATGTTGACTGGAATTGGAGCGTTTTCTGCGCATGCAGTCAATCCAAATGAAATTTCTATGCAGACTTCTAACGCAACAACCATAGCAAGTTCTGCTGGCCAAGAAGGCTCAGCTGGTCAAGAAGGCTCAGCTGGCCAAGCAAGTTCTGCTCAAGTTCTGCTAGCCAAGAAGGCTCAGCTAGCCAAGAAAGCTCAGCTGGCCAAGAAGGTTCAGCTAGCCAAGCAAGTTCTGCTAGCCAAGAAGGCTCAGTTAACCAAGAAGGCTCAGCTAGCCAAGAAGGTTCAGCTAATCAAGAAGGCTCAGCTAACAAAGCAAGTCCTGATGACCTATTTGAAAAACTTAAGGACTGTGAAAGACAGCCTATGGGTTCGGAGACGATCGTTTTGGGAAGCCTAGAAATAGTCGATGACCCTAATTTAATGACAAAATGTGTTGTGGATGATGCTATGCTTAGCAAAATCAAAAAAGGAGATAATGTGATTAATATTTTGTGTGGAATTAAATATATAAAATTAAAAGGTGATGCTAAACTAGCATTTACTGAGGGGTTTCCGAATCAGATTGAACATATAGATGCAAAAGATTCATCGCGATATATAGTTGAATATGCGGGTGAACTTATTAAACTCTACAATAAGCTACCCGACGGAACAGAAGGAGACTTAGAAAACATTATCAAGCCATACAAAAAGTCCGATGGTTATATTTTCTATTTTAACACCGAAAACAAAAAGGTGAATATCACGCTTGAAGCTGATAATATTAAACTCCCTGAATATATATCAAATTTAGGCAACGTGAATATAAAAGTTGGCAAAGACGTTAAATCTTTAACTCTAGGCAAAAATGATCGGCTTGACCTAAGCAGCGCCGCAAGCCTTGAAAATGTGGATACAACAAATTCCGATATATATGAAAAAGACAAAGATAATGTTGCGATATATGAAAAAACAGAGGATGGGCAAAAAAAGCTTGTTAAAGTTTTGCTGAAAAAGAAAGATATAGGTATGCTCACGGTTGAATATAGCGCAAATGATGATCAATTTACAGTGTATAACCAGTCTCAAGACCCGCAGGATATAACGCTTCCCGAGTCTTTGAAAAAAACTAATAAATTAATAAAAGTTGGCAAAGGCATAAAATCTTTAACTTTTGATTCGCAGACAAATTTAGATTTTAGTCAGGCCAAGGATCTTGAAAAAGTTGAAGGCAAATCTAAATTGGGATCATATGTCACAGAAGATAATATACTTTATGAGATAGTTAGCAAAGACGGAAAAGAAAGCAAAACGCCTGTTAAATTGCTAAAATCCAAGTCAAATTCTCGATATGGACTTGATTTTTCGATTGAAGAAAACAATGATCCGAGTAGCCTTTCAAAATTCATATCCATATCAAAAAATGACGCCCAGTTATCCAACCTAGAAAATGTTAAAATTCCAAATCAGCTTATAGATCTAAACAAGCAATACTTTAACAACGCTCCGTTTAAAATTCAACCCGGCATACAGTCTTTGATTTTAAACGGGAACGAAAAACTTGATTTAAGCATGGCAGATAACTTGATATATGTTGACACGACAAAGTCCAGTATATACTATTTGGATGAAGATGGAGTTGCGCTATATGAAAAATCAACCGATGGAACGCCGGATAAAATGGTTAAGCTTTTGCGAAAAAGCGGAGTTATTGGAAAAATTCATTTTACATTTGACAACTCTTTGGGTGGCCGTCCGGGTAAATGGAATTTGAACAGCCAGATAGAAAAAGTTTCATTAAAAAATGTTGAGATTCCTTCCAGTTTGAGCAAGGTTTGTTGTGATTTTTATATAGAATCCGGAATTGAATCAATGATCCTGAAAGGAAACGAGAAAATTTTGAACTTGGCTTTTAGCGGATTAAAAGACGTTAACGTGGAAAAATCCAATATATACATAAAAGATCAAGACGGAATTGCTCTATATGAAAGATCAACTACTGGTGGGAGCGATGTTTTTGTTAAACAATTAAAAACAAGCATAGACATAGATGCCGGCAAAATCCAAATTTGTTATGGCGTTTTTGGCGGGTTAGAATTACGTGGGAGCGATCGAGATAATCCTTTGGAAGATGTTCGAATACCGGATTCTGTGAGGAAAATGTCTTCAAACATTTTTATCGGCCCCAGAATTAAATCCATAGTTTTGGGAGAAAATGACACGGTTAATATAGGGCTTGCGAATGATCTTGAATCCATAGACGCCAGCCAATCAAAAATATATGAAATGAGAGACTCAAATGGATTTCTTTATTTATATCACAAATTAAGTGGAACATATGTTGGACATTGTCGAAGAGTAAAAAATGTGGGGCAAGTGAAATGCCTGCAGGGAAGGGACAAAGAGGTGCGACTCACAGGGACCGACTCCAAATCCCCTGTCAAAAATCTAGATCTTAATATTAATAAATTATATGATTCCGAACTTCTCAATAATTTTAAAACTTGGCCCAACAGTCAATTTATTATTGGACCGGGAATTGAATCGATCGTTTTGCATGGAGACGATGAAGTTGATTTATCCGCGGCATCTGATCTAAAAGAGGTTGACGTGACCGACTCAACAAAATATATTCTGGATACGAATAAAATCGCTGTTTTTAAGAAAACCACAGATATCAACGGAAACACTGTTGAAAATATGGTTAAAGTTTTAAAAACAAGCGGAAAAATCAGCACAGTGAGTGGCGATGTTAATTTTGAAATTAATCCTTCAACTAATTCTATAACATTGTCAAATGATGATAAAAACAATCTTTTGGAAAACTTTAAAATACCGAATGAGTTGAAAAAAATAGGTAATGCCAATACTATGTATAATATAGGCCTAGGAATTAAATCTATCGTTTTAAGCGGAAATGAATGCGTTAACTTGAATATGGCTTCAGATTTGGAGCATATAGATGCCTCGACGTCAAATAATTATATTACAGATTCAAATGGCGTTGCAGTTTATTTTGCTTCCTATTCTACTGGAAGCAAAACTAAAGGAAACATGTTTGACACAATAAAAAAATTAAATGGCGCCAATATTTTTTATGATTTAAAAAATCAAACCATAAACATTCAAAATTTAAACTTAGATGCTCCTTTAGAGAATTTTAAAATACCCGACGAATTGAAAAAAGTTTGCAACCAGTTTAGAATAGGCTCCGGGATTAAGTCTATAGCTGATCTTTGTGATGAAGACATAAACATTGACTCTGCTTCGGATTTGGAAAAAATAATTTTAAAAAATACCAGCAGTAATAAATATGAAATAAAAAATGGAAGTCTTTTCGACAAAAAAAGTAATAAGTCTTTGGGGAAAATAGATAAAACTAAGATATATGGTTTTTGCTTCGACAGGATAGGGGAATTTTCTCAACATACAGATAAATTTAAAGATCTGCCAAAAACAGAAGATTTAAACCAGCAGATGAAATATGAAGTAAAATATCCCGATGGTTCAATCAAAAACCAAACACTAGATGAGCAAGAAACATATAAAGAGATAGAGGGAGTTGTCAAAGGTTTAGTAAAAAAAGTTGAGGACCGAACCCCTGCAAAAGACATGCCAATTGAAGACGTCAAAAAAGAATTTTCTAAATATGAAGGAGAGGGAATAAATCGAGTCAAAACACAAAGAGGAAAATATAGTCGCCACTTCCAAATGAATAAAAGCTGGAGGATTGCAAAAGCCATATATCGCTGGGTTGCAAAAAATATTAAATATGATCAGGAGAGCACTGTTTCAAATTGTCGCAAGCCTCAAGATCCATTTTTCGTTTTCAAAAATAAAACCGGGGTTTGCGCTGGAAAGGCCCAGCTGACAGCTTTAATGATGAGAATGGCGGGAATTCCAAGCGCGGTTATTGGAACGCTCCAAGAACCCGATCAGATATATACTCACGCATACACCGCAATATATCTGGAAAAGAATGAGGGCGGATCCTATGATGATCAAAATAACCTGGTTGACCATAAAAAGGAAGCTGGATGGGCGTTGATTGACGCGACCTGGGGAGCTCCAGACTCATTGCAAGACCCGACAAATTCAGGAAACAATCAATTCTCAAGCCAAACACTGCCTGCCAATATAAGTGTCGTTTTAAGAAATTTAAATGCGCAAAAAATCAAAAACTTCTTTTCAGGATTTTACCAAAATAAATCACTTGAAAAAACAAACAAAGATTTGCTCAACAACCCACACCATATTTTTCTTACTTTAACAGAGCTTTCTGAAAACCCTTCGAGTCAGCTATATGGCTTTTTGGACAACTTTGGTGATCAAGAAACAGGGATTAAATTTTGCTTAACTAATAACACCCGTTCTCCTCAAATACTTATAACGGGGGATCGAAATGGAGCTAAAGGAACTTTTAAAATTCCAAAATCATTGTTAAAATACGGCTATTCCATCAAGATCGGCGGCGGAATTGAGAGCATTAGCTTGAGCGACGAAGAGGTCGAAAAAGTTGACTTTGATTCAGTATGCAACGTAAAGCAAGTGATTTTGTCTGAAAAAAACAGCAAATATACCACTAATGATTTTGGAATCTATGAAAAAGATGCCGGTGGAAAAAAAGGAAAGCTTATCAAAATTTTTAACAAAAAAATGATAACCGATTCCAGCGGAATTAAATATCAAATACACGATAAATTTGTTTCTTTGGAGGGAAATGATGGAAAAGACGGGGGCAAAAAAATAACTCATTTGGATATTTCAAAACTTTCACAGGATTTAAAAGATCTCAATCGCCCATTTCTCATAAAAAACGGTTTTAAACAGATAGATGTTCCATCCGGCTTTGATCTAGACAATTTATCATTTGACTCAAAATATTTTGATCAAACAATAAATATAGAGGATGGATTCAAATTTCGAGGCGTGGATTATGATAAATCGGCCAAAAAGCCAACCATCAAAGAATTAGTCTCTTTCAAACCAGGCTTGATATATCGACTAGGTTCCAATGGCATCATCCTGGCAAGCAATGACAAAAATCAAAAATCTTTGAACATAGAAAAAGATATCCCACAATTTCTAAAAGATTTCAAAATGAAGTTTTCTATATCAAGCGGAATCGACTCTTTAATTTGCCCTGAAGATGAAATAGACAACCTGGAATTTCGGAATGACTCTAATGTTAAACACATTGACATCACTTCAAAAAAATCCGTTGGCGCGTCAAGTTTCGATTTGAATTCGTATGTTAAAGATGGCGTCGCGCTATATAAAGACGATAAACAAGTATTTGTATATAACAAAGGAATAAATACTACTGAAAGCGGAGTCAACTATAGAATTTGTAATAACTCTATTTGGCTAGAAGGCAGTAATGTTAAAAAAGATCTGGATATATCAAAAGATATACCAAATAATTTGAAAAAACTCAATTTGCCTCTTCTGATTGGCGAGGGATTTAACCAGGTGACTTTGGATGACAGCGCAAAAATTTTGTTTGATCATAAATGTAAATTAACAAAGGATCAGTTAAAATTTAAAGGTGGAAGTAAAAAATATGTCATTAAAGAAGACGGGCTTTATGTTAAAAATGATAATGACGACAAAAATTTTGATTGTCAGTTGCTCAATTTTGGCGGCGACTATAACACTCTTTCAAATGGAATCAAATATCAAATTAAGTTTGGAAATTTCAAAATTTGGCGTGATGAAGAAAATAAAAAACCGCTAGATATCGACCAAGATATTCCGCTATATTTGCGAGACACTAAAATTGCTTTTATGATTTCAAAGGGATTTGACTCTTTTAAAGTTCCTGGTTCAAATGCTTTTGATTTTCTCGAAGATTCGCATGTTAAAAATTTCGATTTAGGCAAAAACAGTTGTTACACAAAAGATGACGTCGCAGTATATAAATACGGGGAACTTTGTTGCGTATATAATCGCGGAGTTAATCAGACATCAAGCGGGCTTAAATATCAAATTGCGCCTGATTGTATAAAGTTAAGTGGAAGCGAAGCCAAAAAAGATCTGGATATATCAAAAGACATACCGAACAACTTGAAAAAAATTGATTTGCCATTTGAAATTGGAAGTGGATTTGACAAAATGACTTTAAACGACAGTGATAATGTTAAATTCAGCGATGATTGCGGATTAAACAGCACAAATTTGACATTGAGTGATAGTGGCAAAAAATTTGTTATTGCAAAAGATGGCATACACGAAAAAGACGCGGATGGAAATCTGGGGAAGATGATGTTTAAATTTAAGACTGATTTGAAATAAATTTTAAAAGGACATGTTAATTTTGAGACGTGTCCTTTTTATTCGACAACAGCAAATGCATTTTTAAAATTTTTGTTAAAATAATGCGAATAAACCCTTTACATATTAAAAATTTGTGCTATAATACTATTGTTGTTTTCATTTAATAAGTTGTTTGTGGAGGATATGTTAATGAATGTGGTTGCGCCATTTTGGGGTTTGTGCTATGCTAACAAATCAACAAAATCTAATAATTTATCTAGACTTGTTTGTCCGCCATATGATGTGATTTCAGCCGAGCAAAAAGAAAAATTAAAATCAAGGCATGAATTTAATGCTGTTAATCTGGAGTTTCCCAGTTCATATGATGACGCAAAGCAAAAGCTTGAGGAATGGATTGAAAGAGAAGTTTTGACATTTTCCAACTCGCCTTCTCTCTATATATATGAGATTTCATATAAAATTAATGACCAGACATATCGAATGAACGGCGTTATTGGCGCGCTCAAGCTCCCTGGGCCGCAAGAGGATTACATTTTAAATTCCAAAATCGCTTCCCAGGCCAATCAAACAGCTGATATGAAGCTTCTTGAGGCGACAAAATGCCAGTTTAGTCCTGTTTGTGTTTTATATGAAGACAACGAAAGAAAAATTTTTGACCTGATCTCTGAAGTAACATCATCAACCTATTTAGCCAAAGCTAAACAGGAGGGTCGAATTCATAAAATTTGGGAGGTGAGTGATGAATCAAAAATAAGTGAAATTGTTGACTTATTTAGCAAAAAGACTTTTTATATTTCAGATGGCGATCAAATATTTCGGACTGCATGCTCATATAAAGAAAAATTAAAGCTTGAGGAAAACATATCAGACGAACATCCCGCAAATTACGTCATGACGCTTTTTATCGAAAGGAATGACCCTGCTCTGGCCGTCCTTCCAACCCACAGGATTGTGTCAAACATAGACATGTTTGACAGCGACGACATATTACAAAGAGCGTCTAAATATTTTGAAATCACTAGATGTAAAACCTTAAAATCGGCGAGAAAGACGATGTTTGGCCTCAAAAGAGAAAACAAAAACGCGTTTGGGGTATATGCAGACGGCATCTATAGCGTGCTGGTTTTGAAGGATTTGGATATAATGGAAAAAATATGCAAACAATCTGAGGCGTATAGAAAACTGGATGTTGCAGTTTTACATAAATTGTTTTTAGAAAAAATCCTTAATGTTGCGTCTGATCAGGTTGGGTATGTTCAATCGGCAAGTGAGGCTTGTGAAGCGGTCAATTGCGGAGATGCGTGTTTTGCGATTTTTTTGAGCGCAACGAGAATAAATGAAATAATTGATGTTGTAAAAAATGGGGAGGATATGCCGCAAAAGAGCGCTTTGTTTTTTCCAAAACCAACATCCGGATTTGTTTTTTACTCGTTGGATCATAAAATATAAAAAGGCGGTCATATATTGAGAAAAATTTGTGATATAGACTTTTTGCTGTAAATAGGAATGCGAAGAAAGCACCAGTTTATTTAAATAACGGATAAACTAAAAGCTTTTTCAAATATATAAATTCACAATTACAGAAGAAAAATGGTAAAGAATGAAAAATATAAAAATTATTATATCTACTTCTGTTTTAATCGTTGTTTTTTTGATCTTCGCATTTTTTTTGTTTGGTTTGACCGAAAATCAGTCAGATTCAGTCCAGTACTACTATTTTCACGAACAATATCCTTTAAAAGTTACAATCGAATCAGAGGACAGTTTGACTGAAATTTGCAGGCAGGACGATGTTTTTAAGGTTAATGAATTCGAACATATTCCAATAAATCAAGTTTTTTGTTCTGAAATCTTCAGCCTTATGAAACAGTTGGAAATTAAAGGTGCTTCCAAACCAGAATACAGTTTGCAAGATTATGGACTTGGTGAGCCAAGAGTCAAGATAAAAGCAGATTTTGATGATTATTCATTAGTATTAAGAATTGGCAATATAACCCCCGACGGAACAGCATGTTATTGTCTTGAAGAGGGAAAGCAAGAGATTGGCCTGATCTCGGCTGCAAAAATAGACCCGTTTTTTAGGGAGCATTTTCGATATGCAAATTTAAATTTAATTCCATATATGCCAAGAATTTCGGATGAAAATGGAAATTTAATAAAAGGAAAAATTAAAAAATGCGTTATTAAACGGAATGATTTGAAATCCCCCATCGAGCTTATTGAGGATCAAAACGGAAAATTAAAAATATCTAGCCCTGAAAAATTCAAAATACCCGAAGAAACAATGTTTCAGCTGGAAGACCCCCTTCCTTTGTTAACCGCTTCCCGTGTTTACGCGCCGTATCTGTCCGACGAAGCCATCGAACTGTGTGGGCTGCGCAATCCGCAAGCCGAGGTGACTTATGTTATCGATGACAAAACCTACAGCTTTAAAATTGGAGCTGTTTCAAATTTGCCTGAAACGGCGAGATCAGAGGAGGAACGTGCTGCAGCGATCAAAAATCTTATTTACAGATCGTATTATGTTATGATGGACGGAATCCCCGCCATATACACAGTAGCTGAAGACGGCTTGCCGTGGCTGAATATGCGTTTTAAATGAAAAAATAAAACATTTGCCAGGTGACAATGAAATTTTTTAGATTTTGTTGTCACTTTTTGGGGTTGATAAAAAGTTAAAAAATGTTTATTTGGGTTATATTTGTTGCATTAATCCTTTTGCTTGAGGATATTGAAACAAATATACCCCAACAAAGCTAAACAATTAGTGTGGATTTTTGCTTGCTGGCTGGAACATCAATCTGCAAAACCACAAAAATTAAAAAAATATTTTTTATAATCTATTGACATAATGAAAAAATGGTGATAATATAATATTAGCACTCAGATAATATGAGTGCTAAGAATCATTCATCGTGTGCTGAGGTGTGAAATATATGAAAAATGATGAAAGGCGGCTGAAAATATTAGAGCATATAGTTAATTTATATATTGAAACTGGCGAGCCAGTTGGAAGCGTTTCTGTCTGCTTAAAACTCAATAAAGCTGTTTCGCCAGCGACAATACGAAATGACATGGCTAAACTTGAAAAAGCTGGCTTTTTAGAGCAGCCTCACACTTCGGCTGGAAGGATTCCAACATACCTCGGCTTTAGAGCATATATAAACCAAATTGTTAAGCCAAAAAATCTAACCGATCAAGAGAAAAAGTCAATCGACGATTTGCTTCGTGCAGACACAAGCTCTGTTTCTGCTGTTGTTGACAATGCTCTGGGCGCTCTTTCTGAAATAACGGGGCTTGCGGCCATTTCAACAAACAACATCCCCAAATTTTCGGTTATATCTAAAGTTGAAGTTATTCCAACAGGGAGAAGGGTTTATGCTGTTTTGATAATAACCTCATCAGGTGAAGTGAAAAATAAAATTTGCCGAATGCAGTTTGACATAACAAATCAGCAGCTTAAATTTTTCCAGGAGACGATTAATAAAAATCTCAAGGGAATTTCAATCGATTCATTTGATGATGATGTTTTTCAAAAACTGGCAGAAGCTATGGGCAGCTACACTTTGAGTCTTTCCCCCCTTCTGGAAACACTTCACAAAATGTCTGATGAAATTTCAAAGACGCAAATCGACTTAAAAGGCGAAAATAACCTTTTAAAATATGATGGGCTAAAGGCTGATGAGTTAATAGAATTCATGTCGGCCAAAGACAAAATAGAAAACATATTATCAAGCGCTTTTTCGGGGATTAACATAGTTTTTGGAAAGGAAAATGACACATTTTTAATCGGAAATTCAAGCCTAATTTTGACAAAATATGGAACCTCTGAGCAATTCGGATCTTTTGGTGTTATTGGGCCAATCAGACTAAACTATCAAGAAATTATCCCATATGTTTCTTATTTTTCGCAAAGTGTCACATCCATAATTGATAATATGCTGGGCGAAGCTGAAAAAGAGGAAGGAGATTAGTTGAATATGAGCGAAGAGAAAGAAAAAGACACTTTTAAAGAAAATGGACCTCAAAATCTTGACGAAACAAAAAGCTTGAAATTGGAAGATGAGATTGAGGAGGGAGAGGCTTTTGATGAAGAAGAATTTGAAAAAAGCGTTGAAGATTATGTTTTGGAAATCCAGAAGCTTGAAAGCGAGCTTAAAATTTTAAAAGACAGGGATTTGCGGCTTAAGGCTGAGTTTGACAATTTTCGCAAGCGAACAATCAAAGAAAAGCAGGAGATATATTCATCCGCAAAAGCCGATTGCATCACCCCTTTGCTTGCTGTTTTAGACAGCCTTGAACGCGCGCTTGAAGCTTCAGAAGACGGCTCCAAGCTCAGCCAGGGTGTTAAATTAATAGTCAACCAATTTTCGGACGCTTTAAAAAAGATTGGAGTTTTGGAAATTCAAAGCCTGGGTAAAGAGTTTGATCCAAATTGCCATAACGCAATCAACGTCATTGAGGATGAAGGTTATTCTCACAACACTGTTTGTCAGGTTTTGCAAAAAGGATATATGCTAAATGACACGGTTATTCGCCACGCGATGGTTGTTGTGGCTAATCCGTAGATGATACTAATAGTAAAAAATATAAATATAGTTAAATTATTTGGAGGTAATTTTTCATGGGAAAGATAATCGGAATCGATCTTGGAACAACAAATTCTTGCGTTTCAGTTATGGAAGGCGGAGAGGCTGTTGTTATTCCAAACGCAGAGGGAGCAAGAACAACTGCATCGGTTGTTGCATTTTCAAAAACAGGAGAAAGGATGGTTGGCCAGGTTGCTAAAAGGCAGGCGATAACCAACCCGGAAAAGACGATCATTTCAATTAAACGTCACATGGGCTCAGACTACAAAGTCAAAATTGACAGCAAAAACTACACACCCCAAGAAATTTCTGCGATGATTCTTCAAAAACTCAAATCCGACGCTGAGGCGTATATCGGAGAGCCGGTGACTGAAGCAGTCATCACAGTCCCTGCATATTTTTCAGACTCCCAGCGCCAAGCAACAAAAGACGCGGGAAAGATCGCTGGGCTTGACGTTAAAAGGATTATTAACGAGCCAACTGCTGCTGCTTTAGCGTATGGAGCTGACAAGGAACAGGATCAAAAGATAATGGTCTATGATCTTGGCGGCGGAACTTTCGACGTTTCAATCATTGAAATGGGAGACGGAGTTCAAGAAGTTTTGGCAACAGCTGGAAACAACAAACTTGGAGGAGATGACTTCGATCAAAGGATTATTGATTGGATTGTTGCTGAGTTTAAAAAATCTGAAGGAATTGATTTATCTTCAGACAAGATGGCTATGCAAAGGCTTAAAGAGGCCGCAGAAAAAGCAAAAATTGAGCTTTCATCAACCATGACAACCAACATAAATCAACCGTTCATAACCGCCGACGCGACCGGCCCGAAACACCTTGACCTGACCTTAACCAGAGCGAAATTTAATGAGCTGACTTCGGATTTGGTTGACAAAACGATGGGCCCGGTTCAGCAAGCGCTTTCCGACGCGGGAATTTCAGCCTCAGATTTGAACAAGATTTTGATGGTTGGCGGCTCAACAAGAATTCCTGCGGTGTATGAAGCTGTTGAGAAAAAGCTTGGCAAAGAGCCTTTTAAAGGAATCAATCCGGATGAATGCGTTGCGATTGGAGCGGCGATCCAGGGCGGCGTTTTGGGAGGAGACGTTAAAGGGCTTTTGCTTCTAGACGTGACTCCGCTGACTCTTGGGCTTGAAACTCAAGGCGGCGTTATGGCTAAAATGATCGAACGCAACACAACCATCCCAACTAAAAAAACTCAAATATTTACAACAGCTGCAGATGGTCAAACTTCTGTTGACATAGCGATATATCAAGGAGAGCGCGAATTTTGCCACGATAACAAGCAACTCGGAATGTTTAGGCTTGACGGAATTGCCCCTGCTCCTCGCGGCATTCCGCAGATTGAGGTCACGTTTGACATAGACGCCAACGGAATAGTTCATGTTTCAGCTAAAGATTTGGGAACTGGAAAGGCGCAAAACATAACCATAACATCATCAACCAACATGAGCGACGCAGACATAGACAAAGCGGTTAAAGAAGCCCAAAAATTTGCAGCCGAAGACAAGAAAAAGAAGGAAGAAGTTGAAGTTAAAAACAACGCAGATCAGCTAGTATATCAAAGCGAGAAGGTTTTGTCTGAGTCAAACGCAAACCTTTCTGAGGACGAAAAAGCATCGGTTAAATCAAAGGCAGACGCTTTAAAAGAGGCCCTAAAATCCGACAATATTGAAGATATTAAAGCCAAAAAAGAGCAGCTTCAACAGGCGATATATTCCATCTCTGAAAAGATATATAAACAAGCTCAGGCGGCAAATCAGGCGCAATCTTCGCAAAATCCAGGCCCTTCAGCAGCAAATAATGATAATGTCGTTGACGTTGACTACACCGATGTTGATGAAAATAAAAATAACTAACAGTATCCTGCGCAATTTAAAAAAGCAAGGATTTAAAACTAAAAAAACGCCTTGCTTTTCGGTTTTGTGCAGGTTTTGGAGGAAGAAACCGTGATGAGTAAACGAGATTATTATGAGGTTTTAGGCCTATCACGCGGAGCTTCAGACAGCGAGATAAAAAAAGCATATCGCAAATTAGCAAAGAAATATCACCCGGATTTGTGCCCTGGAGACAAAGAGGCGGAGGCAAAGTTTAAGGAAATAAGCGAAGCATATGAAGTTTTGAGCGACTCAACAAAAAAAGCGAGATATGACCAATTTGGACACGCGGGAGTTGATTCAAACTTTTCTGGCGCTGGTTCTGGGCAATATGGCGCGGGCGGATTTGGCGTTGATTTGGAAGACATCATAGACAAAATGTTTGGAGAAGGCGGCGGATTTTCCGGGTTCGGCGGATTTTCTGGATCAAGGCGCTCAAACGCTCCAAGAAGAGGCCAAAACACATTCGCAAGCATAACAATCTCATTTTTTGAAGCTTGTAAAGGAACGTCTAAAGAAGTGAACGTTCAAAAAATGGACAGATGCGATTCATGCGGAGGAACAGGTGCTGCTTCCGGCTCAGCTCCGTCAAAATGCCCAAATTGCGGCGGAACCGGCCAGGTCAGGACCCAACAGAGAACTCCTTTTGGAATCATGACTTCCGCAACAACATGCCCAAGATGTGGCGGAAAGGGCCAGGTTATATCAAACCCATGCTCAAGCTGCCACGGAACTGGCAAAAAGTCAAAATCCAAAAAGATTTCCGTCAATATACCCGCTGGAATTGATGATGGCCAGACTTTGGTTGTTTCTGGCGAAGGAAACGCTGGCTCTAATGGTGGCCCATATGGGGACCTAAACATCGCAATAACTGTTCGGCCGGATCCGCTATTTAAAAGGCATGGATTTGACATATTGTGTGATATACCAATAACATATGCGCAGGCAGTTAGCGGCGCTGAGCTCGTTGTTCCAACAATAGACGGCAAAGTCAAATATAATATTCCCGAAGGAACCCAGCCAGGAACAACTTTCAGGCTTAAAGGCAAAGGTGTCACCAGGCTTCACTCCCACAGCCGAGGAGATATGCTAATAACAACCATTATTGAAGTTCCACGCAACCTAAATGAAAAGCAACGAAAATTAATCAAAGAGTTCGATAATTCTCTGGATGAAAAGAATTATCACAAAAGAAAAGGTTTTTTTGATAGGATAAAAGATATGTTTAACTAGAATTAAATCAACCCTCAATGTGTCAGCTATTTTATTGGGGGCTGATTTATTTTTTTAAGGGGGCTTATTTATGATTATATTTAACAAAAAAGAAGCGTATGCCGCCGATGAACACACGATTAATGGATTGGGAATTGCATCTGAAATGTTGATGGAAAATGCGGGCCAGGCGATATGCCACGAAATTTTAAAATTTGCCAAACCCAGCGACACAATAAGCGTTTTTTGCGGCCGAGGAAACAATGGCGGGGATGGAATCGTTGCTGCGAGACGCCTGAAAAATTTGAATTTCAATGTGAATTTAGTGCTCTTGGAGGATCCGTCGGAGTATAAAAATGCTGCGTTATATCACATGAATTTATATTTAAAACACGGATATGACTTTGTGAAATATTCAAGTTCAGTCGAAAATATTATACAAAAGTCCACAATAATCGTTGACGCCATGTTTGGAATTGGATTTAGAGGAGAGATTTCGCCCGAGTATTGTGAAGTCTTTCATAAAATAAATCAATCAAATGCAAAAATCATCGCAATCGACATCCCAAGCGGGGTTTCGGCAGACGGGGGAGTCTCAAAAAACGCAATCCGAGCCGATTTGACTTTAACAATATCCTTCCCAAAAATCAGCGCATTTTTATATCCATCCAAGCTAAACTATGGCAAAATCTTGGTTGTTGATGCCGGAATTGTGTATGACCAAAAAAATCAAGCTCAAATCAAGCAAACCTGGAGCAGGAGCGACTTTTTTTCAACTCTCCCCTCCCCCGCTCCAAACGCCAATAAGTCGACAAACAAAAGCGCTTTAATTGTTTCAGGAAGCGACCATATGCCCGGAGCAGCCATTCTTTGCGCAAAGGCCTGTTTTTCGGCCGGAATTGGACTTTTGAAAATGGCGACGACACAAGCTGTTAAAAGCCACATCACGGCTCATCTGCCCGAAGCGACATACACAAAATGTCTTGAAGAAAACGGGACTTTACGCGACTTTGAAATTCCAGAAAAAGTCGACATAATCGCCTGCGGACCCGGGATATCTCGGAACTTTTGCGCAAGAAACGTTGTTAAAAAAGCAATTTTGAGCGATTTGCCGATAGTTTTAGACGCTGATGCGCTTTATTTTTTGGACTCTGATCTACTAAAACTTCTCAAAGCGAGAAAAAGCCCTTCAATTTTGACCCCACACACCGGTGAAATGGCGCGACTGTGTGGCATGGAAACCAGCGAAATTCAAAAAAACAGATTTGAAATTTCAAAGCAAAAGGCGATGGGACTAAACTGTTTTTTGGTTTTAAAAGGTCCACACACAATTCTTTCAACCCCCGATGGAAATCAATTTGTCAACCAAAGCGGAAATCAAAGCCTTGCAAAAGCAGGAACGGGAGACGTCCTGACCGGGATTATCACAGCCTTTGTTCCGTCACACAAAAGCATCCAACAAGCAATCTCAAACGCAATATATGCGCATGGGCGAGCAGCAGACTTGTTGGTTGAAGCTGGAAAAGACACAAGATGTGTTCTTGCAACGAATGTTGTTGAAAATCTCAGCAGTGTTTTTAAAGAGGCGTCAAAAAAAGCCAGACCATTTTAAAATGATCTGGCTAGTCAAAAATTTAAGACAGGCTGTTTAAATTTTCGATCTCTTGCTTTGTTTTTGGATTCACATTTCCATCCGCCTGAAATATGGATTGATATGAAAATAGACAATATCCCCTATATTTTTCACACTTCCTGCAATATTCTTCCTGGCGCTTTAAAATATCCGTCTTTTCTTTCCATTCCTTCGCGCCAAGGCCAGCGTATTGATCATGTTCCATTCCGACTTTGTATGCAGCCAGGCCAACATAAAGTTCCGCGTCATTTTTGATTAAATTATTCCACTCATCAAAGGTTTTGTCGAATGGACTTGACGAATTTTCAAAGCCAAAATAAATTTGCGGCATAATATAGTCCAAATAACCGGGTTCAGACAGCCAAAGCTTTGTGTCTATGAACATGGAGTTGAAGTTGTTTTTCATGTTCGCTTGAGGGCTGACCCCAAATTTTGCGTCCGGCTTGATTTCGTGGCATTTTTTATACAGCTGCTTGACAAGCTCAGACGTCCCCTGCCTGCGCCATGTGTTTATATCACAACCCGGCTTAACTTTATTGTAATACGAAACGTCATTTTCTTTTAATTCATTAATCCTGGACGGATAAAAATAGTCGTCAATGTGAATTCCGCAAAGGTCATAGCGGCTCAATATCTCGCCTATGACATCCGAAATAAAGCCCCTGACCTCGGGATTTGTTGGGATCAGGATATACCTTCCGGTCAAATCCTTCATATAGTAGTCACTTGAATTTTGAGCCAACTTCCACTTTTTGAGGATATATTTATCGGAAATTTTTGAAAAATCATCATCCGACATTGTCCGAAGGGGATTAATCCAACCGTGAACAGATATATTATATTCCTTTGCAATCTCAATTATTATTTTTAGCGGATCATATTCAACCTGTTCACACAAATTTCCAGCAAAATATTTCGAAATTGGGGAAAGGCTTGAGGGATAGAAAGCATCCCCAAACGCTCGCAGATGGAGCATCAAGGCGTTAATTTTGCAAGCTTTTAAATTTTCAAAAACCGCTCTGACGCTCTTTTCAAACTGCTCCTTGTTTTTGTTTTGCAAAATACGCTGCCATTCCAAATATGAAAACCAACAGCCGCGCATTTCCTGCAAACCTTCTTTTGTTCCGCCAGCCGTCTTTTGCTCGCCCGGCTCGGGATTTTTCGCCGAACTTTCATAGGAAAAATCCAATGGGCCTTGACAAAACAACAAAACACTAAACACTAAACAAACCAAAAACGCCAACCAACCAGCCGTCCGTTTCATTTAAACAATCCTCCAAATCTAAAAAACACTAGAACTATTAAATAATATGCAAACCAAGCTATATTATATGCGTTATCAGTCAATTTGCTTTGGATAATGCTCCTAGGAGCCCCTACATAGCCGATGTTTCAAGACTAAATGCCCCCCTTAAAAAGCAAAGGCGGGGCATCTAGATTTGTTTAATTAATCAGGTGCCGGAAGGAGGAACCAATTCGCACTCATAGGTAATTTTTCCGATTTGTTGATTTTCTGCAATTCTAGGGTCACCGGAGGAGTTATCAGGGGTAGGGATGTTTTGTTTGGCTGTATCCGTCATATTCTTGTTCACATTAATGGGGATATCCTTAAGTGCATCCCTAGATGGTGGGTTGAACATAGCCATATTAGTGTCTGCGGTAAAATTACTTGAGATCAAACTACCTGATGCATCAAAAGCACCCTCCCCCGTATAAGTGCCAAACGCCAACAAGTTCGCGTCAATTTTAAGGCCGGTACTGCCAACAGGCGTTTCCATTGTGATAGGAACATTATTTTGAGTGGCAGTTGCCCAAATTGTAACTTTATCTTCGCCTCTCACACTAAACGTTGGCGTTACTTTTAACGTTGAACCTGTCGGTATATCCTCTGCAGCTCTAACAAATATATGCAAAACACCGGGATCAGACTTGGCATTGTCCAAATTAATTGTAATTGATGCAGGGACCTCGACTGTCCACCTCGTCTGATACTGCGTACCCTTTACATAAACCTTTGTGAATACCTTCCCCTCCTCCCCGCTTGGAGCAGTTTCTTCGGTTATATACTGATCAGCCGAAACATTCATTGGAGCAAGAGCAAGGCTTGCTGCCAAAGCCAGAGAAACTAAAACTTTTTTGATTTTACTTAACATTTTCAAAAACCCCCAAAAAATAGTAAATTTAATAAGTTTAAACCAAGGGTTGATTTTTTCAGCAGAGTTTAGATCAATTTTTTAATATATTACTCGGCTTCAGCAAGCTCAACGGCATAATTAATCTGTCCGATTACAACTTCGCCTGAATTTTCATCCATGGCCGTTTCGATTGCCTCTTTACCGTTTTCAGTAAGTCTGGCGTTAATTTTTTGGACAGACTCCAAATCTGCATCCGATTTAAATGTAGCACTCGACTCCTCAAAAACTAAATGAGATTCATCTAGGTCTGTGTATATTTCTTTATCTGGAGCAAATGATGGTGTTATAGTAATCTCTTTCTTTACGTCATTATTCAATAATTTAAGCTCCATCTCCTCTTCCAACTTGTTTGCACTGAACGAAATAGATTCAGGAACTTCAACCATATAATCAGCGTCGGCAGCAGCCTTTTTAAGAGCAGCCTCCTTTTGGTAGGTAACCTTTGTTGACCCCTTTGAATCTTTAGTTAAGGTAGCCGCCGAAACATTCATTGGAGCAAGAGCAAGGCTTGCTGCCAAAGCCAGAGAAACTAAAACTTTTTTGATTTTACTTAACATTTTCAAAAACCTCCTAGCAAAATAATAAATTTAATGAATTTAAATTATTTTAAATCATGGTTTGTTTTTTTACACACAAAAAGCTAAGACCGGTTTTGACGTATAGGGGGGTTGAGCAGTTTGGCGAATTCGTAAAAGAATTCCAGGAGCTTTAATCAGTGTACACCTCCCCTTAAATTCAATTGTATATTCGCTTTGTCAATTTGTCAACCCCTTTTTTTTAAATTTTTGCTAAATATTTTCAAAAATATCCATAATCACTTAAATAATGAGCTAAAAAAATTTTTTTTCTTTCTGGATTGGCAGTTACGCGGCATGTGGTCAAAACAGACAAGTATCGCATCATCACCGATCACGCTGATGTTTTCCCAAGAAACAACAACATCATCCTCCCTCCCGAAAATCCCAAAAAATCTACACCTTCCGTATATAACAAGCGATTTCACCTCCGCAGAACAAGTGTCTATGACAACATCATCAACGCAGCCCAGATTTGCTCCGCTTTTGATGTTTATAACGTTTTTGTCTCTGAGTTCCTCTAATCTACACACCATTTAAATCGACCTCCAAAAAATGTGTATAATATAAAAAATATGAAAATTTAACATCCATTATTAATTATTTCTCGTCAGAGCAACAAATATAATCGTAAATCATGTTAAAAATGACGGCTTTTGATCGCTAAAACCTAAAAATTAAAAAAAACCAGCATCGCCACTTGATATTTCGATGGGATGTGATATAATTAAAAAGAAGATTTTTAAACGTGTGAGTTTTCATTTTTTCTTAATAAAACATGCTTTGAATTGTTTTATGACTGTTTGTATATATTATCGCAGATATTTCTTTTTGTTTTTAAATATAAAAATGCGAGGAGAAGATTTATGGATATTGATTGTTTAAAAAGCCTTAAAAGTCTTGCCTGCAAAATCCGAATAGGGGTCTTGGAAAGCGTGTATGGCGCGAAATCTGGCCATCCTGGCGGCTCTTTGTCGATTGCAGATTTGCTAGCATACCTCTATTCTAGGGAGCTAAATTTAAATCCCAAGGCTCCCCAAGATCCCAATCGTGATCGATTTGTTTTGTCAAAAGGCCACGCTGCGCCGGCTCTATATTCCGTTTTGGCTCATATGGGATTTTTTAAGCTTGAGGATTTGAAGTCTTTGCGAAAAATGGGGGCTTTTCTTCAGGGTCATCCAAACATGAATTCAACCCCCGGAGTTGACATGTCAACCGGCTCATTGGGTCAGGGCGTTTCTGCTGCTTGCGGGATGGCTCTTGGCGCAAAGCTTGACGGATCGGGCGTTCGGGTATATTGCGTTTTAGGTGATGGAGAAATCGAAGAGGGCCAGGTTTGGGAGGCTTTGATGTTTGCATCCCACTATAAACTAGACAACCTCTGTCTTTTTGTTGACAACAACCAGCTTCAAATCGACGGCTCGGTTCAAGAGGTTGCTGGATTGTCAAAGATCCCTCAAAAGTTTGAATCTTTTGGATTTAACGTTATGCAAATTGATGGCCACGACTTTGAGCAAATCGAGCGCGCGGTGAATCTTGCTAAGGCTTGCAAGGATGGGCCGTCGGCAATCGTCATGAAAACAATCAAAGGAAAGGGTGTTTCATATATGGAAAACAACGTTTCGTGGCATGGATGCGCTCCGAATGAAGAGCAATTTAAGCTTGCAAAAGCAGAGCTTGATTCAATTTTAGCGCAGTTGGAGGGTTAAAAATGTCGAAAATTTTAAAAAAAGCAACCAGAGAGAGCTTTGGAGAGGCTTTGGCTGAAATAGCCCGGTTTAATGAGAAAATAGTTGTTTTGGATTCGGATCTTGCTGCTGCAACAAAGACAAAAATTTTCAAAGAAGCGTTTGCGGATCGATTTTTCAATTGCGGAATCTCAGAATGCAACATGATTGGAGTTGGAGCAGGCCTTGCAACCATGGGAAAAATTCCGTTTGTTGCAAGTTTTGCGATGTTTAGCGCGGGTCGTGGTTTTGAGCAGATCAGAAACTCAGTTGCATATCCCAATTTAAACGTCAAAATCGCCGGGTCCCACGCTGGAATTTCTGTTGGAGAAGACGGCGCGACCCATCAATGCTGTGAAGACATTGCTTTGATGAGGTCAATTCCAAACATGGTTGTTTTAAACCCTTGCGACCACTATGAGATGAAAGCCGCGGTTAAAAGCGCTGCAGACCATATGGGCCCTGTGTATATACGCCTGGGAAGGCTGGCTGTTGAGACGATAAACGATGAAGAAACCTATAAATTCGAAATGGGAAAGGGAATAACGCTAAAAGACGGCAAAGACATAACAATTATTGCAACTGGGCTCCCTGTTCGCGAGGCTCTTTTAGCGGCAACACTCCTTGAAAATGATAAAATCAGCGCCAGGGTTATCAACATACACACCATAAAGCCGCTGGACCGGGAGATTATTTTAAAAGCAGCGGCTGAGACATCGCAAATATTCACAGTTGAGGAACACAGCATCATAGGCGGGCTTGGCGAGGCGGTTTGCTCGGTTGTTTGCGAAGAGTTCCCCAAAAGAGTTCAAAGAATCGGGATAAATGATCGGTTTGGTCAATCCGGCTCGGCTCATGATCTGCTTGCGCACTATAAACTCGACGCTAAAGGAATATATCAAACTATAAGAAGTAAACTTGGCTAGACCAGAAATTATTATGATAATGGGAGATAGGCTTGTATGCAATTAAAATCTCAAAAGACGCAGGAAGTAAAGAAGAGGAAAATTGAAAGAATAAAGACAACCGCGAAGTTTGGTCTGACGAATGAGCAAGTTAAGCAAATTCGAGAGGCCGGCTATTCTAATACACTCAGTAATAAATCATATAAAACAGTGAAGCAGATTATTTTCGACAACCTCTTCACATTTTTCAACCTGGTTTTTTTTATATTGGGAGTGTGTTTATTTATTGCGCACTCATATAAAGACATGTCGTTTCTTATGATTATTGTTTTAAACACTTTGATTGGAATTTTTCAACAGGTTCGATCTAAAATTAAGCTAGACAAATTAACGCTGATTTCATCTCCAAAGTCGATTGTTGTTCGAAATGGGGAAAAACTTTCTGTTTTAAACCACGAGCTTGTCAGGGACGATGTTGTGATTTTAAAATCGGGTGACCAAATAACTGCAGACGCGACTTTGCTTGAAGGAGAAATTCAGGTTGATGAATCTTTGCTGACTGGCGAATCAGACCCAATTCCCAAAAAAGCTGGCGATGAATTGCTTTCTGGAAGTTTTGTTCTTTCTGGGAAATGTTTTGCGAGGCTTGATAATGTTGGGGAGGATTCGTATGCATCTAGGCTGACGATGGAAGCTAAAAAAAACCTCCACAAACCGCAGTCGGATATGATGGCGTCTTTGGACAAATTAATCAGGATCATTGGTTTTACCCTGGTCCCAATTGGTCTAATACTGTTTTTAAAACAAACCTTCATATTAAAGATGCCTTGGGATGATTCAGTGACAACGACCGTTTCTGCTTTAATCGGCATGATTCCAGAAGGCCTATATTTGCTGACAAGCATTGCGCTTGCAATCAGCGTCATAAAACTGATCGAATCAAAAACGCTTGTTCAAGAAATGAGCTGCATTGAAACTCTGGCTCGGGTTGACGTTTTGTGTGTTGATAAAACCGGAACAATAACCCAGCCGAAAATGAAAGTTGCTGGCGTTGTTTCGCTTTGCGACGAAAGCATTGAAAACATATATACTGCCGCCAATTCTGTTGTTTCTAACATGCCGCCAGATAACAGCACATCTTTGGCGCTCAAGGAACATTTTAATCGGCAAACAAATTGGACGCTCAAAAAATTTCACCCATTCCTTTCTTCAACAAAATGGTCTGCAGCTGAATTTGAAGGCCAAGGAACGTTTGCTGTTGGGGCGCCCGAATTCATATTAAAAGAACAATATAAAACAATTGAAAAGAATGTTAACAGATACATATCCCAAGGCAGTCGAGTTCTTCTTCTTGCGCGACTTGATGGAAAAATTGAAAAAAATGTTTTGATTGGAAAAAAAGAGCCAATTTGTTTGATTTTGCTTGAAAATCCAATTCGGGAAGAGGCCCCAAAAACCTTTGAATTTTTCGAAAGGCAAGGGGTTAAGATCAAGGTCATTTCAGGAGATAACCCCATATCGGTTTCAAAAATTGCAAAAAAAGCAAAAATCAAAGATGCAGAAAAATATATTGACGCGCAGACTTTAAAAACTGAAGACCAGATGCGAGATGCGATTGAAGAATATGCTGTTTTTGGCAGGGTCACTCCAGATCAAAAGCGAAAATTTGTTCGCCTTTTAAAGCAAAACAAAAAACACACCGTCGCAATGACGGGAGATGGAGTTAATGATGTTTTGGCTTTGAAAGACTCGGATGTTGGAATAGCTATGGCATCTGGAAGCGATGCAGCAAGCCAAGTTGCTGAGCTGGTTTTGCTTAATTCAAATTTTGCGTCAATGCCAAAGGTTGTTTTGGAAGGAAGGCGGGTTATCAACAACATAGAACGATCTGCGGCGCTGTTTCTGGTAAAAAATATATTTTCATTTATATTTTCAATCATAGCGCTTTTTATTAACATTCCATATCCCATAACTCCGTTTCAATGGACCCTCATCAGTTCGCTAACCATCGGCCTTCCAGGATTTTTGCTGACATTGCAGCCAACAACAGCAATTGTTAAAGGTCGATTTATTTCAAATGTTTTAAGAAAAGCTTTGCCAGGGGGAATGTGTAATATATTAATAATTTTAGCTTTGCAGGTTTTCAAATCAATCTTTTTGTTTGAGTTTGAAGAGCTTTCAACAGTTGCAACTGTTTTGCTTGCAACAAACGGCTTTTCAGTTTTGTTTGAAGTCTGCAAACCTTTGAGCTTAAAACGTCTGGCAATTTTTTTCTCAATGCTTGTTTTAATGATATTGGCAGTGGTTTTTCTTTCAGGCCTGTTTTCGCTTGTCAGCCTTTCAATTGAAGCGTTGGCTGTTTTGATTGGACTGATGGCGCTGGACTATCCGCTTTTGAGATTTTTGGAACACTTAACAGCAAAGCTTTTTAACTCACTAACATCAAAAAAAAATCGGCAATAAGCTAAAAATTTAAGCCCACTGCCAATTTTTTTAGAAAAATTTAAAATAAGAAAACTCTAACATTTTTCGAACATGCCGGAAATTCCCAATTCACAGAGAAAATCAACCCTCTCAGGCTCCTTCATACTTTTAAATTCATGGGACTCAGACCAATTTTCAAGAAAACGCGAGCAGCAAACCCCGACCTGGCCAATCGCGGCAACAACGGCCTTTGGAAGGTCTCTAGTGTATAGCGAGAGCCTGCCGTCGAGATTTTGCCCGTCAATTCCCATAAAGTGAGTGAACCACTTTGATTGATACTTGCCAAATGCAGCATATAGCCCAAAAAAGTCCGCCATGAGCTCATCATGCAAATTGTTTTGCGATGTTCCATAGTATCTGCGTGTATAGTAGTGGGTGCATTCGTGTGCTCTTCGCAAAACCATGGATTTTTTTCTCCAATCTTCCTCCTCAAGGCCCATCCAACTCGCCGGAATGTTGCTATACGGCTTTTTGGAAAGAACAATAAACCTGTTTGTTTTTCCGGAGAGAAATGAAGCTCCTTGCTGGTGGATGTTGTCTGGCCTAACGCCGCGATACGCAAGATTAATTATGAGATTCTCAAAATCATCATCATCGCCAACAACAATTATTGGAATTTTTCCCGCAATCGATTCATATATGCTGACGCTTACGCACTCGGGCTTTCTAAATTCAACGGGACGTTTTGGAATAAGATATGAATTTAAAACGAATGCGACGCCCTTTTTTGAGGATTCGTCAATCCAAGCGTTCCATCTATCCAAAAATTCTTCATCCTTTGACGGCTGAAGTTTTTCCCCCATTTTATTTGAAATATAATCTTCAAAAATTTTTTTCTCATCACCATTTAAATTAAATTTTGAAGCCAGCCCCACAATAAACTCCTCCTAAATATTTTTTAAACAAAAACAGCTAACATGTTTCCGAATCAGCGCTCAGATCTGAATCCGCTTTAGCTGCCAGATCTATATCAAACAAGTCGTCGATGCTTGTTATTGGAAACGCCTGCGAGAGGGCATGTTTGTTGGTTGTTAGGCCCCCTGAAACGTTAACCAATTCCAAATCCTCGACTTCTCCAAATGTGCAATTATTTGCTTCTTTGAGTTCGTCCATGGTGAAATGATATCCACGGTCCCTGGCAGCAGTCTGCATTAACGTCAGTTTATCAAAGTTACTTAAATTTTTTTTGCCTTTTTTTAGCTTAATCTGGACAATTTTAAGCCTGAGAGTTGGGTCTGAACCAAAATCAACAATAAATTTTCTTGCATCTTTCAAAGACATATAAATAACCTCCTCAAAGGTTAAAAAAAATCACATAGACCAACCTATTCCTTTGCATTTGGAATTTGAGTCATTTGACCCACTATTCAAACCGCCAGCAATGTTTAAAAGTTCATCTTCATCAAAGTCACGCTCCGGCATCAAAAGCGCCTCTTCAAGTTCACTAATTGTGAACCGATATCCCTTTTCTTTGGCAACAGGAATTATTGGGCTATATTTATCAATTTTTCCAGCATTACTCGATAAAATTTGGTTTATTTTGTCGTCTAAATCAGCGTTTGACTTCGCATATTCCAAAAATTTTATTGCTTCTTCCAAAGCCACTTTAAAATCAGCTCCTTTATGTCAAATTGGCATTATAAAATCGCGATTATACGACTAACAAAACTATTTTCAACCCACGTTAACATAACATTGACTAAACTTATTGCTAACAATTATACTGTGAGTATATTAAAAACAAACTAATCTTCGTCATCATTAGGCAAAAGAGGACTCTCTGACATGTCTTTTATTTCTTTATCGGTTTTATCCTTTTTGCTAAACCAGCCCTTGAACTTGTTGCCTATCTTTTTAAAAAAGCCAGTTCCTCCTGAAACTTTATTTAGATCATCTTCGATATAGTTGTTGGAATTTTTTATAGACATAGTAATTACCTCCTAAATAATTGATAAAAAATTAACAGAAATTATTAAAATAATCGAATGTTTTGGTATATCATAAAATAAAGACCCAACCTGATCCAAAAATTTTTAACAGAAAATTTATTTTAGTTTAAAAATCGCCCCCTTTTTTCAAACAACCGATTTGAAACATCAACTCATTCAGTTGAATTTAATTGTTTATATGCTAACAAAAAATTAACTGAAAGAGGTATGTAGATTCTTTATTTTGACTTTGGAATTTAAGCTATAGCTTTGAAAAATTTATAGCAGTCAAACCTTTTTTTCACATACAAATCCCCCCTTTCAATAGACCTGCAAAATGCTGGCGCAACAAGCCTGGCCAAGCTGCAAGAAGAAATTATTTTGAAATTCTTCCCCTTGCAGCAATTTAGGCTAGACCAAAAACAATTTAGATTTTTCTATACCATTTGTTATCTAAATTCAAATTATTTTCAACATCATGTAGTTTACGTTTAGCTTTTTTTGTGAGGGATGGAGGGCCTTCAATGAGATCTTCAAGGCCTCGTTTAACTTTTATGCAAAAATCATATATCGGCCCTGTTCCGCCCGCAACATCCGAAAGCTCATCGTCCATAATTTCGCCTGATTTTGAATCTGATTTTTTAAACAACTCCACAAACTCATCAACAGTAAAATCATATCCATGAGATTTTGCTTCTCGAACAACATATTCAATTTGTTCTTTGGAGGAATTGTTCATATTTCCTCCATTTTCCAAAATTTCCTGGAGTTTTTTGTCCTTGGCGGAGTCTTTAATAAATTTTTTCAAATCTTCTTTTGACATAATAAATCGTCTCCTCAATCAATAAATTTAAAACATTCGCTTGTTTGGCGCCCTTTTGACAAAACAACATTTCTTTATAAGCTGCTAAACAAGCTATGTACTAATCTATTCAATTTCGGATTAACGATTTTTTTGAAAGTTAGCTTGGCTTTTTACCACACATTTTCTTTTAGTTCAAAAAATCAACCTAAATCCATCAATCTGCCTAAATTTTAAACAAAAATCAACAAAGCTATCAGGTGTTGATAAAGCCCTTTTCTTTATCTCAACAACAATATTATTGGTTTTTGCCCGTAATACCGAGAAAAAAGTTTTTAGTTTCCTTCCGCTCTTGGTTTGCTGAAGATGATAAAAAGCCTCCGCCCGTTCCCCCCGAAACATTTGCAAGTTCATCATCTGAAAATCCATAACAAAGATTTTCTTCCATTTCGTTGAGCATATCGTCTACTGTGAAATCATAGCCAAATTTTTTTGCTTCTTCAACAACATAGCTGAATCTTTCTTCCTTGGAAGCAAATTTTTTGCGAGATTCTTCAGATATGTTTTTTAGTTTTTTATCCTTTTGCGAGTCATTGATAAATTTTTGCAAACTCTTTTTAGACATGTTGATAAACCTCCTTTAAAATAAGCTTAATCTAAAACATTAATTTTGACTAATGGCTTCCAGCATCCTCAATTTTAAATAAAACCCGCCCTGAGAAATTTTTCAAGATCCCCCTGCCAAAAAGCCACTTTAAGCCAGTTGCATTTAATAATGTGTTTTTAATCTTGTTTAGAAGAAAAAACGGCGATATACATCAACAAACTGAAACCAAATCAGATATAGTTCCATTTAACATCTAGCTTTATTTTTGAGCGCCATTTCCATTTCCATTTGCATTTGCATTTCCGTTTCCGCCGTTATTGCCATAGTTCATCCAAGATCCAAATCCGGCTCCCAAGGCTGCCATGCCGCCGCCAATATAAAGACTTGGGTCTTTCCAGTTTATTTTACCGTCTTTACCTCTGGAATTCATGACAGCGCTGCCAAATGCAGACAATGCTGAAAGCCCAGCCATTATTCCCTGCTCAACTGAAGCGCCTCCAGAAACCGCCGCCAGATCATCATCGCTCATATTTTCAGATGGTTTTTCAACTTCTTTTAATTCGCAAGCTGTGCAATTAAGGCCTTTAGCTTTTGCTAGTTCACTATAAACTTCGTAAATATCATTCTGGCCTTTGTCATACTTTTCGCATTCTTTTAAAATCTCTGGATTCCTTCCTATAAGCTCACAAAACTTTTTTGCATTTTCTTTTGACAATATAAACTCCTCCTAATCAAACCAAATTATATATATAACCTAATTTGGAGAAGCACACGCACACACAATATATACACTTATAATAAACACGCGGCAAAAAAGTCAAATTATGCCGATTATTGGGGGGTGCTCTCCTCTATGACTTGCAAATCGTTTTATATAAATAAGCCCAAATAACCTCCAAGCCATAAAGGAAAGCACCATATGTAATGTGCGTGTTTTTTTAAAATAAAGAAAAGGAGGAGGAAAAACAAGTTAAGCCAAATAATATTTTTAAACATATGGCTATGTATTTAAAATGTTATTGACAGTTACACGCATTTTTCCTCCTCCGCAGTGATTTAAATTAAATGTTAAAATTTTTATGATTTGTCATTTCTACTTTCCAAAATTGTTCCAGGCATCTTTTGCTGCGTTAAATGTTTTTTTAACTCTGTCGCCGTATTGGTCATACAAACTTTTACACTTCTTCCACGCATCACTCAACCAACTACCGCCAGCAACAGATTCGAGATCATCCTCGCTGATCTCACTGGAATCTAGTTTAGACAAAACATTCATAGTTTCTTCAAGTTCCTTGGCGCTGCATTCAAAGCCTTTTTCTTTTGCAACTTTGCTTAAAGCGTCGCAAAAGTTTTCTGCATCCGAATGCTTTTTTGCTTCCTCCAACAATTCAGGATTTTCAATGGATAGTTTAAAAAATTTAATAGCATTTTCTTTTGACATTGTAATCTCCTCCTTAATTTGAGATAAACTAAATAATTTAATAGAATTTTGAAAACATAATCTGGCTAATTGACCGGTCAAATTTTGCCATGTATATGTCTCCACTTGGAGATAGTGAGAGGTTTTTTCAATATCATCACCATCTCTCAGTGCAAACACATACCAAATGTTTTTGTTGTTATTTAATGTCAAATTAATAATTTTCATTTCATATTTATGCTATAGCCAGGCAAAGGAGACAAGTTGATTAAACTACATTAAAATAACGCAATCGTCTTCAGTTTTATCAGGTTCAACCTCAAGCCCTCCTCCCGCAACATGCGACAGTTCATCGCTGCTCAAATCAAAAATCGAAATTTCAAGGCCATCCAAATCATTGGGCAAAAAATCATACCCCTTGGATTTTGCAAAACTTGCGACTTCATTTTTCCTTTGCTCATCGCTTAAATTGTTGTTTTTTTGCATTATATTTTTTAATTCATCCTGCAGTTTTGAATCTGAATTTAAATCTTCAAAAAATTTTTTAGCATTTTCAATAGACATAGCAAATCGCCCTCCTAACATATTTTTGCTGTATAAATATATTTTTTAGTATATCGTTAATTTTTTATATGTTTAATTTTTTTATCGCAATTTCGGCTACGCTTTTGACCTTTTCATGATAGAGATTTTTGAAGAAAAAGCACGCAGCCAGATCTTTTGCAAAATAATCCGATCCGCCATTTGCAACAGCAAGCCCTCGACATCCGCCACCACAAAGAAACCTGTGTCTGCAATTAGCACACTCTGAGTTGTGTTTAAAATAATCCTTAAGCCTATAGTTTATAACTTTCATATAATATGAATCACTCAAAATGTCTTCTAACTTAGTATTTGGAATTTTGGCGAATTTATTCTTAAAAGTGGTGTTTGAAAGGACAACACACGGCAAAACGTCTCCATTGGGACTGATATATAGAGAATTTCTAGCATGCTCACAAACTAACCTTTGAAGATCATCAACTCTATTGCCGTGCTTTGTATATGGAATTGAATATTTAACAGACTTTTTTTCACACAAAAAGCATCCATCAAGCATCAGTGATATTGGCATTTTATTTTCAAAAAATTGCCTGATATATTCAAGATAGCAGTCATACACTTGCTTTGTCGACAAGGCATATTCTGAAGAAATTTTAGACCAATTTCCCAAAGAAACAGCAGGACTCACCTTAAGCCTCTTGCAGCCTAGGTTAGCCAATTCCAGCATTGTTTCACAAAACGCATCTTTATTTTTTTTATGAATACACATTTGCGCTGTTGTCTCAAAGCTCATTTTTTGGCATATCCTAAACGCATTTATCACAGCTTCCTGAGCTCCCTTAACCCCTCTGATCCAGTCATGAAAGCCTTTTCCATCATAGCTCATATGGATTTTAGGGCGAAGATTTTTTGACCTAATTTTTTCCAACAAATCAGCAGTTATCAAACGGCCATTAGTGTAAATTGATAAAATATTTATGTCTGCTTTGGAGAGTTCATCAACAATTTCAAAAAAGTCATTCCGAACAAGCGGCTCTCCTCCGGTCAAAGAAACGTTATATATTCCGCATTTTTTCAGCTCATTCACTATTTTTTTCATTTGATCCAAACAAAGTTCGCCAAATCTTGCCTCTGGAGCAGACATAAAACAATGTTTACATTTGTAGTTACATCGGCCTGTTATCGACCATTGCGCTTGAGACATATATCTAGAAGGGAAAAATTTATATTCTTGTTTTTTATTCAATCTTCGGGGCCTGGCCATTTTTTCAACAATTCCCCGCTTTACAAGCCCTTCAAGCCTATGCTGGTCTTCAGGCGGCAGGTTTTGAGCTTCAAAGTCTCGCTCTCCACCACACTTAAGGATCATCAAAAACGTCTTTTGGTCAAAAAAGTGGGTTTTATGTGAATCCGAGTCATATAAGGCAAACGGGAGTAGCTTCCATCCCCTGAGTAAAAAATTGTCTTTCACACGGTAGTACATAAACTGCTCCCTTCATGCTTGCAATATAAATATTTACTTTTTTTCCATAAAAACGCTCTAATAATTCAGAGACTCAAATCAACCCTCTTGTTCAGATTCGTTGGAATCACTTTTGTCAAGCCTTTGTCTTTCAACCAGCTCAGCAAAGAAACCATTGTTTGCAATCAGCTCATCATAGGTTCCGTCTTCAATGATTTTTCCTTTATCCAGAACAATTATTCTGTCACACTGCTTGATTGTTGACAACCTGTGGGCAATGACAAGCCTTGTGCATTTTAGGCCATCCAGAGACTCTGAAACCTTCTTTTGAGTTAAATTGTCAAGCGCAGACGTCGCCTCGTCAAACATCAAAACCTTCGGCCTTGGAGCAATCGCCCTCGCGATCATCAGCCTCTGACGCTGTCCTCCGGAAATTCCTCCGCCTCCTTCTGAAACAATTGTGTTCATTCCCATGGGCATGTGGCGAATATCATCCGCCATTCCGGCCATTTCAGCTGCTTCCCAGGCGTCATCCATCGTTAGCTGTGGCGCCGAAATGGTAATGTTTGAAAAAACATCCCCCTGAAACAGCTTTCCATTTTGCATAACAACGCCAATTTTTCGTCTCAAAGACCGCAAATCTATTGTCTGGAGATCTTTTCCATCAAAATAGACAGATCCTTTTTTCGGAGTTTCAAATCCCAAAATCAGCCTCATTAGGGTTGACTTTCCGCAACCTGTTTTTCCGGTTATGGCGACATATTGACCGGGCTTAATTTTTAGCGAAACATCGTCCAAAATTGGAGGCATGCTTTCATCATAACCAAATGTCACGTTATTTATTTCTATTCCGCCAGAAATTCTTGTTAAAACTTTCTTTCCTTGAGAAACTTCGGGAAGCGCTTCAAGAATCGGCTTAACCATCTCCATAATTGGTCGTATTTTAGCAATATCCAGCGCAACCCCTGCCATTGCGCTAAAAGCTCCAGAGACCATTCCATAAGCTGTTGTGAATGCATAGTAGTCCGCAACAGATACATTGCTTGTGACTGCGAAATAGTACATAACAATATTTCCAATCAGGCCAATTGCCGTTGTGATAACAGCGTTGACTTTTATGAAAACAGGCGGGTTATACGCAAGCTGTGCCTGTTTTGAATATTTATCGGCCCAGCGAGAAAATGCTCTCTTTTCAGCTCCAGAAAGCCTGATCTTTTGAATTCCAGATATTAAAGCATATGTCATTCCGTTGGCTTCTGAAGAAATCGTCATTTGTTTTACTAAAATCTTCATTTGAAGCAAAGCCGCTGCAGCTCCAACGACAACAGTCGAGATAATAATCAAAAGCGCGGGAATAACAAGCGCGGGCGCATATGCAAAAATCTGAGTAATATAAATGAGTGAAAACAACGAATTCATGCCAGCCTGCAAAACATTTGTTATCAGCATTTTACAAAGCTCGTTTATTGTTTGGGTTCTTGAGGAAAGTTCACCAGCGCTGTAGTCCTTGAAAAAGCTAGCCGGCAAAGACAAAACCCTCATCATCGTCGCAACCTGAACGGTTATATTCATTTTTGTTATTATTCGTGTGTTTATAACTCCATTAATTATCGACAACAAGTGACTGCTCAAGATGACCGAAGCTAAAAATACTGTGACAGCGGCCAAAAGCTGCATACTGTGGTTTTCGATAACATATGAGAAGATAATGTTGTTAACTTTAGGAGTTAACGTTCCAATTATTGTCACAACCAACGCGCAACCCGCCATGAGAGCAAAATCCGCCGTTGAAAGCGACTGAACCATATATTGAAAAAGATCCTTAAGCCCCAATTTTTTTAGGGGGAAAGGTTTATAAAAAACCATGGCTTCTTCTTCAAAAAGCTCTTCAACACGCCCAGTAACCCTGTGTTTTTTTCCGGTGTCTGGGTCAATAAAGCTATAGCCAGTTATTCCGCTTGGAATCAGCGCAACTATGTGGCCATCGCTCTTTCTCAAAGCAATCATCGCGCCTATTGCGTCTTTATGCCATCCTTTGACCAATTTAACGGTCCTTCTCATGATTCCATGGGGCCTGAGCAAAAACTCAATTTGTTCATCAACATTTTTTATTTCATCCGGAACATCCTGAACCTTAATATGATAATATTTTAGTATTTCATCAACCGCGTCTTTAGTCACCTGCATATTATCGCTAAGCGCTGTTTGAACTTTTCGGCCCATAACAGAGCCGGCGATATTGACGAAAGCATCAGCAAACACAGCATCATCAACACGTTTACGCTGCTTAATCTGTTCATCAAACCAACTCATCTCATATCCCCCTTTATTCACTAGATACTAGCTGTGTGTAATATCCACCATTAGCATACAACTCTTCATGAGTTCCTCTTTCAATAACATTCCCTCTGTCCATAACAATTATTTCATCACAATCACGAATGGTTGAAAGACGGTGTGCGACAACTATGCAGGTTATTCCTCTTTCTTTTATCGCCTTAACAACCTCATATTCTGTTCTTGCGTCAAGAGCAGAAGTCGCTTCGTCGAGGATTATTATGGTTGGGTCCTGGGCCAAAACTCTGGCAATTTCCATACGCTGCCTTTGTCCGCCAGAAAAGTCTTTTCCGCCTTCAATAATTTTGTGATTATATCCTCCGTCACGATGCATAATGTCAGCATGAATCTGGGCATCGCGAGCGGCCATTATCATTTCAAAATCTTCAATTGAATCGTCCCACATCTTTATGTTGTTTGCAATTGTGTCTTCAAACATGATAATGTCTTGGTCAACAACCGATAAAGAGCCCGCAAAAACTGTCCTCTCAATGTCTTTGATTGGCTTTCCGTCAAAAAGTATTTCGCCGCTCCAAGGCTGATATAACCCTGAAATCAATTTTGAAAGCGTTGATTTTCCGCATCCTGAAGTTCCAACAAACGCAACTCTGTCTCCGGGTTTTAGATTCAGGTTAAAGTCCTTAACAAGAGGTTGGGCAAGCCTTGAATAGCCAAATGTCACGTTTTTGAGCTGGATATTCCCAGACAATTTATCATATTCTTTGCTTGCGTCTAGTTCGCGATCCTGGTCTAGAAGGACGTCGGTTGGATACTGCATAACGTCTTCGATGCGCTCCATTTCTGTTCGCATTTCTTGCATGGTTTGAGCGGCGGATATAAGCTGCGTCATGGGGGCATTAAAGGAGCTTAAAAATCCTTGGAACATCATGACCATACCAACCGTGAACTCTCCTTGAATGACAAGATATGCGCCCAAAATCACAACGGCACTTGAACTTAGAGTTGAAAACAATGTTGGGAGCATTCCCAGATATTGGTCGATTTTGCTATATCTGACAGTTTGAGTGTTGACGCTTGCCTGATAGCCAGACCACTTGGTGAAAAATCCGTTTTCAGCCCCGCTTGCTTTAATTGTTTCAATCATTTCGATTCCAGCAACCGTAGTTCCGGCAAGCTTTCCGGAATCCCTCATTTGAATTCTTGTTATGTTGATTCGCTTTTTGGAAATTATATTTGAAAGGAATATGTTGATGACAACCGAAGATATTCCAACCAAAGTTAACAAAACGCTATATCGAATCATAACAACCAAATAAAACACCATCATCACCGTGTTTATTGTTATTGGAACAAGGGTGACTATGAGTTTTTCTGCTATTGAAGCGTTGGACTGTTGGCGCATTTGTATGTCTCCCGCCATCCTCTGAGAGAAGAATTCCATAGGCATGCGCAAAACTTTCCAAATAAATGATGTGCTTCCGACTGCAGATAACTTGCCGTTTATTCGCATTGAATATATCGCGCGGATCCATTCAACGACCAGTTGTATGACTGCAAAGCCCGACAGAGCAAACAAAAACGGAACAAGCCAGTCTGGATTTTGCTTTGTCAGAAGTCGATCCAAAAATATTCTGTTAAAACCAGGTTGGATGATTCCCATCAAAGAGCCTATAACTGTTGTTAAAATGACGAAAGCAATCGCAGTTCCAGTTCCTTTTAATTGTTTAACTGCAAATTCAAAAATGCTCTTTGGCTTTCCGCCAGGCTCAAAGCTCTCGGTTGGCTCAAACATTAAGCAGATTCCCGTGAAACTTTCGTCAAACTCTTTCATCGACACCTTAACAGTCCCTCTTGCAGGGTCGTTAAGATATGCAGTGTCTCCCTTAAATCCATCCAAAACAACAAAGTGATTAAAGTTCCAGTGAATTATGCAGGGAAATTTGCCTTTTTTCTTCAAATCTTCTGGTTCATAGCGAAAGCCTTTTGCGCTCAGACCATAGTTTCTGGCAGCCGTCATAATATTTTTTGCATTAGAACCGTCACGAGAAACTCCACAATCAACTCTAACCTGCTCCAGCGGAATCCATTTGCCATAGTATGCAAGGATCATGGTTAAAGACGCCGCCCCACATTCCAAAGCTTCCATCTGCATAACAACAGGGACCTTAGCTTTGCCGTGTTCAACAGGTTTTTTTAAACTCTTAACGCTACTCAACAATAATCACTCCTTTGCTCATTTTAAAATGAAGGACATTGGGGAAACGCTCTCGACTGTTATACTTGTGTCATACACACCATCCTCAAGCGGAGCATTAACCAAAACATCGCAAGCCCAATCGTTTTCTTCTAATCCGCTTTTGTGCATCGCGTAAAGATGTGGCTCGGTTTCATTAGTTTCATATTCTTCCTCGTCAATTTCTATTGGCATTCTAGCAACAGATGCTATGGGATATTCTTTGCCTTCAATGGTTATTTTGGTGTCTTGAGTTAGTCTTGCTAGATCTTTTTCCTGAAGATAACAATGAACAGTTCCATCTTTGCAGTATCCTCCGCCTTTAATCACTGTGTCGAGTTTCCCAAAAACTCCCCAGACGCAAATTCCGATCAGCAAAATGACAACAGCAGATATAACCATCCAAACTGCTGGATTTGAGACTTTTATATAGTCATTAAGCTGTTCTGGCGAAGAAACCCTGTCCATACTCTTTTTTCTAAAAACACTTCCTGCCATTTCTACAACCCCCTAAATAATTCACATTTTCTTTTTCGCGGTAAGAATATTTTTACCACTTTTATAGGCATAAATTAGTTCATCAAAAAATTTTTTTGTTATATATATTCCCAGTCCGCCAATAGGCCTTTGATCAGCTGATAGCTTAATGTTTGGATCCTCCTTTGCAATTGGATTATACTTGATCCCACTGTCTATGAAAACTATGGAAACAACATTTGAATCAGCAGAAAAAGACACCCTAATTTTAACTTCGCCATCCCCCCCTTCGTAGGCATAGCTTGCAATATTTACAAAAATTTCTTCAACCGCAACCAAAATTTGAGATTTAGTCTTGGTTTTGCAATTTCTGAGGTCTAGCTCCTCTTCAACAAAATCCAGAACTCTATATAAATTATCAACTTGGGCCTTCAAGATTATCTCCTTCAATTAGCGGGCCCTCCCTTGCCATAATATTTAAAACAAAGCATAGTGATGTCGTCAAATTGGGAAGCACCGTCAACAAATTTGTCAACATCTTTTCTGACAATTGCCAAAGTTTTTGCCGTTGAAGTAGATGTGTCTGTATTTAAAGATTCAACCAGCCTCTTTTCACCAAACAATGCCCCTCTAGAATTTGTTGCTTCAGTCACTCCGTCAGTGTAGACATATAAAGAGTCGCCGGGATTGAGTTTAAAACCATTTTCTTTAAAGTTTGTCCCCTCCGCTATCGCAACCGCTGGAGAATGTTTGCTTTTAATGAGTTTATATTTTCCGCCATCCCGGCAAATCGCTGGATATTCATGGCCTGCGTTAGACTCAATTCCCTCGCCTGTTGCCAGATCCAATATTGCAAACCAAACAGTCACAAAAAATCCTTCTTTGTTGTTGTCGCAAAGCTGCCTATTAACATATTTCAAAACTTCAGCCGTGCTGTAGTTGCCTTCAGAACCGGACAAAATCGCCCTATCTTTAATTAAAGTTTTGGCTATAACCATAAAAAGCGCCGCAGGGACACCCTTTCCCGAAACATCCGCCATGACAAGCCCTAAATGATCATTGTCAACAAAGAAGAAGTCATAAAAATCTCCTCCAACCTCTTTTGCTGGCGACATGATTGCAGTTAAGGAAAACTCGTTTCGGTTTGGAAACGGTGGGAATATGGAGGGAAGCATGTCCGCTTGAATATGGGTTGCAACCTCAAGCTCTGATTTTATTCGCTCTTCTTCCGCGGTGATATCCACTAAATTTTCAATATATTTTTCCGTGTCAATTTCCATTTTTAATACACTTTTCGCAAGCAGTTCAATTTCATCGCCCGTTTTTATATTTTTTAGCGCTTCGGAGACTTTAGTGTTGTCGGAAACAAATTTTTCAACCTCAGAAGAAATAGACAAAATAGGCTTGACAAAACGCCGAGAAATAACAACCACAGCTATTAAAACCAACACGACAACTATTGTCAAAGAAACAAAAATCGTCGACAAAATGAAGCTGGAAACATCTTTTTCATAATCCTCAACCAGAATTTCAGCAAAAACAAATGCAACATTATTCCCGTTAACCTGGATCGGAACAATCGAAGTTATGAGATGGCCATAGTTTGCATTGCTAACAAACGGTTCATATGCATTTTTGCTCCCGTGACATATTGCAATCAATTTCTCCTTAGTTGCTGCATACGCCGTGTCCAAAGATCCTAAATAAACTTTCTTTTCCGGGTCAACGTTGCTGTCCATGATATATCGTATAGACTTCCAATCCGCAGAGTCTGGATTTTTTCTTTCATAATTTTCCAAAACATTAAGGTCGATCGAGCAAACCAAAATGTCATTGAACCCCAAGCGCTCTCTTAAATTATATAATTTTTCACTTATTTCTTGATATTTAGCGCTGTTTGCAACTTCATGTAATTCAGAAGCGCTAACAGTCCCTTTAACATATTCATTAACAAGGTTGGCATATTCAACTATATCGTCATCGGAAAAATATCCTGCAACAATTTTGCCTGCTTTAAGGCCCAAATCATTATAACTCTCTAAAGTTCGTTTGGTATATAGATTAACGCCAGCCAAAGTCAGCGACAAACCAAAAATCAATCCAATAAAAATAATCGCAATAACACAGCGGATTCCCAATTTGCTTCTGACTTTATTCATTCTGTCCACATAAACCACGCCTTTCTCACCTCAGCATTGCATTCAACTTAACCTCCGACAGGATATGTATGGGTTTATTATGTCTTCTTTTAGGGGAAGCCTTATCTATCAATTTTGAATATTCTTGACTGTTATTTAAAATAACCTTGGGACTTGAAATATAACCTAAATATCTCAATTTTTTATATACACAATTCACCTCAGACAAAATCAAGTCCAATTTGTTCGATATATCTGAAGTGTTTATATTAACATTCGAATCTTCAAAACATAAAAACATAAAATATCTTCCGACATTTTTATGCATCATTGCCCCGAATGAATATGCTAATATGTCTGAAATTTCTTTATCCATCCTTCGAACAACTTCACCTATATTACAAGCGGTCATTTTTTCTCCGGCTATGTTTAGAAGCAGGTTTTTTCTCAAGACAAACTCAAAAGTCACACGCTCCGGGGAACAAGATTTAATTTTTATCATGTCTCCAGTTTTATATCGATAAAATCCTGAAAAACTCGTCAAAACCAGCTCATACAACTTTCCAACTTCCAATTTGTCAATCGTGATCGCATCTCCACAATAAACACAATCTTTCGAACATGGGATGAATTCATAAAAAGCATTCTCAAAAAGCAAGGAATATTCAAAGCTGTTTGGCTTAATCGAAGCCCCTATATATGATTCACTCATGCCGTAAATATAAAAATCTTTTGGAACATTGTGCAAATATCTTTCCATCGCTCTGTTTTCAAAAACAAAAGATTTGCTGCTTATTCCGCTGACCAGGTTTATTTTTGGCCACACTCTTGAAACTATTCCATCAAAGCCTTTTTTGCATTCCCTCTCAACAAAATCCAACCTTTTAAAATCCACAGGCAAACTGAGCAGTTTTTTTCTGACTCTGTCGGATATTTTCATCTCCTTGGGAATTATTCCGCGTCTGATGTCAAAAATAACTTTCTCATAGTTATTTTCAAAATATGTTAAAAATTGCAAAACATCATACATATATATGCTTTCAATTAAAATCACATTCTCATCAAGAAGCGAACTCCAAAGTTTAGCATAAAACACATCCTGCGTTCCTTTGTCAAACATCAGCTCCCTGCCGCCAACATATTCCTCAAAATTTAAATATCCGCTTTCGTAATGATATCTGTAGTATATCTCAGTGTATAACATGCACCTTTCGTGTGGCTTGTCTAAATCATCGCAGAAAAGCCCAACGAACAACCTGCTTCCCTTGCCATTTTCTTCCCTATATTTTTTAATAAAATCATTTTTTTTCTTTTCACAAGCATCCGCGCAAACGCTGAGCGATTTCCTGGTTACAGGGATAATTTTAGGTTTGTTGGTCGTCCCTGAGGTGTTAACAAAAATCTCAACAGGATACGCAGTTAAAACATTTTCCTCTCCATTATACATTCTGTTTACATATTTTTCAAATCCGTAATAGTCGGATAGATCAACGTTTTTCCTGAAATCATCAACACTGTTAATTTTTGAAAAATTGTGCAAAATTCCATACTCTGTTTTGGCGTTATCAGATATGATCCTCTTCAAAACCTCAAAATTAACTTCACTAATTTTCTTTGTTTCAACATTTTTTCTGAACATGTAAAATTCCTCACCTTTGCTAAATTTTTTATTATAAATCTGAAAATACATCAACATAAATTCAGATATTATATACCTAACACGCTGTCTGCAAACCCTAAAAAGAGCCACGTAACAGCTAAATTTAATCGCAGCAAGAACAAGCAAGGAACAAGACGTCTCAGAAAAACGGCCAAATAAATCAACAAAACATTTGTCACTTACATAGAGTAAAAAATCACTCAACATTTAATATATCAATAAAACCTGTGACCTCAAAGACATCCCTGACGTCATCGTTTGAATTTTTAACCAGCATCTTTCCCTGCTTATTCATTACCTTCTGAGCTGAAAGTAAAACGCGCAACCCCGCAGAAGAAATATAGACAAGCTCTTTTAAATCGATGATAAGCTCAGTCACTCCGTTTAGCGAAGACTTAAACTCCGATTCCAGCAAAGGTGCTGTCGTTGTGTCTAACCTGCCTTTTAGGCTGATGGCTAGCTTGCCATTGTCAGCATTTTTTTCAATCATCAATTTATCCATAAAACATGCACACTCCTTTTAAAAGCAATCTTTAATTTTAAACTGAATATAACCCAAAAAATCAAAACGCGCCGCAACCCTATTAAGATTGCAAAAAAATCACTCAACACTTACCTTTTTTATTATACCCACAAAAACCAAAATTAAAACCAAGCACAGAAATGCACAATTAAACAAAATGAAGCCTCAATAAAACAAGATAATCATGAGCTATCTACTAAAGCTATACATATATTTTACCAGATAATCAACTTTTTGTCAATATATTCAAAAAAAACAGATATTAGTATGTAGTATCGCTAAAATGCTGATTTTATGGAAAAAATTAACATAATTTGACCGTCAAACTAAAAATTTGTATGATTTAACAAAAATATAAATGACTTAAATATTAAACATAATAATTAATATAATTTTTTATATTGATCGAGCTGTTTTTTAGAAAAATTAACACTCGAATTAATGATTTTAAATTTAGTTTTAGTAATATATTCAAATTTTATTGAATAGAATTGGGTTAAACAACAAAAAAAGGAGGTTGCTAATGATATATCAACCTGAAGGAATAATTTATAATAGTCCTGAAAATATTGACGCTTTTGAAAATTTTGATTCTTTAAAATTAGCACAAAAAAACGAAACCATCCTCGAAGCAATCGCCATTTGCTGCGATGAACATCATAACTTGATTGTTTCCCTGCCAAACAAAATGAAGGGAATCATTCCGCGCGAAGAAGGCGCCATTGGAATCAAAGAAGGAACAACCAAAGACATCGCGATGATTGCAAGGGTCAGCAAGCCCGTGTCCTTCGTCATCAAAGGAGGAATCGGGGAAAACTTTTTAGTTTTGTCAAGAAGAAGAGCGCAAGAAATATGCTATGAAAATTATATATCTCGTCTCGCCCCCGGAGACGTCATCCCCGCCATTGTCACCCATTTTGAAAATTACGGCAGCTTTGTTGATATAGGCTGCGGAACGGCGTCTTTAATTCCGATCGATTCTATTTCTGTTTCTAGAATTTCCCACCCTCGTGATAGATTTATCAATGGACAAAAAATTTTTGTTGTTGTTAAATCAATAAATGATGATGGAAAAATATGCCTGTCACACAAAGAACTCTTGGGAACTTGGTTGGAAAACGCAGAAAAATTCAAGGCGGGCGAAACCGTTTGCGGAATAGCAAGGTCAATAACAAGCTATGGGATTTTTGTTGAACTCAAGCCAAACCTCGCAGGACTTGCTGAAAACAAAGAAGACGTTGAGCCCGGAGACACAGTCTCAGTTTTTATAAAAAGCCTGATCCCTGAAAAAATGAAGGTTAAACTCGCAATTGTTGATTCGTTTTTCAATCCATGCAAACCAGATACAATAGAATATTTCATAACAAAAGGACATATATCCAACTGGAGATACTCCCCTGAATTTTGCAACAAGGTCATTGAAAGCAATTTTAATTAAATTTCGAGAAAGACACCCGGGGGATTTGTGCAATTTGACGAAAATAAAAATTTAAACGCCAATTTCGTTTTTTATTGATCTTATTTCTTCTGGATTCAGCTCTCGCCAACTCCCGGGCTTAAGCATTCCCAATTTTATCGGCCCAATGGCGGTTCTCCTGAGCCTTGCAACTTCAAGCCCAATTTGATCAAACATTTTTCTGATCTGTCTCTTTCTCCCCTCCTTGATTTTCATCTCAACGACAACCCTATTTTCTTCCTCGGAAATAACGCGGACAACTGCTGGCATAGTCTTTTTCCCTTCGATATATATCCCCTGCGCCAAAGCTGCCAGCTTCTCTTCATCAACACTCGGACGCACTGTCACACGATATGTTTTTGTTATATGACTGCTGGGGTGCATAATTTTATTTGCAAAATATCCGTCATTGGTCAACAAAATCAAGCCCTCAGAGTTTAGATCCAGCCGCCCAACAGGATATACTCTGGCTCCAACGCCCTCGACCAAATCAGCAACACACCGCCTGTTGCGCTCATCAGACATTGTTGTTATATATCCTCTGGGCTTGTTTAAAATAATATACTTATATTGAAATTTTTTACTTTTTTTTAAATTAATCGCCTCGCCATCGATTGTTATATGATCAGAAAAATCAGCCTTATCACCCAGCTTCACAAGCCTTCCATTGCATTTAACCCGATTTTGAGATATAATCTCTTCCGCTTTTCTTCTGGAACAAAAACCGCTACTGGCAATTATTTTCTGTATTCTTATTTTTTGCATAAAAAACACCTAAAAACTATACATACTGAAAAATTCATGATTCAAATCTAAAATGAACAACATACTTGCATATAAAGCAATAAAATTCAAATTATTTCAAAAAAATATGAAGAAAATATTTAAAACAAAGTCATTATATCATCAATTCAAGTGCAATTCAAGAAAAAAATTTGTATTTTTATAAAAAAACTTCTTGCATTTTTTAATGATTTGTGTTATAATAATTCAAACAGTTGTTTTTGGGGGATTGGCATATGAAACTGTTGTTACATGTTTGCTGCGCTCCGTGTTCTATAAAATGCATTGAGGCGCTGAGGGCTGAAAATATTGAGCCGACTTTGTTTTGGTATAACCCAAATATACACCCATACACAGAATATCGAAGGCGCAGGGATGCTTTGAAAGAATATGCAAAATCCGTTAGAGCTTCTCTTTTTCTTGATGACGAATATGGACTCAGGCCTTTTGTTTTGGCGGTTTCTCCTGATTTTGGCTCAAGATGTGAGCATTGCTATAGAAGTCGGTTGATGGCGGCGGCTGGATTTGCCAAAGATAATGGCTATGACGCTTTTTCAACAACCTTGCTGATCAGCCCATATCAAAACCACGACTTGATAAAACAAATTGCTCAAAAAGCAGCTGATGACAAAGAAATTGCCTTTATATATAGAGATTTTCGCGAGCATTTTAGAAGTGGTCAAAAAGAGGCAAGAAGCCTTGGGATTTATATGCAAAAATACTGCGGATGTGTTTTTAGCGAAGAGGAGAGGTATCTTGGAAAAAAATAAAATTTAGTGTTGACGAAGAGCTATGTGTTTGATATAATAAAAATGTGTTTGGAGAGATGGCTGAGTTGGCTTAAGGCGCACGATTGGAAATCGTGTGTGCCCCATATCTTTGGCACCGAGGGTTCGAATCCCTCTCTCTCCGCCAGGTTTGTTTTGTCTGCATATATATTTAGGAACACTTTAAGCGATGACCATGCTTTAAGTGTTTTTTATTGTTGATCGTTACTAAATAAAAATTTTTTTAGGTTTACTCTTGACATTTTAAAAATAATGGTATATAATAAATGGGTGTTGTTCGATGGGGGTATATTAGCGTTGAATTTATCAAAAGGGTCTTTTGTGTTTTTTTGGTTTAAAAAGTTATTGAGATTTTTGTTTATCATTTTCGCCATTTTTTTGGGCTTTGTTGGCTTGAAATCGAATTTGCAAGTTTTTGCTGAAGGTTCGCAAATTGATCAATACGCTAAAATTTTATACTGCAAAGTGGATAAATTTTTAGAGGATAATAAAAATTGTCCTCCAGAGTGTTTTGATGAGGTTTGTTCTGACTATATTTTAGCCAAAAGCGCAGGTCCCTTAAGGCTTGAAAGCAAGGATATGTTTAGCTTCAGAGCCACGTCTGGAGTGGTTTTGTATAGGGGAGTTTCTGAAAAAAGATTTGCTCAAGAGATGAAAAATGGTAAAGTTTACATAGCAAGCGGTGCGAAAAATGTTAGGGGCAGCGGAATATATGCGACGCCCAGTTTTGAATGCGCTAGTCGCTATGCAACTCCAAATGGAGAAGTTCTGACTATGCTTCTTGCTCCTAATGCTCGGATTTTGGAAAACTCTGACCTAGAAAAAATCAAACAAAAATTGATATCCATGGATCCACAAAGATTCACGTTTAGTCATAAAGATCTAATATATGACTCTTTGGAGCCTTGGATTGCCGAACAGTTTAAGCTATATTTCAAAGAAGACTATGATAAATTTTTAAGAGGCGAAATGTGTGACTGGAAGCTGATGGATTCTGCTTTAGATCAAGTAAAAAAACATCCAGACTATCCCGCCCTTGTTGCAAACAGAAAAAGATACTACCCCAATAAAGCAGCTGCAGTTCTTAATAATTCTGGTTTGCTGTCTAGGTTTTTGGATTTCGATGTTTTGCATAGCAAAGACTTTTTGTGGGATTCTTTGGAGGAAAAGGATGAGGAATATCTGGTTTTGGACCCCGGCGTTTTGACGGTTTTTAGATGAATTGCTTAAATTTTTGAAGACTGATTGTTCTGTGTGCCCTTTTGCGCGGCCTCTTTTATTTTTTCTATATAACCTTTTTTAAATATATCGCAGCTGACGCGATCGCAGCCGAAATATTTGTTGTTGTTTGCCATTAAAGCGTTTGCCCTGCATCCTCCCCCGCAGGTTAGTTTGTGCCTGCATTGATTACATTCCGGATTATTTCGGCAAAGGTCACCGACCGTGTTGTTGAGCAGTGCCAGATATTTTGAGCTTTTCAGCAACTTGTTAAGCGGCATGTCGAAAATATATGTTTTAGGCAATTTGTTTTTAATGCCGCCCAAAGCCATGCAGGGCAAGAGCTGTCCGTTAGAACATATATATATATTATGTTTCGCGTGTTCACACAATTTGCAGTTAAAAGTTCTTTTTGTTCCGTCAAATTTTTCTGCTGGTATGGAATATTTTCGAGAACCTTTTTCACAAAGGAAAAAACTTCCCATTTGCAAACCTATCGGAGCGCCTCTATCTAAATACCGAGGAATATACTCTAAGTATAAATTAAACAGTTCTTCCCTGCTCATATCGTGTTTTTTGTTTTCTTTGGTCCATTCGCCAGAATTCTCGACTGGGCCGACTTTAACGCTTTTAACGCCGTGTTCAATTAAAAGATTGATGCTTTGTTCAAAGACATTTTTATTCCATTTGTGTATGCACATTTCGACGTCAACTTCAAACCCGTGGCTATGTAGCAGATCAAAAGCGTTGATTGCCATTTTCTCAGCCCCTTTAACCCCGCGAAGCCAATCGTGCCATCCAATTCCATCATAACTTATGGAGAACATCGGATTCATTTGGCGTTTTTTCAAATTGATTAATAAATTTTCATCCACTAGTGAACCGTTAGTGTATATTTGATCAACAGTTATTTGCTTTTTCTTGATTTCGTCCAACAAAACGAAAAGGTCGGGGCGAACCAATGGCTCCCCGCCCGTTATGCTGACTCTCATTATTCCACATTTTGCGAGTTGGTCTATGATTTTCAAGCATTTTTCAGTTGAAAGCTGCCCATATAATTTACTTGGCGCTGAAAGAAAGCAGTGGCGACATTTAAAATTACACAAACCCGTGATAGACCAGTGCGCCGCCCTAACATATTCATTTTCGAAACGCCTATATTTCTGACGTTGGGATAATTTCTCGCCATTTTCACACTTTTTGACTATATTTTTTTTGACAAATTCTGTTATAATGTTTCTACTGACTGTAGTAACGCGTGGAGAATCAATCTCTGTTTCGCCATCACAAAGCAAGAGCGCTTCGAATGCCAGCTTGCTAACTGGAGCCATTTGGCCGCTGTTTAAATGAACAATAGCATATGGAGCATCTGCCCAACCTCTCAGGGCAAATTGGTTTTTTATAATATATTTCATAAAAATCCCTCCATATGTCTAATTGTTATGGTTTTTTGTAAATATTACTTTAAGTCTTTTTGTGATAAATTTATTAATTATTATAATATAATTAGTATATCTCAATGATTTTTCAAGTTAAAAGCATCATTATCTCATTTTGCGACCTTCAATCGTCAAATGGTAATCGCTCCTGTTTTGTCCCGCAATGAAGCAACTTTCTCCAACCTGTGAAGCCCCGATAACTCCGCAGCTCATTCCGCCCGCAACCTGCCCAAGATCATCGTCAGAAAGTTCGCCCTTGGTTTCGTGAGCTGGGTTTATGCTGAAATTTAGAACATCTTCATATGAAAAATCAAAGCCAAGCTTTTGAGCAATTGGCAAAATGTCTGAATTAAAGATTTTTTCAGCTTGATTTTTGTCTAGATTGGCCAAATTTGCTTCAATTTTTGATATCTTTTTCTTCAGATTTTCGTCTTCATTCACCTTTTCAAAAAACAATTCAACATCTCCCATAGCCAAAATGATCTCCCCTTTCGCTATTATATACAATTTGTAAAATATGTTTTTTAGTAGACTTCTAACAACAGTATGCCACAAAGTCAAAATTATATACTTTTTATGTGAAAAAGATTCATAATCTGGAAAAATTAACAAAATAGCAAATTTTTAAGCTCAAATTTTTGTGAAAACTGCCAAATATTGTGCTTGATAATTTGCGATTGGTGTTTGAAATTTTTAAATTATTTATAATTAATTTTAGGAGACCTTCTCATGAAATTTGAAAATTTAAATTTGAGCCCTTCAATTTTGAAAGCTCTAAAGGAACTTAAATATCAAACCGCCTCTCCAATTCAAGAAAAAACCATTCCAGCAATTTTGAGCGGCCGTGATTTGATGGGATGTGCGCAAACAGGGACGGGAAAAACCTGCGCGTTCGCTGTTCCGATAATCAACCAATTGCTTCGAAAAAGAATATGCCGCCAAAAAAGGAGCATTAAAGCTTTGGTTTTGGCGCCAACGCGAGAGCTTGCGATTCAAATTTTCAACAATTTTAAATTATACGCTAAGTATAATCCAATTCGCAGCTGCGTTGTCTATGGAGGAGCTGGTTATACACCACAAATCCAAGCGCTTAGAAGGGGAGCGGATATACTCGTCTCAACTCCTGGCAGGCTCAATGACCTGATTTTAAAAGGATATGTTGACATATCTGGGGTTGATTTTTTTGTCCTTGATGAGGCGGATATTATGTTGGATATGGGTTTTATTGATGAGGTTAAAAAAATAACCGATATACTCCCTAAAAAAAGACAAACATTAATGTTTTTAGCAACAATGTCGAATAATATACAATATTTTGGAAGTTCTATACTCAAAAATCCAGTAAAAATTATCGTTTCTCCGCCTTCAACAACTGTGGATTTAATCCAACAATTTGTGTATATGGTTGATCAAAATGACAAAATAAATTTTTTGGTTAGATTAATAAAAAATCTAAACATTCAGTTTGCGATAATATTCACGAGAACCAAAGCAAAATCGGATAAAGTTGCTGATTGGCTTAAAAAAATGAACATTTTGGCAAGGTCTATTCACGGTGATAAGCCGCAGCGGGAGCGCAAAAACATTTTGAAAAATTTTAAAGAAGGAAAGATCAAAATTTTGGTTGCAACAGACATCGCCGCTCGGGGGCTCGACATAAAGGGAATTTCTCATGTGATAAATTATGACATTCCGTGTAATGGCGAAACATATGTTCATCGGATTGGAAGAACCGGTCGAGCTGGAAAGCCCGGAACAGCAATCACTTTTTGTGAAGATACTGAGCGAACTTTTTTGGCTTCAATCGAAAAAACAATAAATAAAAAAATAAAAATCCTTAACAAGATAAATATTGACAAAAACCAGACCTTAAAGACCGATCTCAATTTAGCCAAAGCTTCAAATCAGATAAAAAAATCTCGATCCAAAAAACACAAAAATAATAATAATAAATTGATTTCAGATAAAAATCTCCAAAAAAGCGTTAAATTAATCCCGCGATTTAAAATAAACAAGAACATATCAAATAAAAAGCCAGATAAAGCAAAATCTTTTGATGAGTGGCTAATTTTCAACAGCAAAAAAGCCTCAAATTCTAAAAGTGAAATTTTTGACTTGGCGCTGAGAAAATCAAGCAAAAAATAATTTTTAATATATAATCTTTTTAAAGCATATAATCTCGTGTGGAATAATTATTTTTGTTCTTGTGATAAATTTTATTATTATGTCTTGAATTTATGTGTTGTGAATATGCAAAAAATCTGTTATAATGTTTCTGGTATTTTTTTATTTTTAGAGGAGCTTTGGTATATGGAATTACTTTTAGAAATTTTAAAATCAATAGTACTGGGAGTTATACAAGGGATAACGGAATGGCTTCCAATCAGCAGCACTGGTCATATGATATTGTTTGACTCGTTTTGGCCCCTGAACCCGTCCGTATATTCAGGCGGCCGCGACTTTGTCAATTTGGTATTCACTGTCATTCAGCTTAGCTCGATTTTTGCCGTCATGGCAGTTTTCGCCAAAAAGTTAAACCCGTTTTGTGCAGAAAAAGGCTTGAAAGAAAAAAAAGAGACATTTGTTATGTGGAAAAAAATTTTTGTTGCAACCCTCCCTGCGGTGGTTATTGGACTGATGTTTAAAGATTCAATACATACGTATTTATATAATGGGTTTGTCGTTGCTTTGACATTAATATTATATGGTGCGTTTTTCATAGTTGTTGAGAATTTGAATGAGGACGGCAGAGCAAAGATTTCAAAATTAAATCAAATAGACTACAAAATAGCATTTTTAATGGGGATATTTCAGGCGTTTGCTCTGATTCCCGGAACTTCTCGGTCAGGTGCAACAATTCTTGGAGCGCTGGTAATGGGATGTTCAAGAAGCGTTGGAGCTGAATTTTCTTTTTGCATGTCAATTCCCATCATGATCGGAGCTAGCGTGGCTGAGATCATTTCATATTTCAAAAAACACGGAATTGGATTTTCGCCAAACGAATGGATTGTTTTATCAGTTGGCTTCCTTGTTTCGTTTGTGGTTTCCGTCATGGTCATAAAAAGTTTAATGAGGTTTATAAAATCTCACAGTTTCAAAATATTTGCATATTATCGAATAGTAATGGGCATGTTCGTTCTATCTTGCATGATTTCCGGCGTCTTAAATTTGACTCTGAGAATTTAGTTTTAAAAGAATTGATAATTTGGTCTTGAATTTTGAACAAAAATCGTATAATATATTTTGCAAGGTCTTGTTTTGCCAAGGTTTATATGAGTTGTGATTATATGGCTTGAAAAATAAAAAAATAAGAGGCGAGGAAATTTATGAATGAACTCATCAATATAGGTTGTACAAGCTATGTGGCTTTGAAAAAATTGACGGCTGTTGTTGCGCCTGAAGCTGCTCCAATCAAAAGGGCGGTGCTTTGCGCAAAAAATTCCGGCAAATTGATTGATGCAACGTGTGGTAGAAAAACAAGATCAGTTTTGTTCACTGACAGCGATCATGTGATTTTATCCTGCTTGAATGTTGAAGAAATAGAGAAAAAAATTAAGTGATTTATGGGGTTGATTATTAAACTATGAGAAAAGGAGTTTTACTGGTTGTTTCGGGCCCTTCTGGAAGCGGCAAGGGAACAATTTTAAACATAATTAAAAAAGACAAAAACATTTCAGTTGCAGTTTCAGCAACAACTCGAAAGCCTCGAAGCGGCGAAATAGACGGGGTCCACTATCACTTTATGTCTAGAGAGAGATTCCTTGATCAAATTGCAACCAACAACATTTTGGAATATAACGAATATTGTGGGAATTTATATGGAACCATGAGGTCGGAAATTGAAAGTAATTTAAATCGAGGGAAAAGTGTTATCCTTGAAATTGACGTTAATGGCGCTCAAAGGATCAGCGATTCAATGGACTGCGTTAAAATTTTTATACTGCCCCCCAACATAGAAACCCTCCAACAGAGGCTGCTTTTGCGCGGAACTGAAACAAGAGAATCCATGAAAAACAGAATAGACCAAGCATATAAAGAAATAGAAAAAGCGTGTTATTATGACTATATAGTAGTTAACGCTGTTTTGGATGAAGCGGTCGAAAAAATTCGATCAATACTGAATATTGAAATATTAAAAAAAAACAGAATAAAAACAAATATTGATAATTGAATATAAAATAAATCACATAGGAGGAATTTTATATGAACAGACCATCTATTCCTGAATTATTAAAACACGGAGAGAGTTATTATTCGCTAATAATCGGCGTTTCCAAGAGAGCCAGGCAAATTGTTGATCATGCAAATCAGATGGAAATGAAAACTCCAGATAATCCCCTTGCGGACGCGATTTCCGACTTTGCAAAGGGAAAATATGTTTTGGTTGAGCCGGAGGGAATTGGATCAAATAAATGAACCGCTCGCTTTTTGGCAAAAAAATAATTGTTGGCATAAGCGGTGCAGTAGCAGCGTTTAAAGCAGTTAGCGTTGTCAGCGAGCTTGTTAAAAGAGGGGCGGTTGTCAAAACCATAATGACCCAAAGCGCAACAAAATTCGTCACGCCGCTGACTTCTGAAACAATTTCGAAAAACGAATGTTTTGCGTCGATCTTAAAAAGAAAGGGAAGTTTTGATGTTGGGCATATTTCGCTGTCAAAATGGGCGGATGCGTTTCTCATCATTCCCGCAACCGCGAATATAATCGCAAAAATTGCTTCTGGGATTGCTGATGATATGCTGACAAGCGCTTTTTTAGCATGTAAATGCACAAAAATCGTTTTTTCTTCCATGAACACAGGAATGCTTGAAAATGAAGCAACTCAGAGCAATCTTCAAACAATTATCAGCCGAAAAATTCACGTTGTTGAGCCGGCCGAGGGGAGATTAGCTTGTGGAGATGTTGGAAGAGGCAGGCTTCCAGACGTTGATATAATTCTTAAATCAATCGAAAATATATTAAATAGGCATTTGGACTTAAATGGAAAAAAACTCCTGATAACTGCCGGGCCAACGCAAGAAGCAATCGATCCCTTCAGGTTTTTAACCAATCGATCAAGTGGGAGGATGGGGTATGCAGTTGCCGAAGCAGCTGCAAAACGTGGAGCTAATGTGACCTTGATTTCCGGAAAGACAAGTTTGAAGGCCCCTTCAGGCGTTAACGCGATTTTTGTTGAAAGCGCAAGCCAGATGCACAAAGCCGTTTTGGATTTAGCGCAATCAAACGACATTTACATTTTATCTGCTGCTGTTGCAGATTATGCGCCAAAAGTGAAATATTCAAATAAAATCAAAAAAAATCGAATTGGCAGATGTTATTTTAGACCACATATTGAAGCTTGAAAAATCCTGAATTGACTGATAATTTTTTAGAGAGTGGAATTTTTTATGCTAGTTGCTTTGGTTGCAGTTGAAAAAACATCTTTGAGTTTTGATAAACTTTTCGAATATTTAATTCCAGAGTCATTAATTTGCAAATTAAAAGTTGGATGTTTGGTTTGGGTTTCATTTGGAAAATCCAATAGATTGCGGCAGGCAATGGTTTGCGGTGTTAAAAAAATTGATGCGAATGGAAAAAATTATAAATCAATTTCTGAAGTTCTCTGCGAAAAACCGATCATTTCCAGAGAGCTTTTGGGAGTTGCTGAGTTTATGCAAAAAACATGTTTTTGCACTTGGTTTGAAGCGATCAAATGCATTATACCATCAGGATTATTTTATGATATTATTGAAAATTGGAATTTTAAATATTTAGATGATTCAACTTATTCCGAAAAAGAATTGGTTATTTTAGACAAATTAAAGGCCATGTCAAGCAGCAAAAATGTGGATAAATACATAAAAACTTTAATTGCAAACGGACAAGGCGGCGTTGTTAAACTGTTGGAGCAGCGAGGAGTTTTATTTAAATCTAAAAATACACGCCGTAAAATTTTGGATAAGAAAATATCTATGGTTAAGGCGAAAATTTCTGATTTAAGCGGCTATAAATTAACCAAAAAGCAAAAATTATTGCTGGAATTTATAAAAAAATCTGGCGTGATTTCGGCAAAAAAAGCATGCTATTCGTGCGGAGTGACGGATGCTGTCTTAAAAAATCTAATAAATATGAATTTAGTTGAAATTTGCCAGCAGGAAATATATCGCAATCCATATAAAAATGCTGTAGAAACTAAATTAGTTGATGACATTATTTTAAATGAAGCTCAAAAAAAAATCGTAGCTGGACTTGTTGATTTGCTTGAAAAAAAAGCTGCCTCGGTTGCGTTGCTTAGAGGAGTCACCGGCAGCGGGAAGACAATTGTTTTCCTAAAATTGATTGACCACGTTTTTAAACTAAACAAACAGTGTATATTAATGGTCCCGGAAATATCGCTAACTCCGCAAATGGTTTCTTTTTTCCAATCTTTTTTCGGGGAAAAAGTCGCCGTCATCCACAGCTCCTTGACAAAAGCGGAAAAGCTAGATGAACACAAGCGGATATTGAGAGGCGAGGCACAACTCGTCATTGGAACACGAAGTGCGGTTTTTGCTCCTTGTGAAAATTTAGGACTAATAATCATGGATGAAGAAGGCGAACAAAGCTATAAAAGCAGCGAAATGGCGCCCAGATATCATGCCCGGGATGTCGCCAGATATCGCTGTTTTCGCTCTTGCGCCGTTTTGCTTCTTGCCTCAGCGACGCCATCAATCCAAACGCAATATTTCGCAAAAATTGGAAAATATAAAGAGTTTGTCTTAAATAACAGATATAAAAAAGCCCAGCTGCCCGAAGTTTTATTGGTGGATTTGAAAAAATCCGACACGTCGCCTATTCCAGGAATGAGCTTGAAATTATTTAATGAACTGGAAAAAAATTTGCAAAATAACGAACAAAGTATATTATTATTGAATCGAAGGGGCTATAGTTCTAGCGCGGTTTGTTTGGACTGCGGGCAAAAAATTAGATGTCGCAACTGTTCAGCTCCAATGACATATCATAATTCAAATGATTCACTTATGTGTCACTATTGCGGATATATTCAAAGCAAACTAAAAATTTGTCCCTATTGTGATGAAAAGCACATTTTGTATCAGGGGCAGGGGACTCAAAAAATAGAGCTTGACATATCAGCAAATTTTCCCGGCGTTAGGGTCTTGAGGCTTGACGCAGACTCGGTTTTCACGCGGCTGGATCTGGAAAAAAAAATACAAGACTTTCAGGAGCAAAAGTATGAAATATTAATCGGAACACAGATGGTGGCTAAAGGGCTGAATTTTCCAAATGTGACGCTGGTTGGAGTTTTGGCGATTGATAACATGCTTTGCAGCGCCGATTTTCGATGTCACGAGCGGATGTTTTCATTGTTAACACAAATTGTTGGCAGGAGTGGACGTGGCGACAAGCTGGGGAGGGCGATAATTCAAACATATAACCCCGCAGACCAAACCATTTTGCAGGCGGCCAAACAAAATTTTGAAAATTTCTACAGAGACGAAATTATTGAACGCGAGAGTTTTTTTTGCCCCCCATTTTGCGATTTGTGTGTTGTGAATTTTAGCGGACTTGATCAGAAAAAAGTCATGGAATGCGCTCGTAAATTTGTGAACGCTTGCAAAAAATATGCAACTCCAGCAGTTCCCATACAACTTCTTGGAATATCCACTCCATATTTGGAAATATTAAATAAACGCTATAGAAAAAGGATAATAATTAAATGCAAAAATAATAATAAATTTAGAAATTGGATTAGGCCCATAGCCATCGAGGTTTTTTCGTTTGGAAATTTTTTTAAAATAAGATGTAATATTGACATGAACGGCGAAATAATGTAAAATAGAACTTGCGTTCTGGGGTGTGTTTTGTTTGTTGAATATTTTTGTTTATTGTGATATAATCAACGCTTAGGAGGAAAAAATATGGCTTTGAGGAATATAATAACTGATGATGATCCTGTTTTACATAAAAAATGCAAAAAAATTGTCAAATTTGACGAAAATCTTGCGGTTTTGATGGATGACATTATTGAAACCCTGCATTTTGTTGACAACGCAGCTGGCTTGGCTGCTCCTCAGATTGGGATTTTGCGTCGTGTTGCAGCTGTTGACGTTGGGACGGGCGTCATAGAGCTTATTAATCCAACAATCGTTGAAACTCGCGGAAAACAGATTGGGCAAGAAGGATGTTTGTCATATCCCAATCGCTATGAAGACGTTGAGAGGCCCGCGTATGTTAAAGTTAAGTCTTTTGATCGAGCTGGAAAGCCATTTTTCGTTGAAGGGGAAGAGTTGCTTGCGCGCGCGCTTTGCCATGAAATAGACCATCTGGATGGAATTGTTTTCCTGGATAAAGTCAAAAATTTATATCGCGGTTGAAAGATTTTTGAGAGAGAGTTGTTTTTAACATGAGAGTTGTTTTTATGGGAACGCCAGAATTTGCATCTTTGGCTCTTTTGCGGCTTTTGGAGGATGGTCATGAAGTTGTCGCTGTTTTCACAAAGCCAGACAAACCGGTCGGCCGAAAAAAGATTGTAATGCCTTCTGCAGTTAAAATTAGGGCCGTTGAGAATAAAATTCCCGTATATCAACCCAAAACTTTGAAAAATCCGGAGCAGATTGAGATTTTGAAAAAAATAAACCCAGATCTCATATCGGTTGTTGCGTATGGCCAAATTTTGCCAAAAGAAATTCTTGAAATTCCTCGCTATGGTTGCGTTAATGTCCACGCTTCGTTGCTTCCAAAATATAGGGGGGCGTCGCCAATCCAGTCAAGCATTCTAAACGGCGATAAAGTGACTGGTGTGACAACCATGTATATGTCTGAGGGGCTTGACACGGGTGATATAATAAAAACAGCTCGAACTCAAATTGGGGAAAATGAGACGGCGGCGGAGCTTTTTGCCAGGTTGGCGCCTATGGGAGCGAGTTTGCTTTGCGAAACATTGTCTGAGATTGAAAATGAAACTGCAAGCCGCTTGCCTCAAGATGACGAAAAAGCAACATATGCGCCTATTTTGACTAAAGAAATCGCAAAGATTGACTTTTTGGCGCCATCGGAAGTTATACACAACAAAGTGTGCGGCCTGTCCGATTGGCCTTGTGCGTATTGTTATTTGGGTGAAAAAAAATTAAAAGTGTATAAAAGCATTCTAAATGACGAATATTTTGGAAGGCCGGGAGAAATTTTGAGCAAAAAAAGATTTATAGTTGCTTGCAAAACCGGCGCTGTTGAGTTTGTTGAAGTTCAGCTTGAAGGCAAGAAGAAAATGCTTGCAAAGGATTTTTTAAACGGCAGTGCAGTTGAAAAAGGAACCATTTTAAAATAATTGGAGGAAGTGATTTTTTTGACTTTTTATTTAAATGACTATATGTATTATTTATTTGTGATTGTTCCAATACTTTTACTAATAGTTATAGTTAATGCTAGAGTGAACATGATTTATGCAAAATATTCTGGCCAAAGAAATTCCAGAGGGATGACAGGCTCCGAGGCTGCAAGAAGAATTTTAGACATGGAAGGGCTCAGAAGCGTTCGAATTGAAAAAATCCAGGGGCATCTGACAGACCATTTTGATCCCAGGGCCAATGTTTTGAGGCTTTCCGCAAAAAACTATGACGAGGATTCAATAGCTGCCGTTGGAGTTGCAGCCCACGAGGCAGGTCATGCGATTCAACATGCTCGTAAATATGTTCCCGTCAAAATACGAGCTGCAATGGTCCCTGCGATAAAAATGAGCAATTGGATATATCTGCCGATTATTTTTGTTGGTTTTTTTGCAAATCTGCCAATTATGTTCCACATAGCTATAGGATTTTTCCTGCTAACAACCATTTTCCAATTTGTGACGTTGCCTGTTGAATTCAACGCAAGCCTCAGGGCGATCTCGATAATTAAGTCCGGAGGCATATTAAATTCACAAGAAATCGGAGGAGCTAAGAAAGTCCTTTGGGCCGCTTCCATGACGTATGTTGTTGCGTTGCTGCTGTCTCTTGCGCAGTTGCTCCGATTGTTTTTAAATAGCAGAAATAGTGATGACTAAAAATAACGCAAGGCAGTCTGCAATGACGCTGCTATATCGAGTTTTAGTTGAAGGTGGATATTCAAACATTGTTTTAAACTCGTTTTTTAGCTTTAAATCCCCAAAATCAATAAATCGTGAGCTTGTTTCAAGGCTTTTTTATGGTGTTTTGGAAAGAAAATTAACTCTGGATCACATAATATCCCAATATTCCAAAGTCAGAAAAATTCAAAATCAAGTTCGAATAATTCTCGAGATGGCTATTTATGAGCTATTATATATGAAAAACCAGGACTATGCTGTTGTTAATGAATATGTCAACCTTGCTAAAATTTCGAAAAATAAGAGTGCTTCAGGGTTTGTTAATGCTGTTCTTCGGGAGTTTATTCGCAAAGGCAAATATTTTAGCATCCCGCCAGAAAAAGATGACAGAGTCAAATATTTATCAATTATGTCATCTTGTTCCGAATGGATAGTTAAAAGTTTGATTGAGGATTATGGTTTTGACATTGCGCAAAATTTTTTGAAGAATCAGCTTGAAAAATCTGTTGTCGCAATCAGAGTCAACCCCAAAAGAACAACTCAGGTTGATCTGATGCGCGAGCTTGAAGAGGAAGGAATAAAAACCAAAACCTGCCAGTTGCCAAATTGTTTGCTTGTTGAAGGGGGAAACGCTGCGGCGACTAGATCATTTTCAAAAGGGTTTTTCCACATTCAAGACATTTCATCCCAGCTTTGCGCGCAAGTTGCCTCATTTTTCAATCCCCGCAGTGTTTTAGACGTTTGCGCCGCTCCTGGGGGAAAAACTTTAACCATTGCTCAAGAAACCTCCGCTGAAATTGTTGCTTGCGACGGTAACCCCAAACGAGTTGAGCTGATTCGGCAAAATGCAAAGCGGCTGGGGATAGATGGTGTTCGGGGAATTGTTTTTGACGCTCGAGATGAGTTTGGAGAAAGTTTTGATTTGGTCCTTTGTGACGTTCCCTGTTCGGGATTTGGAGTTGTTGGTCGAAAGCCTGAAATTAAATATAAAAAACAAGAAAACATTGAGAAATTAACTGATATTCAAAGAAAAATACTATACTCTTCTTCAAAAAGTGTGAAACCTGGAGGATATTTGATTTATTCAACATGCACTTTGAGAAAAGTTGAAAACGAGAGGGTTGTTAATGAATTTTTAGCTAACAATCACGAATTCGATTTGTGTGATATTCCGAAATTTGTTAGAAAATATTTCCCAAATGCTGAAAATATGTTAACCATGATTGAAGGAAAAATTAACTGTGATGGATTTTTTTTGAGTGTTCTTCGGAGGAAAGATAAAATTGATTAAAAAAGACATAAAATCTATGCTGTTTGAAGAATTAGTTGATTGGGCCCAAAAAAATGAACACAAAAAATTCAGGGCCGAGCAGATATTTTCCTGGCTGCATCGGCAAAACGTTGAGTCTTTTTTTGAAATGAAAAACATTTCTAGACAAATTATCGACCAATTGAAGGGCGAATTTTATATAAATCGCATAAAAATTAAAAAAAGACTTGTATCTTCCATGGATAATACTGTAAAATATTTATATGAGCTTGAGGACGGCGAGTTTGTTGAATCTGTTGTCATGGAATATGTTTTTGGAAAGACGGTTTGCATTTCCTCACAGGTTGGCTGCAAAATGGGATGTTTGTTTTGCGCGTCTTGCAAGTCGGGCTATATTCGGAATTTAACTGCGGCTGAAATGCTTGATCAGTTTTATAGCTGTCAAAAAGATCTTGGCTGCGAAATTGGAAATGTTGTCATCATGGGGATTGGCGAGCCTCTAGATAACTATGACAATTTTATCAGGTTTTTCAAAAATATATCACACCCCAAAGGCAGGAATCTTGGATTTAGGCACATCACCATTTCAACATGCGGCTTGGTTGATAAAATCCAAATGCTTGCAGGAGAAAGGATTCCGGTTAATTTATCAGTTTCTCTTCACGCTCCTAATGATAAAATTCGAAAAAAAATCATGCCAATCGCAAAAAAATGGAGTGTTGATCAATTAATAGATATATGCAAAAAATATGTTAAAATGACCAACAGAAGAGTCACTTTCCAGTATGCCTGTATTGACGGGGTAAACACATCAACCAAGCATGCTTATGAGCTTTCAAGGCTTTTAAAGGGCATGATATGCCACGTTAATTTGATTCCAATAAACCCAATTCCTGAGCGCTCTTTTCGACCTGCCCCAAGCGCCAAGATATATAGATTTTCTGAAATTTTGCGTGATCAAGGAATTTCAGTCACAATTCGCCGAACTCTGGGCCAAGACATTAACGCATCATGTGGACAATTGAGAAGAAATTCTTTGGATGTTTAAGTTATTTAGGAGGTTTTTCGTTGAATATTTATGGAAAAACTGATGTTGGCAAGTCTAGAAAGATCAATCAAGACGCTTTTGCATATGGTCAGCCGAGCGAAAAGTCTGGTTTTGCTTTCATTTGCGACGGAATGGGCGGTCAAAACGGCGGCAACATAGCAAGCCAAACCATGCGTGATATTTTGCTGAGCCAACTTTTTAAAGTCCTGAGCAAGCCCTCAACCATAGATTCTGTGAGTAAGACGCTCGCAAATGCATATATAACCTCAAACAGGCGCATTTTTGACAAAGCCTCGTCTGAGAAAGATTTGAAGGACATGGGAACAACTGTTGTCAGCGCCATACTCATAAAAAATGATCTGCTGATTGGAAATGTTGGAGACAGCAGAGCATATTTATATACAAATGGCATGCTAACGCAGCTGACTGTTGACCACTCCTATGTTCAGATATTGGTTGATTCAGGGGAATTGACGCAAGAAGAAGCGAGGGTTCATCCCAGGCGAAATGAAATAACAAGGGCTATTGGGATAGATTCAAATGTTGAATATGATTTTGTTTGCTCTAAGGTTCGATGTGGTGACAGGATACTTTTGTGTTCAGATGGTTTAACAAGCATGTGCAGTAATGAGGAAATTCGGCAAATTTTGCAAGCTAAAAAGGATTTAAAACAGTCTGTTTCGCGCCTAATAACCTTGGCAAACAGCAATGGGGGATGTGACAACATAACTGTTATTCTCATGGAGGTTTGATTTTTGGCCTGTTTTGCGTTTTATTGTTATAATATTTTAGGGAGGATCGTTAATGGATAAGTTAATTGGCAAGCGTCTGGATGGCAGATATGAATTTTCTGAACTAATCGGAATAGGTGGGATGGCCAATGTATATAAAGCATATGACATTGTTGAAAAATGTGATGTTGCGATTAAAATTTTAAAAGATGAATATTTAGGCAATGAAGACTTTGTTCGAAGGTTTAGGAATGAATCTAAAGCAATTGCAAGCCTTTCTCATCCAAACATAGTTAGAATTTTTGACGTTAATTTTGGCGACAGAATTCAATACATAGTCATGGAATATATTGACGGCGTGACTTTGAAAGAATTCATGGATAAAGCAAAAGTTTTAGAATGGAAAGACACAGTTCACTTCACCTTTCAAATTTTGAGAGCGCTTCAGCATGCTCATGACAAAGGGATAGTTCACAGGGACATCAAGCCTCAAAATGTGATGCTGCTGCAAGACGGAACCATAAAAATAATGGATTTTGGAATAGCGCGGTTTGCTCGTGATGAAAAAATTAATCGAGACCGAGCGATCGGATCTGTTCACTATATAAGCCCTGAGCAGGCTAGTGGCGGGGTGACTGATGCAAAATCCGATATATATTCAGTTGGAATAATGATGTATGAAATGCTGACGGGCAAGCTGCCGTTTGATGGAGACACACCTGAGATGGTTGCAGCCAAACAGATTCAGTCTTTGGCCGAATCGCCCTTGAAATTAAATCCAGCCATTCCACAAGGCCTTTCAGACATAATGTGTCGCGCTATGCAAAAAGACCCTGGAAATCGATATCAATCCGCTGCTGAAATGCTTCGTGACATAGACGAGTTCAAAAAAAATCCAGACATTTTATTTGAATATAAATATTTCAACGATAATGATTCAACCACTAAATATTTCACTGTTTCTGAAAAAGAGCAAATGAAACAACAATCCTCGCCTGGGTCGAAAAAGTTCGGCAATTTGAAAAAAAATAAAAACAAATTGATCCCAATCCTTGTCGGAATCTCTTCAGCAGTTGTTTTGGTTGCGATAATGGTTGTCTGCGCTTTCGTTTTGGGAAACAATGGGAGCAAAACCGGTGATATTGAGATTCCAAATTTCGTTGGAACAAAATACAGTGACGTCAGGACCATGGACAATGGCAAATATGCGGATTTGGATTTTTCAGTCACAGAGGAATATAATTCTCAATATGAAAAGGGAGTTATTTTTTCCCAGGATCCACCGCCGGGAATGCTTGTTAAACGGGGATATAAGGTTAAATTGAAGGTGAGCCTCGGAAATAAAGCCATTTCGGTTCCTGACGTTTCAAATATGTCGCTTGCAAACGCGAAATCAAAGCTTAAATCTGCTGGCTTTAACGACATAAAAACCGTCCAAAAAGATGACAAAAGCGTGACAGCCGGCTATGTTATATCAACCGACCCGCAAGCTGGAGACCAAGTCCCTGAAAACACCTCCATAACAATATACTATAGCAGCGGCAAGGGCGAGACCAGAAGCGTTCCAAATGTTGTTGGCCAAAGTTTAGAATCCGGCAGGGCGACTCTCAGAGCAGCTGGATTTGAGGTTTCGTCAACTGAGCAAAATGATTCCAGGCCGGCAGGCACCATCATTTCCCAGGACATAACGGGAGAGGCGGAATCCGGAACACGCATCACGCTAATTGTCAGCTCCGGCAAATCAGCTTCACGATCTGCAAACCTAAAAATTAATCTTAATTCAACTCAACAAATAAGCGACGCATTTGAGGTTGTTGTTTTGAATTCCAGCAGCAAAGTTGTTGCAGAAGGAACCTATATGGTTGGAGGAACGGTTTCATTTATTGACTCTGGTTCGTCTACTGTGACATATACTGTTAAAATAACTAATAAATCAACCAAAAAGTCAGCAATATATGGAACATTGACGGTTAATTTCGACTCGGATCCCCCAACATCCAACCCTCATTTTAACAATTCTGCTTTTTCCAGCACTTTATGATTTTGGAGAAATTTTTGTTCTATGTTTGAGCGTGAAGGGCTGATAGTTCGCTCAATCAGCGGCTTTTACTCTGTCAAATCCGGAGGGGAGTTGTTTGAGTGTAGAGCGCGTGGAATATTTCGAAAAAAGTGCGCTAAACCCGTTGTTGGGGATCGGGTTATTGTTAAACATTTTGAAAATTTTAATATTATTGATAAAATATTTCCAAGGAAGAATTTTTTTCTGCGGCCTGCGCTGGCTAATCTGGATCGGGTTTTGTTTGTTGTTTCAACTTGTGAGCCAAATGTTAATTATTTGGTTTTGGATCGATTGATTGCGATTGCAGAGTTTAAAAAAATTGACATATCTATAATTATTACTAAAACCGATATGGCCAGTCCGGATGAAATTTCGAATATATATAATTTAGCTGGGATTAATTATATTTTTATCGACAATACTAAAAATAATCTAGACAGGATTTATAATTTGGTCTCCGGAAAAATATCCGCTTTATGCGGCAATTCAGGGGTCGGCAAATCAACTTTGCTGAATAAGTTGCTCCCCGAATTAAATTTAAAAACAGACCAAGTTAGCCTCAAACTCGGCCGAGGAAAACACACCACCAAAACCACTCAGTTATTTTCAATTAATGACGGATTTATTGCAGATACTCCAGGTTTTTCAACTGTGGATATTTTAAAATATGATAGAATCACAAAAGAAAATCTGACTGACTGTTTCAGAGAATTTAAAAAATATTCAGATTGCAAGTTTAAAACCTGCACTCACACTTTCGAAGAGGGATGTTTGGTTCGGCGAGCTGTTGAGGATGGTTTGATTCATCGGCAGCGCTATAGGAGTTACTGTTTTATATATGATGAACTAAAAAACACTAAATATTGATAAATTATTTAATATAATCAAAATAAAAAAGACCTGCATTTTTAGCGCCGGTCTTTTTTTAGTTTAAACTGTTTCCTTTTTTATTTTAAATATTAGCCTTAAAATTGGGGACAAAACTTTGGGGCTGTGGACAACAACAATTTTCATATAAAAAACTCCTTTTAAATAATAGTTACCTATTAAAAAATAACAATATCAGACCAAAAATTATCAAACCAATGGCAGTTATTATGGCAAGGGTTTTAACAGGCGTTGTGAAGACTATTATTAAAACGCCGCTTGCAATCAACAATTTTCCAGTTATATTATTATTAAAATTTCTCCTTCTTCTAAATCTCATTACAATAACCTCACCTTTTTTTGGCCCAAATGCGTCTTTCACAATTTATAATACGCCAATTCTTGAGACAATGTGCATATCCACATATTTTTGCGAATAAAATTTTATGTGTGGGGGAGGCGATAAAATGAACAATGAATATTTTGATGATGCATTTTCAAATTATTATGAATTTGATGAAGATATTTATAAAAATGATAATAATCTAGAAAAAGACAACAAATCTTCACAAAATAAACACAAATTTTTATTTCACGTATTGTGCGCTCAAACTTTTATTTGTGTGTTTTTATTGGCAACTCTTGGAGGGTTGAAAATTATGTCACCCGAAATTTACAAAATAGCCAGCAAACAAATAAAAACATCATTAGATGGTCCTCAACTGAGTGATGGATTTAAAAATGTCATAGACAAAATAGGACTATTTATAAATAATTTCTTGACATTTGAAAATAAAAAAACAGAAGCTGATATATCAGCAACCGCTCAAATACTTGAAAATGATCTGGAAAATTCATTGGACAGCGCAATAATATCAGACTCAGGAGACAGCTTTTTTTTGGAGCTCAAGCAACCAGCTCATGGAAAAATTTCATCCAAATTCGGAAAACGAACAAGTCCTCTAACCGGAAAAAGCAACGAAACCCACAATGGAGTTGATATAGTTGTTGGGGATGGAACGCCAATTTTAGCAATGGCAGACGGAACGATCAGCAAAAAATCAAGCTCCCCCTGCTTTGGAAACTTTTTATTTATAAAACACGCCGATGGCTATGAGTCGCTCTATGCGCATTGCAGCGAAATACTAGTTGAAGCCGGGAGTGATGTCTCTGGAGGGCAAATCGTTGCCAAATCTGGCCACAGCGGCCTAGTCACAGGCCCACATCTTCATTTTGGAGTGAAAAAAGATGGAAAGTGGATCAATCCTTCAAGCCTGTTTCCAACGCTCGCATGATTAGATTTAAAATTTTTGGGATTAAAATTTCAGTTTCTTTTTTATATATATGCCTAATATCTGTTTTTTTACTATATGACACAACAAAAATTGTAGTATGGGGCATATTTTCGTCATTTTTTCACGAATTTTTTCATATATTATCAATATACGTTTTCTCAGCAAAGCCTGATTGCATTATTTTTGAATTGAGCGGAATAAAACTCATTAAAAAACAAAATCTGCCCCTTATGCAAGACATAATCGTTTTAATCTCTGGTTGCATAGGAAATTTAATACTATTTGTGATTTGTTTGAAACTAAATTTGAAAACCCCAGCGGCTGTTAATTTGTGTTTGATGATGTTCAACCTTTTGCCCAACGTTAATCTGGATGGCGGACAAATACTGTTTAAAATTTTAGAGATTTTTTTTAATTTTCAAATATGTTTAAAAATATATAATATAATATCCTGGTCTGTTGCCATATTTTTATCATTAATTGGAGTGTTTATAATAATACGTTTTAAAAATCCAACCCTGTTTTTCACAGGAATAATGCTAATATTTTCATCTCTATACACAAAATTTTAGCATAAATCAAAAATTATCATTGATATATTTTAATTTAAACCAAAGCATAAACCAAAATCCCCACGATAATTAACGCGAGTGAAAATATTTTTTGTTTTGTTAATTTTTCCTTAAAAATGGCGACTCCAAAAAACGTGATATATAAATAACTGGTTGTTTCCAGCGCAACGGCAAGCGAAAGCGGAATAGCGCCATACGCAAAAACAGACATTGTGGTTGCAACTAAAAATATGCTATACGCTAAAACAACTGGTAAATTTATATATTCCCTAATAACACTATCATAATGCTTAAAAGTTGATTTTTTTAAAATAACTTGAGAAATTGAACTTATAAAAATTGACATTAGCAACACAATAACACATATTAAAAAAGAATTATGCATTTATATCTTCCTTTCCCAAATTATTACATTTAGTATAAAAAATTATTCCCAAAATAATTAAAACAGAGCCTACTATTTTACCTAACGTTAATTTTTCATCAAAAATAACCATTCCCCAAACAATTCCCCAAATGATGGTTATGGCTTTGTTTGCAAACATCAACGTTAAAGGAAGGATTTTTATAATTTGTTGCCAAAAAACAGTGTATAAAAGCAAAATTATCAATTCGATTCCATAATATATGAAAAAATACACACTTCCAAATTCCTGAATCCCAGCAAATTTGGCAAAAACGCCACTCAGTGAATACATAACTAGTATCATATGCAGAAAAATTAAAGCTTTTGCTTTCATAAAACAACCATCCTCCCCTTTAATTTTTTAAATTAATTTCCATATGACTAAAATATTAATCATATAACAGCAAATTTTCTAGACAATTCTCTTATTAGATCATACCCGTCCCAAACAAGATCAAAGTCCATAGATTTTCCCATTGGAACAGCTCGATCCACGCCTTCTGGCCTATATTCAGAAATAAAAGCTTTTATATTATTTGGATCTATTCCTAAATATGTTAATGTTTGGCATTTTTTATCGCATATTGGAAAAATTTCAGACAAATTGTCGGCATCATATTCAAAAAAGAATCCGCTGTTATATTTATAGTCCATCAAGTCGCCAGGTATTTTGTCTACTTTCACTCGAGTTATATACTGGCTTTTTTGCGGAATCAATTTAACTTTGTGAGCCGCCCCAACTTTAAACAAAGCAGTCAGCTTTCCAACAACTTGAACAGGAGCCATTTCATACTCCTTAGCAACCATTTTCTCGATATTTTCCCAAAAAACTTCCTTGGCTTTCTCTTTTTCATCGCCAATCCAAACAATAATTCTGGGAGATGTGCAGGCGTTTTGGTCGGAAAAATATGTGTCATTATAGAAATTTGCTGCTATGTTGTCTTTATTATTCATCTTTAAATATTCATCCGCACAAATCACAGCTATCGAATATCGATCGGCAAAGGTTATTTCGGTTGCCCTGGGCCCAAGTGGAGATTTTCTGATGTTTGCAATCGTTTGATCTCCGCCCCAAATGATTCTCGTGTCACATATTGATGACATAAAGTCGGTTATTTTCTCATCAGACGAATATTTTAGCATACATACATATTTAGCTAAATTTGAAAAATCCGATTTTAATAAATTGTTGACACATTCACATATTATTTCGACTTGTTCAAAATTTTTAGCAGGTAGCCTAACTATATTCGCATTGCCGGCTAGCAATCCACTTGCAAAACTAAACGCAAAATTAACCGCAACATTAGATGGAGTGCTGTGGAAAACTATTCCTCGGCCAATTCTTGAAGACAAATCGTCATATTTTTCTTTCTGCTTTAAAATCGCAGATTTTCGACACCAAAACCCAAAAGTCACAATATCTGAGAAATTTTTGCCTTTTTTCATTAATGCTTTAGATAATGCGTTCAAAAAATCAACAACACAGTCCGCAAAAGGAGCAAACGGCCGCATTGGAAGCATATTTTCTATTGTCTGACTATTTCCAACAACATATTCTAAATTTTCAAAATTTGTTTGCATATGTATCACTGCACCCCCTGATTTCAGCGTTTTTTAACCTGCCGTTAATTTTAAAATATTTTCCCATCCTGCCACACTTGCAGTCATCTTCTCCTAAAACAACGCCCTCGTCTTCAGTCAAAAGCGAGTGCCCCGGATATGACTTTGGCAAAATCGAAACCACTTGAACAATCCCTGATTCGCCGAATTCACATGGCTTCAAGTCCAGAGCTCTTCTAGTTATTATATCAGAAAAAATGCTGGAATGCAAGTGTCCATATTCACACGACATGTATATGCATCCGGTCTGTTCAACCATGCCATAATAATCGTGTATATCGCAAAGTCCACAAACTGAGGTCAATCGATTTTTAAAATCTTCATGAGAAACAGCTTCAGACGCAAGCTTTTTCCATCCTCCCCCGTGCAACAATATTCCTTTTGAAAGGTCAAAATGTTTGTTTAATTTTAAAAGTTCTTGATAAAAATGCTTCCATATCATAAATGTGAAACCGAAGAGGAAAATTTTTTCATCCTTGTTTTCAGCTAAAAATTTTTCGATCGCCTCAACGTTTAAGCTCATGTCGTCATTTAAAGCGTATGTCTTTTTTTTGCCAAAAATTGAAAACCCCAATATTCCAGCGCCTCTTGCTGAAAACATTGCTCGATTTTTTATAACCGACGGGCTGTCTATTATGAGCATTGGCATCCTCGCAGAACCCGTGAATTCCGAAACAATGCTAACCAATGTCTTTTGCTGGCGGCTTGCAGTTTCTCGGTCTAAATATATTTTCGAAACAGCCTGGCCAGTCGTTCCCGATGAAGTCATGACCTTAAAAACTTCATCTTGGGGAACACTTTTTAGCTCCAGTTGCTTAAAAAGACTGACAGGAATAAACGGCAAATCATAATAGGTTTTGACATTTTTTTCGTCAAAATCTATCACGTCTAACATATTTTTATATATCTCACAATTATTATAATGATGTTTAGTCAAATAAGCGAGATTTTTAGTTAACATTTCGGTTTTTTGGGACCTATTCAAAGAAAAAGGTTTCAAATTTAAAATCTCGTCATAGTTTATCATAATAGCCCTCCAACGCGGGATATAAAATTTTTCCTGATTCACTCCTGGGAATTTTTTCAATATGCAAAACCTTAAATGCTGAGTGATGCAGAGACATTTTTGAAGATATAAATTTTAGAACATCATCTGTTTTTTCTTGCTTATTTATGAATATATACATCCTGTCATCCACGCCACAACAAGCGCAGTCAATATCCTCAAACTCCAAGCGCAAAAGCTGCTCAGCTTCGTCTAAATTAACCCTGCTGCCAAATATTTTTAAAAATCTCTTTTTTCTTCCAACTATATAATAAAAACCATCCTCGTCAAATTTTGCCATGTCGCCGGTTTTCAAAACGCCGTTTCTTTGGTCTCCTTTGGCTAAATCATCAACACATTTTGCATATCCAAGCGTCACATTTTCTCCTCGATATATCAGTTCTCCTTCAATCCCCGGCTCCGTTATAGGCTCCAGATTCTCACCAACCAAGCTAAATTCCCCGCCAGGGATTGCGATTCCGATGCTGCCAGCTTTTGTTAAAGATTTTTCCGGAGGCAAATATGACATCCTCGCCGTTGCTTCTGTTTGCCCATACATAACAACAAAATTTTTGCTACTTTTTAGAGCATATTCTGCAAACTTTTTGTGTAGATTTAAAGATAACCGACCTCCAGCTTGCGTCATGGTCTGAAGATACGGCAAGTCCATCCTAAAAAACCTTAATTTGTCCAACATTTCATATGTGTATGGAACGCCGCCAAAAGAAGTCACTCGAAAATCTTTTAATTGTTTCCAAAATTCTCTTTGCATTAGAGTTTTTTCAGTTAAAACCAAGCTGGCTCCAACCTTTAAATGGGTGTTGACAATAGACAGACCATATGTGTAGTGCATGGGAAGAGTGGATATGGATCGCTGGCTGGAGTCTAATTTTAAATACTTTATTATGGAATTGGTGTTTGATATTATATTTTTATAACTCTGCCTGACCAGTTTAAAGCTTCCGGTTGAACCGGATGTTGTCAGCAAAAGAGCCAAATTTTCATTCAAATTATAACAACAAGTAAAATCGGTTTTAATCAAACAATAGCCAACAATTTCACAAACAGTCTCATATTTTTCAAAAAGTTTAGCTTTATCTTTTGGAAGCCATAAATATTTTGGTTGATATGTTTTTATTAAATTATTTGACAAATCTCGCTCAAGGCCGCTGTCAACCATCAAAGTCACAATTTTATTGTTAATAAAAGTGATATACCCCAGCAAGCAGCCTAATGTGTTGCTGCAAAAATTAAAAACCAAACACCTGGACTCAAAATATCCTCTCAATTTTTCTGAAAGACTGCAAAGCTCACTGTATGAAATTTCCCGGCCATTTTCCTCGATAACAGCAACATTTTCGCCAAATTCACTTAATCTCCACATCATATTTAGAGAGAATCTCCTTTCCCTTCTCGAAGGAACTAAAATCTATAATGTCGTCAGTGTCGATCATTATGTCAAATTCGTCCTCCAAAGCCGCAATCAAGCTCATGTGGCCAACTGAGTCCCACTCGCTGATTGCTTGATACTTAAGCCCTTTGGTTTGATCTGCTGTGATATTGAAAGTTTCTTCAAATGCCTTTATATATTTTTCTAAATTTGTCATAATAAATCTATCCTTTCATGTTTTTATATTTTAAAGCGATTTTTTCTGCGATCTGCTCTGGCTCAAGTTCATATTGTTTTATCAAATAATCATAACTTGCAGCGTGTTTATATTCATCGCAAAACCCTATGATCAGCTGAGGAGGTCTTACGCTTTTTTCCGACAGATATTCAGCAACAGCCGATCCCAAACCGCCAATTTTGCTATGTTCCTCAACAGTGACCAATAATTTGTTTTTGCAAGATTGGTCTATAATCTGTGTGTCTAGCGGCTTTATAGTGTGCATATCAATAACTTTGGACTTGATAGAATATTTTTGGTCTAAAATTTCTGCTGCCTTTAAAGAATTATAGACCATTGTTCCAGTAGCGATAATGGAAACGTCGCCGCCATCTTTAAGCTCAATTGCCTTTCCAACTTCAAATTCATAGTCTTGAGTATAAACCACGGGATTATTCATTGGGCCAGATAAACGCAAATATACAGGGGCGTCAATTTTTGCTGCAGCAATGGTTGCTTTAACGGTCTCTGTGCAGTCAGCGGGAGAAAGAATGATAATGTTTGGAATTGACCGAATGATCGCTATGTCTTCAATGCTGATATGAGTTGGACCCAATATTCCGACAGAAACTCCAGCTGTTAGGCCAACCAATTTCATGTTCAGCTTCATATATCCCATATTTACTCTGACTTGATCTGCGCAACGTGCTGCTGCAAATGTTGCGTATGTTGTCGCGAAGGGGACAAATCCTTCCTTAGCAAGGCCTGCTGCCACTCCAACCATGTTTTGTTCTGCTATCCCACAGTTATATAGCCTATCGGGATATTTAGATTTAAAGCGATTCAGCCCCGAGTAGAAACAAAGATCTGAGGTTATCATCAAAATCTTATCACTTGTTTGAGCCAGTTCATTTGCAGCAACCCCAAAAGCTCCGCAAGATCCAAGTCGAGACCATAATTTTATGTTCGAACGTTTATAATCAATCACACACTTTGCACCCCTTGTTCTTCCATAGCTTGACAAAATTGCTGTTTAGTTAGGTGATTATTATGCCAAGTTGGTTCATTTTCCATGAACGAAACTCCCTTGCCTTTAACTGTGTTGGCAATAATTGCCAGAGGAAGTTCTGTTTTTGCGTTTAATGCATTCAAAATTTCCTCTTCAGAATGGCCATCAACGCTCAAACAATTCCAGCCGAAATCCGCCCATTTTTTTTCTAAATTCTCCATAGATAAAACATCCTCAGTCGGGCCGTCATACTGCAAATTGTTTTTATCAACAATTGCGACTAAATTCGACAATTTGTAGTGTGATGAACATGCAGCAGCCTCCCAAACCGAGCCTTCATCACATTCCCCGTCGCCAAGCAAGACAAAGACTCGAGACGTTTGATTTGATTTTTTCTTTAAAGCCAGCGCAGTTCCAACTCCTAAAGACAATCCTTGCCCCAAACTTCCGCTGGAAAATTCAACTCCAATTTCCATATTGATGCTTGGATGCGCAAAAAGTTGAGTTTCATTTTTTTTAAAAGTTAATAAATCTTCCTCGCCGATAAAACCTGCTTCTTTTAAAGCTGCATATTGAGCCATAACTCCATGCCCTTTGCTTAAAATAAACCGATCGCGCTTTTCCCAAAATGGATTATTTACGTCATATTTCATAACGCCGAGATATAGAGCAGACATAATCTCAACCATAGATAATGCTCCCCCGATATGCGCTCCAACATTACCAACAGCATATGTCATTTTTATTATATCTATTCTGATTTTTTTAGACGCCATTTGACATTTTTTAATCAAACTTTTATCAATCATATCGACCCACCATCCACTCTAATAATTTGTCCATTCACAAACGAAGCTTTTTCACTCGCCAAAAAAACAGCAACATTTGCTATTTCCTCGGGGGTTCCCAGCCGTTTCATCAAAGAGTTTTGAACCATTTCCTTCCCCGCTTTCGGTTCCATAAAACCAGCCATATTAGTTTCTGTTAAGCCGGGAGCAATGGCGTTGACTCGAATGTTAAATTTAGCCAATTCTCTAGACAAAACCTTGGTCCACGCAATAATCGCAGCTTTTGAAACTCCATATGCACAATTTCCTTCTTTTAAATCTATCCCTGCAATCGAAGCAATATTAATAATGCTGCCATATTTGTTTTTTGTCATCAATTTTAAAGTTAGTTGGGTTAATTCGAGGTGAGAAAAAAAATTAACACTAAAAACCTCTCTTATTTTGCTAACAGACGTCATTTGAAAAAAACCACCATGAGCTATTCCGGCATTATTAATTAAAACATCAACTTTAATTTTTTTCTTAAAAATCTCACGAATTTTTTCTTTCATCAATTTAACGTCGGTCATATCAAAAAAAATAGGAGTTATAGTCACGTCATATTGTAACGCTAGTTGTTTAATAAATTCTAAAAATTCATCGTTTTTGGATCTGGCATGAGCTAAAATATTGGCACCATTTTTAGCGCATTCGATAAGTATGGCTTTGCCTATTCCTCGATTAGTTCCTGTTATTAAAATGTTTTTTCTCTTTAGCAACACAATAACTTTCTCCTCGCAATAATTATGCTGTGTGTTTTATATATACATGATATATTTTTTTGAACGAAAAATTTAAAGCAACATGAGCGCTAAACGTGCTAGTATTGTTCGAAGAAATGAAGGTTGAATATTGTTTATAGTTCATGTTAATCGCTTGCTTCAGAGGTTTTTCAATTGTGCAAAGGCCAAGTCCGGATTTTAAATAGTCTTGATACATTCCAGCTAGAAACGGATAGCAGACTCCTTCGCCTATATCTTTAAATGTGAAAAAACCAACTGAATTGTTTTTATAGGTCAATTTAAAAATTTTGCAACCTCTTTCCAGCTCATCGCAAATCCAGTTGACATATCTATTTGCTGCTTGTTCATGGGAAAAATATGGATCGATATAAATTCTGTCTGTTGTGAAAATGCCTTTTCTTATTTCGCCAAACAATTGGTCAATGTCTTTATTACTCATTGTAGAATATGATATTGAATTCATGATTCTTTGCTGGAGAGGATTTAGCCGAATTTCCTTTAAATCATGAACTAAATTTATGCTGGATTCAATGTAAGTATAACCCAAATCCTGCATCAAAAACATAGCGTCAAATTTATTGCTTGGCACTTTAACAACCGTATATTCCGCTTCATTTAAAGGCAATTCTCTTTTCAAAAAATCCGTCTCATCACCAGGTTCAATTTCAATTTCATTACAACAAACCCCCAAATTTCTTTTTTCCCAAAAAGCATCCACAACTTTCAAATTAGCTCGCACCCTTCTTCCTCACATATAAATATCCAAAATCTGTTTTGCCTTTGATTTCATATTCAGCTATTTCTATGTCTTCGTCTTCACTTTCATCGTCATCCTCACTATCTTCATTTTTGCCTTTATCTTTATTAATAAGTAAATATTTACTTTTGCAATCTTCCAGCTCAAAGTCAGAAGTTAACCACTGGATTCCAATTCCGGGGTCTAGGCTGGACCAAAGCTCAAAATCAAAAGCAACGTTTGTTGAAATAGTGTTTTCAAAAGGATCACTGGCGTCTTCTTCATATTGTACCACATTTTTGATTAAAGTAAAGTCTCTTTTTTCAACGTGTGAATATCTTTCATTGTTCATATAAAAGTTTTTAGGCCAAACAATCATGCTGAATATGAAAAACATAGCGAAAATTGGTTTGAAAATTTTAAGAGATAAGGTCTTTTTATATATAATTAAATTAAAAAACGAAGCCCACAAAAAGGGAGCAAGAACTCTAACCTCTCGATTTGTATGCATGTCATATATGACTATAACGATAATCAGTGGCAAAAATAATAAAACAAATTGGATTATATAAAACTTATTAATTTTTTCTTTTAAAGATATAACCAAAAATCTTTTTTTAACAGTAATATTTAAAAATATACAAAACAAATATATGGCTAAAACAATGATATATAGTAATCTAAAACCGGCCTCGAGGTTATATCCATTTGTTATGCTGAACAAATCTCTTATGTTGGATTTGCAATTTATCAAGATTACTTTTATGGATTCGAATATGCTTGACGAGTGGGTGAATTTATATAAAACACCCAGTTGGTATGGAGCTGTGAAAATTGAGGTCACGAGGTACAGCAATCCTGAATATATGCCATATGGTAATAATAATGCAGTAAATTTTTTGAGTTTGAAGTCGCTTAAAACCAAAACGGGGAGGATAAGCAAAACAACGTAAGTAATTCTATAAAATGAGCAAATTGTTCCAGCAAGTATTGTCAAAATCAAAAAATATTTTTGGTGTTTTCCTTCCGAGCTGCAATACTTATAGAAAAGCACGAAAAATAATGCCAAAAATCCATAATTTAAAATTTCAGTCATGGATGTTTCAACGAACAGTATAACTGGTGAAAAAAATGAATATAAACATGTTAGCATTAAAGTTTGGGATATATTTGGTTTATATATGACGATGACTAAAGCAAAACAAACAATAATGAAAATCAAGTTTGAAATGACAATTCCATTAACCGGCCAATTTAATATTTTAGCAAAGGGATAGTAAAAAAATGCTGGGAAAAAGCTGTGAGTGCTGAATTGGCCAACTTTGGGAATTAATTCGTTAATTCCAATATATCCGGTTTTAAAGCCACACTCAGCAAAGGAAAATATCTCTCTCCAATATCCCACTTCATCACTCCAAAAGGGTCTTGCTAAAAATATGTTTTGACACCATATTTTCGACAAAATTAGCATCAAAATGCAGGGAGAAACAATGAAAACAATCCACAAACCATATTTAAATATTTTTGATTTTCTAGGCAAACCACAAACACCTCAATTCAAAACCAAAATTTCGAAAAACAAAATTGCAAAAAATAATTTAGACCAGCGATTAAATGCATTCCTAAAACAAGCGAACCAAAAACTGTTTTTTCAATATTGATTTTTTTTATTTTTTGTATAAACTTTGCGATGGATAAAATAAACAAAACTCCAACAGCAAAATGCGCGCCCCAACCAAAATTACCATGCGCCATTCTTGGCCCTGATTCATATAAAAAAGCAAAAATCAAAACATTAAACACAGCAAAAATCCAACTGAATCTATAGACCTTGTCTTTTGCAAGATCCTTAAAGTTAAAGATCAAAACAACAATTGGAAAGGCTAGGGACAAAACCAGCGCTGCCAGTGGATGTCGAACGTATAAACTCCAAACCTTGAATATTCCAATTGATATTTCGCTGACGCCATCATCGTTAAAAAGCTGCGTCCTTTGCCACAACATCAAAAGCGCGGTCGGCACAAACGTAAATCCTAAAAATATGAATTTGTTAATATTTTTTAATTTGCCCCTAAAAAAATCAACCAAAACAGCCAAAACCACGCAGGGGATAAATCCAAACGCAAAACTCGGTTTAAACCAGGTCGCGATAAAAAGCGCCAGAGCAAAAAGTATATATTTAAAAACATCAAGCTCTTTGTCTAAAATTTTCTCTCTGATTTGAATAAATAAGAAAAGAGATAAAATTGCAAACGGCTTCATGGTTATATATGTTGGATTGTGGTATAGATTAAAAGAAATAGTGCCAAGATACATGTCTTTGTTGATGATTGGAACATATAGCGGCATATATATGTTTAAAGCCAAGGATATGATGTATAGCCAATGATTTTGGATATTTCCGACAAGTTTTTTTAATAAGATAAATGTGAATAGCACAGATAAACACAAGAACAAAGCGAGAAATAATGCAATAAAACAAGATCCGTGTGGCAATCGCCAAAGCAGGCCTAAAATTATATATGTTAAGCTATATACGCTTTTGTCTTCAATTCCCGCTTTGATATGAGCTGGCAAATCCGTTTCGGTTGCGTCAGGGCTGGCCAAAGGCTTATATGCGAAAAACAAAAACATTGCATATAAAAATGTCAATATGACGCAAAAAATCCAAACAAATCTCATTTTATTTGTTTTTTGATTGATCATAAAATTTAGTCTCTATCCTCTCTTTTCAAATTAAAACTGTTTCGTATGACATATTGAGGAGAATTGTTGAGATTGATAAATATTCGACCGACGTATTCGCCGATCATTCCAAGGACCATTAAATTAATCCCGCTAAAAAAAGTCAAAAGCGCAACCGTTGTGCTGTATCCCATTAAAACATTTTCATTATAAATAAGCTTGGTTATTATTGTGTATATTCCAAAAGCAAATCCAATCAGAGCAAACAGCATCCCGGCAACTGAAGCAACTCGCAGCGGTTTAACTGAAAAAGAAGTGAATCCGTTCAGCCATAGCGACAACAGCTTGTGTATATTATAATTTGTTGAACCGCTTTGCCTTTCATTTTCCTCCATTTCAACGTTTGCTATTTTTGAGGTTGTTCGAAGCAGCAAACCTGCAACATATGGATAACAGTTAGTGTATTTCACGATTTCGTCGACAACAAATCTTTTCATGGCGCCAAAATTGCTCAGAGCGAGGTCTTTCGGCTTGTTGATCAAATGTTTTGCCATTATGTCATTGACTTTGCTTCCAAAATTTTTAAATCTAGACTGCTTTTTCTTGCGATATTTTGCAATGGAAATGTCAAAATCGTCATAAAGCGGCGCTATTAGGTCGAAAACTCGATCAACAGGACACTGGCCATCGTCGTCTAAATATATGACAAAGTCTCCTCTGGAATGCCTAAATCCAGCCATTAACGCTGCGTGCTGGCCAAAATTTTTGGCAAAATTTATTACAACTATTTTTTCGTCGTTCGTCGCAAGCATCTCTAAAACGCTTGACGTTCTGTCTTTTGAAAAGTCATTAACCAAAATTATTTCATAATCATATGCATCTCTTTTTTCAACAACTTTTTTTATGTCATTTATAACATTTTCAATTGTTTTTTCAGAATTATAACAAGGTATGACAAACGATAATTTTTTCACCAAATCCCCCCATTCTTTCTAAATTAACATATGATTAAATGAAAAATTTTTGAATCTTGTCAACAATATATTCAATGTCGGAAGGCTTTATCTGATAGTATAGGGGCAGTCGGACAATCCTCTCGCTTTCTTTGGTTGTGAAGCGATCAATTCCATTAAACCTGCCAAATTTTTCCCCTCCTGGCGCTGAATGAAGGGGAATATAGTGAAAAACAGCGCAAATGCCATTTTCTTTTAAATATGCTATGAACTTTGTCCGCTCGGCGATATTTTTAACTTTTATATAAAACATATGGGCATTGTGGCAACAGCCTTCTGGAATTGTTGGCAGCTCTATTAGCCCCAGATCCGCCAGATTTTGCAGGCCTTCGCGATATAAATTCCAAGCCAACATCCGACTATTATATATATCTTCTATTTTTTTCAGTTGGGCCCACAAGTAGGCCGCATTAATGTCGCTTGGCAAATATGACGAACCTCGATCAACCCATGTGTATTTATCAACTTGACCTCTGAAAAATTTGCTTCGATCGGTCCCTTTTTCTCTGATTATTTCCGCTTTTTCAACATATTTGGAATCTTGAATTAAAATCGCTCCTCCTTCGCCCATGCTATAGTTTTTAGTTTCATGAAAACTATAGCAGCCAAAGTCTCCAATAGTTCCTAAAGGCTTGCCTTTATATAGACTCGAAACCCCTTGCGCCGCGTCTTCAATAACTTTCAAACCATATCTTTTCGCAATTTGCATGATTTTGTCCATTTCACACGAAACTCCAGCATAGTGGACCGGAACTATGGCTTTTGTTTTGGAATTTATTGCATTTTCAATTAATTTTTCGTCCATGTTCATAGTGTCTGGACGTATGTCGACAAAAGTGACTGTTGCTCCGCGCAAAACAAAAGCATTTGCAGTCGAAACAAAAGTGTATGAAGGCATGATGACCTCGTCGCCAGGCGATATATCACATAAAATCGCAGACATCTCCAAAGCGCTTGTGCAAGATGTTGTTAGAAGGGCTTTTTTTGTTTTTGTTTTATCTTCAAACCACCTGTTGCAAAGCTTCGTGAATTCTCCGTCTCCGCAAACCTTCTTGTTCAAAAAAGCTTGTTTAATATATTTCAGAGCATCATCCAAAACAGGCGGTTCATTAAAATTAATCATCTGAAAAACATTCTCCATTCATATATTAATTAAAAAAACAGTCAATGACAAAGCCAGTCAACAAGGTCTAATTATATCACAACCAATAGATGTCTGTCAACTAATTTTTGCATTTTTAAATACAAAAATTTTGCTTGCAATATAGTTTAAAATAACAACTATGACATTTGATATAACTTTTATCATAATATCATTAAATCCAAAAATATCAACACACAAAAACATTGTAAAACAGTCTAAAACGCCCGTTGCAAAGCGACAAGCAAAAAATGAATAAATTTCCCTGAATATGTTTTTTGGCCTCGTGGCCTTAGCGTTAAAAACCCAGCTTCTATTTGTTATATATGCAAAAATAACGCTTAAAATCCACGAAACAATTGAGCTAAAAACAGCTTTAAAATTAAAGCCATGCGCCATGAGCCAAAATGAGGCTATATTGACAAATGTTGTGCATATGCCAAAAAAAACATATAAAATCAAACTTTTATATTTTCTATATAATTTTTTCAAAACCATAATAATATTCCTAAATAAATCATTTTTTAACATAAGTCTCAAATAGTCTGATCCAAAGAGCAAAAAAATTAAGAGTGTTAAATATTTTCAACACTCTTAACACAATATTATTATATCATATTAACCGAATATGTCAAACTCTGTCTCTGAAAAATCTACTTCTATCGGTTTTTCTTTATTCTTTTTTGCTTCTGCTGCTTTTTTTGCTGCCTTTTCCTTTTCTATTTGAGCCTCTTTCTTCAACTTATCTTTCATCAACCCTATTACACTTGAAAAAACGTTATTATCCAGAAGCAAGTCGTTTAAAAACTGATCTAGTTCACTCACATATTTATCAACCGAATCAAAGTTTTTAGCTTCCTTTGACAAATCTAATCCACCTTGAGCGAATTCGCATTTATCCCAATCTTTATCTTTTGATTTTAATAACAACGTCTCTATTCCGCTTTTTTGCATAAGTTCAACACAATTTGCCAATCGTTTCCGCAGACCATCTATGTCGCTTCTTAATCCGACTAAATCGTTTTTTTTATTTTTAATGCTATTTTCAAGTTGCTTATTAGCATTCTTGATTTGATGATTAATATTGGACACATTAGCCAGTATGGTATCTAGCATTAATACTTTTGCTTCATATAATTCTTTTCCATCACAGCTTTCTTCTCTCTTGTCAGAATTTTGAGTTTTGAATTTTTCAAACTCGGATTTTAGCTTATTAATTAATTGTGATTTTGGTGAACTTTCTTCTTCGTCTTTTTCGCTTGAAGCGCCAACATTTGATTCATTGAGAGTGTCAACTTTTTTGGTTGATTCTAGTTCATTTTTTGCGTTTTTAGTATAGTCGGTTAGTTTGTTATTATCATTTTGTTGTTTGCCATCAACAAAGGCCTTTAACTCCTCAAAATATTTTTTACTTTGTTCATCTGTTTTATGACCTTTAAATTTATTTAAAATATCACGCAAAACATTCATATTTCTATTATTGAGTAGGTTGCTCGCATTATTTTTAAATTTGTCGGATATTTCAAATTTGGTTCTTTTCAGAAACTGTTTGTCATCTAGTTTATCAAGTTGAAAAATATCATAAATTTTCGTTTTAGACGAATTGTTGTCCGTTTCAGGCGAATTGTTGTCCGTTTCAGGCGAATTGTTGTCCGCTTCAGACGAATTGTTGTCCGTTTGAGGCGAATTGTTGTTCGTTTCAGTCAAATTGTTGTCCGTTTTAGACGAATTGTTGGAATTATTATCCGCATCATCTTCCCCTTCGTTTGGAACTATGCGGAAATCGCCCTCTTGGAGATTTTGAACATTTAGCGGGAAAAAAGTCACTATTTCTTTACTCAATTCGTCAGTCACTAGTTGAACTAGAATCTTTTGCCCACTTTCCTCATTGCCTTCTACTTCACCAATATCTATAATGTGGAGAGAGACCGACTTGCCGTTTGTGTTGGCATAACCATATAAATTAGGAAAACATTCGTCCTTTAATGCAAGTTGCTTTTTTTCACAATCATAAAGCATATCGTTTAACACGTATTGTTTAAGCAGAACATTCAAGTCCTTTTTTGTTTTTTTATTTTGGCAGTTTTTATTTTCGCTTGCAGCCGCTGCAGTATTTTCAGATTTTGTTTCTTGATTTTTTCCCCCTATATTACCTAGTTCATCTTGAATCTTTTTTTTCTTTGTATCAACGTCTTCAGATTTTTTCTTCAAAATATCTTCAAATTTAGCTTTTTGCCCAATAGCAATCTCCAACGCTTTCTTTAACTCCGCAAATCTCCAGTTTTTAGGGAACAAATAGCGACTAGTGTGGCTGACATTTGAATGAATCAGTCGGCAGTGCATCAAGACGCTGCCAGCATCATTTTCATCACCAATATCTTCATAAGCATTCAGGACGTTTTGTGAGTTTGTTTTGATGTCTTTCCATTTTTGTTCATTTGCTAGCTGTTGCTCAAAAATGGAAAGACTTTCTTTAAGGAGGTCCAGTCCACACTTCATGTGGAGCCCTTGAGAATTCACGCCATTTTGATAGTCTCCATAAGCAATATGCTGATAGCGTTTTTTAGTAAACGTATATCCACCAATTTTAACAGAGTCAACTTGACCAAAATCACTGGTAAGATTCTCTTTAATTTTGCTTTGGATTTCACTTTGACATGCTTTTTTTAATGATTCAATATTTCCACTGGAACATTTGGACCAAATTCTGTCTTTTGCTGCTTGGCCGGGAATCGCAACAGAAACCATTAATGAGGCGCAAGCAAGCAAGCAAGCCGCAATTTTTAAAAATCTTTTTTTCATTTTTAGATTACAAATTTTAAGTTTCATAGTTATTTTCAAATCCTTTTCATTTTTATATTATTATTTTGATTTTATTTTTTTTGTTCGATTTATTTTGTTTATATCAATATTATATCATAGGTTTTTAACAATTTCAACGAATAAAAGTAAATAATTGTTAATTATATTTTAATATTCATGATTTTTTTGTTAATTATCATTTTTGTTATTGTTGTTGAAAAAAATCAGAAGTTTGATCTTCGAGATTTGCTGGGTTGGAATCAGAACTTTTAACATCTTTTTGGTAAGAGGCTTTACTACACGGATTAAGATATATTAATGGATAAAAAACAAATTGAGTGCCATTTATTGAGCAAGGGTAGAATGTTTGCCATGCTGGTGGACCAAAAGCTAGGACTTGGACGGCTTCTTGAAACAAAGCCGAGGAATTGGCATTTACTGGGTAAAATGTTTTGATTTTGTTTGTTTCTTTATCAACAGCCAGATTAACACTAATTTCTTGTTTGGTATTTATTGGATCCGGTATATTATGAGTGGTCAATAAAGCAGAATCATTTTCTTTTGATATAATGGCCGAGTTCAATGCTGATTTCATTTCGCTAAGATTCCAATTTTTGGGGAACAGATACCGCTCATCAGTCGTTGTTACACAAGAAAAATTAAGTTTATAATAATTTATACAATTTGTAGAATTATTATTTATTTCAAATGCAGAAGTTTTTTCATTGTCGCTCAGCCATATTTTAAGAGATTTTAATTTATTGGCTTCTGATCCGGATTTAAATTCTTTTTCTTTTTTTTCAACAAATTCTTTCATTTTGTTCTTAAAATTTTCAAAACTTTGCTTCAAAAGCTCTAATCCTTTTTCTGAATGCAATCCCCCAGAATGCAAACCGTTTTCATAATCTCCGTAAACAATATGTCCATAACGTTCTTTGGTTAGTTTATGTTCCTTATCAAGTTTCAAGTGGTTGTAACTGCCGTATTGCTTAAAATCTGCCTCAACTCTGGCTTCAATAGACTTCGTTATTTGATCTTGACAATCTTGTAAAATCTTTTTAAACTCTTTGTCAAATTCATCTTCTGTTTTTGGCTTTGCATAAGGATTCACATTTTGTTTTTCGGGAGGAAATATTATCTCGACTAGCTCTGTCCCGGTTTTATCACCAAAAATTTCTCTAAAAACCTTTCCCCTGTCTGCCCAAGCAGGAATCGCAACAGAAACCATTAATAAAGCGCAAGTAAGCAAGCAAGATGAAATTTGTAAAAATCTTTTTTTGACTTTAGAATTAACAATTTTAATTTTCATAATTATTTCAACATCCATATATATTTTTAACTTTGCATCAATTAAGTGGAACTAATTTTTAATTATTATCAACTCCTATCGGCAGCTATATTTGATATATATCATTTATGGTAATATTTTTACATGTTTTTTTAACAAATTCATCAATTAAATGTAAATAATTATGAATGTCTTGTTAATATTTATGAATTTTTTGTTAATTTGCGCAGAAAATGCTTTATGCTAATCCAAAAAATCGACAAAAACTAGCAACAATAAAACAAACCAAAAATCCTAAAACAGTCGGTATTATGAAAGAAAGCAATGTCCATTTAACGCTTGCGCACTCTTTTTTTATTGTCAGGCAGGTTGTTGAACAAGGCCAATGCATCAAGCAAAAAAGCGATGTGCAAAGAGCTGTGAGCCAGGTCCATCCATTGCTCAAAAACAGCGTTTTCAATTCAGCTAAATTTTCATATTCAACAAGGCTGCCCCGACATAAATAGCCCATGATCATTATGGGAATCACGATTTCGTTGGCGGGAAATCCCAATATAAAAGCAACCAATATGATTCCGTCTAACCCAAAAATTCTTGCAAACGGATCTAGAAAATTTGAGATATGATTTAAAATACTCAAATCGCCAACAAATATATTCGATAATAGCCATATCACAACCCCCGCTGGAGCAGCAACCAAAATCGCCCGCCCCAAAACAAAAAGCGTCCTGTCAAAAACAGAGCGTATTATCACCTTGCCAAATTGCGGCTTTCTGTATGGAGGAAGTTCAAGCGTGAAAAAAGACGGCAGGCCTTTTAAAATTGTTGTTGATAGAATTTTTGATGTCAAAAATGTCATTAACAGTCCTAAAATTATTAATCCAGACAAATATATAGCACAAATAAAACTATTTAAAACTGAATTTGAACTAAATCCAATAAAAAACATTGTTATTAGCGCGATTAGAGTTGGGAAACGGCCATTACAAGGAGTAAAATTATTAGTAAGTATTGCTATTATTCTTTCTCTTGGCGAGTCTATAATCCTGCAGCCAACAACTCCTGCCGCGTTGCACCCAAACCCCATACATGTGATAAACATTATTTTGAGTTTTTTTGGGGGACATGCAATAAAACCCAAAGACATTAATATTTATTAGATATAATTTTTTATTCTATACTGATTATTAAATTTGGAGCTGATATGTGATATGTCAAGAGCAATTGATAAATTTGAATTTGAAGTTGAAATTATATCGGGAAATGAAAAATTAAACAATATATTATATAAATTATACCTATCACAAATATATGAATATATAGAAACTAATCGCCTTGAAGCGAACAAAGAGGATGTGATTTAAAATGGTTGGAATGTATATGAGAATATCCCACGAAGACTTGATCGGAAAGGAAAGTGAATCAATAGATAATCAACGAAAGATATTGAGAAATTTTGCGCATAGTTTAGGATATGTCAATCTGAAGGAATATATTGATGATGGATTTTCGGGTGTGAACTTTCAAAGGCCTGCTTTAAATCGCTTGTTAAAGGACATTAAAGAGGGGTTAATTAGCGTTGTTATCAGCAAAGATTTGTCTCGACTTGGGAGAAACAGCGCCATGGTGAGCCAGCTGCTAGACGAATATTTTCCGGAAAATAATGTTAGATATTTTTCTGTCAACGAAGGAATAGACACCGATAATGTCACAAATTTTCCAATGGTTGCTTCAATAACTAACGTCGTAAATGAATTATATGCGCGAGATATTTCCAACAAAATAAGGAGCGCTTTAAGGGCAAAGGTCGAGTCAGGAGAATATATTGGAAGCTTTGCGCCGTATGGATATGTTAAAGATGCTTGCAACAAAAATAAACTGATTATTGACAAAAAAATTCAACATATTGTTAAATTAATTTTTAATATGGCAAAAACAGGACTTAATCCTGCGCAAATAGCAGACAGTTTAAACAGACAAAAAATATCAACACCTTTAGTGTATCGACAGACCGGCTCTATAAATTCCCATGCAAATAGTGCAAAATGGAAATCAAGCAATGTTTTAAAAATACTACAAAATGTCGTTTATTGCGGACATATTGCACAGAATAAATTTAGAAAAATTTCGTTTAAAAGCAAAAATTGCAAAAGAAATCCAAAAAAAGATTGGATTGTTGTTAAAAATATGCACGATCCAATAATTGATGAAAAATCCTGGGAAGAAGTTCAAAGATTGATTTTAATTCGAACTAATTCGAAATTATGTGGTTTTAAAAACATTTTTTCGGGCATTGCTAGGTGTGGCGATTGTGGGAAAAATATGTCAACAGTCAATAATAACAAAAAAGGCTCAACCGCTAACCTCGCTTGTGGAAAATATAAAGCACAGGGAAAATCAGGCTGCACAAATCATCATGTTGATTACGATATGCTTTGTCAAATAGTGTTAAATGCAATTAAAAATATAATACATAAAAGTAAAATAGACAACAAATTGCTATATTCAAAGATTGAGAAGGGTTTATGTGAATTATATAATATAAATTCAAATATATCTGTTAATTTTCAAAAGCAACAAGTTCAAAATAAAATCCAAAAACTCTACGATGACAAGTATGAAGGGAACATATCCTGTGAAAATTTTGATTTTCTTTTGAAAAAATATGAATTAGAAAAAAATAATATACAAAACATGACAGATTCAAATTTTAGTCAAAACATAGATATTTCAAAATTAATCAGCAATATCATAAATTCTCAAAAAAATATTGAAAAATTAAGTCAAAAATTGCTGGTTGCTTTTGTCGAAAAAATCGAAATTTTTCAAGGGGAAATTTATGACGCTCAAGACAAATATAAAAATATATCAAAAATAAAAAAACAAAAAATAAAAATATATACAAAGTGCAAATGCGAAAATCTGTGTGAAAAAATACACATATAGAATTTTTATTTACAATTTAAAACAAATATTTGAAAAAAATATTTAAAAATGCTATAATCAGCATGGTATAGTTTTTGGCTAAAACTTGTGGATAAGGTGGGTTTGGTGTGAAAAAAAACATTCTGGTTTCGATAATTTTTCTTTCAGTGTTGTTTTGTTTGGCTGGAACATTTATTTTATATATATCATTAAAACCGATTGCCGAGCCGTATGTTGAAGTTATAGACGAAGTTTTGCAGTTTGAAGACCACGAAATGTTTGATCAGATGAATTTTGAACACAAAAACGCCTTTTTTGCTGATGATATTTTCGGGCCAAATGGGATTAAATTTCCTCCAAAAAGTGGCTCTAAATATGGAAAACTTTGGATTGAAACGGCGAAAATCAATGCGCCGCTATACTATGGAGATGGCAAAAGCGAGCTGGCAAAAGGCATAGGGACGTTTGAGGGCGCATACCTGCCGGGGCAGGGTCGAACAATCTTGATTTGCAGCCACAATATGGGGTATTGCAAAGGGCTTGGAGACGCTGCGATTGGCGATCAAATTCACATCGAAACCACATATGGAAATTATGTATATACCATTGTTAACACTAAAATTGCAGATGCCGATGATGAATCTGCGTATGATTTGAAAAAAAAAGAGGAAAATGTTATATTATACACCTGTTATCCCTTTAATGCATATCAAACTCCAACCAGATATTTCGTCTATGCAAAATATATTTCAGGTCCGAAGATTTTTCTATAATATTTAGAAAGGAATAGTGACGTGTTGTGATATTTTCTAATAATTCGAGTTTTATAAAAAAATTTTTGTCTATATTAATCGCATTTTCTACATGTCTCATTATCATGTTTTTAACAACAGTCTTTATTATAAATAACACTTTGTTTAATAAAAGTTTCATTGTGAAAAATTTGCAACATAGTGATTATATAGAGACTTGCGCAGAACAAATTAGAAATAATATGGAAAAACTGGGAAAGGATAGCGGATTTTCTAGTGATTTTTTTATGACTATCGCAAGTAAAGATAACGTAGAGTGTGATATTTTGAATTCTTTTGAAAAATTATATAATAACGAAGATGAAGATCATAGCTCGGATTTTGAAGACATGCTGTATGGAAAATTTGTTGAATATGGGACAAGCAATGGCTACAAAATAACTGAGGGCGTTTCCGATAACCTACACAAATTGGCTTCATTTTGCGGACAAATTTACGCTTCACACACGTCGATTCCTTGCAATGCGCAAATTAGAGCCTTAATTGAAATGGAAAAAAACTTTTTTGGCGTATATGTCTTAATCGGATTGACTTTGTTATTGTTCATGATTATAATTTTAGTTCTAATAAATCGAAAAAAATTGCATGAACTGACAAAATTATTAATAGCTATCTTTGCTGGAAGTTGTCTTTCATTCTCTTTAATTTTAACATCAAGCAAAATATTCAACGTTGAGGGAAATATACCAATTTCAAATATTGTTTTCAAAAATTTTGCAAAAAAATGTTATTGCGAGATCTGGAATGAATTTTTAATTATATTGATTAATTTTGCTATTATTTTTGTATTATTAGTGGTTTTTTATATATTTTTAACTAAAGTATATGGCCAAAAAAACAAGCAAAAATATGTTAAATTATCAAATTAAATTGGAAAAAAATGATTTATTCATAATTTATAATGGAACTCAAAAAAATGTCTCCACATGTGGTGAGCGCTTGTTTGCCGCATGCACCAGCTTTTTTAAATGCGCAATCCAGATGAAATGCAACTCTTGGGAGATATCCAAAATCTTCAAGCAATGTGAAAATAGGGAAAAAAATCGCCATAGGTGGCAGCATAACTGAAATAACCCAAGCCAAAGTCCTAAACATTCCTTGAATTAATATACCTTCAATCCAGCCGGGAATTTTTATTAGGTTTAGAAAATCACTTAATATGTCTTGAATTTTAAACAAAAATCCAGATAAAGCTTCCGACGGGGCATTAGCTCCTGCTATTGTTATCCAAAAAACAACGCAAAGTAATAATATTATTGACGGCAATCCGGTCCACTTGTTTGTTAAAAAATCATCTAAACATTTAATTTTTTTAGATTTATTCGTTTTTAATATACATGTTTTGGAAATAGATTCCGCTCTTTTAGTGAATTGAGATAAAAGTGAATCATGCATAATATTTTGATCAGAATATTTTTTAATTAAATCATTTCTGCAATTTTCCAATTCGAGTTTTAATTCTCTTGAGTCTGAATTTTGAAATTCTTTATTTAAAATCAGATTATTTATGAAATTTTTATCATCACTCAGCAATTTTAATGCAACAAATTTTTCGTTTATATTTTTAGTTTTTATATATTTTGAAAGATTTTCAACTTTAGTTTGAATTGGCTCATAGTATTGACATTTTGCGTTTTTATTATAGTTGTTTTGACAAACTAATTCAATTTTCTCAATCAAACTATGTATGTTTTTTTTACTGCGAGCGGATATCCCGACAACACAAACCCCCAACTGCTCGGACAGTTCATCGCAGTTTATTTTAAGTCCTCTTTTTGTTGCCTGATCCATTAAATTTATACATAATATAACATTTTTGACTGACGCGATAATTTGTAGGGCTATGTTTAAATTTCTTTCCAGGCAGGTTGCATCGCAAACGACAACAACAGCATCTGGCTTGTTAAAGAAAATAAAATCTCTTGCAACCTCTTCCTCTGCTGAAAGTGTGCTTAAGCTATATGATCCAGGAAGGTCGATCAAATCGTATTTTTTGCCATTAAAATCAAACTCACCTTGTGCGATGCTGACGGTTTTTCCAGGCCAATTGCCCGTGTGCTGATGCATTCCCGTTATGGCGTTGAAAATTGTGCTTTTTCCGACGTTTGGATTTCCAATCAATGCGACAACTCTGCCGCTAGAGCGTTGTTTTTTCAAATTATAAAGCCTCCTCGTTTTTTATGACAAAAATTTTTGAAGAATTTTGTTTTCGCAAAGCAATAACAGTTCCCCTGATCAAATATGCGATCGGGTCTCCAAACATGCTCTTTTGCAGGCATTTAACAGTCGTCCCGGGGATCATTCCAATGTCATATAACCGTTGTTTTATTTGATCTTTCGCGATAATGTTTTTTATTTGACACATCTCACCTTTTTTCAAATCAGACAGGGTATTTTCCATAAATTCAACTCCTATGGTGCTATTTATTAAATATTTATATAAATTCAGAGAAAATTATGTGAAAATTATTTAAAAAAGCGAAGACCACACTCGCTTTAATTTATGAGTGTGATCAATTTTTTTAGTTATTATCAGCTTTAATTAATCATATTGTTAAATTTCTCAGCTTGAAGAAGCGTTAGAGCTGCCTCCGGTTGCTCCTGTGCAGTTATTGAATGTGTTTGATGTGCTATAGCTGTCTTTTTTGCCGCCAGCAACTGAATTTAGCGCATCATCGTCCAATTCGCCATCTTGATTTTTAACCTGGCTTTTAACCCAGCTCCAGGCGTTTTCAAGTTCCTCTTCGCCTCTATAATCAATGTGATGTTCATTAACAAGTTTCCTGAATTCATCAATATTGCGACATTTTGAAGCTTTTTCAAGAGCTTTTTCATCTCTTTCAACAAATTCATTAAAATTCATATTTATTTTCTCCTAAATCATAAAAATTTAAATTATAAAAACTATTTTTGCCATGATTTAAAAGTGAGCAATATAATTCACAAAGAATGTATATATATGACTAACCTAATTTTTATCATTCTAATTATATTTTTTTCACTTTAAATCACCAAAATCAGCAACAAACCTTAAAAACATCACCACCCAATTTTTGATTTATGCTGAGTGACTGAAATTTAAATTATCTTTGATCTATCAACTCAAATTTCTGATTCAAACCGAAAATTTAGATCAAAGCCCAGCAATCGGATGCGATTTTTTTAGTCAAAAATTTTTGTAACCTAATGAATTTTAACTTAATTTTCCACCTAAATCAGCGTGCCCAGCATTAATATTATTACCATTAATTTAGTTTTTATTAGTTCTATTTGAAAATTTTTCCTTTTCTTATTTTAAAATTAATTATTTTGATTTTATCCCAACAAATTGACGAGAACGATATTTAATATTTTTATATAACACATATTGTTTTGTTAAGGGTGGTTTTTCGTTTTTGCATTGTTTTTTAGAATGCATTTAATGATATGGGAAATTGTTGGAAATTTTGAGCAAACAATCGGATTTTTTTAGCAAAATGTTTACAAGGACACAATATGACAAAATTAAATATTTCAACTAGCGTTATTTTGCAATTCTACTAAATGTATAAATTAACTGGTATCATGTCGGTTGAAAACATACCAAATGTGTTGAATAAAAATTTAAATTTTCTCTTGACAAGTTGTCATGCATGTGGTAGAATGATCAATATTAAATGGAGTTGTCATTTTATGTGGATTTTTGTTGATGGAAAGTGGGGTGAATTTTGGTGAAGAGTAGGCTTTTTTTAATTTTGATGTCGTGTTTTATTTTTCTTAGTGTTGTTTTTTGCAGCGGTTGCAAAAAGCAGGAAGGAAACCAAAAAGCTGATTTCGTTGTTGGCTTTGATGTTGATGTCCCTCCGATGGGATTTTTGGACGACAAGGGAGATCCAACCGGGTTTGACATAGAGCTTGCTAAAGAGACTTTTAAAGTTATGGGAAAAACTGTTAGGTTTCAGCCCATTGATTGGGACGCTAAAGAGCTTGAGCTCAGTTCAGGGAAAATAGATCTGATTTGGAACGGAATGTCATACACGCCCGATCGGGCAAAGAGCATGTTGCTCAGCTCTCCGTATATGAAAAATAGGCAGATTGTTGTTGTTAGGAAGGATTCAAAGTTTGAGTCTTTGGAGGATTTGAATCAGAGGTTGATTTGCGCTCAGAAGGGCTCGACGGGGATGCAGGCGTTGAAGGACAGCGAGGTTGGAAAAAATGCGAAATCCATAACAGAGCTTGACAGTATGGTTGATTGTTTGAATGATGTCAAATTGTGGAAGTCGGATGCAACTGTTGTTGACGAGGTCGTTTTCAGGCATTATTTAGCTCAAGAGTCAATGAAAGATGATTTTAGGGCTTTGGGCGAAGAAATTTCAACTGAAGACTATGTCATAGCTTTTAAAAAAGAGAATGTTGAATTAAAAAATCAGGTCGAGGCGGCTTTAAAGACTGTTGTTGGGAAGGGCATTGCGAGGGAACTTTCTGAAAAGTGGTTTGGGGTCAATGTCGTGAATTTTTCAGCTTAGAATGAAAATGTAAGCTATGCCTTGAAAATCAGGGGCGGTTTTGATGTTTATAGAATTGTTAAAAGGGCTTTTGGTGACTTTGGAATTGTTTGCTGTTTGTTGGGTGTTTTCAATTCCTTTTGGTTTGCTTTTGTGTTTTGCGCGAAAGAATAGTTTAAAATTTTTTAGGTTTTTAATAGACACATATATATGGATTATGCGGGGAACGCCGCTTTTGCTTCAGATATTTTTTCTGTTTTATGGGTTGCCGCTCATATTTCCAGCGCTGCAGGTGAATGACAGGTTTTTGGTTGGAGCGTTTGCTTTTATATTGAATTATGTTGCATATTTTGCTGAGATTTTTCGCGGAGGGCTTAAAAATGTCGATAAAGGCCAGTTTGAAAGCATAAAGGTTTTGAAAATTTCCAAGCTAAAGGCCGTTTTTAGGATAATCATTCCGCAGATGTTGAGAGTTTGTTTGCCGTCAATTTGCAATGAGTCGGTTGCTTTGGTTAAGGATACTGCATTGATTTTTTCTATAGGAGTTATAGAATTGTTGACAACTGCGAAAAATATAGTAAATTCAAGCGCAGACATCTTTGCATATGTTGTTGCGGCGGCGATGTATTTGTTTATTTGTTCGTTGGTGAATTTGGCGTTTAAAATTTTCGAAAAAAGGTTGAAATTTGAATAGTTTTTGGTGGTATATCTAATGAATATGATTGATGCTATAAATATAACTAAGCGCTTTGACAACAGCATGGTTTTTGAGAATTTGAATTTTAGCGTTGAAAAAGGCGAGATAGTGACAATTGTTGGCTCGTCTGGAAGGGGCAAGTCGACTTTGTTGAGGTGTCTGGTTGGCCTTGAAAAAATAGACGGCGGGACCATCATCATCGATGGAAAAAAGTTGGTTGAGGATGGCGTGTATGCTAAATCTAGGGATCAGTCCAAAATTTTGTCGGAAGTTGGGATAGTCTTTCAAAACTACAATTTATTTCCCAATTTAACCGTTCGAGGAAATTTGGAAATAGTTAAAAATGATGGGAAAAAGATTGATTCCCTGCTCAGGCGATTTGGGCTTTATGATAGAGCGAGTGCATATCCTGGCAAAATCTCTGGAGGACAGAAACAGCGCCTCGCTATAATAAGGGCTATGATGTTGGATCCAAAGATAATTTTTTTTGATGAGCCAACTTCTGCGTTGGATGAGGACAATCGAGGGGAGATCGTTAAATTGATAAATGAGCTTAATTCTGAGCAGTATACGATTGTTGTTGTGGCTCATGATATGCAGTTTGTTGATTGCTTAAATTCAAAAATTTATGAAATGCAATAAAATTTATGATATTATTAAAAAAAGTACCGCTCTTTAATGATTTTAGGGAGGGGTATTTTTATGTGAATTTTTAAACGCCACTATAAAAACAACACATATAGTACTTGACAAAAATAAACAGATGTGTTATAATATACTATATTATTAATGTTATAGTTGGAAAGAGGGGGATATTTGTGATTAAGTCGAAAATAACGTCAATGTTTTTAATTCTTGGTTTATTAATAACAAACCTGTTTTGTTACTTTGTGAGCGCAGCTAGGCCCAGAACGCTTTTAAAATACGCGCCTTATCACGATCAAGTTTATTATGATAAAATTCAGAAGAAAAAATACACAAGCGAAGAAATTCAAACCATAGAAAACTTTTTAAAGCAAACAGTCAATGAAAGCGACTTCTCTATGGCAACACATATAGAATGCATAAATTCGATAATAGATCAAGACCAAATTAAGTCTTCGGTTCAAATAAACTGGGATTCAATCAAAGACTCCAAATATGACAAACAGCGCATAGATAGGAGATGGGCGACAGCTGAAATCTTCAACGTTGATATATCTGAACTTGAGGCAAGTGATTATGAAAAATATGGGTATTTGTCCTGCAAAAACAAGCGACAAGACATTGAAGACGGCTCCGACGTTCCTGTATACTATGGCAATGTGATAATGAATCTTAAGAAAGAAAACGTCATGGAGAGGACAACCCTGACGATTGGGGACAGCCTTGAAAACAGGTGGAGACTGGGAGAGCATTCAATAACCCCGACTTTAGCGAGCAATCCACGAATCACCTGCATACCAGGGCATTCCAGAAGGCTTGCTAAACTGATATCGCAGCATATAAAAAGCGGGAGCATATCGCCCAAGCATCCTAACTCAGTCAATAAAATCAAGACAAAACATTTGGATTTTTCATATATAGAACTTCAAATTCATGGGGAACTCAGCTTTGAAAAAGACGTTGAGAGCATACATATAATAAAATTTAACACAGACGAGGAGGAAGAAAACGCGCGACAAGAGCAACTACAACAAAAAATAAAGGGAAAAATTCAAAAACTCGGAAAACCATGCTATATAGTTGATTGCACAGATATAAACCTTAACAAAATACACAAAACCACAAGCTTAAAAAAGCTGTAGGGCGAAAGTTACCAGACTCAATTGGTGCGAGTGATGGGACTTGAACCCATACGTCAATTGACACACGCCCCTCAAACGTGCCTGTCTGCCGATTCCAGCACACTCGCATAAAAAGGCTCACGACCTATGCATAGTATTTTATCATGCGCGAAAAATTTTGTCAATAGTTTTTAACAAAAATTTTAAAATTTTTTTGGATTAACACTGGAAAATTTATTGTTTTTCAAAGTTTTGAAATGATATGGAAGGGCATGATTTTAGCAGCAAGCCTTTGGCATTGGCGTTTACATACCGCTTGTTGAGGATATTTCCAAAGAGACAAAGAGGATTAATAAGGTTTAATATGACGGTTAGTTGTGAGCTGGCGGCGCTTACTTTGTTTTTTGCATTGTTTTTTAGAAATTGTTTAAGGATATTTGAATTTGTTGGGATTTTTGGTTTAAAGCTTGATTTTTTAAAGAGGGGCTTTATGGAGACAAATATAACCCAATAAAATAATACAGTTAGTGTTATTTTGCAACTCGACTGTTCACAAAGTGTTCGGCATTATTAATACACCCACAGGCAAAATTTAAAAATTTTTTATTTGCTTGACATCCGCGCGCATTAGTGGTAATATATGATTAGATGTTTGTTGTTTATGAGCGCCTGATTTTTTATATATTTTTTATATTCGTTTTAAAAATTTTGGTTATTTTTCATAAATATGCCACACGTGTTATAATATTTTGCTAAATGTCATATAAATTACTGTGGAGGTTATTTATTTTGAAGGTTTTTAGGGTTGGTTTGATAGGTGCTACGGGAATGGTTGGCCAGCGTTTTTTGGCTTTGCTGGAAAATCATCCGTGGTTTAATGTTGAAATGCTGGCTGCCTCTTCGAAAAGCGCTGGAAAAACCTATGAAGAGGCTGTTGGGGGAAGATGGAAATTAAAGTCAGATATTCCTGAATTTGCGCGAAATATGGTGGTTTTGGATGCTAAAGAAGACATAAAAAGAATCGCATCCGAAGTCGACTTTGTGTTTTGCGCTGTCAATATGAAAAAAGATGATGTCAAATCGTTGGAGGAGGCGTATGCTAGAGCTGAGTGCCCTGTGGTTTCGAATAATTCTGCCTGCAGGAGCGTCCCGGATGTTCCAATGATCATTCCAGAAGTTAATCCAAATCACGTCCGAGTAATAGATGCTCAGCGAAAGAGATTGGGGACGAAGCGCGGTTTTATTTCTGTTAAGTCCAACTGCTCAATTCAAAGCTATGTTCCCGCGATATCTGCGCTGATGGAATATGAGCCTGCGCGAATTCTGGTATGCACATATCAGGCTATTTCAGGCGCTGGCAAGACGTTTGCTGAGTGGCCGGAAATGAATGACAATATTATTCCATATATCGACGGCGAAGAGGAAAAGTCTGAAATCGAGCCTCTAAAAATTTGGGGCGATGTCGAAAATAGTATAATAGTTCCTAAAAATTCCATATCCATCTCAACTCAATGCGTGCGTGTTCCGGTTTCTGATGGCCACATGGCGGCTGTTTTTGTTAGTTTTAATAACACGCCATCAATAGAAAATATAAAACATATCTGGAAGAATTTTTCAGGCGAGCCTCAAGCTCTAAAATTGCCATCTGCCCCCAAAAAATTTTTGAATTATTTTGAAAAAAGTGATCGTCCTCAGGTTAGTTTAGACCGAAATCTGGAAAATGGAATGGCGATCAGCATCGGGAGGCTTCGCCAGGATGTTCAGTATGACTATAAATTTGTTTGTTTATCCCACAACACAATTCGCGGAGCGGCTGGTGGGGCGATTTTGATGGCGGAATTGTTGGCCGCTAAAGGCTATTTTGATGGCATTTCTAGAAAGTAAAAAGCGTTATATTTTAGATTTTATTGATTTTATTTTGAAATGGGAGAATTTATATGAAACATTGTTTATTTACAGGAGCGGGCGTTGCGCTGATAACCCCTATGAATTTGGATGGCTCGGTTAACTATGAAAAGCTCAAAGAACTTGTTGATTGGCATATTAACAGCAAAACAGATGCTATTATAGTTTGCGGGACGACCGGAGAACCATGCACATTGACTGATGAAGAGCATCGCGAGGTCATCAGAGCGGTCGTTCGGCGAGCAAATGGCAAAATTCCTGTTATTGCGGGAACCGGCAGCAACGACACCCAGTATGCTGTCAATCTTTCAAAAGCAGCCCAAGATTTAGGGGTTGATGGGGTTTTAGTTGTCAGTCCATATTATAATCGAACTTCTCAGACTGGGCTTGTTAAACATTATTTGAAAATTGCTGACAGCATTAGCGTTCCTTTGATTATATATGATATACCTGGCAGGACTGGTTGCAAGATCAGCCTTGAAACCTTTAAAATTTTGTCGGATCATGACAATATTGTTGGCGTCAAAGCGGCGTCGGGTGTCATTTCTGATGTTGTTTCTTTGGCCGAGGCTTGTGGAGATAGGCTCAGCATTTATTCCGGAAATGATGAGCAAATCGTTCCGATAATGTCGCTTGGAGGAAAGGGCGTTATATCTGTTCTTTCCAACGTTGTTCCCAAAGAGACGCATGAGATGTGTCAGTTTTATTTGGATGGAAAACCTAAAGAGAGCCTTGAGCTTCAGTTAAAATTTCTTGATTTGGTTCATGCGCTTTTTATTGACGTTAATCCGATTCCCGTTAAAGACGCGATGAATCTCATGGGCATGGGGGTTGGACCTTGCAGGCTTCCGCTTTGTTCTTTAGAGACGAGCAAGATGGAGGCTTTGAAATTGTGTCTAAAAAAATATAATTTAATATAATATTTTCTAATAATTGAGTATTAAAACAAAGGAGAAATAAATTGATTTCTATAATTTTAAGCGGTGCTAATGGAAAAATGGGGCATGTTGTTGCGGATCTGGTTTTAGATGACGAAAATTGTAAAATAGTCGCAGGCGTTGATATAAACGGCCAGGATGAATGCGATTTCCCTGTATATAAAGACTTTTCATCGACGAAAGGAGACGTCATAATCGATTTTTCTAATCCTTGCGCTTTAGAAAATATATTAAACTTTGCGATAAAAAATCGAATAGGCGTTGTTTTAGCGACAACTGGATATAATCAACAGCAGATAGATAAAATAAAGGTTGCTTCAAAAAAAATTCCTGTGTTTTTCACATTCAACATGTCTTTGGGAATAAATTTACTGGTGAATTTGGCAAAGAAAGCGCACTCTGTGTTGGGTGAAAATTTTGATATAGAAATCGTTGAGAAGCACCATAACCAAAAAATCGATGCTCCAAGTGGGACAGCGTATATGATTGCTGATGCCATTAATGAGCAAGCAAATAATTCATATAGTTATGTTTTTGACAGGCATGATCAAAGGCGCGAAAGAGGGGAGCGCGAGATAGGCATACACACCGTCAGAGCAGGGACAATTGTTGGCGAGCATGAGATAATTTTTGCCGGGAATGATGAAATTATCACTCTGTCGCATAGTGCTAGAAGCAAGGATATATTTGCGGTTGGCGCGATAAAGGCGGCTTGCTTTATAAAAAACAAACCGCCGGGGCTTTATGATATGAGCAATTTGGTTTCGGGCTGAGGTTTTTATATTGTTTCCGGCTTTTCGTATGCTTCCCCGAACTTTTCAACGGTAATGCTATCAATCCTTTGAGGGCTGATGGGCCTGTCTTTGGAGTCTCGTTTTTGATTTGCAATTCTGTCAACTTCGTCCATGCCGTCAATGACTTTTCCAAACGCTGCGTAGCTTCCATCGAGATGCGGCGAATCTGCGGTTAGGATGAAAAATTGCGAACTGGCGCTGTTTAGGATTGCAGACCGTGCCATAGACACAACACCTCTAGTGTGTTTCAAATCGTTGTCGAAGCCGTTTATGGCGAATTCCCCTGCGATGTTTTTGCCTGATCCGCCCGTTCCGCTTCCGGTTGGGTCGCCGCCCTGGATCATAAAGTTTGGGATGACTCTGTGGAAAATTGTTCCATTATATAAGCCTTTTTCTGACAAGTGTATGAAATTTTTAACTGTGTTGGGAGCGATTTCTGGATATAGCTGAATTTTTATTTCTTTTCCGTTTTCCATTTTTATTGTTATGATCGGATTTTTCATGCTAGAACCTCCAAATTAGTTTTGTATGTGTAAAAAACATTCAGTATAATTCTACCATAAAATAATAAAAATATCAACTATTTTGATTTGAAATTTTGTTGTTCTGAGAGCCATTAGTGTTGATATATATGACTTAATTGATATTTTAAACGTATATATATAAAATAAAGGAGCGAATTTAATTGTTAAAGATAATACCCCACAAAAAATTAATGCCAATATATATATTAAACATATTAAAAAATCACACGGATCAAGACAAACATATTCGACAAAAAGAAATTATAAAATTATTGAAAGATGAATTTGAGATTGAATGCGAAAGGCGGGCGGTTGCGAGAAATATTAAATATTTGATTGATGCAGGGTTTGAAATTCAATATGACAGAGGGTATTATATTTTTGATTCGGAATTTAGCGATTGCGAAATCAGCATTATTATCAACACTCTTTTAGCTGCAAAATATATTCCACACAATCAAAAAAATTCATTAATTGATCGGTTATCTTCCTTTTCAACAAAATCATTTCGCTCAAATTTAAATTATATTAAATCAGTCAAAAAATCGAGCCATCAAAATAAGCAGTTTTTCTACACCGTTGAAATTTTAAATCAGGCAATACTTCAAAATAAAAAGGTGAGATTTAACTACAATTCATATAAATACGATAAAAAACTACATAACGTATCTTCAGAAAAGTATACGGTTGTTCCGCGTCGGATAATAATATCGAATGGATGGCCATATTTGGTATGTAATCAAAAATTATTATCGCTTCGAATAGATTATATGACTGACATTGAAATTGTTGACTATAAACAGGACAAACCCAACCAAGCTGTTAATTTTGATATTGATTCATATATTTCCGAGCAAATGCATGTGTGTTGTGGTGAGAGTGAAGTGATCCGATTCAGGGCAAAAAAGTTGCTTATAAATGATATTATTGATGAATTTGAGAATTGTCGATTTATTTATGAAAATGATGATTATTTAGAAGTTGAGGTTAGTGTTAATGTTAATTGGATGCTTGGTTGGGTGCTTAAATATGGAGCTGATGTTGAAATAATTTCGCCGTCAAATTTGAGGAAAAAAATCAGATTCGTTGCGCAATCGGTGGTTGATCAATACAAAAAAGTTGATTCGACAAATTCCGAGCTTATGCGAAATGCCAGTTAAAAATTACGTTTTGTATAAAAAAGGACTGTTTGTATGAAAAAGAAGGATTTTTATTTTGAACTGCCACAATCCCAAATTGCCCAACATCCTGTTGAGCCCAGGGACAATTCGCGGCTTTTAAGGCTTAACAGGAAAACGGGGGAGGTTTCTCATTTTAAATTTTATGACTTGTGTGATATATTAGCTCCGGGAGATTGTTTGATTTTAAATGATTCAAGGGTTTTTCCAGCGAGATTATATGGTAAAAATGATAAAACCGGGGGCTCTATAGAATATTTATTGCTAAAGCAAGTTAAAAAAGACATATGGGAAATTATTTGTCGACCTGCAAAAAAAGCCAGAATTGGAGGAACTTTTAGCTTTTTGGGAGGATTAAAGTCAGAAATTTTGGAAATTTTAGAGGATGGCAAAAGGCTTGTTAAATTCGACTATGATGGAAATTTTTATGATATATTAAATAAAGTTGGTCAAATTCCGCTGCCTCCATATATTTCTGAAAAACTTGAAGACAGTGAAAGATATCAAACAATATATTCACGCGAACTTGGGTCTGCGGCGGCTCCAACAGCTGGGTTGCACTTCACTGAAAATATGTTTGAGCGCCTAAAAATCAAGGGAGTTGGCGTTGGTTACGTCACGTTGCACGTTGGCCTTGGAACCTTCAGGCCGGTTAAAGTCGATGACATAGAAAAACACATAATGCATGCTGAAAATTACTATTTACCAAAAAAGACCGCAGATTTAATAAATCAGACGCGCAAAAACGGAAAAAGAGTTTTTAGCGTTGGGACGACCAGTTGCCGGACTTTGGAAAGTGTATATATAAAAAACAAGTGCATATGCGAAGATGTTGGATATACTGATATATTTATATATCCAGGCTTTAAATTTAACGTTGTTGATTGTTTGGTTACGAATTTTCATCTTCCTGAAAGCACGCTTATAATGCTTGTTAGCGCTTTTGCTGGCCATGAAAACACAATGAGTGCATATAAAACGGCTGTTAGGGAGAAATATCGATTTTTTAGTTTTGGAGATGCGATGGTTATTGTTTGATCTTAAAATTTATTTATGACTTATCATTGAATTAGATGTTTACTTTGAATATTTATCACAAAAGGAATTATTTATGAGCATATTTAAACTTTTAAAAAAAGAAAACAGCGCAAGGCTTGGAGAAGTCAGGACTGTTCATGGAATTTTTAAAACGCCGTGTTTTATGAATGTTGGGACGTTGGCAGCGATCAAGGGCGGAGTTTCGTCTTGGGATTTGGTTGATTTAAAATGTCAGGTTGAGCTTTGCAACACATATCACCTCCACCTCAGGCCCGGTGATGAGGTTATTCGCAAGTTGGGAGGGTTGCAAAAATTTATGTCCTGGAATCGCCCCACACTCACAGATAGCGGAGGATTTCAGGTTTTTTCTCTGGCTAAAATTCGCCGGATAGAGGAGGAGGGAGTCTATTTTTCGTCGCATTTAAATGGTGAAAAGATTTTTATGGGGCCTGAACAGAGCGTCGAAATTCAGTCTAACTTGGGGTCAACAATTGCAATGGCTTTTGATGAGTGCATCGCGAATCCTTCAACCAGAGCATACACCAAGGCGTCGGCGGAAAGGACGGTTAGGTGGCTTGAGAGGTGTCTTTCAAAACTTCAGGATCTAAACGCCAAAAAAGAGACTATCAATCAAAATCAGCTTTTGTTTGGAATCAATCAGGGCTCAACTTTTTTGGATATACGGCAGGAAAACATGAAGCAGATAGCCGCTTTGGATTGTGATGGATACGCGATTGGCGGGCTGGCTGTTGGGGAGACGAAAGAGCAGATGTATGCTGTTATAGATCATGTTGAGCCGTTTATGCCCCAAAATAAGCCGCGATATCTCATGGGAGTTGGAAAGCCTGGAAACATTATCGAGGCGGTTTATCGAGGTGTTGACATGTTTGACTGTGTTATGCCGACGAGAAATGCGCGTCACGCTCATGTCAACACGTGGAGTGGCGTTCGGAATTTGTTGAATTTGAAATATGAAACCGATCCAAATCCAATAGACAAAGAGTGTGATTGTTTAGTGTGCAGGCGATATTCTCGCGCCTATTTGAGACATCTTTTTAAAGCCAAAGAGATGCTCGCTTCGAGGCTGTGCGTTATGCATAATTTATATTTTTATAACACTTTGATGGAAAAAATCAGAGAGGCGATATGTAAATCAAATTTTTGTGATTTCAGAAGGAAATATGCCGCGATACTAGACTTGAGGATATAATTTTTTAAATGTAAAAATCAGCATGCAGATCTTTGTTATTTGTATGCTGACTTTTATTTATTCAATATATTGATGATTTTTTAACTAATTTTTTAATTTGCAAACATTGACAGGATTTTTGTTAGAGCTGGTGTATGATTATCACTATAAAAAAATATTTGTTATGGGAAATGGGGATGGCTGAAATGAGAGAAAAAATATTAAAATATGCTGGCGTTGAAAATATTTGGCAAATAGTTGAAAACATTTCTTTTTTTACTCTTGGCTTTATCATGAGCTTTTCCAAAATAGCGGGAATATTTTCGCCGTTTTGCCTTGCTTTTTCCATGGCATTACCGAAAAAATGGTCAATTTGCTCTTTTTTGGGCGGGATATGCGGGGTTGGCCTGTTCGATAATTTAAATGGAATGACATATATTTTCGCATTATCCTTGGGACTGATTTTTAGAATGTTTTTTGGAATGAAGTTTGTCTTTGCAAGTGCTATGTTTTCAGTTTTATCAATGTCAATTCCCCACATAATTTCGATGCTTGTGAATCCGGTTGGTTTTGGGACAATAATCATGATATACACTGAGATAATTTTGACGGGAAGTGTGACTGCGCTTTTAAAAGGGGGGCTGACAAATTTTAGCATAAATCCTAAAAAAACGTCTGATTTAGCGGGATTTTCCATGGTCGCAATTGCTTTTTTGGTTGCATTTTGCAATTTGAGTTTTTTTGGCCTTAACTTTGGACGGCTTTTGTCGGCGATTTTAGTGGCTGAATCAGCAATACTCGCTGGGGCAGGGGGAGGCGCTGTGGTTGGAATAGTTGCGACAATTGGGCTTGCGCTATTCACCAAAGATTTTGCGCTTGTTGGAGCAATACTCACAGTTTCTGGCTTTATTTCGGGAATTTTTAACATGGCTGGAAGATTTTTTCAATCAATGGTTTTTGTTTTAACATATCTTTTGGGGTGTGGTTTTTTTGGAGGAGTGAGCGTGAACACCTTGGTTGAGGTTTCTATAGCTTCATGCTTTGTGTGTATATTTCCGGTGAAAAATTTTTTGGGACTATTTGCAAAAAATCGATTCAATAGAATAAATGACAGGCTTGTTGCAAATGATGAAGTCGCTCTAAAACTTCAGTTCACAGCTAAAACACTTCTAGATTTGCAAAGTAACATTCAAAAGTGCGCAAAAAAAATGGACAGTTTAACATATAAAGACATTTCAGATATATATGTCAAAGCAGCAGACGAAGTGTGTAAAAAATGCAGCTCAAACACATTTTGTTGGATAAAATCATATAACGAGATCATGAGAGCCCTAAACCACATTTCGAAGTTATTGCGACAAAATGGCAATTTAAGCATGGAAAATGTTCCGATATTTTTAAAGCAAAAGTGCTGCAAAATTGAAAAACTGGTTGGGGCCATAAACTTGGGATATCGAGAATTTTTGTGTATGGAGCAGACCGCGAGAAGGGTTAACGAAGCAAGATCCATCGCAACAGAGCAGTTTAGCGGCATGTCGGAATTGCTAATGGAAATGAGCGAAGAAATTGCGGATTTTGAAAAAGTTGACCATGAAACAACACAAATTGTGGCGAGTATTTTAAAAGACTATGGAATAAATTTCAGCGGAATATCATGTTTTCTAGACAGATTTGATCATTTAATAATTGATTTATATTTGGACGAGCTTCCAGAAAAAACTCAACTATGTGAGATGGCTGAAATTATTAGCCAGTCGATTGATCGGCAGCTTGAGGTGCCCAGCATAACGCGTGCAAACAAAAGTTATAAAATATCATTTTTTGAAGTTGCTTCGCTGAGGATAGATTTTTCAGCTGTTCAAACGTCGCCAAGTGGAAACACATATTGTGGAGATAGTTATGATTTTTTTATGGATGGAAAAGGGTTTGCACACATGCTGTTGAGCGATGGAATGGGCAATGGAGACAGGGCTGCTGTTGACAGCGTGATGACTTGCTCGACGATGAAGAGGCTCTTGCAGACGGGTTTTGGCTTTAAATCAACTCTGAAACTTTTGAACCTGTCATTTGCGATCAAATCCAAAGAGGAGTCTTTGGCAACAATCGACACATGCACAATAGATCTATATACTGGAATGGTCAAATTTGTTAAGGCTGGGGCGACATATTCATATGTCAGCAGCAAAGGCAGCATAAAAGAAATTCCGTGTTCAAGCCTGCCGATCGGGATCATTCAGGGAATCGCTTTTGACAGCAAAGAATTGAAGCTTTCAAAGGGAGATGTCATCGTTATGGTCACGGATGGTGTTACTGCGGCGGGAACAGATTGGGTTAGCTGCGAATTAAAAGCACACATTAAGCAAAGCTCAAAAGAGATAGCAAACAAAATAATGGAGGGCGCAAAAAAGCGTTCGGATTGTGGCCACGCGGATGATATAACAGTTCTTGTTTCAAAAATTATTTAGCATCTATTAGAAAATTTCTGTTTTGAATCAAATATATTGCACCTGATATAACAGTTATTGCAGTTGAAAAAACCATTAAAATTTGGTAAATCCAAAAGAGCGCGTCGAAAAAAGGCCAAATCGCAAAAATCAGGCAGGATATTATTGCGAAAATTTGTGAAACAGTTTTTAATTTTCCGAAAAAATTGGCGGCTATGACCTTTCCATTTGAGCTTGCGATCAGCCGAAGCGACGTGACTAAAAATTCGCGTGACAAAATTATTATGACAACTAAAACGTCGATTAAATGCAGGTTTAGGAGGCATGCGAGCGCTGCCGTGATTAATATTTTGTCTGCAAGCGGGTCCATAAACTTTCCAAAATTTGTGACTAAGTCATATTTTCTCGCAACCTTGCCGTCAATCGCATCGGTTAATGACGCAACCACAAAAATAAACAGAGAGATGCCGAAATAAAGCGGGTTTTCGGGGCCGATCAACGTGAAAAAAACAAAAACTGGAACAAGCAGGATTCTAAAAACAGTTAATATATTAGCAATATTCATAAACAAGATCATCTCCCAGACTATGTCATATATTCTCCAAACAAATCACCATATTCCGTTTTATTAATTTTTACTTGAACAATATCGCCAATATTCAAATTATTCTTGGATTTAACATATACATTGCAGTCTATTTCCGGCGCGTCTGCAATTGATCTTGCGATGTAAAGGCCGTTTTCAAAACCATCCACGATCACTTGGATTGATTTTGAGACCATTTTCTCACCAAATTTTTCAACTAAACCTTGAGCCTGGGTCATTATCGCCCTGGCTCTTTGATTTTTAACATGCTCGGGAATTTGGTTTGGAAGCTTTGCTGCCGCCGTCCCTTCCTCCTGAGAATATGCAAAACAGCCCAGTCGGCTAAAGCTTGAGCCTTTGACAAAGTTAAGGAGCTCTTCAAATTGAGATTCTGTTTCTCCTGGAAATCCCGCGATAAGTGTGGTTCGAAGTATGGAATTTGGCAAAATGCTTCTGATTAATTGGATTTTGCCTAGAATTTGTTGTTTTGTCGTTTTCCTGTTCATCTTTTTTAGAATCTCGTCGTTGATGTGTTGGATTGGAAGATCAAGATATGGAAGGATATTTTTATTTTGGGAAATAACTCTGAGTAGTTTTTCGTCTATTTTCTCCGGATATGCATATAAAAATCTGATCCATTTGAAATTTAACAAAGCGACTTTTTCAAGAAGCGATGGCAGCGAAAATTTGCCATATATATCGATTCCATAGGACGTTGTGTCCTGCGCAACAAGGATTAGCTCCCGAACGCCTTTTTGCTCGAGCCACCTCGCTTCATTCAAAATGTCCTCAATTTTTCGGCTTCGATAGCGACCTCTGATTTTCGGAATTGCGCAATATGTGCAGCAATTGTCACAGCCTTCTGCAATTTTTAAGTATGCATAATGAGCAGGCGTTGTCAGGATTCTTCTGCCGCCCAAATAAAGTTTTTCCAAAGAGTCAAATTTTGAAATTTTCTTCCCTTTCAAAGACTCAACGATCGCCCTTTCAAGCATTTTATTTGAGCCCAGCCCCAAAACAACGTCAACCTCAGGAATTTCCTTCAAAATTTCGGTCTGATATCTTTGAGCCAAACACCCCGTGACGATTATGGATTTGATGTTTGATTTTTTCTTTTGGGCAAATTCGAGAATTGTGTCTATGGCTTCCTGTTTTGCGCTGTCTATGAAGGTGCAAGTGTTGATTATAACCGCGTCCGCTTGATTTGAATCATCAACGATTTCAAATTTTTCGTTTTTGGATAAATCGAACAAAATATGTTCCAAGTCTATTTGATTTTTTGGGCATCCTAACGAAACCATGCCAACTTTTATTGTCATATAAATTCGTTTTCTCCTTTATCTTTATGATTAATTTTAAAAGTTATTATCGCTTTTTTGTTTAAGCGTATATATTGCATTTTTTATGTCGTCATAGGAGTGGCCCTGTCTCAAAAGAGCGGCGATAACTTTTTGCTCAGATTCGAAATTATTCAATTTATTCATATATTTTTTACATATAACTTTTAATATTAGCTCAACGCTGTCAAAATCAATTGAATTTATCGTTTGGATTGCAGTTTCCCTGTCAATTCCTTTGAGCTGAAGTTCATGCAAAACCCGCCTGAAACCGCGATTTTTATTTTCTATTAACCTTCGCGCCAAATTTTTAGCAAATTTTAAATCGTCAATAATCCCAAGTTTGCTCAGATTTTCAACTGTTTTTTCGGCAATTTCTGGCGAAAATTCTTTTTGCAGTTTTTGAGTCAGCTCTTTTGAAGAATAATCGCGGTAGCCAAGGAAAAGAAGCGCTCTGTCTTTTGCATATCGAAGCGTCCCTTCAAGCTTAAATTTTTGAATGTGGGAAGTTTCATATGATTTTTGGTTTTCAATTTTAAAATCAAGTAATGTGTTTTTATGAAAAACGCCAATAAAATCATCATCACAATATATATTATAATAATTCCCTTTTTTCCTTTGAATGCTAATAATATTCATAGCGCAAAGTCCGATGCGTCAGGGACTATGTCGAGACGGGGTTCGGCCGCGTCAAGATTTTGCGTTTTAATTGTTGATCCCGACTCTTTGGAAACGGCTTTGTCTGCGGTGGTTGAAGGTTTTTTGAAAGAGGAATTAATTTTTGCAAGATTTTGCTTAACCAGCTTTTCGATTTCGCTGCAAAGCTGCTTGTGCTGTTCTAAATATATTTTAGCATTTTCGCGACCCTGGCCGATTCTTTCTTGTTTATATGAAAACCAGGCGCCGCTTTTGTTAATGATGTCCAAGTTAACTGCCATATCTAAAACTTCGCCAACATAGGATATCCCAACTCCATAAAGCAGGTCAAACTCAGCCTCTTTGAAAGGGGGAGCAACCTTATTTTTGCTGATTTTGCATCTGGTTTTGTTGCCAATGATCTTGGTTCCGTCTTTGATCTGCTCGCCGCGCCTGATTTCCATTCTAACAGATGAATAGAATTTCAGCGCTCTTCCGCCAGGCGTCGTTTCTGGGTTTCCATATATCACGCCTATTTTTTCTCGGATTTGGTTGATAAATATTGCAGCGCAGTTGGTTTTGCTGATTATCCCGGTCAATTTGCGCATCGCTTGCGACATAAGCCTTGCTTGAAGCCCGATGTTGCTGTCTCCCATTTCGCCTTCGATTTCAGCTTTCGTTGTCATAGCAGCAACAGAGTCTAAAACAACAACATCAACAGCTCCAGATCTGACAAGAGTTTCGGTTATTTCCAGGGCCTGCTCTCCTGAATTTGGCTGGGAAACCAGGAGAGAATCAATGTCAACGCCAAGAACTTTTGCATAATTTGGGTCTAGAGCATGTTCAACATCTATGAAAGCGACATTTCCCCCGTTTTTTTGAGCTTGAGCCGCGATTGAAAGGGCAACGGTTGTTTTTCCAGAAGACTCCGGGCCATAAATTTCCGTTATCCTGCCGCGGGGAACTCCTCCAATTCCAAGCGCTATGTCAAGCCCCAAAGAGCCCGTGGATATTGCCTCGATGTCTAGAGATTGATTGCTCCCAAGAAGCATTATCGCGCCTTTTCCGAAATTCTTTTCGATTTGAGCAAGCGCGGTTTCAAGGGCTTTTTGCTTGTCTGAGATCAGGTCGCTTTTGTTGAATTCTTTTTTAGCGGTTGTTTTTTTAGCCATAATTTTTCTCCTTGAATTTTAGATTACATTGGGCGGTTTTTGCCCCAAAACAACCCTGTCTTTGCCGCAGGGGTCTTTTATGGTTTTGATGTTGATATAGCCGTTTTTTATGAGTATTTCCTCAACCATTGCTTTTTGGTTCCAGCCTATTTCAAAGATGATGCGGCCGTTTGGTTTCAGGGCCTTTTTCCATATTTTTGAGATTTGCCTGTAAAACATAAGCCCATCCCGCCCGCCAAAAAGCGCCATTTTCGGCTCGTGTTTTAATTCATCCTGCAAATTTTTCATGTCATCTTGCGTTAAATATGGGGGATTACACACTATAATATCAATATCTCGAAAATTTTCGACAGATCTTTCATCTAAAACGTCAAGCTTTAATATTTTGGCGTTGCTTTTAAAATTTGACAGATTTTGTTTGGCATACTCAATCGCTTGGTCTGAAAGCTCCAGGGCGATTAGATCGCACTCAGGAAGATTTTTTGCAATTGCCGCCGATATACACCCGCTCCCTGCGCAAAGATCGAGGATTTTGGAAGTTTTTTTTGCAAGCCTAAGGACAACGTCAACAACAGTTTCAGTTTCGGGACGAGGAATCAAAACTCCTTTGCCAACTTTAATTGGAATCCCATAAAATTCCCATTTTCCAAGCAAATATTGCAAAGGCTCTCCATTTTTTCTTCTCTCGGCAAGATTTAAACACTCTGTTGAAAATTTTTCAGACATGTCATTTTTTAAAAGCCATTTTGATTTTGGCAAATTTGTGACGTGAGTAATGATTAGGTCTGATTCAAATGAAAAATCCGGCTTTTGTTTTAAAATGTTGCGCAATTTTTTGCGAAGATCTATTATCACCATTGGTCTTCATCTTTATTTTCCGGAATCACTTGCTCAAAGGCGGCTATTGCGACTTCGATTTGGCTTTCGTCGGGTTCGCTGGTTGTCAGCCTTTGAAGCCAAAGCCCCGGAGCTGAGATAATTCTAGTGCAAGTGTTGGTATATCTGCCTGCAAGTTGTATGATTTCAAATGAACATCCCGTGACAACAGGAAGCAGGGCGAATTTCAAAATTATCCGAACAAGCAAATCATCCCATGTTATAAGTGAGAAAACAATGATTGAAATGATCATGACTATTATCAAAAAGCTGGTTCCGCATCTGGGGTGGAACCGTGTGAACTTTTTAACATTTTCAACAGTCAACTCGCAGTCTGCTTCATAGCAGGAGATTGTTTTATGCTCTGCTCCGTGATATTGAAATGTTCGACGCATATCCGGCATTAACGAAATTATTGCTAAATATGCGACGAATATGATGATTTTTAGGATTCCCTCAAGAATGGCTTTGGAAAAATTATTCAGGCCCAGGGCGGAGTTTAAAGTTTTTATTGCCCAAGACGGAATGAACATAAAAAGCCCAATTGAAAGGACAACAGCTAAAACTGTCCCAACAATTCCGGCAATTTTGATGATATTTTTGGTTAGGCCTTCATTTTTTTCTTCATCCTCTTTGTTTTGAGGCTCAGACTGCTCCTGCTCGCCCATAGCCGCCTTTTCAGCCGATTTCATCAAGCATTTATATCCCAAAGTAAGCGAAGAAACCATCCCAATAACGCCGCGAAGAATTGGAATTTTTCTATACCACTTGGGGTGAACCAGGCTTCCAACCTGCCAAGTTTCAATGTCTATTTTTTTGTTTGGCAGACGAACGGCCATAGAAACCTTGTCAAGGCCCCTCATCATGACCCCTTCAATCAGCGCTTGACCGCCTATTTTGCTTTTTCTTTTTTCAGTTTTCATAGCCATGTCCTCCTAGAAATTTTATTATTTTAGCAATTTAATCGCTGGCTGTGTCTATTTCTTTATATAGAGGAAAAGTTATTGTTACTTGAGTCCCTTTGTTTTCAACGCTTTGAAAATTTAAGCTGCCATTGTGTCTTTTAATGATTTCCTCAACAATCGACAGCCCGATCCCTGAGCCTTTTTTTGAAAAATTTGCTTTGAAGAATTTTTTTGTTATGTGCGGCAGGTCTTGCTCTGAAATTCCGCATCCGGTGTCTGAAATTTTTATGACAGCATTTGGACTTTCAACATGCGCATCAACATTGATTGAACCTCCGCGATTAGAATATTTAATGGCGTTGTCAATTATATTGATAAAAACTTGGCGAATTCGATTTTTGTCTCCATATATCAAGGGGATGGCTTCTTGTTCGTTATATATAAGCTTTTTTCCTTCACGAAGCGCGATGTCAGAATATATTAAAACCGCTTCTTCGAGCTCGACAAAAAGATCCATTTTGTCTTTGTTGAGCTGAAATCTGTCGTTTTGAATTCTTGAAAAGTCCAAAAGATCTTCAACCATGTCGGCGAGTCTTGAGGTTTCTTTAGAAATAACGATCATGCCTTTGTTGATTGTTTCCTTGTCATTATAGCTTGTGTCTAGGATTGTTTCGCTCCATCCCTGAATTGCTGTTAAAGGAGTTCGCAGTTCATGTGATATGGAGGATATAAATTCATTTTTTATATATTCTGAATTTGCAAGTTCATCTGCCATATAATTTATTGATTTGCATAATTCTTCTATTTCATAGTTAGATTTTTTATTAATTCTAACATTTTTGTTTCCGGCCGCTATTTTTTTGATAACCGAGTTGATTTCGCGAACCGGTTTGACGAAAGAATTAACAAAAAATATTCCAGAAATGAAAACTAAAGACAAAATTATCAAACTGATTATTATTGAGGTCATTGTTAAATTTGCGATGAGTGAATCTATGTCGCGTAAAGAAACCATATATAATATGGCTGAAAATTCGTTGTTTATTGTTGAAATGGCTTTGGTGTATGTCATGACGTGTTCGCCGCTTTTAAAATATTCAGTTCGCAAAACATATGGCTGAGAGTATGATATGGAGTTTTTATAGGCTGCGGGATCACTTGAATATGTCGTTAAAATTCCGTTTGAAGAAGCGACAATGTTGCCGTAAAAATCCAAACCAAAAACAGAAATTTTATCAGAGGTTGGAAATTTTTCAATCAAGTTTCGAATTTCAGCATTAAGCATCTTAGAGCTGCTGGCCATTGATTGGATGATGTATGTGTTGTTTGTTGCGATTGAGTTTAGCTTTTGTTCGGCGTAGTCATAGTAATATTTTTTTATATTAACAATCAATATAACATTAACTGTGACTAAAATGAGCGTTATCAAAGCAAAAGTGTTGAAAATCCATTTGTGTGTAATGCTTCGTATTTTCAAGCAGATTCACCCTAACCTTTAAATTCTTTGCAATAAATTCAAATTGAAAAGCTTTGAGCGAGTTTTCCCTATTTGTCATTCCATTTATATCCATATCCCCAAACCGTTTGGATATATGTTGGAAAAGACGGGTCATCCTCAATTTTGATTCTCAATCGGCGAATATTGACATCAACTATTTTCACATCTCCAAAGTAATCTTTTCCCCAAACTTCGCGCAAAATGTGAGTTCGCTCCATAGCAACATTGGGATTTTTAAAAAAAAGAGTTATCAGCTGATATTCAACTTGAGTTAGCTCGACAGGCTTGTCGTTTTTGGTTAAAACGCGGTCATTTTTATTGAATTTAAAAGGCCCGGAGATTATTATTTCAGTCTTTTTAGAACTTGCTCCAATCATGCTGACCCTTCTATATATTGCGTCAACTCGGGCGATGAGCTCAGAGGGAGAAAATGGCTTTGATATATAGTCGTCAGCCCCAAGCATCAAGCCCCGAACCTTATCCATCTCTTGAGTTTTTGCTGTCAGCATGATTATTCCAACGTTTTCATCCGCCTTTCGAATTTGACGGCAAACCTCAAAGCCATCAACTCCCGGCATCATAATGTCTATTAAGACTATGTCAAAATTTGAGTCGGGCTTTTGAAATATTTTTATTGCTTCTTCTCCACTTGAAACGTCGGTTGTTTCATATCCAGACCGATTCAAATTAATGACAACAAAATCACGAATTGCGTCTTCATCTTCACAAACTAAAATTTGCTTCATAAAAAACCTCCTGGGAAAATTGTTTAAACATTTCGAATTATAAAGAAACTTTCTTTTAATTGATCCATAGGCATAAATAATTGAGAATTTGAAGAATTTTTAGGCTGATTCAAACTTGCAAGATATATTAGAGGACCCTCAGATTTCAGGATAAAGTAGTCTTTTGGAAGCGCGCCTTTGTTTTTTTGATGTTCAACTTTGATTTTAAAAAGAGTTTCGCGGCTGCTTCTTTTTGAATTATTATCAGAATTGTCATATACAAAAAATTCTATTTCGTCATCTTCATATATTTGTTTTATGCTGACTTTGTCTTGCCAGTTGTTTGGGAGTTTGATTCCGAATCCATAAACATGGTTTAAATATGTGTCGAAAATTTTAACAAGCTTTTTATCTTTATATTTTCTCCAGGTTGTAATATATGGCAAAGGGGAGTTTTGCTCATTGGAATATGTTGCTTGATAGTCTGGAAAGGGTTTTGTTTGGGGAATTTCAATTTCTCCGTCGTTGTCTATGTCGCAAGAAAATGGCGCATATGATCTTGAGGATGAAACAAACAGGTCGTTTTCATATGTTAAATTTTTTAATTTGTTGTCTGCAAAAATCAGTATTTCGGTTGAATATTTTTCATTGCTTCGCTGGCTATCCACAAATAAAGACGTGGATTTGAAGGTTTTTTGGTCTATGCTAATTTTGGTGTATTTTTGATAGTATGGCGACATTTTCGCGTCTCCCCACAACGTCACGTGATTTTGGGAAATGGAGTGAATGATGGCGCGGGTTGTGTCTTTGGAGTCGGAAATATTGTTGGATATGTCGTAGTTCTTTGTGTCTATATCGCTTTTTTCATAGTTTCCGATTGTTATTAGCTCTAAGTTTCCGTCAGAATCCACATCACACACGGCCATCATATTATACTCACCGCTATAAATTGTTTTAAAATTTTTGACGTTTAGGTTATATATATAGTATTTATTTTGAACGCTCTGGCTGGAAACATATCCGACTATGAGATATAGATTATTTTTTTCGCTATTTTCCATAAACATTATCTGATCTATTTCTTCGCCTTCGCAAGGAATGTCCCAAGCGCATCTCCAAATTTCGTCTGATCTTTGCAATATTCCCATTCTTAAACTATTTTTGCTGTCAATCTTTTGAAGCCCGCTTTTGTAAAAAGCTATGGCATATTCTGCTTTGTCTATGCTGCTTGTGTATGTTGTTATTGCGGATCTATTCTTCCCAGATTTTGGAGACTGCAGTGATATTTTGCTGAATGGAACTGAGGATTTTAGAACCTCGTAGATCGTTTGATATTCGCCAGAAAATTTGGGAGGATGGAGCAATTTTTCATTATCATTTAGTTGATTGCATCCAGTTAAATTCAAACAAACAGCAAATATTAAAAATATGATTAATTTTTTTATCAAAAATCACTCCTTTGCAAAGGCCAAGATCGCCAAAAAATTTCAACACGTTAACATTATAGCACATAGATTATAATTTTGCAATGAAATGTTAAAAAAATAATGAGAAATTGTGTAAATTATTTGTCGGTTTAAAAGTTTTGGCGGCAAAATTTTAAATGGACTTGCGAAAAATCGCACATTTTACGATTTTATTGGATTATATTTGTCAACTTAAATAAAAAGACAAACTCAAAGCGAAGTTTGAAATATGTTTTTAAACAGCTTTCATTATTTTTTCTGTGGGCTTGAGTCTGCATCAGCACCGCCAGTAAGTGATTCTAATAACACAAATTGTAGAAAGACTCGAAAAAATATATTTTTTGATTATTTGTTGTAATTTTTGAGAAATAGTGTTATAATCTATTTAGGGATTGTGAGTTTAAATTTATAGATTGAAACAGAAGAGGTGGTTTAATTGCTAAAGAATTTTAAAAGTGTGAATAAATTTTCAAAAGAGGAATATTCAGCAGAGGCCGACAGGTTAAAGGCTGAAATGGCAGCGCTTCAACTTGAAATAAAGGAGAAAAATTTGCCGGTTATTGTCCTTTTTGAGGGGGTTTCTGCGTCGGGGAAAGGCCAGAGCATTAGCCGAACCATTCTTTCCCTAGACCCTAGATTTTTTGAGACATATTCAATCACGGCGCCAAGCGATCTCGAGCGCAAAATGCCGGATATGTGGAGATATTGGACGAAAACGCCGGCTCGTGGGCAGATATGCTTTCTAGACAGATCGTGGTATCAAGACTTGTTTTATCGGGCGTTAAAAAGCGACAATTTGCTAAATGATAAACGTTTTAAAGAAAAATTAGACAGCGTTGAAAATTTTGAACGTTTGCTTGTTAGTGATGGGGCTTTGATTGTTAAAATATATCTAAACATATCCAAAAAAGAGCAGCGCAGAAGGCTCAAAAAGCTTTCTGAGAAAAAGAGCACCTCATGGCGAGTTGGAAAAAAAGACTGGGATAAAAATAAAAAATATGAAGAAACAGCGCTCATTATGTGTTCCATTTTAAAAAACACAAACTATAATTTTGCGCCTTGGTATGTTGTTGACGGAACATATAAAAGAAATAGGAACATAGAAATATATAAAGTAATAATTAATTCTGTTAGGATGGCGCTGGAAAATAAATTTCAGAGTATTGAAAAACAGACTCAAAACAGATTTATCAATAGACAGTTTAAACTTGTTGACATGCCTAGAATAAAAGATGTTAATTTGGATAAATATGTTGACAGGGCAAAGTATAAAGAACGTTTGGATGAATTGCAAAAGGAGCTATTTAAGCTGCAAAATGTTTTGTATTATAAGAAAATTCCCATGGTTGTTGTTTTTGAAGGTTGTGATGCTGCGGGGAAGGGAGGCGCGATAAAGCGTGTTGCAGGGGGGCTTGACTCGCGAAGCTATAGCGTTAATCCTGTTGCTTCCCCAACTGAGCTTGAACTTTCACACCACTATTTGTGGAGATTTTGGAACAAAATGCCTAAAAACGGTCATATTTCAATATTTGATCGCAGTTGGTATGGAAGGGTTATGGTTGAGCGAATTGAAAAATTCACCTCCCCAAGCGCGTGGCAGAGGGCATATAACGAAATCAATGCTTTTGAACAGGAACTTTTTCAGGGCGGAATGATTGTCGCTAAATTTTGGCTTCAAGTCAGCAAGGACGTTCAGCTCAAGCGCTTCCAGGATCGCCAAAACACTCCGTCTAAGAGATGGAAGATAACCGATGAAGATTGGAGGAATCGGGAAAAGTGGGAAGAATATCAAGCGGCTGTTGATGAGATGATTCAAAAAACCTCAACTGAATTTGCTCCTTGGGATATTGTTCCTTCGAATGATAAATTGTTTGCCAGGATATATATTTTAAATTCGCTTAACAATATTATAAAAAAGCATTTGAAAAAATTAGAAGATAAATAGGCAAAAAACAAAAGCTAGCTGGGGTATGTGAGCTAGCTTTTTGTTGTCTATAGTCCTAAAAATTTGATTATGTCATCTTTTGATCGCGCGCCAACTATATTTTCTTTTTTCACGCCGTTTTCAAAGAGAATCATGTTTGGGATTGACATAATTTTATATTCCGATGAGAGGTCGGGGTTGTCGTCAACATTGACTTTTGCGATCTTGATTTTTCCCTCAAACTCCTGGCTGATTTCGTCTAGAATTGGAGACATCATTTTGCATGGCCCACACCAATCTGCATAAAAATCAACCAAGACAGGAATTTCAGACTTCAGGACAATCTCGTCAAAATTATTGCTGTCACAAACCAAAACGCTCATATAAATTTCTCCTCTCTAAATTTTGGTGTATATTTTTTGATTATTAACACTGTCTGTATTTAAAGCGAATAACCTTTCGGAAAAAGTTGCATCAACGCAGTCAAAAAATTGTTTGCAACAAGCCTCTAGAGCAGTGAAACTGTTTTTGTTTTCAGATCCGCAAGTTGCGACCAAAGCGCCGGTCCTTTGCCTTAAATTTTTGATTTTTCCATTTTTGATTTTTTTGTTATATAGCTGCTGAGCCCTGTCAACCATTGCCTTTAAAGGAGATGGAAAGCCCGAAAAATAAACAGGGGAAGCAATAACTATGTGATTGGAATTTAAAATAAAATTAAATATTTTTTCAACGTCATCCTTTTTATTTTGAGAGCAAATGCCAGATTTTATGCAGCAGCCACACCCTGTGCAAGGAAAAATGTTTTGATTATAAATAAATAATTTGTTAATTTTAAAATCCTCATGAAAATTTTTGACATATTGCTTTAAATAGACATCCAAAAGTGCGGCCGTTTTTCCTTGAGTGTGGGGCGATCCAAACAAGACTAAAATTTTTTTCATATATTTAGTTTTTGACTGCAATAATGGCAAAAATATGACTCTTTGTTTTTTATGAATCGCTTTGGCAGATATTTTTCAAAATTAGTCACGCATCGGTCATTACAGCAGCGTTGATTCATTGTTACTGCTGGAAAATTTTCGAATTCTGGAGTAGATAAAACGTGAGTAATAAGCGCCATTCTCGCAAAAACTCCATTTTTAGCTTGCCTAAAATACCCAGCCCTGGGGTCGCGGTCAACTTCAAAGTCAATTTCATTAATCCGCGGAAGTGGATGCAAAATAAGCATGTCTGGCTTAGCTTTTTTGAGCGTGGTTTTTTTCAGTTTAAAAAAGTTTTCCTGAGCGCTAGAGGCGGTTTTTTCGAATTTAAATCGCTCTTTTTGAATTCGAGTCATATATAAAATATCTAACTTGTCTATTGAATTTTCGAGCGAACAGGATTCTTCAAATTGATTTTTTGATTCTATAATGAATTTTTTTATATAATCTGGAATTTTTAGCTGGTCTGTTGATATAAATATAAATTTGTTGTTTTTATATCTCAGAAGCATTTTCACCAGCGAATGGACAGTCCTGCCCTGTTTTAAATCGCCGCAAAATCCAAAGGTTAAATTGCTAAAAGAGCTTTTTGTTTCCTTTATTGTCAGCAGATCCGTTAAGGTTTGGGATGGATGCAAATGCCCCCCATCTCCAGCATTAACCACAGGACAGCCCGAAAAACATGAGGCCGCTCTTGCTGCGCCTTCAAAAGGGTGCCTAATAGCGATGATATCCGCATATTCGCTTATTATTTTTACTGTGTCTTTTAGGTCTTCGCCTTTTGCGATTGATGAAGTGTTTGGAGTGTCAAAACCGATGATCTGACCTCCAAGCTTAATCATCGCTGTTTGAAAGGACAATCGAGTCCTGGTTGAGGGTTCATAGAACAAAGTCGCGATAATTTTTCCAGACATAGAATTGGAAAATTTATACATATTAGACTTTATATAAATCGCTTTGTTTAATATGGCCTCCACTTCTTCCAACGAAAAATCGTCAAGATCAACAAGATGCTTCATTAAAATCCTCCAAATTTTTACAAAATAAATCAAACATTTCGAAAATAATTGAAACCCGCAGCAAAACTTATTTTTTGACCATTTTCTCAAGAAAATATCTATGAACTGTTGGGTTGTCGGTGAGCTCAGGGTGAAACGCTGTGACTAGCTGATTTTTTTGCCGAGCAGCAACGATTTTGCCGTCAACTTCAGCCAAAATTTCAACACCTTCGCCAGCCCACGTTATGTATGGAGCACGTATGAAAACCATAGGGATTTTGCCAATTTTTTCGAACTGGGAAATCGCTCTAAAGCTTCCAAGTTGGCGCCCATACGCGTTTCGCACACATTCAATGTCCATGGTTTCAAGCCCAGGCAGGCTTTTGCTTTTAACACGTTTTGCAAGGGTTATCAAGCCGGCGCAGGTCCCAAAAACAGGCAGCCCGTCTTGGATTTTGCTTTTGATTTGGCCCATAATATCCAAATCAATCAAAAGTTTGCAGATCGCAGTGCTCTCGCCGCCGGGAAGAACCAATCCATCAAGCTTTCTTTCAAGGTCTTTTGGCTTTCGAATTTGAAAGGTTTCTGCGCCAAGATGCTTTAAAATGGCTTGATGCTCCAAAAATGCGCCCTGAAGAGCCAAAACTCCTATTTTAATCATTGGCCGCGCTCTGCCATTAAAATTTCTATTTCCTGCTGATTAATTCCAACCATAGCCTCTCCAAGATCTTCAGACAGCCTTGCGATCATGTCGGGGTCGTCATAGTTTGTCACGGATTTGACTATTGCGATGGCTCTTTTTTCAGGGTTTTTGGATTTAAATATTCCAGATCCAACAAAGACTCCTTGCGCCCCTAGATGGACCATTAAAGCAGCGTCAGCAGGGGTTGCAACTCCTCCAGCAGAAAAATTAACAACAGGGAGTTTTTTGTTTTTATGAACATATTCCAAAAGTTCATACGGGACCTGCATGTTTTTTGATTCGGCAAAAAGTTCATCCTCGCGCATTGCTGCAATCCTGTTAATATCGCTGTTTATTGCTCTCATATGCGAAACAGCTTGGACAATGTCTCCCGTTCCTGCTTCGCCTTTAGAGCGGATCATAGAGGCGCCTTCCGCAATTCTTCTCAAAGCTTCTCCAAGGTTTCTTGCGCCGCAAACAAACGGAACTTTAAACTTGGTTTTGTCTATGTGATTTACATTATCAGCGGGGGTTAAGACTTCGCTTTCGTCGATATAGTCTATGTCAAGAGCCTGCAAAATTTGCGCTTCAACAAAGTGGCCTATTCGACATTTTGCCATAACTGGGATTGAAACAGCAGCCTGAATTTTTTTGATGATTTTCGGGTCGCTCATCCTGGAAACTCCGCCTGCTGCGCGGATATCTGCGGGAATTCGCTCCAGAGCCATGACTGCGCACGCTCCGGAAGATTCAGCAATTTTGGCTTGTTCAGGGGTTGTGACGTCCATGATAACGCCGCCCTTTAGCATTTGAGCCAAGTTTTTGTTTAATTCATAACGGTTTGACATTTTAAGGTCTTCTCCTAACCAATTTTTATTCAAAAGCAGTTTTTAAGCTGCCATTTTCAGTATATCAAATTTCATCTGATTTGGCAATATCTAAATTTTAATTTATATATTTATCACGCGCATTTAAATATATTCGACAGTTCTGTGTCCTGCGAAGCGTCTAAAAATTTGCGCGGAATTATTATATATATCTTCGGATTAAATGTCAAATAGTAATATTGTGGTGATTTTATACAACTTTTCAAGTCATATAGTGGATATCGCCCGCAAAAATCCGAATTGGAATCACACAATATGCTCAACACGTGCTGATCGATAAAAAATTTTCTGTTTTTATTAACTATATCTAGATTTTTCACCAAAACTTTTTGATATGCACTATATATTTTATACATATTAAAGCCAAAAACAGCAAAAAACGCCGCGGCCGCAAGCCATCCAATAATTCCGAAATCATAAAAAAAGTTCGCAAACACGAGAATTATTGCGCAGGTAAGGTGGATTAAAAAAGGAAGAATCGTCTTTTTGCTTTTTAAATTCATTTTGTGTTTTATGAAATTTTTAATGTCTGCTTCGTTTAGCGAAACCTCAAATTTAATCATATTTTTTTCACGCCCTTAAATAATTTGTCTAAAAAGCTCTGAAAGAATTATATCACATAAAATCAACTTAGTCCAGCACTATTTAAAATAATTTTTTAAATTTTAAAGGCGCAATACTTGGTGCTGCGCGGAAATTGTCAGAAACAACAATGGACGAAAAAATTAAAAATAATAGCGAATAAAAGGGTTTGTTTATTAAATTTAACGCCGAAACCTTGAAAACAAGACTCGCCACGAATTGCGGGAATATATTTTACTGAAAGTTAAACTAGATCTGAAAATTCTTCTGAAAATGGAAAATCATCCGGAAATTCACACAAATTATCTTGATCATCACCGCTAAACCTAAAGATCATTTCTTCATTTTGCGATAAATTTACGATTCCCTCGCAATCATATCCAACGATTTTTATTTTGTTGATTCCGTTTAAACAATTTATAGATAAATCCCCATCAAATCGAGATTCCTGAGACGAATCAAGCTCTTTTAACACTTCACATTCTGACTTGGAATTAATCAAAACAACATTCAATTTCCCGCGCTCCAGGTCAATTGAACCACGTATAGAAGCAAAACAGTTGTTGCTAACTTCCGCCCGAGCGACCTCAAAAAACCCGTCCAACTTTCCAAACGAGCAGGTGTATGCTTTTCCAGAGTCTGAGACATTCGAGCTGCAATCATATGTAGAAAATGAGTCTGGTTCGGCAATTTTTTTTGAATCATAATATTCTCCGCCCTTTTGCGAATTTTTGCAAGAAGCCAGCGCAAATAAACAACAAAAAATCAAAACCAACCCAACATTTATCCTAAACAGTTTTATATATTTTAACATATTCACTTTTTTTGACCAGTTCTAGACGCTTAATTTAACATTTGGCTTTTTATCCAGAGCGATTTTGATTGGCTTATTTGGAACGCCGTTGACCAGCAAATCCGACAAATATTCGTCCAAACCAACGGGATATATCACTTCATTGCTGTTTTTTATTTCATACAGCGAAAACCACTTCAAACCTTGCTCAAACATTTTCTCCTCGCGGGTTAAATTTTTAAGCGTCACGAAATTTTTTGAAGTCCTGGCGACAATAAAGCGCTGTCTTATTAGAGTTTTGACGCCATTCATGTTTAAAACCAATTCCCCATTCCAAACAACTTTTCCAAATGAAACGCTCTCGGGGCGCAGACCAGTCTCTTCAAAAAGCTCCCTTCTGGCCGCGGTGAGCAAATCCTCTCCTTCTTCAATTTTTCCGCCAACTAAATTCCAAAATTTGCCGTTATATTCGCCGCGTGCGCTTTTGATGTTTTTGTTGTCCATTCCGATTAGCAAAACCTTGTTCTCAGGATCAAGCAAAATGATTTTAACGCTGTTTCTGACAGCAAACCCTTCCATAAAAAATCCCCTTTTTTCACACTTCCCCGAAAAACCGAAAGCCAGCTTCAAAAAGAAACTGACCTTTCACAAAAACCTGGTTGCGGAGGCTGGATTTGAACCAACGACCTTCGGGTTATGAGCCCGACGAGCTACCGAACTGCTCCACTCCGCTTTGATTTGTGATATACACAATCAACCCTAAAAATCGACTGCCAATTAAGTATATCACACTTCAATTAAAAATGCAAGCTTTTTTTAAAATTTTTTTTATTTTTTTTCTTTTTCCAATTCTTGCATATCATCATACTCGGTTTTTTCCCCCGAATCAAGCTCATTAGAGGAATCGTCAAGCTCGTCATACACATCAAAATCATCATCGCAACAATCGTCATAGCAGCAATCATCACCGCAGCGACATCTCTTGCCCTTTTGGACAAAAGCAACAACAGCAATTATTGCCCCCGCGCAGGCAACTATTATCGCAACCAACCACATTATCAGACTCTTTTTCAAAACAACCTACCTCCTATCAAATTAATAAAATAAACCACCTAAAACTATTATACACCCGTTCAAATAATAATTCAAGTCTTTTTTATAAATTTTTTGTTGAATACATCAAAACGCTCAAAACACACAAAGAAGCTGTTTCACACCTAAGTATTCTTTTCCCTAAACTTCCAATCAAAACCCCTTTATCTTTCGCAAATTCAACCTCATCAATTTCAAATCCGCCCTCACTCCCAATCATAAAACTTATATCATTATATTTGTATATATCTATATTATTCAATTTTTCTCCGCCGCATTCATAAAATAAAATATTAAGCTTTGCATTTTTCATCTGCAAAATGGCTTCTTCAAACGACAAAATCGAATTAACAATCGGAACTTTCCCTCGTCCGCTTTGCTGCGACGCTTGCTTTGAAATTTTTTGATATCGGGCAATCCTGCCGCATATATTTTTTTCTCTAGGCCTGGATATACACCTTTTGGTCAAAACGGGTGTTATTTCTGAAACTCCAAGCTCAACGGCTTTTTGAATGATATACTCAAACTTTGCCCCCTTTGACAGCGCTTGATATAGATGAACACGAATTGTTGGCTCATTTGCATTTTTCACGCACTCATTGACCTTTAAAACAACTTCCCCCGGCATTATTTTTGTTATTTCACACAAATAATCATTGGAATTCCCATCACAAATTGTCACATTTTCACCAATTTTCATTCTCAGCGACTTGGATATGTGGTTTGAAGTTTCCTTGCCCAAAGTTATTGTTTGGCTATTGGGATTTTCAACAAAAAAACGCGGCATTTTTAACTCTCCTTTAACTATTTTTAACAAAAATCCAAAAAATATAATAAATTTATTTTATAAAAAAATTATATTAAAAATCAAAATTAAATTCAAGTCCCCTAAATTAAGGAAAAATTTAGAATGGTTGAGTCACTATGAATAAAGAATAAAAATAATAATATTTGACAAAATTTGAATTAAGTAATAATATTAGATTAAAGATGTTTTATGCTTGTAAAGCTCGGTGAGTAATTTATTGTTTAGGAAAAAAATATTAGAATTTGAAGGATTGGTGAAACGCCATGAACATATTGATAATAGGCTGTGGGAAGCTGGGCGCTCGGCTTGCAAACGTCCTAGACAGCCAAGAACACAACATTTCTGTTATTGGAAATGAGCAGGCTTTGGTTGACAATTTAAACGACGACTTTTCCGGATTGTCTGTTCCGGGGAATCCAATCGACATTGACGTTATGAAGTCGGCGGGAATAGAAGGATGCGACTATGCAATATGTGTGACCGAAAGCGACAACACAAACATAATGGCAGCTCAAATAATAAAAAACATTTTTAAAATAGACAACATTTTGCTGCGAATCCTTGACCCGGTTAAATGTCGCGTATATAGCCAAATGAACATGTCAACAATATCCCCAACCGCGCTTGCATTTGAATCGATATATTCAAAAATATTCCACAATAACCACAATAAAATCGTCGATTGCGGAAAATCTTCTGTTGCAGTCATAACGGTTCCATATGAAAAGTGGATGCGTGGGAAGATGATGTCTGAAGTTGAATTTGTCACACGACACAAACTTCTTGGATTTTTGGATGAAAACGATAAATTCGTCATGTTTAGCCATAAAAGCGACCGCAAAATCCAAAAAACCGACAGGCTCATATATACATCAATTGTCGATTGAAGAAAGGACCAAAAACAATGAACATTATAATAATTGGCGCCGGAAACATAGGCTACTATCTAGCATATTCGCTCATATCCGCAGCAAATCACGATATAAAAATCGTCGAAAAGGTCCACGCAAGATCGATAATTGCTGCAAACAAGCTAAACATCCCAATAATCCATGGCGATGGATCAAACATATCAACCCTTGAAAAGGCAGACGCAGCCCACGCAGACATATTGGTTGCGCTGACTGGAGAGGACGAAGACAACTTCATCTGCTGCCAACTGGCTAAACACCGATTCCACACCAAAACAACAATTGCAAAGGTCAATAACCCAAAAAATGTCGACATAATCAAGTCTTTGGCTGCGGATATTGTCGTCTCAAGCGTTAACATGCTATCGCAGATAATAGAGCAACAGGTTAACGCCATAGACTATCATTTTATAACCAGAATGACCATGGGCGACACCTCAATTGTTGAGTTTGTTGTTTCGGAAAATGGGAAGATATGTAATAGAAGGATTTCTGAAATAAAATGGCCAAAAGACACGCTGGTTATCGCGATATCTCGAAATCAAAAGTCGATCGTTCCAAACGGAGAATCGGTTCTTAGATCTGGAGACGACGTCGTCATATCAACAAAAGATTATAACAGAAAGTATTTAAAAAAGCTGTTTAGCTAGATTCGCATTAAGGCTATATTTAACTGTTTTTTCGACCAGTTTGTCGTTGAAAGGGGTATATATAATTGAAGAAAACTGTTTTGATAACGGGAGCGGCAAGAGGGATTGGAGCTTCTTGCGCAAGGCTTTTTGCAAAAAATGGCTATCGCGTTGCAATAAACTATTTCAAAAGCAAAATGAAGGCCGAGGCTCTTTTGAAAAAAATCAAGCAAACGGGCGGATTTTCGGAAATATTTTACGCTGATATATCAAATTGTGATGATGTTAAAAAAATGCGTGAAGAAGTTGAAAATAGGCTTGGAAGTCCTGATATTTTAATAAATAATGCGGGAATTTCAGAGCAAAAATTATTCACAGACATAACGCTTGAAGAATGGGACAAAATGTTTCGCGTCAACGCAAAAGGTGTTTTTATATGCTGCAAAGAATTTTTGCCGTCAATGATTCGAAAAAAGCAGGGAAGAATAATCAACATATCCTCAATATGGGGAATTTTGGGAGGGTCTTGCGAGGTTCACTATTCCGCCTCAAAAGCGGCAGTCATTGGGCTTTCAAAGGCTTTGGCAAAGGAAGTGGCCCTAAGTAATATAACCGTCAACTGCATAGCGCCTGGCGTCATTTCAACCGATATGATGAAAATTCATTCCAAAGAAACAATCAAGCTTTTAGAGCAAGAAATCGCGTGTGGAAGGCTGGGAAAGGCCGAAGACGTTGCAAATGCTGCTTTGTTTTTGGCAAGCGAGGGCGCTTCATACATAACAGGCCAGGTTCTAAATGTTGACGGCGGCTTTTAAATTTTTTTTGAATTCAAACGCTGTTTTTGAGTCCGCTTAAGGTTATTGAATTATATGTTCTTTCGATGTCGCCCCATGTTGTTGCGCCAACAGATCCGGTTTGGGGGAGGCCAAAAGCTTTTTGAAATTCCCGAACGGCGTTTTCTGTGACCTCGCCATAGTATCCAGTTATCGGGACGGATTTTAGCGTTGTGTATGTTCGTCCAATCAGTGCGAGATATTTTTGCAAATCTTTGACGTTTTCGTTTTCCATGCCCCTGCTCAAAACATACCCCGGATAAAATTTAGCGTTTTCCCCTTCATATCCCGGTGGGAGCGATTGAATTATTCCGCGATACACATCGATCATCTTGTTTATTGTTGGCCGGTTTATTATTCCGGTTGGCTCCAGTCCGTAATATTTTTGAAAATCCTCAACGGCTTTTTGTGTGTTTGGGCCAAAAATTCCATCAATTGTAACAGGATTCAGTGAATATACAAAAGTTGATATAACATTGAGATAGTACTGAGCGTATCTCACAGCAAGCCCTTCAGAGCCAAGTTTGAGCTGGTCTGGATATTTTGGAGCCAGCTCATCAATCGAGACAGCTTCAGCGGAAAGCTCCCCCAAATGCCTGACGCTATTATACACATATTTTATTTTATACCAGGTTGATTTTCCGATGATTCCGTCCGCAAGCAAAGAAAATATTTCTTGAAATTTAACAACAGCATCCTCGGTTGAGCTTTTAAATATTCCATCGGTTTCCGGTATTTTAGGCATGGCGGGATAATTATCAGCTATTCTGTTTAATTCAAACTGGATTGTTCGAACCTCATTTCCAAAGTCTCCGATGCGAAGAGGTCTTCCGGGATATGATTCGATTTTTTCCTCAACCGGAGCGTTTTGAACAAGATTTATGTCGTCGCCATAGTAATACTGCAAAATCTGAAAGGGAGTGTATCCTTTTTTTGCAAGCTCAACTGTCCCCCATTGTGAAAGCCCCTGACAGGTCACGGTTGTTCCGTTGCAAAATTGCGCAAACAGGGGAACAACTGTGTTTTGCCTGATGATATAGTTATTAAATAGCTCATCAACTAAACGGCTAATGTTTTCAAATATGTCACGTCCCTGCTGATATGCCTGGTCATATTGTGTTGTGTTGGTTATGTCAAATTCATAGCCCTGGCTTCTATACCACTCGTTATAAACCCTGTTTAGCGCAAATGTGACGATTGCCAAAATATTTGCTCTCAGAGAATTTTCAGGCCAAGACGGTAATAGTTCGCTAGATGCAACATTTTTGATATAGCTTATAAAATCAACAGTAATATTTTCAGCATTGCTGGATGGCAAGCCCAGGTGGACGGTTATTTCATTCGGAATTTTTGGGAGAAAATCAGCCATATACGCCAAGCCTCCCTCAAGAATTTCGCTCCAAATTGGGGTTTTCGTCTTGCTCTGACGCGAGTTGCGGTCCAAGTTGAATTGGTTGGAGCGAAACAACTCCCGGAAAAATTGGCAAACCGTTTCTTGTTGCGTCCTCAAAGCCGAATTTTGAAACCGAAATGCTGTAATTTTCATATGGGCGTATTCCGTCGACGGCGAATGAGTGGCTCGCGTCCGGAGCTGGCAATGAGACGGGTTGAGTTATTCCGCTTTCATCTGTTAAAATTTCATAAAATATTTTGTTTTGTCCGTCAAATTCCTTAAATATTGTTATTTTTGCGTCTTTAATCGGAAAAGCCCCTCTGGCCGAATATACTTGAACTTTCAAAAACCCATTAGATGTGTTCCTGGTTTCGAAATTATTCCAGTCACTTTGAAATTGTTCGTCAGCAGGTTCAGATTGATTTTCATTATTTGTTCGACTGCTTTCAAAATTTGTAATATTTTGCTGGCTACCGCGACTGTTTTGGGGCAAATCATCTGAAAGCTGCCGCAAATCATAATCGCGGTTTGTGTTAGGAGCCGCATTTCCCATTTCCATATTATTTTGTTGAGAATTTGCTAAATTTTGCATAAAATTTGATCCGTTTTGAGGTGATATAGACAAATTTTCCGGCGATTGAACCCGGTTTGCATTTGCGCTACCAGCATTTTGATCTGAATTGTCAAAAATCAAATCAGAAGTTCTCATTCCCTGGTTGTTATATTCTATAGGTGTGTCGCCGCGAACTGTGTGTGAAGAAATATCTTGCCTGTATGATGCCGGCGGAAAATCATCATCAAGTTGAAGCGAGCTTTCAAGTTCTTGTTCATTTGGATCGGATGAGCCAGCCATGTTTCCAAGTTGCGCGTTGAGATTTGATAAAACATTGTCATTTCGATTTTTTGGATTTTGAACATATCCCCTTTGATTTGAGCCGCCGGAAAAGCTGTTTTGAGGGGCGTTTGCCTGATTCATAGGTCTGTTTTGCTGTTGATACATCCTGAGCATCTCGCTCTTATATTTTTCGAAATTTCCATTATTTGATCGCATATTCATGATAACCTCCCAATTTTAATAGAAAATTTTAAAATTTTGCAACCAGCTAAAAGTATGCCATATCATTATATGAAAGCAATGCAAAAATTATTTTAAATATGCAAATTTTAGATTGATGTTTTAAGCGCATTAATAAATATACAATTTGTATTTTAGGGGTTGAGGGTATATTTATTTCAATTAAAGTTTTTCCTAAAATATCCGAATTTTTGCTAAAAAAACCAAAATCTTCAAATATCCTTGACCCGGCTCCAAAAAACAATGAAAAAAATAAATCAAGCCGCCGCCGTTTAACAACCAACTGTAATATTTAATTTTCCTGAGCCTCCAAGTTTTTTTGAAAGCGTCCGTAACAAGTGGTAGGCTGGCGCTCTTGAGGAAGCTTAACCACCACTTGTTACGGGCAGTTTGAAAGAGGCAGGGAAGATTGGAAAGGGATAATATTACAGTTAGTTGTGAGCTGGCGGCGTTTTAGTTGATTTTTGCATTGCTTTTTGAAATGTGAATTCGAGGATAATTTGAAAGAGGTGGTTTTTTTAACTAAATTTTGATATTTTTAGCAAGGGGATTAAGGGGACAAATCCAACCCGAATTAATATTACAATTTGTTTATTTTTTCAATTCAACTAAACATAAATTAACTGTGATACATCGGTGGAAAATTTAATCATAAATTTGAAAATATTTTTTCAATTGCTGTTGACATGAGATTAAAACCGTGATATAATCGGCGACAAGGAAAGTTTTTCATACGTTGGTTTTTAGCCTGAAAAGTGTTGGACTTGCGCAGTGGGAGTTTTCTGGGTTTACTTTTTTTAGGTTGGAGGTGTTTGAAATAGAAACTGATAAAGATTGCATTAATCGCGAGGATGGACAATTGGATGATGACTCTTTGGCCTCAGTTTGGGGCGGCTCGAAATATAGACCTATTATAAAATGGATAGGCAAAGAGATAGGAAAAGCGGCGATTTCTGAGGGGGTTTCAAGAGTTTTTGACGCGCTTGGCAATGGTTCAGCCACAACAACAGGACCTTTTAGAGGAGGGGTTGCTGGCGGCGGATATGGTGGTGGCGGCACTCAATCATGGTAGGTTTATATTGGCTGATGTTGAAATTTTGTTCGCCGGCGTGGATTGGGTTGTTGCGTTGGTGAGCTTTGTTTTTTGCTTTTTCTATACACCAATTGTGAATCTGCACAAAAATTTTTTTGCAAATTTTAAATTAACTCTTGCCATTTTTTAAAATATGTGGTAGAATTGACTATGGTTTTAGTGTGTTGGGGGTATGCTTTTGATTTATGGCGATTTAAAAATTTTCGATTATTTGTGAATTTGTTTAATTATGCGCCCGTAGCTCAGCTGGATAGAGCGTTGGACTCCGATTCCAAAGGCCGCAGATTCGAATTCTGTCGGGCGCGCCAATAAGGCTTTGATATATATGTTAATATTTCGAAAATATATGGCGTTTTTTGCGCAGGAACATTTCTTTGGGGGTATATTTAAATGAACTATGGCGACTTATCTTTGAAGCAGCACAAAAAGTGGCGAGGAAAATTAAGCGTTAATCCTAAGGTTGGCGTTGAGAATGTCAGTGACCTTTCTGTAGCATATACTCCGGGGGTTGCCAGGCCCTGTTTGGAGATTCAAAAAGATATTAGAAAAAGCTATGAGCTGACCGGGCGCTGGAATTCTGTCGCTGTTATCACTGATGGAAGCGCTGTTTTGGGGCTTGGAGATATTGGCCCTGAAGCCAGCATGCCTGTTATGGAGGGAAAATGCGTTTTATTTAAGGCATTTGGAGATGTTGATGCGGTTCCGATTTGTCTGCGTTCCAAAGACGTTGATGAAATTGTTCGGACTGTTTCTTTGATCAGCGGAAGTTTTGGCGGGATTAACTTGGAAGATATTTCTGCTCCAAGATGTTTTGAGATTGAGCGTGAGTTGAAAAAAATCAGTGATATTCCAATATTCCATGATGACCAGCACGGGACTGCGGTTGTGACTCTGGCGGCGATGCTCAATGCTTTAAGAGTTGTTGGCAAAAAATTGGAAGACATAAAAGTTGTCACATCAGGCGCTGGCGCTGCGGGAATCGCGATAATAAAGCTGTTGATCGCAGTTGGACTAAAAAATGTCATAATGTGTGACAGGAATGGGGCTATATATAAAGGAAGGAAAAATTTAAATAAAGAGAAGATGCAAATGGCCGAGATTTCAAATTTGGACCTCGTCAGCGGAAGCTTGGAGGATGTCATTAAAGGGGCGGATGTTTTTATAGGCGTTTCTGCTCCAGAAACTGTAACTCCGGCGATGGTTCGCTCTATGGCCAAAAATCCTATATTGTTTCCGATGGCAAACCCAGTTCCTGAGATTATGCCGGATCTTGCAATTCAAGCTGGAGCAGCAGTTGTTGGGACTGGGCGGAGCGATTTTAGCAATCAAATCAACAATGTTTTGGCGTTTCCGGGCATTTTCAGGGGAGCTTTGGATGTTAGGGCAAAAGACATAAATGACGAGATGAAAATTGCAGCTGCGCACGCGATTGCAAACATAATTTCTGATGATGAGCTGAGAAGTGACTATATAATTCCTTCTCCTTTTGATTTGCGCGTTAAAGAGGAAGTTTCAAAAGCCGTTGCTGATGCTGCTAAAAAAACCAACGTTGCTCGAATATAACAGGATTATTGTAAAATTTTCTATATTTGATTGATTGGGGGGGATTGCTTTGTCGAGCAGGGTTGATTTGTTTTTTAGGGAATATGGGCGCGCGAAGGTTGCTTTTATTGGTGTTGGCGTTTCTAATTTTGAGAGCATTTTGCTTTTTTTGAATCGTGGCATGGATGTAACTGTTTTGGACCGTGATGACAGGAGCAAATTGAAAAAAAGCGCTGAAATTTTGGAAGCTCGAGGAGCAAAATTTGTGTGCGGGGCGGGATACCTGGACGGATTGTGTGATTTTGATATTGTTATTCGATCTCCAGGTGTCTATTTTAAAAAGCCCCAGCTGCAAAACGCGATAAAGCGAGGGGTTGTTGTGACTTCTGAGATGGAGCTGTTTTTCGAGTTTTGTCCGTGTAAAATCATAGGCATCACGGGTTCGGATGGAAAAACGACAACAACAACGCTGATTGCCAACATGCTTAGGCAAGAGGGATATAACGTCCACGTTGGCGGGAACATCGGGAAGGCTTTGCTGCCCGAGATCGACGGGATCAGCGAATCGGATTTGGCTGTTGTTGAGCTTTCAAGTTTTCAGTTGATATCTATGAGGCGCTCGCCCAATATATCTGTCATAACCAACATTTCTCCCAATCATTTGGACATTCATGGCGATATGCATGAATATATAGATGCCAAATGTGGTGTTGTTTTGCATCAAACTGGCTTTGACAGTTTAGTTTTAAACCTTGATAATCAGCTTTCAAATTCTCAAGAGTTTTTGGCTCGGGGATTTGTTAAAAAATTTAGCCGGATGCAAAGTGTTGATAATGGGGCTTTTTTTGATGATCAGACGCAAAAAATATACTTTGCTAGAAATGGAAAAGTTGAGCCGGTTCTTGATCGATCGGACATCAGGCTTGCGGGGATGCATAATGTTGAAAATTATTTGGCTGCGATAGCGGCTGTTTATGAAATGGTTTCTCCTGAATCGATAAAAGCGATTGCTAGGGGCTTTGCTGGCGTTAGGCACAGGATAGAGTTTGTCCGAAAAAAAGACGGCGTTATGTGGTATAATGACTCAATAGCGACCAGCCCGACGAGGACAATTGCGGGGCTTAAGTGTTTTGATGGAAATGTTTTGTTGATTGCTGGTGGATATGATAAAAATTTTGATTATGATTGTTTAGCTGCGCATATTCTGAAAAAAGTTAAAATTTTGATACTTATGGGGAACACTTCTAAGAAAATTGAAATGGCTGTTAAAAATAATGATAATTATAATAAAGACAAATTAAAGATTTTTAATGTCGAAAATATGGATCAAGCGGTTAAACTGGCGTCGGAACTTGCTCGCATTGGCGACACGGTCTATCTTTCGCCTGCCTCTGCCAGCTTTGATTTATATGATAATTTTCAACAGCGCGGTGATCATTTTGTGAACCTTGTCAAAAATTTATAAATAAAACGTTGGGAGGATTTGAGATGGACGTTAAAGAAACTTTATTTAAACTTTGCAAAGCGCGTGGGGTTTCTGGAAGCGAGGGCGAGATTGCTGAGCTTTTGAAGTCGATTTTAGTTAAATATTCCGACAGCGTTTGTTTGAGCCCTTTGGGGAGTGTTATTGCTAAAATTTCTGAGCCTTGTGATGGATATCCAACAATTATGCTTGAAGCTCATCTTGACGAAGTTGGCTTGGTTGTAACTTCCATAACGGATGAAGGCTTTTTAAAAGTTGATAAATGTGGCGGAGTTGATGCTAGTTTGCTTGTTGCGCAAGAGGTTGTTGTTTGTGGTAAGCGCGATTTGCCCGGCGTTGTCTGTTCAGTCCCTCCACATCTTTTGGCAAGCAAAAAAGAAACGGCGCCAACTATGGATGATATATATGTTGATGTCGGAATGGAGCGAGGGGCTGTTGAGGATTTGGTTGAAATAGGAAACGTTGTGAGCTATGCTTTTCGCCCTAGGTGTTTGGAAAATGGAAGAGTTTCTGTTAAATCTTTGGACAATCGAGCGGGGGTTATGGCGGTTTTGCTGGCGATAGATAACCTAAAAAGCAGCCAGAATAAATGCGGTGTGACGGCTGTTTTTAGTTCGCTTGAAGAAACTTCAGGCAAAGGCGCGGCAACTTGCGGATATTTGGTTAATCCTGATTTTGCGGTTTGTGTTGATGTCAGCTTTGCAAAGACTTTGGGCTGTCCAGAGTGTAAGTGCGGAGAAATGGGCAAGGGGGTGATGATCGGGATTGCTCCAACGCTGGATTATGATTTGAGTTTGAATTTGAAAAAAATCGCTGAATCTAAAAATATACCACATCAATTGGAAATTATGAACGGGCTAACTTCAACTGACGCGGATAAAATATGTGTGGCGCGGGCCGGAGTTAAAACTGGGCTGTGTTCTATTCCGCTTAAATATATGCATTCTCCAGTTGAAATGGTCGATTTATGTGATATAGATTCTGCTGCGAAAATATTGGAAAATTTTGTTATATCTTGCGAGGAGGGGTTGGCTTGAAAAAAACGCTTGAGCAACTTTGTCGAATAGGCGGAATTTCCGGTCGAGAAGGCGCAATTCGGGAAAAAATAATTTCTCTTTTGCCGGAAAGTTGCAAATATGATGTTGACGCTTTGGGAAACCTGATTGTTCGAAAATGCGCTGGGAAATCGCCGAAAAACAAGATCATGCTGTCTGCCCATATGGATGAAGTTGGGATGATTGTGACGTTTATTGAGCAGGATGGCTCCCTGAGATTTTCCAGGGTTGGCGGGATTGATCCGCAGGTTTTGGTTGGGCGCCTGGTCAGCGTTAATGGCGTGGCGGGGGTTGTTGGAAGCAAACCGATCCACCTGAAAAGCCCGAAAGAGCGGGAAAAAAACGTTTGCTTTGAGGATTTGTTTATTGATATTGGGGCGGCGAATAGAAAACAAGCGCAAAAAGCTGTTAAATTGGGCGACTGCGTGATTTTTGATAGTGAATTTTTGCGCTTTGGAGAAGGAAAAATCAAGGCTAAAGCGCTTGATGACAGGTTTGGATGCGCTGTTTTGCTTGAGCTTTTGAAAGATGACTCGGAATATGACTTTACGTGTGTTTTTTTGGTTCAGGAAGAGGTTGGGACGAGAGGAGCTAAAGCGGCTGCATATGCCATTAATCCTGACATTGCAATTGTTTTTGAAGCAACGACAGCAGCAGACACTCCCCTGTCTTATAAAGGGACGAGGGTTTGCGAGCTGGGAGCGGGGGCTGTCATTCCGTTTATGGATAAAGCGACAATATATGACAAAGAGTTGTATGACCTGGCTTTTTTGGTTGCGAATCATAGCAATATCCTCTGCCAGACCAAGACTTCTGTTGCGGGGGGGAATGATGCTGGGGCGATTTCGCAGGCTCGAGGCGGAGTTAGAACAATTTCCATATCATTGCCCTGCAGGTATATACACTCAGCGTGTTGCGTTGCGGATGAGGATGACATGTTTGCGATTTTGAGTTTGGCTAGAAAATTTTTAACAAAAGTCTTTAATATTTGACGCGTTGAACGGGAGCATTGGTGAATGATGAGTTTTTTTGATATTGACGAAAAAATATTGAAATTGGTTGAAAAAATTGAGCGGGAGTTGACTTTTGAATTTGAGAGGATAGACAAAATTTCGTCACATAATGAAAACAAGGTTTTGCGCGCTTTTTTAGACAACCGGGTTAGCGAGATTCATTTTAATTCAACAACCGGATATGGATATAATGATTTGGGGCGGGATGTTTTGGAGCGGGTCTATTCGAAGGTTTTTGGGGCGGATGACGCTTTAGTGCGTCACAATTTTGTCTCCGGAACACACGCTTTGTCTGCTTCACTGTTTGGGATTTTGAGGCCGGGAGATTTGTTGGTTTCAGTTGCGGGCAAGCCATATGACACGATTTGCAGGGTTATAGGAGTTCATGGACCTAAAATTTCCGGCTGCTTTCTTGACTATGGAGTGAAATATGATGAAATTTCCCTGCTTAAAAGCGGCCGGGTTGACGTCGAATCCATAAAAAATTTTGATTGGTCGAGAGTCAAAGTTGCCTATATTCAAAGGTCTAGGGGCTATTCTTTGCGTCCTGCTTTGAAAATAGACCAGATAGCAGAAATTAGTGATATTATACATAATTCCAGCAAAAATACGGTGGTTTTTGTGGATAATTGCTATGGCGAATTTGTGTGTGAAAAAGAGCCAACCGATGTTGGAGCAGACCTGGCGGTTGGTTCCTTGATCAAAAATCCCGGCGGAGGAATCGCTGTTACTGGGGGCTATGTTGTTGGGCGAAAAGGATTGGTTGAATTTTGCGCAAACGGCCTGACGGCTCCGGGAATTGGAAAAGAGGTTGGCTGCAGCTTGGGCCAAAACAGGAATATGTATATGGGGTTGTTTTTTGCGCCATCCGTTGTTGCTAATGCCCTCAAAGTTTCAGCATTTTCGCGGCGTTTGTTTGAGCGCTTGGGATACAGCGTTTTTCCTAAAAGCGGCGAAGAAACGGGTGATATTGTCAGCGTTTTGCAGCTTGGATCTGAAAAAGCTTTGACTGCGTTTTGTCAGGGGATTCAAAGCGGGTCTTTGGTTGATTCTTTTGTTGTCCCGCAGGCCTGGAATATGCCGGGATATCAAGAAAAAGTTATTATGGCCTCTGGAGCATTCACAAGCGGCTCCTCAATCGAAATTTCTGCGGACGCGCCTTTGAAAGAGCCGCATAATGTCTATTTGCAAGGGGGACTGACATATAACAGCGGAAAGATGTGTGTTATGTTGGCTTTGCAGAAAATGCTTTCCAAGGGGTTAATAAATATTGAATTTTAATGTGATTTTTTTGATATAGTGAAATAAATTTGATGAAAAAATCACCCTGAGCGTGTAAAAAAATTGCTCAAAGTGATTTTTAATGAAATATGTAGTTTTTTATGAAGATTTTGCAATTAAAGAAAAATCCGTTTTGTTATCTAAACATTTCAGCCGGATTGCTATAAGCCTTCATTAGGTCAGCGATCTCATCATCACTATATTTTTTTTGCATCACTAGTAAAAGATCACAATCCCACGCTTTGCTCTTTGTAAATTTATCATCAAAGCCTTGAATGTTCTTTAAATCATGGTAGTGGGCATTTGCTTTATTAACTCCCCCGGCGACCGCTTCCAATTCGTTGTCGCCCAGCGCATTATTTTTGTTTTTGCTCATTTTATTCACCTCCTTTTTGTCAAATTTTGGGGATTTTGACAACATACAACAAAATTAACAAAAACCCCCATAAATTTATGATATCACATTTGGGTAAAAATGTCAATGAGAAAATTCGGAAAAGTTGAAAAAATTTTCAATTAAAGAAAAATCCACTCGTGACTAATTTTCAGCTCCAAACATTGCTTCTGGAGTTTTATATTTATCAATTAGGCTAGCACCCTTGTTTTCACCGTATGTTTCTTTCATCAGCTCCAAAAGCCCATAATCCCACGACTTGCTCAGGATCCATTCGAGGTCAAAATTATCGCTTTTACCCAATTCTTCGAGGTATTTATTTCCTCCAGCGACCGATTCCAACTCGTTGGCGCCTAGCTCATTCTTTTTGTTCTTGCTCATTTTAGACACTTCCTCTCTGTCAGATTGTGAGGGTTTTGATAACATTCACCAAAAATTGATAAAAAAACCCATGAATTTATAGTATCACATTTGGATGAAAATGTCAATAGAAAATTTGAAAAAAGCAGATAAATTAAAAACAATATGACAATAAATTAGCTAAATATTTTTTATGAAAAATTTGCTTGCATTTTGAGTTTTGATGTGATATAATCAAGATATATGCGTTATCCGTCTTTGCTTTTTTGCGTTGACGAGAGTTAATGTGTTGTGTATATACATTAATATTGGGTGTTCCTCTGGGCCGCGGGCTTAAGAATATCTATAAAATTTTAGAGGGATGTGTTATTTATGGATGCTATTAGTATAATTAATCAATCCAGTATGAAAAAAGAATTGCCAGTTGTGAATATTGGTGATGTTGTTAGGGTTGACGTTTTGATTAAGGAAGGTGATAAGGAAAGAATCCAGGTTTTTGAGGGAACTGTTATAGCCAGAAAACACGGCGGAATCTCCGAAACATTCACAGTTCGAAGAGTTGCGTATGGGGTTGGCGTTGAAAGAATTTTTCCAATCCATTCGCCTCACGTTGCTGGTGTTCACATCGTCAGAAGAGGTAAAGTTCGGCGTGCTAAGCTATATTATTTGCGCGACAGAGTTGGAAAGGCAGCAAGAGTTAAGCAGAAAATGTGATTTTTTGATCCTTTGGAGTTTTATGTTTCTGATTTTTATTTGTCTTATTTTGCATGTTTATTACAGAAAGTTGGTGTTTGAAAATGGGCGAAGAGAATGAAAAAGCGTCTGGTGCTACGGGCGCTGGGTGTGAAAAAAATGTGGATATGCGCAGCAGGATTTTGAAGGAAATTTTTGGCTTTTTTGAAATGTTTGTTGCTGTGATTGTTATTGTTGTCATGGTTATAACATTTTTGTTTAGAACTGTTGGAGTTGAAGGCGAGTCCATGATGTATACTCTAAAGGATAAAGATCGTTTGGTGATAAGTAATTTTTTGTATACGCCAGCGGTTGGAGATATTGTTGTTTTAAATTTGCCCGACAAATTCAATGTCCCGATAATAAAGCGAATAATTGCGATGGAGGGTCAGATGATAAACATAACTAAAGACGGAGATGTTTATGTTGATGGCCAAAAGCGCGAGGAAAGCTATGTTCATGACAAGACAACCAAGAAAACTTACAATCTATATCCGCTGAAAGTGCCTGCGGGATGTGTCTTTGTCATGGGAGACAACAGGATGCATTCTTCCGACAGCAGGGATGTTGGGTGCGTTAGCGTTAAAAACATCGTTGGGCGAGCGATTTTGAGAGTTTTTCCTTTTGAAAGTTTTGGAACATTGTAATCTGTTTTGGGATTTATTTGCCTATTTTTGAGTTGAGTTTATGGTTTTAGAGGTGAGTAGGCTTTGGATTATGAGCTTAAACCGCTTGTTGGTGTTGTTGGAAAGCCAAAGGACACCGGCCAAAGATTTAAGTATATTTTGGTTAATGACCAGATTAAGAGACTGATTGTCGAAAGCGGGGGACTTGTGATTGGAATATTGCCGCTGGACTTTCAGTATAAATTGTCGGGGAATCCAAACGCCTATGAGCTGACTCTCCAGGAGGCTCGGGATCTTGAGAGCGCTGTTAGGAATGTTTCTGGAGTTGTTTTGCAAGGTGGACTTTGCAGCAATGGTTATGAGCAGCATATAGCGAGGGTTTGTCTTAAGGAAGATAAACCGTTGCTTGGGATTTGTTGTGGATTTGATAATATGCTCAGAGCGGTTGGAAATGAGATGGTTTTGGATGAAAGCGGATTGCATTGGAACTATGAAGCCCCGCGTGTTCATGATATTGTGATGGATGAGAAGTCTCTTTTATTTAGTATTTTAAAGCGCCGCAGGGTCAGCGTCAACAGCATACACAAGGTTATTATAAAGAAGGATGATGTTAAAAATTGTTTTGTTTCTGCTGTTTGCCCTGACGACAGCACTGCTTGCGCCATTGAATTCAGGGGTAAAAGGTTTGCACTTGGAGTTAAGTTCCATCCGGAGCTTATGCGTGATGGGGGTTTTGATAAAATATTTGAAGCGTTCGTTTTGGCCTGCAAGGGTTGCTAGATGAGGTTTTTAAATTTGTTAAAAAATAAAAGATGATATATATAAATTTTCGTTTTTGAAAGGGTTAATATGAATAGAGTTTATATTTTTGGACATAAAAACCCAGACACTGATTCTGTGACTGCAGCAATTAGTTTGGCTTATTTAAAGCAAAAGCAGGGGGTTGACGCGCAGGCCAGGGTTTTGGGTCAGCTCAATGCTGAGACGATTTATGCTCTTAGCAAATTTGGGGTTGAGGCGCCAAAATATTTAAATGATGTTAAGGCGCAGATAAGAGATGTTGAGTTTAATCGAAACTATATTATTAATGAAAATGCTCCAATTATTGATGCTTTTAATTTTATGAGCTTAAATTCCATAACAGGGTTGCCAATAGTTGATGACTGTCAAAAATTTAAGGGCTATGTTTCGCTAAAAGAGATAGCGGCGGATATGATCTATAATGAATCCATGCATGTCAGCACTTTATTTGACAATTTGCTGAAGGTTTTGGACGCAAAAAGCCTTAACAGGGTGGATGAGATAATAGATGGCCACGCGCACACTGCGGCTTTTGATGACGCGGCTTTTGTTGAAAATGTTTCGCTGGATTCAGATTCAATACTGATAGTTGGAAATAGAAAGCCTATTGTTGAATATGCTCTGCAAATTGGAATAAAGATGATAGTTTTGATTAATTCTGGGGAGCTTAGCGAGGAGCATTTGAAATTGGCGCAGGACAAAGGAGTCAATGTTATTTCCTCCTCCAAATCGTCTTTTGAGGTCGTTCGCGTTTTGTGTCTTTCTGATCCTATAAAGTCCATTCGACGGAATGAGAAGGTTGTGACGCTGAGTGTTAATGACTACCTTTCCGACGCTCGGGATGTGGTTGCTAAAATGAAACACACTAACTATGCTGTCTTTGATTCGGACGGAGTGTGTGCGGGGATGCTTAGAACTATGGATCTAAACAAGGTTAATCGCAAAAAGGTTATACTGGTTGACCACAACACAACTTCTCAGTCGATTGATGGACTGGATGAGGCTGATGTTGTCGGCATTGTTGATCACCATAATCTTGGAGATATAGTGACGTCTGTTCCGATCAACGTTAGGGCTATGGCGGTTGGCTCAACAAACACGATTATTTATCAAATATATAATGAAAATGATGTTGCAATTCCTCGCGACATAGCTGGGTTGATGCTGTCTGGGATATTGTCGGACACATTGTGTTTGAAAAGTCCAACAACGACCCAGTTTGACGTTGAGGCGGCGAGTGTTTTAGCAAAATTGGCCGGGGTTGATGTTTGTGAATATGGAATGGAGCTTTTGTCTTCGGGTGTTTCGATCGAGGGCTTGTCAGCTGATGATATAATTTTCAAAGATTGTAAGAAATATAAGGTTAATGGCAAAAAAATCTCCATATCACAAATATTCACCACTAATTTTGAAGATTATGTTCCGCGTATTGACGAATTAGTGTATGAGATGGAAAAGGAAGTCAAGAGGCATAATTTGAGTGTGTGTTCTTTATTTGTTACTGATTTTTTCACTCATAATTCATATCTAATATATTCGAAATCCTCTGAAAATGTTTTAAAAGAGGCGTATGGTTTGACCGAGCTTCATCAAGGCTATGTTTTGGAAGGGGTTGTTTCAAGGAAAAAGCAGATTCTTCCTTTGATCATGGATGTTTTAGATAATTAAAAAATACAACTGTGAGTATTTTAAGATTTATTAAAACATTGAGTTGTGTTTTTGTGAGGATTGAGGGAATAATATGGGTTTGGTTGGAATGAGCTGTGTTTTTCCGTGTGAGGATGTTGAAAAAACGGCGAAATTTTATGAAGCGAAACTTGGATTTCGAATTGTTAGGCATATGCACTGTCAGCAGCCTCATGTGTGTATGTATAGGGATAAAGTTGAGATTATTTTAATAAAATCGCAAAATGAGGCTCCGGTGGTTAACCGCGAATTGTGCGGATATGGATATGACGCCTATATTTACACTAGCGATCAAGCTGAATTGGAGAAAAAGTTTGAGCAGGCGGGTGTTAGGATTGTTTCGCCATTGGGTCGAACTGACTATGGAAATGATGAATTTGTTGTTGAGGACATAGACGGGAGGTTGATTGCTTTCGGATTGAGAGCAAAATAGGGATTTTATAAGCTCCGAAATTACTATTTGTAATTTTTTAAAAATGCGTTTTGGTTTGGAAGAGGGATTCATGAATTATTTAATAATTGTTAATAAATCGAATTTAATAGAAAATTCTTATTATGAAGATTTAAAGTTGATTGAAGCTAAAGATGTTTTAGGAAATGATGTTGAGGTTGAAGAAGCGACGTATAACGCCTACTGTGAATTGAAGGAAGATTTGAGAGGCAGGGGGATTTTTGTTGAAATAAGCTCTGCATATAGAAGCATTTCGCAGCAGCAAGAGATCATTGATGAATACACTATAAAATATGGGCTTGAATATGTTAAAAAGTATGTTGCGCCAATAAAAACCAGCGAACACCATACAGGCCTGAGCATTGATTTGGCTTTGGTTGTTGATGGTAAAAAGTGCCTTGAAAATGAGGAAGCGTTTGCTCATGAAGACATTTACCTTAAAATACATAGACATCTCAGCAATTTTGGATTTATACTAAGATATCCCAAAGGAAAGGGAAATATTACAGGCTATGACTATGAACCATGGCACATCAGATATGTTGGAAAAGAGGCAGCGAGGTTGATTTATGAAAATGATTTGACGCTTGAGGAATATGTTGCAAAATATTATTACACAGGGTAATATAAATCGCTTGGTTATATTTTTTACAAATAGTAATATAAAAAGGGAGGTGCTAGATATGGTCGACTATGGCTTAAAAGGGAAAGTTGCAATAGTCACAGGGGTGAATAATCCCCAGGGAATAGGAGCTGCGACGGCGTTTTCCTTTGCTGGACAGGGAGCAAAACTGGCTTTAGTGTATAAGAAAATTTTAGAAACATTTGATAAAAATAAGATAGGGGAGGATGGGCCAGACAGATATCATGCCGCAAATGCAGGTGATGCGAGCGCTGTTGAAATAAAATTAAAGGAAATTGATGCCGATTATGTTGTTTTTGAAAGTGATATTTCCGATGAAGGTGAAGTAAAAAGGATTTATTCGAAAATTATTGAAAAATATGGGAAGGTTGATATTTTAGTTAATAATGCTGCGATTTGTGATGAAAATGGGTGTGACACGATCGAAAAAATTACCAAAAGTATTATTGATGATACGTTTGCGGTTAATGTTCGAGGAAGCCTTTTGATGATGCGGGAATTTGTCAATAATCGTGGCGAATATGGAAGAATTATTAATTTGTCGACAGATGCGTCGCAGATTTTTGCGGGTCAAATAACATATGGATCGAGCAAGGCGACTTTGGAAGCGCTAACTCGCAGCGTTGCGTTGGAGGTTGGAAAATATGGAATAACGGTTAATTGCGTTGCGCCGGGGCCGACTCAAACGGGGTGGATTGATGCTGAATTTGAGAAATCGGTTATTTCGATGATTCCGATGGGAAAATTGATTCAACCGGAGGATATCGCTAAGACTATTTTGTTTTTGGCAAGCGAACAAGCGAAAATGTTGACGGGCCAAGTGATAAAAGTGTCGGGTGGGCATGCGCTTTAATTTTAGACATATTGAGATAATTTTAGAATAAGCGCTAAATATATCAGATGATTATGATGATACACTGCGGCGAAAAGGAAGTGGTTTATGATGAATAATTCGAGCGGCGAAAAGGAGCTCCAAAAGGCCAACATAAATTGGTTTCCGGGGCATATGAGGCTGTCGCAAAGATTGCTTAAAGAGAACATATCTCGGGTTGATTTGATAGTTGAATTGATAGACGCAAGAATTCCTCACAGCAGCAGAAATCCGTTTTTTAAAGATATTACTCCTGGTAATAAGGCGAGAGTTGTTGTTATGAGCAAGGGTGACATCGCAGATTATGGAAATAATGAATTTAAATAATTGTGCAAGATTTTACCATTGGTAATGGAGGGTTTTATTATTTTGGAGTGGGTGTCCGTTGTTTCTCTAATTATATCTACTGTTATATCTGGTGGGATAGGCTACTTTTTTAAAAGAAAATTTGAGAAAGATAGAAGAAAATTTGAGAGAGATAGAGATAAACTTAAACGTGAGTTTGAAAAAGACCTGCTTAGCATTAAAACAAATTTTGAAAAAGAAATTTATACGTATAAAGCGAGATATGATCATAAGGTTAAAATGGTGAAGGAGATGTTTGAGCTTATTGATAGGTTTAATTATGTTTCCGTTGAGGTGTATTGTGCGCTAGATGGAGAATTACACTACTTTCCAATAATATATCGCAAGTGGTGTGCTGAATATAGAAAATGTGATGCATTCTTTTGGAATCATCGTCCGTTTGAGAAAAAGGAAGTTATTGAAAATTTTAAACGTTTTTACAGGAAAGTAGTGAGATTTGTATCGAACGTGTACGTGTTTTGGTATGAACGCAAATTTTTGATAGAAAAAGATAAGAATCTACGGTATAAATATGATAATACAGATTGTGAAGATTTAAGAAGAGATTATGAAACGAAAAAGGATGTGTTAAGCCAAAACAGTGAGCTAATCGAATTTCGCGATGTCGATGATATTAAAGAACGGCACTTTAAATTAAGAGATGAATTAATGACTGGTTTAAGTGAGCAAATTCGTGAGTATTTAAATGAAAAATAAATGTGTAAAAAGCCATTTGAATTTTGGAGTGATTTTGGTGGGCGATAAAGATATCGATAATGTGGCTGCAAATAGCAGTATCCATTGGTTTCCGGGGCATATGAGGGTGTCGCAAAGATTGCTTAAAGAGAACCTCTCTCGAGTTGATTTGATAGTTGAATTGATAGACGCCCGAGCTCCTCGCAGCAGTCGGAATCCGTTTTTTAAAGATATTACTTCTGGTAATAAGGCTAGAGTTGTTGTTATGAGTAAGGGTGATCTTGCTGACCGCCGCTTTAGTGAGGCTTGGATTAAGCATATAGAAAACACAGAACGCGTCAGGGCTTTGACTGTTGATTGCAAAAATGCTAAAAGTGTGAAAAATGTAATCGATGTTTTGAAAGAAGTTCTGTCAAATTTTCCGAAAAAACGGTCTTTGGGGCGATTGATGCGGGCTATGATTGTTGGAATACCCAATGTTGGGAAGTCGACTTTGATTAATTCTTTGGCGAAAAAAAGCAAGGCTCGAGTTGAAAACAGGCCAGGCGTCACCAGGACCGCTCAATGGATTCATCTAGATAACGGCCTTGACCTTCTAGACACGCCGGGGACTTTGCCCAGCAGATTTGAGAGCCCTGAAGTTGGGCTGAATTTGGCGTATACAGGAGCTATTAAAGACGCTGTTTATGACCTTGAGTATGTTGCAATGAACTTGATTGAGTTTTTGAGCGCAAACCATTCAAAGCAAGTTAAAGCCAGGTTTGGCGTTGATTTTTCTGAATTTGCTCGGCCTATTGAAAAGCTTGAGGCGTTTGGGCGCTTGAGAGGGATGCTTCTTAGAGGGGGAGAGGTTGATTTAAATCGGGCTGCGCTGAGTTTGCTTGATGAATATAGGTCTGGGAAGCTCGGCAGGATTACGTTGGAAATTCCGCGAGAGTCGAAAAAATTACTGGGAGATCATAATTTATGAATTTATTTGAATTTGATAGAAATTTTGATGCTCGGGTTTTGTGTGGCGTGGATGAAGCTGGAAGAGGGCCGCTGGCTGGGCCTGTCGTTGCTGCTGCGGTTGTTTTGAAGGAAAATGCCCAAGATTTGATTCCCGAGGTCAATGACAGCAAAAAGATTAGCGAAAAAAAGCGTGAAATTTTATTTGATCGGGTTATCGAAAGTTCGCGACATTATGGGATTGGAATTGTTGACGTTGAGTATATCGAAAAGCAAAACATTTTGCAGGCGACATTTTTGGCCATGAAGCTTGCGGTTCAAAATCTTAAAATTCAGCCGGATCTAACTTTGATTGATGGAAACAGGATGCCGGATTTAAAAACAAATGCGAAATGTGTTGTTAAGGGTGATTCCCAAAGCGCTTCAATTGCAGCAGCCTCAATACTGGCTAAAGTTACGAGGGACAGGATCATGATCGAATATGATAAGAAATATCCGAACTATGGATTTGGAAAGCATAAAGGCTATGGAACTAAGGAACACTATGCGAATATATTGAAGAATGGAGCGACCCCAATACACAGAATGAGTTTTTTGAAAAAGATTCGAGACAAAATTTCAACAGTTCAATCAACAAATGGCCAGCTAGGAGAAAAAATATCATATGAGTTTCTAAAAAATCATAAATATAATATTATAGCGAAAAATTACAAAAGCGAGTATGGAGAAATCGATTTGATCGCGGTCAAAAATTGTTATATATGCTTTATTGAGGTTAAATTCAGGAGCCAAAATTGTGGATATTCACCAAAAGAGGCGGTTAATGCGTCTAAGCAAAGGAAAATCATCAAGACGGCGATTAGCTTTATGAAGAAGCATCCTTGCAAATATCAACCGAGGTTTGATGTTGTTGAGGTGGTTGGAAGGGTTTCTGGCGATTTTGAGGCTAGGCATATAGAAAATGCGTTTAGTGTGGGGGATGAATATGAACTTTTTCGATTTGCATTGTGACACAGTTTCCAGGTGCTATTTTAAGAGCATAATTGGCAAAAAGAGCATTTTGAAAAATAATTTTCACATAGACCTTGAGCGGGGGAAATCGACTTTTGAAAAATGGGTTCAAACTTTTGCGTTTTGGATTGACGACAAAATTCGGCCTGAGCGAGCATATAGATCATTTTTGAAGCAATATGAATATTTTCAAAAATTTTCTCTCCCTTTGTATAGCGGAAATTTTGATTTGGATTTTTGCGCTGTTTTGATGGTTGAGGGTGGGCTTTTGATCGGAAAGGATATACATAAAATTGATGAATTAAAAAAGAGAAATATAAAAATTTTGACGCTTACCTGGAATCACGAGAATGACATAGCGTCTGGGGCTTTGGCTCTTGGGGGACTAAAGCCTTTTGGAAAACAGGTTGTTTTTGAGCTTGAAAATCAAAATATTGTTGTTGATGTTTCTCATTTGAATGAAGAATCTTTTTGGGATGTTGCGCGAGTTGCGAAAAAACCTTTCATAGCAACCCATTCTAACGCGCGCAAAATGTGTGAAAACGTTCGAAATTTAAAGGATGACCAGATTAATGAAATAAAAAATCGCAAAGGAATAATAGGCCTGAATTTTTATAAATTGTTTTTGGGAAAGGATTCCAAAGACGGGATTGGCGCCTTAGTTCGACATATAGACCATTTTTTGAAGTTGGGATGTGAGGATATTTTGGCGATTGGGAGCGATTTTGACGGCGCGGATATGCCGGATGACATTAAAGACATAACCTCTGTTTTGGACATTAATCGGGCGATTTGTGAAAATTTTGGGGATGCGATTGCGGGCAAAATAATGTTTGAAAATGCGCGCAGGTTTTTTGAAAAAACATTTATTTGAGTTGAAAGGAATGGCGTTATGTTATATAAAAGCACAAGAAACAAAAAGTTAAAGCTTGATTTTTCAAGCATTATTGTGAGCGGGATATCTGAGGAAGGGGGATTGTTTGTTCCTGAAAAATTTTTGCCTGTTTCTCGCGAGGATTTGGTTATTTTAACCAAAATGGATTATGTTCAAAGGTCTGTTTTCATTTTGAAAAAGTTTTTGACTGATTTTACGGATGAAGAGCTGTTTGATTGCGCAAAAAAAGCCTATTCTCCTGAAAAATTTTCATCCAGAGACATAGCGAGCTTAAAACCCCTGTCCGACTCTGTTTTTGCTTTGGAGCTTTGGCATGGGCCAACCTGCGCTTTTAAAGACATGGCTTTGCAGTTGCTTGCGCATTTGCTGAAAAAATCTATTGAAAAGCGCGGCATTGATAAGGATATTGCTGTTTTAGTCGCAACCTCTGGCGACACTGGTAAGGCTGCTCTTGAGGGCTTCAAGGACGTTGAAGGGACGAGCGTTTTGGTTTTTTATCCTGAAAACGGCGTTTCGAAAATTCAAAAGCTTCAGATGGCGACGCAGGTTGGAAAAAATGTTGATGTTTGCGCAATTTACGGAAATTTTGACGATGCGCAAAGTGGTGTGAAGAAAATATTCAACAGCGCAAAATGTGTTGACGCTTTGAAAAAGAGTGGATATTTGCTTTCAAGTGCGAATTCAATAAACTGGGGGCGGCTTGTTCCTCAAATTGTGTACTACTTTTCTGCCTATTGTGATATGTTAAAAAATGGTTGGATAAACCTTGGAGAACCGGTCAATATTGCTGTTCCGACGGGAAATTTTGGAAATTTATTGGCGGCTTACTACGCAAAAAGAATGGGTCTGCCAGTTAAAAATTTTATATGTGCCTCTAATAAAAACAACATTTTAACAGATTTTATACACACAGGAATATATAATATAAACAGGAAGTTTTATTCAACAACCTCGCCTTCGATGGATATTTTGATTTCCAGCAATTTGGAGAGGTTGCTTTTTGATTTATATGATGAAGATGACTTTAAAATAAATGATTTATATCACAAATTATCAACTGATGGAGTGTTTGAAATATCTCAGGAGGTTAAAACAAAGCTTAAAAATGAATTTTATGGGGGATTTTGTGATGATGATCAGACTAAAAAATCCATTAAGAATGTGTTAGAAAAATATGAATATTTATGTGATCCACACACCGCTGTCGCTTTTAATGTATATGATGAGTATTTTGAGAAGACAAATGACAAAACCAAAACTATTATAGTTTCCACGGCAAGCCCATATAAATTTTCTAAAACCGTTCTTGAATCTGTTGATAAAAACATGAACGAAGATAAAAATATTTTTGATATTATTGAAAAGTTGTCTGAAGTGACAAAAACTGAAATTCCAAATCCTATTTTGCAGTTGAAAAATTTAAAACTCAGGTTTGATAAAACAATATCTAAAAGTGATATGTTTGAATATGTATTAAAAAAATTCGACTAAGGTGGGGAATAGAAGAATTAATGAGTTTATATGTTATTGCTGATTTGCATCTTTCGTTTGGAACGGATAAGCCGATGGACATTTTTGGCGGATGGGAAGATTATGCTCAAAAAATCAAGAAAAATTGGATATCAAAAGTTGACGATTGCGACACTGTTGTTATTCCGGGAGACATATCGTGGGGGATGGACCTTGAAGAGGCTCGGCCGGACTTTGAATTTTTGGACAAATTGCCCGGCAAAAAAATACTTCTCAAGGGAAATCATGACTATTATTTTAGCACAAAGAACAAAATTGATAAATTTTTTAGAGAAAACGGCTTTAAAAGTTTGAACTTTTTGTCGAATAATTCCTATGAATATGGAAAATATTCGATTTGCGGGACAAGAGGTTGGGTTAATGAGCCAGGACAAGCCGCAGACAGCAAAATTTTAAAAAGAGAAGCTGGGCGGCTTAAGCTTTCGCTTGACAGCGCTAAAGGAGAACCAATTGTTTTTTTACACTATCCGCCTATTTTCAGAGGGAGCGAAACTGTTGAAATACTCAACGTTTTGCGCCAATACAAAATCAAGCGTGTATACTATGGCCATTTGCACGGGAGGTCTTGTAAATATGCCGTTGAGGGCGTGGTTGATGGGATATATTATAAATTAATTTCCAGTGACCATCTAAAATTTAACCTGCTAAAAATTTTTTGATGTTTATTTTTAATTTTTATTTTCTTAAAATTTCGCCGTCAGTGTGGCATATTTTCATTTTTTGGAAATTTTTTAATTGAAATTTAGTTGAAATTTTTTAGGATATATGTTATAATAAAATCCTGGATAAAATAGATCATGGAGGAAGCGCGATGAGCTTGATTAAAAACGAAAATTTAGAACGCAATAAAAATCAGATAGAAGTTTTTGTTGATGCCAAAACATTTGATTCGGCTTGCGATAAGGTGTATAGAAAAAAAGTTAAAAAAATCAGTGTTCCTGGCTTCAGGGTTGGCAAGGCGCCAAGAAAGGTTATAGAAAAAAGATATGGCGCTGAGATTTTTTTTGATGATGCCATTGAAATGCTATATCCCAAAGCTTTGGAGGACGCGATTAAAGAAGCTGATTTGGACGTTGTTTCAATTGAATCTTTGGAAACGATCCAAGCGAATCTTGAAAAAGGCTTAACTTTTAGGGCGGTTTGCATTTTAAAGCCTGAGGTCAAAATTTCTGACTATAAAGGAATAGAAATTGAAAAGTCGCTGAAGGTTGTTGATGATTCGGCGGTTGATTCAAGGCTTCAAGCTTTGCGCGAAAGGTGCGCTAGGATGGTTTCGGTTGAGGGGCGCGCTGCCAAAGCAGGAGACACTGTTTCTTTAGATTTTGATGGCTTTGTCGATGGGGTTGCTTTTGAGGGCGGCCAAGCAAAAGACCACTCTTTAAAATTAGGCTCCGGTCAATTTATTCCTGGCTTTGAAGATCAGATTATTGGCCACAGCGTTGGAGATGAATTTGAAGTTAATGTGACTTTTCCAGAAGACTATCACGCTGAAAACCTAAAAGCTAAGGCGGCTGTTTTTAAATGTAAACTAAACGAGATCAGGGAGGCGCAGCTCCCAGAAGAGGACGACGAATTTGCAAAAGATGTCAGCGAATATGACACTTTGGCTGAGCTTAAGGAAGATCTCAAAAGCAAAATAAAAGAAGAATATGAAAAAGCGGCTGAGATGTCTGTTGAAAGGGAGATAACGTCGGCTCTCATTAAAAACATGGAGGCATATATTCCCGGAGTTATGTTTGAGAGGCGAATTGATGAGCTGATGCGCGATTTTGAGCAAAGAATTTCCATGCAGGGGATAACGCTTGACATGTATTTTGAATATACGGGAACCAGCGAGCAAAAAGTTCGTGATCAGTTTAAGGATCAGGCGAGGGAGCAGGTTAAAACTCGGTTGGCGCTTGAAGAAATTGCAAAGCTTGAAGGTCTTCAGGCCAGTGACGAAGATATTCAAAAAGAGTTTGAAAAACTTGCTAAAAAATATAATATGTCAGTTGAAAAAATTAAGAATGTTTTGCCAGAAGATAATTTAAAATCTGATATTTTAGTTCGAAAAGCAATGGATTTTGTTAAAAATAATGCTAAAATAACGGAAAAAGTTGTTGAAAGTTAAAAAATTTATATATAATGTTTTCTGTTGGAATGATTTTCTTACTTTGATGGAAGAATAGATTTTAGGAGGTTTTTATTATGGCACTTGTACCAACCGTCATTGAGACAACTGGGCGTGGAGAGCGTGCATATGATATATTTTCTAGGCTTTTAAACGACAGGATTGTTATGCTCTCGGAAGAGGTCAACGACAACACGGCTAGCCTGGTTGTTTCGCAGCTTTTGTTTTTGGAGGCGCAGGATCCTGAAAAGGACATCCAACTATATATAAACAGCCCTGGAGGGTCTGTGACGTCGGGGTTTGCTATTTACGACACTATGCAGTATATAAAGTGTGATGTTTCAACGATTTGCGTTGGGATGGCTGCGTCTATGGGGGCTTTTTTGCTCAGCGCAGGGGCAAAAGGCAAGAGGATCGCACTGCCAAACAGCACCATAATGATCCATCAACCGCTCGGCCAGTTTAAAGGTCAAGCAACCGACATAAAAATACACGCAGATTGGATTGTTGGGGTTAAAGCGCGCCTCAATAAAATGCTTTCAGAGGCAACCGGCCAGTCGATTGAAAAAGTTTCCGAGGACACGGAGAGAGACAATTTTATGTCGGCTGATGAGGCTAAGGCCTATGGGCTTATAGACAAAGTCATAAAAAGCAGGTAGGCAGAAAAAAAAGGGGGGTTAGTTATGGCAACAGAGTCAAAGGGCTTGCTCCGTTGTAGTTTTTGTGGCAAACCCGAACATAAGGTTGCAAGGCTTTTATATGGCAATGGAGCTTATATTTGCAACGAATGCGTTGCGCTTTGTTATGGGATGTTGGCTGAGGATGGTTTGTTTCCAAAGCCTCCCAGCATGAAGGCGAATATAGACAGCAAAAAATCTAAAAAAGATGGAAAGATATTTTTAAAGCCAAAAGAGATCAAAAAGACGCTTGATCAGTATATTATTGGTCAGGATGAGGCTAAAATTGTCCTGTCGGTTGCGGTATATAACCATTATAAAAGGATTTCTGCGCCGGACAAAGATGCTGATGATGTTGAGCTTCAAAAGAGCAATGTTTTGCTTTTGGGGCCAACGGGGGTTGGAAAGACTTTGCTTGCTCAGACTTTGGCCAGGGTTTTGGAAGTTCCGTTTGCAATTGCTGACGCAACAACGCTGACAGAGGCGGGATATGTTGGAGAAGATGTTGAAAATGTCATTTTGAGGCTCATTCAGGCGGCCGATTTTGATGTTGAGCTCGCGCAGCGTGGGATAATATATATAGACGAAATAGATAAAATAACGAGGAAGTCTGAAAATGCCTCGATAACGCGGGACGTTAGCGGAGAAGGGGTTCAACAGGCTTTGCTTAAAATTTTGGAAGGGACGGTTTCCAATGTTCCGCCACAGGGAGGCCGGAAGCACCCCAACCAAGAGTTTATACAAATAGACACCAAAAACATTTTGTTTATATGCGGAGGGGCGTTTGAAGGACTTGACAAAATAGTCGGGAAGCGCATGGGAGATTCTGCGATTGGATTTGAATCAGACATCAAGTCTAAAGAAGACGAAATTCTTGCAAAAACCCTGAAAAATGTCGAGCCGCATGACCTTGTTAAATTTGGGATTATCCCTGAGCTTGTTGGAAGAATCCCGATAATAACGGCGCTTGATGGCCTTGATGAGGCTGCGCTGGTTCGGATATTGACAGAGCCGAAAAATGCTTTGGTTAAACAGTATCAAAAGTTATTTTCATATGACGGAACCAAGCTTGAGTTCACAGATGATGCGCTTCATGCGATTGCAAAAAAGGCGCTTGAAAGAAAAACGGGAGCCAGAGGTCTTCGCGGAATTTTGGAAGACAATTTGTCTGGCCTTATGTTTGAGTTGCCGTCTGCGAATGTTGAGTCGGTTAAGATAACGGCCGAAGTCATCAATTCAGAAGAAAAGTTGAATTTGAATTTGGCAAGAAGAAAGAAATTGATTGTTAAGAAGGACTAGCTTGAGAAGTTGATCTGGTCCTTTTGTGTGTTGATTCATATTTATTTGAATGGATTTCGTTTATATATGAATATGAGATATTTTTTCAAAATTAAAAGATGTAATTAAGAAATTTTAATTACATCTTTTGTTTAGCATAAAATTCAAACTGTGTCGTTTTGGTCTTCAGATTTTTCCGAAATGACGTCTCGGCTTAAGACTCGATAAAATGGCTCATATATTATATATTGTTTTTGATTAAAAAGGAATCGGGGCAATTTTTTTTGATATTTTCCGATAAATAGGCGTTTTTTTGGAATATATGTTGTTCTTTTATAGTATGAAATTAGGGTTAATATATATGGCTCCACGTTTTGTGTGTTGGCGTTTAAATGGATCCAATTTCTTGACCATTCGTTTTGCCTGGCTTCATCAGCGAGTTTTTTAATTTCATTTTTCCTGGTCATGGCGTTTTTGGATGTTGCTGACCTAAGCGTTAAAGCAACCTTTTCTTTGTGTTCGTTTTGTTTAATTTCTTCTGTAATGAGGTTAAGGCGGTTGTTCAGGCGATCAATTTTTTTGTGGATATAGTTTAATTTATTGTGCAACATATCGAGATTTTCTAGCTGATTTATATTATTATTAATATCATTTAAATATGCATTAAACTCGCAAGATATGTCGCTAAGTATATTTTTGTTGATTGCGTCATTTTGTGTCTGGCCGGACTTTTGTGAGATGTTTTGTATTTCGTTTGCGCAAAAATCCGTTCGATATTTAAATTGAAGCAGGCGATTGTTAAATTGAGTTAAATGAAGCTTTTTTGCTTTGCTGTTGGCGGGGTGGTTTTCGATTTTTGTCATTACTTTGTCAAGCAGTTTTGAATTTATTCTAGTATTTGATGTTTTGTTTAGGCTAATGTCTAGGCGATCAAGGTCATTTTGGATTTGGTCTATGGCGTTTTGACATGAAAATATTTCTTGATCAAATTCTTCTTTGCCCAGAGACGCAAATTTTGATTCATCTTCGCCGAGTAGGTTGCTTAAATTAAAAAAATTGTTTTTTATGTTTTTTAGTTCGTCTACAGACTCATATGGGGCGTTTTTTGTTTTTTGTTCAGCTTGATTAATTCTATAGAACACATTGTTAATGCGCTGTTTGGCGTTGTCTATTTCGGCTCTATAATGTGGGTTTTGGACTCTAAAAGTTTGCGTTTTAGCATATTGACATGACCCGATTTTTTTGTTTTTTGGCGGGGAAACCGCTTGAGCTGGAATGACAGCAAACGTTGACATAATTATTGCGCATATAGATGTCACAATTTTAGATTTTCTAATCATGATTTAAACTCCTTTTGGATAAATTTGAATTATACACATTCTATTATAGCACAAAATTTGCGCATGTTTGTTTAGAATTTGTAAAAATTTTGTTAATAATGGGTTAATTTTTTAAAATATTAACCTGACTGACTCTGGATTTTGAATTTTCGGGTTTTTAAGAAAAGAGTTGGATTTTTTAAAGAAGAGGCCTCATTGGAATCAACATAACCCCATTAAATCACAAAATTTGCGTTTTTTTAATTTCGCCAGCCACATAAATCGTCATATTTTATTTTGTTTTTTGATGCATTAACAGTTTTAAAAATAAATCGCGACAACCCACAAAATTTTGTTTGTTGTTTTTGAGTTGCAGTGTTGTAAATTATGATGATTTTTGTTATAATTATATTATCACACAAATGTTATGTAAAGTAAATATTTTTTTGGTTTATATTTTGAAAAAAAGGGGTGTTTGATGAGATGAAGGATTTAAGTAAAGACTCTTTGATCCCTCTGATTCCAACGAGAGGAATTGTTGCTTTTCCAAAAGGGGTGGTTATTGTTGATGTTTTGAGACAAAAATCCGTTTTGGCAATTAAGTCCGCAATTCAAGGATCAAAAAAAGTTTTTATTGTTGCTCAAAAATTTGTTGATGTTTTGGAGCCCTCTGAGGAAGATTTGTATGATGTTGGGACTGTTTGTGAGATAAAACAATTTCAAAAATATTCTGATGGTGAATATAAATTAACGGCTATTGGAAAATATAAGGCTAGAATCAATGAATTCCATTCGGATGAAACCATGTTTTCTGCGACTGTTCGGCGAATTTCAGAGCGGCTGAATGCGAAAAATATGGACGAAATTAATGCGGTTATACGGGCGATAAAGAAAAAGTTTATTCAATATAGGGTTTCGATCAAAAGTGTTAATCGAGATATTTTGATGTTGATTGATAATGAAGAAGACGCTTTCAGTTTATTCACAATCCTTGTCGAAATTATACCATTTAAATATGAACTCAAACAAAAAATGCTTGAAGAGTCTAATTTATTAAAAAAGCTCAATCTAATTTTAGAAGCTTTAACTAAAGAAGCAGAGATTGCTTCAATAGAGCGCAAGATAATTGAAAAGGTTGAGGAAAACATAGATAAAAACCAAAGACACTATTTTTTGAGGGAACAGGCCAAGGTTATTAAAGAAGAATTGGGTGATTCTGAAGAAGATTTCAGTCAAGATGCTGCGGAATATAATAAGAAAATATCGAAAATTAAAGATATTTCGGAGGAGAATAGGGATAGGCTTTTGGCGGAGGTCAAAAAATTTTCAAAGATGCCAGAATCTTCCCACGAGGCCTATGTTATTGCCAATTATCTAGACACTGTTTTGAGTTTGCCGTGGGGCAAGAGAACAAAGGAAAAAATCGACCTGGACTTAACCAGCAAAAAGCTTGATGAATGCCACTATGGGCTTAAAAAGGTTAAAGAGCGGATTTTGGAAAATTTGGCTGTTCGGACGTTTAACCCTAAAATTAAGGGCCAGATTCTTTGTTTGGTTGGGCCGCCGGGAGTTGGAAAGACTTCGATTGCGCGCTCGATTGCAAATGCTATTGGAAGAAAATTTGTCAGCATATCTTTGGGAGGAGTTAATGACGAATCCGATATCCGGGGGCACCGCAAGACATATGTTGGGGCGATGCCTGGAAGGATCGTAAATGGACTGATTCAGGCCAAATCTAAAAATCCCCTTGTTTTGTTGGATGAGGTTGACAAAATGAGCTCAAGCTTTAGGGGAGACCCAGCGTCGGCAATTTTGGAAGTTTTGGATTCTGAGCAAAACAGCGCCTTTACAGACCACTATATAGAAGTTCCTTTCGACATCTCAGAATGCTTCTTCATTGCGACTGCGAATTCAGTTTCATCAATTCCGGCGCCGCTTCTTGATCGAATGGAAGTCATTGAGATCTCGAGCTACACTTTTAGTGAAAAATTTCATATAGCTCGGGAATATTTATGGCTTAAGCAGCTTAAAGAACACGGCTTGGACAAAGAAGTGGTTAAAATTTCCGATAAGGCCATAAGGGAAATAATAGACAGCTATACAAAAGAGGCAGGCGTTAGAAAACTTAATAAAATGATTGCGTCGCTAATGCGCAAGGCTGCTAAAAAATTACTTTATAAAAAAAGCGAATGCGTTCAATTTACAGAGCGTAATATTTCGAAATATCTTGGTGCTAAGAAATATCTTGGCGAAAGCATTTCAAAAACCGATGAAGTTGGGCTTGTTAATGGCTTGGCGTGGACGAATTTTGGCGGAGAGCTCATGCAGATTGAAGCTGGAATTATGGACGGCAAAGGAGACGTTAAATTGACCGGGAACCTCGGAGATGTCATGAAAGAGTCGGCTAATGCGGCGATTAGCTTTGTCCGCTCAATAGCATCAAGTTATAATATACCCAAAAATTTCTATAAAAATAAGGATATACATATCCACATTCCGGAGGGTGCTGTTCCAAAAGATGGGCCGTCGGCTGGGGTTGCTTTAGCAACTGCTGTTGTTTCGGCTTTGTCCAACACGCCCGTTAAAAGAGATGTTGCTATGACGGGCGAAATTAGCTTGAGAGGGCGAGATCTCGCGATTGGGGGGCTTAAAGAAAAGGCTATTGCGGCCTATAAATCCGGGGTTCGGACGGTTTTGATTCCAAAAGATAACGTTGGCGACTTGGATGATGTTGATGAATCTGTTCGAAAGGCAATTAAATTCATTCCTTGCGCGACAGCAAACGAGGTTTTGGAGCTTGCTTTAAGACGCGACGATGGGCCTGGTTTGGAGAGAGTTTGATATGCGATATTTTGACGCGAAATTTGTAAATTCATATGCAACAGAAAGTCAGCTTCCAAAGTCAAAAAAGCTTGAGATAGTTTTTGTTGGGCGATCAAACGTTGGCAAGTCGTCGATGCTAAACCGGCTTTTTAACAGGAAAAACCTCGCTCGGGTTAGCTCAGTTCCCGGAAAAACCTCGACGATTAATTTTTATGATGTTTGCGGGGTGAATTTTGTTGATTTTCCGGGGTATGGATATGCCAGGGTTTCAAAATCTGAAAAAAAGCGCTGGAGAAGCTTGATTGAAGGATATTTTAAGGGCGATCGCTTGATTGGTCTTGTTGTTTTGCTGATTGATATGCGGCATGAGATTGGCGATTTGGACCTTGGAATGGTTGAGTTTTTGATTGAATTTGAGCTTCCATTTGTTGTTGTTTTAACAAAGGCCGACAAATTGACAAAGTCCAAGCGAAAAGATATGCTTTTAAAGTTTAGGGCGGATTTGCCGTGTTCTGATCAAATTTTTATTGTTGAATTTTCATCTAAAACCGGGGAGGGGCTTGAGAGGCTTAAGGGCTTTATTGAGGAAGTTTGCGAGCCGGAATAGATCTATATTAATTGGAGGAAGCTTTGATATGTTTATATCTGAAAATTTGGGCGTTAATGATTTGGGGAATCTGACAATATGTGGGGCGGATGTTGTTGACCTTGCTAAAAAATATGGGACTCCTCTTTATGTTTTAGACGAGAATTTAATAATAAAGAATTGCAATAGATTTATTGACGCAATTGATAAATATTATAATGGCCATGGATTAGTTTGTTATGCGAGCAAAGCGTTTTCCTGTCGAGAAATATATCGGTTGATCAAGGCTCAGGATATGGGGGTTGACGCGGTTTCGCTTGGAGAGATGTATACTGCGCTTTCAGTTGGATTTCCTGCTAAAAAAATGCTTTTACACGGGAATAATAAAACAATTGAGGAATTAAAGTTTGCTCTCGAAAATAATATAGGCCGGATTGTTGTTGATAATTTTTGTGAATTAAAGGATCTAAATCGGCTTGCGGGTCAAATGAACCGGTGTGCAGAAATTATACTCAGAGTAAAACCAGGAATAGATGCTCATACTCACGAGTTTATTAAAACCGGGCAAATAGATTCTAAATTTGGTTTTGCGATTGAAACTGGCGAGGCAATGGAGGCCGCAAAACTTGCCTCAGGGCTTGAAAACATCAGGCTTAAAGGGGCCCATTGCCACATAGGCTCTCAGATATTTGATGAAAAGCCGTTTGCTTTGGCGGCGCAGGTTATGGCGAAATATTCCAAAGACGTTAAAGACAAAATCGGAATTGAGTTTGATGAATTGAATCTTGGGGGAGGTTTTGGAGTTAAATACACGCAAAAAGACGATGCTTTGGAATGTGAGGAATATGTTAAAGCGATTTGTTTATCTTTAGAGCAAAAATGCCGTGAATATGGGCTGAAACTGCCATATCTTATCATAGAACCAGGAAGATCCTTAATCGCGTCGGCGGGGATCACTTTATATACAGTCGGTAATATAAAAACAATTCCCAATGTGCGAAAATATGTTGCTGTTGACGGCGGAATGACTGACAATCCGCGATATGCGCTATATAAATCCGAGTATGAGGCGATTGTTGCTAATAAAGCAAACCTTGAAAAGAGTGAAGTTGTGACGATTGCTGGGAAGTGCTGTGAGAGCGGAGATTTAATTGGCGAGAACGTTGCGCTTCAAAACGCGCAGCCAGGGGATATTTTGGCTGTTTGCGCGACGGGAGCATATAACTATTCGATGGCGTCCAACTATAATCGAAATTTAAAGCCTGCTGTTGTCATGATCAAAGACGCAAAGAGCAGGGTTATTGTTCAAAGAGAGACGCTTGAGGATTTGATCAGAAATGACTTGTGAAATATTTTTGATTTATTTTGATATTTTTTAATTGGAGTGTGAAATATATTGCTAAATTTAGCTAGATCGATAACAGAGGATGGGTCGGCGTTTTCAATTGCGATTGACGCGACGGACATTGTTTCTAAAATGAAGAACATACACAAAACGTCCGCTTCGGCTTCTATTGCTTTGGGCAGGCTCACGATTGCGGGGGCCATGATGGGGTCTTTGCTAAAATCCCAGAGCGACAGTTTGACGGTTAGTGTGAATGGAGGAGGGCCGGCTGGGACTTTAATGGTTGTTGCAAATGGCGCGGGGTGTGTTAAATCATATATAGATCACCCTCTAGCTTGCGCGGTTTTGGATTGTTCTGGAAGGGCTTGCGCGGGAGAGGTTGTTGGAAGAAATGGGCTCATGAGCGTTGCTAAAAAGATTGGCCCTAAAGAGCCGTATGTTAGTCAGGTGGCCTTGGTTTCGGGGGAAATCGGCGATGATGTTGCAAGCTATTATGCCAGCAGCGAGCAGATTCCAACAGTTTGCGCTTTGGGAGTTTTGCTAAAGCCAGATTTGACGGTTAAATGCGCGGGCGGTTTTTTAATTCAGGCGCTTCCATATGCCGATAATAAAACGATTAGCATTATAGAAGAAAATGTTTCAAAAATCAGATCCGTTTCGCAATTTTTAGAACAAGGCATGACCCCGCAAGAAATTTCGCTTAAAGTTTTGGAAAAGACAGAGCCCAATTTGCTCCATGAACAAGAGGTTAAATATCATTGTGGTTGTGGGAAAGACAGGGTTAGAAAGATGCTTTTGGGATTGGGAGAAGACGAGCTTCGGAGGATGGTTTTTGAGGGGAAGCCTGTTGAGGTTAAGTGCCATTTTTGTGAAAAGGTTCATATTTTTTATGTTGACGAGTTAAAACGAATGCTGGAATTTTGCCGCCAGGAAGGGAAAAAGTGTTAGCAATGAAAAATTTGGTTTCAGAGCAAGAGCTGTTGGTTCAACGGAATTATTCTAAAAAATGTGAAGAAATTCTGAAAAACATGTTTGTTGATAGACAACCTGTGTGTTATGTTCATTCATATGGATGTCAGGGAAACGTTTCTGATGGCGAGAAGATTAAGGGAATGCTCGCCCAAATGGGCTATGGAATTTCTGACAGCGCGCAAGGGGTTGATCTTGCAATATTCAATACGTGTGCTATTCGAGAAAATGCGCAGGACAGGGTTTTTGGAAATTTGGGCATGTTGATCCACTATAAAAAAAGCAATCCTGGGATGCTGATTGGGCTTTGTGGATGTATGGTTCAGCAGGAGCATGTTGCAAAAAAAATTGCCAAAGTTTTTCCGGGAGTGAACCTAATTTTTGGGACTCACGTTATACACAAATTGCCCGAGTTTATCTACAATATATTGAGCGACAAGAGGAGAATTTGCGATATACCTGATTCAGACGGCGTTATTGTTGAAGGGCTGCCGGTTGTTCGAGAAAGTCGGATTAAAGCTTCGGTTCCAATAAGCTTTGGCTGTAATAATTTTTGTTCATATTGCATAGTTCCGCATGTTAAGGGCCGGGAGCGCAGTCGCGATTTTTTTTCAGTGTATAATGAAGTTAAAAGTTTGGTTGATGGCGGATTCAAGGAAATCATGCTTCTTGGGCAAAACGTCAATTCATATGGAAATGATTTGGATGGAGGAGTGAATTTTTCGTATTTGTTGTCAAAAATAAATGACATAGACGGAGATTTTAGAATCAGGTTTATGACATCCCACCCCAAAGACGCAACCGCCGAGCTCATAGACACCATGGCAAGGTGTGGTAAAGTTTGCAAACATTTGCATTTACCGGTTCAGTGCGGAAGTGATAAAATTTTAGATTTGATGAACAGAAAATATAACATAGAGCAATATTTAAAAATAGTTGAGTATGCAAGAAAAAAAATTCCCAATATATCATTAACTTCTGACATAATTGTTGGATTTCCGGGCGAAACATATTCAGATTTTAAACAGACCTTAAATTTAATAAAAAGTGTTCAATATTCGTCTTTATTCATGTTTATATTTTCTCCAAGGAAGGGCACAGCGGCGTTTAATATGCGTGATCCGATTGCTTCTGAAGAAAAGGTTAGGTGGCTTAGGGAGCTGATAGATTGTCAAAATGAAATCAGCGAAGAGGTTCACAAGAGCTATGTTGGAAGGACTCAAAGGGTTTTGTTTGATTGCGATTTTCGGGCCAGTTGTGGGATGATAACCGGCAGGACAGACACTAATTTGATTGTTAATTGCAAAGCAAACGGCGCAAAAATTGGGGACTTTGCGGATGTTAAAATAACTCGGTCTTCGAGGATGGCTTTGGAGGGCGAATTGATTTGAAAGGAGTTAAACTGTTATGGATATTATCCAACTAGCCAAAAATTTTGCAAAAGAGATTCAAAAAACCGATGAATATTTGAATTTGGTTGAAGCTAAAAAAAATAATGATGATGACCCGGAGCTTTCAAATTTGATCGGAGAATATAATTTGCTGAAGTTTGACATCGGGCGTCTGCTTGCGGATTATCAAGACAAGCAGGAGAAAATAGATCAAAAAAATGCAAAGTTGAAAGAAATATATGACAAAATGATGAAAAACCCGAATATGATTGATTTTAATGAGGCAAGCGATAAAGTCAATAATATGATGAATAAAATAAATAAGATTTTGATTGCGGCTGTTAATGGCGAAGATTTAACGTTTGATTTTGAAATTAATGAATCAAACTGCGGTGGAGGCGGATGTGAAAACTGTTTTGGTTGCCAGTGATTGATTTTTTAATTTTGTCTATAATTTAGGAGTGTGTTTAAAATAAATGATTGAATCAATAGATATTAAAAAATTGTCTCCGATGATGCGGCAATATGTTGAAATAAAAAATGATCATAAAAATCATCTGCTTTTTTTCAGGCTTGGCGATTTTTACGAACTTTTTTTTGATGATGCTATTTTGGCGTCCAAAGAGCTTGAAATAACTTTAACAGGCAAGGAATGCGGGCTGGCCGAGCGTGCGCCGATGTGTGGAATCCCATATCACAGCGTGGACATATATATAAAAAAATTGATAAATAAGGGCTTTAAGATTGCGATATGCGAGCAGACAGACAAGATCGATTCGCAAACAAAGCTTGTTAAACGTGATGTTGTTCGGATAATAACGCCCGGAACGATATTTGAATCGGACATGCTTGAAGACGGCGTCAACAACTACATATGCTCTATATTTTTGTCTGGAACCAGTTTTGGGGTCTGTTTTGCGGACGTTTCAACAGGAGTTGTTCACATAACGCATATTGATTCAAGCAACGTTTCTTTGGACATAATTGACGAATTAGGGCGGTTTAATCCGAGCGAAATTTTATATAATGACGAAATTTCCGAGCTTGAAGAGGTTGGGACATATTTAACAAAGCAGCTTAAATGCATCGGGGAGCTGGTTAAATCCAGCGCATATGACCATGACCTTTGCGCAAAGCTGATTCGCCAGCAGTTTGATAAAATTCCGAGTGAAGTGATAAATTCCGAATTATGCGTTAAATCTTTGGGGGCTTTGATTGCATATTTAAAAGAAACTCAAAAAAGCGGTGTAAAAAGATTAATAGATCTAATATATTATAATGAACACCAATATATGGGACTGGACTCATATGCGCGGAGGAATTTAGAGCTGACAAAAACCATAATGACGGGGCAAAAGCAGAGAAGCTTGCTTTGGATTTTGGATAAAACAAAAACGGCCATGGGCAAGAGGCTGATTCGAAAGCTTGTTGAGCAGCCGCTTATCAATCCCGTTCAAATCACAAGGAGGCTTGACGCTGTTGAGGCTTTGATGAAAAATGCTATGCTTAGAGATGATATTGTCGAAATTTTATCAAAAATATATGATTTAGAGCGTTTAATGACAAAAGTTATATATGGATCGATAAATCCCAGGGAGCTTAAGGCTTTATCTCAAACGATTGGTGAATTTCCAAATATAAAGAATAAACTTGAATTAGTTCCAAATTTTTTGCTTCAAAACATAAATAAAAGAATTGTTGATATGAAAAATGTATATGAACTTTTGGAGTCTGCGCTTGTTGATGAGCCGCCTGTTAATTTGAAAGATGGAGGGGTTGTTCGCGAAGGATTTCACAGTGAATTAGATGAAATCAGAAATATTCGAGAAAATGCGAAGGAAATGTTATTATCTATTGAAGCGCGCGAGAGGGAGAAAACTGGAATCAGCAAGTTAAGAATCAACTATAACAAAGTCTTTGGATATTATATAGAAATAACCAAGTCTTTTTTAGACAAAGTTCCAAAATATTATATTCGAAAGCAAACTTTAACTTCAAGCGAGCGGTTTATCACGCAGGAGCTTAAGGAATATGAAGAAAAAATTCTGACATCCAGCGAACGCAGCGTAAAAATTGAGCAGGAAATATTTGAAGAGTTGAAAAATGTTGTTGCAAAAAGGCTTGCCCAAATTCAGGCAACAGCTAAATCAATCGCCATATTGGACGTTTTGTGTTCTTTTTCGGCTGTTGCGCAGCTCAATCGATATACTAAGCCTCAGATTAGCGCTGGCTCGGAGCTGATCATAAAAAATGGGCGGCATCCCGTCGTTGAAGCAATTTTGGACATGCCGTTTGTTTCTAATGACACGACTCTTGACTGTGATAAAAACAAGATGATGGTGATAACAGGACCGAATATGGCTGGAAAATCGACATATATGCGACAGGTTGCAATTATAGTTTTGATGGCGCAGATGGGAAGCTTTGTTCCTGCGGAATTTGCAAGAATTGGCGTTGTTGATCAAATATTCACAAGGATTGGGGCGTCGGACGATTTAACTGCGGGGAAGTCGACTTTTATGGTTGAAATGAGCGAAGTCGCGCAGATACTCAAAAACGCAACCAGCAAAAGTTTGGTTGTTTTAGACGAAATTGGGCGGGGAACTTCAACATTTGACGGAATGAGCATTGCTAAAGCGGTTGCTGAACACATAATAAGCCAAAAAAACCTTGGCTGCAAGACTCTTTTTTCAACCCACTATCACGAACTAACCTCCCTTGAAAACGAGCTTTGCGGCGTTTTAAACTATAATATAGCGGTTAAAAAGCGCGGGGACGACATAACTTTTTTGCGAAAAATTGTTCGAGGCGGCGTTGATGACAGCTATGGCATAGCGGTTGCTAAACTTGCAGGAATTCCACAAAGTGTCATTCAAAGGGCAAATGTCATCTTAAAGCAACTGGAAGATGAAAGCGGGAAAAATTTTGTTGAAAATGAAGGCTCAAAACGTGATGAACCTGAGCAAATGACGTTATTAAATGACAATGAAGCTAAAGTATTAGACATATTGAAAAATATATCACTTGACACATTAACACCCATAGAAGCCATGAATATATTATATGATGCTAAAAAACATCTAGATTAAAGGAGAAATTTTAATTGTGGGAAGAATTCATCGTCTAGACAAAAATATATATGAATTGATAGCGGCGGGCGAAGTTGTTGAGCGGCCGGCTTCTGTTGTTAAAGAGCTTGTTGAAAATTCAATAGATGCAAAATCCACGTCTATATGTGTTAATATTAGAAATGGCGGAAAAAAGTTGATTAGAGTTGTGGATAATGGAATAGGGATGGATCAAAGCGATTGCAAATTGGCTTTTTTGCGGCATTGCACAAGCAAGGTTGAAACTGCGCTTGATTTGGAAAACATCAAAACGCTTGGCTTTCGAGGGGAGGCGTTGGCGTCGATTTGCGCGGTTTCTCGGGTTGAAGTTTTGACAAAGAGGCGAGGGGACCAACTTGGAACGAGATATTTGATTGAAGCGGGAGAGGAAAAAGGCTTTGAGAGGGTCAGCTGTTTGGACGGCGCGATGTTTTCAATTGAGCAGCTTTTTTACAACGTTCCAGCAAGACTGAAATTTTTAAAAAAAGATTCAACCGAGGCGAATTTCATAGGGGATATTTTGGAAAAATTGGCCATCAGCAACCCCAAAATATCCTTTGAATTTAAGCGGGATGGAAAGAAGATTTTTCAAACTTCTGGAAATGGGTCGATTGGTGATGTCATTTATAATATTTTTGGAAGAGACATATATAAAACACTTATTCCAGTTAAATATGACGATGGTCATATAAAAATCAAAGGATTTGTCAGCAATCCGCGGCATTGTCGCCACAACAGAAGTTTGCAGCTTAGCTTTGTTAACGGGAGGTATGTTAAGGCTGGGACGTGTGTTTCGGGGGTTGAAGAGGCGTTTAAAGGTTTTGCCATGGTTGGAAAATTTCCGGCTTTTGTCTTGTTTTTAGAGATTCCTTCGAAAAATTTAGACATAAATGTTCATCCCGCAAAGATTGAGATCAGATTTTCAAACGAATTAGAAGTTTTACGGGCGGTATATTCTGCGACAAAGGCGGCTATATCTGAAAATAATAAGCTGCCTGAAGCTAAAATTTTAGACTTAAAACGCAGCTATTTTGCGGATAATGGAGGATTTAAGCCAAGTCAGCTAAAAATCAAGGCCAGCACAGAGGCGAAAAATGAAGCCCAAAAGGTTAATGTTTTTTCGGATAAGCTTTTTTGTCAAACCAAGCCATATAAAATTGACAAAGTCGAAAATTTTTCAGAGTATAAATTTTTATCCGGTGCTAATATTTATAAAAATAAGGATAAAAATCAAATTGAAGATAAAAAAAATGATGTCATCGATAATTTTTCAAACGCAGAAGAAACTTGCAAAACTGAAAATAATACCAAAAGTAATTTTCAAAAAACATCTGATGTCTTTTCAGAAGACAGTCAAAATTATTTGAGGATTGTTGGAGAAATATTTAAAACCTATATTTTAGCTGAAGTTGGAGATAATTTTGTTATTATCGATAAACACGCAGCGCATGAGAGAATATTATATGAAAAAATCAAAAAAGAGTCGAATAATTTAGAAAGACAGATTTTAATTCTTCCAAAGAAAGTTATTTTGGGCTCAAACGAAGATCATGAACTGGTTGTTGACAATAGTGAACTATTTCTAAAATTTGGATTTGGAGTTGAAGATTTTGGAGGGCATGCCGTTTTGATTCGGGAAATTCCAGCTGTTTTAGACGCTAAAAATTTTGTTGAAATTTTCTATGAAATGGTTTATAATTTAAAGACAAAGGTGAATGACTTGACGCCAGAAACTTTGGACAATATGTATCACACAATGGCTTGTCGGGCTGCGATAAAAGCCAATGATCAAAACAGCGCGAAGGAGCTTGAGGCTTTGGTTAATCGGGTGTATTTTGACGAAAATATTCGAACTTGTCCCCACGGAAGGCCGGCTATATTGACTTTTAAAAAGGAAAGGTTTGACAAAGAGTTTGGGAGGATTCAAAGATAAAATAAAAATATGCGCCATAGTTGGGCCGACTGCTTGCGGAAAGAGCGATTTGGCGATTTGGCTTGCGAGGGAAATTAATGCTGAGATAGTTTCGGCGGACTCAATGCAAATATATAAAGGCATGGACATTGGGACAGCAAAGCCAACTCTGGCCGATCGCGACTTAGTCACACACCACATGATTGATTTTTTGGATCCAAAACAGTCTTTTTCTGTTGCGGAATATGTTCGGGAGGCAAATTTTGCGATTGAAGGCGTTGTTTTGCGAAATAAGCGCCCGATTTTGGTTGGAGGAACGGGGTTATATATTGATTCTTTGCTGGATGGAATTGAGTTTTGCGAGCAAAAGACGGATCCTGAAATCCGGAAAAAGCTTTTTGATGATTTGGAAAAATTTGGGGCAGAGCATATGTTTAATCGGCTCAAAGCGCTTGATTTTGAATATGCTCAAAACATACACCCCAACAACACTAAGCGCGTCATTAGAGGCTTGGAGATTTGCCTTTTAACGGGGTTAAATGTTAGCGAAAATATGCGACTGAGTCGAAAAAAAGCGACACATTTTGATTCTTTGAGAATAGGCTTGACTTTTTCAGACAGAAAGAAACTTTATAAAAAAATTGACGACAGGGTTGATTATATGATTGAGCGGGGTCTAATTCAAGAGGCTAGAAAATTTTTTGATCAAAGAAAACTTTTTTCAACTTCTGCTCAGGCGATTGGCTATAAAGAATTTTGGGACTTCTTTTTGGGAAAGCAAAATTTAGATGAGGCGATTTCGAAAATAAAACAAAACACTCGAAAATATGCGAAACGTCAATTAACCTGGTTTCGGAAGGATCGGAGGATAAATTGGATTTATTGCGACGACATGTGTGAAACAGAAAGAAAAAATAAAGTCATGGAAATTGTCAAGCGCCATTTTGAAATAAAATTGTGAGCCTTTAAAAAATTCAGATTGTGTTGGTGATATGAATTTGAGATCGTTTATCTTAAAATCGTTGTTTTTCGCTTTTGTTGCTTGTTTTGCTTGTGCTATGGCATATCAAATATATTCTAGCTTGAAGTTTGATTATGATGTGACTGTTGTTAAAAGTGATGTTATGGAAAAAAAAGCAGAGGGGGTTGGCGTCGTTTTCAAAGATGAATTTTTGCTTGATGACAGCGGATATGTCGGTATGGCTAAAAATAATTTTTCGAGCGGTTCACGTGTTGCGGCAAATTCTGAAGTTGTTAGGTTATATAAATCCTATGATGATATATCAAAATTCAAAAAATTAGAGTTTTTGGAAAATGAATTGAATTTTTTAAAAGAAGCGCAAAATCCGGGAGCTTTGCAGGATATGGACATCAAAAGCATAAATAAGCAGATGCAAGCTCAGTACTATGGCTTGGAGAGAGACTTGAAAAATGGAAATTTGGAAAGAGTTGTTGATTTTAAAGAAAAAATGACAACTCTTTTCAATAAGCGCCAGATAATAACCGGGAGGGTTGAAAATTTTAATGATGCGATTGAAAAAATTGTCGATGAAACCGAGAGACTCAGGCGAACGATTTCATCCCAGCCCAAATCCATTCAAACTCCAGTTTCAGGCTATTTTGTTGATGGCGTTGATGGATATGAAAGTGAATGTGCTGTAAAATTTTTGAATGATTTTGATTTTGAAAGAATAGAAAAAATCTATCAAGATTCTGTTGAAAATTTATTGCAAGACAAAATTGGAAAGATCATAACCAATCCAACTTTGTTTTTAAAGGTTGTTTTGCCGACAGGGTTGGTTGCGGACGCTAGGGTTGGCTCGAGCTGCAGGATAAAATTTGAAAAAACAGGTGAGGATATTTCGGCGAATTTGAGCGAGTTAAATATTAATTGGAATGGTGAAAAAAGTTTAGCTACTTTTAAAATAAATGTTATGACAGAAAAATTATCGAAAATTAGGGCTAGCAAAGTTGAGATTATTTTCAACACATATCGCGGGATAAAGATTCCTAAAACGGCCGTTAAAACCAATTCTGATGGTGAGATGGGGGTTTATGTTTTAAACAATATGCTTATGAAATTTAAGAAGATAGATGTTTTATTTGAAGATGAAAACAGCGTGATTTGTTCTGATAAATATATTAATGACGTGGCATATTTGCGAGCATATGATAAAATTATAACTCGAGGGAAGGATTTGTATGATAACAAACCAGTTAGATGAAAACCGAATTAAGCAAAGAATTTCAGACATTCGAAACCGGATTAAACTTGCAGCCAAAAAAGCAGGTCGCAGCGCCGATGAAATCCACTTTATGGCAGTGACAAAAAATGTTTTGCCTGAATATGTTAATATTGCAATTGGCGAGGGAGTTCGGCTTTTGGGGGAAAATCGAGCCCAGGAGCTTGTTTCAAAGCATGATTTTTATGATCTAGATGGCGTGGATATACATTTTATCGGGCATTTGCAGACAAATAAGGTTAAAAAAATCATTGACAAGGTCAGCATGATTGAATCGGTTGACAGCGAGCATCTTGCGGAAGAAATTTCGCGGTGCTGCCTAAAAATTGGAAGAAAAATGCCGATTTTGCTTGAGGTTAATGTTGGAAATGAAAAAACCAAGTCTGGTTTTGCTGTTGATGAAATTTTTGAAGCTGCAAATATTGTGGCTAAAATGCCTGGAGTTGAGGTTAAAGGATTGATGGCGATTCCCCCAAAGGAAAATGTTCCTCATTATTTTAAAAAAATTTGGGATATATATATTGACATTTCACTAAAAAACATAGATAATATTAGCATGGATTTTTTGTCGATGGGGATGAGCGCTGATTTTGAACAGGCAATTGCTTATGGCGCCAATATTGTCAGGATAGGGGGGTTGATTTTTAAAGATATGTGAATTTAATTTTTAACGTTTGTTTTTTAGGCCAAAGTCAATCAAATCAGGGAGGTATTTTTTGTGAGTTTAATCAATAAAATTAGGGGCATTATTGGAACAGATGAGTACTATGAAGACGAATATGATGATGATTTTATAACAAAAGAAGAATCAAACAGCAAGTCTGGCGGTGATGTTAAAAACAATAAAATTGTAAATGTTAGCACAACCACTCAGCTTAAAGTTGTTTTGGTTCGACCGGAACATTTTGAAGACGCAAGTTCCATAGCTGATCATTTAAACGAAAAAAGAACTGTTGTTATTAATTTGGAATCAACAAATAAAGAAATCGCCCGCAGGTTGGTTGATTTTTTGAGCGGCGTTGCGTATGCAAATAATGGACAAATCAAGCGCGTTGCCAACAGCACATTTATCATAACTCCGTATAATGTTGATGTTATGGGAGATTTGTTGGATGAATTAGAAAATAATGGTGTGTTTTTTTAATTTTTGTTTATGCTGATTTTTTATATCTATACGGAGGTTTTATTTAATGAGAGGGAGAGAAATTAAAGATTTAACTTTTGATAAAGGAGCTTTTGGATATAAAATAGATGATGTCACACATTGTTTGCAGGATATTTCCGAATATGTTGTTTTTTTAGAAGAAAAGATAGCTAAAAATGAGAAAGAAATGTCTGATTTGAAGGAAAAATTAGATAAATATGAGAAAAACGAGGACAGCGTTAAGGAAATAATAGTCAGCGCGCAACAATTCAAACAAAATGTTTTAAGCGATGCAAAGCAAAAGGCTGACAAAATTTTAAAGGAAATCGAGGAAAGGAAGCTTGCTTTTGATGCTGATATTAGGGAGAAAACCAGCAAATTGATGAACGAAGCAAGAGAAAAAGCTGATGTAATGATGCGCGAGGCCAGGCATGGCTTTGAAAGCGAGGCCCACCGCCTAAAGATCATGAAAAAAGAGGTTTCGGATTTTAAGTCTAGGTTGCTTGATTTATATAAAGCTCATTTGGATATAATCACCAAAATTCCAGAGTTTGACAATGATACTGTGGATAAAAATCAAAAGTTTGAAAAAGAGGATCTGCGTGAGAAAAGTGATGAAACATATAGTGGTGATGGTGATGGTGATATTTCTGAAAAAGTTGCAAATTTTGAAGCCAATCCAGAAAAACCAGCTTCAAGCAACGCCAGGCCGATGTTTAAAATGACGATGACCGATGGCAGCAGCATTCAGTTGAATGACCATATTAGGTCTAGATTTAGTGAGCTGAGGTTTGGCGAAAACAAAAATTGATTGGAGGATATATGAATGGGACGGGATTATAATTCAACTTTGAATCTTCCGAAGACGGATTTTGCTATGAGGGGGAATTTGCCAAAAAGAGAGCCTGAATTATATGAACGCTTTAATAAAAAGCGGATTTATTATAATATAATTGAAAAAAACGAAGGGAAGCCTGTCTATGTTTTGCATGATGGTCCTCCCTATGCCAACGGCGCCATACACCTCGGGACGGCTCTCAATAAAATTTTAAAGGATTTTATAGTTAAACAAAAAAATATGTCTGGATTTCAAGCGCCATATGTTCCAGGCTGGGATACGCACGGTTTGCCGATTGAGCTTAAAGCTTTAAAGGCGGCAAAGGCGAATGAAAAGGAAATGTCTGCTGTTTGTTTGCGTAATATGTGTGAAAAATTTGCGCTTTCTCATGTCGAGAGCCAAAAAAAGCAGTTTAAGAGTCTGGGCGTTTTGGGCGACTATGAAAACCCGTATTTGACCCTAAACAAAGAGTTTGAGGCTCGGCAAATTGAGGTTTTTGGCGAGATGGCCCAAAAAGGTTATATATATAAAGGATTAAAGCCGGTTTGCTGGTGTGCGGAATGTGGGACTGCTCTTGCGGAGGCGGAGATTGAATATAGCGAAGACCAGTGCAAATCTATATATGTTAAGTTTAAGGTTTGCGATGATAGGGGCTTTTTTGAGAAGCAAGGGATAGATAATCAAAAGGTTTATTTTGTCATTTGGACGACAACTGCCTGGACTTTGCCCAGCAACGTTGCTGTTTGCCTTGGTCCTGATTATGAATATACTATTGTTAAAAACTGTGATGAATATTACATTATGGCAAAAGATTTAGTTGAAAGCTCTATGAAAGCTGCTTTTGTTGAAAAATATGAGACGATAGGTTCTTTTTCGGGAAAAGATTTTGAATATATGACCCTTGATCATCCCTTTTTAGACAGGAAGTCGCTTGTGATAAATGGCGATCATGTGACTTTGGACAGCGGAACCGGCTGTGTTCACACTGCGCCCGGGCATGGAGTTGAAGATTTTGAAGTTTGCAGGAAATATCCCCAAATCCCGATAATTGTTGCTGTTGATGACCAAGGACGCTTGACGGATGAAGCTTGTGAATTTGCGGGGATTTTGGCTAGTGAATCTGATGATATGATCATAAATAGATTGAAAGAGACGGGGAATTTATTAGCGATCAAAGAAATATCCCACCCATACCCCCATTGTTGGCGTTGCAAAAAGCCCATACTGTTTCGCGCAACAAAGCAGTGGTTTTGTTCGATTGACGGCTTTAAAGAAAAAGCGCTTGAGGCGGCTGGGTCGGTTAATTGGATTCCTTCTTGGGGAAAAGGCAGGATTGAGAACATGATTCGCGATCGGAGCGACTGGTGTATATCTCGTCAGCGCGTGTGGGGCGTTCCGATTCCAATTTTGTATTGTGATAATTGTAATAAACATATTGTAAATAAAAATTCTATACGACATATTGCTGACATGTTTAGAAAATATGGATCGGATTGTTGGTTTGATCGAGAGGCTTCAGAATTTTTGCCGAGTGACTTTTGCTGTCCTGAATGCGGCTCCAAGCATTTTCGCAAAGAGACCGACATAATGGATGTTTGGTTTGACAGCGGCTGCAGCCATGCTTTTGTTTTGGAGCGGGACGCAAATCTTAGGTGGCCGGCTGATTTATATCTTGAGGGAGCGGATCAATATCGAGGATGGTTTCAGTCTTCGCTTTTAACTGCGGTTGCAACCAGAGGCGAGGCGCCATATAAAAATGTTTGCACACACGGCTGGGTTGTTGATGGCGAAGGACGGAAGATGTCAAAATCTTTAGCTAATGGGGTTGCTCCTGAAAAAATCGTTGAGAAATATGGTGCTGATATATTGCGGCTTTGGGTTGCTTCTTCGGATTATCACGCTGATATACGCATATCGCCGGAAATTTTAAAGCAGCTGTCGGAAGCCTATCGCAAAATTCGAAACACAGCTAGGTATATATTGGGCAACATTAGCGATTTTAATCCTGATGTTGATATGGTGGATTTTAGCAAACTTTGTGAAATAGATAGGTGGATTTTAGTTAAATTTAACAAACTTTTGGCCAATGCTAAAAAGTCATATGATAATTTTGAATTTTATAGTTTATACCATAGCATACACAATTTTTGCGTTGTTGATATGTCTAATTTTTACCTTGATGTGATAAAAGATCGGCTTTACTGCGAGCGAAAAAATGGCCCAAAAAGGCGCTCTGCCCAGACGGCGATGTTTGTTGTTTTAGATTTGTTTACTCGCCTCATTGCTCCCATACTTTCCTTCACATCCGAGGAAATTTGGTCGGTTATGCCTCATCGCAAAACTGACGACGTTGGCTGCGTTTTATATAATGAAATGTTTTTTAGAGTGGACATAGATTGCAGTGAAGAATTTTATAATAATTGGAATAAAATCCACAAAATACGGGATGCAGTCAAAAAGGCTTTGGAAGAAAAAAGAGCTCTCAAAGCGATTGGCTCTTCTTTGGACGCAAAAGTTGTTATCCATTGTGATGATAATATATATGATTTTGTTTTGAAATTTTCAAATCAACTGCCAACTGTGTTTCTAGTTTCTGCTGTTGATGTTGAAAAAAATGGAACGGGAGAATATATATTCGACTCTTTAGGAATATCAATAGACATAGTCAAGCCGAGTGGTAAAAAGTGCGCAAGGTGCTGGGCATATAGCGAGTCTGTTGGATGCGATCCGGATCATCAAACTATTTGTTCCAGATGCGCAGAAGTGGTTAAAAATATTTAATTTTTTATGACTTGAGAGAGATTTTTATGAATAGTGGGATTGAGGACTTTTGCAAAAAAATAGGGAAGTATAAAATTGGTTGTTGTTTTGTTTTTTTAGGAACTATTTTAGTTTTATTTGATCAAATTATAAAATTATGTATTGAAAATAGCATGGATTTGAACGAAAGCTTTGTTGCTGTTTTGGGAATTTTAAGGATAACATATTTGCACAATGATGGCGCAGCGTTTAGCATAATGTCTGGCCAGACTTTGCTTCTGAGTTTGGTCGCGTTGATTATTATTTTTGCTTTGATTTTATTTATTATTAAAAAGAAAATAAAAGACTTGATATATCTTATTTCGATTACTATGATAATTTCTGGCGGGATTGGAAATTTAATAGACAGGGTTTTTCGCGGATATGTTGTGGACTATTTAGACACGATATTTTGGCCGATGGAAGATTTTGCGGTTTTTAATTTTGCGGATTGTTTGGTTGTTGTGGGATGTGCGATATTAATATCAAAAATTATGTTTAATGAGTTTATTTGTGAAAAATGTCAGAAAAATTAGAAGGAAAGATTATGGAAAATTTCCAAACGATTGCCGTTGATGAAAATTTATCGGGTGAGCGTGTTGATCTTTTAATTTGTTCAAAATATCCGCATACCACCAGAAATTTTATCCATAAGTTGTTTTTAAAAAAACTAATTTCAGTTAACAATAAACCGGTTAGTAAACATTATAAGGTCAAAAACCATGATTTTATACAAATTATCTTTCCAAAACCCGAAAAATTAGATGTTGCTGCCGAAAACATTCCCCTGAGTATTATTTACGAAGATGATCAGCTATTAGTTGTGAATAAGCCCAAGGGAATGGTTGTTCATCCCGCGCCTGGGCATTATCTTGGAGGGACGTTGGTTAACGCGCTTATGTGGCACTGCAAGGATAATTTATCGGGAATTGGAGGAGTTTTGCGCCCTGGAATTGTCCACAGGATCGATAAAGACACTAGCGGGCTTTTGGTTGTTGCTAAGACGGATTTTGCGCATGCGAGTCTTTGCGCGCAGTTAAAAGCCCATTCTGTTGACAGGATATATGAGGCCGTGGTTTATGGGAAGTTTAAATCAGATTTTGGAACTTTGAGTTTTCCGATTGGTCGAAGTGAGCGTGATAGAAAAAAGATGGCTGTTAATTTTAAAAATGGCAAAAACGCAGTGACCCACTATAAAATAATTGACTCGTTTGATAAATTTAGCTATATAAAATTAAAATTAGAAACCGGCCGGACTCATCAAATCCGGGTCCACATGGCTCATATTGGGCATCCTCTGGCGGGAGATTGCGTATATGGTCCTAAATCCTGTTTTAAAGAGCTTAAGGGTCAGTGTCTTTGCGCGAAAACTCTGGGTTTTTACCACCCTGTTTCAAAAGAAAAAATGCATTTTGAGATTGATTTGGACGAGTATTTTTTGAAATTTTTAAAAATATTAAGGAAAAATTGATCATAAAATTTGACAATTTTGAATATTTGTGTTACTATGATATGGGCTTGTTGGGCTGGGCTTGGTTTGAGTTTAATGAAAAATGGTGTGAGAAGAGGTTGAAAATGGGCTTTAAAAGAGTGCTAAGAAATTTTTTTAATGGCGTTTTTATGGGAACTTTTGAGGTTGTTCCCGGAATAAGCGGCGGAACTTTGGCGGTTTTGTTGAATATATATGACAAATTGATAATGTCTGTTAGCCATATTAAAGATGATTTCAAAAATAGTGTGAAATTTTTGACTCCAATAATTTTAGGCATGGTTGTTGGGATATATACGTTTAGTTATGTGATTTTGTTTTTAGATAAAAATTATCCTATGGAAACCAATTTTTTATTGCTTGGATTGATTGTTGGACTGATTCCAATGCTTCTTGCCAGGGCAGTTGGAGATGGATTTAAAATTTTCAATACTATTCCGTTTTTTTTGATGTTTGCGGTTATGATTGCGATTGTTTGCTTGTCGTTGACGTCGGGAGCCGGCGGTGACATTATAAAAAATATAACAGCTTTTGAATTTTTTAAATTGATGTTTGTGGGCGCGCTGGCTTCGTTTTGTTTGTTGTTGCCGGGATGTAGCGGGACGATGATTATGTTGGGCTTTGGCGTATTCCATTCGGTTACGGACGCAATTCATTCACTAAATGTGTTGGTGCTGGCGCCTCTTGGGGTTGGAATTTTGATTGGTTTAGCGATCGGGGCAAAAATGGTTGAATTTTTCTTTAAAAAGTTCCCTCAAGCGACATATTTTGGGATTTTGGGGCTAATAGTTGGGTCTGGAATTTCTCCAAGTCTTGCATATTTGCGTTCTGCTGTTGGCATTGCTCAAGAATTATCCATAACTGTTGATAATATTAGATTTATGGACGGTTTTACTACACATGGTATATTTTCCGTGATGACGCTAATATTTGGGATAACGTTTTCATATTTGTTTACGAGAAAAGCAAAAGATATTGAAATGAAAAAGTAGAATTTTTTATGTTTTGTTGCGGATGCTTACCTAACGCTTGTTACGGGTGGCTTGAGAAGGACGGAGAGGCTTAGGGAGATTTTATATTACAGTTGGTTGTGAGCTGGCGGCGGGGCATTGGTTTTTGCATTGTTTTTTAGGATGAATTCAATGATATTTAAAATTATTGAGTTTTTAAGCAAAGAGTCTGATATTTCAAGAGGAGATTGAATTGGACGAATATAACCCAATCAAATAATACAATTTGTGATTTTTGCACATACAATTAACGTAGATTGCACTGGATGTTGTTTTTTTGAATATAAATTCGATCGTAATATTACAAAACGTGTTCACAAAAAAATTAAAATTTTTTTGATATGGGGTGTTGACAATTTGTTTTTCGTGTGATATAATGAGCTTGAAAAGTGAAGTGGATCTAGTGATTCCCACCTTGCTGTTATCTGCACGTAAGGTCAATACGATGTCTTTTGACTATGGTGTTGTTTGAGTGCGGGCGGGTTGTTCGTGCTCTTGTTTTGCGGTGATTTTATTTTTAGGGGGTGCTTTGTGGGTAACGTTAAGGATATGCAGATCAATGAAGAAATTAGGGACAGTCAAATAAGGGTTGTTGATGAATCCGGGGCGCAGCTTGGTTTTATGTCTGCGAAAGAGGCGCTTGATGTCGCTGTTTCCAGGAATCTTGACCTGGTTAAAATTGCGCCTCAGGCAAAGCCGCCGGTTTGTCGCATCATGAATTACGGAAAGTATAAATTTGAGCAGGCCAAGCGCGATAAAGAGGCCAGGAAAAATCAAAAGGCCATGGAGGTTAAGGAAGTTCGGCTTTCTCTCAACATAGACGTCCATGATTTTAATACTAAATTAAAAAATGCCATCAAATTTTTAAAGTTGAAAAACAAGGTTAAGGTTTTGGTGCGCTTTAGGGGAAGAGAAATGGCGCATGCTGGCCTGGGGGTTAATCTTTTGAAGAGATTTCATGACGCTTGTTCTGAATATGGTTTTGCGGATAAGCTCGGAAAAATGGAAGGCAGGAGCATGGTTATGATTATATCGCCCAAGGTTGCGGGCAAATCGTCTAGGAAATCAAATTAATTTCGAATTATTAGGATCTGATTAAAGTATTGGGAGGTCAAAGTGATGTATAAGCAAAAGACTCACAGCGGAGCTAAGAAGCGTTTTAATCTAACAAAAAATGGTAAGGTGAAGCGTGCGCATGCTAATAAATCGCATATATTAAACAAAAAATCAACAAAGAGAAAGAGAAATCTGCGGCAAATTGCGTATGCTGATGTGACTAATGAAAAAGCCATCAAGAGGCTTATACCGTATAAATAAGTGTTTTTAGTTTTGATTTAGTGATATGGAGGTAAATGAGTTATGGCCCGCGTTAAAAGAGCTATTATGACTAGAAAGAGGAGAAAGAAGGTTTTAAAGCTTTCTAAGGGATATTTTGGAGCAAAGAGCAAGTTATTTAAAACAGCTAAGCAGGCGGTTATGAAATCCGGGCAGTATGCATATATTGGCCGCAAGCGGAGAAAGCGTGATTTTAGAAGAATTTGGATCACGCGTATTTCGGCTGGCTGCAAGCAAAATGGAATGAACTATTCAACCTTTATGAATGGGCTGAAAAAGGCGCAAATTGCCTTAAACAGGAAGATGTTGTCTGAAATAGCGATATGTGATCCTGAGGCTTTTTCGCTGCTTTGTCAAAGAGCAAAAGGTTCTTTGGAATGATTTTTGCTGGGCGTGGTTATGATTGAGAGCAAAGATAATCCGAAAATAAAGAAATATTTTAAACTGCTTCATAAAAAATCGTGTCGTGATGATTTAAATAGATTCACTCTTGAAGGCGTCAGGGTCTTGAAAGATGCCTTGGAATCGGGGATAGTTTTTGATGATGTTTTTATTACAAAAAGTTGTATTTCGAAAATAAGGCATACCGAATATGACATCAGCAATCTTTGTGAATACGATGTTATATCTGACAAAGTGGCTAAGCATATTTCTGGGGTTGACAGGTCTCAGGGCGCTTTTGCGATTGCAAGCAAACCTCCGGGGATATTGGCTCAAGACATATCCAATTCGGATTTTGTTCTTGCTTTATGCTTTATCCAGGATCCCGGCAATCTTGGAACATTGATTAGGACTGCGGATGCGTTTGGTTTTAGTAAAATTGTCTTGAGCGGCTGCTGCGATATATATAATCCCAAAGTTGTCAGGAGCACTGCTGGCTCGCTTTTTAGAGTTTCGTTTTTGGAATGTTTTGATTTTTTGAGTTTTTTGGAAGATGTTGATTTGAAAAAATATGCGGCTGTTGTTGATGAGGCTGCTTTGCCAATTAGTGAGTTGGATTTAAAAGGCGAGGGAGCGGTTTTGGTGATAGGTAATGAAGCTAACGGTTTGCCGAGTGAAATTGTAAAGGAGTGTGATAAAAAGATAACAATTGATATGTCTGGCGCAGCGAATTCTTTGAACGCTGCGGTCGCGGGGGCAGTTTGCATGTATAAGTTTAGGGAAGTTCGCAAGAGAGGCTTTTGATGAATAAAGACATTTTGTATTATATTTGGTTGGCCGAGTCTTTTTCGTATGGCAGTATGAAGCCTATGCAAATCGCCAGGAATATAGACGATTTGCATAGATTTTATGAAAATCTTGACAAAGAGGCCAAACTTTTGGGTTTGAATGAGAAATGTTTGTTGAATTTGAAAAAAATGAAATTGGCTGCGTGTTGTGGCATATTGAAAAAGTGTCAGAAGCTTGGTGTTAGTGTTGTTTGTTTTGGTGACGAAGATTATCCGGAAAAGTTGAAAAATATTGATTCTGCTCCTCTTGTTTTGTATTATGTTGGTGATTTAAGCGTTGTTAATGAGCCCAGCGTCGCGATTGTTGGAACTCGAAAAGCCGACAGTTATGGAAGGAAAGCTTCGAGAAGAATTGCGGCTGATTTGGCTTTGCATGGAATAACTGTCGTTAGCGGGTGCGCCGAAGGAATTGATATATGCGCCCATGAAGGGGCTCTTGAGAGCGGCGGGCGGACGGTTTCTATTTTGGGGACTTCTTTGGAAAAAGACTATCCTTCAGGCAGTGGCGCCTTAAAGAGGAAGATTGTTGATTGCAAAGGCGTTGTCATCAGTGAATATGCGCCCGGGACAGAGACTGCGCCTTGGTTGTTTCCAATCAGGAATAGGCTGATTGTTGGCATGTCGGACAGCGTTGTTATCGTCCAGTCACCTGAAAAGTCGGGGGCTATGATAACGGCCGGGATTGCTTGTGAATGCGGGAAAGATGTTTTTTGTGTTCCCCCTGCGGACATTTTTGACAGCAAGAATGATGGAATTAAAAAATGTCTAAAAGATGGAGCAAATTTATTACTTGATGTTGATGATATTCTAGAGACTTACAGATTTTCGAAATATGTTGTTCCAAAAAGATCGCTTAATTTAAAGGAAAGAAAAAAAGAACATATTTTAAAGGTCCCTGATTATTTACAGAATTTGTTTGATATTGTTGACATAGATAAGGATTTGGATAAAATGTCGGATGAACTTCAAGTTTCAATTAATGAGTTGCTTCCCATGTTAACCGAGTTGGAAATTATGGGCTTGATCGAAAAAGTTGGAGTAAATTATAAAAAATGTTAAATTGATTAAGGTTGGCGGTGAATTGTGTGTCAAAATTAGTTATTGTTGAATCCCCTGCTAAGGCCAAGACGATTAAAAAATATCTTGGCAGGGGGTATGAGGTTGTTGCTTCCATGGGGCATTTGAGAGATCTGCCAAAGTCAACTATGGGCGTTGATATAGAAAATGACTTTGAGCCCAGGTATATCAACATCAAAGGCAAAGGTCCTATAATAAAGGAGCTCAAAAAGTCTGCGTCTCGATCAGACAAGGTTTTTTTAGCGACCGACCCTGACCGGGAAGGGGAGGCGATTTCCTGGCATCTTTCGCACATATTGGGCTTGAATGAAAAAGAGCAAAATCGCGTGACGTTTAACGAAATAACTAAATCTGGAATAAAATCCGGCATGGCTAATCCTCGCAAGATAGATAAAGACTTGGTTGATGCGCAGCAAGCGAGGCGCATTTTGGACAGGCTTGTTGGATATAAGCTCAGTCCGTTTCTTTGGAAAAAGGTTAGGCCGGGGTTGTCGGCGGGTCGCGTTCAGTCGGTTGCGGTTAAATTGATTGTTGACAGGGAGTTTGAAATTCGCAATTTTAAGCCTGATGAATATTGGACGATTGATGCTAAATTTAAAAAAGCTTCTGATTCTGGGGTGTTTTCGGCTCATTTACATAGCTTAAATAAAAAAAAGTTGACAATCAAAAACGAGGCTCAGTCAAAAAAAATACTAAACGAATTAAAAGGTCAAAAATATACTGTTAGCAAAGTCAAAAAAGGAACTCGAAAAAGGTCTCCATCCCCGCCATTCACCACTTCTACGTTGCAGCAGGAGGCTTCAAGGAAGCTTAATTTTCAATCTGCTCGGACGATGAGGATTGCGCAGCAGCTTTATGAGGGCGTTAATGTTCAAGGCTATGGCGCGATCGGGCTAATAACATACATGCGAACGGATTCTATGAGGATTTCAAATGAAGCAAGGGAAGCCGCAAATAAATATATTGAAGCGGAATATGGCGGTGATTATTTGCCTAAAAAATCCAGGGTGTATAAATCTAAAAACAATTCGCAGGATGGGCATGAGGCAATTCGCCCAACAATTCCAGGTTTAGCTCCATCTCAAGCCAAAGATTCTCTTTCTTCGGATCAGTATAAGCTTTATAAATTGATTTGGGAGCGTTTTATTGCAAGTCAGATGTCGGATGCTGTTTATAGCACAGTTTCTGCGGATATACAGTCTTTGTCATATATTTTTAAAGCATCGGGGTCTTCTTTGAAATTTGCGGGGTTTGCTGCGGTTTATATTGAAGGAGAGCAAGAGCAAAAAGACGTCAATTTGCCAGATCTTGAGCAGGGTGATGAGCTGAGTTTGGAGGAAATTTTGGGCAATCAACACTTCACTCAGCCTCCTCCTAGATTCACAGAAGCGTCTTTAACCAAGGCTTTGGAGGAGCTCGGAATTGGACGGCCTTCAACATATGTTCCCACGATAACAACCATTGTTTCCAGGGGTTATGTTGAGCGGGAAAAAAAGCAGCTTCGGCCAACCATGCTTGGAGAAGTGACGTCAGAACTTATGAAAGACAATTTCTCGAGCGTTGTTGACGTTTCGTTTACTGCAAAAATTGAAGAGGATTTCGATCGGGTTGCGCAGGGCGATATGCAGTGGAAGGATTCAATACGTGAATTTTATTCTGGCTTTGATGATATGCTTAAGCGCGCAGAAAAAAACACTGAATCTAAAAGCTATAAAATACCTGACGAAGAAACAGACGAAGTGTGTGAAAAATGCGGCAAGGCTATGGTCATTAAACACGGGCGATATGGAAAATTTATGGCGTGTTCTGGATATCCTGACTGCAAAAACACCAAAAAAGTCGTCGTTCCAACCAAAGGAATATGTCCAAGTTGCGCAGGTAAGATAATACGGCAAAAATCAACTAAAGGGAGGATTTTCTTCGGCTGCGAAAATTATCCTAACTGTAATTTTGTTAGCTGGGATGAGCCTATTTCTGACATTTGCCCAAAATGCGGGAACACTTTGTTTAGGAAAAAAGGGAAAAAAGCTCAAGTTTACTGCGCAAAAGAAGGCTGTGGGTATGTGAAATGACTGAGACTGTTAGCGTTATAGGGGCCGGGCTAGCGGGATGTGAAGCGGCTTGGCAGCTTGCAAAATTTGGCCACAGTGTCACTTTATATGAAATGAAGCCCAAAAAATTTTCACCGGCCCATAGGTCCAAAAATTTTGCTGAGCTTGTTTGTTCGAATTCCTTAAAAGCGAGAAGGCTGGGCTCTGCTGCGGGAATGTTGAAGGAAGAAATGAGGCTTTTTGGCTCTTTAATTTTAGAATGCGGTGAAAAATTTTCGGTTGAGGCGGGTGGAGCGTTGGCGGTTGACAGGGAGTTGTTTTCCGCCCAGGTTACGCGGCGTGTTTGCGAGTGTGAAAAAATAAAAGTTGTTAACGAGGAAATTGTTGATATTCCCGAGGGAAAGGTGATTATTGCGACTGGCCCTTTAACTTCTGAGCCGTTTTCAGAAAAAATTTCTGATTTGATTGGAAAAGATCAGCTTTATTTTTACGATGCTGCTGCTCCAATAGTTTTAGCTGACTCGATCGACATGAGCAAGGCTTTTTTTGGCTCGAGGTATAATCGCGGAGGCGCTGACTATATAAATTGCCCGATGGATGAAAAAGAATATGAAAATTTTTACAATCAGCTTGTTGAGGGGGACTGCGCCAGGCTTCACGAATGCGATAAACTTAAATTTTATGAAGGTTGTATGCCAATTGAGGAAATGGCCAGAAGAGGCAGGGACACAATTCGCTTCGGTCCGCTGAAGCCTGTTGGAATTTTTCATCCCAAAACCGGTGAAAAATATTATGCTGTTTTGCAGCTTCGCAAAGAGAATGCCGAGGGGACGATGTATAATATGGTTGGATTTCAAACAAACCTCAAATTCGGCGAGCAAAAGCGAATTTTTTCTTTAATACCGGGCTTGGAGAATGCGGAATTTTTGCGGTATGGCGTTATGCACAGAAACACTTTTATCAACAGTCCCGCTTTGCTAGACAGTCGCCTCAGGCTTAAAAAATTTCCAAATGTTTGTTTTGCGGGCCAGATAACGGGAGTTGAAGGCTATATGGAAAGCGCGGCGAGTGGAATTGTTGCTGGAAGGTTTTTAGCGGATGAATTAGCAAAAAATGGGGCGGGGCTTGTTTTGCCGAAAACAACGATGATTGGATCGCTGATTAGATATATTACAGAGAGTAATTCGAGTGATTTTCAGCCTATGGGGGCGAATATGGGGCTTGTTCCCGGGCTTGAGGTTAAAATTAAAGGTAAAAAGCAACGCTATGAAGTTTTGGCCAGGAGAGGCCTTTCGGATTTAGCTTTTGCATTAAAAAATTAGTCTGTTTTGGGAGAGTGCTATATGAAAATAGTTGTTGATGCTTTTGGGGGAGATAATTCGCCGCTTAGCGTTATTGAAGGCTGCGTTTTAGCGATAAAAGAGTATTCGGATGTTGAAATTTGTCTTTCTGGAAGCGAGGAAATTTTAAAACAGGTTGCATATAAAAATTGTCTTGACATCTCCAAGTTTGAAGTTTATAACGCTGATAATATAATTGAGGTTGAGGAAGATCCGTCTGAGATATGTCGGTCTAAAGCTTTGAGTTCGATGGCGGTTGGGCTTAAAGCTTTGCAAAGCGGGAAGGTTGATGCTTTTGTCAGCGCTGGCAGCACAGGGGCTTTGGTTGTTGGGTCTTCTGCGCTGATTGGAAGGGTTTCTGGGATTAAACGGGCTGTTTTGGCGCCAATTCTTCCTTCAAACATAGGGTGTTTTATGCTTCTGGATGCGGGGGCTAATTTAAAATGCAGGCCGGAAATGTTTGTTCAATTTGCAATTATGGGTTCGATATATGCAAAACGAGTTTTGGGTCTAAACCACCCCAGAGTTGGTCTTGCAAATGTTGGAGTTGAGGCGTCTAAAGGAACTGAGGACCACAGGCAGGGTTATAAAATGTTAAGCAGTTGTAAATGCATTAATTTTATTGGAAATGTTGAAGCCAGGGACGTTTTTTTGGGCGCGTGTGATGTTTTGGTGTGTGATGGGTTGTCGGGGAATATGATTTTAAAAACAGCGGAGGGAACTTGCAAACTTTTAGTCAGCGCGTTAAAAGACATGATGTTTAGCTCTATTGAGTCTAAACTTGCGGCTTTTTTGCTTAAAAATCAGATTAAAAAATTAAAAAACAGATTGGACTACACTGAATATGGAGGGGCTATGCTTTTGGGAATTTCTAAGCCAGTAATCAAGGCTCACGGAAGCTCTAATGCTAATGCCTTTAAAAATGCGATCAAACAGGCCAGGATGTGTGTTGAACAAAAAATAGTTGATGAAATATCAAAAAATATCACAGAATTGATTGGAGATGAATAAATTTATGAAAGAATTGGAAAAAAAGATAGGATATTTTTTTAAAAATAAAGACCTGCTTCGGACCGCTTTGACCCACTCTTCCTGTAACAGTGATGGTAAACCTTTTCGAAAAAATAATGAAAGACTTGAATTTTTAGGAGATTCTGTTATATCTTTGATTGTTGCGGAGCATTTATTTAAAATTTTTCCTAATGATTCTGAGGGAGATTTAACAAAAGTTCGAGCGGCGTTTGTTTGTGATAATTCTTTGGCTGAGTTTGCTAGAAAAATTGATTTGGGCAAATTTTTGATTCTTGGCAAAGGAGAGATAAATTCTGGAGGCAGGGAGAGAGTGTCTAATTTGGAGGATGCTTTTGAGGCTGTGGCTGGTGCTATATATTTGGATCGAGGATTGGACGCTGCTAAAAGCTTTGTTTTGCGTTTCATTCCAAGCAAGATTGACATGAAAAAGATTGATCAATTGACCGACTATAAAACGCGCCTTCAGGAGATAGTTCAGCAGAATCCCCAAGAGCGGGTTGAATATGTTTTGGCTAAAGAAAGCGGCCCGGATCATGATAAGATTTTTGAAGTTGAATTGCATTTAAATTCGAATGTTATTGGAACGGGCGTTGGAAAGAGCAAGAAGCGTGCTGAACAAAGCGCGGCGCGTCAGGCTTTGAAATTGATGGGATATGAAGTTTAGATGTCGGCGCATTCTAATATAGCTTTTTTCATACCACACATGGGGTGTAAAAACTTGTGTTCTTTTTGCAATCAGAATGTTATTTCAGGCAAGGTTTTGGCTCCGACTTTTGAAGAAGTCCGCAAGGTGTGTGATGTTCAATATAAGCGCATGAGCCCTGATCAGAGAAAAAACACGCAAATTGCTTTTTTTGGAGGCAGCTTCACTGCAATAGATCGCAAGCTTATGGTTGGATATTTAGATTGCGTCAGCGAATATATTGGCGATGGAGGATTTTTTGGAGTTAGGGTTTCGACAAGGCCGGATTGTATTGATGATGAAATATTGGACATTTTGCAGAGCAGATTTGTCAATTCCATAGAGCTTGGCGCCCAGAGCATGGACGATGATGTTTTGAAGAAAAATTTAAGAGGTCATACATCTTTTGACACTGAATGTGCATGCAGCAAAATATTGGGTCGAGGGATTGAGCTTGGATTGCAGATTATGGTTGGCTTGCCCGGACAGAGTGCTTGGAGTGTTTTTGAAACAGCAAACAAAATAATTAGGATATTTCCAAAAACGATTAGAATATATCCAACTGTTGTTTTTAGGGGGACTTTGCTTGAGAAGTGGTATAATTCGGGCCAGTATCGGCCTTTGGGCTTGGATGAAGGCGTCGATTTGTGTTCGAAATTATTGGAATTGTTTAATAAGAATAATATTAAGGTTATACGGCTTGGGCTTCATTCTCAAAAGGACATTGAGAAAGAGATGGTTGCTGGAATATATCATCCGTCATTCAGAGAACTTTGTGAAAGCAGAATATATTTGAAAAAGTTAAAAAATATTCTGAAAAATTGCGAAAGTGGATCATATAAAATTTTGGTTAATAATTCTGAAATTTCAAAAGTGGTTGGCCATAAAAGATCAAATGTCTTAAATTTGAGAGATAGTGGATATTTTTTGAAAGTTGTTGGCGATGAGTCTGTTGCTGTTGGTGATTTAGTTTTGTTGTAACGTCAATTTTCCGGAGGATAATGTGTGATGAAATTGAAGTCTTTGGAGCTTTGTGGATTTAAGTCTTTTCCCGATAAAACCAGGCTTGATTTTGAGGACGGGTTGACTGCTGTCGTTGGGCCTAACGGGAGCGGCAAGAGCAACATTAGCGACGCTATCAGGTGGGTTTTGGGCGAACAGTCGACAAAAAGTTTGCGTGGCCAAAAGATGGAGGATGTTATTTTTGCAGGGACGCGTAAACGAAAGCCCAATGGATTTGCGAGAGTGTCTTTAATTTTTGACAACAGTGATAAATTAATTGATATGGACTCGGATGAAATTGTGATTTCCAGAAAATACTATCGAAATGGCGACAGTGAGTATGCGCTAAATGGAAAAAATGTTCTGTTAAAAGAAATAAGCGAGATCTTGATGGACACTGGGCTTTCCAGGGAAGGGTATGCGATTGTTGGACAGGGCAGGATTGATGAGATTGTTTCTGCGAAATCTTCTCAACGCCGTCAGATATTTGAGGAAGCGGCGGGAATAACTAAATATAAGTATAGAAAAAAAGAAGCAGTCAAAAAATTAGAACTGGCGCAGGAAAATCTCGTCAGATTAACAGATATATTGGGCGAGTTGGAAAATAGGATCGGACCGCTTAAGGTCCAGTGTGAAAAAGCTAAAAAGTTTAAGAAATTTGACGCAAAAAAACGCAGGCTTGAGATATTTATTTGGCTTAAAGATTTGGAGTCTATTGAAAGCAAGCTTAAAAAGCAGGATGATCGGCTGAATGAGGCGAAAAAAAGCTATCTTCATGAAGAGCAGTTTTTGGAGCAAGTGTCTAATAAAATCAAATTGGCGTATGATAATGTCCAAAATTTTCAACTCGAAATCGAACGTCTGCGCAATAAAAAGGAAGAATTTATTCGAGAATCTAGTTTGAGAGAAACAAAAATTGCGGTTTTGTCGGGCGAAATCCATCATATTGGTTCGGATATTTGCAGGATGAAGGATGAGGAGAAAGAGCTTATAGAAAGTGGCGATGATCTGGCTGAAAAAATCAATGAAAAGAAGAAATTGATTGCTGAGCTTGAGAAAAAATTGGGAAATATTAATGAAAAATTGAATTTTAAAAAGAATGAATTTGTTAAATTTGACGAAAAATGTGGTGATTTAAATTCGCGTTATGTTGAGTTGAATTCGGACTTGAATTCATATATTTTAGAAAAGTCAAAACTATCTTTGAATATATCATCTTTTAATTCTAGGGTTAGTGAAATTTCTGACAGAAAAGAATATTTAAATAAAACTGTTTTGGATAAAAAGCAGAAGCGTTCTGAAGTTCAAAATGCTAGAGATGAAATTTTGAAATTGCTTTCGAATGTTGATGCTCGGTGCCAAAGCTTAAATAATTCCAAGCTTGGATATGAAATGAAATTGAATTCTCGAAAAAGGCAGTTTGATGAGGCTGAAGCAAATTTTAGACAAATCGAGAAGGAAATTTTGAAAAAACAACAAAAAGTTGAAATTTTAAATGATTTGGAAAAAAATTTTGACGGATATAATTATAGCGTTAAGCAAATTCTAAAACTTGGAAAAAGCGGCGGATTGTTGGGAATTTGCGGGACGGTTTCTCAATTAATAGACGTTCCGCGTGAATACACTACTGCGATAGAAACTGCGCTTGGCGGGGGAATGCAAAATGTTGTTGTTGAAAATGAGCTGGTTGCAAGGAAAGCTATCGCATTTTTGAAAAGCCAGGATTTGGGGCGTGCGACTTTTTTTCCGTTGACCTCGATTAGAGGAAAATTGATTAAAGCGGATAATATTGAACATTGCGAAGGTTTTATTGGCATTGCGGCTAATTTGCTACATTTTGATAATAAATATGAGAATATAGTTAAAAATTTGCTTGGGAGAACTGTTATTGTTGATGATTTGGACTTTGGGACTCAAATAGCAAAAAAATATGATTATGCATTTAAAATTGTGACTTTAGATGGACAAGTCATCAACTCGGGAGGATCTTTTACAGGTGGTTCTAGAAGCAAAAATTTGAGACTTTTATCAAGAAAAAGTGAAATATCTTCGCTTAAAACTCAAATTGATGATTTGAATAAAAAATTTGGCGCGACCAAAAATAGGCGGGATGATTTGAAAGTGTCAATAGAAAAAATATCATATGAGATTAAAGTTTTAGAGAGCGAAATGAAAGCGTGCGCCGAGGACAAAATTAAATTTTCCGGTGATTTGGAACGACTTAAAGATTTGATTTTGAGTTTGAGCGATGATTTGAGCGAGCTTGAATCTGAAAGTTTGAGGCTTGAGAAGCAGATTGATGATTTGGGCGTTTCCAAGGATGATTCTTTGAAAAAACTTGACTCTGTTAATATATATATAGAAAATGTTAAAAAAAATATAAATTCTTTGCAAATTAAACAGGATGATTTTAAACAAAAAAGAGTTGAGTTTGAAAGCCAGTTGCGTGAGCTTGACATCAGAAAAAATGAGATTTATATTAATATAAATAATGAAGAGTCTAAAATTAATGATATGAATAGATTAAATGAGGGAAACGTCGATAAATTGGTTGAATTAAAAAGCAAAATTCGAGCTCAACTTGAATTGGTTGAAAAAAAGCAATGTCAGTTGCAAAAAGAGAAGGCGCTTAAAGAGGAGGAACATTTCGAAAATTCTTCATTTGACGAGAAAATTAATGAATTAATTGAAAAAAGAACTGAAACGGAAAAAATGTCTGGGTCGCTCAGGGAGACAGAAAAAGAGCATCAGACAGCTAAAGAACATTTTGGAAATGAGTTTGCGCGTTTGGAAGAGCAAAAAAAATCATTGAACCTTGAATATGACAAAATAATCGAAAATATGTGGGAGACGTATGAAATAACTTTATCTGAAGCGCAGTCTGATTTTGACGGAGGCGGGGATTACTTTGAAGCTAGGAAAAAATTACTATATGTAAAATCTGAAATTAAAAAGTTAGGGTCGATAAATTTGGAAGCAATTTCTGAGTATGAGGAGGTGTATGAAAGATATAATTTTTTGAATGATCAGGTTAATGATGCTAAAAATTCTAAAATTGAACTCGAAAAATTAATACAATCTTTAACTTTTTCCATGAGAGACATCTTTAAAAGATCGTTTTATCAAATTAATAACAATTTCAAGCAAATATTTAAGCAGTTGTTTGGCGGAGGGGAGGCTGATTTGTCTTTGGATGATGAGGCGGATGTTTTGGAAAGCGGAATCAATATAGAAGTTCAGCCTCCCGGGAAAATCATCAAAAATTTGGCTTCTTTGTCTGGGGGAGAGAAAGCTTTTGTTGCAATTGCGATTTATTTTGCTATAATTAAATTTAGGCCCTCCCCGTTTTGCATTTTAGATGAGATAGAGGCTGCTTTGGACGATGTTAATGTTGCTAAATTTGCCGCATATATAAAAAATATAGACGATGACACACAATTTATCGTTATAACGCACAGGCGCGGGACAATGGAGGAGGCGGATGTTTTATATGGAGTTACCATGCAGGATGATGGAATTTCTAGGGTGTTAAAGCTAAAATCAGCTAGAGAAGCGGGGAAAATAGTTAACGGATGAAATTAAACTCTGCTAAAATTATTGACTTAGGGGGAGAATATATGGGATTTTTCGCAAAATTAAAGAATGGCTTGAAAAAAACAAGACAAGGAATAGCCCAAAAAATTAATGCTGTTTTTGACTCGAGCGATAAAATAGACGAAAACCTTTACGAAGAATTGGAAGAAATTTTGATTATGGCGGACGTTGGCATGGAAACTTCCGTTGAAATCATCGACAATTTAAGAGAGAACATAAAGAAAAAAAAGATAAAACACACGCAGGAAGCAAGGCAGGAATTAATAGAAATTATTAGAGAAATTTTGACTGGTGATGAAAATTTAAAAACAGGTACTACTCCCAGTATTATATTGGTTTTGGGCGTTAATGGCGTTGGAAAAACAACAACTATTGGAAAATTAGCCAATATTTTGAAAAATCAAGGAAAAGAAGTTATTGTTGGAGCAGCAGACACTTTCCGGGCGGCCGCGATAGATCAGCTTGAAATATGGGCCCAAAGAGTTGGCTGTTCGATTGTTAAACACAGGGAAGGCGCAGACCCTGCTGCAGTCGTTTTTGACACTGTTGTTGCTGCTAAAAAAAGGAATGTTGATGTTGCGATCTGCGACACGGCTGGCAGGCTTCACAATAAGAAAAATCTCATGGCAGAGTTGAAAAAAATTAGTGATGTTGTTAAAAAAGAGGCTTCGGATTTGGATATAGAAATTCTTTTGGTTGTTGACGCGACAACTGGTCAAAATGGAGTTGTTCAAGCTAAGGAATTTGGGAAAGCATCGGGACTCACGGGGATTATACTTACTAAATTGGATGGAACTGCTAAAGGCGGGATAGTGATATCTATTCGAAAAAATTTGGGATTGCCTATAAAATTTATTGGAGTTGGCGAACAAATTGACGATTTGCAGCCCTTTGACCCCGAGCTTTTCACAAAGGCTTTGTTTGACTCTGATTCTTCGCAGGAGGAGATTTAACAATGGTTGTTGTTATTGCGAGCGAAAACAAGGGAAAAATAGCGGAATTTGATCGGATTTTGAGGCCGCTTGGGTTTGACGTTGTTTCGAGAAAATCAGCAGGAATGAACAAAAACATAGAAGAAACTGGCCAAAGTTTTGTTGAAAATGCCAAAATTAAAGCGCTCCAGACATATGAGACTTTGAAACTGCCGGTTATTGCGGATGATTCTGGATTGGAAGTTTTGGCGCTTGGGGGTGCTCCTGGGATATATTCTGCTAGGTATTCTGCCAAGCCTGGGATTGCTGCGACGGACGAGGGCAACAACCAAAAGCTTTTGAAAGCGCTTGAAGGCGTTGAAGACAGGCGGGCGAGATATGTTTGTGCGCTTTGTTTTATTAACCAAGATGGAAAAATGTTTAATATATGTGAAATATGTGAGGGCGAGATATCCACTCATCTAGAAGGACATGGCGGTTTTGGGTATGACCCTTTGTTTAAATTTAAAGGCGTTAGCTTTGCAAACATGAGGCCCCAGCAAAAGGACGCGGTTAGCCATCGGGCAAAGGCGCTTTTGAAATTGACGCAAAAGATTGAGGAATGGAAATGATTTGAAGGTGGCCAAGGGTAAGGCCAAGAGAGATTACAAATAGTATTAAAACAGTTTGTGCTGGCAAAAAATGGAGCGACTGAAGATGTTTATTGGCAGTTTGGAAGACGCAATTATCAAAAAAAGAGTTGGTTAAATGTGAATAATTAGAAAATTCATAAAAAATTTTAATAATTGACATAAAGTTTGTTTTATTTAGAAAAAAGCATAAAAAAGAAGGGTGGAACTCGGATTATAATGTCTAATATCGGTGTTTTTATACAAGTTTTCAACCCAATTCATAATGGGCATATGCTGCTTATGAACAAATTAAAAGACAAGCTTGGCCTGGATAAAATTTTGTTGGTTTTGTCAAACATTTCTCGAAATAAATATGAACAGTTGCCTTTAATTGAAGACAGGCGGAATATGTGTCGCCTAGCCACTAAAAATTGTGAGAGGTTTGAAATATATGATTCGGAAAAAAATTTCAAAGATTCGGGTCAAATTTTCAATATATTACAAAAAATTAAAAATAAATTTTATTTTGATGGTTTGCATCTAATTATCGAGTATGGTTTGATGATTTTCCTAAATTTGTGCTATGCATGTGGAAATATATTTAATTTTGCGTCAATTATACTGATTGTATTTTCCCAAGAGGAATATTTGTCTGCCAAGAAAAAAATTAAAAAGTTTGGAAAAAATGTGGTTATTGTTAAATTTGAAATGTCAAATATTTCTTCTGAATATGCGCGTATTAGATTTGCGCAGGGGCTGAGTTGCTTTGGATATTTAAACAGCGATGTTGAAAAATATGTATTAAAAAATGGTGTTTATTGTCAAAAGGGAGCCTTGTTTAGGGAATGTTTTGATGCGTCCAGAAACAGGTTGTCTGTAAAAAGATTTACTCACTGTCAAATGGTTGCAAAAGCTGCAAAGGGGCTTGCTAAAATATATCACGAAGACGAGAAAAAAGCTGAAATAGCGGGGATTTTGCACGATATAGTCAAGGAGAAGGATAAAAAGAGCCTGTTGCGAATTATTCAGGATGAAGGGAAGGTTTTGAGCCCGGTTGAAAAAAGCAGCCCCAAAATATGGCATGCTATAGCGGGCGCAATATACTGCAAAAAGTGGCTTGGAATTGAAAGCCAGGAAATTTTGAATGCCATACTATATCACACAACAGCTCGAGAAAATATGACAAAATTTGAGAAAATAATTTATATTGCAGATTGTATTAGCGATGATAGGAAATATGGAGAGGTTGATTTTGAAAGAAAACTTGCCAAAAGTGACCTTGATATGGCGCTTTTGTTTCATTTGAAGCTTTCTATTAAACAGCTTTGTGAAAAAAATTGTTCGATACATCCAGCAACCATTGATTGCTATAACCAACTTTGCCATAATTTTAAAAAAAAATGTAAAGAGCAGGGGGATAAACTGGAATGAAAACTAAAGATTTTTTAAAAATAGTTGTTGATATTTTGGACAAAAAGAAGGCCAAAAACATAAAAATCATAAAAATTGATAAATTAACAACATTATGCGATTATTTTGTTGTTGTGGATTCTGACAATGTTCGGCATGTTAAAAGTTTGGTTGATGCTGTTGAAGGGGGCTTGAGTTTTGCGGGAAAAATTCCAAGGAAAATCGAAAAAGATGTGAATTTTAGCTGGGTTATTTTAGACTATTGGGATCTTGTTATACACATATTCCACAAAGACACAAGAAAATTCTATGATTTGGAAAATATATGGGCAGATGGGGTTGAAGTATCTGCAAATAGTATATATAATTGAAGGGGAGGTTTTTTATGAAAACATATGACTTTAAAAATATAGAAAAAAAGTGGCAGAAATTTTGGGATGATGATCAAACATTTAGGGCCTCAAAAGACCACACAAAGCCTAAATTTTATGCGCTGGTTGAGTTTCCATACCCTTCAGCAAAGGGGCTTCACGTCGGTCATCCGAGGTCATATACTGCGCTGGATGTTGTTGCGAGAAAGCGGCGCATGCAGGGCTATAACGTCTTATATCCGATGGGGTGGGACGCGTTTGGCCTTCCAACTGAAAATTTTGCAATAAAAAATCACATACACCCCGAAATTATTACAAGGGATAATATAAATCGATTTAAAAACCAGCTGAAAAATCTTGGCCTTTCGTTCGATTGGAGCAGGGAAATATCCACAACCGATCCTTCATATTATAGATGGACCCAGTGGATATTTTTGCAAATGTTCAAAAAAGGTCTAGCATATAAAAAATATATGGCAGTCAATTGGTGTACATCCTGTAAATGTGTCCTTGCGAACGAGGAGGTTGTTAATGGAAAATGCGAAAGATGTCAAAGCGATGTTGTGAGAAAAAATAAATCGCAATGGATGCTTAAAATAACGCAATATGCAGACAGATTAATTGATGATCTGGACGATGTTGACTATATAAAACCTGTTAAAATTCAGCAAAAAAACTGGATTGGAAGGAGCTATGGAGCGCAGGTTGAGTTTGAAACAACTGTTGGGGATAAACTATATGTGTATACAACAAGGCCCGACACGTTGTTTGGCGCGACATATATGGTTATTTCGCCGGAGCATCCTTTCATTGACAAGTGGAAAAGCAGAATTGAAAACATGGATGAAATATCGGCATATCGGCAGGAGGTTTCTAAAAAATCTGAATTTGAGAGGAGTCAAATCAGCAAAGACAAGACAGGGTTCAAAATAAGTGGGATTAGGGCAGTAAATCCAGCAAACGGCAAAGAGATTCCAATTTATGTTTCGGATTATGTTTTAATCAGCTATGGAACCGGGGCGATAATGGCCGTTCCTGCTCATGATTCTCGGGATTATGAATTTGCTAAAAAGTTTAATATAGAAATTGTTGAAGTTGTTGAGGGCGGGAATGTTGAAAAAGAGGCGTTCACATCATGCTCCTGCGGGAAAATGGTTAATTCTGGATTTTTAAATGGGCTGACTGTTAAAGACGCTCAAATTAAGATGATAAAATGGCTTGAGCAAAACAAAAAAGGCCGCGCTCAAACCAACTATAAGCTGCGGGATTGGGTTTTTGCTCGCCAGCGCTATTGGGGGGAGCCGATTCCAATTGTCTATTGCGATAAATGCGGAATTGTTGCTGTTTCAGAGGAGGATTTGCCGATTAAATTGCCGGATATTACCGATTTTGAGCCGACGGATGATGGGGAATCGCCGCTTTCAAAAATTGATGAATTTGTCAACACAAAATGCCCAAAATGTGGAGGGGAAGCAAAACGCGAAACAGACACTATGCCTCAATGGGCGGGGTCTTCTTGGTATTACTTGCGGTATTGTGATCCTTGCTGTGGAGACGCTGTTGCAAGCTCTGGAGAACTTGACTATTGGCTGCCTGTTGATTGGTATAACGGAGGCATGGAACACACCACGCTGCACCTTCTATATTCAAGATTTTGGCATAAATTTTTGTTTGACATAGGCGTTGTTTCCCAAAAAGAACCATATTCAAAGCGAACTAGTCATGGAATGATTTTAGGTCAAAATGGCGAAAAAATGAGCAAATCCCGAGGAAATGTAGTTAATCCTGACGAAATTGTTGGCGAATATGGCGCAGACACGACAAGGCTTTATGAAATGTTTATGGGTGATTTTGAAAAATCTGCTCCTTGGAGTTCATCTTCAATTAAAGGCTGCAAAAGATTTCTAGACAGATTGTGGAATTTACAGGATATGGTTGAAGGAGAGGAGATTCGGGAAGAGGTTGACGCAAATTTAAATAAAATGATCAAAAAAGTAACTGATGACATAGAAAATATGAAATTTAACACAGCAATTGCAGCTATGATGGCGTTTTTAAATGAAATTTATGATTTGGGGTCTATAACAAACCAGGAAATGCGAATTTTGCTTATTCTTTTGAGTCCTTTTGCTCCGCATATTTCGGAAGAATTGTATGAAATAATCGGCTTTGGAGGATATGTTCATGAGCAAAAATGGCCGGATTATGATCCTGATAAGTGCAAAGACGAAAATATTGAAATTGTTTTGCAAATATGCGGTAAAATCAAGTCCAGGCTGATAATACCGGTGGATTTGGCAAAGGATGAGGTTTTAAAGCGTGCCAAGCAGGACAAAAAAATAGCGATGGATCTTCGCGAAAAACGGATTATTAAAGAGATTTATGTTGAGAATAGGCTTGTCAATATTGTTGCAAAATAGTTTTTGGCCGTGCAATTTGTGTAAAGAGAAATTGGGAAGATGACAAATTGTAATGTTATATTGGGTTATATTTGTTTCAATAGGATTTCTTGCTTAAAAAATTCGACTCTTTATTTTTAAGTTTTCAACAGAAGGTAATATCCTTGATCGCGCTTAAAAAACAATGCAAGGACTGGTGAGCCGCCGCCGTCTCACAACTAACTGTAATATTAAATCCTGTTGAAATTTCTCGTCTTTTTGAAGGCGTCTTTGATAAGTGGTAGGTTGGCGCCTTTGAGAATTGTCCGCATTTAATCGCTGTTTTGACGAATCCATCCTAAACCAAAAAAATACAAAAAAATATTTTAAAATTTTTTTAATTTTCTCTTGACATTGAATTTTTAATATGCTAATATAGAAATGTAAAGTTTGTGTTTGGGTTTGGCGTTGAGAGTGTTGTCGGTTTGGGAGGCGGCGTGCTCTTAAGTATGCGCAGCCGTGCCTGGCGCAGGCTTTAACAATGGTATAGTCCTCCTTAAGATCTTACCGCGGGGTCTTTAATTTTTAAACTTTGATGCGCATAAGTCATTCTTCCTTGAATTTAAATACGGTTTTTTTAAGATTATATTAACTTTACTTTCCTTTTTTGTTGAGCGGGGGTGGATGTGCTCGTTTTGTGAGCGGGAACTGGGTTAGTATATTTTGATCTGTTGAGGTTCGATTAAGGCCAGTTCGGCTCTGGCCTGTTGCGACCCGACATGGCGGTCAACCCCGTTCAAAATTTGTTGAGGTTCGACAGAGGCTGGTTCGGCTCCTGCCCGTCGCGACCCGACATGGCGGTCAACCCCGTTCAAAACTTGTTGAGGTTCGATAGAGGCTGGTTCGGCTCCTGCCCGTCGCGACCTGACATGGCGGTCAACCCCGTTCAAAATTTGTTGAGGTCCGACAGAGGCTGGTTCGGCTCCTGCCCGTCGCGACCCGACATGGCGGTCAACCCCGTTCAAAATTTGTTGAGGTCCGACAGAGGCTGGTTCGGCTCCTGCCCGTCGTGACCCGACATGGCGGTTAACCCCGTTCAAAATTTGTTGAGGTCCGACAGAGGCTGGTTCGGCTCCTGCCCGTCGCGACCTGTCGGGGTTGATTTGCTAAAGCATTGTGCGGTTTGTCCGTATTATAAGCAATTTGCTATATCGCGGATTTCATTCAGGAGATTCGCGATTGGCAGTTTATAAAGTTTTTTTGGGTTGTTTTTTTGCTAACTATGTGTTAGAATTGATATTTTTGTTCTTTATATGCTTTGATTATATAATTTGAAACAGACGACAGGGAGGTGTTTGGTATATGGCTAAGTGTGATGTTTGCGGCAAGGCTGTTTCTTTTGGAATTAAAGTTTCTCATTCGCACAGGCGTTCTAATCGTTCTTGGAAACCGAATGTTCGCCGAGTTAAGGCTCTTGTTGGAGGAAGTCCGTGTCACTTGCATGCGTGTTCTCGTTGTTTGCGGTCGGGAAAAGTTGAGCGCGTCTAGTTATTTTAAACTTAAATATTTTTTATATAAGGTCGCTGGTTGGTGGCTTTATTTTTTTATATATTTTTATCTTGCTGGCCTTTGCGGTTTTGTCGTTTTGCATGCGCAGTGGGACTTTGTTACGGGTGTTTACCTATCGCTTGTTGAGGAGATTTAAAAAAGAGGCGGAGAGGCTTGAGTTGAGTTTAAATATTACAGTTAGTTGTGAGCTGGCGGCGCCTACTCAGTTTTAGCATTGTTTTTTAAGCGCGATCAAGGATATTACCCTTTGTTGAAAACTTAAGATAAAGAGTCTGATTTTTTAGCAAAAACTTGGAAGGGGACAAATATAGCCTAATCAAACACACATATAGTGGATTTATTTTTTTCTATATTTTTATTGAAATGTTGGCTTTAATGCTGTATAATTAGATTGGAATTTTTATTTTGGCACTGGGAGGGTGTGTATGTTTGAATCAAAAATGAACAACATGGATATTTTAAAGGAATATGACGCCGAGGTGGGCAGCGCGATAGCAAAAGAGCTTGGTCGCCAGCGCAATAATTTGGAGCTGATCGCTAGCGAGAATATAGTTTCTCCAGCTGTTATGGCGGCTATGGGCTCGGTTTTAACCAATAAATATGCTGAAGGATATCCTTCCAAGCGGTATTATGGCGGCTGTGAATATGTGGATGTTGTTGAAAATATTGCAATTGATCGAGTTAAAAAGCTGTTTAATGCAAATTTTGCTAATGTCCAGCCTCACTCTGGAGCTAATGCCAACAATGCGGTGTATTTTGCATTTTTAAAGCCAGGCGACACTGTTTTGGGAATGAATCTCGCTGAAGGGGGCCATCTGACCCACGGTTCTCCGGTTAATATATCTGGAAAATATTACAATTTTATCCCGTATGGACTTGATCCCAAAACGCAGCATATCGACTATGACGCGCTCGAAAAATTGGCAGTTGAAAACAAGCCTAAATTGATTGTTGCTGGCGCTTCTGCATATCCCAGAGTTATAAATTTTAAACTCATATCACAAATTGCCAAAAAAGTTGGAGCTCTTTTAATGGTTGATATGGCTCATATCGCAGGACTTGTCGCAACCGGCTTGCATCCTTCTCCGTTTCCACATGCTGACATTGTCACATCAACAACACACAAAACGTTGCGCGGGCCAAGAGGCGGGATCATTTTGAGCAATGACGAGGAAATAGCGAAAAAGATCGACAAAGCAATTTTTCCAGGAACACAGGGTGGGCCGCTTATGCATGTTATCGCGGGCAAAGCTGTTTGCTTTTTTGAAGCTTTAAAGCCAAGTTTCAAAGAATATCAAGAAAATGTCGTTAAAAATTCTAAAAAATTGGCGGATGAAATGCTTAAAAAAGGATTTGATCTGGTTTCAGGCGGGACAGATAACCACCTGATTTTGGTGGATTTGCAGAAATTTAAGATAACAGGTAAACAGATGGAACAAAATCTCGACAAGATCCACATAACCGTCAATAAAAACGCTATTCCCAACGACCCTCAAAGCCCGTTTGTGACAAGTGGAATCAGAATCGGAACGCCAGCGATAACAACTAGAGGATTGAAAGTCTCTGATATGGACAAAATCGCCAATTGCATATATCTTGCAGCAACCGATTTTGAGCAAAATGCAAGAATGTGTTCTGAAATTGTTCATGAATTGTGTCAAAAATATCCTATATATTAAATTTTGAAGTATTAGGAGGGTATTTTGCCTTTAGCGGATAAAATTCGCCCAAAATCGCTGGATGAAGTTGTTGGGCAGCGACATCTTTTGCAAAAAGGCCAGCCGTTTAGGGCGATTGCGGATTCAAATTATGTTCCAAATATGGTTTTTTATGGTCCATCCGGAACTGGGAAAACGACTGTTGCGAAAATAATAGCTCAAAAAGCCAACATGCGTCTGCACTATCTGAATGCAACGAGTGCTTCTTTGGCGGATATAAAAAGCATTTTGTCGGAAGTTGACACTATTTTTGGCCAAAATGGAATATTAATATATTTGGATGAAATACAATATTTTAATAAAAAGCAGCAGCAGAGCCTTTTAGAATATATAGAAAATGGGAGCGTTATTTTAATCGCCTCAACAACTGAGAATCCGTATTTTTATGTCTATAACGCGGTTTTGAGCCGGTCGACTGTTTTTGAATTTAAGCCTGTTTCTCCGCGCGACGTGGCTTTTGCGATTGGACGCGCCCTTGAATATATGGAAGAAGAATTGAAAGCCAAAATAACCTGTGACAAGGATGCGCTGAGCCACATAGCATATAGTTGTGCTGGCGATGTCAGAAAAGCTATAAACACCGTTGAACTATGCTGTATATCGGCCAAAAATTTTCATATAACGTTGGAAATTGCTAAAAAATTAACCCCAAAAAGCGGCAATAGATATGACCGCCAGGGGGATGAACATTTTGACCTTTTGTCTGCTTTGCAAAAATCCATCCGAGGCAGCGACGAAAACGCAGCGCTTCATTATTTGGCCAGGCTTTTGGAGGCCGGGAATCTCATTTCCCCCTGCAGGCGCCTTTTGGTCGTTGCGTGCGAAGATGTTGGCCTTGCGTATCCAAATATAATACCAATAGTAAAATCATGTGTTGATGCTGCGATTCAGTTGGGGCTTCCGGAAGCGAGAATTCCTCTTGCAAATGCGGTCATTCTCCTCGCAACCTCTCCAAAATCCAACAGCGCATATTGTGCGATAAACGAGGCTATGCGTGATGTGAAGGACGGAAAAATAGGCGAAATTCCAAGATGTCTCCAGAATATGCACTTTGACGGCGAGGGAAATGAAGTGAAAAATCAAAACTATAAATATCCGCACGAATTTAAAAATCATTTTGTTAGACAACAATATATGCCTAAAATCCTAAATAATAAAATATATTATAAATTTGCAAACAATAAAGCGGAGCAATTAGCGCTGTCATACAGGAAAAAATTATTGGAGGAATAGTTAGATGTTTTTTGAAGCTATTGCAATAATAGTTGTGATATTGTTAATGTTTATCATATTTTTGCGAGAACACCGTCTTGAATATGCAAAAACTGCCGGTATTTTAATGATTTTGCCAGGGATGTATGCGATAAGTTGCGTCGTTGCGTCGGTTGCTAATAAATTACTTTCAGTAGAACAAATGCATATTATTTTTTATGGCGTTATAGTTGGACTGATTTTAGCGTGCATATTAATCGGATGTATGGCGAATAAGATAGGCAAAAAAAAGTTGAGGGTTTTGTATGTTAGCGTTAACGGGCTGTTTGTTTTGATTTTGACAGTAATAATGCTTTTGAAAATTCCATATCCAGTTTAAAATTTTTATATGAAAAAACATTTTTGCCGCATATTAAGAAGAACTATGCGGCAAAGTAAATACATATATTTTCCTGCTTAAAATGCAATCACCTAGGGGGTGATTTAAGATTGGGGGGCTGCTATTCAAACGCTTTCAGACGGCTTGACAACATTTTCAAATTTAACCGAATCCGGCAGCTCGATCCCTTCTTTTAAAGAATCACACTGTGGCAAGAGACTATATTTCACGGTTTTTACCGAGTCAGACTCAACTTGAATTTTTCCGATGTCGCCCAAAAATATCTCAAGCTCTTGGGGAATTGAAACTTCACTGACAAAAACGCCACTTTTAGGTTTTATGCGCAAAGTGCTTTTTGGATAAATCGGTTTCCCGTTTTGGTATATTGTCTTTCCTTCGCTGTCTTTTTGAGCTTCGAATCCTCCGCCATATACTTCAAACAAAACTCCGTCTTTTTCGACAGTTTCACTGAAACTAGTCTCGCAAATGTCTAGTTGAATTCCCTTTTGAACAAAAGCATCAAGATTTTCGATGGTTTTAAAGTTACCGCTCAGCTTCCATCTCTTGCTCAAACACACTAAGTCTTTCGGCAAAGCAAAAACTTGAGAATCTGAAGATTTTTTGTCGTAAATCGCGCCCGCATGACTAGCTGCGCGTCTGCAATATATTGCGGAGCCGTCAGGGTTATCTATAGTTACCATATTTGGAATAGAAGAATCCATTGAAGAATATATGTCGCATACAAAATGGCTTCCAAAACCCGATACAATAAAACCTCTGTTACAAGCTTTGGAATCATATTTAAAAGGTTCGTCTAAGCTTTGACCCGGCTCAAATATAGCCCTGCTGAATTGTGAAAAAGGGTTATTACCTGTTTCAGTTGGATCAACAAACATCCAGCATGGTTCGCCGTCTCCTCGATCCAGCCAAGCAGCATTAAAACCGTGAGTAAAATTTTCAACACATATGCAAGGCAAACCCGCCATTTTCATCATCAACTCAAACAATAGGGCTTTTCCTGCGCAAACTGCTGTTTTGTCTTTATATGCATTAAGCGCACTTTGCTCCCTCCTATTTGGATTTATGGAGGTGATCTCTCCTTCAACGCCTCTAGAAAAATCGAAAGATGAGGATGGATGTAAGGATTTTTCGTCATAACTTATGTTTTCATTAACCCAGTTATAGATAGCTTTAGTTTTTTTGACGTCAGCTGACAAAATAGAATTGTCGGAATTTGCGGATTCAACTAGTTTGTCGACATCCTTTTTGATATCATCATAAACGCTTTGTTCATCAGCGGTCAATTTTTCTTTTTTCAAAAGATTTCCATCTGCACCCGTTTGCATCACAAGAGCGCGATCAACTTTATTTAGCAGAAGGGTACTATACTGATAATTAGCTAACGCCATATCAATATAAAATTCCATCTCTCCGCCCTCAGCATAAACTGCGCAGGATCCAAACGCCAAAAAGGCCAGTGTCACAAAAATCAAAATAAACCTTCCAGCAAAATTTTTCAAATTCAAAACAAATCACTCCAAAAATATTTTATCATCTAGAAATTAACATATTGTTCACAATTTTAAAATATATTAGCACACAAAAATAACTGAAAAAAACGGAGCAGTCAAGAGTAAAATTGAAAAAATTTTTGATGGGGCGCGCGTGTGAACTTGCAAAAAGCATAAACGCATCCCGCGCGCTAATAATTTTTATTTAAATTTGCTTAAAAATTAGGTGTTATCCATTTCATCTACAGCATCTAAATAATCAAAATATTCAACAGCCCATTTAATAGAACTTGCTAATTCTTTTGCTTTTTGAGCCTCTACTTGTCTTCCAAATTTTCTAAAAATAGCTTCAGCAGTTAAATATGCAGCATATGTGACTTTGACGTCAACTTCTGGAGCTCTGGAAGCATCTTCCTTAGCAATATCAATTGCATTTTTGACATTATTCAACGCATCAACCACGGGCTGACCTAGATCATAATCTTTGGCTCCGTCGACAGCATCGTAAACGTCATTCTCAAGCTCGTCTATTTCATCAACCGCATCCATTTCGTTTAAAAGGTTCAAATCGTCGTATTGAGCACATTCATCCTCCATTCGGGAGAGAATGAATGGATTTTCAGCTATGGTATAGTCGTCTATAAAGACAGCTCCTTTGACAATATTCGAGACGGAAGAAACGGTATAGTCATAATCTGTGTTTTCTGCGATATTATAAGCATCCGTAATAATTTTACGGGCAGAATCAGGATTTTTAAAATTAGCTAAAATATTTCCTATGTCTATATATTCAATTTCAAACTCACAACCAGCTGTCATTCCATCACATGTCGCTTCTATTTTTACTTTACCTCCAGCAGTTCCTTTAGCCTTAACAATACCACTTTGATAAACAGTCGCGATGTTTTCCCCTTCCTTTAGAGTTAAAGTAGCCGTCTTGTTAGCAGGCACTCCCTCTAATTCCAGGGTATAAACATCTGCCCCACCATGAAAAAATGGCACTTTTTTTGGAGGAGAATTTTTAATTTTTAAACTTCCTGCAACCTCTCCCTCATTGATCTCGTTTCCAGCAAAAACACCTATTTGAAACGGCGCAATCGACGATAAAGACATGTTCACCGCTAGTGTAATTAATATCAAAACTTTCATAAATCTTCTTTTCATTAACAATTACCCCCGTAAAAACTATAGATGTTCAATAAAATTATTGAGTATTTTTAAGTAATTAATACCAAAAATTGATACAAGATAAGTGATAGACAACCAATGAAAAAACAACAGATCAAACCCAAATTAATCATCACAAAAGCAATATGTTATCGCAATTTGGCACAGAATTTAAGGTGTCTAACTTACAAAAACACACAGCCGAATCATTTAAATAAAATCTGCCTCATTTGCAAATCAGTAAGTTCTTGAATTTCGTTATATACACTTTGTCTTTCGCTTATCGATTTTTCAAATTCAAAACAAATCACTCCAAAAATATTTTATAGAAATTAACATATTGTTCACAATTTTAAAATATATTAGCACACAAAAATAACTGAAAAAAACGGAGCAGTCAAGAGTAAAATTGAAAAAATTTTTGAGACATAAGAAGCAGGCGGCGGGGGGAGTTGTTTTTGCGGTGTTTTTTAAAGCGAAGTTAAGGATGCTTGAAATTGTTTGGGATTTTGGTTAAAGAGCTTGATATTTTAAGCAGGAGTTTTACTTGAGACCAATATGGCCTAATCAAATAATATAGTTAATCGCATATGAAATATTACTGTTTGTATAGTGGATGTTTTTAGATTGTTTTCACAAATTTGGGGTTATGACATAGAATGAAATGAAGCAGAAGCTTTTAATTTTATAATCAGGAGGGTTAATATGCTAGACAAAAATTTCGAAAATTCGGCAAAATCCAGTCGCAATACTGGCGAAAGCATGTCAAACACGTTTTGCGGCAATTCTAAAAACAGCGGAAACATTCGTGAAGCTGTTTGCATAAACGCGGATAGAATATACGATAGCTGTGGGGATAAAGACTGTTTGGAAGATTTAAGAGTCTTTTTCACAGACGCAACTCAGCCGATAGTAGATGAAGCATATTTGGTTAAACCAAAAAGTGTTGAGGTCATGGACGTTGTTATGTCTGTTGAGCCGGTTCCATTCCACAAGGGTTTTTATTCTGTTGACATGACATTTTACTTTTCAGTCACACTTTCCGTTTATAGTTCGCCACTTTCAAGCGCGACTGAGGTAATGGGTGTTTGTACATTTTGTAAAAAAGTTGTGCTATTTGGAAGCGAAGGCAGCGTTAAAACTTTTAGTAATATTCAAAATGAAGGCTTAAGTTCTTCAAATCCCCAGGGACTTCCCAAAGTCACCGTCCAAATCGCAGAACCGATGCTTTTGTCCAGTTGTTCTAAAGAGTGCGCCGATATTGCGAGCGAATGGTGTTCCTGCTCATTGCCAAATTCTATATGTTCATGTTTTGAAGGCTCTTTTGAAAATGTTTTACCGCAAAAGAATATATTCATCAGCATAGGTATATTTTCGATTGTTCAGATGGAAAGACAGGTTCAAATGATGGTCCCCGTATATGATTATTGTATACCGGAAAAGGAATGCACCAACACATCCGAAAATCCATGTGATGTTTTCAAAAACATAGAATTTCCAATAAACGAATTTTTTCCATCAAGAGACATAGATAACTAACATAGTAAAATATATTAACATATTAGCAAATTATATTTTTGTTTAATATAAACAAGTCCAAGAAAATTTGAAAAATGTCAAGGACTTGTTTATATATTTTATATATTTATTTAATTTAAAATGGCGGTGAATAAATTCAAATATGCAGCAAATAATATCCATATTAAATATGGAACCAAAAGCCTCGCAGCAGTTGGATTTATCTTTTTAAACAAAATTAATGTCACTGCGACAATGAATATTAGCAATAATAACCAAAAAAATGCAAGCCAAAATAAACCAAATTTAAAGAAAAATATTGGCCAAAAGAAATTGACAACCAGTGAAACTGCATAAAATTTTAAAGCTAGATTTTTTTCGTCTGAGTTGGATATATATATTAAATAGGCGCTTATTCCCATCAATATATATAAAATTATCCAAACAATGGGAAATATAAAGCCGGGAGGACTTAAAGGGGGCTTTGACAAATTTTCATATATGCTATAGCTTCCTGATGTTAGGATGCTTGCGATTCCGCCAACGCCCAGGCTAATCAACAAGCTCACGACGAGAGGCTTTAATTGAATTTTCATACGCAACAACTCCAATATTTTATTTTTATTATATTATATATCGGAGCCATAAAAAAAATTCTCAATATTTCATGTTTGAAACAAATTCGCGTGGACAGGCATTCCGTTTTTGTATTGGATTTTAAGTTCGCCCTGGATTAGAGGCTTTAGATATTCGATAGCTTGAATTGTCACGTCGTTTCCGGACTCCGAAATCATTCCGTTTGGCAGGCGTTTGACCCTGTTTGCGACGAGATTTGCTTGAGCTGATTTATATTCGACTTGGTATGGATTGTTGCTTTTTCGAATTATTGTTGACATTTCTCCACACATTTCATTTAGCGCACATTCCGCGGCTTTTTCTCCGAGTTTTATCGACTCTTTGATGTCTGTTAGGGAGGCGATATGGGCTGCGCAGCGCTGTAATGTGTTGATTTCTATTGACCTCACCTTGCATCCAAACTCTTTTTTAACAAAACCGTCTAAAATTTTCGCAGCGCCGGCGTTTTGCTTGTGGCCAAATTCGTCCAAATAATTTTCAGAGCCGATTTCAGATATATATTTTCCATTCTTGTCATGAATTCCCTCACTTAAAGCTATCAGGATATTGTTATTTTTTTGCTTAAATTTTTCATCAATATCATAAAAAAATGACTGTATATTAAATACTTTTTCGCAACAATATATTAATGAAGGGCCACTGGCGCCATTTAGGCGGGATAGCGCAGAAGCAGCTGTCAGCCAGCCCGCGTCTCGTCCCATTATTTCAACCAATGTCACGGCTGGGATTGAGTATATTGAACAATCGCGCTCCAGTTCGCAGATGCTTGTTGCGATATATTTTGCAGCGGACCCAAATCCGGGGCAGTGGTCTGTCTCAAATAGATCATTATCTATGGTTTTTGGGGCTCCAACAATAATAATATCATCTATACCGCTGATTTTCAAATAGTTTGAGATTTTACTCACAGTATCCATAGAATCATTTCCGCCGATATATATAAAATAATTAATCGAATATTTTCTAAAAATTTTAATTAAATTTTCATACTGTTCGGAGGATTCGTTTGGATCTTTTAATTTTTGACGGCAGGACCCAAGCGCGCATGCCGGGGTTTGAGACAGCAGCGAGAGGTTGCTTTTGTCTATAATTTTTGACAAATCATATATATTTTCATCTAAAAGACCTTTTATTCCAAATCTAGCACCATAAATTTTATTCACTTTTTTTCTAGCAAAATTATATATTCCCATCAATGTTGAATTAATCGCAACTGTTGGTCCGCCAGATTGAGCAACTAGCAGATTTTTCATTTTAACATTTCCTCCCAAATTCACGACTGCGGTTTAAACTGCGCTTCCAAGGAATTATAGCATTTTATTTATAAAGAGTCAAATGTTTATTGTGATTTAGTTAGGTTATATTTGTCTCAATTAAAGTCTCTAAAGACTTGTTTTTTAAAAAAAAATGTAATATCATGTTAGATGTGTGTTGAAACTTTAAGGGATGTTGGTGGTTAAAAAATGAGAATGCGAAGAAAGCCTTGGGCCAGGCCGGAGCTTAGTAAATGTGAATATTACATAAAAAATCCGTGTGATGCTAAAGGAAAATGGCTTAATTTGTTCGAAAAAGCTCAGCCGCTTCATTTGGAACTGGGTTGTGGGAAGGGGGTTTTTTTGTCGAGGCTTGCGAGATGCAATTTGGATGTGAATTTTATTGGCATAGATATGAGCGATGATATTTTGGGCGTTGCGCGCAGGAACATCGAAAAAGAGTTTGAAGGAATTTCTCCGAAAAATATTTTGCTGACGAGGTATAATGTTGAGTATTGTGATAAAATTTTTGACAGTAATGATATTGTTGACAGGATATATATTTATTTTTGCAATCCATGGCCTCGCCCAAGACACCACAAAAAGCGCTTAACTCACTTCAGACAGTTAGATAAATATAAGAATTTTTTGAATAAAAATGGAATAATTCACTTTAAAACTGACGATGATTCATTATTTTCAGACAGCAAAAAATATTTTGAAAGCAGTGGATTTAAAATCGAATATATCACTCATGATTTACATAATAGCGAATATGAGGAAAATAACTTGTTGAGTGAGCATGAAATTTTGTTTAGCAATCAGGGAATACCGATTAAATTTTTGATTGCCAGGGCAGTTTAGTGATTTATTATATTTTTGATTAGATGAAAAATTATTTCTTATATGTCATAAATATTTGCATAGCATTTGGTGCGTGTGGTTCGAAAAAAACTGTGTTTTATATATTGTCAACGATGGGGGAGAAAAATGACAAATAAACAAATTTTGGAAATTGCGTTGCAACAGTCGGCGTATGACTGTAATTGCTCTGCTGCTGATTTCGCTTTGAAAGAAAATGTTGTGACGATTTCAAGAGCAAATCCAAAAGCTAGGAGATATATGCCTTTGCCGTTGGAGTGTGACCTCGTTTCATATGGAAATAACATTGTGGCGCAGGTGAGTGAACGAACAAAATCTTCGGTGGCGGAATATATCAACAAATTTGGTGTGTCTCGTTGTTTTGAGACGCCTCAGATCAATATACTAAATGATTTGCTTTCTCCGTTGGATTTGAAGATTTGTTTTATGGCGCAGTATTTCATGCCGGACGTGACACATTTAAAAGAGCTTGAATGTGGCTATGATTTGTATATTCTGCAAAAGGAGGATTTTGCTGATTTGTATGGCAAACAGTGGAGCAATTGCTTGACCTCAGGGGATAAAGAACGGGATGTTTTGGCTGTTGGCGCTTATGAGAACGATAAGTTGATAGGGCTTGCGGGATGTTCCGCCGATTGCGAAATGATGTATCAAATCGGCGTTGATGTTCTTCCCGAATATAGACGAAAAGGTGTTGCCTCCGCTTTAACCACAAGACTTGCACTTGAAGTTTTGGCGTTGGGCAAGGTGCCATTTTACTGCGCTGCTTGGTCAAATATTCCGTCTATACGCAATGCAGTTAAAAGTGGTTTTCGCCCGGCGTGGGTTGAGCTGACAGCGAAAAACACAAGCTTTGTGCATGGGTTAATAAAGTGATATTTGCGGTGTGTATTTTAGTTACAACTTGATGGATTAGACGTTAAAAAATGGCGCAGAAGAGTGTCAATAATAATTATTAAAATCATAAAAACTATAAACTGAAAGCATTGTTTAAAAGAGGTGATTACAAGATTTATATCACAGTTCGCTGTGAAGCGAAGGCTCTTTAAGCAATTTTTGCATGGTTTTTTGGGATGTGGTTTAGGACATTTGGAATTGTTTGGAATTTTATATAAAGAATTGGAGATTTCGAAAAGAGATTCTTGATGGCTCTCGAGGGAATCAGCCTACCGCTTGTTGAGGGCGCTTTTAAAGAAACTGGAGGTTGAAAAAAGTTTAAATATTACAGTCCGTTGTGAGCTGGCGGCGCTTAATTTGATTTTTGCATTGTTTTTTTTGAACGTGATCAAGGATATTTGGAATTGTTTGAAATTTTAGACAAAAAGTCATATATTTCAGAAAGAAATTTTACTTGAGACAAATATAACCCAAAATAATTGTTGTTGAAAGTTGACATTTAGTTTGATATAATGTTAGGTATGTGGATGGGTGCAAAAAATTTTTGAGATTGGAGAATGTGTGAATTTATGAACAGAATGCAAAAAATTATGCTTTATAGAATATTTTTATCTGTGGTTTTATTTATTATTGTTGTTATTTTGCCAATTTCTGGATGGCTCAGGTTTTTTGCTTTTTTGATCCCATATTTGGTCGTTGGGTGGGACGTGATATATAAAACGGTTAAGCATGCGTGTAAATTAGACATATTTGACGAAAATTCTTTGATGTTTATTGCAACAATTGGCGCTTTTGCACTAAACGAATGCGCTGAAGCTGTTATGGTTGTTTTGCTATATCAAATTGGAGAGTTGTTTCAGGATTGCGCTTCGGATTTTTCGCGAAAGTCCATATCTTCACTTATGGACATCAGGCCGGATTATGCAAATTTAAAGCTTGAAAATGGCGCGACCAGGAAGGTTTTGCCAAATGAGGTCGGGATTGGTGATATAATAGTTGTCAAACCAGGCGAAAAAGTTCCTTTGGATGGGGTTGTCAAAAAGGGTTTTTCATCCGTCGACACTTCGTCAATGACAGGCGAGTCCGCGCCAAGGGTTTTGGAGCCGGGAGACGAAATTGTCAGCGGATGTGTGAATATGACGGGGGTTTTGGAGGTTAGGGTCCAGAAAACTTTTGGCGAGTCAACGGTTGTTAAAGTTTTGGATCTGATTGAAAATTCTAAAAATAAAAAGGCTAAATCTGAGAATTTTATAAAAAAGTTTGCAAAAATATACACGCAATGTGTTGTTATTGCTGCTTTTTTGTTGGCAGTCTTTCCAGCAATATTTTTTGGCCAGGATTTTGAAATTTGGCTTGAGCGCGCGTTGATTTTTTTGGTTATTTCCTGTCCTTGCGCGCTTGTGATCTCAATTCCCATGAGCTTGTTTGGAGGAATTGGCGGGGCGTCAAGAGCTGGGATATTGGTTAAAGGCGGAAACTATTTGGAGACTCTGGCCAGGGTTAAAACCGTCATTTTCGACAAAACAGGGACGTTAACCAGCGGGAAATTTAGCGTTATTGACGTCAGTTCAAACGTTATGTCTGGGCCTGAGTTGATTGAAATTGCGGCGCTTGCTGAAAGCCACATACACCATCCCATAGCCAATTCAATTAAAAGCGAATATGCAAAGCCAATAGACGAGTCTAGGGTTAAAGATGTCAGGCAAATCAGCGGCTTGGGGGTAAAGGCGACGGTTGATGGAAACAGGGTCTGCGTCGGAAATTCGAAATTTATGCGCGATATGGGGGTTGAATTTGACCCAGTGGATTCGGTTGGAACTGTGGTTTATTTGACTTTAAATGGAAAATATATCGGTAATATAGTCATATCCGACAAAATTAAGGAGGGCGCGAGGTCAACTGTTTGCAAATTGAAAAGCTGGGGCGTCGATCGCGTTGTTATGCTGACAGGTGACAGGAAAATTATTGGTGAAAATGTTGCAAAACAGCTTGAGATTGACGAATGTTATTGTGAACTTTTGCCAAATGAGAAGGTTGAAAAGTTGGAGCAGTTTTTGAAAAATCGTCGTTTGGGTCAAAGCGTTATTTTTGTTGGGGATGGCGTTAATGATGCGCCTGTCCTTTCGCTTGCTGACGTTGGGGTTGCAATGGGAGCAATAGGCTCAGACGCTGCGATGGAAGCTGCTGATATTGTCTTGATGGACGATGATATCAAAAAAATACCTCTGGCGATAAAAATATCCAAAAAAACCATGAATATTGTTAAGCAAAACATAATTTTTTCGCTAAGTGTTAAATTTGTGATTTTGGCTCTGGGCTCTTTAGGAATAACCAACATGTGGCTTGCGATCTTTGCGGATGTTGGGGTTTCGATGATAGCCATATTAAACGCTCTCAGGTCGCTGAAAGTGAAAAGCAAGTGACTTCATCTAAAATATTCGACTCCAGCCTTAAATATTAGCTGGTCTTCAACGCCCGGTATGTTTTTATATAAATTCGCTCCGACTCGCTCGCTGTGGCCCATTTTGCCGAAAATTCTTCCGTCTGGCGAGGTCAGGCCTTCAACCGCGAAATACGATCCGTTCGGGTTGTGCGGAAGTTTCATTGTTGCATTTCCCGCCGGATCAACATATTGAGTTGCGATTTGACCGTTTTTGATCAGCTTTTTGATGGTTGCTTCTGGGGCGATAAACCGGCCTTCGCCGTGAGAAATCGGCATTTTAAAGGTTTGGCCTAAAGTCGTTTGGCTAAGCCATGGGGATTTGTTAGACGCAATTTTTGTTGTTATGATCATGGATTGATGGCGGCCGACTGTGTTATATGTTAAAGTTGCGGAATTTTTTGAAGGGTCTGTTATCTGGCCATGTTCGATCAGGCCGAGTTTGATTAGGGCTTGAAATCCGTTGCAAATTCCCAAAATCAGGCCGTCACGTTTTTTGATTAGGTTGTGAATTTCTTGTTTTATTGAAATATTTCTGAAAAATGACGTTATGAATTTTCCAGATCCGTCTGGTTCATCGCCTCCAGAAAAGCCCCCAGGAATCATCAATATGTTGGCTTTTTTTAATTTATCAGAAAATTTATCTACAGAATCAGATATACCAGATTCAGTCAAATTATTAATAACAAAAATATCACACTTTGCGCCATAAATTTCAAACTGTCTCGCAGTGTCATATTCGCAGTTTGTTCCTGGAAAAACCGGGATTAGGACGATTGGAGCGGCTTTTTTGATTTTTGGCGAACGTCTAGGCGTTTTGTTGTCATATGATATATTTTCGACATTATTTGAATTTGTTTGACTGACCGTTGTTGGATACACCGATTCCAGCGTGAGTTTATAGTTTTTTTCAATTTTGTCTAAATCAACGATTGTTTGAGCCCCTTGCCTAATGACATATTCGTGTGTTGTGTGGCCAATAATGTTCAAATCGTCTTCATTTTTGTATAATTCGACTATAAATCCGCCGTATATTGGATTAAACAGTGCGTAATTATCTATATTTTTATCAAATGTGAAGCCTATTTTGTTTCCAAAACACATCTTTGATATGCCCTCAGCAACGCCTCCAAACCCGATTGCCCATGCGGATTTGACCTTATTTTCGGATATTAAGCTTTGAAGTTTTGAAAAAGTCTCCAAAATGCTTTCATAGTTCGGCTTTGATTTGTCTTCAAATAATGGAAGTAAAAGTGCAACTGGGCTGTTTTTTGACTTGAATTCGGGGGATATTATTTTTTTTGCATCCGACACCGAGACTGCGAATGAGACAAGAGTTGGGGGGACGTCGATTTCTTCAAAAGTTCCGCTCATGGAGTCTTTCCCGCCAATTGATGCGATTTTCAGGTTTATTTGGGCTTTAAGCGCTCCCAGAAGGGCAGACATGGGCATTCCCCAGCGTTTGGGATCGGATTTAGTGCTTGGAAAATATTCCTGAAAAGTCAGCCAGCATTTTTCGGTTGAGCCGCCTGTCGCGATTATTTTTGCTATGCATTCAATAACTGCATATTGAGCTCCATAGAAAGGACTTTGCGCGCTTAAAAACGGGTTGAAGCCCCATGCCATGAGCGAGACTGTTGAAGTTTCTTCTTGGGTTGGAATTTTTGAAACCATAGCTTGAATTTCCGTTGACTGATTTTCTCCGCCAAATGGCATCAAGACCGTTCCTGCGCCGATTGACGAATCAAATTGTTCAACAAGTCCTTTTTGAGAGCATATGTTTAGGTCGCAAATGTGGTAAATCCAGTCTTTTTCCGAGTTTTTGCGGCTAAAAATCGGCGAAACATTTTGCGCTTCAATTTGAGCCTTGGCGTGTTTTTGGGCGCCGTTAGAGTTCAAAAATTTTCGAGATATATCTACAATTTTTTTGCCTTTCCATGTCATGACAAGCTTGTCCTGGTCGGTGATTTCAGCAACTTTAGTCGCCATCAAATTTTCCGAATTTGCCAGTTCAAAAAACGCGTCCATATCCTTTTTTTGGATAACAACGGCCATTCGCTCCTGTGATTCAGAAATTGCAAGCTCTGTTGCGTCCAAGCCTTCATATTTTTTTGGGACAGCATCCAAATCTATTTTTAAGCCATCCGCCAGCTCTCCAATTGCGACGCAAACGCCTCCTGCTCCAAAATCATTGCATCTTTTTATTAATTTGCTGACATTTGGATTTTTAAAGAATCTTTGAATTTTTCGCTCTTGAAGCGGGTCGCCCTTTTGAACTTGAGCGCCACATGATTTCAAGGAAGACAAATCGTGTGATTTAGATGAACCCGTCGCCCCTCCGCATCCATCCCTGCCGGTTTTTCCGCCCAAAAGTATAACAACATCTCCGGCTTTTGGCCTTTCTCTGCGGACGTTTGAGGCCTTGGCTGCTCCAATAACAGCTCCAACTTCCATCCGTTTTGCTAAATACCCAGGGTGATATATTTCCCTAACATGCCCGGTTGCAATACCGATTTGATTTCCATACGATGAATATCCACTTGCAGCAGTCGTCACTATTTTTCGCTGGGGGAGCTTTCCTTGAAGGGTTTTTTCGATTGGGGCTTTAGGGTCCCAGGCGCCGGTCAGTCTCATTGCTTGATATACATATGACCGACCGGAAAGCGGGTCTCGAATTGCGCCGCCAAGGCAGGTTGCAGCTCCTCCAAACGGTTCAATTTCTGTTGGGTGGTTGTGGGTTTCATTTTTAAACATCAAAAGCCAATCTTGTGATTTTTTTTCAGATTCAACTTGAATTTTAACCGAGCAAGCGTTTATTTCTTCACTTTCATCGACGTCATTCAAAAATCCATCAATTTTTAGCTTTTTTGCCGCAATAGTTGCAATTTCCATAAGTGTTATAGGTTTTTTGGAAGATCCGATTAATTTTTTAATTTCCAGATATTTTTCGAATGTTTTCTTGATTTCTGGATCGTTTATAGTAATTTTGTCTATTTGTGTTAAAAAAGTGGTGTGGCGGCAGTGGTCGCTCCAATATGTGTCTATGATTTTGATTTCGCTTATTGTTGGCGGTCTTTGTTCAAAATTTTTAAAGTATTCTTGACAAAATTTTATGTCGCTAAGATCCATGGCGAGTTTTTGTGATTTTATTAAATTATTTAGTTCATATTCAGTCATTTCATTAAACTTGTCTAAAATTTCAACATCTTCTGGAGAATCATAGGCAAGATTCAAGGTTGATTTTTCTTCCAAGGAGGCCTCTTGACATTCAATTGGATTTATTATATATGATTTGATTTTTTCAAGCTCTTTTGAATTTAATTGGCCCTCAAATATATATATTTTAGCGGTTTTAACAGAGGGGCGGCTTTGGCGGGATGCTATTTGTATACACTGTTCGCAGGAATCCGCTCTTTGGTCAAACTGTCCTGGTAGATATTCCGATGCGATTATATTTTGCGCTTTTGGAAGATTTTCGAAATAGTTATCAACTTGCGGTTCGGAAAATATGGTTGTTTTTGATTTTTCAAAAATTTCCTTTGTTATGTTTTCAACGTCATACCTGTTTATTATTCTAGTCTTTTGTAAATTTTTGATTCCTAAAACATTTTTTATATCCCAGTTTAATTTTTTTGCTTCAATTGCAAATTCATCCTTTTTTTCAACATATAACCTATAAACAGACATAAATTCCTCCCAGATTTTTTAAATTAGAATAAAATTTTACACCAAACTGCCAATGCAAAAATTTTCTTCATATCCATCAATTTTAACATATTTTATTTGTCCACACAAGTTTAAATCAGATTTTGCTTTAACCAAAAGGTAATTTTTGGCGTGGCCTGTGAAAACGTCGCCTTCTTGAGTTTCAAAAAGAACTTCATGAATTTTATTTATTTGCTGACTCATGAAGGCTTGGTTTGATTTTTTTGAAGCGAGTTCCATTTTTTTAACTCTGAGTTGTTTTTCTGATTTTGTTATTTGATTTTTCATTTTTGCCGCTTGAGTTCCTTGCCTGATTGAATATGGAAATATATGAACTTTTAGAAAATTTATGTCTTCAATCAATTTTAATGATTCGTTGAATTCTTCCTCGGTTTCTCCCGGGAATCCAACCATAATGTCAGTTGTGATTGAAGGATTTTCGAAAGTTTGGAGTATATATTCAACTAGATTTTTGTATAGATCTTTTGTATAACGCCGCCTCATTCGCTTAAGGACGCTGTCAGATCCGCTTTGCAGGGCCAGGTGAAATTGTGGGCAAAATTTGTCTTCTTTCGACAATTTTAAAATGTCATCTTTGGTTAAAAGGTCGGGTTCGATTGAGCCAAGCCTAATTCGCTTTATTTTTGGGATTTTGGCGGCGGTTTTGACAGCGTCTGTTAGGCCTGTGTTTTTCAAATCTGCGCCATATGAGGACAGATTTATTCCAACCAAAACAACCTCTTTATATCCACTTTCAGCAACCGAGATCAGTTCGTTTTTGAGCGTTTCCAATGGCTTTGAGCGGACAAACCCTCTGGATTTTGGAATTATGCAATATGAGCAATATTTATTACACCCATCTTGAATTTTTATAAATGCGCGTGTTTTTTTCGAAAAATCTTTAATTGTTAAATTTTCGAATTGTTCATTTTTTTTATGAGGAGAGACATCTATTATTGGTTTTTTATTAATCAGAAATTGTTGTATCAAATCAGGTAAATTAGATCTGTTTGTGGTTCCCGTGACTATATCCACATTTTTTAGTTTTTGACTTTTTTGTGGAAAAGCTTGTGGAAAACAGCCTGTCATGACGATTATTGCGTTGGGATTGATTTTTTTAAACCTGCCGACGGATTGTCTGGCTTTTTTATCACCCAAAGAGGTCACTGTGCACGAATTTATAACATACACGTCAGCAAAATCTGAATTGTTTACAATTTCCCAGTTGTTTTCAAAAAATAAATTTTTCATTGCTTCGGTTTCATATTGATTCACCTTGCAGCCTAATGTAAAAAAAGATATTTTCACTTTTTCAACTCCTGATAAATTTTTAAATATATATAAAATATATCACTCTAAACATGTTTTGTTATGCTTTTTAATTTGTGTTATTTTTTAATTAAAATTTAGTTGACTAATTGGTCTTGAGATGTTAAAATATTATTGTGTTTACAGTTTGTTTACATTTGTTTTATAGTTCGGAGGATGTTAGAAATGAAAAAATTTAATGTTATGTTTAAAACAACCAATGATGTTAAAGAATTTGTTAGCATTGTCAATCAATGCAATTTTGATGTTGACCTTATTTCTGGAAAATATGTTGTGAATGCCAAGTCCATAATGGGAATATTCAGCTTGGATTTAACAAAAAGTATTATATTGCAAGCTGACACTGACGATGATGCTGGCTTTTTCGAAAAAATCAAAAAATATATAATATCGTAGAATATATTTAAATTAGTGGTGTTTTTATAGTGTGTATGTGTTAGATTCAAATTTAAACATGTTAGATTGCTTTACAGTATACAACACTGCGCTTTAATTTGCAACATTGTTTTTGCAGGCTGGTTTGTGATTGCTGGTAAAACGTAAAATAGGATATATTCAAGAATTATTGAAATATGTATTGAAATTCAACTATACTATTTGTATATTTTTTGGAGAGAAAGTGAAAAAATGTCTGATATGTTCGATAGACTAGATTCAATTGAGTCGCGGCTTAACGAAATTAATGAGCAGCTCATGGACGCAAATGTTGTTAATGATCAAAACAAATATAAAAATTTGATGAAGGAGCTCAAGGCGCTGACTCCGATTGTTGAGAGCTACAGCAGGTATAAAAAAGCCAAATATGAATTTAACGAAGCAAGAGATATGCTCAAAGAAGGGGGGCTTGATAGGGAATTCAGGGAAATTGTTAAGGAGCAATATGATGAAAGTGAAAAAGAAATAGAAAAAATATCAGACGAATTGAAAATTTTATTGCTGCCAAGAGATCCGAATGATGAAAAGGATGTCATTATAGAAATACGCGGAGGAGCTGGAGGCGATGAAGCTGCGCTGTTTTCTGGTGATTTATACAGAATGTATAATATGTATGCTGAGAAAATGGGCTGGAAGACTGAGCTTTTGAGCGCGAATGAAACTGGAATTGGAGGCTTTAAAGAGGTCAGCTTCGAAGTCAGCGGAGATTTTGCATATTCAAGACTTAAATTTGAAAGCGGGGTTCACAGGGTTCAAAGAGTCCCGGAAACTGAGGCGCAGGGCAGGATACACACTTCAACAGTCACAGTTGCTGTTTTGCCAGAGGCTGAGGAGGTTGAATTTGAAATAAATCCAAGCGACATCCAAGTTGACACATTTCGAGCAAGCGGGGCTGGAGGCCAGCATATTAACAAAACTGAGTCTGCAATCAGGTTAACATATCTTCCGACCGGGCTTGTTGTTGAGTGTCAGGATGAGAGGAGCCAGTTTAAAAACAAAGACAAGGCGATGAAAATATTGCGCAGTCGGCTTTATGAACAGGCTCAGAGGGAAGCGGAAGAGAAGATTGCGAGCCAGCGAAGGACGCAGGTTGGAACAGGGGACAGGTCTGAGAGAATACGAACCTATAATTTTCCTCAGGGCAGGGTCACCGACCACAGGATTGGCCTAACATTATATCAAATCGACCAGATAATGGACGGTGATCTTGACGAAATAATCGACGCTTTGATAACGGCGGATCAGGCTCTGAAATTGTCTGCGGAGGTTCAAAATTGACAGAAACTAAAATTTTACATGCATCAGCTGAAAATATTCTAGATTGTGTGAAATATTTGAAAAATGGTGATGTTGTTGGAATTCCAACTGAAACGGTTTATGGGCTTGCTGCTGACGCTTTTAATGCTGATGCTGTCGCGAAAATCTTTAAAATTAAGGGCAGGCCTTCGGATAATCCTTTGATTTGCCACATTAGTCATTTAAAAATGCTGGATTATTTGACTTCTGACAAAAATTCTTCGTTGTTTCGAAATATTACTGAAAAATTTTGGCCAGGTCCGCTGACAGTGATCTTGCCGAAAAAAGCCGACGTTTTGAACTTGGTCAGCGCAAATCTTGAAACTGTTGCAATAAGATTTCCCTCAAACGCAATCGCCAGAAAATTGATAGATTCTTTTGGAAGGCCGCTTGTTGCTCCGTCTGCTAATTTGTCTGGCCGGCCAAGCCCAACCTCAGCTTTGCATGTCTACAATGATTTAAAAGGCAAGGTGGGGGCAATACTTGATGGCGGAAGGTGTGAAATAGGCCTTGAATCGACTGTTATTCGGCTTGAAGGTGATTTAGTTGAAGTTTTGCGGCCGGGCGCTGTCAGCGTGGATATGCTTAAAAGTGTTGCTGCGAATGTTTCGCTTGGTGACTCGGTTTTAAAGCCTTTTGCTTCGGACGGTGCTGCTGTTTGCCCGGGGATGAAATATGCGCATTATTCCCCGAAAGCAGAGGTTGTTTTGATCGACAGCTCATTTAGCAGTTTTTGCAACTATGTTTTGGACAGGATGGGGCGAGATGTTTGGTGTGTTGTTTTTGATGGTGAACAGGGCTTTTTTCAAAAAAATGTTTTAACCTTTGGCTCAAGTCCTGCTAGCCAGGCCAGGAATGTTTTTTCGATTCTTCGCAAGCTTGATGAGGTTGGGGCGCGAAAGGCTTTTTTCAGGGCTCCAAGCAAGTCTGGAATTGGCTTAGCCATATATAATAGGCTTCTTCGAGCTTCAGGCTTTAATCTGGTTGTTTTGTGAAATTAGGAGAATTTTTGTGATTGTTGGGGTGACAGGGCCGACTGGCTCGGGAAAATCAGAAGCGAGTCAACATTTATTGACAAAAGGATTTGAAATAGTGGATGCTGACAAAATTGTTTGCGATATTTATACTAATTGTCGTGAATGTGTTGACAGGGTTGGCGTTTGTTTTGATGGGGTTGTTGAAAATAATGTCATAAATAAAAGAAAATTGTCAAAAATTGTTTTTTCAGACAAAAATATGCTGGATAAGCTTGAAAATATCGTCAACCCATATATATTGCAAAGAATTAAAGCCTGTGTTGCTGAGAAAAATGGTTGCCATGTTGTTTTGGACGCGCCAACGCTTTTTGAAAGTGGGGCCTATAAAATTTGTGACTGTAGCGTTGCGATTTTGAGCCAAAAGGAAAAAAGACTCGCGCGAATTTTGAAAAGAGACGGAATTAGCCTTGATGACGCGATTTGTCGAATTAATGCGCAGCCAAAAGATGAGTTTTATATATATCACGCTGATCAAATAATTTTTAATAATTCTGGATTTGATGAATTTGTTCAAAGTATAGATAGTTTTATATCGAAATTGGTTTAGGCTGTTTAGCGGCATTTTGGGGGAGATTAGAATCAAAGTTTTTGGAAAAATAGGGGTTTTTAGGATTGTTTTTTTTAAGATTTTTTTGGGGCTGGCGTTAATAATATTTGTTTTATTTTTGTTTTATCCACACTTTGCTAAAAATTGTCTGTTTCCAAAGAAATATCATGACTCGGTCAGCAAATATTCCAATGAGTATAATGTTGATGAAAATTATGTTTATTCCATAATATACAGCGAATCGCGGTTTGATGAGAAGGCTAAAAGTGAGGCTGGAGCCAGGGGATTGATGCAGATAACCAAAGACACATTTAACTGGGCAAAGAGCAGGTTGGAGCCAAATTCTCAAACGACATATGAAGATATTTTTGATCCTGCTGTTAATATAAAATACGGAACATATATATTGTCGACTCTGTTTAAAGAATTTGAGGATGGTCGAATTGTTGCGGCTGCATATCACGCAGGACGAGGCAAAGTCAGCAAGTGGCTTTCGCAAGGAGACGGGTCTTTAGACGAATTTTTTAGTGAAAACAAAAACAAAGTTCCAGCAACATATGAATATGTCAATAAAGTCATTGAAACCCAGCAAATATATAAAAAATTATATAGCCAAGTTTGATTTTAGAGAGGGAGATTTTTATGTCTACTAGTGAATTAAAAGATAAACTGTTTTATTCCAAAAAAAACGCAAATTTAAAACTGTTTGAAAAATTATCAAACCAAGTCGAAGATTATTGCAATTCATATAAATCATTTTTGGACTGTTCAAAAACAGAACGGGAGACTTGCGCGAATTGTGTTGATATGGCGGAAAAGTGTGGATTTGTTGCTTTTTCTAAAGATGCTAAATATAGGGCTGGAGACAGGATTTACGCTGTGAATCGGGGGAAAAATGTTATTCTGGCTGTTATTGGCAAAAAGCCGCTTGAGTGTGGAGTGAAATTTGCTGCAGCGCATGTTGATTCGCCAAGGCTTGATCTGAAGCAAAATCCGCTTTATGAGGACAGTGACTTTGCATTTTTTAAGACCCACTACTATGGAGGAATAAAAAAATATCAATGGACCGCTATTCCGCTGGCGCTGCATGGCGTTGTTTTCAAGGCAAGCGGCCAAAGGGTTGACGTTAAAATTGGCGAGGATGAGGCTGACCCTGTTTTTTGTGTTAATGATTTATTACCACATCTTGCAGCCAGTCAAATGAAGAGGCCGGCTAAGGACATAGTTGGCGGTGAGGATTTAAACATATTGATTGGATCGAGGCCTTTTAAATCCGATGAAAAGAGCGAAATGGTTAAATTAAACATACTCAAAATTTTGAATGAAAAGTATGGAATCGTTGAGCGGGATTTTGTTTCAGCCGAACTTGAAGCCGTTCCTGCTTTTAAAGCCAAAGACGTTGGGTTTGACAGGAGTTTTGTTGGAGCATATGGGCAGGATGACAGAGTGTGTGGATACAATTCATTGAAAGCCATTTTAGATTGTGAAAATCCCGAATATACGGTCGTCACCATGCTTGCTGATAAGGAAGAAATTGGCAGCGAAGGAAATACTGGAATGAAGTCATATTTTTTAGAGTATTTCATTGAGGATTTGGCGCGCATTTTTGGAACCGACAGAGCGACTGTTTTCTCGAATTCTGAGTGTTTGTCGGCGGACGTTGGGGCTGCTTTTGATCCAAGTTACGCGGATGCATATGAACGAAAAAATTCGGCTATGAGCGGATATGGAACAATAGTTACAAAATATACTGGCGCGCGCGGAAAATCTGGGACTTCGGATGCTTCTGCTGAGTTTGTTGATAAGTTAACCAGGCTTTTGGATTTAAAAAACATCGTTTGGCAAACGGCTGAGCTTGGAAAGGTTGACGCCGGCGGAGGAGGAACGGTTGCGATGTTTCTTGCCAAGCTTAACATGGAAGTTATTGATTTAGGAGTTCCGATTTTGTCGATGCATTCGCCATTTGAAGTTGCTTCTAAAGTTGATATTTTTGAGAATTATCGAGCAATCAGGGCCTTTTTTGAGCAAAAGTAGATGTTTTTGGGATGTTGGGGCGGGGGAAATTTAATTTTAAAGTTGAAAATTTGTGATTGGAGGAGATTTTTTATGAAATACAAAGCAGCTATTTTTGACTTGGATGGAACTTTGATAGACTCAACGTGGGTTTGGGGAGTTGTTGACGAGGAGTTTCACAAAATGATTGGCATCAAAAAAATGGCTGAATATTCTCAAAATATGATGCATATGCCGCCAACTGAGCTTGCAATATATGCTAAAAAGTTGTATAATTTGACTGAAACTGTTGATGAAATAAAGATGATTTGGTATAAAATTGCCAAAAATTTGTATTTAAACAAGGTTGAATTAAAGCCGGGAGTTAAAAAATTGCTTGAGGCTATGATTTTAAACGACATTCGAATATCTCTTGCAACTTCGTGTTATCCTGAAATGACTGAATTAATTTTGAAAAAGCATGAAATTTATGATATGTTTGATCATTTTTTGTATGCTGATATGCTTGGGGTGAATAAAGGTTCAGTTGATATATATATGATTGCTGCTAAGAATATGGGAATAAAGCCGAAATATTGCGCTGTTTTTGAAGATATCCTAAAGCCATTAAAATTTGTTAAAGAGTGTGGCATGGGGTATTTTGGCGTTGATGATCGACAAACCCCTGAAATAAAGCAATGTTTGAGGGAAAAAGCTGATTTTTACATAGACAATTTTGATAATTTTGTGGATAGCGGTGAATTTGCGAGGTTTTTTGAATTGAAAGAGGCAAGCGCTTGAAAAAGTTTTTATTTATAAGCGATTTTGATGGAACCATGACTGCTCAAGATTTTTTTCAACAAATTATGTATAGATATGAACATGATAAAATATTTTCGAATGATTGGAAATCTGGCTTTGATTTATTACAGGATGTTTTTGGCGACATGGATTTGACCCAGGCCCAACTTGATTTGGAAATTGAGCGCATACCTTTAGATCCGTATTTTTTGTCAACGTTGGATTTTATCGAAAATTTTGGCGGGGATTTTTTGTTGCTCAGTGCTGGATGCAAATATTATATTCAGCGCAAATTGGCGTTGGTTGGGGCAAAAAACATAGATATAATCGCTAACGATGGCTTTTACAGCGATGGAGGCCTGAGGATGGTGAAAGATGAAAATAATTTGTTTTATTCAGAAAAATTCGGGATTGATAAGCTGAGTGTTGTTAAATATTTTCGAAATGAGTATGATATAATTGCCTATGCGGGGGATTCTAGTGTGGATTTTGATGCGTGTAGATTGTGTGATATTCGATTTGCCAAAAATAAGCTAGCCGATATATTGAATTTATTTAATATAAACCACTATAAATTTAAAAATTTTTGTGATATAAAATCTATTTTAAATTCTAATTTTAAACACATAATGTGAAACCTGAACATGATCTAGAAGTGGAAATGTTTAAATTTTATGTATATATTTCACAAAAAACGGATTTTCAAAGTCGGTTTTTTGTGGATATTAACAAATAAAAAAAATAAGCTTGACAAATTAAAATTGCTGGTGTATAATAAAAACTGTCGCTGGGAGGTTCGGGAGCTTAGCTCAGCTGGGAGAGCATCTGCCTTACAAGCAGAGGGTCACAGGTTCGAGCCCTGTAGTTCCCACCATTTACGGCCCTGTAGTTCAGTTGGTTAGAACGCCTGCCTGTCACGCAGGAGGTCGACAGTTCAAGTCTGTTCAGGGTCGCCATTTGCCTCTGTAGCTCAGTCGGTAGAGCAGAGGACTGAAAATCCTCGTGTCGATGGTTCGATTCCGTCCGGAGGCACCAGTGTCTTCTTCTATGTGTTGTGTGGTGTGGTTTTAAGGCTGAGAGTTTTTTAGATTTTAGTGTCTGCTTTTTTGCGGGTTTAGCTCATCCGGTAGAGCGCCACCTTGCCAAGGTGGAGGTGGCGAGTTCGAGTCTCGTAACCCGCTCCAATTTATGTGTTGATGATGGTTTTTTATTTTGTTAACGTTTGCGGTTCCTTTGAGTGTGGCTGCAACAGGTTTCAGCGGGCGAGTTTTGCAAAAAGTTGAAAATTGTCTGAGTTCAATCAATAACGGTTTAGTTGAAAATTCAAAATTTTAAGGAAGTTTAGCTGCTTCAAGCGCAGGTGGAATTGTCAGTTTGAAGCATGTAATGGTTGTTTATTGTAAGGTTTATGCTAGAATAAAAGGTGATGTGGCTGTTGATGGATGATTTGAATAGAGGGGATAGGATAATAAAATAAGTCGCTTGGGAGAGCGTGTCAAATTTTGTGTGTCTTTTCCTCATCGCCGTTGGTGTTTATGTCTAAATATTTAAAAATGTTTGTATCACTTTGGACTTTTTTGCATACATATTAATTAACGTTAATGTGTATGCGGGGTGTTTTCCTTGGAGAATAGGATTGATGATAGGTGTCTGGAGTTGGGGGAGCATATTGCTAAAAATTCTGCGACGATCAGGGCAACAGCTAAAAGATTTGGAGTTTCTAAAAGCACTGTGCATAAAGACGTCAGCGTCAGGCTTAAGAAATTGAATCCTTTTTTATATAGGCAGGTTCAAAAAGTTTTGGAGGTTAATAAAAAGGAGCGCCACATCAGGGGCGGGATCGCAACCAGAAAGAAATATAAGGGAATTTGAATCCAGCCATTTAGAATATTTTTAAATTAGATGATTTATTTCAGATTGAAACCAGCAACTACGCCTCCTTGAGATTTTCTTTTATATATGTTTATAAGTTTTGCTTCAACGTGAGAGTTTTTAATGACGCTGCTTTTGTCATTTGAGTCAAGCGCCTTTAAAACGTTTGCATAGTCGCACTTAGCAATTATGTTCGTGTTCAAATTGTTAATCGTTCCGCGGCTAGATATTGACACAATTGTGCCATTCAGGGTGCTTCCAAATCTTCCGGTTATGTTTAAATTTTTAACGATGCTTCTCCTCGCCAATTAATCCAAGTATATCGCTACATCATAAATACATGATACTTGTTGAATTATTTTTAAATTAGTGTGAATTTTTTGTAAATAAACAACAGCGCGGCAAACCAAACTTGTTGCCCGCCGCTGTTGAGGTCTGTTTATTAGTGGAAATCGTAGTTATAGTATATGTCAATTCCCTTGATTATGTCTTCGCCGTTCATTTTGCAATTTATGATTTGGGGATCAAATTTTGTGTTATCTGATGTAAGTACACCAATATTTTCATATATAGCAACTTTTTCTCCGGTGATAGATTGGATTGATCCCACAAACTCGCAGCCATCCACAACGCCTTGTGGCCCTTTGCCTTCAGCAGTTTCTTTGTATATATTGGAGCTGAATACTAGGTCACCCCACGTATTGGATCGGACAAGTCCAGCAAGAACTTGGCCATTTATTGTTGCGTTAGCTTTGCAAGACTTCAGCGCGCCATAGTTATTGCCTGCAATTCCGCCAGCATCGCGAGAAGTGATAGTTCCATTAAAAATCGAATTTACCACTAAGCCATTGTTGGTTGAAACCAATCCGCCAGCTTGCCCGCATAAATCGTCACCACTATTTTCATTAAGATTGATAATGTTCGATTCAACCAGGCAACCTCTGATGATTCCCCTATTAAAAGCTGATATTCCAGCTGTTTCAGCGATTCCATCAGCTTCGTTACACACACGACTCAGCAAATTAGCTGAGACTTTACAAGATTCAATAACTCCATCATTATTTCCACATATTCCCGCAGTTGAAAACATTCCTCCCGAGCCTTCTATGCAACAAGTAGAGGAAAGTTTGCCCTTGACTTCGCAGTTTTTTATGACTCCATATTCTGTGTTTTCACGGCAAAAGCCGAAAATTCCTACGGCATTATTACTAGCGGACACGTCTATGTTGACGTTATCAATTGTTCCGCTGTTTTGGTCTGCTACTATTGAGTTGTTTTGACCTCCTTCAATTTGTCCGGTTATGTTTAAATTTTTAACAACGCCTCCCTTGCCGATGGTTTCGAATATATTGCTGTTTGTTGAGTTGAAGTGGAGAGTCTTTGCGTTTCCGTCAAAAATTCCTTTAAATCCAGCGTCATAATCGTCTGTCCAGTAATCTGGGCATTTAAATATGGGTTTAAATTCAACCGGGTCGCCGTCTTTTTTTCCGTCTTTTGTGATATATATGTCATTTTCTAAAATAATGGTTTTGCCTTCAAAATTTTCTCCTTGGTTTGAAAGGCCCCGCAGGTGGTTTAAATCTTCTAAACTGGAAATTTTAATAACGGACTTTGATTGCAAGCTTTGGATGCTGTGGTCGTTTTTTGGGGGATTTGCGCTGACGGTAGGGGCAATCGACATTGAAATGGCCGCTGCTAAGGGCGCTGAAATTAATTTTAAACTTCTTTTCATTTTAAAAGTACCTCTTTATGCTTTTTATCTGTAATTTTATTATACAGCATAAGTGCATGATATTTGTTAAATTAAATTGAATATTTTGTAAATTTTTCATGAATTTTTGTATATTTACAATTGACGTGTGACACATTTTTAAATAGCATCAATTTTATTAATTTAATATTACAGTTAGTTGTGAGCTGGTGGCGGGGAGTTTTTTGCATTGTTTTTTAGAGCGCAGTCAAGGATATTTGGATATGTTTGGAATTTTAGATAAAGAGTTGGGATTTTTAAGAGTTGGATTTTAATGGCAGACCTCGAGGACGTTTAACTACCACTTGTTAAGAACGCTTTTAACTGGACTTGTGCTTGAGGAGGGTCTAATATTACAGTTAGTTGTGAGCTGGTGGCGGGGAGTTTTTCTTTTGCATTGTTTTTTAGAGCGCAGTCAATGATATTTGGATATGTTTGGAATTTTAGATAAAGCTTTGATTTTTTAGGGGGAGGATTATTGGAACAAATATAACCCAACAAAATAATACAATTTGTTTATTTTTTCGATTTAATTTTAAATAATTTGCTTTAAATATTTTTGACATTGATGTAAATATTGTGGTATAATGGAACTTGAGTTCGCAGTATTTTTGTGCTTAATATATTTTTGAAAGGAACATGAAATTTTATGCAAAAAAAATATTTCACCTCTGAATCTGTCACTGAAGGCCATCCAGACAAAATGTGTGATCAAGTGTCTGATGCGATTTTGGATGAAATTTTAAAAAAAGACCAAAGCGCCAGGGTTGCGTGCGAAACAGTGTGCACAACGGGCATGGTTATGTTGATTGGAGAAATAACGACTAATTGTTATGTTGATATGAGCAAAATCACACGAAGTGTTATTGAAGATATTGGCTATAATTCGTCGGAATATGGCTTTGATTCGAAAAATTGCGCCGTCATTTCCAACATAGACGAGCAATCTCCAGACATAGCCCTTGGAGTTGACAAGTCTTTGGAGACCCGAAACAGCGACAATTTTGAAATCGGGGCTGGGGATCAAGGGATAATGTTTGGCTTTGCTTGTGATGAAACGCCGGATTTGATGCCAATGCCAATATTTTACGCCCACAAACTTGCAAAAAGACTGGCTGAGGTTCGGAAGAAAAAAATTTTGCCATATTTGCGGCCGGACGGGAAGGTTCAGGTGACGGTTGAATATGACGACGGCGTTCCGGTTGCCATAGACACAATTGTCGTTTCTGCTCAACATGGCGAGGGCGTTTCACTTGACAAAATCAGGGCTGATATAATACAAAATGTCATAAAGAGCGCAATTCCTGCGGAGTTGATCTCGAGGTCAGTTAAAATATTTGTCAATCCGACGGGAAGATTCATAGTTGGAGGACCTGTTGGCGACAGCGGCTTGACCGGCCGAAAGCTCATGGTCGACACATATGGTGGATATTCGCGCCATGGGGGAGGAGCTTTTTCCGGCAAAGACCCAACAAAGGTTGACAGGAGCGGGGCATATGCCGCAAGACACATAGCCAAAAACATAGTTGCTTCTGGCCTGGCTAGACGCTGCGAAGTTCAGGTTGCGTATGCGATCGGAGTTTCAAACCCGGTTTCGATAATGGTTGACAGCTTTAAAACAGGAGTTTGCTGTGATGAAGTCCTGGGGAAAGCGGTTAAATCGGTTTTTGATCTTCGACCCGAGGCCATAATAAACCGTTTTGGCTTGAGGCGTCCGATATACAGGCAATTCGCAGCATATGGACATTTTGGAAGAAATTCTTCGGACGCTTTGTGGGAAAAAATTGACAAGGTTGATCAGCTAAAACGCGCGGCTAGTGAGATTGAAATGTGATTTTTAAATGTTTAGTTTGCGTGGTTATATGCTTTGCCTTCTTCAAGGAAATATCCTTTTGCTTCAAACATTTCGCTAACGGTTGCAAGATAAAATCCTCGATCAATGAGTTCGGGGATTATTTTTTTGGCAGCCTTAGCAGTTGGATCGTGAATGTCATGCATCAAAACTATTTGGCCGTCTGAGGCGCCGTCTAAAACCGCTTTGATTGTCGCTTCAGTGCTTCTTGTTTTCCAGTCAAGCGTGTCTAAATCCCAGAGAATAAAACGGGCTTTTAAGTTGTTTTTGACGGCTTGATTAATGCTTCCATAAGGCGGTCTGACTAAAGATGGAGTGACGCCGGTTGCTTGCGAAACGATTTCGTTTGTTTTGCTGATTTGTTCTTTCATTTTTTCGGCATTTAGGCTTGTCAGGGCTGGGTGTGAATATGTGTGGTTTCCGATTTCACATCCTAAGTCTATTTGTCTTTTGAGAAGGGCTGGATAGTGTTTTGCTTGATTCCCGCAGACAAAAAAAGTTGCGTGAGCGTCATGTTTTTCAAGCTCGTCGAGGATTAGGTTGGTTGTCCCTTCCATTGGCCCGTCATCGAAGGTCAATGCTATTATTGGGCGTCCTTGCTCGATTGCTTCTTTGGCGCCGGATGTTTTGCCTGAAAAGGGTTTTGGTGATGAGCCCGCGAAGCATTCCTGCAAGCTGTCTTTAGAAACTTTAACCGAAACAACTCCATATTTTTCGGGCAGAATTGTGTTTTTGTCATAAAAGAAAATAACAGAGTCATTGGTAAACACAAAATTTTCAAGGCTATCTATAGAATTTTGGAGCGAGTCGGATTTTTTCAAAAAGTCTGCTTTATATTCAGAATTTGAAAGGATAGCGTTCTTTATTGCTTCAATCGCGGCGTCAATCTTGTTGCGCTTGAAAACGCTTGATGCGCTAACCGGCTTATTTTCATTAAAAACGAAGGTTTGGGCGGTCTCGTTTTGAGTTTTTGCAGCCGTGTCTTTAAGTAAATATTGCATCTGGATTGATATATTTCCGTCACCGTATAAAAAAGTTTGATATTCACCATATAATTCTTTTTTTCCATTTGAGCTGGATGAAACAAAATCCCTGACTTTCTGCGTGATTTGTTTAGATAAAAATTCGTCGATAGCTTGGTTGTTAAAGCATGGAAATTTTATATCATATGATAAATTTTCAAACGAACCAGATAATTTTTGAGCAAATCCGGCTTCAAGCGAAGGATTTTTAATTTTATACGTTTCTTTTTGGGCAAAAGAACAGCCTGCTAGCAAAGAGATTAAAGAAATCAGCAAAATTAGCGATAAAAATTTTTTTGTCATTTAAATTCTCTCCTGATAATTTGATTTATATTTTCAAATATCTTTCATTATACCACAGACTTCTTTTTTTGACAAGTTTTTTATAAATTTTTTTGCAGATTTAGGTTAGATTTGTCCCCTCAATCGCTCCTGCTTAAAATATCCGACTCTTTGGTTAAAAAGCTCGTCTCTTTCAAGCCGCCCTCAATCGCGTTCCAAAAAACCATGCGGGGAGCCAATTTAAGCGCCGCCGGCTCACAACTAACTGTAATATTCAACTTTTCTCAAGGGCAAGTTTAAGTTGAAAGCGTCCGTGAGAAGTGGTAGGCTGGCGCCCTTGAGCCGCCCGTTCACAACCGACTGTAATATTAAACCTTGCCTAAGGACAAGTCCAATAAAAATAGTACAAAAAATTTTTTCAAAAAAAATTTCAAAA
>CACZDM010000002.1:0-2218 GCA_902779915.1 Oscillospiraceae bacterium | reverse complement strand
TTTTAAAATTGTGTATTAAATTTTAGAAGGAGTGTGTATTTCAATGCAAAGTTTATTAAAATTCAATTTAAATGGCGGGCTGAAAAGGATGGTTTCAACCTTAATTTGCTTGATGATGGTTTTGGCGACGTTCCCTATACATATGTTGAAAGACACGGTTTGTGCAGGCGGGGGGGTACCGATAAACCTAACCTTGAGTTCGGGAAATGGCAGCGAAGTTAAGGATTGGATGACAACGAGTACAGGAGATTTAGCTGATGCGACAACAGTGCAAAATGCAGGCGACATCAATATTACATTAAGTGATAATATTGAAGTGGCTAGTACGGTGGAATATGCGAATTTGCCAACAATGACTAACAGTGGGGATAAATACTTTTTCGATTTCACTGACGGTAGATTTGCTGGCAAAACGATAACAATTGACGGGGTCGGTAAAAAAATAGAAATAGATAACGCAAGTTTATTTTTCCTGAACTTGGAAGATTGCAAAGTTATTTTGAAAAACATCACGATTGATGGCAACAGTACGGGCAGAGGCAACTCTTTTATCACTGTATCGCAGCCGAGCGGCGGATCTAAATCAGAATTGGTAATTGAGGACGGGACAACAATTCAAAATTGCAAAAGGTCAAATGGCGGCGGAGGTGCGATTTGGAATGGTGGAATGCTAACAATGAACGGTGTAAGTATTACTAACTGTAGTTCGTATAATGGAGGCGGGATATTTAATGATGGCGGAATGCTAACAATGAACGGTGTAAGTATTACTAACTGTAGTTCGTCTGATGGAGGCGCGATACATAGTGTTGGAAGTGGTGGAACGGTAACAATGAACAGAGTAAGTATTACCTGTTGTAGTGGAGGCGCGATCTATATTAGTGGAGGAAAAGGGCTAACAATAAATGACGCAAGTATTACTAACTGTAGTTCGCGTAATGGAGGCGCGATATACATTACTGATGCAAAAGTGATGACAATAAACGGTGGAAGTATTTTTGACTGTAGTGCTAGTTCTTCTGGTTCTGGTGGAGCGATCTATGTTAGTGGCGGTGTAGAAGGGATAACAATCAACGGAGTAAGTATTACTGATTGTAGTGCTGGTTATGGTGGAGGCGCGATACGTATTGAGTCAGGAAATACAACAATAAACGCCGCAAGTATTACTGGTTGTAAGGCTGAATATGGAGGCGCGATTTTGAGTGCTGAAATGCTAACAATAAACGCCGCAAGTATTGTTGGTTGTAGTGCTACTAAGGATGGAGATGCTATCTGTAATTGGGGAACTTTAAACCTTCCTCCAAAAGGGTTTGAACTTTTAACAATAACTTTACCTGCAGGACATGGTGTGGGTTCCTGTACTCACAACGACGCCCCCGACGAGGGCAGGCTGGGCTATGAGGGAATTAAGCATGCTGTTACGGAAAATCCAAACCGTAAAATTGTCTTTGTTGATTCCGAAAGCGGTTTAAATCTTGGAGTTGCGTTTGGAAAGCAGGACGACTCGATAGCCGTACCTGATCGGCCTGGATATGAATTTGTTGCTGGCGGCTTGAGTTATACTAAAGGTAGCGAGGAACAGGGTATCACTGTCACTGATGGCAAGTTTACATTAGACGGCGATATGATAAATTCAGCCAAAAACGGCGTGGTGACCGTGAAAGTGGTGTATAATGCGGCGTATAATAAATTATACACAGTGCAATATATTTGTGATAATAAGTTTGTTGGAGTCAAGTCGGGCTGTTTGGCTTGGACGGATTTGGGCACTGTTATAAACACTGATTTTTCCAAGATTAGCTTGGATGGCGGGAAAACGCTTGGGGAAGTGGTCAAGCCGGGTGGTGGTTGCGAATTTTCGAACTTTACGTATGGTCGAGATAATACAAAGGTTGTTTTGAAAGGAAAAAAAGTAACAACATGGGATGATTTGAGGCGCAGCTCGTTTGATGGTGTGATAACCGTTTTTTTGAACTATACTGATAGTGGTACCGTGAAATATGTCGCAAGCGGAGGGCACATGATTTTGGACAAAAAAAGCAAACTGACCAACTACAGCGGCGTGAATCTGCCGATTGGCGGGCTGAGGAAAGTCCACGAGCCCAAGAAAGTCATCTTCGATTTTTGCGGCCAAACCATCCACCACAACGACCCCAACGTCCCGTTTATACAGGGCGTGCCTGGAAAGCATATTGTAATTTGCAATCTTAATATGGAT
>CACZDM010000001.1 GCA_902779915.1 Oscillospiraceae bacterium | reverse complement strand
CAGATCAAGTCCAAGCGCCTTCAAAACATTTAAAGCGCGATTTTCATCCCCTCCATCGCTGTCATACAATTTATTATCAAGTATATAGTTATACGCATCCTTAAGGTTTTCAAATTTAGCGCCTTCAGTATCCGACTCTAAAGTATATGTTGCGCAATTTGTTCCATCATATTCTTTATCATTAATTCTTATCCCGCCAATTGAGAGGTCTTTGGGCTTAACAACGATAGACATAGTATATGTTGATGATGCTGTTATTGCTTTCAATTTAAACTTTCCAGCGCCTACAATTTTGAGCTTGCCACCACAGATTTTCGCAACAACCTTTCCCTCAACTATCTTATATTTAACGCCATCCACACCGTCTTTAGATATAGCACTTAAATCATATTCGTCTCCATATACACACTCTTTACCGGATAGACAGCCTCCAAAAGCGTCTTCAAAACTAACATCATCATATATTGCCTTAACCCTGTTAAAAATAATATCACAATATTCTAAACCAAGGTACTGCATCTTGGTGTCCTCGGTCACGTCGATGTCTTTTAGGCAATGAACCCACTTAAAAATTCCTTTTCCACGCTTTGTCAAATCAGTCGGCAAATATTTTAATATCGAAATCTTAAACATGGGTTGTTCGTTGCTAATATAAACAGGATTTATTTTGCAATGGCCATACCTATCAACTCCGCCATTTGCGTTTATTTCTAATTCATAATATTTTTCATCTTGCAAATGATCTGTGCAGTCGCCAATTCCTTCTTTATATATTCCCCAGTATCCAAAAATCTTGCCGCAAGAATTGTGGGAGTTATTATCTAGAGGAATTGTTATTTTTAGGCCGCCATTAGGAGAAGCCAGACTTAAGGTTCCTTCTCCAGAGAAATATACTGCATCGCCATTTTCATTTACAAAACAACGTAATATTTCGCCTTTTTGAATATTTAAACTTGAATCAACAGCATATATAGCGCCGCCGTTGGCCGCCTGACACTTTGTCAAAAGTCCGCCCAACATATTAACCTTGCTTCCACTTGATGCATTTATTGCGCCACCGTTCACACCTTTACAATCACATATCATGCAGCCGTCTGAAATCTCTAGATTTGCGCCAACCAAACCAACTGCGCTGCGGCCAATGACATTTTTAATTTGAGTTCCCTTTCCAAGCTTTAGTGTCGCACCGTTTGAAACATCTATAAAATTCACATCTTGGCTTGATCCAGCTCCATCCAAAACAACATTTTCAAATTTAACCATTCCCTCTCGTATTGCAAGCAAACCATAACCGCACTTTTTGTTGATTATTTTGAATTTGTTTCCGTCAGATGATTTTATTGTCACAACCTTGTTAGAAACTCCGATATCATCAGAAAAGCAGTATCCAACAGCCGCAGATGGATATATCTCTTGGTCGATTCCCTTGAATGAATCGTCTATTTCAATGTCGGAATCCAAAATAATCGTCTTGACTCCTCTGGCACTATATAAAGCCTTCTGAAGATCTGAATAATTGCTAACATGAACTTCATCATCTTCATATTTATAAAATGCTTTTATTACGCAGGTCCTATCTTGGCTGCCTTCTTGTAAAAATTTCTCAATCCTTGCATATTCAGTTACAGCCTCTCCATCTCTATACCATCCACTCAGGACCAATTCTCCCTTTTCCAAATATACAGGAAGATATTTCAAAATACGAGTGTCTTTAACATTTTTGTCCACATATATCGCATTTCCACAATGATATCCATTTTCATCAACACCACCATCAGCATCAATCAAAATTTCATAATATGCAAATTCACTGAACCAGTCGTCAACTTCTCCATCATTAATATTTTTTAGATATATTCCTTGATATCCAACAATTCTCGCGTCCAAGTTATACGGAGTGTTATCATATCCTACGGGTATATTGATTTTTAGCTTTCCACCGGGCGTGGCAACTTTATAGCTTTCATGATTTCCAACAAAATAAATCGCATTACCCCTAGATTCAATTTCAGAATCATTAGGAGCACCTTGAATATCACAGCCTATTATGATTCCTCCTTCAAGATCCAGCTCAGAGCCATTAATGGCACATATTCCGCCGCCAAAAGCTGCACATCCAGTCCCTGTAGCTATAGCGCAACAATAGGTGATTCCGCCGCTATACATTTGAACCAGTCCGTCATCCGAATATACCGCTCCACCATACGCATCGTCCTCATCATAGTTGACGCTGCAATTTGTGATATATCCGCCATCTATTGTCAAGTTACCTCCACTTAAAAATATCACTTTTGCATTTTTTCTATATACATCTTTGATGAGCGACCCTTGCGCAAGAATCAAAGTTGAACCTCTTTCGACTTGTATATAGTCTTTAGTTCCTTCAATTTTTTCGCCTTCTTCGCCAGGATCGGCGCCAAGTCCATCAACTATAACATTCTCCAAAGTTAAACTTGCATTTTGCAAAGCAAGCAATCCCGATCCCGCTTTAAGGAGTGATATTGTCTTTGGATCGCTTGAATCTTCCGATTTAATGACGATTGATTTTTCTCCAAGCGAACTATTATCTGATAAATAGTAGCCCGAAAACGCATATTCATTGCTTTTTTCCAATTCACCATTTTCTGCTGCGTCAAGAAGATCCTCTGTTATTTGAATGTCTTCTGCTAAAATTATGACTTTGTTGCCTTTGGCATCATAAATTGCTTTTTGAAGGTCAGCAGCCGTGCTAACGTGCTCTTCTTGGGCATAATATATTGGCTTTAGCGCATTTTCACCCAATTGCTCAATAACCTCGCTAACGGTTTCATCTTCCAAAACCACCGTCTCGCCTTCGCTTGTTTCATATATCCACTGGCTAACTGAAGCTTCTCCTTTATGCAAATCACTTGGCAGAAAATCTTTCAAACAGCTCTCTGCATCACTAACAGGAACATACACACAACTTGGGGCTGAATTATGTTGGTCAACTCCCCCGTCAACGTCCAGCTTAATTTCATAATAGTCAAAATCATCCTCCTCTTCAACTTCTTGATCAACACCTTTTTTGTATATTCCCTGATATCCAACCATTTTGGAGCTTGAATTATGACCACTGAAAATAAATTTTGCTGGTATGTTGATTTTCAAATCTCCATTTGGCAAAGCAACATTATAATATCCTTCGTCGCCACCATCAAAATAAATTGCATCACCCAAGGCCGTGACATTTTTCACGCTTTGGTCATCTTGAACATAGCATCCTTCTATGACACCACCACAAATCTCAAGCCAAGACTTATTGGTTGCGCATATTGCTCCTCCCAAAGCCTTGCCACCTGGCTCTGTAGTTTCAGCAAAACAATCAACAATTCCACCGCTATTCATTACTATTGTTCCGCCTTTTGAATATATCGCACCTCCGCATGCAGGCTTATCAATAGCATAAACAACCTTGCATCCAATGATATATGCGCCATTTATGTTTAACTTGCCACCATTTAAATATATAACATTACAGCTATTTTTATATACATTTTGAATCAAAGTTCCTTCTTCAAGATTCAAAACCGCATTTTTGGATATATTTATGAAATGGCCCTGTTCATCCTCAGAATTGAAATTTCCCCCGTCAAGCTTAATGTTTTTTAAAGTCAACGTTCCTTTTTGCATCGCAAACAAGCCAAAATCGCTCTTTTTAATTTTTATCATCTTGGGCTCGCTGGCATCTTTCGATTCAAGCGTTATGTTTCTTTTCTTTAAACCTCTGCAGCATTTGCTGTCGGAAAAGCAATATCCATCCAATGCATTATCAAATCCATCCATATCGCTGGCAGGCTTGCAATTTTCGTCGACATAGATATCTGAATCAAGAATAATTCTCCGATTCCCCTTTGCCCCATATATCGCCTTTTGAAGCATATAATATGTCGAAACATGCATCTCGCTTTCATCATAGGTTGGAACCAATTGTTGAGTTATGTTGGAATCATCACTTGAGAGAATATCTTTTAATTTTGTTTCTTCAGTTATTGGGGCTCCACCCTGCGTTTCAGCTTTCAAAAAAGCTGCTCCGTCTTCAGCTCGAACCAACATATCCTTAAGGATTGGAAGCAAAGGATTTTCCAGTTGATCCTTGTGTATATATATAGGATCCTGGCCTTCGATTGGAACTTCATAATAACTTTCCTGCTCATCTTTTTTAGGTCTAAAAATATATACTCCGCAGCGTCCAGTGATCTTTTCATCCAGATTATGCAAATCATTTTCATCGTCTTCATGAAGCGTTATTCTAAATGCATCAGAAAATGCGGGTTTGCAGCCAAACGCAAGGCATATGGCATCTCCTTTGCAGCGAGCGTTAATTCCTTCAGTTTCAATTGCTCGACAACGAGAAATTTGTCCATTTTCAAAATTCAATTCAGATCTCTGAGCATATATTCCTCCTCCATATGAACAGCCATACGGAGCAGTTGAACTCGAAACCGACCTGGAATTGCTGATTGTTCCTTTCAAAAATTTTATGAAACTGTCGCTTGAATATATAGCTCCACCGCACGCACGTCTGTTTGAAAAGCAACTGCATTTGTCTATTAAACACCCGTTTAAGACCAATGTGCTGTTATCCAGCAGTCGAATTGCTCCGCCGCGCGTTGTTTCAAAGGATTTTGGAGCTTCTTTTTTCTTTTCTGCTTCTTCGCCTGTCGCTTCTTCGTCTGTCGCTTCTTCGCCTGTCGCTTCTTCGCCTGGCGCTGGGAATTCAGCAGCAGCAACAGCAGCAGCAGCAACAGCAGCACCACCACTTACTCCTGTTTGCGGTTTCGAATAATCAAAAAATCCGTATGATGCAAAGTTGCAAACTTTAGCTCCTCCGGTCATCGTTAATGTTGAGTTTCCTGCGCCGATTGCGCAAGCAAAAAGCCCAACAAAATTTTCAACCACCGTTCCCTTTCCAAGGTTTAATTCGCAATCTTTAACTGATATCAAATCTTTTGTCAATGGATTTTTCAAATCTTTTGGATTTTGATAAACATAATCAGTATAGTCCTGCCCTCCATTTAATTCAAGTCCCTCGCAATTAACCTTGCAACCATCCGCTTTCAAAAAGCCAATGTCATTTGGCATGTTGATTTTTTTTGTCTTTCCATCGGAAGATTTGAAGTTGATTGTTTTTCCCGCAAATTTAGGGTCGCTGAAATCAAACAAATATCCATCGCCCGTGCAAACTTTATTTATATCAAAATCCTTGTTAGTAAAAGTCAAAGTTGCAGAAACAGGCGAACCAAAATAACAATCCTCAAGATCAAGCATCACATAATGCTTTTTATCATTAACTAAAGTTAATGCAGGATATGCATATAAAGTTTTATTATCATCAAGTGACTTCAAAACCATCAAAGCACTATCATAATCTAACGCAACCCGCCTCCATCTAAAGAATTCATCGGGGAGATCTTCTGGGACGTCCCCGCGTAATTGGCCTATCCCCTGTGCTACTCCCCGCAATTGTCTCAATTCTTCCTCTTCTGCCTCAGGCTTAAAAAAATCCGAAAATTCAGCAGACACAGTCCAGTTTTTACCGTCAGGTGAAGTACAAATTCTACCGTCATCAGACATAGACCACTTTTTACCATCAGGCGTTATCAAAGTTTTTTCATCATCATCAGATTGAGTCAAAATTGTTCCATCAGATAAAATTAAACTTTTTCCAGAAGAAACAGCCCAAGTTTTGCCATCAGATGAAGTAAAACTTCCGTCAGACATAGTCCAAGTTTTGCCATCAGGTGAAGTTATAACTGTCGTCGGGGGGGATGTTGTATTTGGAATTTGACTTAAAGTCCAAGTTTCACCACAAGGTAAGGTATAAGCAAAAGTTTTCTCTTTCAAGACGCCATTTGAGCGAATCACAGTCACAATTAAACCATTAGCATAGGTATACCTACGTTCTGCACAACCAGGCAAAACATAAGCCTTCTGTTGATTTTTCATCGAAGCAAGAATTGACCCTTCTTCACCGAGCATTTCAATAAAATTTTCGCCATCAGGTGAAAGCCAATATATTTGACCATTAAACTTGTATGATTTAAAAGTTTTAACGTCAGCCAAAGGAATTGTCCAATCTTGATCAAATGATATATTAATCACACCTTTGTCTTTTAAAGCTTCATCCGTTAATTTATCAGTTATTTCTTCTTTAAATTTGCTGATGTCGGTTGTTGGGACTTTTAAATCAAGCTCTTGATCCGTCGCAAAAACAGCGCTATTTAGCATATGTACTGGAAAAGTTGCTGCAACCATCATTATGCAAACCAGAGCTGAAATTGCCTTTTTAAATAAAATTTTCACAATCTGTTCCATTTTTACCACTCATTCCTTTCTCCAAAAAAATTGGATTAACATTGGTTTAATTTTAAAACATCTTAAAAATATATGATAAGCCCAATCAAAAGGCAGAAAGATGGGATATAAAAACATAAACATATAACAAAAATTCAAATATGTATACAAAATGACCATTAAAACTTTTTATGTAAAATTAATCAAAAATATTAAAATTTATATATTGATTATATCATATTTTGCCAAATTATGTCAATACAAATTATTAAAAATTTATTAATATTTTTGATATTTGTGAAATTTGCACAAATTTAGACACATAATTTTCAATTTGACGAAAAAAGTCCTCAACCATCGATTTTACACAAATACGCATGGTTTAAATTATCACATCTCATAAATTAAACACTTAACTTTTTTGAAAATTTATGATATAATATAAACTCATTTAAATCTGTTTATTTTGAGGAGGAAATCAACCTGTGAAAAAAAAGGTTAAAGATATTTCTAGCAGTTCTAAAAAACATGATAGAGAAAAAAATATCTATAGCAACTCGAAAAAATTCAAATTAAAGAGAGGATTCTTTTTTAAAAAGCCAACCTCAGCTAGGGGAGTCTTTTTGCTGGTCGGAAAAATTGTTGTTTGTTTAACTCTGCTTTCAATCATCGGCCTCAGCATCATCATAACAGGACTGACAGTTTACGTCATGAAGGAAGCAGACGCCCAATCGGGAATTAATCTTGATAAAGAAAGCATTATGAAAACCGGTGTGACAACTGTGTATGGAACGGATTCGGGCGGTGGAATCGTCCCATTATCATCAATATCCAGCGGAACGACCAGGCTGTGGTGCGACCTGGACAAGGTTCCTTCAAGCGTCAAAAATGCGATAATTGCAATTGAAGATGAAAAATTTTATGAACATGACGGGGTTAATTTTCAGCGAACCTTCGTTGCATTCACAAATATGTTTTTGCATTTTGGAATCAATCAAGGCGGCTCAACAATAACCCAACAGCTTGTTAAAAATTTGACTGGCGATAGCGAGGCTGGCGGTTTTGAGGGGATCAAGCGAAAAGTTCGAGAAATTCATCGCGCAATCAGCCTTGAAAAAAAATACACCAAAGACCAAATCCTGCAAGCATATCTCAACATTATTCCTATAGGCGGAAGCAATGGAGACTATGCCGGAATCAACACCGCAGCCAAACTATATTTTAACAAACACATTTCGCAGGTCAGCCTTGCAGAAGCTGCTTCACTCGCCGTTATAACCAAAAAACCAGTCACGTATGATCCAATAAAATATCCGGAAAACAACAAAAAACGCCGCGACAGGGCGCTTAAAAAAATGCTTGATTTGAAAATGATCAGCCCGGAAGACTATCAAAAAGCCGTCAACACTCCCGTTAAAGTCAACCCGGGAAAGGTTGTTGGAACTGGAGACAAAACATATCAAAGCTATTTTGTTGACGCGGCGCTGAATCAAGTTGTCTCAGACTATATGAAAAAAAATAAAATTGAAAATTGGGATGAAGCCAACGCAAAAGTCAAGTCCTCCGGCTTTAACATATACACAACAATAGACGTCGACCTGCAAAACAAACTCGAAAGCCTCTTTGAAAACCCCTCAACATTTGGCTGGAAAAGCTTTGACAACAAGCCTCAAGCCGCCTTTGTGATATATGACCTTGACGGAAACATGAAGGCTTGCGTTGGAGGAACAGGGAAAAAGCCATCCGGCGACAGGACAACGATAAACTGCGCAACAAATGTATATCGATCTCCGGGATCAACCATGAAACCATTGGCTGCGTATGCGCCCGCTATTGAATCCAATCTAATAACATATTCTTCCCTGCTCGAAGACTCCCCAATAAAAAAAGTTGATGGAAATGATTGGCCGCAAAATTATGACAGGAAGTATTTCGGAAAAGTCGCCGCTTCGTTTGCCCTTGAAAAATCACTAAACACCATTCCAACAAAGCTTGTTGAGCAAATGGGCGTTAAAAATGTATATGACTTTTTGACGGATAACCTGAAAATCAGCGGACTTGTCGACCCGGCCCACCCGCTAAAAAACGGAACCTGCGAATCCTCAGGAATTGCCATGGGCGCCCTGACAAAGGGAATCCGGCTCAGTGAATTCACCAATGCATATCAAATTTTTGGAAACGGCGGCAGGCTCACTGAATCAACAACATATGAAAAAGTTTTGAACGCAGCGGGAGAGGTTGTTTTAAAGCCTAAAAGAATCTCAAACATCGTAATATCCGCAGAAACCTCAGCCATTATGAACAGGATGCTTCGAAAGGTTATAACAAGCGGAACAGGAACCGCAGCAAACCTTGACAAAATCAACATAGAAGTTGTTGGAAAAACCGGAATGAGCAACGACAACAAAAATTTCACCTTCGTCGGCCTAACCCACGATTATGTTGCTGGGGTTTGGGTTGGATATCCGGACGGCAAAGAGCTTTCTGTTCAAACGATAAACAAGCCGTCTCAAATTTTTGGAAACGTTATGAGCAAGCTTCTTAGCGAAAAAAAACAGGAAAAGTTCGACTGTTCAGCGGCTCAAGAAGCAATGTTTTGCAAAGACACAGGCCTTATCGCAAACGATTCTTGTCCGCACAAAGAACAAGGATACTATAAACCAGAAAGCATCAAAAACAAATGCTCAGCGCACCATTGAGTCCGCAAGTGATATGCAGCCCATTTTATTAGTATACTATTTGTATAATTTAGCTTTGGGTTATATTTGTCCCAAGTAAACTTCCTGCTTAAAATATCCAAACTCTTTGCTCAAGTTTCCTGATAAATTACGATGTCCTTGATCGCGTTTTAAAAAGCAATGGCGCAAGCAGCTTAAACCGCCGCCCGCTCACAACTAACTGTAATATTAAATTTTCCTCAAGCGCAACCTCTTTGAAAGCAGGTTTGAGAAGCGATAGCTTGGCTCCAGAAAGGCAGGTTAATGACGTTTAACTAACACTTATTAAGGGCTTTTTAAAAATCTTTGGGATTTTAAATGAGGCTTTGATTGCATAGCTGATGGTGAGAAATGGCGGGGATTTAAGCATCAAGCATCACGGCTCTTTAAACCTGCTCAAGGTCGGCTTAATTTGAAGCAAGCGGTTAGATCAAAAAGCCAGCCTTGTTTTTTGAGACGAGATTGAAGGGAACAAATATAACCTAAAATTCCCAAAGCAATCAGTTTAAGCCTCCGCAAAAAAAGAACACTCTCAATAAACTTGCAATATATGAATGTCTTGACTTTCAAGTCGACGTGGCCTTTGTAGCTTGCTGTCCGCTCATCGATTAAAAAACTTCAAGTTTAAATAAAAAAAATTAAAAATCACCATTGCATTTGATTTTAAATTGTGATATAATGTTAGATGTGTATCGGTGGATGCCGCATATTTGACGTTTTATGTATAATTTGAAAAACTATGGGAGGTGTTTGAAAAGTGCCAAATATTGCTTCAGCTAAAAAGAGAATTAGAGTTACAAAAACCAAAACCTTAAGAAACAAAATGATTAAAAGTGACCTAAAAACCGCTCTGAAAACCGCTGTTTGCGCCGTTAAGGACGGCCTGGAAAACAAAGAATCCGCTGTCATTTTGGCGTCAAAAAAGCTCGATAAAGCCGGCGCTAAAGGAGTTTTCCACAAAAACAAAGTTGCTCGCAAAAAATCTCAGCTACAAAAACTTTTGAACTCCTGCAAATGATTTAATTGTTTGAAATTTTATGTTGTCCGATGTTTAATTTAACATTTGGATGGCATTTTTTTGTTTTGGTATAAAAATTTTTAATTTTATATTTGGTGTTGACTTATAAAGCAATTTATATTATCATAGATTATAGGTCTTGTTTTTCGTTAGACTTTTAAATCATTTGAAGAAAGGACTTTTATTATGAAAAAATATTCAAACAACAAAAAATATTTTATACTGACACTGATTTCGATTTTGTTGTTTTTTGTTGCAATCGCTTCAACCGCAACTTTTATTTTAAACCAAGTCTTTCTAAATAGGCGACACAAAATAAAATGGCAAGACTATGACGATTGCGGCATGGTTTGAATATATACTGTTTGTATAATAAAAAACACAAAGTGGTGAACCTTAAATTGAACTTTAAAAAACGTTGTTGGGCTCAAATAGATTTTGATGCTCTTGAGTTTAATATGAAACTGATCATGAAAAAACTTGAACAAAGCGAAAAAATAATGGCAGTTGTTAAAGCCGACGCATATGGATGCGGGGCTGAAGCGGTTGCGAATTTTTTGCAAAAACGCTTTAAAATCAAAAACTGGGCGGTTGCAAACCTTGACGAGGCGATCAGCTTGCGTGAGGCTCGAATTGAAGGAGAAATTTTGATTTTAGGATATACTCCAACCCGCCTTGCTAACCTGGTTGCTTTTCACAAAATATCTCAGTCTGTCTATTGCAGGGAATATGCGCTTGCCTTGAGCAAAGAATTGGAAAAGTTAAACCAAACAATTTTAATACATCTAGTTGTTGACACGGGCATGAACAGGATCGGATTTTTGCCCTCGGAGGATCTTTCTCAGTATGAAAACCTGCCGGGCTTTAAATTAAACGGAATATACACCCATCTTTGCTGCGCAGATTCGCTCTCAAAGGACGATCAAGTTTTCACCCTGGAACAAATTCAAAAATTTTCAGAAGTTGCTAAAAATTTCAAAAACCCCCATTGCAAAAACAGCGCTGCAATTTTGAGGGGAGTTGGAAATGGATTTTCTCTGGCAAGGCCAGGGATAATTTTGTATGGCCTCAAACCAAGCCCGCAGGTTAAATGTGATGCGCTCAGGCCGGTTATGTCTTTTAAAGCCGTTGTTTCAATGGTGAAAACAGTCAAAAAAGGCGAATTTGTCGGATATGGACGAACTTTTTGCGCAAAATCCGAGAAAAAAATCGCAACAATTCCCGTTGGCTATGCTGATGGATATCCAAGATTTCTCTCAAACAAAGGAAAAGTTTTAATCAATGGAAAAACAGCAACTGTTGCGGGAAATGTTTGCATGGATCAAACCATGCTTGACGTGACAAATCTTGACGTCCGGCCAGGGGATGTTGTGACGCTTTTTGGAAGTGATGGAAAAAATTCAATAACTGCGGACGATATCGCTGACTCAATCGGAACTATAGGATATGAAGTTGTTTGTGGAATATCCAAAAGAGTTCCCCGAATATATTCCTATTGCGGCAAAGAAATTGATCCGATGTCAGAAGACTTTAAATAAATCGAAAATTTTAGACAAAAAGTCTGATATTTTAAGCAAGAAGTTTAGCTGAAAAAAATATAACCCAAATTATACAAAATGTTGATTTAGATTATATTTATTTCCTCAATCCCTTCCAAATTAGGCCGCCCGCTTCAAACGAAAATTTTAGATACGCTGTCTTAAATTCAAAACCGCTTTTCAAATTTTATCACATCATCAAAAACAACGTGATATTTTGGAGGGATGAGCTTATCGACGTGATATTTTCCAAAAAACCAATTTTTAAAGTCGCAGTGGGCCCTGATTTCCTCCAAAACATCGTTGATGGGGCTGCTGTCTTGATAGTTTTCCTCCAAACAGGATTTTATAGACCTCGGGGCTTCGTGTGATATGATCAAATCGAAATGGCCCTTTGCTTTTTGCATGTTTTCAACGACATTATCGATCTGTTCCCGAGTTGGCGATTCTTCCGGCCACCAAGACCTGCCCTTGGCTTCAACTGCCCTGTTTTTGCTGTGGCCCCCGCCAAAAGCCAAAACCCGCGCTCCGTCTATGTCATATATTTCTCCGCGCATGAGATAGAAAATGTTTTTGGAAACGCGCCTGACTTTTCCGCCATTCCAAAACTCAGTGGGATATTCTGACAGGATGGTTTGATTATCATGACAGCCATCAACAAAAGCAATGTTATATCTTCGTTTTGAAAGCCATTTCAAGTTTTTCAGTTCCTGTTTAGATCTGTCCCACAAAAACCCAAAATCTCCGCATATTATCAACGTGTCATTTTTTTTGATTTTTTTATATGTTGGATTTTCTAAAAAAGGATCCAGCTGACCATGTTTATCTCCTGTTATCCAAATCACAATCCAATTCCCCCATTTTCAAAATTTCATAGATGTAATGTGATAAAAATATTTCATATATAATAATTATAATCCGCATTTTTGCAATTTATTAACCAAGACATAGCACATTTTACGGATTTGCAATTGACCATGCTGCGCTGCTTTTTAAAGGTTTTGCTTCTGTTTAAAGACGCATTTCCAATTAAAAAAGACGCCTCTAGCGCGAAAGTCTTTCCCTCGTAAGCCTTAAAAAACTTCGAATTTGAATTAGATTCATAATATTTACAACTCAAGCATGGGATGGCAGCGGGTCTTCCAATTTTTTTCATTAGTTTTTTTATTAATTTCAAGGAGGCATGGAAATTTTTTTGTCCTTTTAATTTCAAAAGCTCAATTTTCAACTTAAGATAAATTGGAAAATATCACCGGAAACATCCACATTATTAATCAAATTGTAATATAATTGTTATTGATTTGTCACAACAAATTTGATATAATTTTTAGGAGATGTTTCTTTAATCAAACAGTCATTTTCAAGCCTGGCCCCCAAAAACCACACCATACATATTTTAAACTATTTTTAGGAGAATGTCTATATGAAATTTAACAAAAAAATTATTTTATTTTTGCTTTGCATTTTGTTAGTTTTGAGCCCTTTTGCATTTTCCTTTGCCCTGACGCCATATAACATCGATTTGTCTATTTCCAGCGAAGCTGTTTATTTTGTCAATAGAGACACCAAAACGGTGGTTTATGATAAAAACAAAAATTTAAAAATGCCGGTTGCGTCTCTAGTTAAAATGATGACAGCCATTTTGGTCTTGGAGTCAAGGCCGGAAGAAAATGTTGAATCGCTTTTAAATGAACAGCTAGTCGCTAAACAATATATTTTTGACAGATTATATAAAAAAAATGCCTCAGTTTCAAATATAAAACCCGAAGAGATCATCTCAGTTAAAGACGCTTTATATGCAACAATGCTTTCCTCAGCCTCAGATGCTGCTATGATGCTTGCGGATTTCGTGTCCGGGGGAGAAATTGACGCTTTTGTTGAAAAAATGAACCAAAAAGCCCAAGAAATCGGAATGGAAAACACGCATATTGTCGATCCTGACGGACTTGATGAAAACAATGAATCCTGCGCACACGACATATATTTGCTGACAGAATATTGCCTGAAAAACCCTGTCTTTGAAGAAATCGCAACTTCTGGATCATATATGATGGCTCCAACCAACAAACACCCCCAACAAAGAAAAATCCAACACACAAACCACATGATGAGCAAATATTTGGGAGGGCAATACTTCGACGAAAGGATTCGCGGAATAAAAACTTCAAGTTTTGATGGAAAAAAAAGCCTTGTCAGCCTTGCAAAAGATGATGAATATGAATATATTTTAGTGACTCTTGGGGCTCCTCCAGGGGAGACAAATAACGCCTATAAAGACGCCTCAAACCTATATAAATGGGCTTTTAAGCATTTAAAATTCGTGACTGTTGGGTCGCCCGGAACCAAGACAATTCCAAACAACATCAAAGTTAAAATGGGAAAAGACACCGACTCCATCATTCTAACCCCGAAGGAGCAAATTGTTGACCTGCTTCCAAAATATATAAATCCATCAACAATTTTCTGGGACACATCCAAATTGCCAACTGAAATCAACGCTCCAATCGCAAAGGGCCAGATCATTGGTCAAGTTGATTTGAAACTTTCAGACCAAATCATCAAAACTGTTGATGTTGTTGCGGCCACAGATATTGAGCTAAATATTTTAGCATTATTCACAAATATTGTTCGCGATGTGATATTATCCTGGTGGTTTATTTCTCTTGTGATTATATCAACATTTATTATAATATATAGAAAAATAACCAAACGTATTCAAGAAAAAAACAAAGTTAATAACTACAGCAGAATGAAAAATAAAAACAGATATAAAAGGAAGTAGGATATTTTTGGCTATTTTGATATATATTTGTTTTTGCCTCTGCATTTGGTTTTTCTTTTTGATTTAAAACAGGTTTTAAAAAAATCAATTTCGCTGCTTCCAAGACAGTTAAAAATAAACAACAAAATAAAATATATCACAACAATAATCAAACCCAGAGATAAAATCGCAAGCCAATTTGGGAAAATTTCAATTATTTTATTTTTTATGGCGATTGATACAAATGAAGGAATCAGTATCGCAATAATAGGCTTTATGATCCACTGATTTAAACAAAGCGGCAAACATGTGACCTTGAGCAAGCGATATAAATTCAACATAGATGTGAATATATTAGACATAACCATTATTATCAAAAACGCATCCACTCCGCCCTTTGGAACTAAAATCCATATTAAAACCAGTCTTAATGCGCCATCAATTATCCTGTATTTCATCGAAGCAATTTGCTCTCCAATCGCGTTTAATATCCCGACGCAAACCATTTCAAGATACATTAACGGACAGAGTATACATAGGCTTTTTATCATCGGAGCAACGTTTGGATTTTTGTAAAAAAGGCTTGATATTTCCCCGGGAAACAATAAAAATATCGCAGTTATATACACCCCCATGAGTATGGTTAGCTGCAAAGCCTTTTGACATGCCCTTTTGATTGTTGCTTCTTTGCGGGCGGCGCTTGCTCCAGAAAGCTCAGGAATCAAAACTATTATTACAGCTTGTAAAAATGACGTTGGAAATAAAAGAAGCGGCAAAACCATTCCCTTGATTATTCCATATGTGCCTGTGGCTGTGATGTGGTCGCCATGAGTGAAGATTTTCAAGCCTTCTATTATGAGAATGTTTTCAGCAAGTCTCAGGGCTGAGCTAAAAGTTGCGCTGGTTTGAACTGGAACTGATATTTTTAATATTTTACATAATATTTTTCTCGCGCCAAAATTTTGCCTCTGGGGCGATTTTTTTTGGATATAGTATATGATTCCAATATATATGCAGGAAACAACCTCTCCAACCGTCATTCCAAGCGAAACAATCGCGCAGGCATACTCATCTCCCCTAGATATATAAAAATTAATCAGGCAAAATATAAACAGCATTTTGGAAATTTGTTCAATAACGGTTGAATTTGAAGGATGGAAGGATTTCCTTAAAGCATAAAAATATCCCTTAACGCAAGACGCAACCGCCATAAACGGCAGGCTTGGGGCAAGAAAGATTATGGAATATAGAGTTCTTGGGTCTCTCAAGACATTTTGGCTTATTGGAACAGCAAAAATAAGCAACGCAATCAAGACCAATGTGCTGATAAAGGCGGCCCAGAATATGGATATTTTTAAGACATATCTTGAGCTTCCATATCTCCCCGTTTCAATGTTTTCGGAAATCATACAGGAAACTGCGAGGCTGATTCCGGAGGTTGTGAATGTGATCGCAAGCATATATAGCGAAGTCACGAGTTGATATAACCCCATTCCCTGCGCATCCAGTTTTTCAGCGATATATATTCGAAAGATAAAGCCCAAAATGCGCGTGATAATCGACGCTCCAAGGATTGTCATTGCTCCTTTTAACAAAACATTTTTCTGCATTTTTCTCAGTTTTAACACCTCGCGCGAGAGTATATACAGCTAAAATATGCATGTTCAAAACATTTTAGAAGAAAATTTTCAACCGGTTGAAAATCATGTGAGATTATGAATTTATATCAAGTTAAATTTTGAAAACCTGAAAATTACATGATTAATTTGGTTATGTTTGGTCCGTAATGTTTTTCCTTAAAACATCCGACTTTTGGTTTAAAAAATCTTGAAAACATAAAATCAGCATTTGTTCTTTAATAATTTTTTAAATTCACTATTGACATTTACATGCAATTATGCTATAATAAATATTGGGAGTTTTTTGATTTTACATCATCCCAACATTTAAATTTTTAACTTGAAAGGGGGTGTCTGCAATGGAAGAAAACAAAAACATTGAAGCAACCAATCAATTGAACTCGGATTCCTTAGAAGCGGTTGCGGGCGGAAAGAATGGAAAACCTCAGTGGACAAAAAAACAAAGAAAAGAAGTTGTAAACGATATAACCACATTAGTAAATATGTTTGAATTGTCTGATGACCCTTTGTCAGTGTCTAAATACATCTTTGAATCAATGACATATGAACGATATATGAAAGATCTTGTTCCAGAACTCCGAAAAAGGTTCTTCGACGGCGGTATTCCATCTTCTTTTGGATAATCTTACATATTTTCAAGCACTCTGAGCATTTTTAATGGCTTGGGGTGTTTTTTATTATATCAAAAATTATTTCAATTTACGTCATCAATCTCCTAAAAATATAGTTTACAAATGAAAAGATACGATGTATAATGAAATTTGTCGTTAGAATTTTTGTTTTATATGTTTAAGAGGTGATCTTTTTTATGGATAAACAAAAAATAAAGGAAGCTGTTGAGGTTTTTTTGAAGGCAATTGGAGAAAATCCCAAAAGGGAAGGCTTAAAAGAAACTCCCGATCGAATTGTGAGAATGTGTCAAGAAATTTTTGAGGGAATCGGAAAAAAAGATGTGGATAGTGTTTTCAAAACTTTTCATTCGCCATATTCCGGCATTGTCTTGGAAAAAGACATACCTTTTTACTCTGTGTGTGAACATCATCTGCTTCCGTTTTTCGGCAAAGTTCATGTTGGATATATTCCTGATGGACAAGTTGTTGGGTTGAGCAAAATTTCAAGAGTTGTTGATTTATATTCAAAAAGGTTACAAATACAAGAAAACATGGGCTATCAAATCGCAAAAACCCTAACAGAGAAGCTAAGTGCCAAAGGCTCGATGGTTATGATTCAAGCCCAGCACACTTGCATGACAATGCGTGGGGTTAAAAAAATCGGCAGCCAAACGGTGACTGTTGCTAAAAATGGGATTTTTGAGGGGAATTTTAGCCTCGAGCGCGAATTTTTTGAAATCTTAGGAAGGTCTTAATTCAAGCAATGGACAGGGCGAATAAGATAATTAAAAACAGCGATTATCAAAAATATTTGGATGAGTTACAAAAAATTGAGAAAAATCGAAAATTTTGCCGTCATAACCTTTCTCATTTTTTAGATGTTGCAAGGATTGCTTTAATCATAAATTTAAAAACAAACGCTCAAATAAACGCCGAACACATATATGCTGCTGCTCTCTTGCATGACATTGGGCGAGCGAAGGCTGATGTTTATGAACCCTCTCACGCAGCCGTGTCTGCTAAACTGTCCGAAAAAATATTACGCGATTGTTGTTTTTTCGAATCAGAAATAAATTATATACTCGACGCCATTATTAACCACGGTGATGAAAATTTCAACAATGTTAAAAATTTGTCTGGGATATTGTATATGGCAGACAAACTCAGCAGGCCGTGCTATATGTGTGATATGAAAGAACCCTGTTTTTGGAGCTTGGATAACAAGAATCTTGAATTAAAGATCTAGGTCAACTTTTTTATATTTATTAAAAAATAATGCGATTCGAGAGGAAAATGAAACAAATGAAAATTGGAGATAAAAATTTTAATGATTTAAACAAAACCTGGGTTTTTGGAATTTTAAACGCAACTCCTGATTCATTTTCAGACGGCGGAAAATATACAAAAATAGACTTAGCTTTAAAACACACACATCGCATGATCAAAGAAGGCGCAGACATAATCGACGTCGGAGGCGAGTCAACTCGGCCAGGATATGAACCGGTTTCAATTGAGCAAGAAATTCAAAGAGTCTGCCCAATAATTGAAAAAATTAAAGCTGAATTTGACATTCCCATTTCCCTAGACACGCAAAAAAGCGCCGTCGCAAAAGCGGGAATCCAAGCCGGAGCAAGCCTCATAAACGATATTTGGGGCCTGAAAAAAGACAAAAACATGGCCAAAGTCATCGCAAAATCCAAGGTTTCTTGCTGCTTGATGCATAACAAATCAAACGCATCATATCAAAATTTAATTTTTGATGTTGTTATGGATTTGAAAGAAAGCGTTGAAATTGCGCTTCAAAAGGGAATCGACAAGGATAAAATCTGCATCGATCCCGGAATCGGATTTGGAAAAACAGTCGCTCAAAATTTAGAATTGATTAATAATCTAGAGCTTTTGAAAATTTTAAAATTTCCGATTTTGCTTGGAGCGTCGAGAAAATCTTTCATAGGAGCAGCGCTAGACCTGCCGGTTGGCGAGCGCTTGGAAGGAACTCTTGCAACAACCGCCCTCGCAGTCTTCAAAGGAATTTCCTTTGTCAGGGTTCATGATGTTAAGGAAAATGTCAGAATTATTCGAATGCTTGAAGCAATAAAAAAATATGAATCATATAAAGGAAAATAAAAATTGTGGATATTATAAAAATAAAAGGGTTAAAAATTTTTGCCAACCACGGATTATACCCCGAAGAAATCGAAAATGGACAAGACTTCTTTCTGGATATTTCATTATATCTAAACACACAAAAAGCAGGGAAAACAGACAACCTTAATTTAACTGTTGATTATGACAAATTTTGCAGGTTTGTTAGTCAATATTTTGTTCAAAACAGATATAACCTTTTGGAAGCGATTGCTGAAAATTTGTCCAGAGCTATTTTGCTAAAATATTTTGGCATAGTCAAAAAAATTAGAATTGCAATCTTTAAGCCTAATGCACCGATGGCTTTTGAATTTCAAAATGTTTACGTCGAAATTGAGCGCTCCTGGCATGATGTTTTTATTGGAATCGGATCTAATATTGGCGACAGAGAGGGCTATTTAAAAAAAGGGCTGGAAATGCTGGGTTCAAGAGAGGATGTTGTTTTGGAAAAAGTCTCAACTTTAATTGAAACCAAGCCCTATGGCGGAGTTGAAATGAGCCCGGTTTTAAACGGAGTCGCCAGAATAAAAACGCTTTCAAGTCCTCATGAACTGCTAAAAATTTGTAATGAAATCGAAAATATGTCAGGACGAAAGCGGGTTATTCACTGGGGGCCTCGAACCTTAGACATTGACATTTTGTTTTATGACAGTCTGATTTTTGAGGACTCAAGCTTGATAATCCCCCACATAGACCTAAAAAATCGCGATTTTGTCCTTGGGCCGATGGCTGAAATTGCGCCAGGGTTCGTCCATCCCGTCTATAAAAAAACAATTAATGATATGCTTTGTGATCTTGAAAAAATCTAAATATTTCATTTTTATTTTTTAGAATTTGCTCAGAGATATTTGGGTTATTTGAGATTTTTGGATGAGAGTTGAATATTTTAAGAAAAGCTTGGAATGTGACAAACATGACCCTCTCCAAAAAAATTTGTTTTTTCTATTTTGTAATAAATTTTGAGACAATCTGTGAAATCTATATGTAAACCCAAACAAATTTATTTTATATTTTTGTTGTATGGGGCTTGAAAAAAATTTTTTTTGATATATAATGTGAACTATGGTTTCTTGGATTTTTATCCTTAACATGCATATGCTATGCTAAAATTTTAAAACCTGGTTAAATGAATACTTATTTAAATGCGAAAGGCGTTGAATTTTATGAATTTTTCAAACAAAAAAACAATCGATCATTTAAACGTTTCAGGCAGGAAGGTTTTAGTTCGGTGCGATTTTAACGTTCCTTTAAAAGACGGCAAAATAACCGATGAAAACAGGATTTCTAGGTCTGTCCCAACAATTGAGAAGTTGATTCAAAAAAAAGCCAAAGTGATTTTATGCTCCCATATGGGAAAACCCGGCGGAAAACCTGTCCCAGATCTTTCTTTAGAGCCAGTCGCAAAAAGACTCTCGCAAAAACTTGGTAAAACAGTGGTTTTTGCTGATGATGACAATGTTGTTGGAAAAAATGCAAAAGCAGCTCTGGATGCTATGAAAGACGGTGACGTTGTTTTACTACAAAACACACGCTATCGCAAAGAAGAAACCAAAAATCAAGACAGCTTTAGCGCAGAACTTGCAAGCCTTGCTGAAGTCTTTGTAAATGACGCTTTCGGCTCATCCCACCGCGCCCATTGCTCAACCGTTGGCGTGACGAAATATATCAAAGAATCCGCCATAGGATATTTAATGAAACGGGAGTTAAACTTTTTAGGCCGCGCAATCGAAAGCCCCGTTCGCCCATTTATTGCAATTTTGGGCGGAGCGAAAATTGAAGATAAACTAAATGTTATTGAAAATCTCATAGACAAGGTTAATGCCTTGATAATCGGCGGAGGAATGTCATACACATTTTTAAAAGCAAAGGGATATAATGTCGGAACTTCTCTGGTTGATGACAGCAAAATCGAATATTGCCAAGAAATGATGGCAAAAGCAAGAGCTCGACAAATCAATTTGATGCTCCCAATAGATAACGTCATGATCGAAAAGTTTCCAAGCCCAATCGACGCCGAAGTCAAAACTAAAATCTGCCCAGCAAACAAAATGGATCCAGATTGGATGAGCGTTGACATCGGGCCAAAAACAATAACACTTTTTTCAAGCGCAGTCAAATCCGCAAGCACAACAATTTGGAACGGGCCTATGGGCGTTTTTGAAAATCCACAACTTGCTAGCGGAACGCTTGGCATAGCAAAAGCCATGGCAGAGTCGACCGGAACAACAATCATTGGCGGAGGAGATTCGGCAGCCGCAGTCAACACTCTCGGTTTTGGCGACAAAATGACCCACATTTCAACCGGTGGAGGCGCTTCTTTAGAATTTTTGGAAGGAAAAGATCTCCCAGGCGTTGCCTGTATATCCGAAATAGATTAATTTTTATCATTCCATTTTTTTAAGGCTGGTGTTTTTTAACATGAACAAATCAAATAGACGGGCAATCATCGTAGGAAACTGGAAGATGAACAGCAATCGAGCTCAAACAGAAAGTCTCATAAAATCGCTTAGGCCCCTGATCAAAAACGTAAATTGTGATGTCGTGATATGTCCCCCATTCACAAGCATCGAAACTGCCATATCAAAAACGGCTGGCAGCAACATACAAATTGGAGCCCAAAACTGTCACTTTGCCAAATCTGGAGCATACACAGGCGAAATTTCGGCAAATATGCTCAAAGAAATCGGCGTTTCCCATGTTATTCTGGGCCACAGCGAACGAAGGCAGTATTTTGCTGAAAAAAGTTCAACTGTCAATTTAAAGCTTTTGTCTGCGCTGAACGCAGGGATAACTGCGATTGTTTGCGTTGGCGAAACATTAAAACAGCACGAAAACAAAATAGCAACCGAGATCGTCTCCATTCAAACAAAAGTTGCTCTCAAAGGTCTTAGAATCGAACAAATGAAAAATGTCATCATAGCCTATGAGCCGGTTTGGGCGATTGGAACGGGAAAAACAGCAACTTCAAATCAAGCTGCTCAGGTTTGTGGAGCAATTCGAAAAACGGTTGAGCAAATTTTTGGATCGAGTGTTGCGCAAGCCTTGAGAATACTATACGGCGGATCTGTGAACCCAATCAACTGTGAATGCCTCCTCGCAAAGGACGAAATAGACGGAGGCTTAATTGGCGGAGCTTCTTTAAACCCAGCTGATTTTTCTTCAATCATCAACTTTGCTGGCAAAAAAAAACGTAATATGTGAATATCGGATAGATTCAATAAAACTTTGGAGGATTTAGGTATGGCGAAAAAGCCTTTGATTCTTGTCATTTTAGACGGATTTGGCGATAGTAAAGAAAAATATGCAAACGCAATAGTTGCGGCTAAAACTCCAAATATAGACAAAATTTTCAAAACCAGTCCAACCGCCAGCATAGACGCGTCCGGAATGGCTGTTGGGCTTCCAAAGGGGCAGATGGGAAATTCCGAAGTTGGCCACACAAACATCGGAGCAGGAAGAGTTGTCTATCAAGACCTAACTCGGATAACAAGAGCAATCCAAAGCGGCGAATTTTTTAAAAATGAAGTTTTAATCCAAGCGATGCAAAACTGCAAAAAAAACGCTTCAGCTCTTCATATAATGGGCCTTTTGTCCGACGGCGGAGTCCACAGCCACCTGGCCCACATTTATGGCGCCATTCAAATGGCAAAAAATTTCCATCTAAAAAATGTATATATCCACGCGTTCACAGATGGCCGAGACGTTTGCCCAACCTCCGCGCTCAGCTTTTTGAATGACCTTGAGCAAAAGATTGAGCAAATTGGCGTTGGAAAAATTGCAACTGTTTCCGGGCGATACTATGCTATGGATCGCGACAACCGGTGGGACCGGGTTGAAAAAGCGTATATGGCGATTGCAAAAGGCGTCGGCCAAAAGGCAAAAAGCGCAAGTGAAGCGATTAGAGTATCATATCAAAACAACATAACAGACGAATTTATTGTTCCAACAGTTTGTGTTGAAGCTGCATCGGTTAGCCCAAGCGACAGCGTCATATTCGCCAATTTCAGGCCGGACAGGGCTCGAGAATTGACCAGGGCTTTTGTTTCCCCTGATTTTTCTGGATTTGACCGAAATGGCGGCGCTTTGAACCCATTTTTCGTGTGTTTAACGCAATACGACGAGACTATAAAAAACGTTCATGTTGCGTTTAAACCTCAAACTTTGGAAAACACATTTGGTGAATTCATATCAAAGCAAGGTTTTCGTCAGTTGCGAATTGCCGAAACTGAAAAATATGCTCACGTCACCTTCTTTTTCAACGGCGGAAGGGAGGAAAAATTCGAAAATGAAGATCGGGTTTTGATAAAATCTCCAAACGTCGCAACATATGACTTAAAGCCCCAAATGAGCGCATATTTAGTCACGGATGAGGTCGTCAAGAGAATAGAGTCCAAAAAATATGACGTTATTATTTTAAATTACGCTAATTGTGATATGGTTGGACACACTGGCATTTTTGACGCAACCGTCAAAGCAGTTGAAGTTGTTGATGAGTGTGTTGGAAAGGTTTTGAGAGCAATAGAAAAAGCAAATGGCGTTATGATTATCACCGCGGACCATGGAAACGCTGAAAAGATGCTTGACGAAGAAAACAAACCATTCACCTCACACACAACAAACCCAGTCAAATTCGCAGTTGTTGGATATGCTTGTAATCTGAAAAAAAACGGGGGCAAGCTTGCTGACATAGCCCCAACAATGCTTGATATACTTGGCTTGGAAAAACCCGCCCAAATGACGGGAAAATCTTTAATTGATTCTAAAAATTTATAATATAGGAGTTGTTTTTTATGTATTGTAATGAATGTGGGAGACAGTTTGAGGGGAACTTTTGCCCAAACTGCGGGTCAGTCGCTCAAAACGCATATTCCACCCAACCTCAAGCCCAAACAGATTTTAATGATCAATATAGCGATCGAGACTGGCTTGTAACCCTGCTCCTTAGCATTATTCTCGGCGGCTATGGAGCTCACAGGTTTTATTGCGGCAAAATCGGAACGGGAATTATTTGGCTTTTAACCGGAGGATGTTTTTTGGTTGGCTATATAGTTGACCTCGTGACGATAGCCCAGGGCAATTTTAAAGACATTAACGGTAAAATAGTTCGAAGAGAATCAAGGTTTAGGTGAGTTATAGTGCGAGTATGCTGCGCTTCGAGGCATTTGGGCGCGTTTGTTGCAGGGCTTATGGCAACGGCATTTTTGGGGTTTGATTTTTTCTATATTCCTTTCATTGTCCTCATTTTGGGGTTTGTTGCTTGCCTTGCTTTGAAAAAATTCATTCCCTTTAAAAAGCTGTGGCTTTTATTTTTAGCCGCAGCTGTCGGCTCGCTTTGCTTTTGTTTCCATGCTGTTTTTGTATATAACCCAGCAGTTGAATTCAAATCAACAAGTCAAAAGGTTGTTGGAACGGTTGCTGAAATGGCTAATTATGAAAATAAAAGCAATTGCTACATACTCCGCGTATCAAAAATTGGAGACAGACAGTTTTTTATCCCTTTCAACATAAAAATATACACTAAATATGAAATTGACTGCGATTATGGCGATGAGATATGCGCGCAAATGTTTCTTTCAATCCCCTCAAGCCAAAACCAATCCGTCATATTCAACTCAAATGTCGCTAGATGCACCTATCTTCAAGGAAGGTTTGAATCAGAAGACGAAATTCAAATAAGTCGAAATTTTGACGTTTTAGCGCCGTTTTTGCGCCTGCGAGACAGCCTTGAATCCTCGATATGCAAAACGGTTAAATCTCCTCAAAACGCTGTGGTTAGTGGGATTTTGCTTGGTCGAAGAAGTCAAATTCCGTTTTCAATAAGTCGCGCCACAGATCACTGCGGCCTCAGTCACATTTTTTCGGTTTCAGGCCTTCATATTTCAATTATATCGACATTTTTAATGTTCTTTTTCAAATTGATGAATATGTCAAAAAAAAGCTGCATTTTTAGTTTAGGGATATGCCTAGTATCATTTACTGCCATCGTCGGGTTCACGCCTTCCGCGGTTCGAGCCTCAATGATGGCCATAGCTTCAGCATCTGCAATTCTTTCCGGCAAAAAGACAAACAGACTCAAAAATTTGTTACTTAGCGCTTCGATCATTTTATTTTTCTCCCCGACGTCGGCGGTTGGACTGTCGTTTCTTTTGTCATTTTCCTCCTGCGCCGGCATACTGCTGTTTTCCCAAAAAATTGAGATTTGGATTCGCGACAGGCTGGGTTGGTTTGGAAAATGGGGGCTTGCGGTCATCCAGCTGTTTTCCGTTTCAGTTTCAGCAACCATAGCTTCGGCTCCGTTTTTAATTTTGGCTTTCGGGAAGCTGTCTTTAATATCCCCGCTTGTTAACATTTTGTTTGTCCCTCTTGTTCCTGTTATTTTTGTCTTGGGCGCTTTGGCTGCGTTTTTTGGCCTGTTTTATTATGACATCGCCCGCTTTTTTGGCTATCTTTGTGAAGGCCTATGCGCGGCTTTGCTTAACGTTGTAAAAATTCTGTCTGAGCTGCCGTTTTGCTATATTCCCGCCAACTATGGATATGCCCCTTTTATCGTCATTGGGCTGGTTTTGGGCGTTTTATTTACGGTTTTTTTGAAAAATAAGCCAGCGACTAAAAGTGTTGCAATAATTTGTTGCGCCAACCTAGCTTTGATCCCAGTTTGCTCCCACATCATCACAAAATCAAACGCAATAAGTGTTATGGTTGTTGGAAACGGCTATGGATCAAGCGTAGTTATCGATGGCGACGGAAAAACAATTGTCATAAACTGTGGAGGGGGAGCTCATTCCGGGCGCAGGTTATGCCAATTTTTAGACAGCAAAGGGATCCAAAACATCGACGCTTTTGTTTTCACCTCAATAAAAAATAAGCATGTTGTTGGCGCATCCGAAGCCATTGAAAATCTGCCTGTTTCGTGTATAATCCTGCCAGAATCAGCCAGATATAGCATTTTGCCCAAAATAGCATCTCAAAGAAACATTGATTTTGTCTTTATTGACGATTTGCATATTGAAATTTCATCCGTAAACATAGACGCCGCCTCCAAAAATAATTCAACTGTTTTGTCAATAACCGTCGATGGAGTGAACTTTATATATTCAGAAAAAGCCGAATCCGTCGAGCAAACTGACGATTGCGGGTATGTGAATTTTGCAATTCTAGACGGAAAATTTTCGAAATGCCCCTCCAATTTTTCCCCAGACCACATACTTATTATTGGATCTGGTGAACAAAGTTTTGAAAACATCCTCGTCGCCCCGCAAAACGCGATAAGTGAATTTGTCGTTGAAAATGGCAAAATGCGCAAAGGGGGGCTTTGAAATGGCGTCAACTAATGAACAAAAACTTCAAGAGGATCTCAAACAATCGAATTTTTTAAATTGCTATCTTTTTTATGGGAAAGAGCAGTTTTTAATCAAAAAATATGTTAAAAAAATAACCGACATGCTTGTTCCTCAAAAAGCAAGATCTTTCAACTATAGCAAGTTTTTCCAGGATGAATTTTCTTGGGAGGATGTTGAAAATATATCACAAACAGTTCCTGTTTTGAACGAAAAGAGAATCATCCTGCTCGACGGAATATATGTTAATAAACTTATAAAAAATGATATTGATATAATAAAAAAGACATTAAAAAGCATTCCCGAAACAACTGTTATAATTATGACAATAGCTGATCCTGAAGCAAATCTAAAAAACAGCGCAAAGCTCAAACAACTAGACAACATTTTCTCAAAAATCGGGCGAGCTGTTGAATTTCGGCCGCGTCTTGAAACCGAAGCGATAAAAATCCTAGCTGAATATGTTAAAAAGCAAAGAGGGAAAATATCTAAACAAAATCTAAAATTTTTGATTGAGCGTTGTGGCAATGGCCTTGAAAATTTAACAAACCAGATGGACAAAATTCTAGCATATGCTCAAGAAAGGGAGATCGAAAAATCAGACATCCTCCTTTTGACCACGCCAACAATTGAAAATTCAGCCTTCGACATAACAAAGTGTATACTTCATGGGAAAATAAAAAATGCATTAATTATCCTTGACAATTTGCTTGCTGCCCAGACTCCAGTTTTTGCGATTATGGGAGCGATAAACATGTGTTTTGTCGATTTATACAGGGCCAAGTGCGCAAAACTTTCCGGAAAAAATGAGCAAGCAATTCTTGATTTTTATCAGTATAAAGGCAAGGAATTCAGGATGAAAAACGCGATGAGAGATTGCTCAAAATATTCCGCGGCGAAATTGAAAAGATGCATCACTTTGCTTTCGGATTTGGATCTGGCGCTGAAAACGACTTCTCTTGAGCCAAAATATTTGATTGAAAAGACCATAATTTCAATGATTCAGGATGTGCATTAAAAAATGATAACATTAAAACAAGCTGTTGTTGTTGAGGGAAAATATGACAAGATTAGAATATCTTCGTTTATCAAAGCAATAATCATCACAACTGATGGATTTAGAATTTTCAAAAACAGATCCAAACGAGAATTCATCAAAAAATTGGCCGAAACAAATGGCTTAATAATTTTAACCGACAGCGACCGCGCGGGCCAAATCATTCGAAGCCACATCAAATCATTTGTCAAAAATGGCAGGATATATAACGCCTATGTCCCGCAGATTTTGGGAAAAGAAAGCAGAAAGCCAGCGCCGTCTAAAGAAGGAATTTTGGGCGTTGAAGGGCTTGAGAAAAAAATAATAATAAAAGCGCTTGAAAGAGCTGGTGTTTTTCAAAGTGAAATAAAATCCCCCAAAATAACAAATATAGACCTCATGGAAACCGGGCTTTTGGGCGGAAAACACAGCAAACTCAAACGTCAAAAATTTTTAGCCCAACTAAAATTACCAAGCTTCCTGTCTTCTAAACAATTGCTCGACTTTTTGAATATATCACTTGAGCGCGAAGAATTTAACAAACAAATCAAAATTCTCAACAAAAGGAGCGAGTAAATGGAATTTACCAGTGTAATATTTTTATTTTTTATTTTTCCGGCGTTTTTTTTAATATATCACCTTATTCCAACTAGATTTAAAAATTTTTTTATTTTGCTTATCAGCCTGTTTATTGTTTTTTGGAGCTCGCCCGTTCTTTCCTGGTGTATGATATTTTTCACTTTATCAAATTTTATTCTTTGCAGATATATATATTCATCAGCTTTGAGCAAGCCAAAAAGAAATTACGCTTTTTTATGTGCTATATTCATAAATTTGCTGGCCTTTGCGCTTTCTCTGGGTTTTGACCTAAATAAATGCATGTTTTTTGAGCAAAAATTGATTGTTTGGGCAATGATTCCTCTGCTGGTTTTATCAAACACTTCCTATATATTAGACGTATACACTAAAAAATGTGTGCCTCAAAAAAATATAATCGACTATTTTACATATATTTTTATGTTTCCAAAGTTGTTTCTAGGCCCACTGACTTCATACCACAAAATCCAAAATCAGCTAAAAAATAGGCAGGTTACATCGCAAAAAATTGCAGATGGAATAGATCTGACAATAGTTGGTTTGGCCGAAAATTGCATTTTAGCAGGCGGAGTTTTGGAAATTCAAAAGCTGGTTTTATATCAAAATGTTTCAAACATATCCGTTTTTACCGCTTGGGTTGGGGCTGTTGCGATGTTTTTCAACATATATTTTAATCTTGCTGGATATGCAAACATGGCAAGGGGGCTTGGAAAAATGATTGGATTTGAGCTCCCAGTCAACTTTCGCTGTCCAATATCTTCAAATAGCGTCACAAATTTTTTTGAACGCTTTAATATATCTTTGCTGTGTTTTATTAAAACATATATCGAGGGTTTTTTTGGACAAAAATCTAAAATTTTAAACATAGTTATTGGCGGGTTGATTTATGCGTGGTTTTTTGGAGGAAATATAAACAAATTTATCGCGGTAATATATTTTATACTGATATTAATTTTGGAAAATCTCGTTTTATTTAAAATATGGAAAAAAATTTCTCTTGTCATTAGAAAATTCACAACATTTATTTTAGTTTTGATTGGAACTGTTTTCATAGCAACAGACTCGCTTTGGGACAGTTTAACATACATTGGGGTCATGTTTGGCTCTAATGGAGTTTTTCTTGACAAATCAACTGCTATTTTAACATCATCATTCATCTCAACTTTTGGGTTGTGTTGGGTCTTTTCAAGCAAGTTTTTTCAAAATAAGTTAGCTAAATTTCAAAAAAAATGTGCTAAAGTATATTATCCTTTAAAACTTGCGATTATTATTATTTTATTTGTGTTTTCCTGTGCTTTTTGCTTAAATAACTAAATATTTCACAAATTAAAGAGAGGTTGTTGAAAAAATTGAAGTTTTCACTCATTCAAAAAATATTTATATGCGCATTTTTTACTTTAATAATTGTCTGCTCAACATATCTAATCTTGGATTTTTCCTTCTTCAACAAGCGCCAGCTGCCTGAATTTAGCTTTCAAAAATTTCTAAAAGGCGAATATCAAGACAGCGTCAGCAAATATTTCTCCGAAAACACCTCGTTGGCCAAATCCGCAACATATTTTAAAACACATTTTGACATGCTGGCCGGAAAATCTTTCATTAACGGAATATACATAAATAAATCATCTTTGATTAAAATTCCCAAATTTCCATCAGTTCAAGACATAAAATGTGTCTCTGAAAAAATTAATCAGTTTCGTTATAAAACAAAACAACCAATGTATTCATTGATAATTCCAACAAAATCACAAATAAATAATGAACAGTTTCTATCATATTCCTTTCAAAGCGATGATTTGTGGATTATGGAAAAATATAATGGCAGCTTGGACGACGCAATCGTTAAATTAGACGCGCTGACTCCTTTGATATATATTAAAGACATGTCAACTTTTTATAAAACAGACAGCAATTTAACCGGATGGGGAGCTTTTTTAGTATATGCTCACAACATCAAACAGCTGGGATCAAACCCATGCAGCATTTCGCAATTTAACATCCAACACATTGTTTCCAATTTTTATGGAAAATTATTCGACAAAACTCTATATTCTGACGTTGCACCGGACGTTATCGACATTTTTCGTTATAATATATACACAGTTAGCGGCAGCGTTAATCAAATATTTAATGACCACAGTTTTTCTCAAAGATTATCACTTGAAGATGTGTCCCAACAGCAAAAAACGGATGCTATAAATGTTGTCATGGGAGAGCCGGCTCCAATCAAACATATATCAACCAATTCAAAAGATAAAGGAAGAATTTTAATTTTTGCAGATCAAAGCATAAATCCTCTAATCCACTTTCTAGCAATTCATTACCAAAACATAACAATTGTTGATCTGGAAGAAGTCAAAAAAGTTGATCATAAACTAAAAGATTCCATACAACAAATAAATTGCTCAGAATATGATCAAGTGTTATTTGCCTATGGAATTGAAAATTTAGCAAATATTGAGCAATTTAACGCTCTAGACATGTTTAATTTAAAGCCATAAAACGAAAATTAAAGGAGTTTTCATATGAATTTAAAACACATAAATCAGCAATCCAAAGAAATTTTAGCAGAACTTGTTTCAAAATCCGGCGTAAACGGCCAAAAAATCCTTGTTGTTGGATGTTCAACCAGCGAAGTTTTGGGGAAAAAAATCGGAACGGGCTCTGATTTAAACGTTGCAAAAAGCATATTTTTAGGCCTTGCTGAAATTGCTTTGGAAAATCAGCTGATTTTGGCGGCGCAGTGCTGCGAACATTTAAACCGCGCAATTGTCGTTGAAGCTGAAGTCGCAAAAAATTTTAATTTGGAAGTCGTCAATGTTGTCCCAATTATAAAAGCTGGGGGCGCATTTGCAACAACCTGTTGGGAAAATTTTAAAAATCCTGTTGCGGTTGAAAAAATTCAAGCGGACTTTGGCCTCGATATAGGCGGGACTCTGATTGGGATGCATATAAAGCCCGTTGCCGTCCCTTTCAAGCCCTCAATTAAAAATTTGGGATATGCTAATGTTATATGCGCAAGAAGTCGGCCAAAATTTGTTGGCGGCAGTCGAGCTAAATATAATTTAAATTTATTATGATTATTTTTTAGTGTTATCATAAAAATGTGACTGAACGAATTTTTTTGTTCAGTCACATTAATTTATAGTGTATATTTTTATTCTGTTCTCAAAGCGTCAACAGGTTTTTTCCTTGAAGCCATCTTTGCTGGAATAAATCCTGCAAGCCACGTGATTCCAATGCTCAAAGCTATCAAAGCAATCGAGTGAACCGGGCTGACGATAAACAAGCTTTTCCCTTCCGTCATTTTATTTGTTAAAACATTTCCAACGATCGACAGCAAAAATCCTGCAAAAACTCCCATTGCTCCGGCAGCAAAACCGATGATGATGTTTTCTGCATTAAACAGCCTCGAAACATCTTTCTTTCTCGCTCCAACGCTTCGCAAAATGCCGATTTCTTTTGTTCTTTCCAAAACCGAAACATATGTTAAAACTGCGATCATTATCGAAGAAACAATCAAAGAAACCGATGTGAACATCAGCAAAATCGAAGTCACCATCATCACAACTTCATCTATTCTTTTGCTGTAATCTTGCATCTCGTCTTCAAACAAAATCTTATCCTCAGGTTTTTTGCCTTCATTATATTTATTCAAATATTGCTTGATTTTTTCAATAGATTCAGAATCAGTCACATCACGTGGAGCTATTGTTATTGAATTTGGAATATCCGAACCGTTTAAATTCGAAAGAGCAGATTTTTTTTCTCTGTCATTTTTAAAAGGCATCCTCGTCAAAACATTTACGTCCAATTTCTTTTGAGCGCTAACTACTTTGGAGTTCACGGCCTCTTTTAAAACATATTCGGTAAGCTTCTTTGTATATCCTATCACCCTCGTTGGAACTCGTTTGACCCCTTTTTTGTTCGGACGCATAACCCCAACAACTTTCAGGGCCAGAGCATTTTTGCTACTATACGCTTGGTCATATTTATCGGGAGTTATCGGGCCAAAATAATCTCCTTGCGCAGTATAATACTCGTCATTTGGGATAACTTTAAAAACTGTTTTTCCAATAAAATCGTTGAAAGAATATGACGCTGACTTATCAAGCCCAAACATCTCGCGCATTTGGTCGTCAACTCGATTATATTCATCCAAAATCAATATGACTTCATCTTTTTCCCTTGGCAGCCGGCTGTTTTCCCCCAGCAGGTCACATTTTTCAAGAATTTTACTTTCATTCATCGCAAGCTCATATAAAACGCCTTTGCCTTTTAAAGAAAAAATTCCGCTAGAATTTTTAGAAAGAACATTCAAATCCGTCCGTATGGAATATTGAATATCTCCAACATAATCTTTCAAATCAACCTTCATTTTTTCTAAATAGTCAATATATTCTTTGGTTATTATGTTTTCATGAGTTGGACTTTGAGATTTATATTCATCGCGATTATATCCATAAACAACGTCTCCATCAGGATATTTTTCAAAATTTTCAGATGTTCCTGGGTCAGCATAGTCTTCTGAACTTGTCGATGATGAACTCTCATAGTTAGTGTAGTAGGAACTGATGCTAATTGCCCTGTTTCGCAAACGATCGGACGCTTCGCCTTTTAAAATTTCTGAAACTCCGTTGGAAATCGCCAAAGTCAAAGCTATTCCGATGATGCCTATGCTCCCAGCGAATGAGGTCAAAAATGTCCGCCCTTTTTTGGTCTTGAGATTTCCAAATGAAATTCCAATTGCCACAAAAATCGACATAGCAGTCTTTTTAAGCCGAGCAAAGCCTGATTTTTTTTCAACCTCTGCCGAGCTAACCGGAGCGCTGTCAGACTCAATTTCGCCGTCAAGCATTGTTATTATCCTTGAAGAATACTCCTTTGCGAGCTCTGCGTTGTGCGTTACCATGATGACAAGTTTTTCTTTGGAAATTTCTTTGAGGATGTCCATGATTTGGACGCTTGTTTTGCTGTCAAGCGCTCCCGTCGGCTCGTCCGCAAGAATTATTTCAGGGTCGTTCACCAAAGCCCTCGCAATCGCAACTCTTTGCATCTGGCCTCCAGAAAGCTGGTTTGGCTTTTTGCCAATCTGATCCCCAAGTCCGACGTTTTCCAAAGCTTTTTTCGCTCTTCTTTTCCTCTCGGATTTGGAAATTCCTGACAAGGTCAACGCAACTTCAACATTTTGCAAAACAGTTTGATGGGATATTAAATTATAGTTTTGGAAAACAAAGCCTATGCAATTGTTGCGATATGCATCCCAATCGGGAGTTCTGAAAGACCTTGTCGATTTTCCTTTAACAACCAAGTCTCCATCGTCATATCCATCCAACCCCCCAATGACATTTAAAAGCGTCGTTTTTCCGCAACCTGACGGCCCCAGAACTGAAACAAAGCCGTTTGGCCCAAAATTTAGTGAAATATTTTTTAAGGCCGTGATGTTTTCTCCAACATAATATGTTTTTTTGATATTTTTTAATTCTAACAAACTCAAGTCACTCCTCTTTATAAATATTAATGTTAAAATTTTTCACAACATAAACATAAATCCAAATCGCTCACCAATCAAGCGCTCAAGTCAAATATATTCAAAACAGCAGCACCTCATTTTTCAAACAAATATTATGTCGACCCAATTCTAACAAAAAAATTCTTAAAAGTCAAGGAGTTATTCTTACGTTTTCCAAACTAATTACTATATTTCAGAAAGATTCTACTCGGTTCGCAAAGCCTCAACAGGTTTTTTCCTTGAAGCCATCTTTGCCGGAATAAATCCTGCAATAACCGTGATAACAACGCTCAAAATTATTAGCAAAACAGCGTGCACTGGGTCTAGAACCATATAGCTATCACCGCTTTCGCCCGACATCATTGAAACCATCACGGGGTTTAAAACAACCGTTAAAAGCAATGTTGAAACAATTCCGATGACTCCAGAAATAAATCCAATAATGCTGGTTTCCGCGTTGAAAAGCCTTGAAACATCTCTTTTTCGGGCGCCAATGCTTCTCAAAATTCCAATTTCCTTTGTCCTTTCCATAACCGAAACATATGTTAAAATCGCAATCATTATCGACGAAACAATCAAAGATATTGCGGAAAATGAAATCAAAACTCCTGTTACCATACTGGTCGTTTGCTGTATTACTGCCATCCTTTGAGAACCAAAATCTTCAAATATTATTTTGTCTTTTTCATTTTTTCCTTCATTATATGCATTCAAATATGAAACAATCTCTTTAGAGCCTTTTGCGCTTGCGGGATATATTGACATTTCACTCGGCAGTTCTCTTCCCCCAAGCTCGCGAATGGCCTGTTCTTTTTCAGCCTCATTTTTAAATTTAACATTTGTTAAAACATTAAAATCACTGCTTTTCTGGGCCAAAACAATCTTTGACTTTAGCGAATTCTCGATCAAGTAGTCGGATAATTGGTCTGTGTGAGCTATTCCACTTCGCACAACATTACCTGCATTTTCAAAGTCTTTTTTGGCCCGAACCACTCCAACAACTTTTAATTCAAGCATTTTTCCGCTATTATATAGCTTTTGGCGTTGTTGGCCGTCGATTGGCTCAAAAATATCGTCTTTTTTAACATAGTAATCATCGTTGTTTGCAACTTTCATAATGGTTTTTCCAATTAAATCATTTGCTGATTTAACGTCATCTTTGTTAATTCCCAGTATGTCCAAAACGGATTTGTCAATGCGATTATATTTATCAACTGAAATAACAATCTCGTTTTTTGCGGTTGGAATTTTGCTGTTTTGACCAATTAGACTATACATCTTGCTAAATTTATCAGGATCACTCGGCAAATTATAGTCCCTGAGCTTCCCGGTTATATCCACAACCGAATCACCATGTTTGATAAATGCAATGGTTTTGACTTTTCTGTCATATTCAATACTGTTTATGCTGTCTCCTATTTCGCTCTTCATTTTTTCTATATATGCGATATATTCAGCTGTTATGTTATTAAAATGCGCATTTTCATTACCAGCACCAGTTGGGTCATATACACTGATGGCATCTGTGGTGGGATATTTTTCTAAAGCGGTGTTGTTGAATGCGTTATATGAAGTTCCGGTTTCGCTAATCGAAATTGACGAACCTGCAACCATGGCGTCTTCGCGCTTTTTAACATTCAAAGTGACTGCATTTGAAAGCGCCAGAACAAGGGCTATTCCAATAATGCCTATGCCTCCAGCCAAAGAGGTCAAAAACGTCCGCCCCTTTTTTGTCATCAAATTGCTAAAAGACAATCCAATCGCCGTTATAATCGACATAGATGTCTTTTTAAAGCCAGAAATTATTCCCTCGCTTGAAGAACTTTGCGACGAATCTGGCTCGCTGTCAGAATGTATTTCGCCGTCGAGCATATTGATTATCCTTGACGAATACTGCTGAGCCAGATCCTTGTTGTGTGTGACCATGATGACAAGTTTTTCCTTGGAAATTTCTTTAAGGATGTCCATAATTTGGACGCTGGTTTTGCTATCGAGCGCTCCTGTTGGCTCGTCCGCAAGGATTATTTCAGGATTATTAACCAAAGCCCTCGCAATCGCAACTCTTTGCATCTGGCCTCCGGAAAGCTGGGATGGCTTTTTGTTTAAATGAGCCCCAAGCCCAACATCCTCCAAAGCTTTTTTGGCCCGGCTTGTCCTTTGGGACTTGGAAATTCCAGACAAAGTCAGCGCAACCTCAACATTTTTTAAAACAGTTTGATGGGATATTAAATTATATCCCTGAAAAACAAAGCCTATGCAGTTATTGCGGTATGCGTCCCAATCAGCGGATTTAAAAGCCTTTGTTGACTTGCCTTTAACAATCACGTCTCCAGAATCATATTCATCCAAGCCTCCAATGACATTTAAAAGCGTTGTCTTGCCGCATCCCGATGGCCCCAAAATTGAAACCAACCCGCTTTGCCCAAAGCCTATTGAAACCCCGTTTAAAGCGGTTATGTCCTCCCCGACATGATACACCTTTTTGACATTTTTTAGTTCTAACACTTTTAACCACTCCAATCTGTAGAATCGTAAAAAAAAATTTGCCACACATATATATATATACATATATTACAAATATATCATATATGACATTTATTTGTCAAGTGGCGTTTGTTTGATTTGTGTTGTGTATTTATATATATAGCCTACAATTTTCTATCCAGTCTCAAATTTAACACATTCAATTGTTTTATTGGAAAAAGTTTGTATGTTTACACAAAATTAGCATATATTTTTTTGACATTTTGTATAAAATAACAAAAAATGGCAACCTGCCAAAGCAAATCGCCATCATTTCCTTTAAATCAACAAATCACCAAGCGCCTCGGCTGCCGCCACCATAGCCTCCGCCGCCAACAGCACCTCCAGATCCATCCGAACCACTCCCCCAGCTCGAAGTTGAAGATGAAGTTGAAGTTGAACTGTTTTGAGACTTGGTTTCTAATGCGTGATTTGATATGCTCCAAAACATCCTGTCCAGATAGTAAACATCAAAAGCGTCCCCTCCGTCATACCACTGGGGCTTTTCAATTGCGATCGACTCAAATTTTTTAATCCACTTGTCGGAAATGTCCAAAACATACGTGTATGGGAGTATACTGTAGAAATACTCAGGATCGTCCATAACCAACGCTTCCAATTTTTCCTTCTCAGCAGTCAGCAAAAAGTTTCGAAAACCTCTAACTCTCCCCGTGATCTCGTGTCCATATTTAGTGTACTGCGGCAGAGAGCACGCAAAAACAACAGTCACAATCACGCACACAAGCCCAACGCAATTGAGCAGCAGATATGTTGCGTCAGAAAGCAAAACATACGCCGAAACAGCAAACGGCAAAACAGCAAACAACAACGATCTAGCCGGCATTTTTTTAATAAACCTGGGCAGAAAATGAATCAAAGCAAATATCAAAACAGCGAGGACAATCCCAACAACATTAACATTAACCTCAGACAAATCAACAGAAAGAAACAAAAGAAACGCAACGCCAATCAACAACAGCAAAAAAACATTTTGTTCACCACCTGACGAATCAACATAGACGCGAATTAAAGCATACGCAACCATCAAAACCACAGCCAAAACGCAACAGCCGGCCATTTTATCCATATATTGAATTCCCGCTTCCATAACCATGTTGAGGTCAAGCCAATCAAAAACCGTTGCCAAAGCGGTCAAAACCGAAATCAAAAGCACACCGAAAAAAGCAAAATTCCAGGCGGACAGAACAGACTTTAAAAATATTTTAAATCTGTTGCCCGCGGGACTTTCAACCTTTTTCCGAATTAAATCCACTGTCCTATAGAAATTATTATATAAATCTTCATATGAAGCCTCGTTTTTTCCAGACTCAAACAAGCCTTCAAAAAACAACCGCTCAGACTCGTTGTCTCCGTCATAGTCCTTAACTTTGGTTATCACAAAATCTTTCGAGTCCTCAGCCTGGCTTGATATTTTAACATATCCCTTATTGGCAAGATATACAAGCAGCGACATCACATTCGACGAACTTATGGCGCCGTTTTTATATATATACGCAACATCAACACTATTTAAACCGTCCGGAGGATAAAACTCAACAGGCTCAACCAACGGCCCAAAATCTTCAGCCTTTTTCTTGACAGCGAAAAGCCTAAACAAAACAACAATCATCACCAAAACCGCCAAAGCCCCAACAACAATCTGACAAACAAAGGCGCCTCCATAATTCCTAGAAAAATATCCTTTCGGCAGCTCACACCTCACCGTCAACCTCTCTCCAGCCGCCAAAATTCCATCATAACTTCCTGTTATTTTCGTTCCATCAACGCTAAACCTAACCTTGTCCATCCCGCCAACCGATCCCTTTGGGGCGGCAACAAAGCCAAGCTTAGAGGCGTCAAAATCTTTGGGCAAAGCGATTGAGAACGTCACATTTTGGTATGGCGCATCGTGATCACAGACGAGATCATAATAAATTTGATCCGCATCCGTCAGCCTATCCCTGCCCAAATCATATTTATATTTTAAGACATAGTCCTTCTTTCCTTTAACACTCTTTAGAGGATCGCCGATTTTTATAACACAGTTTCCATTTTCCCTCAACATTTGGTGTTTATCGCTGGCGCTCACATCATAAACCCTGGAATTATATTTAACGCTGGAACCGTCTGGCTTTAGAAATTCGCCAACCAAAGGAATAGTTGCCGTCCAACCATGCAGAGGCTGATTGAAATATACGCTATATTTTTCAACAACGTCAACAATATTGTTCTCGTTATAGGTGATGTCTATATTACAGCTTTCAACAACATACGCATCCAAAGAACCTGATTTGGCGCCTGGGGAACCGTTTTCAGCACTTTCGGCATGAGCAAAGAATCCAAAGCAAACAGAGCAAACAAAAACCACGACAGCAAAGGCCCAGCACATCATTTTTTTAATATTATTCATATTCGCCCCTCCCCCATGCAAATGCTTTAAGCTGTTCTAAAATTTAACCTGAACATTCTCCCTTTCAGAAGCGCTGGTCTCAAACATGGCAACAGACCTGCGGCCAAACATCCCAGCAAAAAGATTGTTTGGAAAAACTTCGACTTTATCATTAAACATTTTAACAACAGCATTATAATATTTCCTGGAATTTGCAATGTCTTCTTCAATTTTTGACAATTGCCCGCTCAAATCCATAAAATTTTGATTGGCTTTCAGGTCGGGATAGCTCTCAGCCAAAGCCATAATGCGCGAAATTCCCCTTGACAATCCCGCATTAGTTTCTATTTTTTCTTCATCTGTCATCGAATCATACGCGCCATTTCGAAGCTTAATAACCTCTTCAAGCGTCCCTTTTTCATGCTTTGCATAGCCCTTGACAGTCTCGACCAAATTTGGAATCAAATCCCACCGCTTTTTTAAATAAACATCCATGGTCGAAAACGCTTCCTTGACCCTGTTGTTGAGCCGAACCAAACCATTATATAAAGTAAGAATATATATCAAAATCAAAACAACTACCGCCAAAATCCCTAAAAACACATATAACATGATGAAAAACAACCCCTTCCAAACTTGCCATCCAACGACAATTCACATTGAAGAATATTATATCAAATTCAATCACACTTGTCAATAAAATTGAATAAAAATTTTTAACTTTTCAAGTCCGCTTCGCTTATTGCCTTGGCTATTGTTTCAACAAAGAGATCTATCGCGACTTGATTTCCGCCAATGTGTGTTTTATCTGAACCTAATAAATCCGAATGTGAAGATATATTTTCCGCCCAATCAGCAATAGTGATAAGTGTGCTGCTTTCTTTTAGTTCTTTCAAATATTGAGTGGTTTTATATGATTTCCACGACTCATTCCAATATCCATCATACGGAGTGACAAATATCAGTCTGTAGCTGTTCGAAAATTCCTCAATGATTTTATCAATAATAGACTTCCAATTTTCACATCCATTAGTTCCCAGCGCTATCACAACATATTTACCTAATATATTTGAATCGTGCATATTTTTTATTAAATCATAGCCGTCAGCAATTGAGCGATTTCCCTTTGCGTCGATATGTGAATTTTCAAATGTTTCTTTCAATTTTTTTCGCGCACCCAAGGTTACAGAATCGCCAATCACTGTTATTTTATTCCCAAAATCAGATAATTTTTGACTATTTTGAATATTTTCAACTTTTTGCACTTGGTCAAAACCTATGTCTGGGTCATTCAATCCTTGCTTTAAATTCTCTATTTTATCTATGTTTTGAATCACACTGGCAACCATTTGCTCTTTTTCTAATTCTGAAATATCCGACTTGTTGATTAAAATATTAGCATTAATAAATAAACAAATGAAACCAAAAAAAACAGTCCCCACAATAATATATTTCCCCAATTTATTAAAAATTTTACTCTTTGTATGTGAAGCTCTATAAAAAATCGGCTCAATATTATACGCAAACAAGACAGAAAAAACATATGAAAAAATTATGGTTACTGTCGCTGAAATTAGGTTAGAATTGAAAATATTTGAAAAAATTATGAAAAAAGGCCAGTGAAATAAATACATTGGATATGATATAAACGCTATATGTTCGATTAATTTTGACTCTTTTCGGCTTTTATCCAAAAGTTCATCCAGCATCCTTAACAAAAAAATCAAGCCAGCAGACAGCAAAGATATTGTTAAAAATCCATATTTATATGTTAATTTATTATCAAAATTTGTTTTATGACAAATAAAAATGATGGCCATAATAATTATAGGAATGAAAATCGTGATGTGAATTTTACAAAGTCTTATTTTATTTTTTAACCATTGGGATATTTTTGTCACAAGATTTATCCCGAACAAAACCCCAAAAACAGATCCAACAAAAAATGGATATATGTGAGCCATTGTTGAAAAATACGCAATAGATTTATTATCGCTGTTAAAAAATAAACGCTGCATATGAAAATATGAAATTAAAAATAAAATTATCGAATTTGCCATTAATAATATTTTAACCAATTTTATTTTATTATTTTTTAGCCTTGATACTATAAATGAGATTATTGTCATGTAAATTCCCCATAGTATATAATAATGGGCTTCTATTGCTAATGACCAAGTATGTGTATATAAATTTGGAACAAGCTGAGATTCATAGCTATTTCCAGAATTTATTTCAAAATAATTTGTCACAAAACCCAAAGCAGCAGCAATTTGCCGATCCAAATTCGCGCTAAAATCAGAAGAGATCAGCGCAACAAACGGCAATGTGAAAAATATAGAAAAAAGCAGCGCAGGAAAAATGCGCAAAAATCTCCTTTTTATGTATCGCAAAAAATCAAAATTATTAGCATTTTCTAGGTTTGAAATCATTAACGAGGTTATTAAATACCCCGAAAATGTAAAAAATATATCAACCCCTAAAAATCCTCCTGGCAAAATATCTTGAAACAGATGATATGTTAAAACCAAAAACAGGCCTAAAACTCTAACGATGCTAATATATCTGACTTTGTTCAATGAATTCAGTCTCCTTCCATTTTTCAAAGGGAGTTCTAATTTTTTCATCATCTATATCTAATATATTTTGTTTTGTTAGAATATATTAGGGCTTTTATTGATTGGTTGTTGAATTCACCACAACAAGATCATCATTTTCAAATATTCCACACACAGACCAATTATTTTTCGAATGATATGTAAAATCTCCAAATAATCTTCCATTTTTAAATTTTCCAGAATATATAGATCCATCATTTAACTTAATTATTCCATTATTTTGAAACTTTCCATGCAAAAGCTCGCCAGTATATAAAAATTCGCCTAGGTTATAATTTTTTTCAGTTACACTTTTCAAAAAACAAATATCAAAAACACCCAGAGAATACGTAGCACACAAACTAATAATAATCACAAATAAAACAAATATACACAAATTTTTAAATCTAGTCACCATAACATCAGCCTTCTTAAAATATAAATATATTAACTTAAAAATTATAATAAATTTATAAAATTAAAAGCATATCAAATTTTTATCTATACTATTTGTATATTATCAAAATTTGTAAACATACATGAACAGACAAAAACCTCAACTATTATAATAGTATGATGGTTGTTAGAAAAATATTAGACCAAAAATTAAACTGGATTATAGGTTTTAGGAGTGATATATTTTATGAAAACTCGAAAATTTATTTGGCTGGCCCCAATAATTCTATCTATATTTTCAATTAACAGTTTGCATGCGGGAATTAACAATGATAATGTTAAATTTGTGAATAAATCACAAAAAACATATTGGGAGCAATTAAAAGAATCTGGCATTTACAAATTATCAGAAGCATGTCCTGATCAATTTTTTCAGCGAAATAAAAATGAAACAAATATAATATATCCAAATAAATTGAAAAAAGGCGACACAGTGGCTATATTGGAGCTGTCGCGAATTCGAAAAATTAACGTTGAAACCTTCAAGAACACTAGAATTCCTGAGGTTGTCAAAACTTTAAAGCAAAAAGGATTCAACGCAAAAGTGTATGATGAATCTTTCACAGTCACAAATTGCGATCTGGGGGATGAAACAAAACAACTCCGCGCAGACATCTTCAACGAAGCCGTTAAAGATCCGGAAATCAAGGCTATTTTCGCATTTTGCGGAGGCTCTGGAACCATGCAAACGCTAGACAAAATTGACTATGATTCATTTAGGCAAAACAACAAAATTTTTGTGGGTTTTAGCGATGAAACAGCCGCTGAACTCGCAATCCTGAAAAAATCAGGAGTGATAACCTTCCACGGTCCTCTGCTTGGGTCAACCCTCAATTATAAAAAAGACAAAACATTTGATAATTTAATAAAAATATTGACAAATCCTCAAGACAAAACAGAAATTTATAATATAGATGACAATTCACCATTTAAGTCATTTAACGGCAAAAGCGGAAGCGGAGAAATATGCGGCGGCAATTTGTGTCTTATGCAGTGTCTAATGGGGACGCAATACTGCCCCGACTATGAAAACAAAATTTTATTTTTCGAAGAAACGGAAGGGTCTGCCCACGGCATCCATCGAATACTTTGGCAATTCAAACTCGCAGGAATTTTGGACAAGCTTTCGGGAGTTATCATCGGGACATTTTCAAAATCCAACCAAGAAGCCATGCTAGAAGCGTGTTTTGACGTTTTGAAAGAATATGATTTTCCAATTCTATATAACGTCCACGCCGGCCACATCGAAAATCCCCTAACCATTCCGATCGGCGCCAAAGCAACAATTCAAAACAATAAACTGATCATAGACCAACCTTTTATTAAATAAAAATCCAAACCTTTTGACATTGTATCACAATTTTTCAGTCCCGTCAAAGCAAAATATCGCCACAAAAACCAGATCCATATCACATATTACTGACTATATAGAAAATATATTAAAACCATGTGATATATATCTTTTATTCGCGAATTAAATAAAACTTTGTTTTTTCAACCGCCTCTTTAATTAATTTTTCAATTTCTAGATTTTTTTCAGCATTCTCAACGTCAGATAATCGCGGTTTGGTCCGGGGATGCTTGGGGGTGAAAACAGTGCAACAATCTTCATATGGCAGGATTGAGGTTTCAAAAGTGCCTATTTTTCGCGCCAAACTGACAATTTCCGATTTATCCATCCCGATCAAAGGCCTAAAAACAGGCAAAGAACATACAGAATTTGTGCATAAAGTGGCTCCGAGAGTTTGGCTCGCAACCTGCCCCAGGCTCTCCCCCGTGACAATCGCCTGAATGTTGCAGTAGCCTCGACTATTTTGATCGTTAATTATTGATTGCGAAATTTTCATCATCATCCTTCGAACAATTATCGTCATCAAATCTTTGGGACACTTTTTGTGTATTTCTTCTTGAAATCCAGCAAAGTCAACACAATGAAATGGTATGCAGTCACACCATCTGCAGAGTTTTGAGACCAGCTTTTCTGTTTTTTTTAGGGCTCTTTCGCTTGTGTATGGAGGGCTCGCAAAGTGAATCGCTTGAAGTTTGAGACCTCTTTTTGCCATCATCCACCCCGCAACAGGGCTGTCAATTCCGCCCGAAATCAAAAGCATTCCATCGCCGCCACAGCCTTGAGGAAGCCCTCCTGCCCCCGAAAACTTCTTTGAATATATGTATGCGCCCTTATCTCGAATTTCAATTTTAACAATAGCATCCGGCTCATTCACGTCGACGCGCAAATTCGAAAATTCATCCAGCAAAAATTCGCCCATTTCAGCGCAAATTTGAGGAGATTTTAGGGGAAAACTTTTGTCCGATCTTCTGGCCTCAACTTTAAAAGTTTTGCATATTTTTAGGTGATCTTGCAGATAATTTTTAGCAACAGCCTTGATTTTTTCGAAATTTTTTGGCGCTTTTGCTGCCCGGGAATAGGAGGCTATTCCAAAAACGGTTGATATTTTTTTTTCGACCACGTCCATGTCGCATTCTTCCAAAGGCTCAACAGTTATCGTGGATTGAGCGTTTTCATACCTAAATTTCCCAAGCAATTTGAGCTTTTGCTTAATGTTTTTGATCAAGCGATTCTCAAAATCAGACCGATTCAGGCCCTTCAGAGCGATTTCGCCTTCTTTTATCAAAATAACTTCATCCATACATAAACTTCCTTTTTATTAAATTAAAAACGAGAAAAATCAATTTAACATGACTTTATCAGCTTTTTTTGACCTTGTTTTATAGCATCAACAAGCATATCAATTTGAGAAATTGTGTTTTGAGTTGAAAAACTTATTCTTATTGAACAATCTTCCCTGGCTTTAGAATATCCCATACTTTGCAAAACGCCGCTTTTTTTGGATCCCGAACAAGCCGACCCAGACGAAACAATAAAACCATTTTGCTCCAAAAAATGCAGCATAATTTCAGAGCGAATTCCTTTTATCGACACATTCACTATATATGGAGCGCAACCGGCGGGCGAATTAATATATATGTCGCTATTGTCTTTTATTTTGCTCATAAGATGATTTTTCAGCGAATAATAATGTTTCAAAGAATCATCCATTCTCTCTCGATTGATTTTAGCAGCAACGCCAAACGCAGCAATTGCCGGAACCGCCTCTGTCCCCGGGCGAAAATTGTTTTCCTGGCCTCCTCCAAAACTTCTTTTTAAAATTTTTGTCCCCTTTCGAATATATAGCCCTCCAACACCCTTAGGCGCATTGATTTTGTGACCCGAAAAAGAGGCAAGATCTATTTTCAATTTTGAAAAGTCCAGCGGCATTTTGCAAAAAGACTGGACAATATCCACATGAATCAGCAAATTTGGATTTTTTAGTTTGGCCTGTTTTGCAATTTCTTCGATCGGAAGAATCAGCCCATTTTCATTATTAACATGGATCAAACTGATTAAAAAAGTTTTTTCATCAACTTCATTTATCAGTCTCTTTGAAAAATTTTCAACATCTTTAGAGGATATTCTAACAACACCATATCCCTGTTCTTCTAATTTTTCAACACATTTTGCGGTCGAAGCATGCTCGATCGACGTCGTGATTATTTTTTCCCCTGTGTGTTTTGAGTTTTTAAGAGAGCCAAAAAGCGCTATATTGACGCTTTCTGTTGCGCAAGAAGTGAAAATTATTTCACCCTGTTCACAATTTAAAACATCTGCTATTGATTTTCGAGCAGAATCTAAAATTTCCTCCGCCTCAACCCCCATTTTATGCAAAGAAGAAGGATTTCCATACATCTGCGTCATACACTTTAAAGCCAAATCAGCCGCCGGTTTTAAAACTTTTGTTGTTGCTGCGTTATCAAAATAATACATGCGTCCCTTCCTCTAAAATTAATATACAGTCTCATAAATTCTGGACAGTTTCACATGCTTTCAATAGCCCCTGAATGGCTGTCCAGCGGCCCACCCTCAAGCGGGGGCGGATTTTGCGCAATATATTCATCAGGCAAAATGTCGTCATATATGAAAGCATTAATCAGCTGCCCAGCATATTTTAGATTATAATAGACGGTTGACTTATTTATTCCGTTAAGCGAATAATGATAGTCTCTGTTTATTGTATATTCAACCATGGGGACTCTATTTTGCAGTACTGATATATTATCGTTTTTTAACATTTTCGACAACCCTATGATTTTATTTAAATCCAGAGAAGTTTTCATATGCTGCAAAAATACATCAACCAGGCCGAGAATTTCATTATATGGCATATTTTTTGCCTTTTCCAACATTTCCTCCAAAACCGCTCTTTGGCGATCTGTCCTGCCATAATCATCGCTTTGCCCATTTTGATTAATCTTTTTGCGAATTCGCGCGTATTCAATCGCTTGAATTCCATTTAGCGTCACATCTCCATATCCTTCAACCATCGGACAATGCTGATGGCCCTGAGTGCTGGCGATCAGGCCATTAATATGCTCTGCTTCTTCCTTGGTTATGTTCAGCTTGACCCCTCCAACCATGTCAATTATGGCCGCCAGTCCTTCGAATTTTATCGAAACATAGTCTTTTATATTCAAATTGAAATTGCGGTTTATTGCTTTTAAAGTCGTTGCTGCGCCTCCATTCCCAAAAGCTTCATTTAGTTTAGTATAATACGGCTTTTTTCCATCAGGCTCAACTTTAACCAAACTGTCTCGCAAAATTGAGGTTAGTTTGATTTTATTCTGATTTGTGTCTATGCTTGCAATGATTATCGCATCAGAAGTTCCATTATCATCAACTCCAAGCAGCGCAATGTTAACTATTGCTTGATCACCCTGCAAAAATTGCTCTCTGTCTATTCCAATGTCGTCATTTGTCAGGTCATCATGTTGAAATTTTGACAAAATCGAAAAAGCATAGCACGCGACAAAAAATATGACCAAAACCAAAAAAACCGCCGCAAAAGCAACAACAAACTTCCCAATTTTTCTTGCTCTTTTTCGGCGTCCAGCAGGCCTATATCTGCGCGCTGAACTGGGCCTTGATCTAAAATTTTTTTCAGAAGGCCGATTAGTTTTAACATAACGAATCTTTTGGCCCCTAGGAGCTCTTTTTTTCCTTTCTCCACGACCCATATTTTTGTTTGTCATATATACACCCCTTCAACCCAAAATATGTGAATATAATCAAAATTCACACAAAAAAATACTCCACTTCCCAAAACTCAAGCCCACATCTCAATTCCGTTAAACACGAGTGAATTATAGCAAATTTAAAATATTTTGTCAAACTTTTGTTTAAAAAATTCCAAAAATATATTCTGCAAAACATAAAAAACAAAATTATGTCACAGTATTTATTTTATGCATTTTTTTCACACAATCAACATTAAAAATTAATTTTTTATAACCCAGAATTCAAATTAATTTGCTACAGCAAGCAAAAAAACTCGCCTCAAAATAAACAAACGACAAAGCCAATTGATTCCCACCCCCTTTTTTCCTCGAGGACTTTAGCCTAGCGCTTGTTGAGGTCAGCTTTCAAAGAGACGAGAAAACTCAAAAAGATTTAATATTACAGTTGATTGTGAGCTGGCGGCGGTTTGCCTGGCCTTTGCATTGTTTTTTTAGAATTCGGTCAAACATATTTGGAATTATTGAAGATTTTCACTAAAGAGCTGAATATTTCAAGAAATGATTTAAATGGAGACAAATATAACACAGCCAAAATTTATATTTGTCTTGATTATACGTAAAAATTGGCATATAATTAATAACATAAGCAGTTATGCTGAAAGAATAATAAAAATGTGTTTTGATTTTGATTTTTTAAAACAAAGGGGGTTTTTATGAAAATATCAAAGGAATATTTAAAAAATGAGATTGTCTTCGCCCTCGGCCAACTCAGGACATCTCCACAAGATGCTTCAGTTGAGCAGTTTTATAAGGCGCTTGCAATGACCGTTAACAAAATTTTGAAAATCAACGCCCGTCATTTTAAAGCTCAAAATTTGTCAACAGGGCGCAAGCAAATCAATTATTTAAGCATCGAGTTTCTTATTGGCAGGTCTTTGAGAAATAATTTGTTTAATTTGAAAATAACAGACGCTGTAAAGGATATTTTGTCGCATTTTGAAATAGGCCTTGAAGATGTGTGCGAATGCGAAGCAGACGCTGGGCTTGGAAACGGCGGCTTGGGAAGGCTTGCGGCGTGCTATTTGGATTCGATGGCAAACCTCGGCTTTCATTCATATGGATATTCAATACTATATGAATTTGGAATATTCAAGCAAAAAATTGTGGATGGGTGGCAAACGGAGCTTCCGGACAAGTGGCTTTCAACGGGGAAATTTTGGCTCAATCCTCAACCCGAACTTGCAATTGATGTTAAATTTGGCGGGGAGGTTGAAGAACATTGGGACGCTTCAGGATTTCATTATGTTATACAAAAAAACTATTCAGTCGTTCGGGCGATTCCATACGACATATATATTCCGGGATATAGCTCTTCTGGCGTTGCTGTTTTGCGCCTTTGGGACGCGGAGTCTCCTTTTTTTGACATGGATTCTTTCAACCGAGGAGACTACACTGGCGCCATGGGCCAAAGCATAACAGCTGAATCTATATCTAAAATTTTATATCCTAATGACAACCACCTCCAGGGAAAACTTTTGCGTTTGCGTCAACAGTATTTTCTTTGTGCTGCTTCGCTGGGCGACATAGTTAACAGACACACAAGAGAATATGGAAATATGGATAATTTTGCTGAAAAAAATGCAATCCACATTAATGACACACACCCAACGCTTGCAATTCCAGAACTGATGAGAATTTTACTGGATGAATGTGGATATAGCTGGGAAAAAGCCTGGAAAATCACTGAAAACACCTTCACATACACCAACCACACTGTTATGACTGAGGCTTTGGAGGTTTGGAATGAAGGCCTTATCAAAGACTTGCTTCCGCGAATTTTTCAAATCATATTGGAAATAAACCGCAGATTTGTCGAGGAAATGAAAAATAAGTTTGCGTGGGATATAAATCGGATGAATAAAATGTCAATAGTTGAAAATAATTGCGTTAAAATGGCAAATTTATGTGTGTATGCGTCTAAAAAGATTAATGGCGTTTCCGAGCTCCACAGCAAAATTTTGCGCAAGGATTTGTTTTATGATTTTTATCGAGAGGAGCCTGACAAATTCACTAATGTCACCAACGGAATTGCATATAGAAGATGGCTCAGTCAAATTAATCCCGGGCTTGACAAACTTCTGCGCGAAACTGTTGGGTCTAAATTTGAAAAAGATGCGCAAGAGTTAAAAAAATTTGAAAAATATGCTGATGATTCTGAAATTCAAAAAAGATTAGCACAAATTAAACGCGAGAACAAAGAAAAATTTTTGTCTTCCACTTTCGGGTCGGAGCATTTTAGCATTGACATTAACTCTATTTTTGACGTTCAGGTTAAGCGGATGCACGAATATAAACGACAGCACATGAACGCCTTGAACATAATCTCGGATTATCTTTACTTAAAAGACAATCCAAGCGCAGATTTTGCTCCAAAAACATATGTTTTTTCAGCCAAAGCAGCTCCTGGATACTATATTGCAAAGCAAATTATTAAGCTTATTTGCGCTCTTTCTGATCATATACGACGTGATCCCAAAATCCGAGAGAAATTAAATGTGGTTTATGTTGAAAACTACAATGTCTCTCTGGCTGAGCTTATAATCCCCGCAAGCGACATTTCAGAGCAAATATCACTGGCAGGAACTGAAGCGTCTGGAACTGGAAATATGAAATTTATGATTAATGGAGCGATAACGCTTGGGACTGAGGACGGCGCTAATGTTGAAATACATCAAAACGTTGGAGAGGATAATATATTAATTTTTGGGATGGATTCAAAAGATGTTGAAAATATTCGAAAAAAAGGCTATTTTCCCATTGAGATATATAATAAAAACCCTCACATAAAACGTGTTGTTGATTTTATGGAGCATGGGATTTATCAGGCCGAGTTTTGTGATATAGCTAATTCTTTGAAATGGAAGGACCCATATATGGTTTTGGCGGATTTTTCGTCATATCGCGATGTTCAAAATAAAGCAAGAACGTTATATAATAATCCAAAAAAATGGTATAAAATGAGCGCAATCAACATAGCAAATGCAGGATACTTTTCAGCTGACAGGGCTGTCTCTCAATATGCGAAAGATATATGGGACTTATAAAAAAACGATTTTAAATTAATTTGGATTGAAAGGGTGGATTTGAAAATGAGTTGCATATATAACAGCAGAGATTTGAAGTTTAAAAAACCATTTGGCGCCGTTGAAGTTCAAACTAAAACCCAGTTTAAAGTTAATTTGCCGTCCGAGTTCGCTTTTTCGAAAGTTTATATATGTTTTTATGATTTTAATGGATATTCTCGGGAATTTGAGCTTGCCTATGAAAACACCCAGAAAGACTCAATTTGCTACGGATGCAGCGTTGTTCCCGAAAAGGCGCGGGTTTTATTTTACTATTTTAGAATTGAAAAAGACTCAAAAACAACATATATTCGAAGAAATTCGGATGGATCGGGATATTTTTCGGAAAATGACGGGCCTAATTTTCAATTGACTGTTTTTCAAAAAAACTTTAAGACCCCTGATTTTGCTAAAGGGGGAATATATTACCAAATTTTTCCAGACAGGTTTTGTTTCAGCAAAGAGGAAAAGAAAAACGTTCCTTCCGATCGGCTTTTGCGGTCTGATTGGGGAGGAACTCCTTTATTTTTGCCAAATGAAAACGGGGAAATATTAAACAATGATTATTTTTGCGGAGATTTAAAGGGAATTGAGCAAAAACTCCCATATCTTGAGTCTTTAGGCGTCAATATAATTTATTTAAATCCAATTTTTGAAGCGCATTCTAATCATCGCTATAACACAGCGGACTATATGAAAATAGACCCGCTTCTTGGAGATGAAGAGAGTTTTTCAAACCTATGTTCGGCAGCAAAAAAAAGAAACATTTCCATAATTTTAGATGGAGTTTTTAACCACACAGGCGCTGACAGTATATATTTTAATAAAAGCAATCGATATGCCTCTCCGGGAGCGCATAATTCTAAGGATAGTCGATATTTTTCGTGGTATAATTTTATTGAATATCCTGATAAATACAACTCATGGTGGGGCTTTCTAGACCTTCCCGCAATTAATAAAAACAAAAGCGATTTTATTGATTTTTTATGCGGGGATGATGGCGTGATAAAAAAATGGCTGAAGCTTGGGGCAAGAGGATTTAGGCTTGATGTTGTTGATGAGTTGCCAGGAGAGATGGTTGAAAAAATTCGAAAGACGATCAAGTCTGAAGGAGAAGATAAATTGCTTATTGGCGAGGTTTGGGAGGACGCTTCAAACAAGGTTGCATACGATGAAGACAAAAAATATTTTCTTGGAGATCGGTTGGATGGAGTCATGAACTACCCCTTTAGAAACGCAATTATTTCCTATATTAAAACTAAAAATAAAAAGGTTTTTGAGGATTCTGTCATGACAGTTGTCGAAAACTATCCACCCCAAGCGCTAAATGTGTGTATGAATTTGCTGTCAACCCACGACATAACCAGAGCCATAACTGCTTTAGCGGGACCCTGCGAAGACAATCATAACCGGAAATGGCAATTTGAAAATGTTTTATCAATAGAGCAATATAAAATCGGCGCTAATATGTTAAAATGCGCCATGGTTTTGCAATATTTTTTGCCCGGCTCCCCTTGCATATATTATGGAGATGAGGCGGGCCTTCAAGGATATAAAGATCCATTTAACAGAAAGTGCTATCCATGGGGATGTGAAGATAAAAACATATTAGAATTTGCTAAATTTTTGGGTGAACTCAGAAAAAAATTGCCGGCTTTGGCTGAAGGGGCCATAGAATTTGTTGAATCCCCAACGGACGTTTTGATGTTTAAAAGGGAGGATTTGCGCGAATCAACAATTTTGATTTTAAACCCCAATGACTATGAAAAGGCAATAGATTTAAATTTAAAGGGCTACAACTGCGTTCATGGGCAATATGTGAAAAATCAAATTTTATTATCCCCGTTTTCGTTTTCTGTTTTAAATAAATATATTTGAAAATTAATTATGCTCATATAAAAAGCTGCAGCACCTTCATGCATGGTATTGCAGCTTTTTTTGTTATTTTAATTCAGTTTTATTGCCCATATAAATTTGAAGAGGCTTGGGGATTTTAACTGTCTGATTTGAGGTGTAGTTGTTTTCTAAAAACGCGATCAGCATCCTCGGCGGGGCAACCACCGTGTTGTTTAAAGTGTGTGCAAAGTAATTTTTTTCTTTTGATCGGACTCTGATTTTAAGCCTTCTGGCTTGTGCATCGCCTAAATTTGAACAACTTCCAACTTCGAAATACTTTTTTTGTCTGGGTGACCAAGCTTCAACATCAACGCTTTTAACCTTTAAGTCAGCAAGATCTCCCGAGCAGCATTCCAATGTTCTGACTGGAATTTCGATTGAGCGAAAGAAATCAACCGTGTTTTTAAGCATTTCACTAAAATATTGTTTGCTTTGATCGGGTCTGCAGATAACCACCATTTCTTGCTTTTCAAATTGATGTATTCGATATACTCCTCTCTCCTCTATTCCATGCGCGCCAACCTCTTTTCTAAAACATGGCGAATAGCTAGTGTATTTCATCGGCAATTTCTCTTCATCCGTGAACGTGTTGATAAATTTCCCAATCATAGAATGTTCGCTAGTTCCGATAAGATACAGATCTTCTCCTTCAATTTTATACATCATGTTTTCCATTTCATCAAAACTCATGACTCCATCAACAACTTCGCTTCTAATCATATATGGCGGTATGAAATATGTGAACCCTCGATCGATCATGAAATCTCGAGCATATGATAAAATAGCCGAATGCAGTCTTGCAATATCGCCGCAAAGGTAATAAAACCCATTCCCGCTGGTTTTTCTGGCGCTTTCCAGGTCTATTCCGTTTAGTTTTTCCATTATATCCACATGATATGGAATCTCATATTCTGGAATTGTTGGCGTTCCAAATTTTTCGATTTCAACATTTTCGCTGTCATCTTTTCCAATCGGAACGCTTTCATCAATAATATTGGGAATGGACAGCATTATTTTGTGAATTTTTTGATATAATTGCTGTTCGTTTTCTTCAAGAGTTTCAAGTTCTAAGTTCATTTTTTTGACACTGGATTTAATTTCTTGAGCTTTATCTTTTTCCCCGCGTCCAATCAACGCGCCTATTTGTTTGCTTATTCTATTTCGATCGCCCCTGATTTGATCGCATTTTGTTTTTAATTCACGATATTCTTTATCTAGATCTAACACTTCATCGACTAATTTAATTTTTGAGTGTTGGAATTTTTTTTCTATATTATTTTTGACAATTTGAGGATTTTCTCTAATAAGCTTTATATCCAACATTGATTTTCTCCTTTTCTATTTTCTTTGATTTGCTAAAGCATAGGCCATGTCTATTAATTCCTCTTTATTATAAAAATCTAAAATCAGTTTGCCTTTGCCTTCAGATGTGACCTCAATTTTAACTTTTCTGTTTAATTCTTCTTGCATAGATAATTCTAATTCTTTGTATATATGGTCTTTGATGTTCTTTTTTTGCTTTGGCTTAGTGTTTTTTTTAGCATTACTGATTTTTTCAAGTTCTCTAACGCTCATTCCTCTTGAAATTGCCCTCGAAGCAACCTCCTTGATTTGTTCCGCGTTTTCAAGCGAAAGCAGCGCGCGTCCTTGACCTCCAGATAAATTTCCACACTCAAGTTCTTTAATAACTTCGCTTGGCAGGCTCAACAGGCGAACAGAATTTGCAATCGCGCTTCTGGATTTCCCAACCCTTTTAGAAACATTATCTTGAGTGAGTTTGTGTTCTTCCATGAGTTTAACATAGCCTCTTGCTTCTTCTATGGGATTTAGATCTTCCCTTTGCAAATTTTCTATCAGCGCTATTTCCATGGTTTGCTTATCATCAACATCTTTTATTATTATTGGGACTTCTTTCAGCCCCGCCATTCTGGACGCTCTCCAGCGACGCTCTCCGGCAATAATTTGATATCTCTCATTATTCAACGGCCTAACAACTATTGGCTGAATCACACCATGTTCTCGAATAGAATCCGCCAATGATGTCATGGCTTCTTCATCAAATCTATGCCGGGGCTGGCCTTTATTCGGCTCAACTTTGGTTATGTTCACCGTTAATGTGTTTTTTGTTTCTTCAGTATCGTCTTGAAATAAAGCATCTAGTCCCTTTCCTAAACCACTTTTTTTCGCCACATATATCATTCCTTTCTATTTTTTTGTGTTTTTAATGACCTCTTTTGCAAGCTTTTGATAGGCATGCGCTCCTTTTGAATATTTATCATAGTATGAAATAGGTTCCCCGAAACTTGGAGCCTCAGACAATCTGACATTTTTGGGTATGACCGATTTATACACTTTACTGTTGAAATGCTTTTTGACTTCATTGACCACCTGCATTGTCAGTTTTAATCGTCCATCATACATTGTTAGCAAAATTCCATCTATTTCTATTAAAGGATTGTATAATTTTTTTACTTGCTTAACCGTTGCCACAAGTTGAGATAGGCCTTCGAGAGCATAATATTCACATTGAGTGGGGATTATTATGGCATCACTAGCCGTTAAGGCGTTTAACGTTAATATTCCTAAAGAAGGAGGGCAATCTATTAAGATATACTTATATTCGGCTTTGATTTCTTCTATTCTTTTTTTTAATAAAAAAGTTCGCTCTCTCAGTTCAACCATTTCAATCTCAGCTCCCGCTAATTCTATACCTGAGGGAACAACGTTGACATTCTGAAATTGTGTATGGATAATAACTGAGTCAATGGGCTGATCGTTAATTAGCACATCATATACAGAAAAATCCACTTGTGTTTTTACAATTCCCATTCCACTTGTTGAATTGCCCTGGGGATCTAAATCAACCAGCAAAGTTTTTTTCTTTTCAATTCCAATTGCAGCGCTCAAATTAACTGCGGTTGTTGTTTTACCAACTCCCCCTTTTTGATTAACTACGGCAATAACTTTACACAAAATATCAACTCCTTAAAACAAGTTATTGAAGGCTGTATAACCCCAGCCAAGTATAATTATACCACATATCATATTTTATGCAACAGTTTTTTCGTGTTTATTTCTTCTGATTTGTATGTAATTTTAAAATGTTTCACGTGAAACATTTTTTTGAAAAACAGCTGTTTGAAAGCATCAAAGCTGTTGCAACAAACCCGCTAGTTTAAAATAATAATTTGAGACAAATTAAAAATCATAAATGTTTCACGTGAAACATTTATGACATTGCAAGATAACCAAGCAAACATTTATTTATTAATAGAGTGGGGTATTTTAACCGTGTATTTAATATATTTGTCATCATCATCTCGATGAATTTTTGCCATAATTCCCGCTTTTTGCATTGTTTTAACCGCTTTATCTATTGTATTGAAAAATATTCGAACATCCTTAATAACCGGAATAAATTTTGGGGCCGATTTAGTTTCTTGCTGCAAAAAATCACGAATGTATGTTTCGGTTTGTTTAACATTTAAATGCTTTATTGCGATATAGTGTATAGCCTTATCAACGGCCTGATTGTTTGGCAATTTCAATAACGCGCGGGCGTGTCGTTCAGTCAATCCATTCTTAATAATTTTGAGCCTTTGATCATCATCAAATCTAAGCAATCGCAATTTATTAGCTATTGTTGATTGAGCTTTCCCCAATTTCACAGAAGCTTCTTCTTGAGTTATATTCCATTTTTCAATAAGTTTGTTTATAGCAATTGCCTCTTCAAAATAGTTCAAGTCTTGCCTTTGTATATTTTCAATTAAAGCAAAAATGGCAGATTGAGCAGAATCTGTTTTTAGGATGATGCAAGGGACATCTGTCAGGCCGGCTAATTTGGCGGCTTTTAATCGACGTTCGCCGGAAATCAGTTCATATTTATTTTCAGAGTTGAGTCTAACAGTCAGAGGCTGCAAAATACCATTATATTTGATACTTTCTGCTAATTTTCCCAAATCTTCCGTTTCAAAAACTGTTCTAGGCTGAGCTGGATTAGATAATATATCATTTGTTGACAATAAAACAACATGATTTATGGCTTTTTCCTTTGTGAAAAGTTTCATATCCATATTACCCTTTCATTATGATATAAATAAAACTCCAATTGATTATTTTATGAATTTATTATATCAAAACAAACAAACTATATCCAGAACTTTTCATCGCGCTTTTCGACCGAAGGTGTTGGTTGAGTCAAATTTAAATGGGTTTTTTTGATATTTTTGCAAACGTGCGAGGATATTTTGCAGGAGTTTGCGATATTTTTTTTACTACAATTATTGTTCTAATGCTTGAATTTTCCAATTTAAAGGTTTGAATTTTTTCAACTCTGCCCCCAAGAACTTTGATAGCTTTTTCTGCTTGTTCAAGCTCTGGCGCATATTCAGGCCCTTTCATTGCAATAAAAAAGCCACCAACCTTAGCAAACGGCAAACAATATTCTGAAAGCTTATTCATCGAGGCAACTGCCCTAGCGGTGACATAGTCAAATTTTTCTCTATACTCAATTTTTTTAGAAAATTCTTCCGCTCTGCCATGAAGTGATTCAGAGTTTAATCCAAAATGAGAATTAACTTTTTGCAAAAATGAAACCCGTTTTTTTGAACTGTCCAATTGTGTGACAAAAAGATCACTTCTAGCGATGGCGATAGGTGTGGATGGAAAGCCCGCCCCTGCTCCAACATCCATCAAACAGGCATTAAATTCCAAATCAATCGCTCGAAAAATCAATAAACTATCAATAAAATGTTTATACACTATCTCATTCGGGCTTGTGATTGCGGTTAAATTAAATTTTTTATTCCATTCAACTAATATTTCAGAAAATTCATCTAATTTTTGAAGTTGTTCATCATTCAAATCAATATTATGTTTAAAACACATTTCTTTCAGCAACGCTTTATTTATCATTTGCACCACCTCTCCTTTTCAACCATATACTTAAAACCGCCACATCAGCAGGATTCACACCCGATATTCTTAAAGCTTGCCCTAAATTAATCGGCCTAACCACATTTAATTTTTCGCGCGCTTCAAGTCGCAGTTCATTTATTGCGGAATAATCTATATCCGGTGGCAATTTTTTCGTTTCTAATTTTCTCATAGCTTCAACTTTTTGCTGTTGTTTTTTAATATATCCTTCGTATTTGAGATCGATTTCAACTTGTTCCTTGATATCTGTCGGTATATCGGGCATATTTTGATCATATTGCTCCAAAACGGAATATCCCACCCCAGGGCGTTTTAGCAGATCTCCCATTTTTTGAGGCTGATTTAACCGCGATATCCCTTGAGATATGAACTCTTTATTTAAGTCATCAGAAGGTTTTATAATAACTTTGAATATCCTTGATTTTTCTTGACTGATTTTTTGTTTTTTTTGCATAAATTTATCATATTGTTCTTTATTGACAAGTCCGATTTCAAATCCAAGCGGCGTCAGCCTTTGATCAGCGTTGTCTTGTCGCAGCAAAAGTCTATATTCACTTCTTGCCGTCATGATTCTGTACGGCTCTGTGCATCCTTTAGTCACTAAATCGTCTATTAAAGTTCCTATATATGAGGACGATCTAGGCAAAACAAATTCAGCTTTTCCTTTTATTTTTCTTGCAGCATTAATTCCCGCGATTAAGCCTTGAGCCGCCGCTTCTTCATAGCCTGAAGTTCCATTAAATTGCCCCGCTCCATATAATCCTCTTATTTTTTTGTGTTCCAAGGTTGGATATAATTCCAAAGGATCCAAACAATCATATTCGATTGCATATGCACTTCGCATAATTTCAACATTTTCCAATCCCTTAATTGTGCGTAAAAAATCAATTTGAACATCTTCCGGCAGCGAAGAGGACATTCCTTGAAGATACATTTCCTGCGTTTGCAGTCCGATTGGCTCAATGAACAATTGATGACGTGGTTTATCTGCGAATCTCACAATTTTGTCTTCAATTGATGGGCAATATCTGGGCCCTATCCCCTCTATAAATCCACTATATAACGGAGATTTTTTCAAATTTTGCTTTATAATATCATGAGTTTTACTATTTGTGTATGCAATAAAGCACTGTATTTTATTTTTTAACTGTTTTTGATTTGAAAATGAAAAAGGGGTGATGCGATCATCACCATTTTGGACTTCAAGTTTGCCAAAATCTATGCTCCTGCGATTAACCCGGGCGGGAGTTCCGGTTTTAAAGCGCCGCAATTTTAAATTTAAATTTTTCAAAGACTGAGAAAATTGTCCAGAGCTGGGAGATCCATCCGGTCCGCCAAAATAGGAAGACTGGCCAACAAATATTTTGCTGTTCAAATATGTTCCGCAACAAATTATCACCGCATCGGTTTGGATGAAGGCTCCCAATTTTGTCAAAACCCCAGCAATTGTGTTTTTATTGAGTCGGATTTCAACAGCTTCATCTTGCTTAATATATAAATTTTTTTGAGTTTCTAATATATTTTTCATATATACGTGATATTGATTTCGATCTATTTGAGCCCTCGGACTGTGGACCGCAGGACCTTTACCTCTATTTAAAATTCGACTTTGAAGCATATTTTCATCCGCAGCCTTTCCCATTTCACCGCCTAACGCGTCAATCTCTCTAACCAAATGCCCTTTTGCGGTTCCGCCAATCGAAGGATTACACGGCATATTTGCGATTTGGTCAAGCGACATAGTAAGTAAAATGGTTTTGCAGCCCAATTTTGCCGATGCCAAAGCCGCTTCAATTCCAGCGTGACCAGCTCCAATAACAACAATTTCCACTTTGTCTAATAAATATTCCATTAAATCACCTCTACATTACACCGTATTCAATAAAAAAATATATAAATGTTAGTTTTTTAGCTATTTGCCAACACAAAATTTTGAAAAAACCTCATCAATAACGCGTTCTGATGAGATCTCGCCTGTCAATTCTAATAAATCATCGATAGCGTCTTCAATAGACACACAAATAGCGTCCCACGTCAACCCGTTTTCTATTGCGTTTATTGCTCCTTGCAAATCTTCAACAGCTTTTTTTATTGCGATTTTTTGTCTTTCATTAAAAATTAAAGGCGCGCTGCAATCAAAAGAATTCAGCTTCATTAATTCCAGCATTTTTTGTTTTAAATTTTCTATTGTGTCTGGCTTTTTGCACGACGTTTTAACAACACAGCTAAAATCCGAAACGTTAATTTTTTGTCCTAAAATTCCTAAGTCTTCTTTATTTAAAACGCATATTTTTGGAATTTTATCATGTTTTCTTAAAAATTCTAATTCTGTTTTGTCAATATTTTGGGATCCATCTGCTATAAATAAAATCAAATCTGCCTCTTCTAATTTATCTTTTGCTCTTTCAATTCCAATTTTTTCAACAGCATCTTGGGCCTCTCTGATTCCGGCGGTGTCAAATAAAATAAAAGCAAGTCCACCAATTTGAATCTCGCTTTCGACAATGTCCCGAGTGGTCCCGGAAATATCAGTCACAATGCTCTTTTCTCTTCCAGACAAAAGGTTAGTGATTGTTGATTTTCCAACGTTGGGTTTCCCAACAATCACGGTTTTAACTCCGCTTTTCACTAAATTTCCCAATCTATAATTTTTTAAAATTTTTTCTAGTTCAATTTTTAACATACCAAGTTCTTGCGCGACATTTTTCGAATCAACCAAATCAATATCTTCGTCCGGATAATCCAGCCAAGCTTGAATGTGCCCATCAATTTCAACCATATTTTTGCATATATTATCAATTTTTTTATATAAAGCTCCACTTTTTGCCGCATTAGCCGCCTTTAATGCAACAACAGATTGCGCATTTATTAAATCCATAACCGCTTCAGCTTGAGTTAAATTCATTTTGTTGTTCAAAAAAGCTCGTTTTGTGAATTCCCCATTTTGAGCAGGACTCGCGCCATTAGCATAGCATAATTCCAAGACTTTTTCTATGATTAATATTCCGCCATGACATGATATTTCAACAGTATCCTCACCCGTGTAACTGTTTGGGGCTCTGAAAACCAACGCAACGCCATCATCTATTATTTCCTCTTTCTCAACAATGTGGCCATATGCCGCCGTATATCCGTTTAGCATTTCTAGATTTTTTTTCACAGGACGAAAAATTTTAGACGCTATTTTAATAGAATCAATTCCAGACAACCTAATGACAGCTATCCCCGACGGCGCAATAGGGGTGGCCACTGCTGCAATACACTTTTCCAAAAAATTTCACCTCATTAAAATATATATTTAAAAACACAAAACAAGGAGAGACCCTCAAAGCCCCTCCCAAATCAAATATATGATTTCTACTTTAAGTCAACTTTTTCATATTCGGCATGCTCATTTCCCGCAACCTTCAAAAATTCTTTTTCAAAATCATATGTATGAAGCTGAGAATCAATGTCAACAATTTTTGAGTCGTGATTTTTTTGGTTGCTAAAAAGATACGGCTGCTTTGATCTGGACGGTTTTTTATAGTCCAAAGGCTCCCCTGTCCAACCGCTCGCAGGATAAACAATAACTCTGCGATTCGGATCCGTTCCAATAGACCGAGAATAAACCCCCTCCATCTTAGAAATACACGCATGAATGACCCTTCTTTCATAAGGATTCATCGGCTCTAAAACGATGGATTTGCTTTTTTCAATCGCTGTCGTCGCAACGCGTTTTCCAAGATCTTGAAGACTTTTTCGCCTGTTCTTCCTAAAATCTCCGCTGTCCAAAATAACCTTCATATATTGCCCCCCGTCGCGATTTGCAGAAAGGACAACTAAATACTGAATCGCATTGAGCACTTCTCCAAATTTCCCAACAACAACAGCAATATTCTCGCCGCTCAATTTAATTTCCAAATTATTTCTATAGTCAAATTCTATTTCTTGCTTAATTTCTCCAACGTCAAGTGACTTTAAAATTGAATCCAGATACTCGCAGGCAATCCGCGCTTTTTTTTGCATATATGCATTCGGAATATCCTCTATTTTATAGTATTTAACGTTTGGATCAAGAGCAAATCCTTCATTTTCTCCTAAACCAGACCCGGATTTATTTTTTTTCGCGCGATCCAACTTTCCAGATTCAATATTATTTTCTAAAGAATAACTGATTTCATATTTGGGGAGCTCTTTAAATATGCCAAACAGAAGCTTTTTACCCTTTTCAATCAATTTAACATTTAAAAAATTTTCTTCTAAATTCAATTGCTGAGCAGCGATGCTAAGTGCCTGTTTTTCACTTTTTGCAGCCACTTTGATTTTATCAGCCATTTAAAATAACCTCCCAGTTAATAAAAAACGAAATTTTAGACTTTAGTTGAAAATAAAACACCCAAATTAAAATTATATAAATATATCAGCTTTCGGTTTCTTCGTCATACATCTTTGCAAGCCGTTCCCTTGCTGCTGCAACCCTATCTTTATCGCTTTCAGCCACGCCTCCTCTAACCTGAGAATTTTTCTGTTTAAACGACTTCTTCTTGTTTTTTCTGGTTTGCTCAAACTCCTTGGCGGCGGCTTCTTTGAGGTCTTGGACATTATAGAATCTGCTCAAAACTAAAACCTGCGCTATTTGAAGAATATATCCAATGATCCAATATAAAACAACTCCCATCGGAACAGAAAGCGCTATGATAAACGAAAACACCGGCATAAAAAACATGACAAATTTCATGCCAGACATCCCAGGCACATTTTCCGCAGACCCGTTTATTTTCATGCTAATGAATATGGACAAAAAGCTCAAAATCAAAGACAAAATTGGAACAATCATCGTTATCGATGAAAAATTCGCAATGTCTCCCAGATTAAAACCCAAAAAATTTAAGTCTATGGCCCTAACAGCGTCGGCAAATCCCTCTCCCAACTCCTCATATTTATTTGGATTCAAAGAAAAATCATTGATAACGTTTAACTGCGCCGACATAGAAGCTGGGCTTCCTGTTGAAGATGTGAATATTTCAACAGCTCTTGCGATAGTGTCGCTGCTAAGATGCAAAATGTGGGTTAATGGGCGATATACAACGTCAATCATTCCTGCCAAAACAACGACCGGAATAAACATAGTCAAACAACCAGAAGCCGGGCTAATATTGTGCTCTGCATATAATTTCTGAAGCTCTTCCATTTTTTTCGACGGGTTTTTCGCATATTTTTTGTTTATTTCATTAATATACACCTGAAAAGCACTCATTCTTGCAGTTGACTTTTGCTGTTTGATTGATGTTGGAATCAAAACCAGCCTCAACAATATGGTAAAAATAATTATGGCCAGAGCATAATTTTGAAAAATTTGATATAGCAACCAAACAACATAGCCAAGCGGCCCCCCAATAATCTCATTCAAGAAAGCCATACATTCCTCCCAATAGATCTCTTTATATAATTCAAGCAAAAATCACTTTTTGAATACTATGCTCGTTGATAATGCCATAATGCGTGGAATTTTTCAACCATTTCAACATAGCTCACTAAAATTTTTCATCCTATTCAGACGGCTTTAAAACAGGATCATATCCCCCTTTAAACAGAGGATTACACCTCAAAATCCGCGTCAACCCCATAAAAAGCCCTTTAAAAGGCCCGTAAAATTCCACAGCATCTAGCGTGTATTTAGAACATGTTGGGTAATACCTGCATCTTGCTGGAAAAGACGGGGATATCTTTTTCATGTAAAACTTTAAAGCAAAAATCACAAAACCTTTCAAAACAATCCAAAACCCCTCTTTTAAGTAAACCAATTTTCACATTCGATATTTTTTTCTCAGAAAAGCCACACTTTTTTTTATTTCCATGTAAACTTTTCCCATTTTGACCGGGGCGCACGGCTGTTTTGCAACTATGACGACGTCAAGCCCTCTAAAATCTTCTTCTTTTTCGAGCAAAGCATAGGCCGCTTTAATCATTCTTCGAACCCTGTTTCTTGCAACAGCGTTTCCAACCTTTTTGCTGGCGGTTATTCCAAGCCTTGCCTTATCAAGCCTGTTTTTATATAAATACACGACAACTAAAAAGCCGTTTTTAAATTTTGCCCTGTAATACATGCGTCTAAAATCTTTGTTTTTTGTGATAGATATTGTATATATCATAAAATTCCTTAAAACAAAATCCTTTTACATTGTTTTTTATATGACTGAAAATAAATATAACAAAACAACTGTTAATTTTGATCAAATTTTAAAAAACACCCAACATTGACTAATATGAAAGCTTTTTTCTTCCTTTCAATCGGCGCCTGGCCAAAACCTTGCGTCCGTTTCGCGTTGACATTCTCTTTCGAAAGCCATGAACTTTCGATCTATGGCGCTTTTTGGGCTGAAATGTTCTTTTCATATCACAAAAACCTCCTCTCACAGATTAATAATATATCCAAAAAAACTGGCGTATGAAACGAATGCCAAAAAAACAGAACTACACAACTCAAGTAATTATATAACACTCAATCAGCATTTGTCAAGCAAAAATAAAAAAATTATAAACACAAGGGCGTCAAAAAGCCCCAAATTAATATGAGGCTATTTCAACTCAACCTTAGCGCCAGCTTCTTCCAATTTAGCTTTCATTTCTTCAGCATCAGCCTTTGAAACCGCTTCCTTAACAGCTTTTGGAACGCCGTCAACGATCGCTTTTGCGTCTTTTAGGCCAAGTCCTGTTATTTCCTTAACAAGCTTGATAACGCTCATTTTGCTTCCGCCAACTTCAGTTAAAACAACGTCAAACTCGGTTTTTTCCGCTTCTTGAGCTTCCCCGCCGCCTGCCGCGCTAACCATAACCGGAGCAGCTGCTGAAACGCCAAACTCCTCCTCAATCGCCTTAACCAGTTCGTTTAATTCCAAAACCGAAAGGCTTTTAATTTCTTCAATAAACTTTGCAACATCAGCCATGATGTATAACCTCCTGTAATAAATTTTAAAAACATTGCTAAAATTCTAGTTTTCACTTGGCTTTTCTTCAGGCTCAACCGCCGTTTCTGCGTCAGCATCGCCGCCATCAGCATTTTTTTCCGCAACAGCATTAAGAGCAATTGCAAGACCTCTAATCGGAGCAACCAAGACGCTGAGCAACTGGCCAATAAGCTGTTCTTTGGTTGGCAGCGCGCCAATTTCGCATATGGTCTTGACATCCAAAATCTCGCCATCCATAAAGCCCGTTTTAATTGAAAATTCAGTCGTTTCTTTTAATTCTTTTGCATATTTTGACAGAATTTTTGCAACGCAAACAGGATCTTCTGGGCTCAGAGCTATTGCGGTTGTTCCTGTTAAATTATCGCCAAAATCCAAGCCCACTTCTTTGGAAGCAAATCGCAACATGCTGTTTTTAACAACAAAATAATCAATTCCAGCCTCGCGCATCTCTTTTCGAAGTTTGGTGTCATTTTCGACATTAATTCCTTTATATGAAACTAAAACGCCGACATTTGATGACTTTATTTTTTGGGAAAGTTCAGCAACAAACTGCTTTTTTGAATTTAAAACTCTCTCACTAGGCACTTCACATTTCACCTCCACTCTCAGTGTTTATAATAAAATAATAAATTCTAGGATGACACGAAGTCTTTCTAATCTAACGCAAAACAAAAAAGCCTCTCCAAAAACTCGATGGAGAAAGGCATAAAGACCCCCAGACAAAGGCTTTAACGGTTTCTCCTCGGCAGGCAAAACATTATACCCCAAAAAAGGGAACCTGCTGTCTATAGAAAAACGACATATCATCACCTGAAGCATTATATCAAATAAATTGAAGGTTGTCAAGCTCTAAATTTCAAAAATAACAAAATTTTTTATGGGTTCACATTTTATCTTGACAAAACAAAAAACATCGACTATAATCTAGTTACTTTATTGGATTGGAGTGATTTTTGTATACTATACAAATCAGCCGAGTCTTCAGGTGTTTGCGATTGCTGTCATTTTTTTGTTGAAATATATCTTCAGCGCCATGTCATATTTTTGCCTCATGCGCAAAAGAAATATGCGCTTTAAGCATCTCGCCTTTGTTCCCATATTGAACACAACATATGTTTTGGGAAATATTGCTGACTCGATTAATAAAAATTATTTCATCAAGTCATATTTCAGATTTTTTTTGCTAATATCCTATTTAACCGCGCTGGTTGCTGGGGGATTGGCTTTGTTTGTCATATCAAAAAACATTCCAAATTTTGAACAGTTTTTGTTGGAGTCTTTAGCCAATGAGTCTAGGGGCTTTGAAGTTCTGAATTCAACCATTAATTTAAATTCTTTGCAGGTTAATCTGCTAATTTTTCTTTTGATTTTGACTTTCGCAATCGCCTCAACCTTCAATCTTGTTTTGGGATTTTGGTGTTTCTACATTATATATAGAGAATATAACAAGGCTAAATCAAGTTCATACACGCTCATGACGATCATTGGAGGAGGCTTTTTAAACATCAAATTCCTTCCGCCTCTGATTGTCTTCACCATCAGGCACAACACCCCAATCTTTGAATTTCTAAATAAAGCAAAAACTTCAAATTTAAATAAAACATCTTAAACCAAGCTGTAATACGCAAACAGGCTTGGTTTTTAATTTTTGTCATGATTTTACAAAAAAAATCAATTGCAACTCACAAACTGTTGACTTTTAATCATTTGTGTGATATAATGCGCTCGTGTAGATTAAATAATATATATTGTTAGGATGTGTATGGGATATGGTTAATGGTAATGAACGCCTGGTTGAGATGGGTCCTTTTGGCATTTTTCTTGCTTTTGTTCTCTTTGTCTGGATGTTTTTTTCCCAGGTTTTAAACTATGTTTTTCACGCAGCAGCTTTCAGTCAAATCATGCAAATCAAAAAAATCAGCCGCCCATTTCTTGCGTGGCTTCCGATCGGCGGAAACTATTCCCTTGGCAAAATATGCGATAGTATTAACAATAAAAACAACAAAAAGAGTAATTTTAAAATTTTGCTGACAATTTTTTCATCCTGTTTGCTCGCAACATATGCTTTATGCGTTATAATATACAAGGCATCCGCTGCATCTGGCGGCAATCAAGTCCCAAGCAACAAAGTTTTAACCTTTTTGCTGCTGGCTTTTTTTGTGATATGCACAGTCTTTTATATTATTTCGCTTAATTGTGTTTTTAAAGAATTTTGTCCGAATAATTCTAAATATTTTGCTCTTTCATTAATATCCACCATCTTCCCTATCTTGCCGTTTGTTTCAGGCATCATGCTTCTAAAAGCGGCTAAAGGCGCTGAAAATTTGAGCTCAAAACCCTAATTTTTCTCAAATCGCTCAAGTTCTTATTAATTGATAAACAGTCACAAAAATTCGACCATGTTAAATATTTTAAATATGTGTTGATAAAAAAGCGTTATTTTAAATTTTTTTGACAAAAGGATGGCGGATATGGATATAACTTTTTATAAACAGATCCTTAGGTTTGCGGTTATTATTGTCATCATATATATGGTCATGGTTTTTTTGAACTACATTTTTCAGTCAATAGCAATGTATAGATTGATGAAATCCAGAAAAATCAAGCTTGCGTTCTTATCATGGATTCCAATAACATATTGCTACGCACTCGGCAGCATATATGACAGCATAAAACGAGAAAACGGCCAAAAGACATATTTTCGATTTGCTATTTTGCTGATTCATATTGCCTTTTTGACTCTGCAATCTAGTGTTTTAATCAAATTGAGTTTGAAATTAGTCAACCTAGTTCAATATAATCTAAACTCAGAGGTTTTGCCACTTATGCGCGAGTATATCTCCAACTCGTCGGTGAATTTTCTTCCCGGCCTTTTGGCTTCAATTCAAACTGTGATGTGTTTTGTCTGCATATACACAATTTTCAAAACATACGCTTCAGATCGCCCGTCATATTTTGCAGTTTCGTTAATATTCACTTTAATGCCAATCGTTCCCTTCATCCCCGGACTGTATTTTTTGAGAGCATCCAAAAATCCCCCTGTTTGCCAAGCAAAATTAAGCCTTGCCTAGGCTTTTCGGGCCGCTATTTAGATCATTCTAATGTTTCAAAGCTTTTTGACCCGCTAAAAACATCGTTTTAAATAATATGCCTTTGTCAAACATTTGTCAATATTTAGATAAAAATCAACAGATTTAAAAAATAATGAATTTTTGATTTGATTTAGTCTACAAAAATCCCCCCAACACGCATATATATATATTACAAAAAACAGATTTTTTAAAAGGAGTTTTTTATTTATGTCCGAACTTATTATTGCTTCAATTCTTGCAATAATGTTATTCTTATGGGGTGCATTTGTTGTTATGATCTTTTTACAGTATATTTTTTCATCAATAGCAATATTTAGAATCATGAAAAAACAAAGCATTGCCTATCCCTTTCTATCGTGGATCCCTATAGTTCGCTGCTACGAACTTGTCAGCATTCATGACAGCATAAAACGAGAAAATGGCAAAGATCCATATTTTCGCTTTATTCTGCTTGCTTGTGTTCTGGTTCAAACAATTTTTATCACTTATTTAATATTTGTGATCTTTCCGGTCTTCCCTCATCTGACACAAGGTCCCTCCCCAAACGATATATGTTTGTATATGTCTCAAATTTCCGCCTCGCCTCAATCGCAAATCTTGGGCTTTCTGTGGGTAGCTGTTCAAATTGCCAGCACAGCATACACCGTAGTCTATTTGATCAGTCTGAATGTTATTTTTAAAAAATATGCTCCAGAAAAACAATCGTATTTCGTTTGCTCCGTTATATTCACACTTATTCCTATTGTTCCTTTCATTCCCGGATTGTTTCTCCTAAAAGCCTCAAAAAATAATCCAGCAGAGAACCAATCGATATACACTGAGCGCTAATTTAGGTTAAAAATTTTAAAGAAAAACAAGTTATATGCCAACACTTTGACAAATTGTATATTAATTTATTTTTTATCCATATAGTGTTTTTAACAATATTTTAAATAAAAAATGCAAACAATAAGGAAGTGGTTTTTCGTGGATTTTATACTCAGTTTTACAATACTGACCTTTATCGTGTTAATGTTTTGCGCAATGTGTGTTTTGGAGTATATATTTCATTCGCTCGCTATATATAGAATAATGAAAAAAAGGCAGTTAAGCAAACCTTTTTTAGCATGGATTCCATTCACATATCCATATGCCCTTGGAAGCGTGTATGACGATATAACGCGCGAAGAACGAAAGGACTATAGGTTCAGGATGATTTTGCTGATCTCGAACATGCTTATACTTCAAGTGGTGTGCATATTTGCGATTTTCAGAAAATATATTCCACATAAGAAAATATACCTCGTTCTCGCCCTAATATTTACCATAGTCCCAATCATTCCCTTTGTTCCCGGCCTCTGCCTTTTAAAAGCAGCTGAAAAATAAATGCATCCGGATATTTTTATTCAAAAATGTGAGAAAAAGCCAAATGTTATGGGTGGATTCTATAGATATCCTAACTTGTTGGCTTTCTTTTTTGAATTGTTGAAAGGAGGTGAAATTAACATGCAAGAAATGATAAATTCTTTTGGTGCTATGCTTGTTATTTTCCTAATAATTTCCGGTATGTATCTCCTTATTGCATTTTTTTTATCATATATTTTCACAGCTCTCGGAATATATAGGATAATGGAAAAAAGAAACATTCCAAACGCATTTTTGGCCTGGATTCCAGTTGCAAATATGTGGGCTCTTGGGAGCGTTTACGATGACATAAAGAAAAAAGAAGACGACGGGAAAGACCCCAAATTCAGGATAATTATGTTGGCTGTCAATTTAGTTCCAGTTTTATTTTCAAGCAGCTTAAGATCAACCCCATTTTTTTATCAATTCCAAAGCAACATTCATTTTTCGCTTGATCTAGTCTCCGGAATAACCTCAATTGCGTTCATTACTCAAATTGTTCTGTATCTAATTTGCCTAAAAACGATTTTCGAAAAACACGCTCCAAATAAAAGTTCATATTTCCCACTTTCCGTCTTGTTTACCACTATTTTTGTCCTGATTGCTCCTTTCGTTCCCGGATTGCTTATTTATAAAGCGTCAAAAAACGAGCCTGAAAATGAACAAAAAATTCATCACAATATGTGAATTTTCTAGACAGACGCCCTAAATTTGCCAATCGAGTTGATTTTTTAGCTTGGCAAATCGGGGCGATCTTTTGTCGATTTTTAATCAACTTTATGTATTAAAAGAGGTATATATTACTATGAAACTGCTGGCAATTGACTCAAACAGCATTCTAAACAGGTCATTTTACGCAATTAAAACCCTGACAAATTCAAGCGGATTTCCAACCAACGCAATTTTCGGGTTTTACAACGTTTTGGACAAAATCATCAAAGAAATCCAGCCAGAATATATTGTTGCTGCCTTCGACCTAAAAAAGCCAACTTTCAGGCACAAAAAATATGAAAAATATAAAGCCAACAGGCACAAAATGCCGGATGATTTGGCAAAACAGCTCCCCCAAGTCAAAAAAATGCTGTCGCTGCTTGGAATATATATCTGCGAACAGGAAGGGTTTGAAGCGGACGACATATTGGGGACATTGTCGAAAATTTGTCTTGAAAACAAGGTTGAATGCGTCATCGCAACGGGAGACAGGGATAGCTTGCAGCTTGTTGAAGACGGGGTCAGCGTTCGGCTTTCAACCAACAAGCAACCAATCATATACAACACGCAAAAAATTTTAGAGGAATATGGAGTTTTGCCGAAAGAATTGATTGAGGTCAAGGCGCTGATGGGCGACAGTTCGGACAACATCCCAGGAATAAAGGGAATTGGGGAAAAAACCGCGCTTTCTTTGGTGTCTAAATATCACAACATAAACAATATATTTTCAAATATATCATGTCTTGACGCAACCAATCGAATAAAAAACCTTTTGATGGCGGATGAAGCTGAAAAAATGTGTCGCTTAAGCCGCGAACTGGGAGAAATATATACAAAAGTTCCAATTGACAAAAAACTTTCAACATATAAACGAAAGCATGTTGAAAAAGAAGGCTTTATTGAATTTTTGAAAAAATTTGAACTAAAAAAAATACTGAATCAGCTCAAAAATGAAGGGGTCTTGGCCGACAATCAGCAAAATCAGCATGCTTTCAAGCAAATCGTTCAAAATCCAGAAATTTCATATGCTGGGCAAAAAATCGAAAATATGAAATGGCTTTACTTCTTTTTAGATAACAACCATCTATATATCTTTTCCGACTCCGAAATTTTCGAATTCAGCTCAAATCAAAACCTGGCCTTTGAGGAGCTTGTTTCAAAAAGCAACAAACCTAAAAAAACAACAAATTTAAAAGAGATATACACATATTGCGAAAAAAATAAACTTCCGCTGGAAAATGTGGTGTTTTCTTGTGACATAGCTTCATATTTAGTCGACGTTTTAGCAAAAAGCCATGACGCGCAAACAATTTCAGACGAATATTTTGGTCAAAACCAGTGGCCGTTTTGCTTTGTCGACCTGTGCTTGATGCTGGAGCAAAAATTAAAGCAAAAAAATCTCATCTCGCTTTTTAACGAGGTTGAACTCCCTCTTGCAAAAATTCTCTCAAAAATGGAGCTTTTGGGGTTTGCAATCGATCTAAACTCTCTTGAAAATTTTTCTGATTATATTGCCCCGAAAATATCCCTGCTTGAGTCTCAAATATATGAATATGCGGGCGAAAATTTTAACATAAACTCAACCAAAGAGCTCGGAAATGTTTTGTTTGAAAAGCTAAACCTGCCAACGGGAAAGAAAACCAAAACCGGATATTCAACAAGCGCCGAAGTTTTGGAAAAGCTGGTTAAACACCACCCCATTGCCCAAAAATTGCTTGAATATCGAGCCCTAACAAAGTTAATGTCAACATATGTTAATGGCATAAAAAAGCTCATTTCCCCCGACGGACGGGTTCATTCGAGCTTTAATCAGACCCAAACCAAAACCGGAAGAATCAGCTCAACCCAGCCAAACATGCAAAACATTCCCACAACAACTGAAATTGGCCGAAATATGCGAAAATTTTTTGTTGCTGGGCCAAAAAAAGTTTTAATAGACGCAGACTATTCCCAGATCGAACTTCGAATTCTGGCTGAAATTTCTCAGGACCAGAAGATGATTCAGGCCTTTAGGCGCGGCGAAGACATCCACGATTTGACAGCTTCACAGGTTTTTGGGTTTGATAAAAACTCAATTCCAAAAGAAATCAGGCGCAGGGCAAAAATAATAAATTTTTCGGTGATATATGGAATCAGCGCATTTTCTCTCGCCAAAGACATCGGCGTCCCAATCCAAGTAGCAAAAGAATATATAGACTCTTTTTTTAAAAACTACAGCGGCGTTAAAGAATATATGGAAGAAATTGTTGAAAAAGCCGAGCAAACCGGAGAAGTTCGAACGATGATGGGACGCTTGAGAAAGGTTCCCGAAATCAAATCAAAAAACAAAAACATCAGGGCCTTTGGAGAACGAATCGCAAAAAACACTCCAATCCAAGCAGCAGCAGCAGACATAATCAAAGTCGCCATGGTTAAAGTCCAAAACCGCCTTGAGCGCGAAAATTTGGACGCCAATTTGATTTTGCAGGTTCATGACGAGCTCCTTATTGAATCCAGCGAAAAAGACTCCGAAAAAGCGGCCAGGATTTTAAAAGAAGAAATGGAAAACGCAGTCAAAATGTCTGTTCCGCTGGTTGTTGAAATTGGAATTGGAAAGTCTTGGTTTGAGGCTAAAAGATAATAGGCTCGGGGGAAAGGAGGATCTATGAAAATTTGCAAATTAAACGATAATCTAGCCCCGCAAGCATTAAAAATATACAAAAATTGTTTAAACCATTCAAACTTTTCCGAAAACTCGCTGAAAATAACAAATTCATATCCTCATAACCACATATATCTGGCTCAAATCGGCCAAGCTGTTTGCGGCCTGATCGACTATTCAATCATTGGGGATCAGGCCTTTGTCAATAACATAGCCACGGTTGCTAAATATAGAAACTCCGGCGTCGCTTCAAAATTGATGGAAAGCATGCTCACAAAATGCAAAAATTTAAAAATTAAATCAATCTCTTTGGAGGTCCGGATTTCAAACCAAGCCGCAATCAATCTATATCAAAAGTTCGGGTTTTCGAAAATATCCAAGCGAAAACGAATATATTCAGACCCGGTTGAGGACGGCTGGGTCATGACTCTTGAGATGAAATATGGCCAATAAAAGCCCAAAATTTCTTCCATATTTTACATATTTTAAAGCTATTAGACATTTTTTGACCCCAGACGCTGTTGACAAATTTCGATTTTTTTCATAAATTGTTGTGGGGTGAGTTTAATGAAAGTTTTTGCAATAGAAACATCGTGTGATGAAACAGCAGCAGCAATTGTTGAAAACGGGCGAAAAATCATATCTTCAACTGTTGCAACTCAAATTCAAGAACATTGTCTGTATGGAGGAGTTGTTCCGGAAATCGCTTCCAGGCGCCACTGCGAATCCATAAGCCAGGTTGGAAAAATCTGTCTTAAAAAAGCAAATCTCGATTTTTCAGAAATTGACGCGGTCGCAGTCACTTTTGCGCCGGGGCTTATTGGGTCTTTGCTGGTTGGGGTGAGCTATGCTAAGGGCCTCAGTTTTGCCCTGAAAAAGCCGCTTATCGCTGTCCACCACCTTCGTTCACACATAGCATCGGCCTATCTTTCAAATCAAAATTTAAAGCCGCCGTTTCTCGCGCTAATAATCTCAGGGGGACATTCACATATCGTTTATGTTAAAGATTATTGCCGATTTAAGGTTGTTGGCAGGACCAGAGACGACGCTGCTGGGGAGGCTTTTGACAAGGTTGCTCGAGCTTTGGGATATCCATATCCCGGGGGAATTCAAGTGGATCTAGCCGCAAAATCCGGAAACAAAAATGCATATGATTTCCCGCGGCCAAAAGTTGAAGGATCGGAATTTGATTTCAGCTTCTCCGGCCTCAAAACTGCTGTTTTAAACCAAATAAACAACTGCAAGCAAAAATCTCTCGAGCCAAACAAAAACGATTTATGCGCTTCATTTCAAGAGGCTGTTTGCGACATGATCTCAGCGCGAATTGTTTTGGCTGCCAAAAAATTTTCCCAGACCCAAATTGTTGTTTGCGGGGGGGTTTGCGCCAATTCAGCCATTAGAGCCAGGTTAAAAAAAGAATGCGAGAAAAACAATCTAACGCTGTATCTTCCGGACATCGCTCTTTGCGGGGATAACGCTGCTATGGTTGCGTCTCAGGGATACTATGAATTTTTAAACAACAACATTGCCGACATGTCTTTAAATGCTTTCGCATCTTTGGCAATTGATTACTAGGACTTGATTAAACAAAAACAAATCATAAATTTAAAGCTAAAACATTTTTTGGCCAAAACATCTAAATAGCAATTAACTCTGATTGTGTTTGGGCAAAACTAACAAATACTTGCTATTTTTCCATTAAAATTTGTCTATTTTGTGGAAAAGTAAAAATTTTTTATTAATTTTTTATTAATTTTCAAAAAAACAATATGTAAAAAAACGACAAAAAATACACCTTATTATATAAATTGCGATTTATTTCGACAAACGAATTTAAAGGATTATTGTCTAAAACAAACTATGTTTAAAAAGTTGATTGAAATTTTAACTTCGACAGGATTCTTCTTTCTTCCCGTTATTGCGCACATAAGGTCGTGTTATGCTTATCTAGCACAACATGTTGTAATTTTTGTAAGAAATATGTATAGATTGGAGCACAGGTTATGGAAAACAAGATAGTGGTTTGTAAAAGTTGTATTGATGAGTGTAATGATCTTATGAATCAATTGAAAAACAACGGCTTCAATGTTATTGTATCTCCCAGGGATGGCGAGGCGATTATAGGCTATATTGAAGAAAAACGCCCAATCGCTGTCATTTGCGAGGCTTTTATGCCAAATCGAGATGCAATCGGTGTTATGCAAAAATTTAAAGATTTAAAATATATGCCAAAATTTATCGTCGTGTCTTCTGCAAACAATGTGTTTTTAGAAAAGGAAATCATGAAAAACGGCGCCAGCTATTTCGTTTTAAAGCCATTTTCAACGTCATCTCTGGTTAGCATCATCAAGAATATCACAAACATCAGCCCATCAAATCAAACCTCGATTGGGATGGAAAACACGCTTCAAGAGCAGGTGACTAAAATGATCCATCAAATAGGCGTCCCAGCTCACATAAAGGGATATCACTATTTGAGAAGGGGGATCGTTCTTTGTGTCGAGAATAATGATATGATAAATTCTGTGACTAAAGCCCTATATCCCTCAATTGCAAAATCCTTCCACACCACTCCGTCAAGGGTTGAAAGAGCAATTCGCCACGCGATTGAGGTTGCTTGGGATCGAGGAGATGTTGATGTTTTAAATTCATATTTCGGGTATACGATCCACAATGGAAGAGGCAAACCAACCAATTCAGAATTCATAGCTATGCTCTCCGACAAGATAAAATTGCAACAAAATTCGCTAAAAATTGAGCTGGCTGTTTAAATAAACGCTCAAAAAACAATGAATTTCAAAATTTGCTAAAACATTCTTTGCAAAATAAGGGGTGTTTTAGTGATTTTTTTATTAAAAGCGAAAATTTTTTAAATATCAGCTAAAATTCAACTTTTCAACATAATGTTAACATGAGGTTGAAAACATTTTTGTCTAAAATATATTTACGCCGGCTTAAATAAATTATTATATGCGATATTTCACAAAACACCGGCTAAATTTCTGTTTAATCGCATTTATAAATTAAACATGATAAAAACCCTGGAATTTCGGCGTTTTTTCGATAAAGAGTTTTTATTATTATAAAACATAAAATTTTATTGCGTTTTTGAGGAATATATGATATGATTATAGGTAAGGGGTGATTTATCCATATATATTATTCTTTTTGTGAAAGGAGCGAAAAACCATGAAATTTAAGCCCATAAAAAATTTAGTTAGTATTCTTTGCGCAGCAATAATTTCCATTTCTCTGGCTCTTCCTGTTTCCGCCGCCAAACCAAAAACGCCAAGCCAAGCAACCAGTCAGCAAATCAAAATCAACAATAATCTATCAAAATCAATTATCTATCAAACATATAATTTGCTAAATTCATCAGATATCACAAAAAACTCGACTCAGTCTGAACTTTTTTCAGCAAAATCATCACTTAGCGAACTCAAAAGCTTGTTTGAAAATTTATCCATCTCCCAAATGAACCAAGCTCAAGAAATTTTTAAAAAGCTTAATATTTTACATAAATATGTCTCAAATAAATCCTCTCCCCAAAACATAACAGAACTAACAAAAAATATTAATGAAACTTCAAAATACATAAAAAATCTCCCGCGACGACAGCTCCCTTCAAACTCCCTTAAACAAAACGCGGAAGAAGTCTTAAAAAAAATAAAAGAGCTGAAAATTCAAGATCAAAATTTCTCAAAATTTGAAGAATTCACATCTTATCTTAACAAAAATTTGAATTCAGACCCGGGACCCCAAGCTCCAATTGCTGAAAAACTTGACAGCTTAAATTTATTTTTTATCAAAATTTTAAACGTCAATCCGCAAGCAACAAGATACTATGTTTTAAATAAGCTGCCTCAAAAAATTGACGAATTCATTAGCGCCGTCACAAAACATCAAATAGCACCAGATGAAAAGGCCAAAAATATCCCGCCAAGGCAAGCAAACAGAAATATAAATAAAGTCGCAAAAAATCCAAATATACGCCCGACTTCAAACAAAAGCGCTGAAAATGCGCTCAAAACATCCATAAAACCCCAAGCTGCCCCCCAGAAACAAAACAAAAATATCCTCCAGGAGCGCGCAGAAAAAGCTTCAAAAATAGAAGTTTTAGCGGACGAAAGCCTAAAGGAAACCTGGGAAAAGCATATCCAAGCAGGGCTTCAGGGAACAAACGACTGCTGGCTGTTTTCTGCGATAAATGTTCAAAATTGGTTTAATTTTAATAATAATCAAAAAATTATTCGCGGTCGAGCGCAGGCCCATGAAGAATTTTTGAACAAGGGAGAGCCCAAAAGGCTTCTTGGACGTTCTCAAAACCAGTTTGTTATTGCTGAATATCTGAAAAAATGCGGCTTTAACAGTTACATAGTCCTTTCGTGTTTTGAAAAAATGGATAGCAAAAATTTAGAATTTAACAAATCTTTGGCCGAAATCTTAATAAAAACGCACTTTCTCAAAAGCCAAACCCCAATAATAATCCACAAAGAGAATCACTGGGTTGTTATTGCCGCCATCAACACAGCATCCAACCAAGTTTTAGTTGTTGACTCCGGGTTTAGCAAACCTTCTTGGCAGAATCTTCGGGAGTTATATAACAGCATTTCTGGAACTTCTTGCTTTTTCAAAAATAAAAATTTCTATGCTCTGGGTATGATTTTTGTCACGAACGAACAGCCAAAAATAGACACGCCCAAAATGATATCAATTTTTCCACCAAGTGCCAATTCTTCTAGCATAGCTGACATATTCAATTTGAATCAATCTTTAAAAAACGTAATCGATGCTGCATCTAAATAAATCATATAAATTATTCACCCCCAAAAAATTAATTAAAATATTGCATTTTTAACGCCACATATGGAATTTTTTTAATTTTCATGCGTGGCGTATTTTCTGTTGAAGATTTGTTTTGAATTTTTTAGCAAGAAAAAATATAATGTTAACAAAAAATTAATACTATTTATCAGATAATATGATATAATTATCGGGATATAATATGCGAGGCTTAATTCAATTTTTAAAACATAAAAAGGGGAGTGAAATGTGAAATATGCATCAATTGAACGCTTGCAATTTATTGGTGGAAATGATTGCGCCAGTTTTTTCTGGTTTTACTATAACAACAACTATTTTTGAACACGCTAAAAATAATTAATATGCGAAGCAACCGATGAGGCTTTTTGAGCAAGTTGCAATTATTAAAAGCCTTGCTCAAAAAAGTATACACAAAAAATTAAGCGCATATTAATCATAAAAAATCATATATTTGTCAGCTGATTCGGCTGGCTGACTTTTGCTTTGAAATTAATTAAATAATATCGCGTTATTATAATAAAAAAATATGTAAATCACACATTTAAGGAAAAATTAAAAATGATTTTTAAAACCACAAAAAAAATGCTCGCAACCATATTAGCTTTCTGCGTTGTTAGCTTAACACCCCCTGCTGCTTTTGCCGTCGACTGCGATCCAAGCGCAGAAACTAGCGCTGGAGAAATAATCAAAAAATGCAATCAAAAAATACATGATATGGAAGTCTTGTGCTCCGATTGGGCTAAAAATCAACTTGAAAAAAATGAGGCCAATCGTTTCACCACACTTAGCAAAATTCACATTGCGTCTTTTAAAAGCCGACTGAAAATATTAAACCAAAATCTTAAACTATCACACACTGTTTTTGTTAAAAATCACGAACAGGCAAAAAATTTGAGCCAAATTTTAGATTCTATTGATAAATCGATTATATCAATTATTGCTGACAATTTTAAAAGCAAAGAAACCTGTCCAAAGATCAACCTCCTAGACAGTTATATAGACTCTTTGAACAATTTTTTAACCACATCCCCTAAATCCACACTTAGAAAAATATACTCATATTTTTACAAACACAAAATAAATCATTTGTCCGATTAGATACAAATCTTTGAATATAAAAAAATTAAATGGAGTGATCAATTTATGAAAATCAAATCATTAAAAAAATTACTTGCTGTATTGTGTGCTGCTACAGTGCTGACTTTTGGAGGAATATCTGCAGAAGCCGTCAAACCTCGTCCCATGGCAACAATTGGAACGGTTGAAGTCATCGACCGCTGCAACATTCAATTGGATTTAGTTAGAGACATTATTAAAGACCAAAACCTAAAAGCCCAACTGGCAAACGCCCCTAAAAATAAAGATTTAATCGAGGAAATAGAGTCAACATTAAAGCCCCTGAAAAATCTATATGTCGACCATTTGGATGACGCGCAATCTTTGAAAAAATCGCTTCGCAGGCTGTATGTCCAAATACTTGATCTCAAAAACTATTTTAACGGCGCGCAAATAAACGATGAAAATACAATTCGTAATATTGAAAAAGTGATGATAAAATGCGCTGCAGTTAGTTTTGTTAAAGCGCGAATTTTGATTAACGCAGAAGCTCTGGCTATGTGAAAAAAACCAAAGCAAACACTCTTAATATCCTCGCATTTTTTTTTGCGGGGATTTTATTTTTTTGCCGCTATAACTTCCTTAACGGTCCATTTAAAGCGTGAATATTAATTTGCCATTTTGCCAACAATAACATCAAATTAATAGAGAAAGGAAAACAAGACTCATTAAACATGCAAAAAAAAATTCACATTTTAACATACTGACATCACAACATTCCAAGCGTTTTTGAGTCAAATTTTGGTGTCTAAAAATGCTAAAAAAAATTTGTTTATCAATAATCGCCCTTTGTGTGCTGGGATTTTGCGGATGTTCTTCACCCAAAGACACTCCCGCCGAAATGACAAAAAGCAACCAGCCAAAAAGCAGTTCAAGCATATCACTCAGCACAAAATGTAATGGATGGGGCATGGGAAAAGATCTCGATGAAAAAAATCGTCCAACATCCTGCGTGGATTTTCAGGCAAAATATCAAAAATTTGGCGCATATTTTTATAACCCGCCAAAGCAAGAAGGCACACAAAAAACAATAACTCTGACTTTTGACAATGGATATGAAAACGGATTCACAGAAAAAATCCTGGATACTTTGGACAAAAAACAGGTTAGGGCAGTGTTTTTTTTAACAGGCGACTATGCTAAAAAGAATGCGCCAATAATCGAAAAGATGGTCTCAAAAAATCATGTCCTTGGAAACCACTCCCAGACCCACCCTTCCATGCCAGGAATAAGCGTTGAAAAAATGAAATCCGAAATTCAAACGCTCCACAAAACCGTAATGGAAAACTTTGGCGTTGAAATGACCCTGTTTCGCCCGCCAAAAGGTGAATATTCAGAGCAAAGTCTTGCCGTCACGCAGGAAATGGGATATAAATCAATTTTTTGGAGCTTTGCATACGCAGATTGGGACCCCAAAAAGCAACCGGATGAAAACGAAGCTCTAGACGCCCTAAAAAGCCACCTCCATGACGGGGCAATATACCTTCTACACACAGTTTCTCAAACCAACGCAAACATTTTAGCTGATTTTATTGACCACGCAAAATCACAAGGATATGAGTTTATCGTTCAAATGCAGCAATGAAAAATCTAGGCGTCTTCTTCGGCTTCGTCCGCCTTTTCAACATCCGAAAATTCTTCCCCAGAATCGTGTTCCGCTCGCGCAACAGTTACAACGCTGTCTCCAGGCCGCAGCTTCATCACCCTGACCCCACTAGCATGCCTTGACATCTTGGAGATATCGCTGACTCGAATTCGTATTATCACGCCATAGCTTGAAATCATTATTAAATCATCATCATCATCAACAACCTTGATTCCAACAACATATCCCCGCTCATCATTAACTTTATAGTTCCTTGTTCCGGAGCCACCCCTGCTTTGAAGCCTATATTCGTCTATGCTGGTCCTGCGGCCTTTTCCTTTGGAAGAAATCGTCAAAACGCTCGCCCCTTCTCTCAGGCGCGCCATGCTCACAACTTCGTCGCCGGAATTCAGCCGAATCGCCCGAACGCCCATGCTCTGCCTTGAAGACGGGCGAACATCCTTCTCGCTAAACCGAATTGTCATTCCTTGTTTTGTTGCAACAATCAGCTCGCTTTGCCCTCTTGTCAGCCTCGTCCAAACCAGTCCATCCCCTTCATTGAGCGAAATAGCAATCAAGCCTTTCTTTCTCAAATTTTTATATGCATCAAGCCTGGTTCGTTTAACCAGTCCGTTTTTTGTCACAAAAATCAAATATTTTTCGTCGCTGAAATCAGAAGTGCAGATCATGTTGGTTATCTTCTCGTCAGGCTCCAAAGACAGCAAATTGACAATGTTTGTCCCTTTGGAGCTTCTTCCGCCCTCGGGAATTTCATAGCATTTCAGACGATACATCAGGCCTTTATCAGTTATAAACAAAATGTGATCATGAGATGACCCAACAAAAAGCTCTTCAACAAAGTCTTCATCCCTCTGCTTCATTCCGCTTATTCCTATGCCGCCTCTTTTTTGGAGCTTATATGAATCGGCAGGCTGCCTTTTAATATAGCCATAATGGGTCAGCGTCACAACGCAATCTTGGACAGGGATCAGGTCCTCAATGTCAACCTCGCCGCTGATTGGAACAATCTGAGTCCTTCGGTCGTCTCCAAATTTTTCTTTTATCTGGCCCAGTTCTTCAGTGATAATTGATTTAATGCGCGATTCGTTTGCCAATATATCCTCAAAATCTTTGATCTTTTCAACCAGATCAACAAGCTCTAACTCAATCTTCTCTCGTTCAAGGCTTGAAAGCTGGCCAAGCCTCATCTTAACAATCGCGTCAGCCTGAATTTCATCCAAATCAAACCGCCGCACCAGTCCATCTTTTGCCTCTTGAACCGTCTTGCTGTTTCGTATAATCTCAATGACCTGATCAAGATAACTCAGCGCAACCTTTAACGCCTTTAAAATATGCTCCCGCTCTCTTGCCTTTTTTAAATCAAACTCAGTCCTTCGGCGTATGACGCTCTTTTGATGGTTTATATAATATATAAGCATCTCTTTTAGATTCATGACCTTTGGGACGCCGTCAACAATTGCGAGATTTATGACGCCAAAAGTGTCCTGCATTTGAGTGTATTTATACAGCTTATTGAGAACTATTTGCGGATTTGCGTCGCGCTTTAGGTCGATAATAATCCGCATTCCGTCTCGCCCAGATTCATCCCTTGGCGCAACAATCCCCTCGATTTTTTTGTTTTTAACATGGTGGGCTATAGACTCAACAAGCCTTGCTTTATTAACTTGATATGGGAGTTCGGTGACAACTATTCGGTTTCGGCCATTGCTCTTTTGCTCAATGCTCGCGCGACATCTGAGGGTTATTTTTCCCTTCCCTGTCGCATATGCTGCTCTGATTCCGGCCTGTCCCATGATGATTCCACCCGTCGGGAAATCCGGCCCTTTAATTTTTTCCATAATCTCGGCAATTCCAACGTCTTCATTTTCCAAAACCATAAACACGCCGTCAATAACCTCCCGCAAATTGTGAGGCGGAATGTTGGTTGCCATCCCAACAGCTATTCCTGAAGACCCATTAACCAAAAGATTCGGAAACCTAGACGGCAAAACCGTCGGCTCCTTAAGCCTGTCATCATAATTCATCCCAAAGTCAACGGTTTCTTTATTGATGTTTGTCAACATTTCCATTGAAATTTTGCTCATGCGCGCTTCTGTATATCTATATGCAGCCGCGGGATCCCCATCAACCGAGCCAAAGTTTCCATGCCCATCAACCATTGGATATCTTAGGGAAAAATCCTGCGCCATCCGAACCAAAGCGTCATATATGGAGCTGTCTCCGTGAGGATGATAACTTCCCAAAACATTACCAACTGTATCTGCGCACTTATGATATGGCCTATCTGGAAACAGATTATGCTCCCACATTGTGTATAAAATTCTCCTGTGAACCGGCTTGAGGCCATCCCGAACATCCGGCAAAGCCCTACTAACAATAACCGACATAGAATAGTCCAAAAAAGATTTTTTCATTTCTTTTTCTATGTCAACCGGTATAACCTTCCCAACGCTGGGATCAAAATCCATTTCTCTTTCCATAAAACGTCTCCTCAACTTTTTGTTTCAACAATATATCTGTCTTCAAATTTTTTTGCGTATTCCCTGATTTTCTCTATTTTTCTCTCATTCAGGCATCTTTTTGGAACAATATACATGTTTTGATCCGAGCCAATTATCATGAATTTTTCGTCATCTTCAATAAATTTATTGTCAAGGCATGTATACGCTATTCTGTTTGATCCGTCGCTTTGTTTAATATATATCAAGTCATCATAAAATTTCATGCTAAAATTGAAACTCTGATTGGCAAAAATTCGAGCTATGTTGTTTCGGTGAATAATCGGCGTAAACCATATAACATAGACTATCGCCAAGGCAACTCCTATGAAAACATAGTTATATATCTCTGTGCTTTTGTTAAAAATCATGTCAAACAGATTGATCAAAATGACTAATACGCAAAGAGTGATGTAAAGATATCTCCTCTTTTTGCGCTTTTCTTTTTGAAACCGCTTAAGACCCGATTTGACTTCATGCGGCTTTAGATTATATGAAACGTTTAAATGCTTCTGGCGATCGTGTTCATCATAATACCCCTCCGCCTCTTGCTCAAAATCAGCAACCAGATCTTTTGGCCGAATCGCGCCGCCTTCTTGAAATTCCATAAAGCATCCCTCTCTCTTCGCAAATCGTTTGGCAATTGTTTGGAGATTTTACTGTGTTTTCAACCCATCCGAAACAAACTCGCTTTGACTGTTGCTGACGTTTCACGTGAAACATTTTGCGATAAAGCCCGTTTTCTCGGGACAAATTCATCAAACCGTTATGGCAATATCAAAAAAACACTTAAACGTCCAGATTCTGAACATACTGCGCATTTTTTTCAATAAACTCCCTTCGCGGAGCAACTTTGTCTCCCATGAGAATCGTGAATGTTTCGTCCGCTGCCGCAGCGTCTTCCATATCAACTCGAATCATAACCCGGTTCTGGGGATTCATGGTTGTCTCCCAAAGCTGATCCGGGTCCATCTCTCCAAGGCCTTTATATCTTTGAATTCCAATTTTAGCGTCTGGCTTTTGAGCGTGCATATCCTTCAAGCACTGGTCTCGTTCGCTGTCAGAATAGGCATATCGATGCTTTTTGCCGCAAGTCAACCTGTAAAGCGGGGGCTGAGCTAAATATATGTGCCCCTCTGATATAAGCGGCTTCATAAACCTAAAGAAAAAAGTTAAAAGCAGCGTCCTAATGTGGCTCCCGTCAACGTCAGCATCAGCCATAATGACAACTTTATTATACCGCAGCTTTGAAATGTTGAAATCCTCGCCGATCGAAGTTCCAAGCGCCGTGACAACCGGCATCAGTTTTTCATTTCCATACACTTTGTCTAGGCGGGACTTTTCAACATTGAGCATCTTTCCCCAAAGCGGCAAAATTGCTTGATATTTTCTTTCTCTTCCGCTTTTAGCAGAGCCTCCCGCCGAATCCCCCTCAACAATATATAGTTCTGTCAAAGACGGGTCCCTTTCCGAGCAATCCGCCAATTTCCCCGGCAAAGACGCTCCGTCCATAGACGACTTTCTTCGCGTCAGCTCCCGCGCCTTCCTGGCTTCCTCTCTGGCTTTTTTTGCAACCAGACATTTTTCCATTATGCTCGCAGCCACGGCTGGATTTTCATCCAAAAAGTCGGTCAATTTTTCACTAATCAAATTTTCAAGCATCGGCTTGCATTCAACGTTTCCAAGCTTTGTCTTGGTCTGTCCTTCAAATTCAGTTTCCATTAATTTAACGCTAATAACCGCTGTCAGGCCCTCTCTCGAGTCATCCCCAATCAACTTTTCGCCGTCTTTCAAAAAATTACAGCGTCTTCCATATTCATTTAGCGTTTTAACCAAGGCGTTTTTAAATCCCACCTCATGCGTTCCGCCTTCTGTGGTGTGTATATTGTTTGCAAAAGAGAGGATTAAATCATTATAGCTGTCGTTATATTGAAGAGCAACTTCCGCTTGGGATGTTTCGGTTTGGGTTTTTAAATAAACTATCTCATGCAGCGTTTCAAAACCTCTCTTTTTGTGTATATACTCAACAAAGCTTTTTATTCCGCCTTCATAATGCAAATCTTCCGAAATTTCTTCATCCCCGCGCCTGTCCGAAACAACAATCCTGACTCCTGCATTCAAAAACGCCTGTTCTCGAAGCCTTTTGAGGACAATTTCATAATCATATTCCAGCTCGCTAAATATTTCGCTGTCCGCCTTAAAAACAACTTTTGTCCCTGTTTTATCGGTTGTTCCGATTTCTTCAAGGGGTTTGTTATATTTTCCTCTTTCAAAACGCTGAAAATAGGTTTTTTTGCCATCATTAACCGTCACCTCAAGCCACTCGCTCAGAGCATTAACAACCGACGCTCCAACTCCATGAAGCCCGCCCGAAACCTTATATCCTCCGCCGCCAAACTTGCCCCCGGCGTGGAGAACAGTGAAAACAACTGTTAGCGCAGAAATTCCTTCTTTGGGATGAATCCCGATTGGAATCCCTCGCCCGTCATCCGAAACGCTAATAACATTCCCGGGCAATATTTCAACATCAATCCTTTTGCAATAACCGGCCAAAGCTTCGTCTATTGAATTATCCACGATTTCATAAACCAAGTGGTGTAGCCCTCTTGCCCCAGTCGATCCTATATACATGCCCGGCCTCTTTCGAACCGCCTCAAGGCCCTCCAAAACCTGAATGTCTTGTTCGCTATATCGTCTCACATCGCCCATAAATCCAATTCATACCTTTCCGAAAAATAGTCTAAACAAATTAACAACATTTCACACTCCAAAAAGAGCCCATGCATCAGATCTCCCTGGGAGCAATCTCTCCATGTATATTTTAGCGCCTTTTTAAGAAAATTTCAAGCAAATTTGAAAGTTTTTTTCTAAATTAATTTTAAAATTTCAGTTCATGCTGGCGCCTTCAAATGCTCTTTTTTTATATTTAAATCAAAAATTCTTCGAGGCTCTGGAGTATATGGTTTTAGACAAAAATGAACTAAAATAGACTTTATTATCCGTCACAACAAATGAAAGCGGGATGTCGCGAGAAACGTCTTCTATTTGCCCATTTTTCTCGCATATCTTCAAATATTCCCTGGTTTTCTTTGAAACCGTCACTCCGTCCAGATCAAAAACGCCAATGATTTCGCTCGATCTCAAAGCTTTTTGCTCCCCGATGTCAATATACATATACTTTTCCGGCCTCCATTTTGTATATTTTAGCATTTTTAAAACTCTTAGGGCTCGAAACCTCGCAACACGTTATGAATATTTGGCTGCCTTGAATTTGATTTAAAATGTACTCCTGTCGATCCACATCCAGCTCGCTCATAACGTCATCAAACAAAATAACCGGATTACGCCGACATATCAGCTTCAAAAGCTTGGCTTGAGCAAGTTTTAGCGCAATAACACACGACCTTTGCTCCCCCTGCGAGCCATATTCCTTGACGCCCAAGCCTCCAAGCTTAAAGGCCAAATCATCGCGGTGGATTCCTATTTTCGTGTGCCCCATATCAAAATCCGCTGATTGAAATAATTCTAATTTTTCAATATACTCCCTAAAATCATCTTGGCTATATGTGTTTTTAAGCCTCCTGTCAAAAACAGTCGATTCATATTTAATTTCTAGGCTCTCTCTGCCCCCGGAAATTTCTTGATATAGGCTCGCCAAAACTTTCGACATCTTTTCAACATAATCCTGGCGAATCATTGTTATTATCGTTCCAAATTGAGCCATCTTCTCATTCCAAACCTCAAGCGTTTTTAAATTTTTTAATCCGCCGCTTTTTAAAAGAAAGTTTCGGTGAGCCAAAATTTTTTCATATTGTTTGCAATATTTTAAATATCCGGGTTTTAGTTTAGCGATTGCGTAGTCTAAAAATTTACGCCTGCCTCGAGAATCTCCCTGAATGATGGATAAACTCGCCGGAGAAAAGCAAACAGCATTAAAATTTTCATAAATTTCAGACACTCGCTTAATCGGAATGTCATTTAAAAAAAACTGGTTTTTTTGTGATAAAATTGCCCTAGCGGTTTGCTCACGCTCTGAATCACGAAATTTAAGCCGCAAATCTGCAAAATCCCGCCCAAATGCGATTCTTTTCGCGCTTTTTGAGTGAAACTGGTTCCCTCCAGAAAATAAGCCGATCGCTTCAAGCAAATTGGTTTTTCCCTGCGCATTTTGTCCATATATCAAATTCACTCCGTCGCAAGGGCATATTTTTGCGTTTTTGAGGTTTTTATAACCATCTGCAAAAAATTCATCAATTCTCATTTTTCACAATATACTCCACTCCGTCCACCTCAACAATGTCGGCATTTTTTAGTTTTTTCCCTCTAAGCCTGCAAATTTTGTGATTAACATAAACCTCGGAATTTAAAATTTTGGACTTTGCCTCTCCTCCAGACGAACAAATTGACGCAAACTTCAAAAAGTCACCAAGCCTGATTTCGGGCGTTTTGATCTTTATTTCTTTCAACTTTCTCCCCCGCTATTTTAAAGATTTTTAATCTAGATTTTGGGTTTTACAACGCGCATCAAAAATTTTTCGCCAATTGAAGTTATAGCCAAGACGAACCGGCCAAATTCAAGATTTTAATCTAACAGGCAAAACCAAATATAAAAATTCATCACCATCCGTTGGCTCAATTTTTATCGGCATAACAGGCCCGTCCATATTAATTTTAACCTGTTCGCATTCACAATGTTTTAGTGCATCCAGCATGTATTTATTATTAAAAGCGATTTTTTCAATTGGATTTCCGGTCATTTCAACCAAAAACTTGTCATTAACCTGGCCCAAACTGCTTTCGCATCTCAAAAACACCTTTGAATCATCAACTTTCATGACAACGCTGATCCGATTAGTCACCATTATTGAAACTCGCTCGATTCTTTGCGCCATATCCTTGGGATTTGCGATAATTGTTGTTGAACTTTTTTGGGGAATTGCTGCTTCATAGTCGATAAAAGACCCCTCAAGAAGCCTGGTTATGATAAAATATTCGCCAATTTTAAAAACAGCATGATTTGAACTCAGTTCAATGGTTGTTTGCGCCCCCTCATCATCTTTCAACAGCTTACATACCTCGCTTAAAGTTTTGCTGGGAACAACAAAGCCTAGATCGTTTGAATCAGTTTCTATTTTTTTTCGGCTCAGAGCAACTCTATATCCATCAACAGAAACAATGTTTAAAGATCCGTCTTTAATTTTAAACATAGACCCACATAATATTGGGTTTTGAGTTGATAGTTGCGAAACCGCAAATAAAGTCTTTTGGATCATGTTTTTTAAAACACTATCTTTAATTGTTAAAGATTTGTCTGCTCCAACCTGTGGAATTTTGGGATATTCAGCTGGATCCAGCCCAATAATCTTATATTCAGTTTCACTATCGCTGATTGTTGTCATAAATTTTTCATCTGTTGATATATTAACCGTTGGACCTGCCATTTTTTTTAGCATTTCCTTTAAAAGTTGCGCATTTAAAACAGCGGCGCCATTTTCTTTTCCTTCAACCTCTAAACAGCTAAATATGCCAATATCCAGATCATAACCCGTTATTTTTAATTGGTTTCCATTACATTCCAGCAGCAATCCTTCAAGAGCAGGAATTGCGTTTGCTCTTGAGGATATTGCAAGTGAGGCGTTTGTAACAAGAGCGCTTAAATTATTTAGTGAACAAGAAAAAATCATAAAATATCTCTCCTAACTTTAATTGTTTAAATAATTATCCTTATATATAATGAATAAATATAATATTTTTATAGTAGTTATAGTAGAGGGCGTTGAAAACTAGGAAAACTCCAAAACCCCAAGTTTTATGGGATTTTTCAGACATATTTTTTTAACATGGCTTGTTTAAAACTTGTTAAGATTGTTGAAAATTATTTAACCAAAGTTAAAATGTTGAAAACGTTGTTGAAAATGTTGAAAACTTTAGTTGAAAACCAGAAAAACTTTATGCAAGAATTATTTTTTTCAACATATCAACATTTTACTTTATCAACATTTTAAAAACCAAATGTTAAAAACTGTCATCAATTTCGTGGTGATACGAAAAATAAGTGTTAAAAACTTTGTTGAAAAATTTTAATTTTCAAAAAATAAAGGGAGAATCAGTCCCTTATATTTTTAATTATGTCTTCAATAATTGCTTTTTGTTTGGAATCCTTTTTCATTATGCTTTCAACTTGCTTTAGCGAATATGTTATTGTTGAGTGGTCTCGGTTTGAAAACTCCTTTCCAATTTCTTCATATGGGGCTTGGGTTATTTCTCTGACAACAAAAATTGCGACATGTCTTGCTTTGGCGATTTGAGATTGTCTTTTGGTTGACCTGATGTCGCTTTCTGAAACTCCAAAAGTTTTGCTGACTTCGCTTATTATTTTTTCTATTGTGACGGGGGTTGGCTGATCATCATTTAATATATCTCGAATTATTGAGTGAGCCATGTTGATTGAGGGCGAAGAGTTTGCAAGCAGTTTATATGCTTTCATTTTTTTAACGGCGCCTTCAAGTTGGCGGATGTTGTTTTTTAAATTTTTAGCGATATATTTAACAACGTCGTCAGGAATTTTAATGTTTAGTATCTGAGCCTTTCGTCGGATTATTGCAACGCGCGTTTCAAAGTCTGAAGGCGCGATATCCGCCAAAAGCCCCCATTCAAATCTTGTCCTGAGTCTGTCTTCAAGGGTTTTAATTTCTTTTGGAGGCCGGTCTGACGTCAGAACAATTTGCTTTCCAATTTGATGTAGCTCGTTAAATGTGTAAAAAAATTCCTCCTGAGTTTGGGTTTTTCCCGCCAAGAACTGGATGTCATCCATCAACAAATAATCAACGTTTCTATATTTTTCGTGAAATTCTCGGGTTGTTTCTTGTTCAATTGCTGTTATAAATTCATTAGTAAATGCTTCTCCGTTTATGTATACTATGTTTAAAGCGGGAGTGTTTTTATTTACTTCGTGTTTTATAGCAAGCAACAGGTGGGTTTTTCCCATTCCGCTCGGGCCATATATAAACAAAGGGTTATATGCTCCGGTTTGATTTTGAGCGACCGCCTTGCAGGCTGCATATGCAAAAGTGTTGGTGCTACCGACGATAAAGGTGTCGAATGTGTATTGAGATTCGGCATTTGTGTATATATCATCCAAGTTTGGGGGAAAAATTGAACTTTGGAGCTTATCTTGATCGGATTGCTGGTTTTCGGCTTCCTCAACAATGATGGTTATTTTAACGTCAAAACCTAAAATGTCCTTAAATTCTCGACATAAAGCGCGGCTGTATTTAGTCATGATTATGTTTTTTTGAAATTCATTGTTTAAAGAAAGGACAACCTCAGAATTTCGAAGCTCAATTGCCTTTAAAGGGGCAATCCAAAGATTATATGCTGTTGGAGATAGCTCGCTTTCAAGGCTTGACTTAACCACATCCACAACATTAGAAAAATTTGTCATTTTTTTTAATATATCCTCCCTTTTTTGTGTTAAATCAGATTACATCATTATATCATTTAATTTAAAGGTTTTCAAGTCAAATGATTGAATTTGTTAAATGCTTTGTGTGGATGCGCAATTTGTGTGACAAAGCAAGTAAAAAACGTGGAGGATTGTGTATTGTTTTGTTGGGTTATATTTGTTTCAATAAAATTTTTCATTTAAACCATCCGACGCTTTGCTCAAAAATTAAGATAATTTTTTTATGTCCTTGATCGCGTTCCCAAGAAGCAATGAAAAAGAGGGCTCAAGCGCCGCCAGCTCACAACCAACCTTGATATTAAACCTTTCTAAAACGCCAGAGATTTTCAACTTGTCCCAACAAGCGGTAGGCAAACGCGTTTAACACATATTGTGAAAAAACAAACAAAATAATTTTTTTTAAATTTTTCACTTGACTTTTTTTTTTAATGTAGTATAATATGAATTAGTTTAGCATTCTAAACAAGAGAGTGCTAAATTTAAAAGTATATTAAACAAATGGATGGAGGAACTTTATATGAAAATCAAGCCTTTGGCAGACAGGGTAGTAATTAAAATGCAGGAAGCCGAGGAGACAACTAAAAGCGGAATAATTCTTGCCAGCAGCGCGAAGGAAAAGCCTGAAATCGCGGAAATTGTTGCTGTTGGGCCTGGCGGAATTGTGGATGGAAAAGAGGTTAAAATGGAGCTTAGAGTTGGCGACAAAGTTTTGACGTCGAAATATTCTGGAACAGAAGTTAAGATTGATGACGAAGAATATACAATATTGCGCCAATCTGACGTTTTGGCAATTGTAGACTAATAAAAAGATATGAAATTTTTAGATTATAGTTATATATTTGGAGGTTTTTATTAATATGGCTAAAAAAATAATATATGGCGAAGAAGCCAGAAAAGCTTTGCAAGCTGGAATAGATAAACTCGCAGACACTGTTAAAATAACGCTTGGCCCGAAGGGAAGAAATGTTGTTTTAGATAAAAAATTCGGCGCTCCGCTCATCACCAACGACGGAGTCACGATTGCTAAAGAAATCGAACTTGAAGATGAATTTGAGAACATGGGAACTCAGCTTGTTAAAGAGGTTGCTGTTAAAACGAATGATGCTGCGGGAGACGGAACAACAACTGCGACTTTGCTTGCGCAAGCTTTGGTTCGCGAAGGAATGAAAAATGTTGCTGCTGGAGCAAATCCAATGGCGATTAAGCGCGGTATGCAAAAAGCTGTTAATTCGGCTGTTGAATCCATAAAATCCAATGCTAAAATGGTTTCCGGAACAAAAGACATAGCTCGAGTTGCAACGGTTTCTTCGGATGACGCTGAGGTTGGAGAATTGATTGCCCAGGCTATGGAAAAGGTCACCTCGGACGGAGTCATAACGATTGAAGAATCTAAAACGGCTGAAACATATAGCGAAGTTGTTGAAGGAATGCAGTTTGATCGCGGATATATCACTCCATATTTTTGCACGGATTCAGACAAAATGGAGGCTGTTTTAGATGATGCATATATTTTAGTGACTGATAAGAAAATTTCTGTTATTAAAGATCTGCTTCCTCTTTTGGAGCAAATTGTCCAATCTGGCAAGAAGTTGTTGATTATTGCTGAGGACATTGAAGGCGAAGCTTTAACAACCTTGATTTTGAATCGCCTGAGAGGAACATTCACAGTTGTTGGCGTTAAAGCTCCTGGATTTGGCGATCGTCGCAAGGAAATGCTCCAAGACATCGCAATTTTGACCGGCGCAACTGTTATTTCAGGTGACGTTGGAATTGAGCTCAAGGACGCAACTCTCGACATGCTTGGAACAGCTCATCAAGTTAAAGTTGACAAAGAAAACACAACAATTGTCGATGGCGGCGGAAAATCTGAAGACATTAAATCTAGAATACATCAAATTCGCGCGCAAATTGAAAAAACAACCTCTGATTTTGATCGTGAAAAATTGCAAGAGCGCCTGGCAAAACTTTCAGGCGGAGTTGCTGTTATTAAAGTTGGGGCTGCAACGGAAGTTGAAATGAAAGAGCAAAAGCTTCGGATTGAAGACGCTTTATCAGCAACAAAGGCTGCTGTTGAAGAAGGAATTGTTGCTGGCGGCGGAACTGCTTTGATTGCTGCTATGCCGGCGGTTAAAAAGCTTCTTGAGGAAGTTAAAGATCCCGATGAAAAAACCGGAATAGCGATAATTTTAAAGGCTTTGGAAGAACCTGTTCGCCAGATTGCGGCAAACGCCGGCTTGGAAGGCTCTGTGATAATAAACGAATTGATCTCGAAAAACGACGCAAACTATGGCTTTGATGTGACATTAAAGAAATATGGAGATATGTTGTCGGCTGGAATTGTTGATCCTGCGAAGGTGACAAGGAGCGCTTTGCAAAACGCGTCTTCAGTTGCTTCGATGGTTTTAACAACCGAGAGCTTGGTGACGGATATTCCTGAAGAGAATCCGCCTGCTCCTGCCGCTCCTGCTGGAATGTATTAATAATAAAAAAACACGAAATAAAAAGCGACCTGCTAAATTTGAAGCAAGTCGTTTTTTTATGGATTAATATAAAATAAATCAAAGCTCAAACATTTTTTGGATTTTCGAAAAATTGTTCATACCAAATCAGGAATGTGTATATGGTCCAAATTTTCCTGGAATTGTCTTTTTTGCCCTTTTTGTGGACCTCAAGAAGTTTTAAAATCCTGTTAACATTGAAAAATTCCGATGCAATTTTTGATTTAAATTTTTTGCGGACACGGCAAAAGTATTTTTCGTCTTTAAGCCAAATGCGAATTGGAACGGGAAAGCCCAATTTTTTCTTGTCTGCAACCTGTTGTGGCATTCGCCTCAGAGCAGCTTTTCTCAGGGCAAGTTTTGTGTTTTTTGGAGTGACCCTAAATTCGCGCGGGATTTGTCTTGCGACTTCGATGATTTTTCGATCCAAAAACGGAACTCGAAGCTCAAGGGAATTTGCCATGCTCATCCTGTCTGCTTTAAGCAAAATGTCCCCAACCATCCACATATTCAGGTCTATAAACTGCATCTTGGTCACGTCGTCCTTGTCTTTAACCATGTCATAAAATGGCTTGCAAATCTTCTCCGCGGGCGCAATATTTAGCGGATTTTTCAAAATTTTTTCACGCTCACGCTTTTTAAATATATATGCATTTCCGATAAAACGATCTTCAATTTTGGTCCCTCTTCGAATGAGATAGTTTATTCCCCTTCTCTCTCCAAACAAGGAAAAAAACCTGGCTATGAGATTTCTGATTCCATATGGAATCTTTTCGTATTGGGCGTTTTCGACAGGGTCTTTATATACGTTATATCCGCCAAAAATTTCGTCTGCTCCCTCTCCTGACAAAACAACTTTAACATGCTTTGAAGCCAGTTTACACACAAAATATAGAGCAACCGCGGAAGGGTCTGCCAAAGGCTCGTCCATGTGATATTGAATTTTAGGAAAACTTTGCCAAAATTCTTCGGGTGAAATGACTTTGTTGATGTTGTCAGCGGCAATATAGTTTGAAAGCTCTTTTGCATAGTCGATTTCGTTATATTTGTGTTGAGAAAAGCCGACTGTGAATGTTTTGTCGACATTTGCAGAGCATGCAACATAGCTTGAATCAACTCCTGACGAGAGAAACGCCCCAACTTCAACATCTGAAATTTTATGAGCCTCAATTGAGTCATCAAAAACGCGCTGGATTTCGTCTGCCCAATCTTTGAGCCCGTTTTTTGAATTTTCTTCAAATTTTGCAATCCAGTAGCGCTTGGTTTGCAGTTTCTCGTCTTCATACACAAAATAATGAGCGGGAGGAAGTTTATATACGCCCTTAAAAAATGTTTCGGATTCTGGGGAATATTGGAATGACAAATAATTTTCCAAAGCCTTGAGGTTGAGCTCTTTTTTAAAGGATGGATGTTTTAAAAAGCTTTTAATTTCCGATCCAAAAATAAAGCTGTTTCCCATTTTAGCATAGTTTAAAGGCTTGATTCCAAACATATCTCTTGCGCCAAAAATTCGTTTATTGGCCTTATCCCAAATGACAAATGCAAACATTCCGCGCAACTTTTTAACCGATTCATATCCATATTCTTCATATGCGTGAAGCAAAACTTCGCTGTCTGAATTGTTCGAAAAAACGTGGCCTTTTTGAGCCAGATCATTTTTCAAGTCTTTTGAGTTATATATTTCGCCATTAAAAACCAAAACCAAAGACTTGTCTTCGTTAAACATAGGCTGGTCGCCAAATTCAAGATCTATGATTGAAAGCCGCCTAAAGCCCAAAGCTATGTCATCATCAACATATTCGCCGCTTGAATCCGGACCTCTGTGAACAATTGTTTGCATCATTTTGTTTAAAATTTCTTTAGTTTGATCGATGGTATTGGAAAATCCAACGAAACCACACATTTTGAAACCTCTTTTCAACTGTTTTTGCTATATTATTATGACAGTATATCACAAAAATTAAACATATTCAAGCAATTTAACGTTAAAAATTAGTAAATATTGAGGGTTATATTTGTCCTATTTAAAATTAAATTTCAAGAACATATTTTGTTCACATAGTGATGTTTTTTTGCATATAATGAGTTAGAATGATGCTATTTAAAAATATATTTATATTGAGCTAAATACACACCATCCTAGTTATATATTGTCCAAAAGACCATATGTTAATATTGCTAAAGAAGAAATTTTTTGAAGGAGTGGTTTATATAATGGCCGGAACCTACTCGCAGGACAACATTGCGGCTATGCAGGAAGACGCATTAAAACGGGTTCGCGATATGCAAAAAAGAGCTCAGCAAAGGGTCAAACAAAATCAACCGTTTGATATATATGATAATTTAGTTGAAAATGATTTCCAAACAAAGAATATTAACGATAAAGTTGAAAAAACAACACCTAATCAATATTTTACCGATTTTTCCAGTTCCCCTCCAAAAAAAGAGATGAAAAAATCAAAAAAACCACAAAGCCAAAACATGTTTTCATCGCTAATTCAAAATATAATTCCGGACATGGAAAGTGATAGAATATTTCTTTTATTTTTAATTTTAATGCTTCAAAAGCAAAAATGTGACAACAGTTTGTTGCTCGCTTTATTTTATATAATGATGTGAAATATCATAGCATTGTTTTGATAATTAAAAAATTAGTCTCGATTTTTATATAACAATCTTATATATTCTTTATCATCCGCAGAAACCTTGTGAGAATCTAAAATTTTGCGGGTTAGCATTTTAAATGTTTCGCGATCTATATTCCCAGACTCTAAGAATTTTTTAGATATATTCGGGAATTTAACAAAGCAAATTGATATTAGCCATGCATTTGACATTTTAACATAGTAGTCACAAAAACAAGAATTATTAGCGTTTGATTGACAAAGTGTGCTATTTTGAGATATTTTTTCGCTATGTTTTAATATTTTTTCTATATATGTTTCATTAACATAAAACGACAGCATAGCCACTATGCCAACGCGAATTTTCCAAGGATTTGTTGAATTTATGCACGTTTTAATATATTTATATCCTTTTTCCTGGTTTTTAAAAAAAGATTTTAGCGAATTTGTGACTATATCACAAACTGCCCAATTATCAATGATATTTATATATTCATCAAAAATTAACAACAAGCCTTCAAAATCAACTTTTAATTTTGAAATAACAATCCCTTTTAGAATTATTTCTTCCAGGGTTTGATTTTTACATATTTTTAAAAAATTTTCAGCGTTTCCTTCTAAAATTTTCCCCGCCAGCTTTCGAATCAGCGGCATTTTAACCCCAACTATTGGAAATTTGGTTTTAACAATTTTTTGCTGAAATTCTTTATATTTTTGATCGGAGTTATTTTTTAGCCACTGTTTTAAAAATATATAGTGTTTTTCCTGCCAATCAAATATTTTAAATTTATTCATGTTTTTTTGCCTCAATCTTTAATTTTGCTGTTTAGAAAATTTGTGACCTTAAAAGATTATATTAGTTTAATTTATATATTTGCAGCCTTGAAACGAATTTCTCCTAACAAGTTCTTTATCTATATCATTCAGAATTGTCACCTTCTTCAGGCTCCACATTGGAGCAATAAGGTCTTTTTTCAAGCAATCCCCCGTCAGCCTCTCAATCACAATTTCAGGAGATAAAATTTCCAGCTGGTCGCAAACTGTTTGAATATATTCGTCGCGTGACATGAGAGTGAATTTTTTGCTGTCATGCCATTTTTTTAAAATAGTGTTTTTTGCAACATACAACATATGAATTTTCAACGCAAACGGCGCAAGTTTTGAAACCTCTTGAGCTGTTTCCATCATCATCTGCGGGGTTTCTCCCGGCAAACTGTTTATAATGTGTATGCAAACCTTGATTCCCCTGGAAATTAATTTATCGTATCCTTTTAAAAAATCACGGTATATGTGGAGCCTGTTTAAAATTTTGGCGGTTTGATCGTGGATCGTCTGAAGTCCCAGTTCAACATATAAATTCGTTTGTTTGTTTAGAATTGACAAATATTCACACACATCGTCTCTCAAGCAATCCGCCCTGGTTGCAACGCAAAGCCCAACAACATCTTTGCAGTTTAGCGCCTGTTCATACAAAAATTTCAACCTATCCAGCTTTTCATATGTCCCGGAATTATACTGAAAATATGGCAAAAACAAAGCATTTGGCCACTTTTTTGATAGCGCAGTTTTGCCAGCTTCAATTTGCTCATAAATTGACAAATTTGTTCCATTGAAAACCTCAAAACTTGGCCTCCCAGAGCAAAAAACACACCCCCCAACGCCCTTTGATCCGTCTATGTTTGGGCAAGTAAAGCCGCCATATACAGGTGTTTTACACACTTTGCGCCCGAATTTATTTTTCAAATAATAATTCCATGTGTGATATCTTTTATTGTCGTTTGAATATTTAAATGGATTTGTCATAAAAATTTAACACACCTATATATAAATTAAACATTTGAATTTAATCAAGCTTCATCATGGTTCTTGCAGCATAGACAATAAATGGGTCTATAGCTATATTCACAGTCCATTCGCAAACGCATGCAAGCCAATTTAGCGAATTGATATAGTTCACAAAAACTTTACTGTATGGAGTATTTGGTAAAAAAATTATAAAAAATGAATTAAACAAAAAAAACACAACAACACGAAAAAATAAAATGCCAAAAATTGCAGATATCACAACTAAAATCATTTTCCAAATGGACTGACCGCGATTTTTCAAGGCTTTAAAGATCCATCCCGCAACTAGAGCAAGCGCAAGGTTCGACAAAAAACAAATGAAAATTGAGACGATGTTTCCACTAAAATGATATCCACACGCATCAAAACTTGCAAAAGGCGAGCTGAGAATGTCGATATATGAATTGGAAAGGCTGGCAGATGCTATATTCATGGCTGATCCCAAAAGCGCTAAAATCACACCAATTAAGGGTCCGCCAGCGCATGCTCCAATTATTATTGGAATTTGAAGCAAAGAATATGTTTCGTTTCGGTCGCCTATATGCACGCTACACAGATTACAAAGATAAAATATCGCCATAATTCCGAGCAAAAATAAAAATAAAAACAGCTTATTTTTTTTTACGCTTAAAAACACGTTGGATTCCAGGTCATCTTTAGTTTTAGAATCTGACATTTTCAGTTCTCCTTCATATTGTGTTAATAAATCTATCAACCCTGGTTGTTCATTAAAAATTTATTTTAAAAATGTGATGCAAGCGGACTAGACAAGCCATTTTTATTAGTATATAATGAATGTTGAAGGCGCGGCGGCCATTTTTAAATTTGAATGCTAAACAAGACAATAGGCTAGATCAGGGGTTTATTTGTCTTTAAAATGTGATATAACAGATTTTTTAGATTATTTTTGGCTGATTTGATTTTTATTAAAACTCCCACTTGATCTTGATAATTTATATTTTATACCATAAATTTGTTTTTTTCAACACCCTAATCTAAAAAAACAAAAAATAAATTATATCGCTTGTTGTTTTAAAAATTGACTTTGGAGAGCTTTTTATGATTTTTTTGATAAAAAACGCAAATGTTGTCCTGGATAATGACATTAAAAGGTTAGATATTCTGATTAAAGATGGGATTGTTGAAAATTTAGGAACTAATCTAAAATGTTTTGGCGCCCGAACGATTGACGCGAACAATTTAACGGCCATTCCAGGAATTGTTGATATGCACGTTCATTTTAGAGACCCTGGATTTTGTCAAAAAGAAGACATAAAATCAGGTTCTGAAGCTGCTGCTGCGGGGGGGGTAACCTCTGTTGCCTGCATGCCAAACACTTCTCCGGCGATTGATTCGAAAAAAATGCTTTGTTACATAAAGGAAAAATCTTCAAAAGCCAAAGTGAAAATATATCCAATTGCGGCAATAACCAAAGGCCTTTTGGGAAAAGAATTGGTTGACTTTGAAGAATTGATCGCAAACGGAGCGGTTGGTTTTTCGGATGATGGACGCCCTGTTGAAAACGCCGCTTTGCTCCAGGCTGCCATGGAAAAGTTAGAAAAACTGGGCTTTCCAATAATTTCGCATTGTGAAGACTTGAAAATTACAAGCCAAGGGATAATCAACAAAGGAAAAATCAGCCAAAAGCTCAAGATTCGGGGAATAGACAGAACTAGCGAAGATTCGATCACAGCTCGAGAAATTGCGATTGCTGCTGCAACAAATTCTTCGGTCCACATAGCTCACGTTAGCACTCTTGGCAGCGTTGACTTGATTCGAGACGCAAAAAGACGGGGAGTTAAATTAAGCGCCGAAACCTGCCCTCATTACTTTATGCTGACAGAGGAGGAGCTTTTAAAAAAAGACGCAGATTATCGAATGAATCCGCCGCTTAGGACCGAAAAAGACAGGGCGGCGGTTGAGGGCGCGCTGATTGACGGGACCATCGATTTGGTTGCAACCGACCACGCGCCACACACCAAATGCGAAAAAGCAAACTTTTTGACGGCGCCAAATGGAGTTGTTGGGCTTGAAACCTCGCTGGCCTGCGTTTTGACGCATTTTTACCACACTAAAAAATTGACCTTGCCGGAAATTGTTGAAAAAATGTCTCGCAATCCCTGCAAAATTTTAAAAATTCAGGGCGGAAAAATTCAAAAAGGAAGTCCAGCGGACATAGCTTTAGTTGATCTAAATCAAAAATGGACGGTTAATCCTGAAAAATTTCGCTCTAGAGGAAAAAATTCTCCGTTTAAAGGCAAAACATTGACCGGAAAGGTTGTTAAAACATTTTGTGATGGAAAACTAATATTTGACGCTTTGTCATGAATATATTAAAGTTTTATTAAATTTTCGAGAGGATGTTTTGAGTGGATAGGCTCATAGAAAAAATTATTAAAATGGAAAATCCCAGTGTTGTTGGCCTGGATCCAAAGTTGGAATATATTCCAGACTATATCAAAAAAATGTCGATGGATTTGTTTGGAAACACTCCCAAAGCAGCGGCGCATGCAATTTTCCAGTTTAATATGCAAATTATCGACGCTGTTTGTGATGTTGTTCCCGCTGTTAAGCCGCAAATGGCATACTATGAACTTTATGGAAGAGAGGGGATTGGGGCGCTTGAAAAAACCATATCCCACGCGAAACAAAGGGGGATGTATGTTATCACAGACGGCAAAAGAAACGACATCGGGCTAACAATGGAAGCCTATTGCCAGGCCTATTTGGGCGATTCAGATCTGTTTTGCAATAAAAAATATTCTGCGTTTGAAAGCGATTCATTAACAGTTAACGCCTATCTTGGAAGTGACTGCATAAAGCCCCTTTTGGAAAAATGTGGTGAATGCGACAAATCCATATTTGTTTTGTTAAAAACTTCAAATCCTTCATCCAAAGAGCTTCAAGATGAAAAATTGCTGGGCGGGGAAACTATATGCGAAAGAGTTGGAAAAATGTGTGAAGAATGGGGGAAGGATTCTGTTGGGAGATATGGATATAGTCGAGTTGGAGCGGTTGTTGGAGCAACATATCCCAAAGAATTAAAAAATTTTCGCCAACAATTTGCACACACATTTTTTCTAATTCCTGGATATGGGGCGCAGGGAGGCAAAGCTGAAGACGTCGCGTTTGCTTTCAAAGATGGATTGGGGGCAATTGTTAACAGCTCTCGCTCTATTTTGTGTGCGTGGAAAAAAAATGATTGTTTGCCTGAAAAATTTGCAATTGAGGCCAGAATCGAGGCTCTGCGCATGAAAGAGGATATTACATCAAAACTTTGATTTTTTTATCACATACTGTAAAAAATTTAACATTTGGGGGATGGATTATGTATGAAAATAACCAAACAACGGCGAGATTAATACTTAGCGACGGGAGCGAATTTTTAGGAAAATCTTTTGGAAAAAGGGGAACAGCAGTCGGCGAAATCGTTTTCACAACGTCCATGACAGGATATTTAGAAACGCTGACAGATCCGAGCTATTTTGGGCAAATTGTTGTTCAGACCTTTCCCTTGATCGGAAATTATGGGGTTAGCGAGGCGGACAGCGAAAGCAAAAAAGCTTGGCCGTCTGGATATGTTGTTCGAGAATTATGCCAAAATCCTTCAAACTTTCGAAGCCAAAAGTCTTTAAATCAGTGGCTTGGGGAGCAAGGAGTCCTTTCAATTTGGGGAATAGACACCAGAAAATTGACAAGAAAAATCAGGGAAAAGGGGGTTATGAACTGCGCGATAACAACTGAAAAATATATAGATAAATCGGATATTCTAGACCAGATTAGAAAATTTAAAATAAAAGACGCCGTAAAATGCGTTTCAATAAAAAGCCAACATGAATATCAAGACTTTTCTAATATAAGCAAACCTTTTGAAAAATATATTGGTCGAAAGAAAAATTTTAAAATATGTCTGATGGATTTTGGGGCAAAGCAAAACATCATTCGAAGCCTTTTGCAAAGAGGGGCCAGCGTCATAACTCTTCCGCATAACGCAACTGCGCAGCAAATCAAAAGGCTTAAACCCGACGGAATCATGCTTTCAAACGGGCCGGGGGATCCTGCTGAAAATGTTGAAATTGTTAGCAACCTGAAAAAAATTCAAAAATTAGGCGTTCCAATATTCGGAATCTGTTTGGGTCATCAACTTCTTGCGCTTGCAAACGGAGCCAAAACAAAAAAACTAAAATATGGCCACAGGGGCGCAAATCAGCCTGTTATCGACAAAACGCTTGGAAAAACCTTCATAACCTCTCAAAACCACGGCTATGCTGTTGTTGAAGAAAGCCTTGAAAAAGATGTCGCAACAGTCAGCCACTATAATGCAAACGACAAAACGTGTGAAGGAATAGAATATAAAAAAATTCCAGCATTCACAGTTCAGTTTCACCCCGAAGCATGCGCAGGGCCTCTAGACACAAGCTACCTGTTTGACAGATTTTTTAGACTTATTGAGAAAAATAAAAATCAAAAGGAGAATTTTAGAATATGCCGATAAATAAAGACATTAAAAAGGTTATGGTTATTGGATCAGGGCCAATCGTTATTGGTCAGGCAGCTGAATTTGACTATGCAGGGACTCAAGCTTGCAGGGCGCTTAAAGAGGAGGGGCTTGAGGTTGTTTTGGTTAATTCAAACCCTGCAACTATAATGACTGATAAAAAAATGGCAGATCACATATACATAGAACCATTGCTGGAAAAATCAATTGAAAAAATAATCGACCTCGAAAAGCCAGACAGCCTGCTTTCAACTCTTGGCGGCCAAACGGGCCTGACAATTTCCATGAAACTTGCAAAAAGCGGATTTTTAGAAAGTCGAGGAGTTCGGCTTTTGGGGGCGCGTCCTGAAACAATCGACAGAGCTGAAGATCGCGAGCTTTTTAAAAAAACCATGAAAGAGATTGGCAAGCCATGCATTGCGTCTTGTGTTGTTGAAAAAGTTGATGATGCGCTAAAATGTCTTGAAACAATCGGCCTGCCAGCGATCATTCGCCCAGCATTCACCTTGGGGGGGACTGGAGGGGGAATTGCCCAAACCAGGGAAGAGTTTTTGCAGATTGCGCAAAATGGATTGATGCAGTCTCCAATTAATCAAATACTGGTTGAAAAATGCGTTTCAGGCTGGAAGGAGATTGAATTTGAGGTTATTCGGGACGCAAAATCCAACGTCATCACAGTCTGTTCCATGGAAAATTTTGATCCCGTTGGGGTCCACACTGGCGATAGCATTGTTGTTGCTCCGGCGCTAACCCTTTCCGATAAGGAATATCAGCTTCTTCGAAAAGCATCAATAGATATAATTAATAAGCTTGAAGTTGAAGGGGGCTGTAACTGTCAGTTTGCTCTGAATCCCGATAAATTTGAATATGGCGTTATTGAAGTCAACCCCAGGGTTTCGCGTTCATCAGCTCTTGCTTCAAAAGCCACTGGATATCCGATCGCAAAAGTTGCAACCAAAATCGCAATAGGATATACACTTGATGAGATTGTCAATCAAGTCACAGGGACAACATATGCCTGTTTTGAGCCGTCGCTTGACTATGTTGTTGTTAAATTCCCCAAGTGGCCTTTCGACAAATTTGTGTATGCTAAGCGAACTCTTGGGACTCAGATGAAAGCAACCGGAGAGGTTATGAGCATTGCGCCCTCGTTTGAACAGGCCATAATGAAGTCGGTTCGAGGGGCGGAGCTTGGCCTTGAAACGCTAGGTTTGCCGGAATATGAAAACTTGAGCATGGATCAGCTTTTTGAACAGTTGAAAATTGTTGACGACAGGCGAATATTTGCGGTTTATGAAGCGCTTAAAAGAGATTGTTTTGCTGTGGCTGAAATGAAAGAATATCTGACAAGCGATGTGATTGATAAAATATATGAAATAACCAAGATTGACAGATGGTTTTTATATAAACTTCGCAATCTAGCAAATATTGAACATAAACTCAAAACATGTGAATTAACCGAAGATTTATATATAAAAGCAAAAAATATGGGATTTTTGGATTCGACAATTGAGCAGTTTTCAAAAACTAAAATAGGCAACAAAAAGCCTGCGGCCTTTAAAATGGTTGACACATGTGCTGCGGAATTTGCAGCAACAACGCCATATTTTTATTCGACATATGATGATGAAAATGAGGCTTTGGAGTTTGTTCATCCGAGCGAGGGCCAAAACAAGAGGGTTTTGGTTTTGGGGTCTGGGCCAATTCGAATTGGGCAAGGGATCGAGTTTGACTATTGCTGCGTTCATTGCGTTTGGGCTTTGAAGGATATGGGCTATGAAGCCATAATATGCAACAATAATCCTGAAACAGTCTCGACGGATTTTGACACTGCAGACCGTCTATATTTTGACCCTGTTTCGATTGAGGACGTCGAAAATGTCATAGAAACTGAAAAGCCTTTGGGAGTTGTTGTTCAGTTTGGAGGGCAAACGGCAATAAAACTGACCAAAGCTTTGGATGATATGGGGATTAAAATTTTGGGAACCTCGGCCGAAGCGATAGATATAGCTGAAGACCGCGAAAAATTTGATAAACTGCTTGAAAAATGTGGAATTCCTCGTCCTAAAAGTTCTAGTGTTTTTGAGCCAGAAATTTCCCCCGCGCCAGAAGATATTGATGATAAAAATTATGAAAACAATCTTAAATTTGAGAAAACTTGTGAAAAATCCATAGAAGCAGCCAAAAAATTGGGATATCCCGTGATTTTGCGGCCGTCATATGTTTTGGGGGGGCAGAATATGATTATTGCTCACTCTGACAAGGATATTTATGAATATATCGAAATTATTGTTAAAAACAAGCTGGGATATCCAATTTTAATCGACAAATATGTTATGGGAATTGAGGTTGAGGTTGATGCGATATGTGATGGAGAGGACTTTTTGATTCCGGGGATTATGGAGCATATTGAGCGCGCCGGAATTCACTCGGGGGATTCGATATCAGTTTATCCTGCTCAAAATTTGTCGTCTAAAATAAAAGAAAAAATTGTTAAATACACCAAAAGGCTGGCAATTTCCCTCGAAGTTAAAGGCTTGATAAACATTCAGTATGTTGTATATAATGATGATGTATATGTTATTGAAGTTAATCCCAGATCTTCAAGGACAGTCCCATATATTAGCAAGGTGACAGGGGTTCCAATGGTTGACCTGGCGACAAAAATCATGTTTGGGCAAAAGCTTAAAGACTTGGGATTTGGAACAGGATTATATCCAGCTGGCGAATATGTTGCGGTTAAAGTTCCAGTTTTTAGCTTTGAAAAGCTTCATAATGTCGACACTCAGCTTGGTCCCGAGATGAAATCCACCGGAGAAGTTTTGGGAATTGCAAAAAATTTTGAAGAAGCGCTTGTTAAAGGCTTGATGGCTGCGGGATATAATATGGATCATGATGATCAAAAATCTAACCCCAAATGCGTTTTAATAACCGTCCGTGACACTGATAAGCCGGATTGCGTTGAACTTGCGCGAAATTTTCGAGAACTCGGATTTGAACTTTTCGCGACGCCAAAAACTGCTGCATTTTTGAACAAACATATGACTCCTTGTAATGCTATCCAAAAAATACACGAAGGGGAAAATAATGTTTTAAAATTGATTGAAAGCAAAAAAATCAGTTATGTTATATCGACTTCAGCCAAAGGGCGAAATCCCGCAAGAGACAGCGTTAAAATCAGGCGAAAAACGGTTGAGCTTTCAATTCCTTGCCTGACGTCAATCGACACGGCAAACGCCCTCGTCAGAAGCTTAAAAACCAAGAAAAACATAGATAATGTTGAAATGATTGATATAACAACAATTTAGTTAAAATTTTATTACAAATGGGAGATATTATGTTTAAAACGACTGCCAGGATTATAAAAAAAGATTTATTACAAAGAGGAATATATAGCTTTGTTTTGGAATGTGATTTGATTGCAAAAGCCGCAAAACCAGGCCAATTTGTTAATATATTCATCGAAGGATTCACATTGCGACGCCCGATTTCAATATGCGAAATATTTGAAAATTCATTCAGGATTGTTTTTTCGGTCGTCGGCAAGGGGACCTCGAAAATGGCAAAATGGGACGTTGGGAAAAATGTGGATGTTGTTGGGCCGCTCGGCAATGGCTTTAAAAAAATTGACTCAAACGAAAAATTGTTGATTGTTGGAGGAGGAATTGGAACTCCCCCGCTTTTGGAGCTTGCCAAGCGCGCAAGGTCGGCCAGAGTAATAATCGGATTTAAAACCAAGGATTTGGTTATTTTAGAGCAAGATTTTCTAAAACATGGAGAAACCATTGTTTGCACTGATGACGGGACGTATTCACAAAAAGGACTTGTCACAAAATTTTTACTCGAGTCAATTAAAAGCGACGATTTCACGAGAATTGCGGCCTGTGGCCCCAAACCCATGCTGAAAGAAATTTCCAAAATAGCCAAAAATTTTAAAATATTTTGTGAAATTTCCATGGAAGAGCGGATGGCTTGCGGAGTTGGGGCGTGTTTGGGCTGCCAATGCATCATATATAAGGAAGGGAAAAAACAATCGGCGCACGTTTGTAAGGATGGCCCGGTTTTTAAAGCTCAGGAGGTTTTTTTATGACAAAAAAAATGGAAGTTGAAGTTGCGGGCGTTAGATTCAAAAACCCACTCATTGCAGCGTCAGGCACTTTTGGATATGGCAGGGAATATGAAAAGTTTTACTCTCTGTCGAATTTGGGTGGAATTTCTGTTAAAGGGACAACAGACACGCCCAGAATGGGAAATTTGTCGCCAAGAATCGCAGAAACTCCAATGGGCATGTTAAATTCTGTTGGGCTTGAAAATCCTGGAATAGATCATTTTATTGAACATGAACTTCCATGGCTTATGCAAAAAAACACGACCATCATCGCAAATATTGCAGCAGGGACAGAAGATTTATACGCCAAAATTGCCCAAAAGCTGGACAAAACCAATATACATATGGTAGAATTAAACATATCTTGTCCGAATGTTAAGCAAGGGGGAGCGGCTTTTGGAACTTCAGCCAAAGCAGCATTTGACGTCGTCTCTAGGGTCAGAAAAAAGACGAAAAAACCGTTGATGGTTAAACTGTCGCCGAATGTCACCTCGATTGCTGAAATTGCAAAAGCGGTTGAAAGCGCGGGGGCTGACGCTGTTTCACTTATAAACACATTGCTTGGAATGAGGATTGACATCAAAACCAGGCGGCCGATTTTAAAAAACAACGTTGGAGGGCTGTCGGGTCCGGCGATTTTTCCGATTGCGGTCAGGATGGTTTGGCAGGTTCGAAAGGCTGTTAAAATCCCGGTTGTTGGGGGAGGTGGAATAAGCTCAGCTGAAGACGCGATTGAAATGATGGTTGCGGGGGCCTGCGCGTTTCAAATTGGAACAGCAATATTCACAAATCCATATAGCCCGCTAGACATTCTTTCAGGAATTGAGGCGTGGATGGACGATAACAATATACAAGACATCAATGAAATTGTTGGAACGGTTGAAGATTGGTGAATTGATTTAAAAATAAAAGATTAATATATTTTAGAAAAGAAAGAGATATTTTGCGATGAAAATTATGGCTGTTGATTTGGGGGATTGCAGGACAGGGCTTGCTGTTTGCGATAAATCCGAGATTCTGGCTTCTCCGCTTGAGACGATTTGCGAAAACGACCCCGAAAGGTTAGCCCAAAAAATCCTTTCTGCTGTTTTTTCAAATGAAGTTGAAATGGTTGTTGTTGGAAACCCCGTAAACATGGACGGAAGCATTGGCGAGAGGGCTAAAAAATGTCGAAAATTTGCGGAAAAACTTGAAAAAATGCTGAGTGTATCAGTTATTTTATGGGATGAGCGACAATCAACCGCTTTGGCCAACCAGTATTTGAATATAACCAACACAAGAGGAAAAAAAAGGAAAAGAGTTGTTGATGCTGCTGCTGCGACGATTATTTTAGAAAGCTATTTAAAATATAGGAAAAATCAACTCGAAAATATTTGACTGAGCATGCCGCTTTTTTGAAGAATTGGCAGCATGGCGAAAATTTTCATCATTTTTATTGCTTCATCCGCTTTGGCTTGGCGTTCTGGCTTTAAAAGGGGCCTGAGTGCTTTGATGAACTCTGTGTTTTTGTCGTGTTTGGGGATTTTTGAAAACAGTTTTTGAATTTTTATCAACATGGTTGGATCTATTGGAAGCGAGTCGAAATTTTTTTCACTTTTTTCCCCCTCATCCAGCCTAAAGCCTTCATCTGATTCTGGGTCTTTTTGGCCCCCTTCCAGCATAGACATCGCCTGAGCAAACCCTTGTTTTCCTTCGTCGGTTTGTAATATATTTTGGAGCATTTCTGAAAAATCTGCCATAAATTTAAAATTCACCTCCAAATTTGAAAATTATTTTTCTTTCTGAATTTTGTTTAATATATCCTGCGCTGTTTTAGATTTTATGATTTTTTCAGTCATTTCTTTATCCTTCATTATTTTTTTAACTTGATCAGACTGGTCTTTTGGCAAATAGCGCAGCAGTTGCTCGGGGGATTTTGTTTTTGCCATTTTGATGAGTTTTTTTATGTCATTTGCGGATAAATTATTCATGATATAGTCTCCTTTTTTACTGTTGTTTCAAAAATTAATTAAGAAAAGAGGAATTTAATATGAAAATCATTGTTGTTTCAGATACTCATGGAAATGAGAAAAAATTAGAAAATATTATTTTAAAGCATCAGGACGCAGATTTATTTTTGCATCTTGGGGATGGCGCTGAAGAATTTTTCCAAATAAAAAGCAAATATCCCAATATATTTATGGAAATTGTCAGGGGAAATTGCGATTTTGAATATGATTTTCTCCCTGAAGAAAAGACATTTAGCGCTGGTGCACACAAAATTCTTGCAAGCCACGGCTATAAATATAACGTTAAATCTGGGCTTGATGATTATATCCAAGCTGCTCGAAAAAAATCTGCTGATATTATAGTATATGGTCATACTCATAAAAAATTGACAAAAATTGAAAATGGTTTATATATAATGAATCCAGGAAGCTTGGCTCGCCCTCGAATTGGAGGCCCAAGTTATGGCGTGATAAATGTTGAAAATAACAAAACGGCCATGAATATAATAGACTATGCGGAATAAATATGAATGATTATTTTTTGCGACTATAGTGATTCATATATAATATTTTGGCAGTTCGGATGGGGAGAAAATAGTGAATATTAAACTTAAAACTAAAATATTTGGCAAAAATTTAATTTATTTTGACTGGTTGCCAAGCACCAATGACTATTTAAAAAACAATGTCAAAAATTTTCAACACGGAACTGTTATATTCACAACAAATCAAACAAATGGTCATGGCAGCAAAAGCCGATCTTGGGCCGCGTTCCCAGGGAAAAGTCTTGCCATTTCTATTCTAATAAAAAACACTTGTTTAGAATTTTTAAAAATAATTCCAATAATGTTGGCGGTTTCTGTTGTTCAAACTCTAGACTCGGTTGGGGCAAAAAACTCAAATATAAAGTGGTTTAACGACATAATCATCCGAAATAAAAAGGTCAGCGGATTGCTTTGCGAAAGCGTTATCACGGGCAAAATGTGTGATATAATATTGGGAGTTGGGATGAATGTCAACGTTTCTGGCGCATGTTTTGAAAAATTAAAACTTGAAAACGCGGGGTCGCTTTTGACTCAAACGGGAAAAAAGTTTAAAATAGAGCAAATTGTTGAAAAGTTGGTTGAAAATGTTGAAGAAAATTTCAGACTCTTTTCAACAAATAAAACAGAAGATGTTGAAAACAAATTTATTTATGAATATACGAGAAGATGCTTAAATATAGGGAAAAATGTCAAAATTTTTAAAAATGGAGAAATAATAACCGCAAAAGCTGTTTCGATAGCAAATGACGGCGCGTTGATTTGTGAAAAAAATGACGCTTTGTTTAAGGTTCACAGTGAACAAGTTTCGCTTCGAGGAGTTGAAAATTATGTTTAGACTAAGAAAAATATTCATGATTTAACAAATTTTCTATATGTTGGGTCTTCAAACAAATATTTTTGTCTAAAGTCTTTATCTTTAGGGTCTTTGGTTAAAACAGACTTATGGTGTTCTAAAAAGTTGACTATGTCATAAACATCAATCCAAATTTCATTATTTCCCTCTTCCTGAGACGGGTGAAAGATCAGTTGCATTCCAAAATGAAGATGAGGGCGCTGCATTCCGTTGACATTTTCATTTTCGCTATAGCCGGTCATTCCAACATATCCTATCGGCTGTCCTGCGCAGACTGTGTCCCCTTCTTTCAATCCCTCAACAAATGGATGATCTTTCTGACAATGTGCATAGTAATAATACCTCAGTCCATCAAAACTTTTGATTCCAATTCGCCAACCTCCATATTTATTCCATGCGCATTTTGCAATAATTCCGCTTTCAACCGCAACAATCGGAGTCCCAGATCTTGCCATCAAATCATTTCCCAGATGGTTTCGCCGATATCCAAAATTTCTCGAATTCCCAAAGTCTCGACAGTGGTTAAATTTATATCCGTACGCAATCGGTGAATATGATTTCAAACCATATTTTTCTTCAAGAATTGGTCGTCCATTTGAGTCATTTTCTTTTGCAATCGAAAATTTTCCAATCATTTGAGAAAATATTGCGCCATACACCTTTTCAAAGTATGGATATTTTTCATAATTTTTTGATATATCCGTTTCACTTTCGCCGGATTTAAGCTTTGAAATCAAGTCATCCATATCGCTTGGTTTATATCTGTCCCACTCCCCCCAATATTTTGCGCCCAAAAGGGCAAGCAAGCTGACAAATGGCGTTTTAATTTCGGCGTCGTGATTTTCGATGTCTGCTTTTAGCGCTTTTTCCATTGCTTCCAGTGGTATATTAAATTTGACCCACTTTATATATTTTTGACCGGAGTCGCCTTGGTCGGTTTCTTCCGCTTGAACAAACAGTGAGCCAACTATGCAAATGGCTAAAACGCAAACTGTCATGAATATTATTATGGATGGTTTATTTTTTTTAAGCATTTGGCATATTCATCCCCTTAATCCTTTTTTTATAAACATATGTTGTTGAATGCTTTTAACTAGTTTCGTATTTTTAAAAGCGCGTTTGCAAGAGATTTTCCAAAGAGCCAGCCCGCATACATCGCTTCATTAACGCTGTTTGCATGTCCCCCAAATTCAACCAGCAGCGTTCCCGGCGTCAAACTTTGGTTATAGTATTTATATTTAAATGAAACTGGGCGGGTTAGCGAAGGATAGTCCTGTTCTAGTTGTTTTTGCAAAAAACAGGCAAATGCCAAATTTTGAGCATAGTTTGGGTAGTTCATGCGTCCATTATCACATCCTGAGATTATCATTATTTGCGAGGCATTTCTTCCGTTTATGTTGGCAATTGGCGCATATCTTTTGCCTTTGTCATCAGCAATCGCATCCCTATGGACATCAATTGCAACTTTGATTGAGGGATGTTTTTCCATAACTTTCATCATCGTCTGCTTGGATCGATCATATGCTCCTTTATAGGCCGGATCGTCGTGGATTGTTGTGTCGTGAATAACGCCTATTCCAGCTTGCTGTAAACATTTTGTGATTTCATTTCCAACGCCAACAACGCTTGTAGTGTGATTTTTTGACCTGATTGGAAAATTAGCGTCATAGTGGTCTTTTTCTTGAAGTTCATATGACTCTGTTGTGTGAGTGTGATATATTAAAACTTGCGGTTCTTGGCCTTTTGTCAGGGTGAAGGCGGGAGAAGAGGCGTTTGCGTCAAGAATGACTTGATTTGGGAGATTTGTCATGTTTCGAACATATGCTGAGCCGCCAATATTAACGTATTGTTCGGTTTGAGCAGCCTGATAATTTTTGCGTATAATCGGGCCATTATTTTGGGGGAATTTACTCAGTTCCTCTTGGGGAAATGTTAGAAGAGGCGCTCCATCAGCAGCTTGGTTTGATGGGGTTTGCGGCGCTTCGTCGTTTGGCTTTATTTCGCTTGAATTTTTCGTTGCTGCAAGCAAATCGTTGGAACTTTGTGAAACGATGGTTGAGATCAACTCCCCATCATCTGCCAGAGTTAATTTGGCCGATGCGATCGCAGCTTTTTGAGTTATTGTCCTAAAACCCGGAACGCAATTCAGCATGATTTTACTGCTGAAAAAAGCAAAAGAGGGCAAAGTGATCAAAGATATAATTTTTAGTGTTAAATATTTTTTATTTATATTCAAAATTTATCCCTCCTTTTTTGTGAAAAACGGATTAAAATATCATATGAAAAGCAGGGGGGATTTTATGCAGCGAAAAAAGTTTTCAATGATTTAGGCCGATTCAACTCCCGCTTTCAAACCATAAATCCAGCGTTCTCAAGCCAAGGGCGCTTTGCTTGGCTTGTTAAGGGCGTTTTAAAAAAAGGCATGAAAGCTTAAAAAGGTTGAGGATTAAAGTTGGTTGTTGAGACGGCGGCGTTTGGCCTGGTTTTTGCGTGTTTTTTTAAGCGTGATCAATCATATTTTGAATCACCAGAAATTTTAAATAAAGAGCCAAATATTTTAAGCAAAGCCTTGCCTGGAACAAAATATAACCCGACCCTTCTAATTATACAAATGGTATTTTTTAAAAATGTTCCCTCAATCCTGTTGCAAAATAAGACTGGGTTTTTGAATTAAAAAACCATAAAGGAGTTTTGAAAACTCTATTTTTATTCGGCGAGAGCTTGAATTTCTTCCAAAGATAGGTTGGGGAAAAGGGCTTGGTTGATTGCGTTTGCCATAAGCGCCGAGCTTCTGGAGATTATTTGATCGATGTCTCGCGGCGTGACCATCATTGAGCTGGAAGGCGCTGGGGTTGAATTTTCGCACATTTCATGGATTATGGTTTCCATATCAACAACAGTCGGTATACCCATAGCGACAACTGGAATATATAGGGTTTTTTGAGATATTTCAGCTCTTTTGTTTTGAACTCCAGAACCCGGTGATATGCCTGTGTTGGTGATTTGAATTGTTGTTCCGAGTCTTTGGACAGATCCTGCTGCCAAAGCATCAACTGTGAGTATTAAATCTGGCTTTATTTCTTTTGATATGGCCTTGATTATTTCAAAAACTTCAACTCCCGTTTGACCCAAAACTCCCGGAGCAATAACTGAAACTGCGCTCAAGCCAGAAAGCCCAAGACTTTTAGCAAGAGATCCCTTAAAATGGCGCGTGGCTATGATTTTGTCTGCAACCATTGGCCCAAGCGCATCTGGTGAAATGTTTTTGTTTCCAAGCCCAACAACCAAAACAGACTTTTTATTCGCAATCATTTTTTCAAGCTCTTTGACAAGAATTGGACGAACAATATCCGCATTTTCCGGCAGAAGCATTTGAAAATGCTCTAAAGCAACATATTCACCAACCGGCCTTCCAAGAGCTTTTGAGCCGTGTTCATTTGAAATTTTTGTTTTTATTATTTTAACATTTTGAACAGTTTCAACAGTTTGTTGGACGCCGCTTGGAGTCTCATTTTCCAATATTTTTGATTCCAAGGCGAGATCCGTCCTGATTTCAAAGTTCAAATTCACGCACATCCTTTTCCAAGCATATTTATAATATTTTTCCCGTTTATCTAAAAAAATCATACAATTAGTATAATTTGGAATATATTTATCCTTGGTGCAGTTTTGTCAAAATATTCAACCTTTTAATTAAAAACCCAAAAAATTTAAATATCCTTGACTGCGCTTTAAAAAACAATGAAAAAGTGGGGCAAGCGCCGCCAGCCAACAACCGACTGTAATATTAAATCTTGATTGGCTTCCTGCTTCTTTGAAAGCGTCTTTAACAAGAGGTAGGTGAACGTTCGCGACAAAGATCGCCCAATTAATGGCGCTTCGCTAGGAGTTGTTAAGGATGGATCTATAAAGCTTTGGAAATTTAGAACTACTGTTGACATTTATGATATATTGTGTTAATATAAATTTAGGGGTTTTGTATGCATAAATTAGTTTGATTTTAAACTCCTAATTTTGAAAGGAGGTGAGTATGATGGAAAATGAAAAAAATTCATCAATTGAAGCAGGCAATTTGAGCGATGACGCCCTTGAAAGCGTTGCTGGGGGGGAGCAGCGGTTCGCTATGGACGACGGCATGAACGTTGAATGGCGAGATGATGATGAAGTGAAAATAACACTTAAAAACGGCGTATATACTATTCGTAATATTACTACAGGTAAAACTTTTACTTTCACCCCTTAAAATTCAATAAAAATCTCCAAAATTTCAATATTTTGGTTTTGAGAGGAAGTGAGTATGGTGGAAAATGAAAAAAACTCACCAATTAAAGCAGGCAATCTGAGCGATGACGCCCTTGAAAGCGTTGCTGGGGGCTGGGAGCAGATCGTTATGAGCAAAGGTGGAACAATTGATTGGAAAAACTGTTCGGATATGGAAATAACATATAAAAACGGTAAATATGAATTTTATCTTCCCCAAACAAAGACTCGTTTTGAGGCGATAGATAAATAAAAATTTTACATATAGAAAGGAAGCGTCTATAATGAAAGACAAAAACAACAGCAAAAAAAATGCTTGCAAAATAGATAAAGCAGCATTAAACAAAGTCGCTGGCGGCGGGCAAAATGGAAATGACGCGAAGTATGATTTGTTTCCCGTTGCAAAGTGTTGGTATGAAGAAGACTGGATAGAAGAAGAAACTGGTCAATATGCGTTGAGAGAAAATGTTACGCGGGGATGGATGTCGTGCTGAGTTGAAAATATCTTTAATTTAACACTTGAATTTTCAGACCAAATTGCATATTATGAGATCATGGGGAGTTTTGATGATAAATCTCCCAAAGTGAAAGAGAATGGGAAATATTCTTCTATGGAACAAGGCAATTTGAGCAATGACCACCTCGAAAGCGTTGTTGGGGAGTCCGGTGATTATAAAGTTTATTCTTAAGATGATAGTAAAAGGTAATTAAGCGTAAGATGTTCTTGGGCGAAGAACTGACAGAAGAGAAGAAAAATTTCGTAAAGAGGTTGGCAAAAGCCAGGCATACTTAAGGGGCCTTGGTGGGTTTGGTAGGTATTAGAAACTTTATAGGCACAAGCCTCTAAGACCTCGTAAGGGCATTAAAAAAAGAAACAAAGATTTTAGCTAGTTTAGATCGTCGAAATGCTAATCTCAAATAAAAATTTTACTTTAGAATACATAAAAACAATTCTTCAAAAAGGAGATGTTTAAAATGAAAGAGGATAAAAAGAATAAATCCCAAAACCAAGGCAGCGAGTTAAACAAAAAAAATCTTAAAGGCGTTGCTGGTCGAGGGCCAGGCGTTATACGGATTATAGCCGGTGACGGCACTATGCGTAATGTCATTATGATTGGCGGGGTTGTATATATAGAAGATCCACCTGGGCATTGGCGACCCGAAACCGATGAAGAATGGGAAGCAAGAAGAACACGATAGGGCGCGCCTAGACCTTAAATGAGTTGATGGAATGTTTAACAACTTTTGATTAATCTAAACAACAAAAGCCTCGCAGCAAGAAAAAGCCGCGGGACTTTTATTTTTTCGAAAAATCGTCTGCTATTTTTGCTTTGTCTTTTTTATGACCTTAAGCCGACCAAATTCTTCTCTTTCCTTTTCTTCCAGAGCGTCTGAGATATATTTTATTGTTTTTTCAAACTTGGGGATGTTGACGTTTTTCAGGGCATTTGCGCGACGCTGAGTTTTTTTTATTTCATTAGCAAGCCGATATACGCTGTTTTCAACCTCGGCCAAAACAACGCTTATCTTCTTGGCTTTGTAAAAACACATATACGCTATGTCTAGCTGAGAATTGGTTCCGGAAAAGCCATACGCTCGAGCGTCAAAGCTGGAATTGAGCCTAACTTTCGGAATCTCAACCCCCATAACGCTTTTATATTTTATCTCAAGCCCTGTTTCAACTTCAATGCCTTTGGCGATGCTGTCGCAAACGCCCAGAGTTATGTTGGCGGTCTGCAAAGCTTTATATGCCCTGGCAAATGTTGACTCTATTTCGCCCCTAATTGATTTTGCGGAGTCAATCAGAGCCATCATCTCTCGAACTAAAACGTTTCTCTTCCTGTCCATCAAATCAAAGCCAAGCTTTGCAAGCATTAAGGATTTTTTGATATGTATCAAATTTCCTTTGGTTGGAAAAACTGAAAAACTCATTTTCGCAGCACCCGCTTTCTTCTTTTAAATTTTGGCTTTGAAGCGCTTGGCCCTTGACGGATCATAGTTTTCTTCCAAAAGCTCGCTATCGATCCTGTTAAGCTCCTCTTTTGGCATCAAACACAGCAAATCCCAGCCCAAGTTTAAGGTTTGTTCTATTGATCTTTCCTCTTCGTCGCCCTGGGTTAAAAAATATGATTCGAAATTTTTTCCAAATTCCAAATACGCTTTATCGGTTTCAGAAAGCTCCTCTTCGCCAATAACAGAAGCAAGAGAACGAGCGTCCTGAACCCTAGCATAGCAAGCAAAAAGCTGATTCGCAACCGGCTGATGATCCTCCCTGGTATATTCCTTGCCAATTCCGTCCTTCATGAGCCTCGACAAAGACGGCAGGACATATACGGGGGGATATATTCCTTGGCCAAACAAATCTTTTGAGAGAACAATCTGGCCTTCGGTTATATATCCCGTCAAATCCGGAACTGGGTTAGTTATGTCGCCGTTTGGCATGGTGAGAATGGGAATTTGCGTAACTGAACCCTCGGAGCTTTTAATAACCCCTGCTCTTTCATATAGCTGCGCAAGATCTGAATATAAATATCCAGGATATCCTTTGCGGCCGGGAATTTCCCCTTTTGAGGAGGAAAACTCTCGAACCGCCTCAGCATATGAAGTCATGTCGGTTAAAATAACCAAAACGTGCATATTTTTTTCATATGCTAGATATTCAGCCGCTGTTAGGGCGCAACGAGGCGTTAAAATCCTTTCAATTATCGGGTCGTTTGACAGGTTGACAAACATAGCAACGCGCTCTAAAACGCCGCTTTTTTCAAATCTGTCTTTAAAATAGTCCGCAACATCATTTTTAACGCCCATTGCTGCAAAAACTATGCAAAATTTGCTGTCGTCGCCTTTGTCGGATATTTTGGCCTGCGTCGCGATTTGAACAGCAAGTTTATTATGTGGCAAGCCAGAATCGGAAAATATGGGCAATTTTTGGCCTCGAATCAAGGTTGTTAAAGCATCTATTGAAGATATTCCAGTTCGTATATAATTCCTGGGATATTTGCGAGAAACAGGGTTGATCGCCAAGCCATTTATATCCGCATATTTTTCAACAAATATTTCCCCGAGGCCGTCTATTGGCTTTCCAGACCCGTTAAATATTCGACCTAAAAGCTCAAGCGAAAGCGGAATTTCTAGCGGTTTGCCCGTGAAATGAGTTGATGTGTTTTCCATGGAAAGGCCTTGCGTTCCTTCAAAGACCTGGACAACAACCCGCTTCCCATCAATCTGAACTATGCGGCCTTGGCGAACCTCTCCGTTTGAAAGATGTATATGGACAAGTTCATCAAAACCAGCGTTTTCAACTCCGTCAAGAACAACCAATGAACCATTTATCTGTTTAAGTCCAATGTGATGCATTGCCATATTAAATTATCTCCAATCCGTCTTTAATTTAATCATCCTGTTGGTTTTTTATGAACATATCGATTTCGCGATAATATGAGTCAAATTTTCCCAAATCGTCGTTTGGAATGTCATATTTTATCCTCGATAGCTTGGAGAAGATGCCGCTGTCGACAATTGTTGAGAAAGGGACGCCGTTTGAAATCAGATCAAAGGCTTGGTCATAAAAGTATAGCATAACATTCATCATCTTCTTTTGCTTTTCCAGGGTCACATATGCATCGTCTTTGTGGAAAGCATTTTGTTGCAAAAAGCCAACGCGTATGACCTTTGAAATTTCTATGATGAGCTTTTGATCATCCGGCAAAACGTCAGCGCCAATTAATTTAACAATTTCCATTAGATTCGCTTCCTCAGCCAAAAGCGCCGAAATTTTTTTCTTTGTTTTTAAAAATTCCTCTCCAACTTCTCTGTCATAAAACTCCTTTAAATCTTCGTCATATTCGCTGTAGCTGTCCATCCAATTTATCGCGGGATAGTGCCTTGAGTATGCTAGAGATTTGTCAAGAGCCCAAAAACACCTGACAAAGCGCTTAGTGTTTTGAGTCACGGGCTCTGAAAAATCCGATCCTTGGGGGGAAACCGCTCCAATTATCGTCACCGAGCCCTCTTTTCCAGACAAAGTTTGCATATATCCTGCGCGCTCATAAAACTGAGACAACCTGGAAGGCAAATAGGCGGGAAAGCCCTCTTCCGCAGGCATTTCTTCCAACCGCCCTGAAATCTCCCTCAAAGCTTCGGCCCATCTGGAAGTTGAATCAGCCATGATCGCAACGTGATAGCCCATATCGCGGTAATATTCCGCCAAGGTGATCCCGGTGTATATGGAGGCTTCACGCGCCGCAACGGGCATGTTTGAGGTGTTTGCAATAAGAGTTGTTCGATCTGTCAGGGCCTTCCCTGTTCGAGGGTCTATAAGCTCAGAAAATTCTTCTAAAACCTGCGTCATCTCATTTCCACGCTCGCCACAACCAATATATACGATTATATCGGCGTCAGACCACTTTGCAAGGGCGTGCTGCGTCATGGTCTTTCCGGTTCCAAAACCGCCCGGAATCGCAGCTGTTCCGCCTTTTGCGATTGGAAACATTGTGTCTATGATGCGCTGGCCGGTTAAAAGAGGACGAGATATGCTAAGTCTTTTTTTGACAGGGCGCGCAACACGAATCGGCCAGTTTTGAGCCAAGGTCAGCTCGCTTTGCTTTCCATCATCGTCTTGTATAGTGACAATCACGTCATTAACCCGATATTTTCCGTCGGGCTTAACAGTTTTGACAACCCCGCCTTTTAAAAGGGGCGAGAGCATACACCTGTGCGTTATCATGGAAGTTTCAGGACAGGTTGCATAAACTTCTCCCGGCTCCAGGCGATCGCCAACTCGAGCCTCAATCGTCACGTCATATAAAGCGTTTTCATTGAGAGAGGGGATGTCGGAGCCAATTCCAATGAAGTTGCCGCTAATTTTTTCCATATCGCGCAAGGGACGTTCAATTCCGTCAAATATGTTGGATATAATTCCGGGGCCCAAAGTCGCAAAAAGAGGCGTTTTAGTTGAATATACGGGCTCTCCTGGCTTTAAACCGGTTGTGCTTTCATATACTTGGATTGTTGTTTCATCTGCGTTGATTGAAATGACCTCGCCGATAATTTTTTGTTTTCCAACATACACCATCTCCATCATGGAAAATTCTTTAGTTTTTCGGACTTTAATGACAGGTCCGTTTATGGAGAAAATTTCACTAGCCAAATTTTTTCACCTCATTTCAATCATTTTTTATTCTGAGCCCGTCTGTTTTCGAAAAACGCCCAACCTGGTCTTTAAGAATCGTTTCAAGCGTTTGGTCGATCATTATTCCACGCTTTGAGTCGATTAATTTAAACCCGCCCAATCTGTTTTTAAGGTCTGACGTTATACCGGATAATTCTTTGATTTTTAAAAGCTGATCCCTGAATTTCAAATCCTCTTTCCGAAGCTGGATTTTTGCGCTTGGAATCGAAAATTTATCAATCGCATTTTTAATTCCACCCAACAGATATGGTACATATTTATCCGAATTGACAAATTGTAATATTTGGGTTTCACATTCATGAACAATTTTTTCAACAAGCCCATTTCGAAAACAAAGGATTTGCTTTTTAAGCTCCAAGCTTTTTTGGGTGAATCTATGGGCATATTCAGATTTTAAGCTCTGAACCTGATCTTGCATATATGTGAAAATTATTTCTAATTGTTGTTGTTTTGCATTTTCAAGTTCTCTTTGTTCATATTTTGAGATGTTGCGATTCATGCGAGCAATCTTCTCGTCGACATCCTTTAGAACAGATTCTTGAAAACGCAAAAGCTTTTGCTTATCATATGACATAGGCAGCACACTCTTCTCGTCTATATTTTTAAACCAATTGACTCGCGAACATATTCCGTTATCGTCTCGCTTATGTTGGAATCGCCATGACGGTCGGGAATTTCAACAACAAGCGGATATTTTGAGCGCAACTTTATGGTGTATATTTTTTCTGGACACAACTTCATGAGCTTATGCGAAATCAAAACAAGGCCGATTTCAGCGTCTTTGCAGGCCTTGTCAAGAGCCTGGCTGAATTCGTCAGAAGTGTGGACAACTGTTCCCTCAACGCCCGCCAAACGCATCCCAATTTGCGTGTCTATATTGTCGCTTATGCAGAAAAATTTCACACAAATCACTCCCTCAAAATTGTCTATTTTGCAAATAATATTAAGAAAGAAATAACAAGTCCATATATAGCTAAACCTTCGCCCAAAACAACAAATATCATGGCTTTAACAAAAGACTTGGGATTTTCACTGCATGCGCCTATTGCAGCTGGAGCAGCCCCGCCAACTCCAAATCCCGCGCCTATTGAAGCAATTCCCGTTGAAAGCGCAGCGCCAATATATCGCAAACCATCGCTTGAAGCGCTTTGGGCAGACGTTGAGGAGGTTGCAGCAGAAGCTGTCATCCCCATAACCAACAAAATTATTGCAGTCAAGAGAAAAATTCCAAAAAACATACAAAAATGAAGCAAAAAGCGATTTTTAACCGAACACCCACTTTTTGTTGAAGTTAAAATTCCAAGCAGCGGAAATAATGTTAATCCTATTGCAAACAATGGCACTACAAATAGTAAAACACTCATTTTAAAATCCTCCAAATAGTATTTTTTATATAGTTTATCGTAAAAAATATGCTTAAAAACAACGCTACATATCTTTTTCAAAAACAACCCTGGCCGGCTCAAACGGCTTGCCATCCGAGTTATAAAACCTGCTGAATATCTCGTAATATACTAGTCTTAAAGTTTGGATTGAAACTATTAATCCCTCCAAAACCATAACAAAAACGTTCCCAAGCAAAACAACTATGGGCATGCCAAACGCTCCAACCATATGGGAAAACTCCATGACAACCAACATCAAAGCAGCGTGACTCAGAGCTAATCCGCCAACGCGTAAAAACGAAAGCGTATTTGAAAAATAGCTCAAAACTATGTCGACCATGTCAAAAGTTGCAGTAACAGCGCTGAATTTTTCCAATTTTTCACTGTTATTTTTCTTTATCTTAGTTTCAATCGAATTTGACAAAGGAACACTGAAAAAAATTACAAATAACGGAATTAAAATGGCAAAAACTATAAACATCGGGCTGAATATGTTTATTCCTGAAGTCATTATTAATATAACAGCGCCAAAAACGCTTCCATATGCAATAAACCCCGCTATTCCGTTGCAGGAAAACAAAGCCTTTCCAACTTGCCGACTTTTTAAGCTTAAGAAAATATTTATTGACATGGAGCTCAGTATTAACACTGTTCCGAATGTAAACGAAACTATTAATATGTTCATAGAATTTTTAGCTTCAAGCAGGTTCATCGGAAAAACAGATCCCAGCCCAATGAGCTTCCAAAATCCCGCAAAAACCCCTTCAAATCCAAAACACGAACCATATATCAAACCAAACAACACGCTAAATGCTCCGCATCTTGTTAAAATCAATCCAACTGAGTTTTTAGCGAATTTCCAGATTAAAAGCCCAGCACCAAACAAAACAGCACCTTGCCCAAAATCGCCAAACATCATGCCAAACATCAGGCAATATACCAAGCCCATATAGCTTGAGGGGTTCATGTCTTCATATCTTGGGAGCCCATACATTTTGACGTATGTTTCAAATGGCCTGAAAAGCCAGCAAGTTCGCAGCTTAACGGGAGGCGCGTGGTCTTTAATTTCCCCAACAGCCAAAGTTTCAACAACAACTTCCGCCATATCATCAAACATTTTAACAAATTTTTCGGAGTCTTTTTTTAAAACAAAACCGTTCATATGGAACTTTTTTTGCCCAACAACTGCGAATTTTCGATATGAAAATGTGTCATGTAAGATTTTGATTTTAGAATATACACTGAGTATAGTGTGCGTGTTTTGAGCCTTGAAAGCGGCTAGAGAGGCCTTGGTTTGCTCCAAATTGGCCTTTTCCTCGGAAATTTGAGATTTTATGTTGGAAATCGCGAGCTGCGGCGTTCCATGAACATAATCCGGTATGCAATACTCTTCAAAATATAGCGATTTAAAACACTTTCGAGTTTCATCAGCACATTTACTAGGAGTAATATATATTCCCCAGCAAAAATCCTTTTCTTGGTCTAGAGGGATGAAGAAAAAGAGTTGATCTTTAAAATAGCTAAGCTTCAAACGGCTGTCGACAGGCATCCGACCAAAGCAAGCGTCGATATGTTCTGACGCAAAAACATCGTCAATTTTAACGCTCAGCTTAGACATGTGTTCTATTTCAATCAAAGATTTATCCATCAAGTCAAGCATAACATTTATCTTGGAAATTTTATCAACATAGCCTTTAACTTTGGAAAAAATGTCATCAACAAACGCGTTAGTTCGACCGTCCATTTGAACCTCAGAACATTCTTCAAATTTGGGATCGATGTCTAGCATAGACAGGGTTTTGTTTATCTTGTTCAAAATTCCGACGTATGGATTAGATTCATTCACGCTTTCAAATCCGCTTGCTCTAGACCTCTTTTCAACCCTTTCGGGATGGAACATTTCACATTCAGTTATTTTTAACAAAACATCATCCAATTTTGAACTTTTTCCGATTATATTGACAAAAGTCATGACATCTATTGCCACTTTTCAACACCTCCCTTCACCAAACCAACAGTTTTTTTATTTCATTAGATGTGATTTTATATCGCACACCTTCAATAATATAAATTAAATTGGAAATTTCCAACTGAGACAAAATGTAAAACGCATAAAACACGGTTGATAAATTTCTAGACATATGCAAATAATGTCGACAAATTCGGTGTCTAACAATTGATGTATATCTCTCAATATAGAAATTTTCTTCCTCAGATGCTTTCAAAGCTCCGTCATCAATTAAAAACATTTCCTTTAAAATTTTATTCATTTGATCAAAATCTGACGAAGATAATATTTTTTCAATTTTATCCGGAGTCAGCTTTTTAGAAAACGGAAAAAGTCTTTCTTTGATTTGCTCCGGATTCAGTTTAAATAAGACTTTCTGCCTATATATACTACATATGTTTAAATTGTCAATTCGCGTTCCAACAAGCTGTCTCAATTCTGGTTTTTCAGATCTTCTTGATTTATTTTCTATCATGTCAAACATTCTTTTGAAAAAATTTTCATATAGAGAATTTTCACATTCAACATAATCAATTTCAGAATCATCCTTTGGCAACTCCTGTTTTGATAAAACGCTGTGGTATGGAGTTTTTAAGAGAAAGGCCAAAAGGCCCTCAAAAGACCGAACTTTTGCAAGTTTTATTAAATCAATTTTACATTTTGAAAGCAAAAAAACGGGAAGAGAAACGATATATTCATCCGGTTTTCCAGCTTTGAGCAATAAAATCATTCTCAAAACTTCCAGCATTTCAAATTCTTCGATCATCATATTAAACATACCATTTCCGCTGCCGCTCATATAGCGATATATTTTAGAATAATTCTCAAAAGATTGTTTTTTAATGAAATTTTCAAGCTGCCCTCGGCGTATTAAAATTTCATTAGCATTTGCTAAAATATTTGAATATGACGTGTTGTTCTTAAGGTATGAAGCAATGTCAGGAACACTTTTGCACGCGACAAGATCTTCATATTGCGCAGGGGTCAGCATTTTTCCATACATAGCGTGAATCTTAGCAACAACAACATTGTCTGAAAAAATAGACATCTTAAACATCAATCCTTTTTTTGAGATTATGCGGAATAAAAATTAGTCGGATAATGCATTGGAGACTATGGAATGAATCCAATTTTTATGATTTTCATCATATGTTTTTTTTAAACCTTCCAAAATTTGCCGTTGCTTTTTTTCCAAAATCAAAATTTTTTCTTTAAAAGCCTCAATTTCGCACTTTTCAAATTTTTTTAAATTTAAATCGGCTTCTTTGCGGATGTTGTTGATGATTTCTTGTTTTTTTTGAGGAAGACTTTTAAGAATCTTTCTGTTTTCATTTTTAGCATCCACTATTTTTTTTTGAGCAATCTCATCAATTTTCAAAATTTCAGTCATTAATTGATCCATTATATGCCCACTCCTCACGATAATGCTATAAAAAATAATCTGCAAATGATTATATCACAATAAATACTTTTTGGCAATAGCCAATCTTGAAAAAATATTATAGTAAAATGTGGGATTGAAATTGGCGTGTTTTAAATTAAACAGATAAAGATAGCAAATAAAAGCAGAAAGTTCACTTACACACTTTCCTTAATTCATCTAATCCGTCATTCAGCAGCTTTCGAACATTTTGGCCGCCCGCAACCATATTCAGCATTTCTTCTGAGAGAGCAAATGATCCAAAGTCGCGTTCAATTTTATATGCTTCAGGGGATTTCAAAAATTCTTTCATTTCGTCTTGAAAAGTTTTAGGGTCTTCCCTATATCCTTGTTGGCAAAAAAATTCATACATGTCCTCTTGACACATGTTATTCTGGCCGTCTAAATAAAAAAATTCTTCTCTTTTTTCCTTGTCAGTCATTATTTTGTAAAAAATATCTTTTAGCATAAAAACAACCTCCCAAAATCAAAAAGATTATATATTTTCATACTACACCAAGATTTTCAACAAAACAAGATGTTTCGATGATTTTTGTGAAATCATACAAAAAATTTTTATTTGTGGCTTTTGTGTTGATTATATATTTTTTTTGTGTTAAACTTAAATTTAAAGAGTACTAATGGGAATTTTAGGTGAATTTAAACAGCAAAATTTAAATTGTCATTTTGAAAATTATTTTGGTTTTTTGCCATATTACAGGCGATTTGGCTATTTTATACTAATTTTTTTGTTATTCTTTTGGCTTTTTAGTAATTTATTATTGTTTATTATATTTTAGATTTATTATAAAATATGAAAGTGTGTGTGAAAAAATTATGCAAGAGCAAATACTAAAAATCAAAAATAGCGCGGCGCAAGAGATTTCTCTTTGCAAAGATTTGGAGCAACTGGTCTCGCTCAGGGTTAAATATCTTGGAAAAAAGGGTGAGCTTTCTTTGGTGCTAAAGCAAATGGGAAAGCTTTCTCCTGGCGACAGAAAGCGCGTTGGCCAGCTTGCAAATTCGGTTCGCAACCAGCTTGAAAATGCCCTGGAAGAAAAGATGAAAAACATAAAATTTGCCCATCAGCAAAGCAAAATGCGGTCTGAGCGAGTTGATGTGACGCTCCCTGGAAAAAAATTTCAAATTGGAAGGATCCACCCCCTCTCAAGGGTTATGGACGAAATCAACAATATATTTATTGGCATGGGGTTTTCGATTGTTGAGGGCCCCGAAATTGAAACAGACCACTATAATTTTGAGGCTCTGAATATTCCCAAAAATCACCCCGCCAGAGACACACAGGACACTTTTTACATTGATGATGAGCTGCTTTTGAGGACCCAGACCTCTCCTGTCCAAATTCGAGTCATGGAAAAGCAATCTCCGCCAATCAGGATAATTTCTCCAGGCAGGGTTTTTCGATCTGACTCGGTTGATTCAACCCATTCTCCCGTTTTCCATCAAATAGAGGGTTTGGTTGTTGACAAAAACATAACAATGGCTGATTTGAAGGGGACTTTGAAGCTGTTTGTTGATAAACTATATGGTAAAGATTCCCAAGTTAAATTTCGTCCACACCACTTTCCATTCACAGAACCATCCGCAGAAATGGACGCAATGTGTTTTTCATGTCAAGGCAGAGGCTGCAGTTTGTGTAAACAGGAAGGTTGGATTGAAATATTGGGGTGTGGGATGGTTCATCCCAAGGTTTTGAAAAATTGTGGGATAGATCCTGAAGTTTACTCTGGTTTTGCTTTTGGAATGGGCCTTGAGCGAATTGTTATGCGCAGGTATAATATTGATGATTTGCGATTGTTTTTTGAAAATGATGTTCGCTTTTTGTCGCAGTTTTAATATTGTTAAGCCTTATTGGTTATATTGGTTTTATTTTAATATTTTTGAGGTGATCTAGAAATATGATTTTATCTTTGAAATGGTTGAGTGACTATGTAAATATAGACAATTTGACGGTTAAACAGCTGGCGGATGGCTTGACGATGAGCGGATCTAAAGTTGAAAATTGGCGGCGAGAGGATGACGGAATCAATAAAGTTGTTGTTGGAAAAATTTTATCAGTTAAACCCCATCCAAACGCCGATAAATTGCTTGTTTGCTTGATTGACGTTGGAGATCGGGAGCCTTTGCAGGTTGTGACTGGAGCTGTGAATGTCAAGAAAAATGCGCTTACTGCTGTGTGTTTGGATGGAGCAACTCTTCCGGACGGAACAAAAATAAAATCCGGGAATTTGAGAGGCGTTTTGTCGCAGGGGATGCTGTGTTCTCTTTCTGAGCTCGGGCTTTCCGGGGCCGACTTTCCATATGCAGCTGAAAATGGAATATTTTTGATTGAAGAAAGCTGTGAGGTTGGTCAGGATATATCCGAAGCTGTTGGCCTTGATGACACACAAATTGAATTTGAAATAACTTCAAACCGGCCAGACTGCCTTTGTGTTTCGGGACTTGCGCGAGAAACAGCAGCAACTTTTGGCCTGCCGCTTAGTCTTCAAAGCCCGGTTGTTAAAGGCTCGGATGGCAAAATTTCTGATTGTTTTGAGGCTCAAATTGAAACAAATCTTTGCAGCAGGTATATGGCTAGGATGGTTAAAAATGTTGAAATCAAGCCCTCTCCGAGGTGGATTCGGGAGCGCCTCAGAGCAAGCAATATCCGGCCGATAAACAACATTGTTGACATAACCAATTTCGTTATGCTGGAATATGGCCACCCTATGCACGCTTTTGATGCTGATCGAATTAAAGGCCAAAGGATCGTTGTCCGAAGCGCAAATTTGGGGGAATCAATCCAAACTCTCGACAAAGCGCAGCATGATTTAATAAGTGACATTTTGGTTGTTTGTGATCAAGAAAAACCGATGGCTGTTGCGGGGGTTATTGGCGGACAGGATAGCGGAGTGAGCGACTCAACAAAAACAATTATTTTCGAATGTGCTTGTTTTGATGGGGCAAGTGTTCGAAAAGCGGCTAAATTTTTGAATATACGGACGGATTCTTCCGCGCGCTTTGAAAAGGGTCTAAATCCGATATGCTGCGAAAATTCAATAAATCGAGCCTGTGAATTAGTGGAATTGTTGGGAGCTGGCGAGGTTGTTGGAGGAACAATAGACGTCAAAAATTTCCAACCAAAGACAAAAATAATCGAGCTAAACAGTGATTGGATCAACAAATTTATCGGGATAGATTTATCTCAAGAGGATATGATTAAAATTTTAAATTCTCTTGGATTTAAAGTTGACGGGAAAAAAATTGAAGTTCCGCCGTTTCGGATTGATATTGAGGATAAAGCCGATATAGCCGAGGAAATTGCCAGGATATATGGATATAATAAAATTTCAACATCAATAATCAAAGGGCAAGCAATGGGAGGGTTAAATAGGCGTCAAAAATTTGAGAAACGCGTCAACAACATCTTAATATCTCTTGGTTTTAGCGAAATATTCACATATTCATTTATTAGCCCGAAAGAATATGACAGGATTCAGCTTGACGAGGACAGTGACGTGAGAAAATCCATTAAAATCAAAAATCCTCTAGGCGAGGACACAAGCATCATGCGAAAGACAACCCTTGCCTCCATGCTAAATGTTTTGTCGCATAACTATAAAAATCGAAATCCATTGGCCTGGCTATATGAAATAGGCAAAATTTATTCCCAAGATCCAGATAATGGCCTGCCGGAGGAGACAAAAAGAATCACGATTGGCTGTTATGGAAACTGTGATTTCCAGGCGATCAAAGGCATTATTGAAACCTTGCTGGATCGTTTGCATGTTGACAAAGTTGAATTTATTGCGGCAAGCGGAATGCCGTTTCATGATTATCGCTGCGCTGAAGTTTTGAAAAGTGGAAAAATTTTGGGCAAATTTGGCGAGGTCCACCCCACAGTCGGTGAAAATTATAAAATGAGCTCGAGGGTTTATGTTGCTGAGCTTGACTTTGACTTGATATATGATCAGGTGGATGAAAATTTAACATATGAGTCTTTGCCCAAATTTCCAGCATCAACGCGGGATTTGTCGCTGGTTTGTGATGAATATATGACATCTGCAGAAATTGAAAAAGTGATTAGAAAAAATGTTGGTTTGATGCTTGAAAATATTGATGTGTTTGATGTATATAGAGGCAAACAAATTGACAGCGGAAAAAAGAGCATATCATATAAAATAACTATGCGTAATAAAAGCAGAACCTTGACAGATCAAGAGGTTGACGAGGTGATAGATAAAACGCTCAAAGATTTAGCGGAAATCGGCGTTTGTCTGAGATCCTAGCGGGTTTAGAGGGTTAAAAACTCGAATTATTAATATATTTTGTTTTATGGTGAAATAAATTGCAAGCATACTGAAGTGGCCGGTGCTTGTGATTTTTTATTTAGATATGAAAATTGGTGATAATATGGGCAAAAAAAATTAGGGTTGAAGATAAAAACAACAACCCTAATAAAATTTTAAAACTTCCTAGGAATTTGCTCGCAGCGACGCCCATTTATCCTTGGCTTCTTTAACGACATCTTCCCATTTGCACGAGCCAGCCAAATATTTTTGAATGCTTGCTCCAACAATATCTTTAGACCAGGTTGGTGGGCCGGCCAGGGACAAATCGCCCGGGATGAAATTTCCGCTTGAATATGCTTTTAAAATTTTTTGATTTAAAATGCTATCATCAGCCACTGCATTGTCAAATGGCGATATAAATCCGCAATCCTCGGTGATGATCTTTTTTCCTTCTTCAGATTCATACAACCATTTTAGGAAATCTTTAGAAGCTTGAATTTGTTTTTCGCTAACTTTGTTACTTATAACCCAAAACTGACCCGGGAACGCAATATATTTTCCATCCGTTGAGCCGTCTGGCAGGTTATATGGGATGAAATCCAGCTTGCTGAGCATATCTTTGGACTGCTCTTTAACGACAGGTATAATCCATGTTCCTTGCTGAATGCATGCAGATTTTTCAAGCAAGAATCCGCTGTCAACAGAAGCTTTATAGTCGATTGCGTTTAGATTGGAAAGTTTTTTGGCGTCCGAGGTGTAGCTAACCTGGAAATCAACCAGCTGTTTATACACATCTGCTCCGGAAAAGGGGAGAGTTTTTGCTTTGAATGCTTCGGCTGAAGATTTGAAGTCTTTGTTGAGGATTGCTTGAAGCATATGGTCTCCCAACACCCAAGCTTCTTTTCCTGGAACGCTCATAACCGCATTTAATTGGGGATATTTTTGCTTCAATTTGCCAGAGTCAATGGCTTCTTTCAGCTTGTCAAAACCTTTTTTCTGGCCCTCAAAAGTGTTCATAGAGTCTATGTCAACGCCAGCGCTTTCGAAAATTTCCCTGTTTATGAGATATCCATATCCTTCAATTAACATGGGCATGCCGTATATTTTGCCGTCTGAACCTCTTGCAGATTCTAAAACTGTAGGTTTGCATTTTTTAACCCAATCTTCAGTGGACAATTCCACTATCTGATCCTGCAATGTCGGCAGTTCGCCAACTCCAGCATAGTTAAAAATACACGGAGGGTCCGCAATTAACTTAGCATCTAAAGCCGCAGCATAGTCGGTTGACCCGCCACAAGATTCAACGTTGACTTTGACGTTTGGATGAGCTTTTTCATACGCAACTGCTGCCTTTTTCAGGCCTGAATCAGCCTCAATTTTGTGATCAAAAACGGAAATAGTCACAGTTTCGTTTTTGTCTCCTGATTTACTTTTTCCACATCCCGTAAAAAAAGTTGTTGTCGCAAGGGTTAAACATGTCAGTAGTGCAACTACTTTCTTTAATCCCATACAATTTTCCTCCTATAAAATTTTATTAAATTTAATATATTTTATATCAAATTGCTTATATAAAGCAACTCAACATAATCTAAAAATAAAGCTGATATATTCATATATTCAGAAAAAATGTCATTATTTTATTGCGCCATCCGTCATTCCGCTGACGATATATTTTTGCGAAAACAGATAGAAGACCACAATAGGAGCCATACACATAACAAGAGCAGCTGAAGCCAGATCCCACCGGGTGGAATATGTTCCAAAAAAAGAATATGTCATCAGGGGCAAGGTCTGCCAGCCGGCTTTGTTTATGACTATGGATGGCAACAGAAAGTCATTCCAAATCCACATGAGATTTAAAACTGCAGCGGTTATGAGGATGACCCTCAGAAGCGGGACAACAACCAGGAAAAACAATTGGAAAACGTTGCAGCCGTCCATCACCGCAGCCTCTTCAAGCTCTTCCGGAATATTTTTGATAAAGCCATGTATCATTAAAACCGTCATGCTAACGCCAAAGCCCATATACATAAATATTAAGCCGGCGGGATTTAGCAAATTCATGCTTTTTGCAACCATCATCAACGGCAGCATGACGCATTGAAACGGAACCAGCATTGAGAGAGCAAAAACACCAAAAATAAATTTGCTGGCTTTGTTTTTATATCTGACCAAAACCCAGGCCGCCATCGTTGAAATCAACAAAATCAAAGCAACAGAAAAAACGGATATATAGAGAGAATTGAAAAACGACTGAAAATATTTTAGCTTGTCGAAAGCATCGGGATAGTTGTTTGGGCTGAAGGTTTGGGAATCTGGGAATCCGAGGAGATTTGTCATCAACCCTTGCTTGGTTTTTAAAGAACTCAAAATCAATATATATATAGGAAACATGAAAGCTATTCCCAAAACTAAAGCAATAATTGGCAAAATAAACCTTTTGAAAAAACTTTTTTTATTTGAATTTAAACTGCTGTGGCTGTTAATAAAGGCAAGCATCACATCTCAACCTCCCTTTTCTTTGTGAAAATAAGCTGCGCCAGGCCAACGCTTGCAACCAGCACCAGGAAAACTATGGCTTTGGCTTGCGCATAACCAAATTCATGGGAAGTGAACGCGGAATTGTATATGTTTAGAGCGAGCATTTCCGTTGAATGATATGGGCCGCCTTTGGTTAGAGCAAGGTTTTGATCAAACATCTTGAAAGAATTTGAGATTGACAAAAACAGGCCAATCGAAAAAGCGGGCATAACCAGAGGCAGAGTCACGCCTCGAAGAGTTTGAAACCAATTTGCTCCATCAATTTTAGCAGCTTCTTTAATAGAATCCGGTATATTTTGAAGCTGAGCGATATATATTATCATCATATATCCAGACATCTGCCACACATTCAGAACTATTATTCCTATAAAACCCGTTTCAGAATTAGAGAGCCAGCCGTCCAGAAATTCCCAATTTAAAGCGGTTCCTATGCTGGAAAAAATGTTTGTGAATATAAAATTCCAAGTAAAACCAAGAAGCAAACCGCCAATCAAATTGGGCATAAAAATGACACTTCGCAGCAGATTCGCCCCTTTGAATTTTTGCATAACAAACATGGCCAGAGCCAGCCCAATCGCGTTGACCAAAACAACAGTCACAACAGCAATTCCCGACGTGAACAGAAACGCTCGCAAAAAGTCCGGGTCATTTGTAAACATGCGCGTAAAATTATCAAAGCCAATCAATTTGGGGTTCATGTTAACGCCATCCCAATTTGTTGTTGAATAGTAAAATCCGATAATGACGGGAATCACAACAACAATGATGAAGCTGATTAGGGCTGGGGCCAAAAACAGCCAAAATCTCAGTCGACTCCTTTTCATAAAATCTAAACCTACCTTTTATATATATATGATTGTTGCTTTGAGAGCCAAATCAGATAAAGAAAAATTGCGTCCTACTGTGAAATTCTATCCATTCAAGCTTTTCAAAAACAACATCAAAACGATAACAACACCTATTATATATGCATAGATGATTGATGTCAACAAAAATATTAAAAATTGTGCAAAATTTGTTCAAATAGGTAGTTTAATAGGCTAAAAAATATGTAAAATGCACAAATTTTAATATGTGAACACTTTGCTTTTTTTTGTGTGTTAATAATTTCCTCGATATATTTATAGATATGTTAATAAAATTCATTATTTGTTTCAAAATTGACGCAAACAAAAATAATTGTGCAATATCATGATTTTTGGGCCAATTTCAGGCTAAAATTTTGTTGAATTTAACGAACATTAAATTTTCAATTTTTACTTGCTTTTCATGATATAATATGATATGATTAGTCAGCGGATTGCGTTAATTAGGGCGTATTGATGTATTTTATTTATTTTGAAGTGTGGAGATTTTTCTCTGGGGAAGGATATTTTAACATGGCTAGCATAACATTTGAAGGCGTTCAAAAATCATATGACGGAAAAAATTTTGTGGTTCATGATTTTAATTTGCAAATTCAGGACCGAGAATTTGTTGTTTTCGTTGGGCCGTCTGGCTGCGGGAAATCAACAACTTTGCGCATGATTGCGGGGCTTGAAGATATTTCGGAAGGTAAACTATATATAGGGGATCGTTTGGTAAATAATGTTTTGCCAAAGGATCGAGATATTGCGATGGTTTTTCAAAATTATGCGTTATACCCTCATATGTCGGTTCGGAAAAACATGGCTTTTGGCCTAAAGTTGAGGAAGGTTCCAAAAAACATTATAGACAAAAAAATATCTGAAGCTGCAAAAATTCTAGATATAGAACAATATTTGGATCGAAAGCCTAAAGATCTTTCAGGAGGGCAGCGTCAGCGTGTTGCGTTGGGCAGGGCGATGGTTCGAGATGCGTCGGTGTTTTTGCTGGATGAGCCGCTCTCAAACCTTGATGCGAAATTGCGAAATCATATGCGCTCGGAGATAACGCGGTTGCATGATGTCTTGGGAACAACTTTTGTTTATGTCACGCATGACCAAACCGAAGCTATGACGATGGGCGATCGGATTGTTGTCATGAAAGACGGATATATTCAGCAGGTTGACGCGCCCCAAGATTTATATGATAAGCCAAACAGCCTCTTTGTTGCTGGGTTTATTGGGTCTCCGCAGATGAACTTTTTGGATGCGATCTTGCTCAAAGAGGGTGAATGTTTCTCTTTAAAGATTGGTGATATGTTAATTCCTATTTCTCGCGGCAAGGTTGATGGATCTGATTTGGAGAGTTATGTTAACAAAACGGTTATTGTTGGCATACGCCCCGAGGACATACACAATGAAGACGTTTTCATAAAAGTTTCCCCTGAAAGCGCTTTTGATGCTGATATTGACCTGATTGAGCTTATGGGCTCAGAAATGTATTTGCATTTTGAGTTTCAGGGTCACAGGGTTGTTGCGCGAGTTTCAAGCCGCGTTACCACTCGAAAAGGGGACAGGGTTAAGCTTTCAATCGACATGCATAAGGCCCATATTTTTGATAAAGAGACTGAGATTGCAATTTGTCATTGAGTCTAGTCGCATGTGCTTTTTGGTGCATATGCGACTTTTGTGTTTAAATTTAAATATTTTCGCACACAATAAAAAACTATCGACCCAAAATTAAATTGGGCCGACAGTTTGAAACTTTAAAATCACTCAGGCTGAGGGGCGTCAACAGGGCAGACCCCATTACACGTTCCGCAGCTGATGCAGACTTCAGGATCTATAACATATTTTGAATCTCCGGGCGAGATACAAGAAACTGGGCATTCCGCAGAACAAGCTCCGCAGTTTATACAATTGTCGTTTATTTTATATGGCATTAGAAAAAATCCCCCTTATATTATTAAAAAACGCGACTTTAAGTTTTTCTGTTGATCAATGCGCTGGCTCAATTATATCATATTTTGTTTAAATAATCAAGCCATTTTTTTAAATTTAAAATTTTATTTATTTTGGGATTATATTCGGTTCATTCCGACCTCTCTAAAAAAATCTGGCTGTTTGCTTAAAAATCCCAAAGGATATGAACATTTTCAATCGAATTCTAAAAAGCAACGCAAAATTCGAGCAAAGCGCCGCCAGCTCACAACTAACCGTGAAGCCATATCCTCTCCAGATTTCCTGTGTTTTTGTATATGTGTACAAATACCAATTAGCAATCTTGTATATACTGCACAAATCAACAAAGCAGCCTCCAAATCCATCGATTCAAAGGCCGCCAACATTAAAAAGATTTATATGTATAATTATTCAACCTGTGCATACCATACTCCGTTTAACTTGACAAGATTAACTATTTTTTTGGTGCGCCTATTTCCATAATCATCATGATCATAATACTTAAAAAATCCCCCATCATCTTTTATTAATATTGTTGACAGGGTATATCCTGCAGCTTCAGCATTTTCCATCCAAGCGCCCAGAGGAATCAAATTCACAGTAGTTCCCCCTGCAACGCCTTCCAAATCGCCATCATTCAAGCCATCCATTGATTCAACTTCAAATGAAAGCTTTTCTTTACACTTCAACGCATGTGGCAAATCCTCGCCAAATTCGTCTTTGATTGCTTGGTTTGCATTTTTTAAAAGTTTTGCTCTAAATTCCGGATCAATTTCAGCCCTTTTTGCATATTTTTGTAGATCTAACATAGAAACACACACTCCTTCCAAGTGTTAAAAAATTTAAATACTTGTGGAACTTAATCCACTGTCATGATTTTAACACTTTTAGCAGTTTTTGTCAATATAGTTTTTATATTTCTGTATGATTGCACAAATATTTCATAAAAATTTGGTTATTTTCAACAAAAATCATTTTATTTCAAAGCCTTAAAACTCAAGCCTGTCCTCAATATATTTTTTCAACCGATCAAAAGATATTCGACTTGGCTCTTGTTTCATCGTGTCTCTATCGCGAATTGTCACGCAGCCGTCCTCTTGGGACTGAAAATCATATGTTATGCAAAATGGCGTTCCAATTTCATCCTGACGGCGATATCTCTTTCCAATTGAGCCTGTTTCGTCATAATCAACCATAAAATGTTTCGAAAGCATATCAAAGAGCCCTTGCGCGCCTTCGCTTAATTTTTTAGAAAGAGGCAAAACACAAGCCTTAATCGGAGCAAGCGCCGGGCTGAGCCTTAAAACAAGGCGACTTTCTCCTGTTTCCTGGTCAATAACTTCTTCGTCATATGCATCACAGAGAAACGCAAGCGCTGCGCGATCTGCGCCCAAAGACGGCTCAATGCAAAACGGGAGGTATTTTTCATTGGTTTGCGGGTCAAAATATTCAAGCGACTTTGTGCTGTGGGTTTGGTGGTTTTTAAGGTCAAAGTCTGTTCGGTCGGCAATTCCCCAAAGCTCTCCCCAGCCAAAAGGAAACTCAAATTCAATGTCTGTTGTCGCGTTGGAATAGTGGGACAGTTCCTCCTTGGAGTGATCTCGAAGTTTGATTGAGGTTTCTTTAATTCCAAGTGACAGTAAAAAATCCTTGCAAAAACCTTTCCAATATTCAAACCACTCAAGGTCGGAGCCGGGTTTGCAAAAAAACTCAAGCTCCATCTGCTCAAATTCTCTCATTCTGAAGGTGAAATTTCCTGGAGTTATCTCATTCCTGAAGGATTTTCCGATCTGGCCAATGCCAAACGGAATTTTCTTTCGTGTTGTCCTTTGAACGTTTGCAAAATTAACAAAAATGCCCTGAGCTGTTTCTGGGCGAAGATTCAGCTCGCTCTGAGAATCCTCCGTCACGCCTTGAAATGTTTTAAACATTAGGTTGAAAGAGCGGATGTTTGTGAAGCTGTTTCCCCCGCAGTTTGGGCATTTAACCCCCTTTTCCTCCATGAATTTGAGCATTGAATCATTGTCCCAGCCTGTTGGATTAACGCCAGTTTGTTTCTCAATAATATGATCTGCGCGGTGTCTGGTTTTGCAATCTTTGCAATCCATCAAAGGGTCTGAAAAGCCGCCAACATGCCCAGATGCAACCCAAACCTGAGGATTCATCAAAATAGCCGAATCTATTCCGACATTATACTTTGATTCCCAAATGAATTTTTTCCACCAAGCTCTTTTCAAATTGTTTTTAAGCTCAACCCCCAACGGGCCATAGTCCCAAGTGTTTGCAAGGCCTCCGTAAATTTCGCTTCCGGGATATATAAATCCCCTGTTTTTACAAAGAGCCACGATTTTTTCCATGGTTTTCTCGCTATTTTTCATTAAAAAGACACACCTTCCAGATGATATTTTTCACAAAGGTTTTATGCAATTTTTGGGCATTTTATGTAGTGGTGTTGTTTTGGTCTTGAGCTTCTTGAAGTTCAAACCTATATTTTTGGCCATTTTTGTTAACTTCCTCAACAAACATGTCATATGGACGACACCACAAAACGTTGTTGCCGTAAAGCGCCCTATACGCGACCATTTTTTCACACGTTTCGCTGTGATATATTATATCCTCAACAAAATATAAATCGCCTTTAAAATGCCGGTATACCTTTTTTAAAATCACATCTCTCACAAAAACAACCACCTTTCCTCCCAAATCAGCTTGTTTTCATTATATATCAAAAATTTCAAGCTGTCAACCAATCGCCCTGATTGAATTGTTAATATGCACATTTTGCCTTTGAGGTTTAGGGTTATATTGGTCTCATTAAGATTCATTTTTTAAAAATCAGCTCTTTGCCAGAAATTCTTCGCATATTTTAATATCCTTGACCAGATCCTGAAAAACAAATCAAAAAACAGTTCTGGGCCTTTTCGTCATTAGGTTTGGTCTCGGCGCGAACGTTCATTTCTGGATAATCGAGAAAATATACACTATACGCATTGTTGGCTTGACCGCTTTGAGGCTACGGTAAAAAAACTGTAAATGGATCAAATCTTAAATCAGGAACATTCACAACCTTTTCCGGCTTGATTTGCGAAATATTTTTGACGTTGCTCGAATTATTGCCGTCAGAGTCATCAATTTCATAGTTGTCTAAATTTTCGGCGACACGTGGCATGCCGATTTTAATCTTGTGATGCTTAAAGCCAGGTTTAAAAAATGCTAGGTTTTGATTTATATTTGATCCTGAAGATAAAAAGTTTGCGGATGTGTTAAATTTATTAAAAACCTTTTCCGGCTTGATTTGTCGAGTATTTTTGACATTGCTCGAATTATTGCCGTCAGAGTCGTCAATTTCATAGTTATCTAGATTTTCGGCGACACGTGGCATGCCGATTTTAATCTTGTGATACTTGAAGCCAGGTTTAAAAAATGCTGGGTTTTGATTTATATTTGATCCTGAAGATAAAAAGTTTGCGGATGTGTTAAATTTATTAAAAACCTTTTCCGGCTTGATTTGCGAAATATTTTTGATATCGCTCGAATTATTGCCGTCAGAGTCATCAATTTCATAGTTGTCTAGATTTTCAGCGACACGCGGCATGCCGATCTTAATCTTGTGATGCTTAAAGCCGGGCTGAAAAAAACCAGTTGTTTGATTTATATTTGATCTTGAAGATAAAAAGTTTGCGGATGTGTTAAAGTTATTAAAAACATTGATACGCCCACCCAATGCACGCAAGCATCCCGCAACACTGCTGCTTGCATTCATGTTCACTGTTCCATCATACGCATATATTGCTCCGCCGTCTTGGGCCGAGCAGTCATTAATCCTGCTGGTTTCGTTTAGATTGGCTGTTGCGTGGTGTAAACATATCGCCCCACCATAACCATTTTTAGCAGAGCATTCAATAATCTCACTATTTGCGCTCATGGCAATCGTCGAATAGGATGCATATATCGCTCCGCCATTGCCACAATCGGCTTTGCAATCACCAATACAGCTGCTACCTTCCATTGTGACTGCTCCGACATTAAAAAACATCGCGCCCCCGCTGCCGGCTTTATTTTTGCATCCAAAAATTATACTGCGGTCATTCATATTAACCTTGGAATGGAATGCATATATCGCTCCTGCGCATTTAGCAGATTCACAGCCTACAATGGCGCTAAGATCATTCATGTTTATTGTCGCATATCGTGCATATATCGCCCCGCCGGCTCCATTTGTTGCAAAACATTCCGAAATGCAGCTGTTTTTTTTCATGTTTATTGTCGCGTTTTCATCAGCAAATATCGCTCCTCCAGCATTTGCAAAACATCCGACAATGCTGCTTTGGGTGTTCATATTTAAAACCGAATTTTTGCCTGCGCATATCGCTCCTCCGGCGTTTGCAAAACATCCTTTAATGCTGCTTCCTTGATTCATGTTTAGGACGGATTTTTGGCCCGGGGAGGGTTCTTCTATTTTTATATAGCTGTCAGTCCTTTCTAAATTTGCTCCATCAAGCAAAACACCGTTTAAATTGACGACGCAGTCCCTAATATCCATAAAAAATAAATTTTTATTTTGGAGCGTTAATTTTTTCCCAAAGCCGTTTATGTTTATGGTTTTGCCGGCAAATCTTGAATCAGTAAAATCGAAAAAACATGTTTTTTTGCATCCGTTTTTAGAATATTCATTGCCATATAAGGTAAAATCATCGGGCAATATAATATTTATGTTGTCAGCAGTCGCAATCTCTTCGGATAAAAGCTCGCTGCTTGCCCAATCGCCCGCCAAAGAAAGCGAATTCAAAACAATATCTATGTTTTCCCCTTTAGCAAAGCAAACGGCGCCATTTAAGATATGTATGGGCAAAGTTGCCGAAATCATCATTACACAAATCAAACTTGAAATCAACCTTTTGACCATTTTCTTTGAACTGATTTTTGATAAATGTGACATATAAACTCATCCTCCTTCAATAAATTAAAAATAAATTTTTAAACCAGAAAACTAGAATTAAAGGTAAAAACACCTACAATTTAATTATATCACATTCTGTCAAAATATGTCAACATGTTTTTTGGTTAAGGTTATATTTGTCCCCTTAAAAGTCTTGTTCTTAAAATATTCAGCGCTTTGTATAAAATTTTCAACAACAACTCATATCCTTGATCGGGCTTAAAAAAACAACGCAAAGGCCAATTAATCTGCCGCCAGCTCACAACGGACTGTAATATTCAATCTTTTTGAGCTTCTCTGTTTCTTTTAAAACCTCCTTAACAAGCGGTAGGTGGGCGTCCTTGAGGGCTGTCACGCTTTTTTCGCTTGGTTTTTAATTAAAAAAATAAGGTTTGACGAAAGAAGGATTAATGGGATAAATATAACCCAAATCAAAAATTTATGTTGAAATGTCAAGTGAAAAAAATATTTGACATTGTGATTGATTTGTGATATCATACAAGCTGAGATGTGTTCTCGTGAATTCTCGACATTTTTGGAGGGAAAGATGAATTTTAAATTTACCAAAATGCATGGCTGCGGAAATGACTATATCTATTTTGACTGCCTTAAGGAGAGGCTTGAAAATCCTGCTGAAGCTGCAAAAAAGCTTTCGAACAGGCATTTTAGCATTGGCGGAGATGGAATAGTGATGATATGCCCGTCGACCGTTGCTGACGCCAAGATGAGAATGTTTAACAGCGATGGCAGCGAAGGAAAGATGTGCGGAAATGCGATAAGATGTGTTGGAAAGTATTTATCCGACAATAAAATTGTTGACAGGGACACCATAACCATAGAGACAATGAGTGGAATAAAAATTTTGGAGTTGAAAAAAGTCTCCGGGCGCGTTGTTGCGGTTAAAGTTGACATGGGGAAACCTGAACTTAGGCCAGATAAAATTCCCGTGAATGTCGCCGGAAATTTGAATAAATTAGTCTCATATCCAATCAAAATTGATGATGCTGAATATAACATAACCAGTGTTTCTATGGGAAATCCTCATTGTGTGGTTTTTTGCGACAGTGTTGATGAAATTGACATGGTGGGGCTTGGCCCTAAATTTGAAAATAATCGACTGTTTCCGGAAAAAATCAACACGGAATTCGTCCAAATATTAAATCCAAATGAGATAAAAATGCGAGTTTGGGAGCGAGGCAGTGGAGAGACTATGGCTTGCGGAACCGGGGCTTGCGCAGCTGTTGTTGCGGCTGTTGAAAATGGTTTTTGCGAATTGAATGAACGCGTCCGAGTCAGGCTTCTCGGCGGTCAGTTGGAAATATGCTACACAAAAGACGCTGTGTATATGGAGGGCGACGCGCATGTTGCTTTCAAGGGCGAGGTGGAGATATAACAGGCTTCTGCGAGTCTGAATTTGATTTTGAAAGGTTGATTTTTGTATATGCGTGTTAATAAAAATTATGCTAGTCTCAAAAATAACTATCTGTTTGCAACAATTTCATCCAAAGTTGATGAGTTTAAAAGCTCAAATCCAGATAAAAAATTGATATATATGGGAATTGGCGACATAACCCGGCCTTTGTGTGGGGCTGTTGTGGATGAGCTCAAAAAAGCTGTTGAGGATATGTCTGAGGCCGAAACCTTCAAAGGATATGGCCCATATCAAGGCTATGATTTTTTGAGAAACTGCGTTTCCAAGTACTATAATGATCATGGAGCTCAAGTAGATCCTGATGAGGTTTTCATAAGCGATGGCGCCAAGAGTGATTGTGCTAATATGCTTGATATTTTTGACAGAAATCAGATAATTTTGATTCCAGACCCGGTGTATCCTGTGTATCTAGACACAAATATTATGGCTGGAAACAAGGTTATTTTTGCTGATGCAACGGAGGAAAATAACTTTTTGCCGCTTCCCAAAAATGATCTTGACGTCGACATTATATACATCTGTTCGCCTAACAATCCAACCGGCGCGGTCTATGATAGGGAGCAGCTGAAACTTTGGGTTGACTATGCAAATCAAAAGGGCGCCATAATTTTGTTTGATTCGGCCTATGAAGCGTTTATAGATGAAAAAACTTTGCCCAGGAGCATTTTTGAAATCCAAGGCTCCAGAACCTGCGCCATAGAAATTTGTTCTCTTTCCAAAACAGCAGGTTTCACCGGAACCAGATGTGGATTCACCATTATCCCGAAAGAATTAAAACGCGATGGAAATTCAATCAACGATATGTGGATGAGACATCAAACAACCAGTTTTAATGGGGTTTCATATATAGTTCAGCGCGGAGCTGCCGCGGTTTTCACTGAGACCGGCCAAAGACAGGTTGATAAAAATTTATTATACTATAAGAAAAACGCTGAAATGATCAGCGATTCGATGGACGAGATGAAAATTTGGTATACTGGAGGCAAAAATTCGCCATATATTTGGCTAAAATGCCCTAGGTCAATGGATTCTTGGGAATTTTTTGATTTGCTTTTGAATGATTTGAACATTGTTGGAACGCCTGGCTCGGGATTTGGCCGAAATGGACAGGGCTTTTTCAGGTTGACGGCTTTTGGAACCCACCAGGACACCATGGAAGCCATGAAAAGGCTGAAAAGTTTTATTTAAAAAATTATATATAGATTAAAAAATTATATATAGATTCAATTATTTTTGATATGGGAGAGTGTATATTACAATGAAAAGCAGGAGTAGTGGCGTTTTGATGCATATTTCTTCCCTTCCGTCCGACTATGGGATAGGGACTATGGGAAAAGAGGCGTATGGATTTGTTGATTTTCTTAAACAAGCGGGGCAGTCATACTGGCAGGTTTTGCCGATTTGCCCGCCGGATGAGGTTGGCTCTTCATACAAGTCCTGTTCAACTTTTGCCGGAAACCCGTGTTTTATTGACCTGGATTTGTTGGAATCTTCTGGATATTTACAAAAATCCGATTATGACTCAATTGATTGGGGAAAAGACGAGGCAAGTCTTGACTTTGACAAAGTAAATGCCAACAGGTTGAATGTTTTAAAGATTGCATATAAAAATTGGATTCGGGAAAACAAAAAAAGCCTTGTTGAGTTTTCCTTAAAAAATAAATGGGCAAAAAACTACTCATTGTTTATGGCGCTATATCATGCGAATGACAAAAAACCCTGGTGGGAATGGGATGATCCATATAAATTTAGGGATGAAAGGGCGCTGGATGAATTTCAAAAAAGCCATGAAGATGAAATTAATTTTTGGTTATTTACTCAATGTATATTTTTTGAACAATGGTATGCGCTGAAAAAATATGCCAATTCAAACGGCGTTGGGCTGATAGGAGACCTTCCAATATATGTCGACAGCAACAGCGCGGGGGTTTGGACTGAGCCTGAAAATTTTTGTTTGGATGGCGATATGAAGCCTTCGAGGGTTGCTGGATGTCCTCCGGATCAGTTTTCAAAATCCGGGCAATGTTGGGGAAATCCGCTATACAATTGGGATAAAATGAAAAAAAATGACTATGAGTGGTGGTGCGAGCGTTTTAAAATATATGAGACCATGTATGATATTATTAGGATTGATCATTTTAGAGGCTTTGACAGCTACTATTCAATAGACGCAAAAGACAATGATGCTGCGAATGGAGTTTGGGTTCAAGGACCTGGTTTGGATTTTTTCAAAACAGTTGAAAAAAAATTAGGCAAGCTTAAAATAATAGCTGAAGATTTGGGACACTTCGCACAATCTGTTGTTGATTTACTCAAAAACACGGGCTTTCCTGGGATGAAAGTTTTAGAATTTGCATTCGACACGCGCGCAGAAATCGACTATATGCCTCACAACTACGACGCAAATTCTGTTGTTTACGTCGGAACTCACGATAATGACACGGCGATTGGATGGTTTAGAGCCGTTGAGCCTGAAATTAAAGAGTTGTGTCTAAAATATTTGAATATTGGCCAGTTTGAAGGGATAAATTGGGGAATGATTCGCGGCGCAATGGCTAGCGTTTCTAAGCTGTCGATAATTCAAATGCAGGATTTTTTAGGCCTTGGATCTGAAGCCCGGATGAACACCCCCTCAACAGTTAAAATCAATTGGAAATGGAGGATGAAAAAGGGCGCTTTAACCAGCAAACTTGCAAAAAAAATACACAATATGACCAAATTATATGGACGAATATAGTTGAAAAAAGGAGGGATATTCATTGATTGCGCATAATATTGTTAAACAGATGCATAAATATCTGAAAGCGTGTTTTCATAAAGATATAAAAAACGCGACGTCAATTCAAATATATAACGCTCTTTCCAGATCGATAATGGAACATTTATCAGATGACTGGATTAAAAGCATAGAGGCTCACAACAACACTCGCAGAGTTTTTTATTTTTCTTCCGAATTTTTGGTTGGACGTGCAATTTTTAATAACCTTGTTTGTTTGAAAATTTATGATGATGTCAAAAAATTGTTGAGTGATGAAGGCTTTGAAATTCAACAGCTTGAGGAAATCGAAGACGCAGCTTTGGGAAATGGAGGGCTTGGAAGATTGGCGGCTTGCTTTCTTGACAGCGCCGCAACTTTAAATTTGCCTGTTGATGGATATGGAATTCGCTATAAATATGGGCTTTTTAAGCAAAAAATTGAAGACGGTTTTCAAGTTGAATATCCAGATGACTGGACAAAATACGGCGATCCGTGGTCTGTTCGCCGTGAAGATGACTCTGTTAGGATAGAGTTTGGCGATCAAAGCGTTATTGCTGTTGCATATGATATGCCGATAGTGGGCTATGGGACGGATCATGTTGGAACTTTGAGGCTTTGGCAAGCAGAACCAGTTAATCGTTTTGATTTTAGCGCTTTTAATGACTCAAAGTATTTAGAAGCGGTTAAAGAAAGGGACTTGGCGGAAGGCATTTCGAGCGTTTTATATCCAAATGACAACACGGACTCAGGGAAAATTTTGCGTCTCAAACAGCAATATTTTTTCTGTTCTGCTTCACTTCAAGACATAATAAAAAAATACAAGCGTAAATATGGAAGCGATTTTTCACAATTTTCAAGCAAAAGCGCAATCCAACTCAACGACACACACCCCGTCATTTCTATTGCTGAATTGATTCGAATTTTGTGTGAACATGAAGATTGCTCTTTCGACCAAGCTTTCAATATCGCAAGAAAAACCTTTTCATACACTAACCACACGATAATGGCTGAAGCTTTGGAAAAATGGCCAAAAAGCTTTATTAAAAAGATTATTCCGAATGTTTTTGAATATATTTTGCTAATACAAGATAAATTTGAAAAAGAGATGAAAATTCTTGGGGTTTCGAAAAAAACTTGCAGTGAAATTTCGCCCATACAAGGTGATTATGTTCACATGGCAAACCTGGCTGTCTATTCTTGCTCATACACAAATGGCGTTGCTAAAATACACACTGATATATTAAAAAATGACCTTTTTAAGGACTGGTATTCAATATATCCCCAAAAATTTCAAAACAAAACCAATGGGATAACCCAGCGCAGGTGGCTTTTGCTTTGCAATCGTGAGCTTGCGGACTTGATCAGTCGACTTTTAAAAAGCGACGTGTGGATAACAAATTTGTCTGAGCTGAAAAAATTGGAGCGATTCGTTGACGACCAGGCTGTTATTGAAGAATTTATGAAATTGAAATTTAAAAAGCGTTGTCAACTGGCGGAATATATCAATAAACAGGAAGGAATTTCGATTGACCCCAGGACAATTTTTGACGTTCAAATTAAGAGATTACATGAATATAAACGTCAATTTTTGAATATTTTGGCTATATTACATTTGTATTTTAAAATTAAGAATCATGAACTTCAGGATTTTGCACCAACAACATTTATCTTTGGAGCAAAGGCCGCCCCGGGATATTATCGCGCAAAAAGTGTTATTAAGCTTATCAATTCGGTTGCTGATTTGATTGAAAAAGATCCGATAGTTCGAAAATATATCAAAGTTGTTTTTGTTCAAAATTACAATGTGTCATATGCAGAAAAAATAATCGCTGCCGCAGACGTTTCAGAACAAATTTCAACAGCAGGAACAGAAGCCTCGGGAACTGGAAACATGAAATTTATGCTAAACGGAGCCGTCACTTTGGGAACTTTTGACGGAGCAAATATCGAAATTGTTGAAGAGGCGGGCCTGGAAAACAATTATATATTTGGAAATGTTGTTGAGCAAATACAGGATATTTCTTTAAAATATGACCCTGTTGAAATTTATCAGACTGATAAAAACATTAAGCGCGTTCTAGACGCCCTGGACAGCGGATTGCTGGATCATGGAAAAAGCGTTGATATGTTTAAAGAATTAAAAGATTCCATCCTCAAGGGGGCCAGTTGGCACAGACCCGATCAGTATTATTTGCTTGCTGATTTTAATGATTATATTCGCGCTAAATTGAAGGTTAACCAAGAATATAAAAATAAAATTGATTTTGCTAAAAAGTGTTGGATGAACATAGCTAATGCTGGAAAATTCAGTTCTGATCGAACCATTAAAGATTATGCAGAAAATATTTGGCATATCACAAAAATATAATTTTTTATCGCAATTTGAGATTTATTGATTCGGTTAGATTATCTTTGACTTTGTCATAGTTTTTCGATTCAACCCAAACTTTTGCAACTATTTTGGAGTTTAAGCCATCCCTAACATAGCGAATGTCTGGAGGGATGGCTTCTAGGGTCATGTCGCTTGAAATTATTGTTTCGTATATCATTTTCTTAACCTCAATCAGATCGAAATCATCCTTCAAACAAAAACTCATTTCAAGCCTTCTCGTGGTCTCTTTTGAGTAGTTGGTTACTTTGCCGGCCACCACCACATTATTGGGAATTAAAATGATTCGGTTGTCTGAAGTTTGAATGTGAGTATACATTAATTGAATCTTGTGAACTTTTCCCAAAACAGAGTCTATTTCTATAGTGTCGCCAACAGAATAAGGTCTTGCGAATAATATTTGAATTCCTTTAGCTATATTAGACAGAACATCTTTCAGAGCTATTCCAAAGGTCAAAAACGCTGATGACATAAACGCCAAAATTGCAGCGGTTGAAACATCAAATTTTATCAAAATAATCAACAATATTAGTGTGTATATTAAATATCTGACAAATTTTAAAACCATTTGCATGGCCAATGAATTTTGCTTGTCTATTTTTTCAAATGTTTTTTTAACAGTTTTGTCCATAAATTTTATCAATATGACTCCGAACAATATAGCCACTGCTGAAAATATTATATTTTCACCATATTTATATGAACTTTCAGGGACCGATCCCAAAAAATCTTCAATAATATTCATAAAATTCCTCCTTAAAGCCTAAATCCCACCTCATTATACACTATTTTGCATTAATTATCAAGCTTTTCTAATAAATTGTGTAATTCATATAAATTCTCAAAACACATATTGACATATCAGTTAAAATGTGGTAGACTGAATGTGTATAGGATTTGCAGATTTGGAATTCCTATATGTGAAAATAAAAAAAGGGGGGTGGTTTAAAAAGCAAAAATATGTACATAGAATCGACAATATTTAGTAGAAAATTGACTGGTTGTTTGATTGATTCCAAGCAAACCGGGCGGGGCGCAAATGATTTACTAATGCGTCTGATACTTAGAAAGAATATGTTGAAAAAATTAATTGCTTTTTAAAAATTTATGGAGGTGGTTTATATGACTTTTGAAGAATATTTAGAAAAAAATGAAAAAAGCCAATCAGCTTTAGATGATTATGCTTTGAATGCTGTTGCTGGCGGTGTTGGCGATGTTAATGTTGATACGGACGTTGAAACAACAGTTAAAAACAACACAGAACTCGTTACCAATACGACTATTATTAAAGATGATCATAGTAATCACTCTGTTGAAAGAAAACATTTAAAAACCGACGGTGGGTTAAACACTGATGGCATGCTATCTTTTTAGTATTTGACACTTTGGCAATAAAAGAGCTTGAGATAAATATGGTGGTTTGTTAATTGGCTGTCGTGATCAATTTGATTTTGATTATATTTTGATTTTTAACTTTTGAATTAAAGGGATGGTGATTAAAATGACATTTAAAGAATATGTTCAAAAAGACAAAAAGGACATTCACAATATGCATACAGAGCAAGTTTTCAAATCTGAAGAAGCATCAAAACACACCAGGGGCCAGATTAAAAGCCAAAATGATTCGGGGGAAGCAGTTTTGGATGGTGATGCTTTGAATGCTGTTGCTGGCGGCGTTGGTGATGTTAATGTTGATGTGGATATCGAAACTAAAGTAACGAAAAAAGATATCAACTCCAATACGGTTCTGGAACAAATAGATGATCACAGTGATCATAGTGTCATTGAGAAGTTTGTTGAGACTAAAGGTGACATAGTCGCTAGAGGGGGCATATCTTTTTAATAATCAAAAGAGGTGTGTTGCTTGGGTTTCTTTTTGGATGCTGTTGCTGGGGGCGCTGGAGATATTGGCGTTGACACGAAAATAAAAACACCGACCTAGGCGCAGGAGAATCGAGCGAACAAACTACTATAAAAAAATGATCACACCAATACTTCTATTTTGAAAAAATCTATAAGAACTGAGGGAGGTAAACAAACTCAGAGGTTTGATGAGTTTTTAGTGGTTAAATTGAGGTTAAAGAGAGAAACATGTGTTATTTTGGTTAACATATACGTGAATGGAGGGGGTTTATGTGACTTTCAAAGAATATTTAGAAAAAAACCAAGAGGCTATTGAAAATATAAATTTTGAAAATGTTGATGAGCTGAAAAAATTTGCGGATAAAGAAAAAATTGTCTACTCCGACGAAGAATTAGAACAAGCTTGGAGCCACATTAAGAGTCAAAATGTTTCTGGAAATGGAGCCTTGGATGATGATGCTTTGGACGATGTTTCCGGGGGAAAGAGTATTAAAAAAACCACCACCAAATTTGAAACTACTACTACAACAACCACCACTACCACCACCACTGATGATCACAGCGACCATTCCACCTCCACGAAATCGGTCAATACTGGTGGAGGGTCTATTTATGGCGACATAACTTTTAATTGATATGGAGGTGTTTGACTATGACTTTTGCGGCGTTGTTTAGAAAGTATGAAAAAGACATTGAAAATATGAATTTTAAAAATATTGATCAATTTAAAAAATTTGCGGACAAAGAGGGCGTTGTGTATTCACAAGGAGAGTTAGAGCAAGCTTGGGCGCATATGGCGCTTGGGAATGTTGCTGAAGATAGAAGCCTGGATGACGACGCGCTGATGGCTGTTGCTGGCGGAAAGGGCGGAGGAACAAAGTCGGGTCCACAGCCACCACCAGTGCCGCAAATTAATGTTAATTATAATGGTGACTATACCGTGAATATAGTCAATACTGAAGGAGGCGCTGTCAATGGTGATGTGAACTTCAAGCAAAAAAATTGACGGTCCTGATTTTTGAAACTATGCTTGAGTGGAATTTTGCTTTTCCAACAAAGCGCCTGAAAGATAGCGTTCGCCGCTGTCTGGAAGGAGGGCGACAATGGTTTTCCCCTTGTTTTCTGGCCTTTTTGCAACTTGGCTTGCCGCCCAAACTGCGGCTCCCGATGAAATTCCAACAAGCAAGCCTTCGCTTTTGGCAAGAGCCCTTCCGCTTTCAAACGCGTCCTCATCCGAAACTGTAATGATTTCATCTATTATATCAGTGTCTAATATTTTCGGAATAAAGCCCGCGCCAATGCCTTGAATTTGGTGTGGGCCTGGTTTTTTGCCGGAAAGGACAGGAGAACCAGCCGGCTCAACAGCAACAATTTTTATGTTTGGATTTTTGCTTTTTAAATATTTGCCAACCCCAGTGATCGTCCCTCCTGTTCCAACGCCAGCAACAAAAAAATCAACTTTGGAATCGGCGTCGCTCCAAATTTCAGGGCCTGTTGTTTTAAAATGTATATTTGGATTAGAAGGATTTGTGAATTGGCTTGGAATAAAGCTGTTTTTGTTTTTTAAAGCGAGCTCCCTGGCTTTTTCAATTGCCCCTTCCATTCCCCGAGAGCCGTCAGTCAAAATAACGCAAGCTCCATATGCTTTAAGGAGATTTCTTCGCTCAACGCTCATTGTCTCAGGCATCGTCACAATAACTTTATATCCCCGAGCCGCCCCAATCGCAGCAAGACCAATTCCTGTGTTTCCGCTGGTTGGCTCAATAATCAGAGAGCCTGGTTTTAAAATTCCCCTGGCCTGCGCATCATCAATCATGGCCATGGCAACCCTGTCTTTAACGCTTCCAGCTGGATTAAAAAATTCAAGCTTTCCAAGAACAGTCGCTTCAAGGCCCTTCATCTTTGCAAAATTTTCAAGCTCAAACAAAGGCGTCTTTCCAACAAGATCAGTGATTTTTTTATATATCTTCATCTGCTCCTCCAAAAGTTCTAAAATTTGTTAATTATAGATGTTGACAAAATTATTTCGCTATTTCATAAATTTATTAAACTCTTAACAACTTCTCCCGCAATAATCAGCCCTGCAACCGCAGGAACAAACGCAGTCGAGCCAGGGATAACTCGACCAGAATCGGATTTTTGAAGCTTAATTGGGCGCAAAGGCTTTTCCCTAGACCAAACAACCTTCAGCTTTTTAATTCCACGTCGGCGGCATTCACGTCGCATGACTCTGGCCAAAGGGCAGACTGAAGTTTTGTAGATGTCGGAAACTTCAAGCAAAGCTGCGTCAACCTTGTTTCCCGTTCCCATAGAGCTTATTATCGGCGTTTTTGAAGCGTTTGCATTCATGACCAGCCAAAGCTTCCCTGTGACAGTGTCTATGGCGTCAACAACATAGTCAAACTGTTTAAAATCAAACCCAGCATTGCAGCCTGGCGCATAAAAAACTTGGTGTGCTGTGACCTCGCAATTGGGGTTAATGGTTAAAATGCGCTCTCTTGCGACCTCAACCTTTGGCTTTCCGATTGTTTTGAGCGTTGCAAACACTTGGCGATTTATATTAGTCACACACACTTTGTCGCTATCAATTATGTCTAGTTTTCCAACGCCAGATCGCGCCAAAGCCTCAACAGCATGGGATCCAACCCCTCCAACGCCAAAAACCGCAACTCTCGATTTTGCTAAAATTTCCATGGATTCTTTGCCAAAAACCAGCTGCGTTCTCAAAAATTGATCCAACATCTGCTCTTTTGAATTCTCCTTAACAACAAATAGTATAAAAATTTGAGTTTATCCTAGCTGAAATTTTAAGATTCATCCTTGCGCCTGGCCAAATCTTTAAAACCATAGTTATATACAAGCTCCTGGCCTTTAACGCTAACCTTCGCGCCTTGAGGAATCGACTCTGTGATAAATGCGTTTCCCCCAACAACAACATCCTTTCCGATGATTGTTTTTCCGCCCAAAATCGACGCTCCGGAATATATTGTCACATTATCACAAATTGTCGGGTGACGTTTCGTTCCTTTTAAATTTTGACCTCCTCGAGTTGATAACGCGCCAAGCGTGACGCCCTGATATATTTTAACGTTTTCTCCGATCTCGGTGGTTTCGCCAATAACAATCCCTGTTCCGTGGTCTATAAAGAAATATTTCCCAATTGTCGTTCCGGGGTGGATGTCGATTCCTGTTTTGCTGTGAGCGTGTTCAGTCATGATTCGCGGAATCAGCGGAACGTCCAGCAAAAAAAGTTCATGAGCTATTCGCGCAGTGAGAATGGCATATAGACCGGGATATGTGCATATAATTTCGTCTTTGTTATATGCGGCAGGGTCGCCGTCATACGCAGCTTGAATGTCCGTTTCGATATATTCTCGGATTTTGGGAATTTGATCTAAAAAACTAAAAGCTGTTTCCTGGGCTGCGATTGAAATTCCTTGATCGGTTGAGTCTTGATGCTTCGGGGAATATCGCAAAACAATTGCAATTTGTTCTATAAGATTGTGTGTGATGTCTTCGAGCAAAACAGCAACGTTATTTTTGATTGAGTATGCTCTATAGCTACTATTAGTATAATATCCAGGATATATGACAATTCGCAGTTTTTCAAGAACATCAATAATAACGTCTTTTTTCGGATATTCAAACATTTTAATTTTGTCTATAACCCTGCATTTAGCGTAGTCATCCATCAATTTTTCAACAAGTCCTTCAATTTTTGCTTGAATTCTAGTTATCATAAACTAACACCACTTTCTAGACACAAAAATAAAATTAAAGTCATTATATAACATATGCCACAAAACGTCAACTAATATTTTCAAAAAATTTCATGATATATTTTGCTATTGCAGGAAATATTGGTTGGTCTTTTTCTCGTCCTCAAGACTTGTTGGCCGTCCATGACCGGGATATATTGAATAATTTCCGCTTAAATTCGCAATTTTTTGAACGGTTTGCTTTGTTTTTTCTTCGCTTCCCCCAAACAAATCATATCTGCCAACCGTCCCTGCAAAAATTGCGTCTCCAGTGAACAAAGTTTGATCTGAAAGCAAATATGTTGTACTGCCTTTGGTGTGGCCGGGAGTGTGGATCGCGGTGAAAAAATCTGAGCCAAAGGGAATTTTAAATCCGTCTGAAAAAGTGATAAGATTTTCTTCATTATATTCAATATCTTTGTTGAAAAAATTTGCGGAGCTTTTTTTGCTGCTGTCCAACATTTCTTTGTCAAATTCATGAATATATGCTGGCAGGCTTAAAAATTGCTTCAAACCCAAAACGTGGTCAAAATGTCCGTGGGTTAAAAGGACAAACCTTGGATTAATCCCATTTGCCCTAATCCACTCGGTCAAAGCAGGGTCACAGGCTCCAGGGTCAACTATCGCGCAATCATCATTTTTGTCAACAATTAAATAACAATTCGTTTTTAATTGACCTAAAACGAATTTTTTTAATCTATATTTTCCGTTTGAAAAAAATTTTTCCACTCCCAATCGCTCCCTTTAAAATGTATATATAAATTTTGGATAAAGTTTAAGATTTTGAGTCAACAGATATGATTCCATCGAGTTTTTTCAACTGCCAAATGACATCTTTTAGATCCGAAACATGGCGGATAAAAATGCTAATATCTATTTTAATATTCTCATTTTCTAAAAATTTCACATTGAGTTCGCTTATTGGAACATTCAGTTTGGATAATGTTGATGTTGTTTTAAAAATCATTTCATCGCTGTTGACAGCCAGAATTTGAAGAGTTGAAATGTATCTGTTGTTTGAGGACATCTGCCAATAGACCGGGATGAATCGATCGACTTTGGCCGAATCTTTTTGAGCGTTTAAAATGTTTTGGCAATTGGTTTTATGGACAGAGACGCCGCTTCCCCGGGTTATAAAGCCAACTATGTTATTGCCTGGAATTGGACCACAACATTTGGCTAGGCTGACAAGACAGTGGTCTATCCCTTCGACAACAACTCCAGTTGAAGAAGAAAAATTATTTGATTGAAAAATAAATCTAGGACTGGATTCATTTTTATTATATTTAAAATATAATTTTTTAATGTTTGGCATCATTTTTGAAACAATAACCCCGCCATATCCAATTGCAGCATAAAAATCCTCAACCGAGTTAAATTGATATCGGGTTGCGATCGGTTTGAAAAACTCGTCAAATTCGCTTTCGTCAAGGTTTAGGTCGTTTTTCAAAAGCTCTTTTTTTAGCTCGTTTATTCCTCCTCGTATATTTTCCGGCCTTTTTTTCTTTTTAAACCAAGCCTTGATTTTGTTTTTAGCTTCTGTCGTTTTGACGATATTCAGCCAATTTCTGGATGGCCCGTGTGATGCTGATTTCGTCGTTATTATTTCAACAACTTGGTTTGTTTTAAGCTTGGTTTCTATGGGGGCGATTTTTCCGTTTATTTTCCCGCCAATCATTTTGTTGCCAATTTCAGAGTGAATTAAATATGCAAAATCTATTATTGTGCTGCCAACGGGAAGGGATTTGACCTCTCCGTTTGGAGTCAAAACAAAAACTTCTTCAGAGCCAATGTCTGTTTTGATTGAGTTGATGAGGTCTTCAGTGTTTTTAACTTCCTGCTGAAGCTCGATTATATGTCTAATCCAAGCCATTTTTTTCGCAAGATCATCATTTTTCTCAATTCCCTGTTTATATTTCCAGTGCGCAGCAATTCCATATTCCGCAACATAATGCATCTCGAAGGTTCGTATCTGAATCTCAAACGGAATCCCATCTGATGCGATAACCGTTGTGTGTAGGCTTTGATACATATTGGGTTTAGGGGTTGAAATATAGTCTTTAAACCGGTTTGGAATGGGGGTGAACATGTCGTGCATAGCGCCTAAAACGCTATAGCACTCTAAAACCGTGTTGACAATGATTCGTATGGCATATATGTCGAAAACTTCGTCCCAATCTTTGCCTTTCATATACACTTTTCGATATATGCCATAGTGGCTTTTAATTCTTCCGCTAGTTTTAACCCTGGAAACCATGTCTTTGACTTTGGCATGAACCTTTTGCTCTATATATTCTATATAGGTTTTATTTCCAAAATTTATCGACCTGGTTAGTTTGTGTTTTTGCTTTAAAACTTCGGTTATTTCGTCATATGCAATCGGGTCTAGATATCTAAAGGAGATGTCTTCAAGCTCTTCTTTGATGGTTGTCATTCCAAGTCTTTGCGCAAGCGGAGCATATATTTCCATCGTTTCCAAAGATTTATCCCGTCTCTTTTGCTCCGGCCAAGCGTCTGCAGTTCGCATGTTGTGGAGCCTGTCCGCGAGTTTAATAATAATAACTCTGATGTCACGAGACATGGCAAGCAGCATCTTTCTCAGGTTTTCAATCTGCTGCTCTTCTTGGGTGTGTAGGGGGATGTTTTTGAGTTTTGTCGTCCCGTCAACCAAAAATGCGATGTCTTCGCCAAAGGTTTCGCAGATGTCTTGTTTTGAGGTTTTGGTGTCTTCTATGACGTCATGCAAAAGCCCCGCAGCAATCGAGCTGCTGTCCATTCCCAGATCGAGAAGGGTCAGCGCAACGCCAATAGGGTGGGTGATATAGGGCTCTCCTGAGAGCCTTTTTTGATCGCTGTGGCAAGTTTTGGCAAATTCATATGCCTTAAGGATTAATGAAATATCATATGGACGTTCAGCGCTGTGGATCGCGTTTAAAAGATCACTAATTTCAGCTGCCATAAACTCAAACACCCCCCCTACCATATAAAACGCACAATGTGCTGTTTTTAAGCTATTTCTTGGCGCAGCTTCTTTAGCAAAGGATTGGATTTTAAATCGATTTTGCAAACGTTTGGAACATATTCAATTCCTTTTGAGCAAAATCTGATCAGCCCTTCCATAGATAAAACTTCCAGTATAATTTTGAGTTTACAGTAGTTTATTGGGCTTTTGCAAATCAATGTGTATAGAGTATATGAATCTCCGTGGAAAATTTTCAATTGTTTTATTAATTTATATACTGCCAAAAATTCATTCTTTGTTGGGATGATGACATGCCTCAACGCATTTGAAACATTCCCGCCTCGAATAATGCTTTCAAATTCCATAGCTGCCGCAATAATCTTGGCTTGGTTGATCTCAACCGGACGCATATCAACTATTTTATAGCTGATTCGATCGGTCCCTTGATAGTGGTTAATTTCAATGTTAACTAAAATATTAAAAACATTGCCCGTTTTATAGTAAAAATTAGAAACCGGCATATTGAAATAAACAGTGTTGATTGAGATGGACTTTGTCAAAAATTTTAATCTTAAATGTCTGTGTTCTGAGAGGGGGACGATGTCGATGAGCTTTGCGTTTTCTATCATGAAGGTTGGCTGGGGATTTTCCTGGCCAAAAGGCCCCAATTTTCCAAGCTCTTTAACCATGCCTATGTTTAAATATTTTGGGTCAACAACTAAATCTATGGCGGTTTCACGAAGCGCAGGCGGATTATTCAGAGCATATTGGTTTATTTTTTGCTTAAAGTCTTTTATTTTGTCGGCGTCAATTGTGAATCCTCCGGCCAGTTCATGACCTCCCCATTTTGAAAAATACTCACTGCAATATTTTAGGGCGCCATACATCGAAAAGCCCGCAAACGACCGCGCAGACCCAACAGCATTTCCCCCTTCAATTGACATAACAACAACCGGCTTGGAGTATAGGTTCATTAACTTTCCAGCAACTATTCCAATCAAGCCTTTTTGCCAATTTTGACCCCAAACAACCAAAACCGGATTGTTGAGTTCGCCGTGATTTTGAGAGATCAAATCTTGAATTTCATTCATCATTTCGCGCTCGATTGATTGCCTCTGGACATTATATCCAAAAACCTCATCAGCAAGCGCCTGGGCCGTTGTTTCGTCTTCGCACGTTAACAATTTAAAGGAAAGCTTTGCGTTTCCAAGCCTTCCGGTTGCGTTAATTCTTGGACATATTCCAAAAGCAACGGAGGTTGAGGAAATGTTGTTTAGCAGGGAAGACAGCTTAACCAGATGGCGCAGACCGTGATTTTTTGTTTTTTTGAGAATTTTAAGCCCTTTTTCAACAACAAGCCTGTTTTCTTTAACAAGCGGCATAACGTCCCCTATTGTCGCAACAGCAACCAAATCCCCAAAGAGATCAAAGGATTTTTGATATTCTCCGCCCTCGAGAGCAGTAACCAATTTAAATGCAACAAAAGCGCCGCATATATCCTTAAATCGAGACTCGTCACCTGGCCTTTTGGGGTTGACAATCGCGACCGCCTCAGGCATCTGGTCTAGAGCGTTGTGGTGGTCTGTTATGAGAAGCTCCATCCCACATTCTTTTGCATATAGAGCTTCATCAAACGCAACTATGCCGTTGTCAACTGTTATTATCAAATCAACCCCCTGCTCCTTTAAAAAATCTATCCCCAAAGTTGAAATACCATATCCTTCAGAGCGTTCAGGGATATATTCCAAAACATCGGCTCCTTTCGAGCGCAGATATGTATAGATAATTGCAGCCGAACAAATTCCATCGCAATCATAGTCTCCATATATTGCAATTTTTTCGTTGCTTTTTAAAGCTTCGTTAATCCTTTTAACAGCTTTGTTCATGTCCTTTAAAGCAAAAGGAGATTCGATTGACTTACATGAAAACGTCTCTTCAAACTGACTGCAAGTTAGATTTCTTGAAGACAAAATTTTTGAAACCAAATCGCCAAATCCAAATTTTTCTTTAAATTCATTTGCTTTTTGTGTGTCCTCTTTTTTCAAAACCCACCGGGTTAAACTCATAGCCTAATTGCCCCCTCAATAATCTTATACATTAATTATACACTAAATCGCGAAAATTTGCAAATGCTGTTTTATAAAAATTTTATTCATTAATCATTAATATTTATGAACATTTTGTTAACTCGAGGGTAGTTTTACTAAAATTTTTACATTGTGTCGAAAATATACATCAAGTCAAGCAATATCTATATCCATTCTAAAATATAAGAATCGTATTTGGTTAAATATTATGTTTTTAGTTCAGTTTTTTTGTGTTAAATATTGTATATTTTTCACAAATATTTCTTGTTTTAAAACACGCATTTTCTACAACATTTTTCAACAAATGGTAATATATATGGTAATTGCTTAAAAAAAATCACAGCAAATTTTTTAAGAGGGTTTTGAGGGGAGCTGTTGAGGAAGCTTTAAAGGAGGCGGAAGGCTTTTGAGGGGACAAATGTAACTCAATAAAATCATACCAGTATTTTGTTTTTGGTAAATTAACTGTGATATATTGCTATATAAATTATTGTCTGACAATTTTGTAATTATTCCAAAACTCAAAGAGCAGGTTAAAAAAAACACTCCGTTAATATTTTATCAAAATATTTTGTGTAAACTTACAAAATGAATAAATGGCGCAAGTTGATTGTGTTTTATTAAAAAAAATTTTTTTGAGCGATAAATTTTTAAAAATTTCGCAAATTATTTGTGCAAATTACCAATTGAATTTGGAAAAAATTGTCGATATAATGTTAACAAAGTGGAAAGGTTGCGAGTTAATGTGAGTTTATTTTAATTAAATACATTAATTTTCAGGAGGTAGAAAAACCATGGGAAAAATTAAAAAACTGTTGTCAATGTTTACAGCTGCTTTGGTTGCAGTTAGCCTTGCGCTATCAAGTGGGGTCGCAAGCGCGCTGAGTGCGGAGGAAATTGGAGCGAGAATTCGGGATTTAACGATACACTATGAACAGGAAGATTATAATACGAGTATTGGAAATCATGGTGGATGGTTGAACTTGCTTTCTGAAGTCCTTGGCTATGCTGAGGCAACAGAGGCGGATGTCACAGCTAGTGAAGATTATAGTACTGAATGTTGGGCGGATTGGATTATGAGTCCTGAGGGTTTTCGAGCTGGTCTAGACGCTGAGGAAAATAATTTAAGGGCGATGCTAACCAATTTTGGCCACAATGACGGTTATTGGCAAAGCAACTGGAGAGTCAAAAACGACTTTAAACTTTTGACGGATTGGGGAACCATATATTACACTGTCCAAAACAGAGATGGCCAGGAAAAGCCGTATAAGGGAGTTGTTTATGATGAGGCGAAATTCCTGTATAAAATACGCGAAATTTATGGGCTAGATCCAGCAACTAATGAGCAAAAGCATGACGCTTTGTGTCTGCGAGCGCTTTTCAGAGCGATGGTTGAATATGACAGATTTTTAGGAGTCAACCACGAAGAGTCTTTGGATAGCTTTGTCGATGGAATGTGTGTAACTGGCTTAATGGAAAAATTGATACTTTTGATTGCAAATGCAAGCGAAATGAAACGTTCTTTAGGAACAGATGAAGATTTTTTATTTCTGGATAGACTCCCCAGACAAGACGCTGTTGATTTCTATAAAAGGCTTTCACGTCTTTTGTTACGTTCTTACTATACCGAGGGTGAAAATCTTATAGAAGGCCAAAAAAAACTTGAAGGCAGGGATTTCGGAATTGTTTTTGATGGCAATGGATATGTTGTTCGCATAGAGCCAATTGCTAGACCTCAAGGCGGCGGTGAAAGCGGTAATCCAGGTCTAATAATAAGACCTAGTCGCGGAGACAAACTGAGTCGTGAAGACAAACTGAGTCGTGAAGACAGACCGGGTCAAGCAGGAAAGTTTGGTTCTGTCGGCGGAGGCGGACGCATAATCAAGGGAACAGGATCCGGAATTGATCACTTTTCTGCTGCGGTTGTTGCTCTAGCTGTTAGCGTTTCAGGAATCGCAGGCCTAGGATATGTTGTCTCTCGGAAAAAGAGAAAAAATGTTAAATAAATAAGCCAAACAGGGCTATGACGCATTGATTTTTTAAGTCGATGCGTCTTTGTTTTTTGTCGACCTAATGAGAAATTTTTGACATATTAAAATAATAACCACAAAAAGCAATGATATCAAACTGATTATAAAACCTTCCCAAAGCAAAGGCGGCGTGAATTTTAATTCTATTTTATGCTTTCCGGGGTCAAGTTTTAAAGCTGAAAAACCATAAAACGCTTGCAAAATGTCTGCTTTTTCATCATCAACATATGCGTTCCATCCTCCTTCATATGGGACAGTTATCAAAAGTATTCCACTTTGCGAAACATTTGCCTCGCCGCTTAAAAATTCATCATTTTCTCCAATTTTAAATTCAACCAGCGGCATTTTTTCGAACCTGTCCAGCAATTCTTGATTTGAATGCTCGGTTTGATAATAATCTAGATCCGAGTCGGAAATGTTAAATTCATCATTTTCTAAAATCAAAGCGTCAGTTAAAATGCTGTCGACATTATATCCGTTTTTTTCTATGATGGATTCATTTTTAAGTTCTTGCAAAACATTTTCGGCGGTATATTTATTTTTTTCAATAAAAGATTTATTTATGGCTTTAGTGTAAAATCTTCCAATCGCGACTTCACAATCATTTTTCCAAACGAAAATATCCCCAAATTTAGCAATATTTGTGAATCCATTTATTTTTTCATCACTATCAGAGAGAATATATTTCAAGCCAACCAAAGAAGCCTTTATGTGGTCTTGTTTAGCATCATTAAATCGCTGATATGAAAATGCATATTTTTGTATATTTTTCCAAATATTTTGATTAAATTTCAATATATTTTTATTTATTAAAGAGTTGTATGTGTTGATTCCGTAATAATTTTGAGCCAGAGGATCCAACATGTTTAAAGGGCCAGATGTGAATGTTTTTTCAGCTCTCCAAAAAAAAGGATCAATTGTTCTCAAATATTTGACAGCATTTGCAATATTTTGATTATAAACTGAAGATATATAGTCGCCGTCTTTTTTTATAAGATCTCGAGAGTTAACAGACGTGTGGCTGTCGGAAATCATGTTGACGGATATTATTGAAATTAAAGCTAAAAACAGAACTTTTTTCGACATATTCACTTTTTTAAAACAGTATATCAACATAACTACCCCAACACAAATTGCAGTTAAAAATAAAATAATAATGTTGATTTTTATTTGATGTTCCTTGTTTGAGCTCATATTTTTATATGCGAAAATATAAACCGCAAAAGCCAGCAAAAAGTAGCAAACAGCCCCAGCCACACTAACTTTTTTTGACTTCACAATCTCATTTAGCATTTTAGCCGACAAAAGGATCAAAACAGGAATAACAGCAAATGTCCACCGACACATACTGTATGCAAATCCGTTGTAAATAAAACCTCCAATTTTGAGGAAAAATGCAAACGCCAATAGGAAAATTATGATGCTTCTTTTATATATTTCTTTTTTAGGAATATTTTTGCCAAAGATAGAGAAAACATACTGAAACGCAAGAAAAACAAACAAATTGGAACAGCAAAAATTCAATGACTCATAGTAATTAATATATCCTGAAAAGCTGGTTGTTCCTTGCAAATTACTGGAAAATGCTCGGCAGATAAGCATGTAATAATATCCTTTGTTAAAAAAGCAAAAATTTGAAGCCAAAGCCTCCAATATATTGACGTCGCTTGATATTCTGGGCGACACGTTTAAAATAACATATACACACGGTAATATTGAAAAACACGCCAATCCTGTCCCCAAACAAACTGCAAAAAAGTTTCTCGAAAAAATCTTAAAACATTCTTTAATATTATAATTATTGCCAGATATTCTAAACGCGCAATATATAAACGCTGTGATCAAAGACATATATAAAAAATAGAAACTATATATTCCTATAATTGCTGTTATTATTGTTAAAAAAATCCATTTTTTTCGATTAAAAATAGATTTTTCAATTGCTGCAAGAAGAAGGGGCAAATAGACAGCAATGGTTGCAAAACTATAGTGCTGGCCCCAAACAATCATAAACCCATTAAAAGCATACATATATGATGATATTATTTTGACTTTGTCGGATAAATCAAAACAATTTAAAAAATAACACATAGACAGTCCTGCTAAAACTATCTTAAATATATTAACATATACCAAAAAATATGGAATTGATGAAGCTCCAAAAATCGCTCCAAAACCGCAAATCAAAAGTTGAAACGGGTCATATAAACTTTGTGGCGCAATGCTTGCTCCGAAGCCGTTTTTAAAATCCCAAAAGCAAAACGTTCCAGCTCGAATTTTGTCAACAATAGAGCTATACCACATGAGATATTGAGACTCTGTGTCGGAGCCTATGTCACCAAACATGAAAAAATTGTTTCCAAACACACAGCTGTGATATATTAACAGACAACTGATTAATATCAGAAAAGTCAATATAAAGTATGGTTTTTTAGTTTTGGATACTAAACCCATTAAAGTTCACGCTCCGCGCATCTCGCCATTTTCGATATATAGTAAATATTGAAACTACTTCGAGTCAAAACCATCAATAAAATTTCTAGCGTCACTGTTAAATTTCCAAACAACTCCGAATTTATCAACCAGCATTCCAAAACTTCCAGACCAAGGAACTCTCGAAACAGGCATAATCGTTTGGCCGCCTTCTGAAAGGTTGGCAAACCACTCTTTATTTTGTTTATCGTCTGCGCCTATTAAACTGATCAAAACATTGTTTCCGCGCAAAACCTTGCCAACTGTTTGCTGCATGGAGGGCAAAACATCACTCAACATCAAAACATTTCCAGAAAATTCAATATAGGCGTCCATTATCATGTTCTTTTCCTCTGGGCTCAGATCAAGATTTGGCATCTGACCAAACGTCAAAAATCTGACTTTGTCCGCGTTTAATGCCTTTTCATAAAATTCAATCGCTTCTTTAGCGTTTCCGTCAAACTGTAAATATGCAACCGCATTCATTTTTATCAAAACTCCTCTTTCTAGTAAACATTATCCAATATTATAAAACACTCTCGTGATATTGTCAAGCGCTTTTTATATAAGCTAAAAAACAAGGACGCATCGATCTAAAAAATATCAATGCGTCGAAAAATTATATGTATATTACAAATTTATTCAGCGTGTTTTTTTCTGCGGATTATGACAATATAACTGAGTCCTGCTGCTAATATAATCAAAACCCCAAGAGAAACCAGCAAAAGAGCAATGTGGCTGGCGCCAAAACCAGTGTCTCTGACTATATAGTCTTTGTCGTCATCCTCTTCAAACGAACTTGTTGAATTTTTTGGAGGCGGAGAGCTTTCGGCCAAATTTTTGTTTGGATCTGGAGACATTGTCACAAATACTGCTGTTGTTGGAGCTGAATTTTGATTTTTTTCTGTGATTTCAAAAGTTCCAGGAGCCCGATCTGAGCGAGTCTTGATTATGGTTGAAACATATCCGCTTTGAGGCTCACAAACAATCTGATATTTTGTTCCATTTTTGTCCTTCATAGTATCATCAAGCACAGAATCATTTTTATAGGCATTGTCCCAGCCGTAGTATGCGCCAATTATAAATTTTGAAATGGCTTTGTTGCTTTCAACGGGATTCGTTCTTGGATTTTGCATATTGCCCGGCGAAAAATCCTCATGTAATCCCAGAAGATTTTTTACTTCGGCATCATTTGCAAGTAATTTGATTAACTTTTTATATGCGCCACTGGTAAAAAAACGGTCCAGCATTTGGGTCAGATTGTCGTCAACATCTCCATCCAAGGCTTTTATAGCCCTAAAAACAGCTCTCAAACAAAGCATATCATGACAATTTGCATTCAAGATCGGATCTAGATTATAGATTTCTCTTATTTTATTGCCAAATCTTCCGTAGATATGATCGCCATTTTGATTGTTATCGTTGCTATCGTAGACAATTGCTCTATATGGCTTAACTTGCCCGTTTTTATGCTCAACAGTATAGTATAAAGCGCCCCAGTCTTGAAGAAGATGATAGTCATCTTTAACACGCCAATTGCTTTGAAAAAACCGTTCATTGTGATTAAAATTAGCAAGCATAGCCTGGATGTTGCTTTTGTCAACAACATCACCCTCTCCGGAAATCGCAGTGAATCCGCCATCCCGATCAATATAGTCTGCCCAATTGTCTTTTTTTTCTTCAGGGCGCGGGCTAATTTTAACATCTGTTTCTGCTGCTTGAGCGTATGTTAGAACGTCAGTGAATAGGTTAAGCCAGCCTGGGCGATCTTTCAAAGCGTTCCGACTTGCATTTTGATATTGAATATTTAGCTTTTCGAGCTCTGCTCTAATCTCTGTTCTGTTTAATGTGCGTCCGGCTGGACCAACTAAAAAAAGCGAAATAGCAATGAAAATTGTTGTGAATAACGATAATATTTTGTTTAGTTTTTTCATGATTTTTCCCTCCCAATCAAAGAAACACTCTTCGTGATCAAAAATATAAAACCTCCCTTAAATATTATATTATCACAAAAAAATTAAATAGTCAAGGGGATTTGGGTATGAATTTTAAAATTTTTGCTTATTATTATATAAATTATTCGTCGCAAAAAATTATTTGATGATATATTTTCTGGTTTTAAATAGCGTGATTATTTTTTAAAATCTTGGATAAGCAGGAAGTATTCATCGTTTTTGCTGCGAGAGCGCGGAGGATTGTTGATGTTGGTTTGGAGTGTCCATATTAATTTCAACACATATCATTCACACGCCTTAAAAAAATTAATTATTTTTAAAATTTAATCTTGACATTTGCGCTTGATTGTGATATCATAATTTTAGGGGGTTTTTATTTTTATTGAAGCGGAGATTTTGGATGAAAGAGAACAAAAGCAATGAGCTTAAAAAGGATTCATTAGAACAGGTTGCTGGAGGAGGGCCTGGTTATGACATGGCGGACGTAACTAAAATGCAGGATGGATTGATGAAGCTAGTAGCAGCAGCGGCTAATGCTGAGCCGCCTGGCAGCCCTGAACGAACTAAGATTTTGGAAGCAGCGGCGAAGTTATCTTCAAAAATCCTCGATATAACCAGAAATATGGCTCAAGCATTGTATAATCAAGGCGAAAGGCTTAACGCTATAGAGGACTCTTTAGGACGCAACTAGTTCCTGAGTTTACCTCGTGAAAGACAATTAAAAATACCTACATAATAAAACCCCCAACTTTTAAGCGGCGTTTTTTGCTTAAAGTTGGGGGCTTTTAATCAAAAATATATTAAATCATTTAAAAATTTGGGCGGATATTTTTTCGTTGGCTGCCGGAAATGTCCATTTGAATTTTGCCGGAGTTGATCATTATTGTCCTTGTTCCGAGCCTTGTTGCGTGCTCCATGTTGTGGGTTATCATCAGGGTTATCATGGTCGAATTATTAGAAATTTTTTCAATTAACTCTAAAATGTTATCTTGAGACTTTGGATCAAGGGCGGAAGTTGGCTCGTCAAGAAGCAAAACTTTGGGCTCGGCGATTGTTGCCATCAAAAGCGTCAAGGCCTGCCTTTGCCCTCCAGATAAAAGCCCAACTTTAGATTTTAATCGATCTTGGAGCCCCAAATTTAAACAGGATAGTTTTTGTTTCATTTGGTCTGAAATTTTTTGGCCTATTGCGAATTTTAAGCTTTTAGGCGAATTTTTCAGCATTGCCATTGCAAGATTTTCTTCAACTGTCAAGGCGGGCGCTGTTCCTTTTAACGGATCCTGAAAAACCCGCCCTATAGCCTTAGCTCGCCTATGTTGCGGGGTATATGTTATGTCAGAGCCATCGACATATATTTTTCCTTTGTCTGGAAGTGTTTGCCCTGATATTATGTTCATCAAAGTTGATTTTCCTGCGCCGTTTCCGCCAATTATTGTTATAAATTCGCCAGCTTTTGCGCAAAAATTCAGGCCATTAAAGATGTTTTTTTCATCTGGTTTGTTTTTTGCGAATGTTTTATATAAATTTTCAACTTTTAGCATTAATAACACTCCTTTTTATGGTTTTTCTTATGTTTGGAAGCCCCAGCAAAATGGCTGCAACTGCTGCTGTGAACAATTTTAGGTCTTGAGGGTTCATGCCAAGATTCAAAACCAATGTTATGATCAGGCGATATGCAATCGAGCCAAAAACCACTGAAACAAGCTTTGCTTGAAATGAATTTTTGCAGGTTAATGCTTCTCCAATAACGATTGATGAAAGAGCGATGACGATTGTCCCTGTTCCCATATTGACGTCGGAATATCCTTGATTTAAACTCAAAAGCGCGCCAGATATTGCGCATATTCCGCCGCTGATTGAGAGCGCAAGTTGTTTTTTTGAATTTGTGTTTGTTCCAAGCGCCCGCATCATTTCTTCATTATCTCCAGTTGCTCTGATCGAAAGGCCAAGTCTGGTTTTAAAAAACAGGATTAAAAGAACAAGAATTATTAAACAAATAATTGCCATGAGTATTAAATTTATCAGTTGGTCGCCTTCTTTTGAGCTAAAAATTGTTTCGCTTTCAATCAAAGAAATGTTTGGCTTCCCCATTATTTTCAGATTAATAGAATATAATGCGATCATGGTTAAAATTCCCGAAAGGATCGGTTGGATTTTAAATTTTGTGTGTAAAACCCCTGTCACTAGGCCAGACGCTGACCCGATGAATCCTGCTAAAATAATGCTAGTTACGGGATTAACAGCGTTTGAAACCAAAACAGCACAAACGCTTCCCCCTAATCCGAGGCTTCCTTCAGCGGTCATGTCGGCAAAATTCAAAATCCTGAAGGTTATATACACTCCAATGCCCAAAATTGCGTATATCAGGCCTTGCGTTATTGTTGATATTAGGATGTTCATTGAGCTTGCCCCCTTAAATTTTCTGGAATTTCAATTTCGAGTTTTTTGGCGACTTCATAGTTTATGGAAAGTTTTGGATCAGATTGATATTGGACGGGCAGTTTTTGTGGCGTTTCTTGGCCGCGAAGGACCTGCATTGCTTGTTTTGCGGTTTCTTTGCCAAGTTTATAGAAATCGATTCCATATGTTGCTAGAGCGCCGTTTTTAACGCTAGCAGATTCGCTGCATATTATCGGTTTTTTAGCTGCGGTTGCGATTTTGCTAACCAGCGGCATGCATGAAACCACTAAATTATCAGTTGGAACGAATATTGCGTCAACCAAGCCGGCCATATATTCAACCATTTGCTGAATTTCGCTTGAATTCGAGACTGTGTAGTCAATTGCTTGAAGGCCAAGTTTTTCAGCTTCGCTTTTTGCAATTTGCGCCTGAACTTGGGAATTTGCCTCGCTTGAACAATAAAGTATTCCGACTTTTTTGGCGCTTGGTTTTAGCTGTTTTATCAAATTGATTTGCTTTTCAACCGCGACCATATCTGAAGTTCCGGTGATATTTCCTCCTGGCTCGTCGATTGATTTAACAAGTCCGCACGAGACGGGATCTGTGACTGCGGTGAAGAGCATTGGAACGGTTTTGGTTAGATTTGCAACAGATTGAGCAGCAGGGGTTGCGATTGAAAGGATCAGGTCTTTTTTGACGCTATTTTCCAAAAAATTGCTTGCAATTGAGTTACACACGCTCTGATCGCCTTGCGCATTTTGATAGTCTATTTTAATGTTTTTTCCGTCTTCAAAGCCCTGTTCGGCTAGCTCATCAATAAACCCTTTTCTTGCCATATCCAAACAGTCGTGTTCGATGAATTGAATGATTCCTATTTGTTTTTGCTCAGGTTTAACATTTGAATTTGAGAAAACAATAAGAAATACAGAACATATTAATATAATTGCTGTTATAATGTGATATTTTTTAATTTTCATTTTAATCTACCTTTCTAAAAAAATTAAATTTAGCAGCTAATTTTCAAAAATATATAAAATTTTAAATCGTTCATCAAATAAAATCTTTCTAAAGATAAAAAATTTAATTATATGTAACATTTTAGTATCCTCCAAAAAAATAAAAGAGCCAAAACTCAAAATAAACAGCAATAAGTTTTAGCTCTTTTTATATTGTAATAAAAAGAACCACAGCGAGCGCAGCCGCACCCGCCATGGCTCAAAAAACCTGCAAGCGCAGCCTATATAAAGTCAATAAATCGAAAATCGTTCAATTTCAAAACAGCATACATAAAAATCAATCCTTAAAATATAAGATATTATTATTATATCACAAAAACAAAATTTTGTCAACCCCCTTTATATAAAAATCATAATATCCTTGAGTATATTCTAAAAACAATGCAAAAAGCCCGCAAAGCGTTTTGTTTCAAATTCTTCAAAATTGCTGAAACGACAACGATGAACGAAAATTTAAAATAAATTTATTGACAAATTATAAAAGAAATTGTAGAATAATATTATAGTTAAATTTTAATAAATTTCAAATTTTATTAATAAAGTCTTAAAAAATCGGGGCTCGCCCTAAATTTTTTTCCCTGCCAAATAAAAAATTTGTTTGAAAGCGCCATTTTCGTCATAAATTAAGTTTAGGTTAAATTTTGTTGGAAGTGTTTTTTGTTTCTAAGCGATTTGAAATGCTCTCAATTTGTTGTGAAATTATGGAGGGGCTTGAAAATGAGATTTTATGGTTTGAGTGATGCTGAAATTGAAAAGTCCAGGGCTAGATGGGGTTTAAACAAAATTCCAGAGGCCAGGCCAACGACCTTTTTAAATGAGTTTAGGCAAGCGTTTAGCGACCCGATGATTAAAATTCTGCTTTTAATAGTTTTTGTAATGTTTGCAATGGTTTTTTTCGGCAAAGCAGGAATTTATGAGCCTATTGGAACATTGCTTGCAATTGTCATCGTTGCTGTTGTGACTGCTAAAACGGGGGTTGCGAGCGACCTAAAATATCGAGAGCTCAAAAGAAAATCCAAAAAACAAACCTGCAAAGCGCTTCGGAATGGGGGCGTTTGCGTTGTCGACTTTGATGATGTTGTTGTTGGTGATAAAATAATAGTCCAATCAGGTGATAAAATTCCGGCGGATGGCGTTTTAATTGATGGCTGTTTGAAGGTCAATAACTCGGCTTTAAATGGCGAAGTTGAGCAATGTCTAAAACGAGCATCTGAAGAAGACCTTGAATTTCCAAAAAAAATAACCGGCGAGACTTTTCTGGAAGAACATCTTTTGTTTCGTGGGTCGGTTGTGGGCGATGGGGAAGGGATTTTTTGCGTCAAAAAGGTTGGAACGGAAACGATGATGGGAAAAATGGCCGAGCAAATGAAAGAATCCGAGCCAGATTCGCCCCTGAAGGTTAAATTGAAAAAATTGGCGGGTCAAATTTCAAAAATTGGATATGCAGCCAGCGTGGCTATTTTTGTTTTATATATGGCGTATTTTGTGGTGTGCGCGGGCGGAATCTCTTCATATGTATCGCTTGGCTTTGAAAAAATACTTCTGGACTTTTTGGAGGCGGTTTCTCTATCCATACTAATCGTCGTTTGCGCAGTTCCCGAGGGCTTGCCGCTGATGATATCCTTGGTTTTGATGCAAAACACAAGCCGAATGCTCGACCACAATGTTTTGGTTCGAAAAGCAATCGGAATCGAAACAGCAGGCTCGTTAAACATTTTATTTAGTGACAAAACTGGAACGATAACTAAAGGTCAGCTTGAGGTAACGGAGTTTTTTTTGGGTGATGGGACGGCGATTGATCTTGGAAAACTTTGCAAAGATTCAAAAATTCGGGCTCTTTTAAACATCGCCATCGCTAAAAACAGCTCCTCGATGTTTGATTCAAAAAACAACGTCGTTGGCGGCAATGTGACTGATCAAGCCATAACTCGGTTTTTGGGTAAAGATGAATATGATAGTTTAAAAAACAGTGAGCAATATATTATTGGAAAACATCAAGAATTTAATTCCAAAAACAAATTTAGTCAAATAGAAATCAAAAATATCGAAAAAGTCATATATAAAGGAGCTCCAGAGGTTTTGCTCCAAAAAGCCAAAAAATTTTTGACTGTTGATGGAAAAGTGCGAGATATTTCTTTGGAAAAGATTAATAAAAAAATCAATGAATATGCGTCGATGGCAATGAGGATTTTGGCGTTTGGATATTCTGAAAAAAATTATACTGAGAGTAATGTGAATGATGATTTGGTTATCTTGGGATTTTTAGCGATCAAAGACGAGGTTCGTCCAGAGGCAAAAGCGGCGATCCAAGAGGTTAAAAAAGCGGGAATTTCAGTTGTTATGATCACAGGAGATCGGCTGGAAACAGCGGTTGAAATCGCAAAAGACGCCGGGTTGATTGACAAGCCAAGCGACATAGCTTTAACGTCGAAACAATTAAACGAAATGTCTGATGAACAGGTTAAACAAATCATTCAAAGCGTCCGCGTCATTGCAAGAGCTTTGCCAACGGATAAGTCGAGGATGGTTCGAATCTGTCAGGAGATGAATTTGGTTGTTGGGATGACCGGAGACGGTGTTAATGATTCGCCGGCTTTAAAGAGGGCGGACGTTGGATTTGCTATGGGCAGCGGAACAGAAGCTGCAAAAGAAGCTGGAAAAATTGTCATACTCGACGATAATTTTTGCTCAATCAGGGACGCGATTTTGTATGGAAGAACGATATACCACAACATTTTAAAGTTTTGCAAATTTCAGCTGACGATAAATTTTGCTGCTGTTGTTGTCAGCGGATTCAGCCCGTTTTTTGGAATTGTCGCGCCATTAAAAGTTGTCCATCTCTTGTTCATTAACCTGGTTATGGACAGCCTTGGGGCGCTCATGTTTGGAAAAGAGCCTGCTTTGGAAAAATATATGAGGGAAAAGCCAAGGATAAGAGACGAAAATATAATCAGCAAAGCTATGATTTTTCAGATTTTGTTTGCAAGCTTTTGGGTTGTTTTAGTCAGTTTTTGCTTTTTAAATCTTACAATTTTTGCAAGCTTTTTTGAAAACCAACGCCAGCTATATAGCGCATATTTTGTTCTTTTTGTTTGGATGGCTTTGTTTAATGGCTTTAATGTCAGGGATAATAAATTTAATATATTTAATAAATTAAACCAAAATCCTAATTTTTTAGTTATTTTGTTTATAATCATGGGAATTCAAGTGATAATTGTCGGCGCGGGGAGCTTGCCAATTGAGTTTTTTCGATATATAGGAAATATTTTCGATTGCGTTGCGTTTGATTTAAAGGGATGGATCTTGGTTTTTTTACTTGCTGTTTCAATAATACCTGCGGATATTTTTAGAAAAATTTTAACTCAAAAATTTAAATCACATTAATCAAAAAAGCTAATTAAGTTAAGCGCTGTTTATGGACCATCCTGATGGTAATAAATTGAAATAAATCATATTTTACAGGAAAGGTGGGACTTTTATGTTTAAAAAATTGGCAGCAGCTTTTTATTGGCTAAAATCAAAAAAAATCCGAATTATTGATACATTTGTTGTGGCTTGCTTGCTTATATCATATATTTTATTTAAAGCGGCAGATGTTAATCTAAATCTTGATTTTGACTATAATGTTGAAATAAATTCAGGATATGCAACTTTTATCAATAAGCACGAAGACGTATATATCATTGACAGCGGCAAAAACAGATTGCTTAAAATACAAGACAAAGAAGTTATTTGGTCGATTGGCGAAGAAGACGAGACCAAGTTTGATCAGATTGAAAATGTGACTGCGGACGAAGACGCAAAAAATGTATATATTCACGGGTTAAAATGGGATGAAAGCGGTTATTTGGTTTCAAAAGAAACAATAATGCAATATGACTCAAACGGAAAATATTTAAAAACTTTATATACTTCGAATTATAAAGATTTCAAGCCGCGCAAATCGAAAATTTTTGGCCTCCGGCTTAATGATAAGCAGATTGAATTTATACAGGCTGATGAACAAACATTTGAACATGTTCAGCTTATTGATGCGGATGATAAAGACGAAGATCAAGAAAACGATGATGACGAGGAAGGTGATAATGATGAAGATGGCGATGGGCAAAAAGACAGTCAGAAAGCGGTTGTGAAATCAAGATATGAATTCGAAAATGCAATAGATCTAATACGGGACTATGCAATTTCTCCACAAAGCGAAGTCATGTACCTAACCGACAAAAGAGGAAAAATTCACGTTGCTAAAGATCAAGAAATTCAGCCATATATCGAGTTTGACCCAATGATTGAAGCTTCTGGAATTGCTGTTGGGTCTGATGAATCACTATATTTCACCGATTTGAGGACATCCTCCATTAACAAAATATCTCAGGACAAAAAAATACAAAGAGTTATTGGCAAGGAAGATCTGTTTCCTAACGAAAATTTGCCGCCAAACAGGGGCTTGGTTTCGATCGTTAAGGTTGATAATGTCTCTTTTGCAGACGGTTCATCAGACGACGTAATATCGGCAATTTATGATGATAATGTTTTTTATGCGAGAACAAAAGACGGAAAAGTTTTATATAATGACAGCAAATTTAATCAGGGGACAACCTATTTCCTGCTCGAAATGGTTGCGAACATTTCTTTGATAGTGTGCATACTGTTAGGAATATATGTTGTTTTGAGACTATTTTTCATTCTAGCGTTTAATAAATTCAGATTTGGAACATTATTCAAAATTGAAATCATCGTTATTTTAACAACCATTTTAATTTCAGCCTGCATATTGCCGCTGACAATTCCAACGATAAATTCCATATATGAAAAATATATTTTAGATAAGCTGTCGACGGTTTCTCAAATAGCAAGCGATTCTTTGGATGCGGAAAAAATATGTGAAATTGATTGCGCAACAGACTTTATGAGCGAAGAATATAACGAACTTGTTGATCAAATCCGGACAATAACTCAAGGGAACGAATATGTTGACTCAAGAATGGGGGCGTCTCTTGAATCATATGTTGATGGGACTGCAATAGTTATGATATATCAAGATCTGTCAACGGGGGCATACTATCCAATGGACTATGAGACAAGCCAAGAATTAAAATGGATATATGAAAATAAAAAGCCTAGGACAACATATGTTACAAACAGCGAAGGGCATTTTATTATCGCCAGATCCCCCATTTTTAATTCGGATGGAGATGTTGTTGCTGCGATTTCAGTAACAAAAGATTCTTCGGTCATTCAAAAACAAATTCGAGAAACAATAGTTCAGATAATAATTCATGTTTTGTCGCTGATTATCTTTATAACGTTTGTTTTAAACGAAGCGATTGCATATTTAGACCAAAGAGCAAAATATAAAAATCGCCTTAAAGATGGCCTGATTTTGGGCAAAAGGGAAGGGGTTTTGCCGATTCATTCTTTGAGGCTTTCCAACGTTATTTTCAGCACAGCAACTAATCTTTCTGCAATATTTTTGCCGTTATACACACTGACTTTTTATTCAAAGCAACTTGGAATCCCAAAAATGCTTGCTGGCAGCATACCGCTGTCGATAAACACAATGTTTATAACCATAGTTCCCGTCTTTGCTTGGAAAATTTTTAAAAAACTTGGTTTTGAAAAGGTTGTCATGGCTTCGGCGTTTGGCTTGATTGCAAGCAATATACTTCTCGCCATGACTCGGTCATATTATTTAATGACATTTGCGCTTTTGGTTAATGGACTAAGCTATGGCCTTTTAATCGAATCCAAGTCGGCGTATGCTAAAAGTTCGGATGAAGAAACCGCAAACAGCGTTGAATTTATGTGTGGATCTGGGGAAATTTCAGGACAATTTCTTGGAACGATTATTGGTGCGTTTTTGTATAGTTTTTGTGAATATAGCGAAGTTTTCCTGACTTCAGCGCTAATTGGAGTTATATCACTTGTATTTTGCATATATTTTTGCGCAACATATGTTAAACCAAAATTTGAAGCCAATCGGGACAGCAAAGAGTCTAAAGCTAAATTCAGGACGCTAAAATTTGTGATGTCAAAGCAAGTTTTTCTATATATTCTTGCAATAGTCGTTGTTTGGGGAATTATTTCTAAATTTGCGGATTACTATGTTCCAATATATGGGGAAAAAATGAGCTTGTATGAAGAACAAACGTCAATACTGATGGCCCTAACAAGCTTTGGTTCGGTCTTTTTGGGCGCATATATAACCAAAATATCAATGAAAAAATTCAAAGAAAACGCGATAACTGTTGCGATTTTCTTGAGCTTTATATCCATGGTGATTTTGGCGCAGTTTAACAATTTAAACATATTCACAATTGGTTTATTTATGCTTGGCGTTGCTTATAGCTTTGGAACAAACGTTGCTAAAGCAACTTTCATTGACATGGGGACCCAGCACGAGTTTGATGAAGACAAAGCAGAAGGAGTGTTTAATTTGTTTTCGGCAATCGGAACAACTTTGAGCTCGATGCTGTTTGGAATTATGATTGACCAAAACAACAATTTAAACGTTTGGATGTTTGTTGGAGTGGCGGCTTCGTTGATTTTTATATATAAATTATTTTTTAGACAAAGATCAAAAAACAGGTAAATTTCAATAAAGTTTTTAAATAAATCCATGATAAACGATGTATTTACTACGTAATGTATACAGAAAGGGTTTTGATCAAAATGTTAAAATCAATTTTTTGCTGGTTTAAATCTAAAAAAGTTAAAGCCGTTGATTTGATTTTTGTTGCTTTTTTGCTGATGTCATATATTACTTTTAAAGCTTTGGATTCTAATTTGTGGCTTGATGGTTTTAGCACTAATTTAAATGTTAAAAATGGATATGCTAGTTTTGTCAATAAATATGGTGATATGTATGTTGTTGAAAGCGGAAAACAAAGGATGCTAAAAATAAAAAATGACCGAGTTGTTTGGACAATTGGCGAAGCGGATGAAAAGCCTTTTAGCCGAATTGAAAATGTAACTGCCAGCGATGATGATGAGAATATATATGTTCAAGGCATAACCTGGGATGACAGCGGCTATGTGCTTTCAAAAGAAACAATAAACAAATATAGTGCTAATGGTCAATATTTAAAAACTTTATACGTTGCGGATTATGAAGGGCAATTGGAAAGAAAGCCTAAAATATTTAATTTAAGATATTTTAATGGGAATGTTGAATTCATCCGAGCTGATGATTTGGGCTTTGAATATGTTCAAGTTGGATGTGAGGAATCTGATGGCGAAAATATAGTCATAAAATCGCGGTATGAGTTTGAGGGCGCAATAGATTTGATAAAAGACTATTCGATTTCTTCAAAAACCGGAAATATATATGCAGTTGATAAGCGCGGAAAAATTCTTGTTGCCAATGATCAGGGAGTTTCAACATACCAAGATCTTAACCCCTCGGTTTATCCAAATTGTGTTGCAGTTGGAAGTGATGAATCTGTATATTTCACCGACTTGAAAACGTCGTCAATCAGTAAAATATATCCAACAACTCATGAGGTTGAAGAAGTGCTCAGCCAAAAGAGTCTATATGGAGAACAAGATTTGGAACCAAACAGAAATTTGCTTCAAACTGTTGCAGTCAACAATGTGGAATTTGGTGATGGTCAGCGAAGTGACGTCATATCCACTATTATCGATGAAAATGTTATATATTCTATGACAATAGACGGGGAAATATTAAAAAATAGCAGTTGTTTTAAAAAGGATCTTGCATATTTTTTGCCTGAGCTGAGCGCATATGCTGCAATGATAATTTGCATAATATCTGGAATATATATATTTATGAGGTTGGTTTTTTGTCTGTTGTTCAATAGATTTAAAATTAGCAAATTTATTGCCGTTGAATTAATAATAATTATAACAACTTGCATGGCTTCATTAATAATATTACCGTTTGTTATGCCAGCTATGCGCTCTATTTTTGAAAAGGACTTGCAAGATAAGCTATCATCTATTTCTAAAATAGCAGCCAAAACTATAGACGCAGAAAAAATATCAAGCATTAAAAGTGCTTCTGACTTTATGAATGAAGAATATAAAATTCTTTCTGATCAAATTCGAGCAGTCACTGCTGGAAGTGAATATATAGACTCTAGAATGGGAGCGGAACTAGACACGTTTGTTGATGGAGTTGCAACAATATTAATTTTTCAAGACCTTTCAACAGGGGCATATTACCCAGTTAGTGATCAAACAAGAAAAAAACTTGAGTTTATATATGAAAATAAGCAGTCTGAAGCATATCGTGTGGAGACGTTTGAAGGGTCCTTTTTGATTTCAAGGTCGCCGATTTTTAACTCTGACGGGGATGTTGTTGCGGTAATTTCTATAACAAAAGATGCGCTAGTCATTGAAGAGCAACTGAGTGAAATAATTAATATGACAATAGTTAAAATACTGTGTTTTCTAATTTTTGCAGCATTTTTTGTTAATGAATTAATCGCGTTTTTAGAGGCAAAATCAAAATATAAGCTGAAAATCTGGCAGCAGAGGGGAGAAGAAGAGGTTGTTTTGCCAACGCATATGTTGCGGCTTGCCAACGTTGTTTTTAGCATATCCATTAACCTTAGTGCAATATTTTTGCCAATGTATACGTTTTCATTTTATTCTGAAAAATTAGGCATACCAAAAATGCTCGCAGGAAGCATTCCGCTGTCAATAAACATTCTGTTTACAACGCTTGCCCCTCTAATTTCAATAAAACTGTTTAAAAGACTTGGCTTTAAAAAATTAACTTTGTTTGGAGCAATTTGTTCAATTTCAAGCAATTTAATCTTGTCATTTGCAAATTCCTATTATCTTATGACGTTTGCTCTTTTGATTAATGGCCTGGGTTTTGGGCTTTTAATAAATGTTAAACGCAACTATTTGGCTAGTTTAGACGAAAAATCTAATCAGCAAGCAAGCGTTGAATGCTTGTCTGGAAGGAGTTCGGGAGTTTTTATTGGAACGATTATTGGCGCATTTTTATATAGCTTTTTAGAATATGGTCAGGTTTTTCTAGCAGCAGTGTTTGTGGATATTGTGTCTTTGATGTTTTGCTTGTTTCTTTGCAAAACCTATGTTGCTCCCAGATGTGAAAATGTTGAAGACAATCCAAAAACAAACATCATAAAATTTTTGCTTTCAAAGCAAGTTTTGGCTTTTGTCGCGTTTGTCGTTGTTGTTTGGGGAATAATTTCCGGATTTTCTGATTACTATATTCCGATATATGGAAGTGTTATGGATTTATATGAAGAACAAACCTCCATAATGATGGCTGCAGTGAGTTTTTCTGGGGTGTTTTTCGGGTCTGCAATAACTTCGTTTACGATGAAAAAGTTTAAAGAAAATGCGATATATGTTGCTATGGTTTTGAGTTTTTTGGCAATGCTTCTTCTGGCAAATTTTAATAATTTAAATATATTCATTGTTGGACTTTTAATTTTAGGAATTGCATATAGCTTTGGAGAAAATGCAGCTGTAAACAATATGCTGGAAATGAAAAATGCCCCAAAATATGAAAATAAAAAAATTTTGTCAGTGTTTGATATAAGTCTTGGAATAGGGAATGTTTTAGGGCCAATGCTGTTTGGAATGATGATTGAAGCGGGATTTAGGCAAAGCGTGTTGATATTTATTGGCGTGGCTGTTGCTTTGATTTTTATATATAAAGTGTTTTTTGCTCCAAAAAGCAAGGTGTTCTAAAATATATGAAAGGTTGATATATATACTAAAAAAACTTGTCTTCCAAATTTTTATGTGGTAATGTGCATAAAGATATGATATAATGCTTTTGCACTTGGGCGACACGGCAGAAAAATCGTCGGCTTTAAAAACAATATATAAACAAATTTTTATAATTATCTGTTTGGAGGTATGTTTATTATGAGCAGTGGTTTTGATTCTTTGATTTTTCGGCTTGGATCTTTTGCAAAATCCGCTGAAAAAAAGACCCAGCAATTGATTGAGATTTCTCAACTAAAATGGAAAATGGCTAAATTAAAATCAAAAATAGAACGTAAATACACAAAAATTGGATCAATAACATATTCGCATCAAAAAAATATGAAGATGGATTGTTGCGAGCTGTTTAAATCCAAAATAAACGCAATTTGCCAAGAGATTGATGATTTATTTTTGCAGTTAAAATGCGCCGAATGTGAATACGATGAAATAAAAAAAAAGTCACTTTGCCAAAATCAAAAGAGTGAGTTTTGTCAAAGCGAAAAAAATCAAAACGACGAATCAAGCAAACAAACAAAAGCCCAAAATTAAAGGATATGTTTTTATTTTAAACATATGAATTTTTATCACCACTTTATTGGAGTTTGGCCGGTTTTTTCTAGAAATTCATTGGTTTTGGAAAAGTGTCGACAGCCAAAAAATCCTCTTGATGCTGATAAAGGGCTGGGATGGGGGGCCTTGAGGGTTAGGTGAATTGGGTTTGTTATGAGTTCTTGCTTTTTGCCAGCATAGGCTCCCCAAAGCAAAAAGACCATTGGCTTTTCGCGCTCGTTTAAAATTTTAATGATTTTGTCCGTTAAGTTTTGCCATCCGATTTTTGCATGCGAATTGGCAAGCCCTGCGCGGACGGTTAAAACAGCATTTAAAAGCAAAACGCCCTGTTTTGCCCAGCGGGTTAGATCTCCGTTGTTTTGAGGCTGCGGGGAGCCGATGTCATCCTCGATTTCTTTATATATGTTTTTCAGGGACGGCGGAACCTTAACCCCCGGTTTAACTGAAAAAGACAATCCGTGGGCTTGCCCCTCGCCGTGGTATGGATCCTGGCCAATTATGACAACTTTGCAGTTTCCATAGTCAACATATTTCAGCGCGTTGAATATGTCGTGCATATTGGGGTATATGGTTGTTGTTGAATATTCATGCTTTAAAATGCGGCGCAGTTTTTGATAGTATTCTTTTTCCCATTCTTTAATTAAAAGCTTGTCCCACAGATTTCCAATTGAAACCATTTAAAATTTCCTCCAAAAGTTATATTTATAAAGAGGTTTATAGGTGATGTTTTTTAATTTTATTTTTTTAACGTAAGGTGGTGGATATTTACTGTGAAAATTGCAATAATCGGGGCCATGGACGTTGAAATAGATCAAATTTTACATTTAGTCGAAAACAAAAAAAAATATACATTTTGTCAAACGTTTTTTTGCGAAGGCAGGCATGAAAACACAGGGCTTGTCGTCTCGAAGTGCTGCCCTGGAAAAGTCAACGCTGCGATCTGCGCCCAAACCATAATCTTAAAACATGCTCCGAATCAAATAATAAACGTTGGAATTGCAGGCGGGACAAAGGCGATGAGCATTGGTGACGTCGCCATAGCCACAGATTTTGTTCAACACGACGTTGACACTTCGCTTCTTGGAGACCCGGTTGGCCTGATTTCGGGAATAAATCTTTTAAAAATCAAAGCAAGTAAAACCATTTTCGAAAATCTCTGGGTTGCAGTTTCCAAGACGAAAGCCTCGCCAAAAAGAAGCATTTTTGCAACTGGAGATAAATTTTTATCTTGCGAAGAAATCGCAAAAACACAAAAACAGTTTGGCGCAAACGTTGTTGAAATGGAAGCAGCAGCGATTGCTCAGGCTTGCTTTAAAGCAAATGTTGATTTTGGCGCAGTCAGGGTCGTTTCAGATAATGGAAATGCTCAAAGTGAATATGAAAAATTTAAATTTAAAGCTTCTAGCAAACTCTCGAAAATAATTGAACAGTATCTAAAATTAATTAATAAATAGAATAAATCAAGCTCTAGTATTCCATTAGTGCTTCGCAATTTTTTACTAAATTGAGAAGCGCGCTATAGTCTTTGGGATAATTTTCTTCCAAAAAGCTGTTGTTGATTTGAATTTGGTCCGGAGCCACGTCTTGGTCATGTTTTTTAGTTGAAATTTTACGAGAAATGACATTTGCATTTGATTCAGATTTGATCATTCTGGCCTGAGCATATTGATTGGCAACCAGGTCGGAAACAGCAAACATTTCACGTTTGTTTTTCTTGTTCATTCTAAACAAAACTCGAAACATTCTATATATCGCTAAATATAAAAACGAGGTCATTTCATTTGTTAATTCATCATTATCGGTTTTTGACAGTATATCAAAAAGGACGTTTAGTGAGTAAAATGAAATCTTTTTTTTATAAACAGTTTTTAATGTTTTGGAATCTAAAACCTCTTTTTGACTGGACGGATCTTTCAAATTTTCAACAGATAAAGTTGATCCATTTCTATTTGGGGATATTCCCAGCAAATAGTCACACGAAACGTTGTAAAACTTAGCGACTTTAATAACAAAAGACAAGCCGCATTCGCGAATTCCTTTCTCATAGTGTGATAGCAAAGACTGCGAAATGTCCAGATGACTGGCTGCAACCTTTTGACTCAGGCCTTTTTCTTTTCTTAGCAAAGCGAGAATACGTGGAAAATCGGAACTCATGTTTGTTTTTCCTCCAATTTTAAATATATTTTTAACGTTTAGTAGTTTGTCTATTAAAAATACTTCCAGTAGACAACAATATGTATTATATTACATTGTCAGAAGTTTGTCAAAACATTTTTTAAAATGTCGAACAAATAATTTAATTTTTGTGAATATGCCCAAAATTAAGCAATATATTTGCAATAAATTATGTAAAATCACAACATCAAAATGCAGTTATACTATTTGTGTGGATGTTTTAAAGCGCAAATGTCGAAAAAGTTTTGTAATTTTGAAAAGATTGTGGTATAATGATGAGAATATATTATTTAAAATGAGTGAGTTGATTGGAGGAGGATTATTTTGAGGACATATAAACTATATTTAATACGCCACGGAATAACGGATGCAAATCGTGATGGCAGGTATCTTGGCCTGACAGATTTGCCTTTAAACGCTGAGGGCAAGCGGGAAATTCTGTCGCTTATCTCAAAATGCGAATATCCCAAAATTCAAAAGGTCTATTCCAGTCCGTTGAGGCGCGCCTTAGAAACGGCCAAGCTCATATATTCCCACAGCCTCATTGAAACCGTTGATGATTTAAAAGAATATTCATTTGGCATTTTTGAAAACAAATCAATAGACGAGCTTTCAAACAACTCTGAATATGAAAGTTGGATTGATGGCCACATGAGCCAGCCTCCAAAAAGCGGGGAGGATAAAAAAACATTCATAAACCGCATTGCCAAAGGTTTTAACCATTTGATTTTAGACATGATGAAAAACCAAATTCATGAGGCAGCGTTAATCAGTCATGGCGGGGTTTTGAGCGCAATCCTATATATGTTTGGAATTCCTAAGCGATCGCCGCTTGCTTGGGCAACAAAGCCTGGCCGGGGTTATGCGGTTATGACGACAGTTCAAATGTGGACAAGAGATAATATGTTTGAAATTTGTGACCCTATCCCATATGATCAACACGTCTTGAAAAAACAACAATATTTTAACCTGAACTATAATTCAAATTAAAAATTTGTAAAAACAGATAAAAAGAGAGTGTTTATTTTTGGTTTTTTTGTTGATTTTGCTGATTTTTTCGTTTGGATGGAAAACTTTTTAAATTTATGATATAATCAAATTCGATTAGAAACTGTGGGGTGTGTGGTTTTTTTATGAAATTTCAAAGGATTGTTGTTAAAGTCGGAACCTCAACTCTTGCGCATTCAACAGGGCTTTTGAATATACGCCATATGGAGGCTTTGGTTAAAGTTCTTGCGGACATCAAAAACACTGGAAGAGACGTCGTTTTGGTCACGTCAGGAGCGATTGGCGTTGGAGCGGGGAAAATGGGATATTCGACTCCTCCAAAAAGCGTCGCAGCTCGGCAAGCTTGCGCTGCTGTTGGCCAATGTGAACTAATCAATATGTATGACTCGCTTTTTTCACATTACGGGCATATGGTTGCTCAAATTTTGCTGACGCAGCAGGTTTTAAATGAAAAAGAAGACGAATTAAACGCAAAAAACACATTTTTTTCTCTTCTGGATAAAAACATAATTCCAATCGTCAACGCTAACGACACAATGTCAATTAGCGAGCTTGAGTTTGGCGATAACGACACTCTATCCGCCGCTGTTGCTGTTTTAATAGACGCAGATATTTTGGTTATACTCACTGACTTGGATGGAGTTTTTGACAGCAATCCTTTAAAAAATCCGGATGCAAAATTAATAAAACATATACAAAAAATTGACAAATCGGTTGTTGAATCCGCAAAAGGAGAGCCAAACGCTCTTGGAACAGGAGGAATGCTGACAAAGCTAAACGCAGCAAAAATGGCTTCCCTTGAAAGCATTCCAACTTTGATTGCTAATGGCTCTCATCCAGACAGAATATATAGCATTTTCCAGGGAAAGCCTGAGGGAACGCTGATTAGTTTAAAATAAAAGACAATCAACATAAATTTTCAAGAAAGGGCGGTTTGATATGGATACTGTTTCCCAAGCCAAAAAAATTAAATTGGCCTCAAAGTATATAAATAAAGCAAAAACTTGCGTTAAAAATAATATTTTAAAGTCGATTGGAGAGTCTTTGAGAGGAAGTATGGATCTGATCCTCAAGAAGAACCAAAAAGACCTTGAGGCTGTGCGAGAAAGCAACATGCCAAAACATCTTGTTGATAGGCTGATGTTGACCCCAAAGAGGATTGAATCGATGGCGCTTGGGGTTTCTGAGTTAATCAGTTTGCCGGATCCTTCATATCAAGTTGTTTGGGGCCAGACCAGGCCAAGCGGTCTGAAAATAGAAAAAATCCAAGTTCCAATCGGCCTAATCGGGGTGATATATGAATCGCGTCCTAATGTTTCGGTTGACGTTGCTGCTTTATGCATAAAATCCGGAAATGCTGTTTTGCTTCGAGGGGGCAAGGAAGCCATCCACACCAACACCGCTTTGGTTGAGCTCATGCAAAATGCAATCGAAAAAAATGATATAGATCCAAATATCATCGGACTTGTCAAAAAAACCGATCGAAGCAGCGCTTTAGAAATGATGAAAATGCGCGGAATTTTGGACGTTTTGATTCCAAGAGGGAGCGCGGGGCTGATTAAATCCGTTTCACAGAATTCAACCGTTCCGGTTATTGAAACGGGCGTTGGAAATTGTCATATATACATAGATCAAAGCGCCGACATAGACATGGCCATTCGCATCACTGTTAACGCAAAAACGTCGCGTCCTTCGGTCTGCAATTCTGCTGAGAGTTTGTTGGTTCACCAAAGCGTTGCAGAGAATTTTTTGAAAAGATTAAAAGAGGAATTTGATAAATTTGGCGTTGAGTTGGTTGGCTGCCCGAGGACAAAGCAAATCCTGCCTGAAATTCAAATTGCGTCTGAAGACGACTACTATGCTGAGTATTTGGGGTATAAAATGTCGGTTAAAATTGTTGACTGCGTCCAGGCCGCCGTTAGGCATATTAACAAATATTCGTCTGGGCATTCTGAGGCCATAGTGACTTCGGATTATTTTAGCGCGGAATATTTTTTGAAAGAAGTTGACTCGGCCGCGGTTTATGTTAATGCTTCAACCAGGTTCACCGACGGCAATGAATTTGGATTGGGAGCTGAGATTGGAATATCAACTCAAAAACTGCATGCCAGAGGCCCTATGGGTTTAAAAGATTTGACAACGCCGAAGTTTATTATCAGAGGAGACGGGCAAATAAGATAATTGCGATATATATATCGTTTTTTGGCTATTTATTGGGCTTGTTTTGTTTTATAGACTAGTGCTTTTGGGTTTGGGCAGCGTTTTTTGCGTTCCTGAGTTTTATTGATTGCTTGGCTCAAGGCTTGATGGAGTTTTATTGCGGGGAATGACAAAAGAATCCAAATGAGCGAGAAATAGAGGCAAATTTGGCCGGATATGTTCAAGAAAAACATAGAATAGTTCCACATATTCCAGTTTAAGATCATATTAAAAATAACGCCCATAAAAAATTCGAAAACCGTTATAAATAATCCGCAAAGCAAACATTTTACCAACATATTCAAATTTAAAAGTCTGATTTTCCCAACAATTTCAAAGCATATGCTTCCAAAAACAAAGCAAATCCAATGGCTGTCTCCATTATATATGAGCTCAAGAGTAAAATATGAGAATCCTCCAAAACAAGCCAGCCAGATTTCTTTCGCCATGTTTTTTCCTCTTTTCGTTAAATTTTATGTTCTGTTTTTTATTTTTCTCATATTTTAGTTTAATATTAGTCTGGAATCAAATAAGGATATGATCAGTTGAATTATTTAGTTTGTCCATACATATAATAATATAGTTAAGATATAATTTGCTTTAATCCAACATTTTCAATATATTAACAAACTTTTTTTGATTAGAGCGCAGGGGAGTTTTAGGAATATTGAATATAATCTGACTAAAACACGCAAATTAATGGTTTTGGGCGAGTTGACTTCAACATATAAATTGTTGATATACACAAAATTTTTGGAAAAAATGTAAAAGCTGTTTGACATTTATTACAAATTTTGATATGCTTATAATATAAAGTGTGAATCATGTGTTAATTATTTATCCACTCAAGGGCATTTTTGATAGTGGTGGTGGTTTTTAGTGATTTTGAAGGAAGATGAAAAGGAAAAAAATTCGAAAATAGTTGAGGAGTTTTTTAGCGGAAATTCAATATGTGCATATGAATATTTTGGCGCTCACAGGGTTGGAAAATCCAATTGGGTCGTTTTTCGCTGTTGGGCTCCGCGCGCTCGATCTGTTTGTGTTGTTGGGGATTTTAACAATTGGCAAAGTGGCGAGAGTCCAATGAAAAAGGTCTTCTCGGGTGGAATTTGGGAGTGTTTTGTTGAAAATATACAAAATTTTGATCTTTATAAATTTGAAATTGTTTCAATTGACGAAAAAGTTTTTTTAAAGTCAGACCCATATGGTTTTCATTTTGAAACGCGCCCGAAAACAGCAACTAAATTTTATGAATGCCCTAAAATGCAGTGGGAAGATTCTTCTTGGATCGCCTGCCAGTCCTCGCTTTTTAAAGTCAACCGTCCGATGAACATATATGAAGTTCATCTGGGTTCATGGCAAAAATATCCTGATGGGAATCCGTTTTCATATGTTAAATTTGCGCAAAAAATCATTCCATATTTAAAAAAAATGAACTACACCCACATAGAACTCATGCCGTTGACGGAATATCCGCTAGACGATTCGTGGGGTTATCAGGTTGTTGGGTATTTTGCTCCGACTTCAAGATATGGAACGCCGCTTGACTTTAAAAAGATGATCAACGCTTTCCACAAGGCCGAGATAGGCGTCATTTTAGATTGGGTCCCGGCGCACTTTCCAAAGGATGCTCACGGGCTATATAGATTTGATGGCAGTTGTTGTTATGAACATGCTGATCCGCGCAAAGGGGAACACTATTCATGGGGGACATGTGTTTTTGACTTTGGAAAAAATGAGGTTGTTTCGTTTTTGATTTCCTCTGCAAACTATTGGGCGAGCGAGTTTCATGTTGATGGGTTGAGGGTTGATGCGGTTGCTTCGATGCTATATTTAGACTATGACAGGAAAGACGGCGAGTGGGTTGCAAATGCGCATGGCGGCAAAGAAAATCTGGATGCGGTTGAATTTTTGGGAAAATTAAACGAAAAAGTCCTAACTCAAAACCCGAATCTTGTTATTATTGCTGAAGAATCGACAGCGTGGCCGATGGTGACTTTGCCAAAAAGTGTTGGAGGTTTGGGATTTAACTATAAATGGAATATGGGCTGGATGAACGACACTTTGGACTATCTCTCTCTAGACCCATATTTTCGCGCGGGCAACCATCAAAAGCTTATTTTTTCGATTTGGTATGCGTTTTCGGAAAATTATATTCTCCCAATTTCACACGACGAGGTTGTGTATGGCAAAAAGTCTTTGCTTGAAAAAATATATGGGGATTATGACCAAAAATTTGCCGGTTTGAGGGCATATTTAGGCTTTATGATTGCTCATCCCGGAAAGAAACTTTTGTTTATGGGCCAGGAATTTGGCCAAATTAATGAATGGGATTTTAAAAAACAGTTGGATTGGGAGCTGCTTGAAAATCCAAGGCACAAGAAATTTCAATTTTATGTTAAAAGTCTAAATAAATTCTATTTAAATCATTGCGAATTGTGGGATAATGACGCAAGCGGGAACAGTTTTTGCTGGATTTCAAATGACGACAGCAAAAACAATGTGATATCTTTCAGGAGAATTGGCGCAAACGGAAACGAGCTGATTGCTGTTTGTAATTTTTGCCCAAGAACATACGAAGAGTATCGAATAGGAGTTCCTTTTAATTGCCAGTATTCTGAAATATTTAACTCTGATAAAAAATCTTATGGCGGATATGGAATTCCACACAAAACGAAAATTTTGGCTGATAAACTTCCTTTTCACGGATATGAATATTCGATTAAATTAAAAATTCCATATATGAGCGCGGTTTATTTAACTCCAAACGAGAAAAGCTTAAGTTGATTTTTTGAAAAATTCAAAGGAGGGAAATGATGTTTGTTAAAAAAGAATGTGTTGCTATGCTTTTGGCTGGGGGACAGGGAAGTCGGCTTCGCGCTTTAACTCGAAAAATGGCAAAACCCGCGGTTTCATTCGGCGGCAAATATAGGATAATAGATTTTGCGCTTTCAAATTGCGTCAATTCTGGCATAGATACAGTTGGCGTTTTAACGCAGTATTCTCCCTTTTTTTTGAATGAATATATAGGGACTGGTGAGCCTTGGGATTTAGACAGGCTTTATGGCGGGGTTCACATTTTGCCACCCTATGAAAGCGCAAAAGGAGCGAAGTTTTACAATGGAACAGCAAATGCAATATATCAAAATATGGGATTTATTGAAAGATACGCGCCTGAGTATGTTTTGATACTGTCGGGCGATCATATATATAAAATGAACTATGACGCCATGCTCAAACACCACAAGCAGATGGGTGCTGATTGCACTATAGCTGTTTTGGAGGTTTCCAAGCAAGACGCGAGCAGGTTTGGGATAATGAGCTGTGATGAGGATGGGTTTGTTTTTGAATTTGAAGAAAAGCCGAAAAATCCAAAGACCAATCTCGCCTCAATGGGAATATATATTTTCAACAGGAAAATTTTAAAGCAGCTTTTAGCGGAAGATGCGCGGAATTCAAAGTCTAGAAATGATTTTGGACAGGACATAATTCCCAAAATGCTCGAGAAAAATTTTAGACTTTTAACATATAATTTTAATGGATATTGGAAGGATGTTGGAACGATTGAAAGCTTGTGGAAAGCGAATATGGACCTTCTTGAGAGCGGTAGCATATTAAATCCACACAATTCGTGTTGGAAAATATACACAAGAAATGCTACATACCCGCCTCATTATGTTGGATATGGATGCGAAGTCAAAAATTCGATAATAACTGAAGGCTGTCGAATATATGGTGACGTTTCTTGTTCGGTTCTTTCTCCAGGGGTTTTGGTTGAAAAAGGCGCGTCCATAAAAAGAAGTATTGTCATGGCGGATTGCGTGGTTAAATCTGGCGCATGTGTTGCATATTCAGTCATTGGCGCAGATTGCTATATTGGCAAAAATACATCAATTGGAATCAATAAACCTAAAATTAATGATTTAAATGAGATAAAAATAACAGTTCTTGGTCCAAACACAAAATTAAACGACAAACCTGTGATATTATCTAAATATATTAATTAATCAAAAAGCATTTGAATTTTAGGAGGAGGGCTATGTTAATAAATGAGAGGATGGTTGGGGCCATAATTTTTGCTAATATGCACGATTTTTCCATAGAAGACCTAACAAAAAACAGAACATTTGCGTCAGTTCCTTTTGGTGGAAGATATCGAATGATAGACTTTCCTCTGTCAAACTCAGTTAATGCTGGAATTATCGACATAGGAGTGATAACCAAATCAAATTATCGGTCGCTCATGGAGCATATTGGCAACGGAAGCCAGTGGGACTTGGCGCGAAAAAGAGGGGGCCTGAAGCTGCTTCCGCCATATGGCAACAAAAATTTTGGAATATATCACGGAAAACTTGAGGCCTTGGGGGCGGCTCTGGATTTTTTAAAATATAACCCCTGCAAATATATTCTTTTGAGCGACTGTAATTTGGTTGCAAACATAGACTATTCAAAAATTGTTGAGCAGCACATTAAAAAAGCCGCAGATGTTTCGATTGTATATAAAAATGATTTTTTAACCAGCGACATTTCAAAAGAGGTTGTTGTTTTAAATTTTGATGATGATAATATGCTAAAAGAAGTTGTTATTAATCCTCAAACTGGCGGTCAATTTAACTTTTCGCTCAACATTTTAGTTTTTAAGCGTAATTTTTTGAGGCAGTTAATAGCAAGTTCAATATGTATGGGTGAATATAAACTGGATCGTGATTTTTTGCAGAAAAAATGCAGAAAATATAAGATACAGGGCATACGCTATGATGGGTATGTTAGGCTCATATCATCAATAAAATCCTACTATGACGCCAATATGGAATTGCTTAAAAATGAAGCCAGGCAAAAAGTTTTTGATTCAGCTCGCCCAATATACACAAAAGTTCGAGACGAGGCTCCTGTGAAATATGGCCCAAACGCCAGAGTAATCAACAGTTTTATTGCAGACGGATGCGTTATTGATGGATATGTTGAAAATTCTGTTATTTTTAGAGGGTGTCAAATTTCTTCGAATGCATGCGTTAAAAATTCAATATTAATGCAAGCAACTCAAGTTGACTCAGATTGCAATATAGAATATGTGATAAGCGACAAAAATGTTCAAATCAGAAAAGGGAAAACTTTGATTTCAACAAGTTCATATCCGATATATATTGCAAAGAATAAAATTATATAAAAAACAAACCTGCTTTTGGATTTGTTTTAGGGAGAGATTAGCATGAAAATATTATTTGCAGCAAGCGAAGCCACACCCTTTGCAGCGTCCGGAGGGCTTGGAGATGTTGTTGGCTCTTTGCCAAAAGCTTTAGCGCAAAAAGGAGTTTCCTGTAGGGTTGTTATGCCGCTGTATTCAAACATACCCGGCCATTTTCGAGAAAAAATGTCATATATTTGTCACTTTAACGTTGTTTTAGGCTGGAGAAATCAATATTGTGGAGTATATCAATATAATCATGACAAAGTTGTGTTTTATTTTATTGACAACGAATATTATTTCAAAAGAGACGGAATGTATGGGTTTTATGATGAAGCGGAGAGATTTGCGTTTTTTTCAAAAGCAATTCTAGACATAATCGAATATATTGATTATCAGCCGGATATAATGCATTGCCACGATTGGCAAACGGCGATGGTCCCTGTATATTTCAACATGTTTTATCGAAACAAAGAAAAATATTCTAAAATAAAAACCATATTCACAATTCACAACGTTGAGTATCAGGGCAAATATGGCATGGAAATTTTACAAGATGTTTTGGGGCTTCCCGAAAGCGAAAAGGGTTTAATGCAATATGACGGCTGCCTAAATATGGTTAAAGCGGCGATTGAGTCTTGTGATAAGCTAACAACCGTTAGCCCAACATATTCAAATCAGCTTCAAACGCCGTTGTTTGGATGTGGACTGGATCGAGAATTTATAAACCAAAGACATAAATTTTGTGGTATTTTGAATGGAATAGACTATGAAATTAATGATCCAAAAACCGATCCTTTAATATATAAAAACTATTCTTCTCAAGACATATCAGGCAAGGATGAAAACAGAAAGAAGCTTTGTTTGGAGATGGATATGTCAGACGACTATCGGCCGGTTGTTGGAATTGTTTCGAGGATGGTTTCCCATAAAGGCATGGACCTGATTAAATTAAGCCTTGAGCATCTAATATGTAGTGGATTTAAATTTGTTGTTCTTGGTTCTGGAGAATATGTTTTTGAAAGCTTTTTTAATGATATGCATAATCGCTATCCGCGGCAGATGGCGGTTTATATTGGATATAATAAGCCTTTGTCTAAGAAAATATATGCTGGCAGTGATATTTTTTTGATGCCATCTCAGTCGGAGCCTTGTGGAATATCTCAATTGATCGCGCTAAGATATGGGGCGATTCCGGTTGTTCGGGAAACTGGCGGCTTAAAAGACACCATAACCGACTGCTCTTTTGGGCAAGGAAATGGTTTTTGCTTTGAGAAGTATAATGCAGACGATATGTGTGGAGCGCTGTTTAGGGCTAAGAATTTGTATGAAAGCAGGGCGGTTTGGGAATTGCTGGTCAAACACGCAATGAGTTGCGATTTTAGTTGGAACGAGTCTTCAACCAAATATGTTTTTCTATATCAGGATGTGCTGGGCCTAAAATAAAAAAAGGTCAAGGGTTACAGGTTTGGCCCTTAAACCTTGCTTAATTAAAAAATCCGAGTCTTTGCTAAAACAAAGTTAAAAATATATAAATACAATTAAAAATTCACCACACTTTTATTCGGCGTGGTGAATTTTTTTGACTATCACATTTCTCGGTTGGCAATTGAACCTTCGCGAAACAGCAAGGATATAGACCATAAAGCTGAAATTCCAACTAAAGTATAAATTATTCGTGCTATAATATGAAGTTTGTCACTGAACAATAAATCTATGACATTAACATCAAATATCCCAATAATTCCCCAAACTATTCCGCCAACAATTGTTAAAAACAAAGCTATTTTATCTAACAATTGAAATCCTCCTTCCAAAAGCTGAATAATATTTATTATATGCGAAATTTTAAACTATATTCTGAAAAATTACTATATTTTGATTATATATTTGCTGAATAAATTTGAACATATAATTACATACTAATTATGTGAATAACTCAAAAACGCGAGAAAATTGATGTGTCTGGAAATTAGACACTTGGGAGGAAAGATAAAATGAAAAACAAAGATGGAGAAAATTCTTTATTTTCGGGCAAAGTATTTTATATCGCAATTATTTTGAGCTTGTTGGCCGTCATAGCAACAACAATAATTGCTATCGGCAGGACTATGGCGCCAGGATCAGAGGCTCCTCAACTGAACACAAACATTGTTGAACAGGATGCTGCTCAAACCAATGATGAGAAAGTGGATGTTAAAAAAGAGGAACAAACTTCTTCGAAAAAACCTGCATCAGCAATTGAGGAACAACAAAATGAAGACAAACCCGCAAAACAAACAAATAAAAAAGTGACTAAGTGCAAATTTTTTATGCCAATAAAGGGTGAAATAATTCAAGAATTTTCTAAAGGCGAGCTCGTCAAATCAGAAACTATGGGAGATTGGAGAACCCACGACGGCATAGACATAGCTGCTAAGCAATCAACCCCCGTTAAATCTGCAGCCGACGGAACAGTTTGTGAAATAAACAATGACAACATTTGGGGAACCTGCATTGCTATTGACCATGGCAGCGGGATGAAAAGTTACTATTTTGGCCTCAATGAAAAAATTCAGGTTAAACTTGATCAATCGGTTAAAAGCGGCGATGTTATAGGCTCAGTTGGAACATCAAACCAGCTGGAAAACGCCCTTCCCGAGCATTTGCATTTTGGAATTAAAAAGGAGGAAGTTTGGGTTAATCCGATGGATTACTTAAAGTAAAACTTCAAACATTTAATTTGATTTGATTATTTTCGGATTAAATTAAATGTTTTCACATTTATGAGTTTAATTTTAAATATTTGAATTTTTTAATTTTGATTAGCAAATTAAAGAAGCATTGCAACAATCATCATTTCCTTGATTTTTTCATATATTGGCTCGAGCATTTGAATTGGAAGTGGATTTTGGCCAACTCCGACTTCAACTGTGAATCCCGGCCTGGATTTGGCTTTGATAAACCAATCTTTAAAGCCGCCATGGGAAGCGAGTCCTTCGGGTTTGCGAACTTGATATCCCGATGAAGCCGCAAGAGCGTCTGCCATGAGCTCGGATTCGGGAGGAGTGTTTGGGCCATAATAATAGTATATTTCTTCGCCTTGAGAGTGAAAAGCGACAACTTTTTTAATGTTAAGGGCATTACACAAGGAGACCAGGGCTTTGGTTTCCGGCTCAGATTGGGGACATATTCCGCCGTATTGTCTTGGAGAAGGAGAGGTTATTCCCGCTTGGCGTTCTAATTTTTTCAAAATATCCCATCCGGCGTCAAAATTGTGGTTTAGGTCCACTCCACGCGCATTTGCTTGCCAGGATTTGTCTGATTTTTTGATTATGGCCTCAATTGGGCTGCAAAGTTGTTTTGCAGTTTTAGGTCCGCCCAAAGCTATCTCAACGCCATCTGGATTGCAAAGCGGAACAACAATCAATCCCCTGTGTTCAAAAATATCGCTCAGATTCACGCCGTGAAGTGTTTTTTTGGAAAAAATGTCCTCAAAAAATCTGAGCAAAATTGAGCATGTTAGCCACTCTTGAGCATGAATTGCCCCGGTGAAAAGAACTGCGTTTTTCAAGTTTCCAATTCCCAAAGCATATATTTTTCTTTTTAAAATAGACTGCCCGATGCAGAACAATTTAATGTTTTTGTCCAAATTTTTTATCTGAGTCAATTTTTTTAGAACAGCTTCATATCTTGGTGGATTAGAGTAAAATTCATCCATATCACAACCTCCAACAGAAATAATTGATAATTTTTAAAATAAGGGCACAGATTATTGATTGTTATAATTGTATTGATTTTTTTTTAATTTTATGTAATAATAAAGTAAAGTTGCATTTGAGTTTTTATATTTTTCATTTTTATTTAAAAAATGGTTTTGGGAGTTAAAAATATTATATGTGATCCGAAAATATATGGAGGTTGTTATTTTGGAATTTGGAGAAACTAAAATTCAAAGCGAAACAATTTATGATGGAAAAATTTTAAAATTAAACAAAGATATTGTGAAACTTCGAAATAATTCCAAAACATATAGAGAAATTATACACCATCCGGGAGCGTGCTGCGTCGTCGCGATCGACCACAATAAGGATATATTGATGGTTCGTCAGTTTAGGTATGCGATAAATCAGCAAATTTTAGAAGTTCCAGCTGGAAAGTTGGACGTTCCTGCGGAGTCGCCGCTTTTGGCTGCAAAAAGAGAGCTTCTTGAGGAAACGGGATTTCAAGCTAAAAATTGGGTTGAACTTGGGGTTATACACCCATCTCCGGGATATTGTGATGAAAAAATATATTTATATGTTGCAACTAAAATAAAAAAAGTGAGTGAACTAAATCTGGACAGAGACGAATTTTTAACGCCCGAGAAATATAATTTAGATTATATAATAAAAAAAATACAATGCGGAGAGATAACGGATTCAAAGACGATATGCGCGATTTTAAAAGCAAAAATGTTAATTGATGATAAAAAAATAATGGTGTAGGGATATATGAGAAATAGACTAAATTATTCGAAAAACCGCGTTTGGTTTATAGACGAAGTCAGGGGAATTGCAATTGTTTTGATGGTTTTATACCACGCAATGTTTGACATGGTTTTTCTTTTTAACGTTGAGATAGCTGCGTTTTCTAGCGGGCCGGTTGATTTGATTCGGGATTTTTTTGCTGGGCTTTTTATCTTCATATCCGGGGTTTCTTGCAGATTTTCTTCCAATAATTTAAAAAGAGGGCTCAAATGTTTGGCGCTGGGAATGGGATTAACCGTCATTACATACATTTTTTTCGAAAACCAAGCCATATATTTTGGCATTTTGCATATGCTGGGGCTCTCTATGATATTATATGGGCTTTTTGAAAAATTTATAGATAAAATAAAATTTCCAACATTGGGCATAATTATTTCAGGAGTGCTTTTTTGTTTGAGCAAAACGATTTGGGGTTTGCCTTTTGAAATAGGAGATGATTTGAAAGAATGGCTGTTTCCTTTTGGAATTGTTTCGAAAAATTTTTCCTCTTTGGACTATTTTCCGCTTGTTCCATGGATATTTATCTTTTTAGCCGGAACTTTCTTTGGGATTTTTGCAGCCAAAAATCGCCTTCCAAGTTTTTTCTATAAAAGACATTCAAAGCCAGTCGCGTTTATCGGCCAAAACACGTTGATTATATATTTGCTACACCAACCGGTAATATATGTTTTGCTTTATTTATTTTTTAATTATTTATAAATATTTGTTTTAGTGCTAAAAAATGGAGGGATCATTAATGCGCGAAAATTCTCTAGCAACTTGGATAATTAGGTTCATTTTTTGCATTTTTGTTATTTTGGCATACAACACAATCAACAATTTTGGAACCATACTATCCTGGTTTGAAAAAATCATAAATATTTTAACTCCTTTTATTATCGGCGGAGTCATTGCGTTTTTGCTTTTTCCAATATGTAAAAAAACTGAAAAATTTCTTTTAAAAACCAATAAACCATTTATTATTAAACGAGTTCGCTTATTTGCAACTTTAATAGTTGCGTTTGTGTCGGCTTTATTCATAGGACTGATTTTATTATTGATATGTCCGATTATATATGAGAGTTTGATTAATTTTTTAAATTCAATCCCCAGATATGTTGAAAGTGTTCAATATTTTATAAATGACTCTTTGAAAAATGCGGGGCCAGTCAAAGAAATCATAAATAACGCTCAAAACACAATGTCTTTCGACAACTTTATAAATTTTTTCACGTCTTTGGACTATAACAGCTATTTTGACAGCATAACTGGAATACTTTTTGGAATATTTAACCTGATAATTGGCGCGATAATTTCAATATATTTGCTTCTTGAGCGAGCAGTCCTCAAAAAAGCTTTGCTGAGGGCGTCGAGAATTGCTTTTAAAACAAGGACCATAGCGCGCATTCGCCGTCTTGGCTTGCGAATTTCCAGGGTTATATACACCTTCATATTTGGGCAAATCATCGACGCGTTTATGGTTGCTTGCTTAATTGGCGTGGTTTTAACCATATTTCAAATCGACAACAGCGCGATTTTGGCCGTGTGCTACCTAATTTGCGCAACAATTCCATATTTTGGCTCTATGATCGGGGTTTTATTGGTTGCATTGTTGTCATTAATTTCTGGCGACACACATCAATTTTTTATTGCAACCACGATAACTCTTATTATTCAGCAGTTGGACGCAAATTTAATCAGTCCAAAAATCGTCGGACAAGCTGTTGGAATTGGACCTTTATATGTTATATTGGGGATCACGCTATTTGGCGGAATATTTGGAATATATGGCTTGTTTTTGGGGCCTCCTCTAATGGCGATATGCATGGAGCTGTTGGATGATTTCATCAGAGCTAGGGAAATCAAAACGAAAAAAAATCTCGACTCTTTAGTGGATAGTGGAATCTTGTCGCAAATCAAAGACTCGGTCACAAAAAAAACAAGTGAAGATGAAAAAAAACATAAAAAATAAAATGCCAATTAAAAAAAACTGACATAATATTTAATGCATATAGTGAATTATTTTTGACTAAACCTTAATATTTTCCAAAAACCATTATCTTTGCGCATTTATAAATGTCACCGCAACCAAGAGTGATAACCAGATCGCCAGAATCGGCGTTTTCAAGGACATATTGCGCGGCTTCGCTTTGGGTTTTAAACCAAACGCATCCATCTATTTTTTCAGCGAGATCCTTTGCATATACTCCAAATGTGTTTTTTTCGCGCGACCCCATGATCTCAGTTAAAACAACCCTGTCCGCGACGCCCAAAGCTTTTGCAAATTCGTCAATCAACATTTTGGTTCTTGAATATGTGAATGGTTGGTGGACTGCCCAAACTTTTTTAAATCCGCATTCCTTCGCGGCTTTTAGGGTTGCGTATATTTCGGTTGGGTGGTGGGCATAGTCGTCAACAACGGTTATTCCGTTTTTTTCTCCAATAAATTCAAATCGCCTTCCAACGCCTCTGAAATTAAAAAGCCCTTTAAGAATCCCTTCAACCGGGGCTTTGAGCTCAAAAGCAGCCGCCGCAGCAGCAACAGCGTTTAAAATGTTGTGGCGACCGGGAACGAATATTTCAACATCTTTTGCAACAATTTTTCCTCGTCTGCAAATCGAAAATTTTGTTTTTGTTCCTGAAATTCTAGAGATATTCGTTGGATAGAAGTCATTAGTTGGCAAAAATCCAAATGATATGCGCTTTTTATCAACTGCAGAAACAACATCCGAAACGTTTTCGTCATCGCCATTATATATCACAGTTTTTGTGGTTTGATTTAAAAATTTTCCAAAGGAATTTTTGAGATTTTTAACTGTTTTAAAATATTCCATATGATCGTTATCAATATTTAGCACAATGCTAATATCTGGGGCAAGTTTTAAAAAATGGTTAGCATATTCACAAGCTTCACACACCATAATTTGAGAATTTCCCAGCCTTGCGTATGAATTGATCGACTTTAACTTTCCTCCGATAACCGCTGACGGGTCCATATTAGAATCTAGTAAAATTTGAGTCAGCATTGAGGTTGTCGTTGTTTTTCCATGTGTTCCGCACACACACACACAATCAGAATGCAGCGCGGTTAAATATCCCAAAAGATCATTTCGCTCAATGGTTTTTATTTTGCTTTTTTTCGCCGCGACGAGCTCAGGATTGTCATCAAATACTGCGGATGTGTATATAATTAAATCAACGTTTTTTATATTTTCAGCTCTTTGATTCATATTCACTTTTATTCCAAGATTTCGAACCATCTTTAATGTATCAGATTCGTTGTTGTCAGAGCCGGTTATTTCAAATCCCTTTTCATGTAAAATTTGAACAAGGGGAAACATTCCTGAGCCGCCAATTCCGATGAAATGAACCGTTTTGACGCCGTCCAGCAGGCTATTATTCACTTTTTTTTAAATCTCCCTTCAAAAAATATCTCTAAAAATTTATATATTATTCACATATTTGAAAATTTTTGGCTCGAGTTGATTATGTAAATAATACTAGACTTTATTGTTTTGATTTCAAAAACCAAGCTAATAAACGCTGAATTTAACAATGGCTTGGATTTTAAAAAGCCGTTTAACCAAGCCATGTTTTAATTAAACCGCTTCGTTAACTTTGCTCATATATCCTAAACCGAAGCTGACAGAAATGGCATTATCCACACATACCATGCGAGATTGATCCAGTTCTCCTGTTTTTTCTTTTAATCTTTTTTTGTCGATTGTCCGAACCTGCTCGAGCAAAACAACCGAATTTTTAGACAGGCCACACTGTTTAGCGTCAATCTCTATATGCGTTGGCAGTTTCGCCTTATCGCATTGGCTTGTTATCGCAGCTGCTATAACAGTGGGACTATATTTATTTCCCATATCATTTTGAACAATTAGAACAGGCCTGATCCCGCCTTGCTCTGATCCTATAACCGGACTTAAATCCGCATAATAAATTTCTCCTCGTTTCACGGTCATGAAACGCACACTCCTTTGCTTGAAACACAATTTTTTATTGATATTTTTATTCTTTCCAAAAGTCACATAATTTAATCAAATATGACTCACTATATTTTATTCAAAAGTTAATAAAATAGTTAAATTCAATTGTTGAAATATTTTTGAAATCAGTTGCAAATATATATGTATATGTGCATATTGCAAAATACAAATTTAAATTTTTAAACCACACCTTTATTTTTTTTGTTGACAAATTAGGGACTTTATTATAGAATGTTCTCGAAAGTTTAATTGATTTTGGAGATTTTGACATGAACGATAATTATGAGCCTATTATATACACACTAACCGATCAAGAAGGGACAAAGCATCAGTTTGAGCTTTTGGATTCTATGGAAATCGACAACCAGACATATTATGCTGTGATTCCTTATTATGAAGGGACTGAGGAGGTTTTTAATGAATATGCAGAGCTGGTGGTTTTAAAATCAGTTTATGAGGGAAATGAAGAGCTTTGGGCAACGATTGATGATGATGTTGAATATGAAAGAATCGGAAACATATTTCTTGAAAAACTAAACGGATTGTTTGAATAATCATGATTTTGTTGAATTTTTGCTGATTTTCATTGAAATATTTGTGCATATTGCTAGTTGAATATTCGTAATATTACTTGTATAATATATGTGATAAGACTGCTTTGAGTAGTTTGTGTGGTTTATATAAATCCAACACTTTACTATTGGGAGCTCGGTCTCCGATTGCGGACTGCAGACCTCCTGGTGTTTTTTCATCAGACGAAGGGAGCGCGAAACATTCGGGAGAGCATTACCCACCGCTTGTTATTTGCGGGTTTAGGTTATACACACGACGGCAAGGCGGTCTATCTTTATATATATTTTTGTATAAAATTTGGCTCTGTGTTAATATTAAATACAGTGTTTTTTTTATTTTTAGGAGGCAAAATTTGAAAAACAATCTCAAATTCGGACTGGTTGGCCTTGTTGCGGGGCTTCTTAACGGAATGTTTGGCGCTGGAGGGGGAATAATTGTCGTTCCAATGCTTGAAAAAGCAGGAATAAATCCTAAAAATTCACATGCAACATCTATTGTAATAATAGCAGGATTGAGTTTTTTGAGCTTTTTTGGATACTATTTTGGAGGACACATAGATTTTCAAAACACTTTAGGATATATCCCTGCAGGAGCAGTTGGCGTCATTTTTGGAAGCCACCTGCTTAAAAAAATCAAAACCGATCTTTTAAGAAGAATATTTGGCATAATTATTATAATATCGAGTATAAGGTTGTTTTTCAAATGATTATTAAAATTTTAGTTGGATTTTTATCCGGCATGACAGCATCTATGGGCCTTGGAGGAGGATTTATATTAGTCATATATTTAACAACGATTTTGGAAATAAACCAAATAGATGCTCAGGGAATGAATATAATGTTTTTTATTCCAATAGCTATAATTTCTATATTTTTCCACATAAAAAACAAACTTATCGACAAAAAACCACTTCTGGTTTCAATAATTTCTGGAATCGTTGGAGTTTTGATCGGAATTTCAACAACATTTTTATTTAAAGTTGAATTTTTATCTAAACTGTTTTCCATACTGCTTTTTATATTTGGACTGCGAGAATTATTTCACAAAAAACAATAATTTTTTAGCACTAGGTCACAATTATCACCTCGCGTCTTTTGAAAATTGTTTCTCAATTCATAATAATTTCAAACTTGACGATTTTGTCTTTAGCCAGGCTTAAAATCAGCCCGCAAGCAACGATATAGCCTGATACAGAAGCGTTTTGCCAAAAAATTCGTCAAATTAAATTCTTGCAAATCATAACAACTGTTAGCTAACAGCTGACTCGTGGGCCCCTGGGCAATCAATAAAGGGAACAAAAACGCGTCAGTGAAAAAGAGAAACTTCCCTGGTTTGAGCCAGCTTTTGATATTTTGCTCCATATTTGGTGCTATTTAAGTGATATATGTATATAATCAGCATTTTAACTGAATTCAACGTCATCTAAACTTTGAATATATGAAAAATTTTTGTTTGCTAAAGTTGCTTTGTTAAAATGAGTTGATTTTTTGACTTGAAAAACCGAATCTGAAAGTTTTTAGAAGTTTTCAAAAGAGCTTTCAGCTTGCGCTTGGGCATCTTTTTTGCTATCGCAACAAATTCAGGCAAAACAAACAGATTTGTTTTAAATTATAGACTCTATTAATAAATAACAACCTCCTTCGAATATATTTTAAAGCCAATGATTACACTCAAACCATGCATGGAATAAACTTCTAACTAATCGCTAAAATCACCTCTCCAGACTCTAATGCAGATATTATATTATAAATTTTTGAATTCGTCAAGAGAAAAAACGCAAATTTTGAAAATAATGAAAAAACTCGCCACAAAATCAGCCAAAACTCAAGATGCGGCGAGCCCTCGTTAAAATCTCAGGATAATCTGTCTTTCAAATTTTTAAGCTGGGATTTCATTTCTTCCGGAAGCCGATTTCCAAATTGAGCGAAAAATTTTTCAATTTCGTCTGCTTCTTTTTTCCAAAGATCCCGATCAACAGACAGCAAATCTTTGATAGTATCCGAATCAATTTCCAAACCTTGCGTGTTGATATCTTGGGGTTTGGGCTCATATCCTATTTCAGTTTTAACCGCGCAAGCCTTGCCATCGCAACGATCAAGAATCCACGCAAGAACCCGCATATTATCCCCAAAACCAGGCCATATGAATTTCCCGTTTTCGTCCGTCCTAAACCAGTTGACATTGAAAATTTTTGGGGCTTTATCAGAAATTTTTTTGCCCATATCAAGCCAATGTTTAAAATAATCTCCCATGTGATATCCACAAAACGGAAGCATTGCCATTGGATCTCTCCGTATGACTCCAACCTCTCCTGTTGCTGCTGCAGTTGTTTCCGAAGCCATGGTTGCGCCAACAAAAACGCCATGCTCCCAGTCAAATGATTGATAGACAAGGGGGGCAGTTTTAGCGCGTCGTCCGCCGAATATTATTGCAGAAAGCGGAACGCCTTGAGGATTATCAAACTCGGGGCTGATGCAGGGGCAATTTTTAGCAGGAGCTGTGAACCTGGAGTTGGGATGGGCGCCTTTGACTTCAGATTTTTTGCCATTCCAAGGCTTTCCTGTCCAGTCCATCGCATTTTCTGGCGGGTTATCATTCAATCCTTCCCACCAAACAGTGTTGTTTTGCAAATCGTGCGCAACATTTGTGAATATGGTGTTTTTCTTGGTTGATTCCAATGCGTTAAAATTAGATTTGGCGCTTGTTCCAGGAGCAACTCCAAAAAAGCCATTTTCAGGATTTATGGCATATAGCCTTCCGTCTTCTCCTGGTTTAATCCACGCGATGTCGTCGCCAACCGTCCAAACTTTATATCCCTGGTCTTTATATATTTTTGGAGGAATCAGCATAGCAAGGTTGGTTTTCCCGCAAGCCGAAGGGAAAGCAGCCGCAACATATTTGACTTCGCCTTTTGGATTTTCAATTCCAAGAATGAGCATATGCTCTGCCATCCAGCCTTCGTTTTTACCTTGATATGAAGCGATTCGAAGCGCAAAACATTTTTTCCCCAGCAAAACATTTCCTCCATAGGCCGAATTAATAGACCATATCGTGTTGTCTTCAGGGAAATGGACAATATAGCGGTTATTGGGGTCGACATTTGCTTTTGAATGAAGCCCGCGAACAAAATCATTAGAATTTTCATCCAAATTTTCAAACGCAGCTTTTCCCATGCGAGTCATGATGTTCATGTTTAAAACGACATAGATTGAGTCGGTTATTTCAACGCCAACTTTTGCCATTGGAGAACCAATCGGGCCCATGGAATATGGGATGATATACATAGTCCTGCCCTTCATAACTCCATCAAACAGCGGAGTTAATTTTCCATACATTTCTTTTGGATCACACCAATTGTTGGTTGGGCCGGCGTCATTTTTGTCTTTGGAGCAGATAAATGTCCTGTCTTCAACGCGAGCAACGTCATTAGGCTGGGTTCTGTGGAGCAAACATCCCGGAAGCTTTTCTTGATTAAGCTCAATCATTTCTTTTGTTTTGATCGCTTCTTCTTTGAGCAATTTAAGCTGAGTTTCGCTTCCATCAATCCAAACAACTTTATCCGGCTTGCAAAGATTAACCATTTCGTCAACCCAGTTTAAAACGTTTTGATTATTAGTTAACATACATACTATTCTCCTTTTTGTAATCATATATAAAAAACGCACTTTAAACATACTATCACATTTAAAAACAAAATTCAAGACATATTTTGTCGAATTTGCTGAAATAATTTGAGGATCTAAGGGGGGTTATGATTGTCTCTTTAAAATTTTTGCTTAAAAAGCCGCCGTTTGACAACTAACTGTAATATTAAATCTTCTTGATCTTCAAGTCTTTTTGAAAGCGGCCTCAACAAGCGGTAGTTAGGTGTCCGCGGCAAAACCTGTGGGTAACATAGGTAACTTTAAAGCCTCAAAAAATTGCCGGATCTAGCCAAATAATAAACTGCCGCTGCAAAACAAGGATGTCTCCAATCTGTCTGTGATTTTTCCTTTTGCTTCAAGCGTCAAACAAATCGCGACTCGATCGGAAAAATCAAAATCGGTTTCTAGATCAGAAGAAGTTGCTAAAATTTCTTGCAGCTTTAAACATGAATCGGAATTTTTAAGCGGAGTTTTGGTTGATGTTTTGGTTGATTCAGTCAATTTAAACGGCTTTCCAACGCCTTTGGATTTTGCGATATACACACACGGAAACAGGTCAATCGAGCTATTTATATTTACTTCATACGCAAAAAAACTGGCAACGATTTTTTTCAATCGACAACTTGCTGGAATCGGGAAACCAAAGTGATTTTTCAGGCCAAAAAGCTGGATATTGCCTTTATTTTTGATGATTTTTGTGTGTTCGCAAGAACTGTTTCCAAATCCGATCAAGCAAGCTGTTGAAAGGCCGGAAGAATCAACCCAAAGCGTTGCAGATTTTCCAGTTGCAAACGGAACAAAAAAGCCGCAAGAGCCAGAAGATTTGGCTTTGGATTCAAAACCTTCAGCAGCAGGCGAAAACCCCATTCGACCATTTTTGCTGGCTCCAAATTTGAATCTCAAAACGCTGTCAATAATAGTGCTAATAAATCTTTTTGCCAAATCCAATCACATCCATATAATTTATATTAAAAATTATATGTTGGATATTAAAATTTAATAAGTAACATGTTTTCACAAAAAACGACCCATCGTCATAAACTAAAAACATAGGGAGATTAAAACTCAAATTTCTCTATATATAGACACGACCGAGCTCGGATGCGGTGAGAGCATTAAATGGGGCTGCGATATTAATTGAAACCTTTCATATATTCCTCAAAAATAGCAATATCTTACTTCCAGAATATAAAAATTCAAAAACTAACAAAACAACAATTTAATTAGGAGATGTCGTAAATTATGAATGATTGCAAAGAATATGACAAATATTTGTATGATTTAAATGCAGAATGTGATGTTAAACAACGCAGAAGCGACAAAGGCGTTGAGGTGACTATAAACCCATGCGAGAAAGAAGTAAGAGCAGATATAAAGATTAAGCAGTTCAAAAAAGTTAAAATTTGGGGCCAAATTAAAGACCAATGCGGATGTTTTGTTGCTGGAGCAACTGTCACGCTTTCTAAAATAACTAAAAAATGCGGATGCCCGGAAGTCGTTTTCATAGAGCAAACAATCAGCGATAAACACGGAATATATTGCTTCACGGTTTGTGTTGATGATTGCAGCGAAAAATATAGGATATGCGCAAATAAAAAGGGATGTAAAACAGAGCCTAGAAGCGCTTTCAAAGATTAAAAACACACGACAACAAATCAAAGCTGTGGACTGAATTATTCATTTGGCCTGCAGCTTTATTTGCATTCACATCAAATCCAAAATTTCGCGCGCCAAAACCCGAGTTGGCTCCAAAAAATCAACCTTGGCGCCAGAAAAACTCAAGCTGATGATGAATCCATCGCGTTCAAAGCAAAAAGTCCTTGGCAGGGTTGAAGTGTCGAGCTGCAAAAAATTCTCAAAAACACTAGACCCAGTCATTTTAGCATAACTTTCCTTTTTTGTCCATATCTCAAGCAACATTTTTTGCTTATTGCGCGAATTTTCAATCAATTTTTGCTCGGATTTTGTGCATATTCTACTGGAAATTTTGAGATTGATTGGCCGTATTTTTTCGATGTCAACGCCGATTTCGTTGCTGGATATCGCGCACACCACGGCTTTGTGTGTGTGGCTGATGTTAAAATGAAGGTTTGGAAGGGTTTTTATGCGCGGCTTTTGATTTTTGCCATACAAAAAGGATATTGGCAGTCTAGGCGCAGATAAACAGCATTCTTTCAAAGCAAAAAACAGCAAAAAATACGCCACAACGCAGTTCAATTTATCCTGGGGCATGGACAGCTTGTTGAATTTTTCGATTCGCTCAGGCGGCATACAGTTGATATGGGATTTTAGATCCTTGAGTTTTAAATTTTCAAAATCCGTAAACATATATAATCTATTCATGTTGACAAACCGCCTATAAAGTCAAGTATATTCTAAATATGTAATAAATATGTTGCTGATCATGCTCGCAAAAACCCGGACTGCAAATTTTTTTAAAAAATTTTTATTTTTCAGTTGCAAATTTAATTTAGATTTGCTATAATAAATGCATGGCTTGATTTAATTTTTGTTTCCGTAGCTCAGCAGGATAGAGCGACCGCCTCCTAAGCGGTAGGTCGGGTGTTCGAATCACCTCGGGAACGCCATTTTTATGAAAACAAGAGCCGTGGCGGGTTAAATTGCGTGAGTATGCGCGAAAAAAATTGCTGGAGAAGGCGCGCAACGATGAACACAGCTTCCAAAAATGAAGGGCAGCGTTATAAAAACTATCGTAAGCATGGTCGAGGTGACAGGAGTTGAACCTGCGGCCTCTGCGTCCCGAACGCAGCGCTCTACCAAACTGAGCCACACCTCGAAAATCAAGCCAACATATTCATTATACACCAAAGACGTCAAAATGTCAAGAGGAACATGCTAAAAAAAGAAAATTTTACTGTGGGCTTGCAATTGATTTAAGGTGAAGCTGCAAAAATCGCTCATTGTATTATTTTGTTGGGTTATATTTGTCCCCTCAATCGCTCCTGCTTAAAATATCCGACTCTTTAATTAAAAACTCACTCAATTACAAAATCCTCAATCGCGTTCCAAAAAACAATGCAAGAGCCTATTTAAGCGCCGCCCGCTCACCATCAACCATGCAATTCAATCTGATTTAAAGCGCCCCCTCTTTTAAAGAGCTCTTGAGAAGTGGTAGGTTTGCGTCCTTGACAAAAATCATCTCTTCCAGAAACTCGGCTTAAAAATAAAAAATCAAATGGAGAAATATATATTTCCCCATTTGAGTAAGAAACATTTTCTTAATCGGTGATTTAACTTTCAGTTTTGAACCATAATTTAAATGTTTCATTATATAAAAATTCAAAGCTCTTTGCACAATCGTCAAAAAATTTCGCTCTTTCTTTGTAAGAGGCATTTTCGCTTGAAAGCAACAAACTAACACCTTTAATATATCTAGAAATAATTTCTGCCGTTTTAATTATTCGTAACGCATTTACCGACTTTACAGAATCATTGAAACGTAATAGCAACAGTCCATCACAAACTTTATTAAACTCATCCCCGGCACCGTTATCACCTGGAAAAGTGATTTTATGGTTCACTATTATTTCAAGTTGGGCATTAAAAGAATTAAGATTCGATATTACATTACGTAAATCTATAAGGTCTATTGCAAAATATTTCAAATCTACAAGCTGACCATCTAAACCACCCATAGCAGTAAGATTGTTCGGTAATGTGTTATTCCAAAGGTCATAAAAGCCTCCAAACACATACATTTTAACTGATCTAGAATAAAAATCAGACGAAGTTACAATGCCTGCAACACATCCCAAACCTATTGAGTTTACTTTCAACATACCAGTATCACTAACAGTTACAGATCCACTAGCTTGCCAGCTAGTTTTATAACTAATATTGCACCAATCATGCGGAACCTTTAACTTAAGTTGATATGTTTCACCTTTATCTAAATTAATTACTGGATCATATGATTTGAATGAAAAGTCACCCGTAAACGGTGAAGTTCCCCCACCTCCTTGGTAAGTTTCATAAACTCTAAATGTTCTAACAGACTGTATATCATCAACTTTTGCAGTTATCTCTATATCACCCAATGATTCAATGGCAGTTAGTTTGCCAGTTTGATCAACAAACAAAACATTAGGTTTGTTGCTTGACCAAATAGGCACTTTGTTCTTGGCAAGTGGAGGATTAATATTCCAGTCCAATTGGTATGTTTTGCCTGCAATAAACGTATCGTTGGGGTTGAGAATTTCAATACTATCTGCTTTAAATATTACAGTGCTTGTAGAAAAGAATGTATCAATTAGTCCCTTTAGTATTGGTAGTTTACCAGTTATCTCCTTATAATATACATTTTCTGTATTACCGAGTTTGTTAAAAACAGCTTCAGCAACTTTATAACCGGCATAAGCTATTCTGAAGTCAGTTTCTAAATGTTTTTTAGAATTTTTTATGTCGCAATTTTGGGCAGATTCTTTAGCATTACATAAAGCAAGTCTAATTTCTTCATTTAAATTAGCGCCGCCATCCAAAACACCGAAATTACCGTTACCGTCAGTAGCAATTACTTTAGCATCAGACGCTATTAAGACGTTGTCAAAAAAACCTATGGTATCTGCGTATGCGTCATCTACTGCCTTTAAAATCACATTGAAAGTATGTGCAGCACAGATAACAGCAGATGTATATACACCTCTTGCGTTATCCATCGCATTTGCGTTAGAGCTAGTTTGACTTGAGTTATAAGCCGCTTCTGCGTCCTTCCAAGCTTTATACAAAGGGTTAGATTCTACTTCTTTTTTATCGACGTATTCGTATGCTCCATTAGCTACGGATTTAGCACTATCAAGCCACTCCTTAGAGTTTACCAATTTAATCAAAACAGAAGACGAAATTCCGTCTACAGTTGCTGTGATTTTTGCACTTGCTAACATATAGTTGTTTACTACGGCTTCAATTTCTCCGGTATTTTGATCAACTTTTAGTACGTCGTCGTTGCTAGTTGACCATTTAACAGGATTACTAGTTGCGCCTTGAGGCGAAACGATTGCCGTTAATTTAGCTTTATCACCCTTATTCATGATATCAGGAGCGCCTGAAATAGTGATGCTTTCCACTGAAGCTTTCACCGTGACTATGCAAGTGGCTGTTTTACCGCCTGCCTTTGCTGTGATTGTGGCTATACCTGGTGCAATGGCTTTGACGTTTCCATTTTGGTCAACTGTTGCAACGCCGGGTTTATCGCTTGACCATGTAACCTTTTTATAATCATCAGATACATCGTCGGGAGAAAGTTTTGCAGTAAGCGTGCATGTCTTGCCAACGTCCATTGTGTTACCAGCAGGAAGGCCTTCAATTTCGATGCCTGTTACTGGCTGCAAAACATTAATGATTACGTCATTTGTTACCCAGTCTTCTGGAGTTTCTGATCCATTTTTTGCTGTTGCTGTGATTGTGGCTTGGCCTGCTTCATTAGCTGTGCCTTCTCCTGTATCTTTCTTAACAGTTGCAACGCTGGTATTATTGCTTGACCACTCAACTTTTTTATAATCTGTATAATCTGCATGTGCGTTGTTGGGCATAAAACTTTCTGCTTTGAGTGTGAAATCCTTGCCGACGTTAATCTTGTTATTAGCAGGAGCGCCTGAAATAGAGAATCCTGTTACTGGCTGCAAAACATTAATGTCTACAGACGCTGTTTTATCGCCAGCCGTTGCTGTAATCGTCGCTGTGCCAGCAGCTTTTGCGGTTATAGTGACGTTGTTTCCTGAGCGACTGACTTCTGCAACACTTGAATTACTCGACGTCACTTGGATCGAATCTGTTGTATCATTAGGGTCAACTGTGAGAGTAAGATTTTCAGTTTTGCCTTTGGAAATTGTCGTTTGAGACTTGCTTAAACTGATGGTCGCTGTGCCAACAGCTTTTGCATTTACAGTGATGGTGTTTCCTGAGCGACTGACTTCTGCAACACTCGGATTATTCGATTCCACTTGGATCGAATCTGTTGTATCAGTAGGGTCAACTGTGAGAGTAAGATTTTCAGTTTGGCCTTTGGAAATTGTCGTTTGAGGTTTGTTTAAACTGATGCTTGTTGCTGGATTGTCCACTGTCACTGTGTACGTGGCTGTTTTATCGCCAGCCTCTGCCGTGATTGTCACTTGGCCAATTCCAAACGCTGTGACTCTTCCACGTGAGCTAACGATGGCAACATCTTCATTACTGCTTGACCACATAACCCTTTGATCAGTTGCGTTCGAAGGCTCAATTTCTGCTGTGAGCTGAACTGTTTGTCCTTTATGAACGACCTCAGGAGCACCTGTAATGGTTATTTTGCTTACTTCAATTTTTTTAGGTGTGTTGCTGCTTTGAGACTTTGAGGTATTGGATGCGGCGGATTCCACAGCGCTGGACGCTTCCCCAAAAAGCGAAGTTTGCTTTTGAACGTCTGCAAGCTGTTTTCTAAACTCTTCGTTGTTGGGATCTTGTTGGACTTTTTCCTCAACAATAGTTTCCATAGCCTGGCTTGCCTTGGATATGGCCTCTATCGCGCTTACATCATCAATCTTCTCCCCTTTGTTTGCTTTTTCCGCAAGGGCATTAAGAGCTTCAATAGCGGCCAAGATTGCAGCAATATTAAAGGAATCAGCCGTATCTGGCGAAGAGTCTTCTCCCGGACCTTGTCCAAAGAGATTGGGATAATTTTCAAAAACGACAGTTAAATCAACCCCTAAGCTTTCTAGTGATTTGAGTTCTTTGTTGAGTTCTTCCAAAACATAATTTATGACTGAAGGAGCATCTGAAACGACATATTTTTCTACACCAGTTTCTTTATCCGTAACGCAAATAATTCCCGCGCTGCTTACTGTGCCATCTTCGGATACCACCTTGCCATTTCCACCAACTGAAAAAGCAACAGAATCTTTGACTTCATATTTAGACGAGTCAATTTTTGAGCCAATTTGCATTTTCAGAAGCGCCGGATTCAGCTTGATCGTAGGCGCTTTAATAACTCCATTGCTCCCTGTCCCAGCAAAAACTTGCATTGGAAAGGTTGCAACTGGCGACGCTGCCATAATCAGAGCAAGGGCAATTGATATAATTTTTTTTATTATTTTGAATTTATTATACATATCAATTTACCTCCTAAAAATAATACAATTAGTTTTAAGATTATTTTTTCGCCACTTTTCCAGAACACAACACGTGATATTTTGCGCAGGGAAGTTTTTTCTAAGCAAAGCCTTATAGCCACGCCATATTCCCAAAAAAACTGCGCAAAACAAACAAAAACACACTCTCCTTCAAAAACACATAAAGTGATAAAGGAGAGCGCGCTATACAATGTAACAATAAACGGCGGAAGTATTACCGACTGCAGAACTAGATGTTTCCAGTTCCTGACTCTCATTGTAGCACATTTGCATTGCTTTGTCAAGCCTTTTTTCAAAATTTTTTTAAAGACAATGCAAAATGTTCAGCAAACGCTTCCAAATCCCATCCGTTCGAGCGTATCACACTTTTAGACAAAATGCAAGCTTTTTTTGGAAATTTTTTCAGCTTAGCGGTTTTAGCTCAAAGCAAGCGGGCTCGAAGGCGCAAGACAAACAAAAACGCGCTCCCTTTTGACAACACATAAAGTGATAAAGGAGAGCGCGCTATACAATGTAACAATAAACGGCGGAAGTATTACCGACCGCAGAACTAGATGTTTCCAGTTCCTGATTCTCATTGTAGCACATCTGCATTGCTTTGTCAACCCTTTTTGCAAAATTTTTTTAAAACCATGCAAAATGTTCAGCAAACGCTTCCAGATCTCATCTATTTAAGCATATCACACTTTTAGACAAAATGCAAGCTTTTTTTGGAAATTTTTTTAGCTTAGCGGGTTTGGCTCAAAGCGGGCTCAAGGTCGCCAACCTACCACTTATCACGGATGTTTTCAACTGGACTTGTGCTTGAGGAAGGTTGAATTGCACGGCCCGTTGTGAGATGGAGGCACTTCCCCGGCTTTTGCATTGTTTTTTTGGAACGCGATCGAGGATGGTTTAATATACTGGGATTTTTAATTAAAGAGTCGGATTTTTAAGCAGGGGGGCTTGAGGGAACAAATATAACCCAATAAATATGCTAAAAAAAGTAAAATTTAAAAGCTTAATTTGTTAAAAACCTCGATGCAGGGCTAATTAAATTGTCCAATTTGTGTGGTTTTGGGATTTTATTTTATATTTTCTTGACATTATTTATTATGTGTGGTATTATTAGTATACCTCTTTTAGCGGGTTTTATTTTTTTTGCATATTGCGTGCATGTAAATTTTGCCCATCAATCTAGAGGGAGGCAATTTGAATTTCATTCTAAAAACTCTAATGGGAATGGAAATTAGCGCTTGAAAATGTTTAGGAGGTGCCGATTAATGAGAGTAAAAATAACGTTAGCTTGCACAGAATGTAAGCAACGTAACTATGACACAATGAAAAACAAAAAAAATAACCCAGACAGGCTTGAGATGAACAAATACTGTAGATTTTGTCGAAAACACACACTTCACAAAGAAACTAAGTGATTAAAAGCGAGGGATATTATGGCTAGAAAGGAAAAGCAAGTTGACAGCACAAAAAAGGCTGCTGCTGCAGATGTTAAAAGCAAAAAAATGAACGTTTTCCGTCGTATTTTTAACTATTTTAAAGAACTGAGAAATGAGCTTAGGAAGGTTGTTTGGGCGAGCAAAAAAAAGGTCTTTAGCGCAACATTAGTCGTTATGATTACGGTTGTTATTGTTGGACTTTTTGTTGTTGCGTCTGATTTTATATTCCATAGTCTTTTGAAGTTGTTGCTTGGTTCTTTATGATAAATTGGGTGTGAAAGAATATGTCTGATATAGCAAAGTGGTATGTTATCCACACTTATTCTGGCTATGAAAATAAAGTTGCTCAGAATATAGAAAAAGCGGTTGAAAGCCGACAGCTTCATGATCTGATCAAGGAAGTTAAAGTTCCAACTGAAATTGTTGAAGAAATTAAAGATGGAAAAAAGCGAAAAATTGAGCGAAAATTATTTCCGAGTTATGTTGTTGTCAAAATGGTTTTAACCGATGATTCTTGGTATGTTGTGAGAAATATTCGAGGCGTGACTGGCTTTGTTGGCCCGTCTTCTAAACCTGTCCCTTTAACTCAAAAAGAGGTGGAGTCGCTTGGCGTTGAAGAGCATCGCGTTGAAACTGAATATCAAGTTGGAGATGTTGTTAAAATTATTTCTGGCTCGCTGCAAGGTTTTGGCGGAAATGTTTCAACCATAGACACTGATCGTGGCGTTGCAACTGTTGTTGTTTCAATCCTTGGGCGAAACACTCCGGTTGAGGTTGGGTTGGATCAGGTTGTGTTTGATAAATAGCTTTGTTTTATCGTCTTGAACATATCATAAAAAAATGTCAAAATTTAAAGAGAGGTTTTAAAGAAATTTTGGAGGTGCTACTATAATATGGCTCAAAAAGTTGTTGGTTTGATTAAATTGCAGATTCCCGCGGGTAAAGCAACTCCTGCGCCGCCAGTTGGCCCTGCGCTTGGTCAGCATAGTGTCAATATAATGGCGTTCACAAAGGAATTTAATGAAAGAACGAAAAACGATATTGGAATGATTATCCCGGTTGTTATAACTGTTTACGCCGATCGTTCATTTACATTCATCACCAAGACGCCGCCGGCTGCGGTTTTAATCAAAAAAGCGGTTGGAATCGATAAAGCGTCGGGTGAACCAAATAAAAATAAAGTTGCGAAGATAACCAAAGAACAGTTGCAAAAAATTGCTGAGCAAAAGGCTCCAGATTTAAATGCTGCAAGCGTTGAAGCAGCAATGAGCATGATTGCTGGAACTGCGCGCTCTATGGGCGTTGAGGTTGTTGATTGATGCGTTTGCTTGGGGGGTGGGAGGAACAAAAAGCCTGATCAAAAAATACATTACGTAATATTTATTTTTTTGATGGCCGGCATATGTGTTCCGATCATTTTATTAACCACTTAATGGGAGGTTTTGTTTTATGAAACATGGTAAAAAATATGTTGAAAGTTTGAAAAAAATTGACAGCAATAAAATATATGGTGCAAAGGAAGCGTTTGACCTTGTTGCTGGTTTGGCCAAAGCAAAATTTGACGAAACAGTTGAGCTCCACGTCAGGCTTGGAGTTGATTCGCGCCACGCCGATCAGCAGGTTAGAGGAGCTGTCATTTTGCCGCATGGAACCGGAAGAAAGATCAAAGTTTTGGTTTTTGCTAAAGAAAACAAATTTGAAGCTGCAAAAGCTGCTGGCGCGGACTATGTTGGAGGGGCGGAATTGGCTGAAAAAATTCAAAAAGAGAACTTTTTAGATTTTGATGTTGTTATTGCGTCGCCAGACATGATGGCTGTTGTTGGTCGATTGGGTAAGATTTTGGGGCCAAAGGGGCTGATGCCAAACCCCAAAGCTGGAACTGTCAATCCTGACGTTGCTCGGGCAGTTTCGGATGCAAAAGCTGGTAAAATAGAATATCGTCTCGACAAAACAAACATTATCCACTGTTCAATTGGAAAGGTTTCTTTCGGCGCGCAAAAGCTGCTGGAGAATTTTGATGCTTTGATGACTGCGATAGCTCGTGCGAAGCCGGCGGCTGCAAAGGGGCAGTATATCAAGTCTTGCGTCACTTCCAGCACCATGGGCCCAGGAATAAAAATTAGCACAACTAAATATGGCAATTAAGTTGTTGCGGGTTGTTTTGTGGTGGAAGCGCCGGTAAACAGCGTTAAATATAAATAATAAGTTTCAATAAAAACACACACATTTTGCTTTTAATTTGGTGTGTTTTTATTTTTTAGCATATAGTGATTAATATATACATTATGTATTGCTTTGTTTTCGCAGTGATCTCTAAAAATTTTTTGAGTTTTTATTGCAATTACCTAAAAAAAGTATTATAATAGACGTGGATTTAGTGTTTTATATTAAAAAAAGGGGGTTATGCGGGAAGAAAATGGAAAAGTCTTTTGTTATTGAAGTTTCGGCGCGTCACGCTCACTTAAACAAAGAAGCGGTTGATGTTTTGTTTGGGAAAAATTATGCTCTGACGCCTAAAAAACAGCTTTCGCAACCTGGTCAATATGTCTGCGAGGAAAAGATTGACATTATTGGCGCGAAATCAAAAATTGAAAATGTCTCAATCATCGGCCCCCAAAGGGATTATGTTCAGGTTGAGGTTTCTCAAACGGATGCGCGAAAATTGGGCGTTCGGGCTCCTTTGAGAGAATCTGGCGATTTAGAATTAAGCGCGGGATGCAAACTGGTTGGGCCTGAAGGCGAGCTTGAGATTGAAAATGGCCTGATTGTTGCCAAGCGACATATACACGCAACAGTTGAAGATGCTAAAAATTTGGGGATAAAAGACGGCGAAATCGTTTGGGTTTTGGTTGAAAGTTCTGAGCGGAGGTTGATTTTTGGGGATGTTGTTTTTAGGGTTTCGCCCAATTTTTTGCTTGCGATGCATATAGACACTGATGAAGCTAACGCTGCGGGATGTTGGCAAGACTCCAGAGGTAAAATTGTTAAAATATAATTTTTGTGTGAATTATTTCTGATTTTTTAAAGTAAAAATATATATCAAAGGAGTGTGAGACGAAAAATGAAAAAAAGCAATTTCTTTTTATATAAAAAAAGGCCCCTGGTCAGGAAAGGGAAAACGATATATTACGGCGATATGCGCGAAAAAGCTGTTGCTATGCTAACTGTTAAATCAAGTCATGAGTTTGGAAAATTAAACATAAGCGATGATATTCAGGTTCAGCTTATTTCAACCGACCCCCAAACTTCGCCTAAAGATCTGGTTTTAAAAAACAGTGTTAAAAAAGGGCTTTTTGATGCATTAGATCTCGCTGGGATTTGGATAGATCGATATATAAAAGCATCTGCAGTTTAAAAAAACAAATTTAATTTTTATTGTTGGTTGCATATATTTTAAACTATGTAGTTTTTTTAAAGGATGAGTTTTTCATTTTCGACAAAGACTTTTGATTTGCTAATTTTATCCACATTAAATTTCAAAAAAAAGCTTGCATTAATCGCATTATTTGGCTAATATATAATATGAAGTTTGCTAATTGGTTGTTGTTGCTGACTATATACACTATATTTGGTGATATTTAATTCGACTAATTGCATATTTTTAGCTAACACATTTCACAAAAAACCATATACCAATATGCGATAATTTTGTTTATGTTGAATATTTAACTAAAAAATGAGAAGAATGTGAGTAAAATATTTTTTGTGTTTTTAACTAAAGTTAAATTTCAGATCGTTGCGAAAAATGCTCTTTATTAAAGCCTTTTTTGTCTGTTGTTTTAATTGAGTTAGCTACAGCTTTTTATTTACTGGGAGTTATATTTTTGAGTTTATTTAATTTGCAAAAAAAATTATTAAAAAAAGTAGTTGACATAATCTAAAACTGGGTGTATAATTTTGTTAAAAATACATTAAACTTTTGATATTGGTATATGGTTTGTCGATCAAAAACAAAATTCTATGTTAAAGATGGAGGTTATCCAGATGACTAAATCAAATTTAATCAGTATTGTTGCGGAGTCCGCAGGTCTAACAAAAAAAGACACAGAAAAGGTGGTTTCTGGCTTTTTGTCCGCTGTGACAGATGCTTTAGTTTCTGGCGATAAGGTTCAGATTGTTGGATTTGGAACTTTTGAGGTTCGAGACAGAAAAGAGCGCGAAGGAAGAAACCCTGCAAATGGTGAGCCAATGATCATTCCTGCGGGTCGTGTTCCGGCTTTTAAGGCAGGGAAGTCTTTAAAAGAGGCTGTTGCCAGGTAGATAAATCGAGGTTTATGAAATTGCGCTATCAGATTTTTGCTTTTTGATAGCGCAGTTTATTTTTCGTTTAGGGGCAGTTTGAAATTTATTAATCAAATCAATTAATTGTATCATATCAAAAGAATACATAAACACACACTTTATTGCAGCACATCAAGATCGCTTGACATGGTTGAAGATATATGATATAGTGAACATGATAGGTGGCCGAGTTTTAAGCGGCGTTTGGTTGGTGTCCAGAGTGAAAAAATAGATTGCGTGATATTTTAAATATATGGGATAAAAATTTTGATGGAGAGGGGAAAACATTTGAGACTTGATAAATTTTTAAAAGTTTCAAGGTTGGTTAAGCGGCGAACTGTTGCAAACGAAGCGTGTGATTCTGGGAAGGTTTTGGTCAATCAAAAGGTTGCGCGCGCTTCATACACAGTCAAAGAAAACGATATTATTGAAATTAATATTGGGTCTGGCTCTCAAAAGTTCAGGGTTAAAAAAATTTTAGAACACGCAAACAAGCAGGATGTTGGTGAAATGTTTGAAATTGTTTAAAAATTAAAGCATATTTTAACCAAAACGCGAATAGTCATTTTATATATTAAAAATATGTGGGAGGACTGGGTCGTGGCTGATGAAAAAAAGACAAAAATGGCTCACAACATAATTTTAGAAAACAGGAGCAAGCTGAGCGTTTCGGGCGTTAGTGATGTTGACAGTTTTGATGAAAAACAGGTTTGCGCATTCACAGAGATGGGATTTTTAACGATTAAGGGCTCAAATTTGCATATAAACAAGTTTAACACACAAAATGGTGAGCTTAATTTGTCGGGGAAAATAGACACCTTTTTTTATTCAAACCGCGAGCCAAAAACAGCGTCCAACTTCATTTCTAAGCTGTTTAAGTGATGCATATGTCTTTTTCGCCTTCCGTTATAGTTTTTTTCATGTCTTTAGGTCTGGGCGCCATTTTTGGGGCGTTATGGGACATTTTTAGGATACTGCGGCTTGGAATTCCTCTGGGCAGGATGTTTATTTTTTTGCAGGACATCATATATTTTGCAATAATTTGCATATTAACGTTGATATTTTTTTATTTTTTTACTTTTGGTGGATTCAGGCTTTTTGTTTTGTTGGGCGAATTTTTAGGTTTTTTGATCTATTATTTAACAATTGGTCATGTTGTTTTTGCTGTTTTCAAAATTATTATACACTTCATTCATAAATTTGTTTGGGGGTTAACCTGGCCAGTCAGGAAATTATTTCTAAAAACAGCACATATATTTCAGAAATTTTTGAAAAGTTTTAGGCGAAAAATAAAAAAATATTTCCAAATTAAAAAAAAATTCTTGCATTTTAAGGGCATATCGGTGTATAATAAGGTGAGGTCAAAAAGTGACAAGTGATTTAGCTGTTTAAAAAAGGGTGCTTTATGTTTAAATTTAAAACAAACAGAAAGAAATTTAAAAAATTAGTTTTTAGGTTGTTGTTTGTGGTTTTTGCGATGTGGCTGGTTTTTAATTTGGTTGGCGTTCAAACCAGCATTTCAAAAAAGAGTCATGAGCTGGATGCGCTCAGAGAAAAAGTCAAGGCTCAAGCTAAGAAAAATGAGATGATTCAACAGCAGCTGGATTTTGGGATAACCGATGAATATATTGCGAAGGTTGCGAGGGAAAAGTTGAATCTTGTGTCTCCTTTAGAGCGAGTTTTTATCGATGTGGCAAAAGAATGATTATTTTTTATTTTTTAAGGAGGTTCTTTAAATTATATGCAGCTTGATATTGGAGCTATAGTTGAGGGAAAGGTTACGGGAATAACCAATTTTGGGGCGTTTGTTGAGATAGATGATGGGGTGACGGGGCTTGTCCATATTTCTGAAATCTCTAAGGATTATGTGACTGATGTTGCGGATTTTTTGGAGAGAGGAGATATTGTTAAAGTCAAAGTTTTAACGGCGGATGAAAAAAGGTTGAGTTTGTCTCTGAAAGACGGCGGAACTGTTGTTAAAAGCAAAAAAACAGGCGCAGACGCCGAAAAAGACAAGCGTGATTTTTCAAAAGATAAAAATCAAAAACCTGCTAAAAGCGTTTTTCGTCCGGCCGAGTCCCCAAAGGTCCACAACCCTCTTCCCAAAAAGGAAGAGCCCTTAACATTTGAGGAAATGTTGATCCGTTTCAAGAAAAACAGCGAGGAAAAAATTTCAGACATAAAGAAAAACCTTGACGGCAAAAGAGGTTCATATTCCAAAAGGCGTTGAGCTTTTGATTTTTGCGCCAAAAAAGCCACATCTCCCCCTAAATTTGGGAATTTGCGGCTTTTTGTTTATTGCTTTGTTTTCGTTTTGTTTTTTTACACAACTCCTTGTGATATCATCGCGTTGCAGACCTTGTTAAATCCGGATATATTGCTTCCAACAACCATGTTTCCGTCCAAGCCATATTCTCTGGACGCGTCATATCCTTGAGCGAAAATGTTTTTCATTATGTCTTGAATTTTTTGGTCAACTTCTTTAAAAGTCCAAGAATATCGGATTGAGTTTTGGGACATTTCCAGGCCAGAACATGCGACTCCGCCAGCGTTTGCGGCTTTTCCGGGTCCGAAAGGAATGTTGTTTTGAATCAGTTGCGAGACTGCGTTTGGGGTGCATGGCATATTGGCGCCTTCTGCGACGCAGATCACTCCATTTTTAATCAGGGTTTTGGCGCTTTGCTCGTCAAGCTCGTTTTGGGTTGCGCACGGGAGCGCTATGTCGCAGGGAATCGTCCATATATTTTTGCATCCATCAAAATATTTTGCGCTTTTGACTTTTTGTGAATACTCTGAAATTCGTCCCCTCTTGACTTCTTTGATTTGCTTGACAGTTTCGACGTCTATTCCGTTTTCATCATATACATATCCGCACGAATCCGACATAGCGACAACTTTTGCGCCGAGCTTTGTTGCCTTTTGCGCCGCGTATATCGCAACATTGCCAGAGCCAGAAATAACGACTGTTTTTCCTTCAAAAGAAGTCTTGCAAAGGGTTTCCAGCATCTGCTGTGTATAGTAGCAAAGGCCATATCCTGTTGCTTCGGTTCGAAATAAAGATCCCCCATATTCGAGCCCTTTGCCGGTTAAAATGCCTGCAAATGTGTTGGTGATGCGCTTATACTGTCCGAACATATACCCTATTTCGCGCCCGCCAACGCCAATATCTCCAGCAGGAACGTCTGTGTCTGGGCCTATATGGCGATAGAGTTCTGTCATAAAGCTTTGACAAAATCGCATGATTTCCCCGTCTGATTTGCCTTTAGGATCAAAATCCGAGCCTCCTTTTCCGCCTCCCATAGGCAAACTTGTCAACGCATTTTTAAAAATTTGTTCAAAACCCAAGAATTTAATGACAGAAGCGTTAACGGTTGGATGAAGCCTAAGGCCACCTTTATATGGGCCGATTGCTGAATTAAATTCAACGCGAAAAGCTCGATTAACATTAACCTTGCCCTGGTCATCAACCCAAGGGACTCTGAACTGAATCATGCGCTCCGGCTCAACCAATCGCTCAATGACGCCATTTTTTTCTATTTCCGGCCGCCGATCAACAACAACTTCAAGCGAGCTCAAAACCTCTTCGACAGCCTGCAAAAATTCGGGTTCATTTTTGTTTCTTTTTTTAACTGTTTCATAAATGCTTGATAGGTATGAATTTTTTAATGACATAATAAAAACTCCTTTAAACTAATTTTTCAAAACAAAATCATTATATCACGGTTTTTTTAAAATTGCAAGAGAATATTTTTATTTTTTGAATTTTTTTTATTTTAAAGTTTCATAATTTTTAATGCTTCTGTTTGGAATATTTTGAATTTATCGTTGTTTTTGCTTGGATAGCTTGCAATATATTTTTAAATTGAGTTTTTGTTTTGACCTTTTTTTGCAAGATTTGAATTTGATTATTTCAAATAGTTGATCAAATTTAGGGCTTGGTTTTTTGAGAAAAGAGGCTCTTGAGGGAGCTCACCTACCGCTTATTAAGGATAGATTGAAACAAATATAACCCAATAAAAAAATACCAACAGTTATTTTTTACTGTTGTGCTAAATTATGTGCGATGTGAAAAATCAATTGCAGGCCAACAATATTTTAATCATATGTAACCTTTTTGTTATTGATATTGGCGGTTAAATGTGGTATAATGCTAGATATCGGGTGACAGGGCATATTAATATTTGATAGGAGAATGATTTTTATGAAAGCGTTGATTTTTGTTTTAAACGACATAAGCAAATTGGATGAGCTTTTGATCGAGTTGTCTAAAAACGGTTTAAGGGGAGCAACAATAATAAATTCAATTGGAATGGCAAGATCAATATATAAATCCAAATCTTCCAACACATATGAAAGCATTATCATTAATTCGCTTAAAGCCTTGCTTGAGAGCTCAACGAGTGATGAAAACAAGACTATTTTTACGATTGTTGACGATGTCCAAGAAAAAATGTTTTATGAGGTTGTCGAAAAAATCATAGGACCTTTATCTAAAGAAAACTCAGGTATAATATTTACCGTTCCAGTTGATTCTGTTAAAGGATTGACTAAAAATGTGACCGAAGTCAAATAAAGTCTATATATCAAAATATTATTAGTTTTTGTTAAAGGCTTTGTTTAGGGTTTCCAGCGCTTTTTTTTCAATTCTTGAAACATATGATCTTGATATATTCAGTTTTTTGGCTGTTTCTCGCTGCGTTAAAGGAGTTCCTCCGTATAGGCCATATCGGAACATTATGACTTTTTTTTCACGCTCACCTAGAATATTTTGGACATATTTGTATAATGCATCAGATTTGCATTTTAATTCGACAGCATCCGCAACGTCTCCATCATCCGCCAGTATATCTGAAAATGAGAGGGTGTTGCCGTCTTTGTCTGTGTCTATGGCATCACTAATATATATGTCATTAGCAGATTTTTTTAGAGAGCGAAAGTGCATAAGTATCTCATTTTCGATGCATCTGGCTGCGTATGTTGCAAATTTTATTCCTTTTTCAAAATCATAGCTTTCAACAGCTTTTATCAGGCCGATTGCTCCGATTGAGATCAGGTCGTCTTGATCCTTGGTTGACGAATAGTATTTTTTTGCTATGTGGGCAACAAGTCGCAAATTGTGTTTTATTAATAGATCTCGCGCCTGAGGATCTTTGTTTTTCATTTTTTCAAAACACTCGCGCTCTTTTTTGGCTGACAGAGGTTTTGGAAAAGAATTTCCTTCAATATGTAGGGCTAAAAATAAAATATGTTTTAAAATTTGAGCAAATGTTTCTATAATCAAAAAAAACCACCTCTAATTATTATATATGCGAATTAGAGGGGTTTTGTGCATGGACATATAAATATGTTTATTTATTTGCTGTTTTTTTAATTTTTTCGACTGTTTTATTAAAAATTGGCAGTTTAATCAATATGACGCTTAGGATTGCCTCGCAAAACAAATACGATCCGTTATACACCATTGAATATGGCAAAGCTCCCCAGCCGTCCCATGCATACTGGCCAAAAAATATAAAACCAGACAAAACCGAAAACAAATATCTTCCGAGGACGCCAACAATATATCCTTTAACCAGGCCGTTTTTGGCGTCTTTAAAAAATCCTGAAACGCCCAGAGCCGAGAAAGAGAAGACATAATCAATTATTAATTGAACGGGATGGACAAAACTTGGCTTTAGAATTAGTTTTATCAGGCCAAAAGCAAGCCCAGAAGCCATTCCAAATTTTGCGCCATAAAAATATCCTGTTAAGCAAATAAAAAGCATGCTAAACATAGTTACAGATCCGCCAAAAGGCAGCGAAAATATAGGAACGAAAGATCCAGCTATTGCAAGCGAAATCAGGATTGAACAAAATGTTATTTTATTGAGTCTCAATTTTATGTCACCAACCTCTTTTTTAATAAAAAAAGCAAAAGCCATCAAAAACCTGACAACTTTCGCTAGAAACCAAAAACAAAAAACTTTCCCCGCGTTGGCATTACCCAAATCAGGTCCATTCGGTCGAAGGTTTAAAATTCCTTCCTCTCAGCCTGAAATCACAAGCTCCCGACATTTTAAATATTAAATTTTATAAAACCAAAACACAACCTAGGCTTTGTTGGCGGGCTTTGATTTTGAAGAGGGTTCATCCTCAAACAGCCCCTTGACTGAAGCCGCCAAAGCCGCAACAGATTGAATTTCGCTTGGAACTATTATTTTTGTTGCTTTGCCATCAGAAACCTTTTCAAACGCTTCCAAAGATTTTAAAGCAATAACAGCTTTGGAAACGCCAACATCCGTCAGCATCTTAAGCCCATGAGCCGTTGCCAGCTGGACGATTTCTATGGCCTTGGCCTTTCCTTCAGCTTCTTTAATGGATTGCTCGCGGACAGCTTCGGCATGGAGGATTAGGGACTCTTTTTCAGCCTCTGCGTGGAGAACTTGGGCGCGTTTTTCTCCTTCTGCAACCAAAATATCAGCATTTTTTCGCCCTTCAGCCTGCAAAATCAGTTGCCTCCGCTCGCGTTCAGCTTTCATTTGTTTTTCCATTGCGTTTTGGATTTCAGCAGGAGGGACGATGTTTTTCAGTTCAACGCGATTAACCTTAATTCCCCACTTATCCGAAGCTTCGTCCAAAATGGCTGTTATTCTGGTGTTGATAACGTCGCGACTTGTTAGGGTGTGGTCCAGTTCCAGATCGCCAATTATATTTCGAAGAGTTGTTGCGGTTAGGTTTTCAATCGCAAGCAATGGGTTATCCACTCCATATGTGTATAACTTAGCGTCGGTCACTTGATAGAAAACAACAGTGTCTATTTGCATGGTCACGTTATCCTTGGTTATCACAGGCTGGGGCGGGAAATCAACAACGCGCTCCTTCAAAGAGACTTTTCTCCTGACAACGTCAAAAATTGGAAGTTTTACGTGTATGCCAGTGTTCCAAGTTGCTTGATATGACCCGAGGCGTTCAACAACATAAACTTTAGACTGGGGGACAATTTTAACGGCTGAAACCCCTAAAAGAGCCAAAACCACCAGCAAAACTCCTAACACCACCAATATTCCCATTAAAACAAACCTCCTTTTTTAAATTTAGTTTTCAAATTTTGGCGCAACAACCAGCGTCACGCCTTCTATTCTTTTAATAATAACAACGCTTTCAGGGCCTATATCGCTTCCGTTTTCGCTTTTTGCAGCCCAATCCAGGCCTCCAACCCTAACCCTGCCTCTGCCGTTTAAATTGTCTATTGAAGAAATGACAACCCCCTCCTTGCCAATGATCAGGTCGGAGTTAGTTGGATGATATTTGATTTTGAGCAGCTTATATGCTATAGGGCGGATGAAAACAATCAACAACGCTGTTAATAAAGCAAAAATCAACAGCTGCAGCATGGGAGGGACGTCAAACAAAGCAGCGATCAAGGCGCCGATGCTGCCAACGCTAAACCATATGGCAAAAAATTGGGATGTAAATAACTCTGTTAGGAAAAACGCAACAAACAGCCCGGCCCACAATATCAAACACAAAATGAAGTCCGAAACATATGTGTCAAAAATATACACCCCAAAATCACCTCGAATCGCCGAACCCATACAATTAGGGATATTTTATCATGAAAATTTATTTTTGTCAACATTTTTTTAAATATTTTTTAATTTATTTGCGTGGAGTTGTCAACAATGTGATGCAATTGGCGTCAAATGAAACCCAAAATTATATTGGTTGTTTGGGTTATATTTGTTCATTGACTTCCTTTGCTAAAAAAAGGCTGACGTTTTGATTTAAAAACCGGCCTCAAATTAAAGCGCCCTCAAAAAGGTCTAAAAGACGGATGCTTCTGGCCGCTTTAAGCTCCGCCCGCTCAGGCTAAAATCATGCAATTTAAACTGATTTAAAATTTCCAGGTTTTTTCAAGCTGTGGGTAACAAGTGTTAGCGAAAATGCCCTATTGTTGCGAATGCTTCCTAAGAGAGCTCGGCGAGATCAAATATAACCCAGTGCACTAACACAAAATTCCTGAAATCATTTTACAACCAGTATATTTTTTGTTGCTAACCCAAAGCCCACTTATTTTGAAAGGGTCGACAAATATTCAGCGGCTTCGTCAAAGGACTTGGCAACAAAATATAACTTAAAGGTTTCATGATTGGCAAACCCTTCACGACAGATCTGTTTAAAAAAAGCCAAAAGACGATCGAAAAAACCGCCTTCGTTTAATATTACTATGGGTAAATTATGTTCTCCTGCCCGTTTTGCTTCGATTGAAGCAAGCAGCTCATCAGCAGTTCCGATTCCGCCCGGCAAAAAAACCAGAACGTCCGACAAGGAAAAAATGGCGTCTTTCCTTTGGTTGATGGTTTTTAATTTATATTCCTTTACACACGAAATAGACTCCAAATTGTTTTCATATGCTCTGGCAGAAGCAACAAAAACTTCGCTCTTTGGCGACTGAGAAACCAGCGAATATATTCTTCCAATCAAGCCAAATCCACATCCGCAAAAGACAAAATTGTGGTTTCCTCGAGCAATAAAATCTCCCATTTTTTCAGCCGTGTGTTGATAAATCTCATTACTAGTGTTTATTGATGAACATCCAACAAAAATATTCAAAGCAGCCACGCAACCTTCTCAGAACACGTCATTTGCTCATAACAATCAGCAAAAATCATGGTGCGGGCGAAGGGACTTGAACCCTTACACGTATAAGTACTGGCTCCTAAGACCAGCGCGTCTGCCATTCCGCCACACCCGCGAGATAAAATTATTATATCACATTATTTATTTTAAGTCAAGCATAATTTTTATTTTTTGATTTAAATTTTGCGAATTCAGAATTGACGTCAAGTGAAATCGAAAAAACATGCAGATCGCGCTATTAATTTGGGTTATATTTGTCCCTATATAAACCTTCTCTAAAAAAAAGTTCAACTTTTTGCTTAAAAACCCAACATGTTATAGTATCATTGATTGTGTCCCGAAAAACAACGCAAAAATTAATTTAAGCGCCGCCAGCTCACAACCGACTGTAATATTTCGTTTTGATGAGTTTAGCTCCTCTTTTAAAGAATCCTTAACAAGTGGTGGTTAAGCGTTCTCAAAAGCGATTTTTGTTTGAGGAAAACAGGCGCGTTTATTCTTAAAACAACTCGCTGTATAAGTTAATGAATGCATTTTATCATGGTTTTATTAATTGAGCAGAGAGACTGAGGCAGGAACTCGAGGACGTTAATCTACCGCCAATTAAGGATTTTTTAAAAGAGGCAGGGAGGTTTGAGAAAGATTAACATTAAAGTTTGTTGTGAGCCGGCGGCGCTTTAATTGGTTTAACATTGTTTTTGAAATTTGAATTTGAGGACGGTTTGGACGATGCGCAGGCTTATCCGTTTTAAATCCAGATTTATTCGTTAGAAGCACTTGAGGGGACAAATATAACCCAACAAAACATTACAATTTGTGATATTTTGTGCGTCCATATTAAATAAACTGCTAGTAGGTAAACCGTGAATATACAGAAATTATGTTAAAAAAATTATATTTTATTGTTGATAAATTAAATAGGGTGTTGTATAATGAAGTTAAATGCTTAGGAATGAGTTATCTCAAAGAATGAAAATTAGGGGGATGCCGATAATGAACATACACGGCAAGGATATTAAAATTTTTACGGGCAATTCCAACAGATTTGTTGCAAATATGATTGCGAAGGCTCTCAGACTGGATGTCAGTGGCGCTGATGTTGAACTTTTTAGTGATGGGGAAATTTCCGTTTCAATCAAAGAATCTGTTCGCGGCTCGGATTGCTTTGTCATTCAATCAACATGCTTTCCGGTCAACACAAATTTAATGGAGCTTTTGATAATGATTGATGCGCTAAAGAGGGCTTCTGCTGGGAGAATAACTGCTGTTATCCCATATTTTGGGTATGCGCGCCAGGACAGAAAAGCAAAATCCCGAGATCCAATTTCTGCTAAACTATGCGCCAATCTAATCGCAACTGCTGGGGCGGACAGGCTTTTAACCATGGATCTCCACGCTCCTCAAATTCAAGGCTTTTTCGACATGCCAGTTGACCATTTGCTTGGAGTTCCCGTGATTGCGCCATATTTTCAAGATTTATTCAAAAATAAAAGACAGGATGTTGTTGTTGTTTCCCCGGATTTGGGCTCAGTCACGCGGGCAAGGAACCTTGCAGAAAGGCTGGATGTTGCTCTTGCAATAGTTGATAAACGGCGGCCAAAAGCGAACGTTTCAGAGGTTATGAACATAATTGGAGACGTTAAAGGAAAATGTGTTTTAATCGCTGATGATATGATCGACACTGCTGGAACGCTTTGCAATGGAGCAAAATCCATCGTTGAGGTTGGCGGCGCAAAAGAAGTCTATGCATGCGCAACTCATGGGGTTTTGTCTGGTCCAGCAATTGAGCGAATCCAGAACTCCGTCATAAAAGAGCTTGTCATTCTAGACACTATTCCCCTGCCCGAAAGCAAGCGGATTGACAAAATAAAAACGCTTTCCGTCGCGCCGATTTTTGCAGAGGCAATTCAAAGGATATATGAAGACAAGTCAATCGCGGTTTTGTTTAGGTGAGGCGTGATGAATATTTTCGATTTGTTTGATAAAATCAGTCCTAAAAAAAGAAAAGGTGGGCCGATTAAAAAAATCATTGTTGGCTTGGGAAATCCTGGTCCAAAATATGACAACACGCGTCACAATGCTGGTTTTAAGGCTTTGGACGCCATCGCTCAAAAGTTTAATATAGTTGTCGATAAATATAAATTTAAAGCATATGTTGGGGATGGATTGATTGAAAACACAAGATGTTTGCTGGTTAAGCCCCTAACATATATGAACGAGAGCGGAGTTTCGGTTGAAGCTGCTCGAGAATATTATAAATTGGACGTTTCAGATATTATTGTTTTAGTCGATGATATATCATTTGATCTGGGAAAAATTCGAATCCGGCGAAAAGGGAGCGCAGGGACGCATAATGGCTTGAAAAGCGTTATATATTCAACTGGAGGAGAAAATTTTTGCAGGATAAAAATCGGCGTTGGAAATAAGCCAAACCCTGAATATGACCTTGCCAAATGGGTTTTGGCGCGCCTTAAAGGAGAAGATCTTGAAAAGTTGGAAGCTGCGAGCGAAAAAATTGCGCAAGCGATTGGGCTTGTGGTTTGTGGGAAAATTGATGAAGCCATGAATAAATATAACTAAATATTTTGAAAAAATCAATGGATTAATTTATTTTTGAAAAAATAAAAAATTAGAGGGGAGAGCATATAAAATATGACTCTGTTTACCCAGTTGCTTAGCAAACTGGAGCAGGTTGAGAAATTGAATAGATGCGTTGAGGGGAAAAAATCGATTATTGCAACGGGGCTTCCTTCGGTTAATAAGGCGAATTTGATTTTGAGCGTTTATGAAAATTGGGATCAGAAGTTGATTTTGGTTTTAACGCCGGATGAACAGAGCTCCAAGGCCCTTTGCAGCGATTTAAACAGTTTTGCGGGAGAGAAAATTGCTGAAATTTTTTCATATAGAGACTTAATTATTCGACCGGTTGAAACTTATTCGAATGAATATGAAATAAAAAGACTTGGGGTTTTGTCTAAAATTGTCGACAAAAAAATCAGAGTTGTTTTTTCGTCGGTTGCCGCTGCTTATTCACACACTATGCCAAAAAAAGTTTTGGAAAATTTATCAATCCATCTTGAGCCTGGTCAACAATTTTCGCAAAATGATCTAATATATGGCCTAGCAAATTCGGGATATGTTAAACGCGAGCAGATCGACGGAATCGGCCAGTTTGCGGTTAGAGGGGCTTTGGTTGATATATATCCCGCGTCGCTGGAGGGGCCAGTCAGGGTTGAATATTGGGGCGACGAGATCGACAGCATCTGGTTTTTTGACTTGAAAACTCAGCGCAGGACAAGCAGCATGAAGCATTTAAAAATTTGTCCTGCGTCTGAATTTATCTTTGATAAAACTTTGATTATAGACAAACTCAACAAAATTTTAAAGACAGTCAAAAATTCAAAAGCAAAAGCTAAAATAAAGAGCGATATCGAAAAAATTCAGCAGAAAATTTCAATTCCAAATGCTGACAAATATATTGCAATTGGATATGAAAAAAATGTGACGATATTTGACTATTTTTCTGATGGAATATTTATTTTTAGTGAGCAAAAGGCGATTTCCAAGGCTTTGATGGATGAAAAAAGCCATTGGGATGAGGATTTAAACGTTTTTCTTGAAGAAGGCGATCTTTGTGAACAGCTGCAAGACTGTCGGCCTAAATTTGACGGATTTTTGGACTTGGCATATGAACGTGGGGTGTTTTTGGAAAATTTTCAAACAGGGTCAAATAATTTAAAATTAGATGAAAAAATTTCTTTTGAAACAATAAGCTTGGGGACTTGGAGTGGCGAGCGCGATGTTTTGATGGATCAGATAAAATTCTATAAAGAGCAGGGATATATGGTTATTGTGATGGCGGGAACGCAAAAGGCTGCAAAAGCTTTGAATTTTGACCTTGAATCTTTTGGAGTTGTTGCGCCGATTGTTAAATATGACAGTCAAATCCAGCTCAAAGGGATATATATAACAACTGGAGCTGTTTCGTCGGGCTTTGAGGATAAAGACGCAAAGTTTGCAGTTATATCAGTTGCGCAGTTTAAATATCGCAAAACAAAGCCAAAAAATAAATCGTCAAAAGAAAAAATAGGGTCGCTTACGGATTTAAATGTTGGAGACTTGGTTGTTCATTCTTCATATGGAATTGGACGTTTTGCGGGAATTGAAAAAATACTCGTTAAAAGTGTTGAAAAAGACTATATCAAAATCCAATATGACGGGAGCAATGTTTTATATGTTCCTGTGACGCAGCTTGACTTGGTTTCGAGATATATGGGAGCTGGGGATGCAAGTAAAGTCAGGCTTAGTCGGCTTGGGACGGATGATTGGACCAGGGCCAAGCGCAGAGTTCGAAAAGAGGCTGATGAAATGGCCAAAGAACTAATCGAGCTATACGCAAAGCGTCAGCAAACAAAGGGATTTGCGTTTTCAAAGGATAATGACTGGATGCGCAATTTTGAACAGCATTTTGAATATGAAGAGACCCAGGATCAGCTTGTTGCAATTGAGGAAATTAAGCGGGATATGGAGTCTTCCAGGCCTATGGACAGGCTTGTTTGTGGTGACGTTGGATTTGGAAAAACTGAAGTTTCCTTGCGAGCTGCGTTTAAATGCGTTCTAGACGGCAAGCAGTGTGCTTTTTTGTGTCCAACAACGATTTTAGCTTGGCAGCACTATCAAACAATCAAGCAAAGGATTGGCAATTTTCCGATCAAAGTTGAGCTGCTTTCCAGGTTTAAAACGGCCGGAGAGCAAGCCAAAATAATCAAAAAATTAAAAATTGGAGAGGTTGATATTGTTGTTGGAACCCACAGGTTGGTTCAAAAGGATATACAATTTAAAGATTTGGGGCTTGCAATAATTGATGAAGAGCAGCGGTTTGGGGTTTCACAAAAGGAAAAGTTTAAAAAAATTTTCAGCGGGGTTGATGTTTTATCTTTGTCTGCAACGCCAATTCCGCGGACTTTAAACATGGCTATGTCTGGAATTCGCGATATGAGCGTTTTGGAAGAGCCTCCCCAGGATCGCCAGCCAATTCAAACATATGTTATGGAATATGAGCCTTTGGTTATTGCCCAGGCAATTCGCAAAGAGCTTCGCAGGAATGGCCAGGTATATTATATTCACAACAGAATACAAACAATATCCCAATGTCAGTTGAAAATTAAAAATCTCATTCCCGGCGCAAGAATTGGAGTTGCGCATGGGCAGATGGATGAAAAAGCCCTCTCAGTTATTTGGAAGCAGGTTTTAAACCACGAGATCGACATATTGATATGCACAACGATTATCGAAACCGGCGTTGACATACCCAATGCCAACACAATGATTATCGAAAATTCCGATCAAATGGGGCTTGCGCAGCTATATCAGCTCAGGGGAAGGATTGGGCGCGCAAAACGTCGAGCTTTTGCATATTTCACGTTTGCCAGGGGAAAGGTTTTGTCGGAAATTGCTTCCCAGAGGCTTTTGGCCATTCGCGAATTCACAAGGTTTGGATCGGGGTTTATGATTGCTTTGAAGGATTTGGAAATCAGGGGAGCGGGGAGTTTGCTTGGAGAGCGTCAGCATGGGCAAATGGCAACTGTTGGATATGATATGTATATTAAAATTTTAAACGAGGCGGTTAAAAAAGCCCAGGGCAAGGAAGCTTTGGACGAATTTGTTGACTGCGCAATTGATGTTCCAATAAGCGCGCATATTCCGGAAAAATATATCCCAAATATGTCACAAAGACTTGAAATATATCGAAAAATAGCTTCTATTGAAAATGAAAGCCAAAAAATGGACCTTGTTGACGAGTTGATTGATCGGTTTGGTGAGCCGTCAGGGCCTGTTATTGGGCTGATGGACGTCGCCATTTTGAGGTCCAAAGCTTCAAGGCTCGGATTTGGTGAAATTTCGGCAAACGGAGCGGTTGTTCGATTTTATCCTGCTAAACTGGACATGGAGCAAATTTCCAAAATAATTTCAGGGCTTGGAGATCGAGCTTCGTTTAGCGCTGGCCAAAAGCCATATCTTGCGGTTAAAACTCTTAAAGATCGGCCGCTAGATGTGATAAAACTTGTTTTAAATTATTGACATAGTTTCATTTTTATGGCATGATGCTAAAATATGCAAAAAATCTGCCACATATTATAGAAGCAGATTTTTTTAATATGTTTAAATTGATTTTAAAAGTTTGATTTTTTTGATTGAATAACCTTTTCAAGCTCGTTGAGAGCGCGTTTAACGAAATAGTTATCGGATCCAACTCCATCAGCGCATCGGTTTAAAATGCCCTGTATATCTTGGATGTCTGATTGAAAATATTCATTAAAAAGGCCAGCGTGAGCGAGTTCATATATTGTGGCTGCAACTTCTGCTTTGGCCTGTAGATCGAAACTTTGGCTGCAAAGCAATAAAATTTCAACAATTTTCCAAGTTTGGTCTTTGGAATAATTTTTAAACATATTTTGGGAAACCAGGGTTTTGATTGTTGCGGCGACGTCTTTTGAAGCGGATGGATCATGATTTGCGCAAAAACTCAACATTTTCACGATTTTTTGAAGGTCGTCTTCAGAGCATCCTTTTAAGCGTCCGTTGATTGCAAATTTCAAAAGCAGGCTTGCGACATCTTTAGCGCAAGAGTTTTCATTTTCAAGGCAAGACCTTAGAGTGTCTATGACCTGAAAAATTGTTTCTTCATCCCACGTATATAAAAATATTTCATTAAATAGAATATTAAAGGTTTTTGCTATAAATTTTCGGCCGCCTTCAGCATTTTTTGCTCCAGTATCATCGCAAACTTCATGGCCGCGGTTTCCTTGGGCGCAAAGATTTAACAACTCTGTGACTTTTAGAGTGTTTTTTTGGAAAAATTCTTTAAGATAATTTGTAGACGCTAGTTCAAAAATTATTTTTGCAATTCTTCCTCTGATTTGATCGGACTTGTCGATTGCGCATTTTTCGAGCAACTCGAACATGTTTTCTATGTCACATTCTTTAAAACTTTCCAGCAATTTTTTTTGCGCCAGCTCAAAAACAGCGTCTAAAACGGCTTCTCTAGTGCCTTCTCTAGCGCCTTCAGATTGATCTTTACAGGCAAAATCATTCAATAAATAAAATATGTTTGAAATTTGTTCATAGCACAATCCGTCTAATTGGCCTCTTCTAGCCAGTTCGCCAAAGGCTTTTGAGATGCCTTGTCGGTTGGATTCAGTTTGATCATCTGCCAATTTAAATAACACATCAATTATTTTTGGAAGATTTTTTTCGCAGTATCTATCCAAAAGACCTTTGCTTGCGAGTTTTGCGATTGCATTTGCGGCTTCGTTTGGAGCGTCTCCTGGGAAATTATATACACGTTCAATTAAAGCGTCGACAACATATGAAATTTCTTCATCAGAATATTGACTTAGCAAACCTTTCCTGGCGAGCTCGAAAACAAGCAACGAAACATCATTTGAGTCGATCCGATCTTCGTCATCTGCAACTAAAGCATCGTAATTTTGGGCCAGATCATTGTTACTCATATCCATATCTTTTGTATTCATATCTACCTGCTCGACATTCATATCCACATCATTGTCTTGTATGGTCAAATTTTTTCCTTCAATCGTTGAACTGTTTTTGAATATGTTCAAAATTTTGCCGTCAACAGTCAATTTTTTGTCGCCGATATATAAGCCTTTGCCGCCTGTATTCAATGGTTTGTTTTCTGTGGCTAAATTTCGGACGTTTATTATCACACTCTCATCATTTTTATTCGAATCTCTGTTAAATTTAGGCAAGCTGTCAACATCCAATCTTTTGTCGTATATATTCAAGCAATTGCCTTCTATGGTCAAATTTCGGCCGTCCATATCCAAAACTTTGCTGCCCATAGTCAAATTTTTGACGTTTATTGTCAAAACCTTGTTATTTTTAGACCAGGCATCATTTTTATTTGAATCTTTGGCAAATTCAAGCAACAAATTTGTTATTTTTAAAATTTCTTGTTTGGAATATCCTTTCAAAAAATTATCCTGTTCTAGATTGGAAATTGCAATAGCAACGTGTTTTCTAGCTTTGTGATTCCCAGCGCATTTGAAAAGGGCTTGAGCTATTTCGGACATTTTGTCGTCATCAAACTCTTTAAATAAGCCATAGTATGCCATTCGGCCAATTGCAAATGCGACATATTTTTTAGCAGAGTCATTATCACAACATCCAATAAGTGCGTTTGTTATTTCTATCAGTTGATCTTTGGAAAGCGATTTGAAAAGTTCATGATCAAATAGGCCAACAATGGCGTTTGCAAAATATTTTTGAGCATTATAGCTTGTTGCGCAACTGATTAATGTGTCAACAATAATAAAAACTTTGTCTTTAGGATATTCTTCGAACTGTTCCAAAAAAGCCAGATTTGAAATCGCAAACGCAACGCTAGCTTTAGATTCCTCATTTCCACGGTTAAAATTCAAAATAGCGTCAGTTAGGGTAAAAATTGTCTCTGCGGGTGATTGATTGAGCAGGTGGCGATAAGCCAGCTCTCCAACAGCTTTGGCAACATATTGTTCGGATTCGGGGTTGGAAGAAGTCGGAACTAATGCAGCTATAATTTTTGAAATTTTTTCTTGACCTGCTTCGTCCAGCAGCCCACGACACGTCAACACCCAAAAAGATTTTGCAGCATATACTTTGGCCTCCTCGCAACCAGCAGCCCAGTATAGCATGTCTATAATTTGCATAACACCCTTTCTGAATTTTTTCTTTTCAGAATCTTTAACAGGGGTTGCAATTAAATAGTTGGATGTTAGATTGTTAAGAGCTATTGCGATATTTTGTTTAAGGGTTTGATCTTCCGAGCAATCTTCCGAGCAATCTTTCAATGAGCTAACTATTTCTAAAAATTTCTGAGTTGAACATTGCCTAAGATAATTACCAGATGTTAATTTGATAAGAGAATCAACAACAAATTTCCTAGCAGATGGCTCATTAGCGCATTTATTTAATATTTTTATCAAGTTATATAAACTATTTTCTGTCCATCCACTAACCCAGCCGTTTTCAATCATAAAGTTAATAGACTTTGCAAATTCTTGCTTATCGGTTGCTGTATAGGATTTTTTATTCATTGCGAGGCGGACTTGTGACAATATGTGACTGTAGGTGTTGTTATATTTTTGATTGGTATTATATTTTTTGCGTCTTCTGTCGTGAGTTTTGTTTTCGTCTGGCCAATTATTTCGATTTGACTTTTTCTTTTTTGCTTGATCTTCTGGGGCTAAAGCGCTAGATTGCTTTGAATTTTTTTTGGAAATCTTTTTTGAAGCGTTGGCTAAACCCGGCGTTGTTATGATTGTTGAGGTTGCAATCATTGCTGCAAGAATTTTTTTGATTATTTTTGATTTCATATATAAGAACCTTCTCATTTTATATTTTTTTGCATATGCACTGATATATTCGGGAATTGTATCACATAAATTGTTTAAAATTGTTAATTTTTTGTAAATTTTCAAATACTTTAGTTTGATTTTAGGAATTTTTCATCACTATTAAATTATCCAGCTCTTTAAGTGATGTCGAAAAATATCCATCACTTCTTAAAGCTTCAATTGCGTCCGCAGACAAATCATCCATAGCGATGTTTTGAATAATTTGCGCCTTCATAGCATTTATAGTCTTCTTTATGGTTTTTAATATTTTACTGGTTATTATTAAAATTATTAGAACATTCACCATATATTGATCTAATTTTTGACATATTCCAAGCCGTTAAATCTCGGAAACATCCGTCATCATTCAGGCGAGAAATAGCTTCTTTGACATATTGTTTGGCTGAGTTGTCAACAACGCATTTTTCCAATATATTTATCACTGAAATTATTTGCTCTTTGGAATATTTTTTAAAAAAGCCTAAATAAGCCAACTCTTTAATTGAACGCGCCGAATTTGTTGCTGAATTTTCATAAACATTTGAAAATTGTTTAAATTTTTCTTTTAGGTTTAAAACTTTTTCTTCCGAGTTCTCGCTGAACGGATTCATTGCAAGGAACATTTTTAGGGAAAATGAAGCATCAATTTTAGCTTCCGGATCATTTGAAAGTTTGAAGAGTAGATCTTTTAGCTTTAAAATTTCATCTTTTTCATAGTCTTGCAAAAGATTTTCAGTGGCTAAGGTTCCGATGGCATACGCAACGCTTTGCTTGATATTATTATTTTGATGTGAATAATTTTTTAATGTGTTTTTGAGGTTGGACTGCGAAGGCTTCTCAAAAAAATTAAAAAATGTGTCTGTTATTTTTAAAATCTGGGATTTTTCAAAGTTTTTTAGGAGTCCTTTAGACGTTAAATTTGCGATTATATCGACAACAGCTTTTTTATATTCATCACAATCCGAACATTTAATTAGAATGTCAACAATTTTTGAAATCAATTCTTTTGGACAGTTTTTAAGCCAATCTTTAACAGCGAATTTTCCGACAGCTCTAATAAATTCTTTTTTATTCGGCAAATCATCAAAATGCTTGATAAATATTTCAATCATTTTAAAAAAATCATCTTGCAAGAAAAATTCAACATAATCTTTTTCAAACAAATCTTCAATTATTTCATGAAAATCTTTTCCATTGGCGCCGTTTTCCGAACATTTAAACAAAATTTTTGTTATTTTTGATATTATTTTTTTGGAATTTTCGCCGCTTAAATTTTTTGCCATGATGTTTTTAACCAAGGTTAAAACAGCGTCGCTGCACATATTGTTGTTTGAATATTTATAAAGCATGTCTAAAATTTTAAAAACATGTTCTTGATCATTTATCAGATTTTTAGAAATTAAATTAAAAATTGCGTTTAAAATATTATAACTGGCCTCATTAAAATTCGAGCATGTTGATAAAATTTCTAAAATTTTTGAAATTTCATCTTTTGAAAAATCATGTAAAAGTCCATTATAAGCTAGATTTCGAATGACGCCCGCGATTTGAATTTTAGCGTGGTCTATATTTGAACAGGCGGAAAGCGTGTCTAAAATTTTAAAAACATGTTCTTTATCATGGATTAAATTTTTTAAAACAAGGTTGAAGATAATGCAAGAAATGCAGTCTTTACAGACCTCATCATTGGAAAATTTAGATATTAAATCCACATATCGCATAATTTCTTGGTTTGAATATGTTAAAAAAAAGTCATTAAATGATAATTTCCAAACAATTTCAACAATAATCCCTCCATTGTTTGGATTATTCGAATATTCAAATAGTGGATTTAAAATTTTCGAAACCTCTTCTCCACAATATCCGTTTGCCAAACCTTTTTCAGCCAAACTCCCAAAAGCGTATATTAAATCGCATTTAAGCGCATCTTCATTTGAAAATTTAAATATTGTGTTTAGAATTTTATTAATTTCTTGTTTAGAACAACACTTAAAAAGATCATTCTGAGCAAAATATCTGATTGCAGTCAAAATTTCTCGTTTTTCTTCCAATGAATCTAAGCAATCCAAACGTTGAATCAGCAGCTTAACCAGAGGATAAATTTCTTGCTCAGAATATTCCTTTAGCAATCCGTTTTGTGCTAAATTTGTGATAATGCTTGTTTGAAGTTCAGCTTTTCGACAAACATTTGAACATTTTTGCACAATGTTTGTTATAGGCAACATTTCTTGCTTAGAATATCCATAAAATGAGTTATTTTTGGCTAGTTGAGAAATTATTGACAAGGTGTTTATTTTATCAAACTCATCTTTAGAAGATTTATTATATAGGTCAATTAATTTCAAAACTTCTTCCCTATGCCTTCTTCCTAAAATATTAGTTTTTGTCCAGTTGTGGATGTCTTTGGAAGCAAGGATTTTTTCTTTTTCATCAGTCAAAGTTTGATGTGAATAATTATTTGCTTTGTTATTTTTATTATAATAATATGGATTTAAACAACACCCTTCAGATAAAATTTCCAAACTTTTGTTTATGGCGTCAAAAGCTTCACCTTCCATATCATCTGAGTTTTGCAAAAATTGCGAAATTAAATTATTAATGCTAGGGCCTTCTTTTAAAAAATATTCTTTTGAAAATTTCCCTGCAATTAAATTAAAAATGGCTTTTGTGATATATTTTTGAGCGGATTTATTGGATGAACATCGAGACAGCACGGACAATATATCAATAAATTGTTTTTTATAGAATCCTTTTATATAATTTTTATTAATTATATTTAAAATTGTTATCGCAATATATTCTTTAGCATTTTCATCTTTTGCGCAATCAGACAATATTTTTATTATTTTTAAGATATTTTCAGGGGAATAGTCTTGTAAAAAATTATTTGAAAATAACCACATAGTTGATTTGGCGACAAATATTTTAGCGCCATCGTCAGATGAACATTCAAATAATGTGTTAAATATTTTTTTGATGTTTTCTTGAGAGCATTCAATCAGACAATTTTTTTCGATTAAATTGGAAATGATCGTTGCAATACATTTTTTAGAATCATTTTCAGTTGAGCATCTGTTGAGCATTTCAATTATAGTGAAAACATCACGCTTTTTGAATAAATTGGACAAAACGACATATTCAGCAGCTTTAGCAACATATTTTTTAGCTAATGGCTCAAAAGCACAGTAACCTAATAATTTTAATATTGCATATGTTTTTTCTTCACAGCATTTGTTAAAAAAACCTTTTTCCAATAACAAAAGAACAAATTGTGAAAAATATTGTTTGCTTTCGTTTTCGTTCAAAGACCGTGAAAATATTTCGACTATTTGCCAAATTTCATCCCTAGAACATAAATTTAAAAAATCGCAACAAGTCAAATTTTTAAAAAATAGGGCAATATACTTGTGAGCTGATTTGCTGGTTGAACAAAAATCCAACAATTTCATTATTTGAAAAATTTCACTTTTAGAATATTCTTTAAGCAGGCCGCTTTGAAATAATTTTAAAACAGATTCCGCGACATAGGGTCTGTTGGTTGGATCTTTTGAATATTCATTTAATGTGACTAATATTTTCGAAATTTCGTCTTTAGAATACCCTTTAAATAAATTTTTTTCAGCAAAATTTCCAATGGCTGTTATTAATCCAAATTTAGTATATTTTGAGTCTTTGCAACTAAATAACATATCAATTATTTTTTTTATCTTTTCATCAGAAAATTTTTGAAAAAACCCCTTTAAAGCTAACTGCCCAATAGAATATGCGACATTATCTCTAGAATCTTCCTCACGTCGACAATAATTCAATAAATCTAAAATTTCTAAAATTTCATCTTCTGAATGTTCTTTAAGCAGGTCTTTTAAAGCTAAATTTCCAACGGCCTGAGCAACGCTTAGACTGGCTCCTTCTTCTTTTGAGCAAAATTTGAGCCTTGTCAAAATTTTTGAAACATCCTCTTTAGAAAATTCTTGACAAGCATTTTTAAAAATTAAATTTCTGATGGCTTTAGCAACGTTTTTTCCAGCTCCGGTTTCTTGCAAGCAGTCAGCAAGCAACTCCATAATTTTTTCAATTTCTTCTTTAGAATATTTTTTAAACATGTCGAAAAAAGCCAGGTTTTTTAGGGCTAATGCAACATAAATTTTAGACTTTTTTCCAGTTGAATACTTTTGCAGCAAAGACAACATATTTGAAATCTCTTCTTTGGAGAAGTTTTTGAACAAATTGTTCTGTGCAAAGCCAGCTATAGCTAATCCGAAAGGGGCTCCAGAGTCATGATCTTCTAAACAGAATTTTAATAAGTCTATTATTTTAAAAATTTCCTCTTTGGAATAATTGTTAAAACAACCTTCCATGGCCATGATGGAAACAGATCCAGCAACATATTCTTTGGCATCCGGCTGATTGGAACATTTTGATAAAAGATCAACAATTTGAAAAATTCTTTCACCTGAAAATGTTTTGAGCAAATTTTTTTGGAAAAACTGATAAATAGCCTGCGCGATATGTGATTTTGCTTCATCGTTATTTGAAATTCTAAACAATTGGCCCAATATGTATGGCAGTATTTCGTCCGAGCAATTAGTCAAAACGTTGTGGTGGGCTAAAGTCATGACACATTTTGCAACAGACTTTTCGTGATAATTGTTATTAAAAAGATATTCAATCACTGTTTTTGATATATATATAGCTGTTTCTTTTGGACAATTTGCGAGTATATCATTTTGAATCAAATCCAATATAATTTTTACGACTTGTTTTTTTAAATCACCATTGTTATATATTTTAATCAATATATTAGATATTTTCCAAATGTCTGATTTTTTATGGTTTTTTAGTTCACCACTTGAAATCAAATTTTCAACGGCGGTTAAAAAATCATATTTTTCTTGGTTGCAATATGAGTTTTTATTTAGCAATAAATTTAATTTTGAAGCATCAACGTTAAATTGAAAATATTTAATTGGCTTTTGCGGGATATTTTCGATTTGATCATGAATACTATACTGGTTTATATCATCCTCAACTATGTCTTCTTTTTCTTCTTCAGGTTCTGTGTCTTTTTGTGAATTTGTTTTGGATCGGTCAGTTTTTTTCCCTAAAAATTTGTTTTCAAGGTTGCCTTTTCCCGGAAAAGCGCCAGCCAGCCCGGGCGTTGTCGCCAAAATTGAGGCTGAAATCATAATTGCTAAAATTTTTTTGATAATTTTTATTCGCATAAATATATGCTCTCCCTTTATATTTTTATAAAAACATAAAATTATATATGATTTTTTAACTATTTATCTATAATCAAAATAATAAATCTATTAACCTGTGAGCAGTAAAAAGCCGTCAAGTTAAAAATCTAAAGTAAATTTTACAATAACAATTAAAAACAATTAAAATTTTGTGTGTAATATATAATATACTTTGTCAATTACAGTTTTTACATGTAAAATCGTATGTCTGGCTGATTATAACATATATTTCCAACCAAAATGTTAACTTTTTGTAAATTTTTTATAAAAAATCAAAAAATCACCAAGACATCATAAAATTTTTAGAATATTTTTGAATAAAACGATCATTTATAATAAATGTTGAATAATATTGAGACTATTTTTAAAAGCAATTTCAACGTTGTTTAAAGCGCAAGCATTTCTCCATAGGGCCTTATACCTATCAAGCGGGTTGCTAGAAGTTTCGTTATCTTAAAGATTTCTTTTTTATTGTGATTTTGAAAAAAACTCGATATGTAAGGTTTCCAACAGCGCCCGCAACTCAAACTTTGGTGTGAACAGAATGTGAACAATATTCCAGCAAATCTATAACCTGCAAACCTTAATTTTTGCAATAATCTTAGAAAAAATTATTGCAATCTATTTGCTCAATAGACACGTCATCATCTGCGCGTTCAATCAAAAGGCCAACCAGTTTCATGACGTTTTGTTTATCTAAATCCTTAAAACTTTTCCTTTTTCGACAAAGCTTTAACAGCCCGCGCAACCTCTTCTCAATGTTGTCATGGTGACTGCAATTGCAATTGTGGATGCAAAAAATTTTTTCATAATTCTTTTTGACATAAAAATATAACCCTCTTTTTTAAAATTATGCTCAGATTAAATTGTGAATGTGTAATAAAACATAAATTTGAATTTATATAGCGATTTTTTGCGGGCGCAAGCGTTTGCATATTAAACTTAAGAAACTGATACATTATAGCATGTTTAACCAAAATATGTAAAGAGAATTTATATGTTTTTTTGCAGTTTAGAAGGTTATAATTTTGAAAAAAATCATAAAATAGGCGTTTGTGTTTTAAATATGTTATATATATGCATAAAAAGTTTATTATGTTTATAAATATTTTTGTTTAATTTTCACAAATTTAAAGTGAAAACTTGACAATGTAATAAATATATGATACTATATAAATATATCAATAGATTGAATAATTTTATATAATATATTAAATAACTGATTGGGGTTTATTTTTATGAAATTGTTTAAATGTAGGAAAATCTTAGCATGTTTAGTTGCAGCAACCATGTTGGCAAGCGTCCCGGCAGCAGTTGGAGCGCTTAATGATTTTAGTTTTAAAGAGCTTACTTCGAGCGAATCTTTGGCGCAAGAGTGTTTTGAAAAATACAAAAAGCAGTTTGGCGATGACGCAACCAAAACTAATGCCTTTGAAATTGTTAAACAATATCAGGACAAAATAGATGACCTAATTTTGATGTTTGAAAATCATGAGAAGCGCTTGTGTGCAATGGAAAACAAAGAATATTATCCCAAGACAGATTTGTCGGTTTTTTCAAAAGGAAGTTATGACAACAGCGCGTATGACAGCGAATTAATCATAGAGAGATGTAAAAAACACGCAATATATGATGAATGTTTTGAAAAGTTTGAAAATGACAGTGAGGTCGTTGATATAATTAAAACATATCAGGGCATGATTGACGTTTGGCTTCCCGAGCTAGTCGCTCACGAAGCGCAAATTCAAGATATAGAGTTAAGGCTTTTGAAAAAGAAAGATCCTGCGACGGCTTAGCGAGTGAATTTTTCAAATAAAGAAAGGAATCCAGTGGGATTTTGTCCGGTGATGTCTTAGGGCGTCATCGGACATTTTTATTATATTACCGATTGGAAAACAAATTACTAATTTCCTTAAAACAAAGGATCTAAAGCTAAAAAAATAGATCAATGCCATATCCATCTTTTTTTGGGCGGACTGAAGGATTCTTTTGGTTGAGAAAGGATACAAAACTTGAGTTAGCTGTTGGATGATTGTGGCAAAACCAGTCTGCATCATTTTAAAAATTTTTTTAATTTAGGTATTGACATTTATTTATATTTATGTTATTATAGATTTAGGGGTTGTGTTGTTTAATTTCATATTACCCCTGACACTTAAAATTTTAAATGGAAAGGAGGCGATTAAAATGAAAGAAAACAAAAAAAGCCAGCTGTCAAACGAGGCGCTAGAATCAGTTGCGGGCGGTTTTGGCAAAGGCTGGACAGAAAAAGACAGAGCAGAGCTTAAGGAAGCTTTTCAAGCAGCCAATGCCAGCGTAACTGATCCCTGGATCGATGGAATTGCCGATTTACTTACTGTTGACGAATTTTACAACTCTGATATTGCTAAAATGTACAGATTAAAAAGGTCAAGCAAGTAAAACTAGAGGTTGTTTTGAAAATTTTAGCAACTGTGAATGAAATTTATGTTAAATTAGAAAGGGTCGACTCTGGTTTTTAATGGATAGTAATATGTGTTTCGAAACGCCTTGAGGATTTTTGAAAAGCTTGAGGCGTTTCTTTGTTTAGTTTTAACACAGTAAAATAAGATTTTATTTATGAGTTATGTTTTTGTGATTTTTTATTTTGAGATTCATTTATAATTTTCAGATCATTTTTATTAAACACTCTCAGTGTTGATTCATATAAATCAACTAATTTAACCGAATATTTCTCAGTGATTATGTCCCCATCCACAACAACGCCTTTTCCAACGGGAGTCATGACGGTTGTTCCGGGTTTGGGGGCGCTTTTGTTTAATGTTTTGTAAAGATCATATTCATATTGCAAGCAGCACATTAAACGTTCGCAACATCCTGATATTTTTTTAGAATTCAGGGACAAATTTTGTTCTTTCGCCATTTTTATTGAAATTGGATGAAAATTTTTCAAAAATGTTGAACAGCAAAAGGACTTTCCGCATATTCCAAGGCCGCCCAGCATTTTAGATTGATCGCGGCTTCCAATCTGCCGAAGCTCAATTCTCGTGTGAAATATAGAGGCAAGTTCTTTAACAAGAGCGCGAAAATCGACTCTTTCATTGGCTGTGAAGAAAAAGATCAGTTTATTTTTGTCAAATGTTAAAACTGTGGATATCAAATTCATGCCCAGATTGTGTTTTTTGATGGACTTTTTACAAATTTCTGTTGCGCTTTCTTCTGATTTTAAATTTTTTTCATGTTGTTTAATGTCAGCTTCAGATGCGGCTCGCAAAATAAAATATTCTGGATCAACCAGGCTGCTTTTGCAGTTAACCATTCGGGCTGGAACTTGGACCTTTCCAAGCTCTAAACCGTGAATGGTTTTGCAAATAACATTGTCTCCAACACAATAGATTTCGTTGCCGCTATCAAAATAGCAATGTTTATCAAGGCTTCTGAAACGAATCCCAACAACTTTTTTCATATGCACTTCTCCATAACATTTAATAATACAAAGAGTTATATTTTTTTCAAAAAATTTCAGCACAAAGCCTGGAAACAGTTAAATTTTTATTCCCATTTTTGGTTAGAATTTCTCCTGCTTTTTCAAAACATCCAAAAGCCTTAAAAAGTTTTTGGCAAAAATTTTTGCTTGGCGTTTTATTTAGTTTGAGTTCGGAATCGATTTTCAGCTTGAGCCCGGCTAAAGCGCATTTAAAAACCGCAAAAGCTAGGGAAAGGTCGTCTGCAAGAGGCGCAATCGACTGAACAAAACCCAGCTCATCCCTTTGAAAATATGAATCCAGCAGCTTTTTTGAAATTAAAACTGATTTCTGGCCAACCGGGTCTTTAAGGTAAAAAATCGCCTGTCCTATGCTCCCGCCTGAAAGATTGGCTGCTAATTTTAAGGTTTTTTCGTCTTCATTTGGAAATTTTAGTTTAACATTATCAAAGCAACGTTCATTCGAAACCGGATAGACGCCGATTGGAATGCATCGGGACAGAATAGTCTTCAAAACGCCGGATTTATTGTTTGACAGCAACAAAAATATGACATGTTTTGGCGGTTCTTCAAGGGTTTTTAGCAATGTGTTGGCACAAGCAGCAAGAAGCGTTTCAACATTATTCAGCAAAAATATTTTAAAAATCCCTTCATTTGGCATGATATACGCGGATTCGATTAATTTGCGCGCATCATCAACGCTAAAACCTTGCTTTCCAGCAGCGACATCAACCCCTATTTCAAAATAGTCGGGATGAATTTGTGATGCAATTTTCCTGCAACTGGAGCATTTCCCACACGGCCTGTCTTCTCCTTCGCAGAGGATTCCCTGCGCAAACTGGCGGCATATGTATTTTTTTCCAACGCCTTCGTCTCCAAAAAATAAATATGAATGAGAAAATTTTCTGGATTTTATTATATTATTTAGGATTGATAACATATTTTCGTTTCCACAAAATTCAAAAGGCATAGCGCTGCTCCAAATTTATTTATATATTTTTAACAACATCAATATATTTTATTTTATTTTTTGCCAACAATTCAACAATTTCGGGCGTTATCAGTTCGCCTGCAGCAACTATCGGGACGCCTGGGGGGCAAATCCACTGACATTTTGAAGCGATCCGCCCAGCTGATTTTTTGATTTCAATTCGTTCAGACTTGCTCCAAAATGCTTGTTTTGGGCTGATTTTAACTTTCGGAGGGGGAAAATGCGCGGCCTCAATATGGCCATTATTTAAATTAATTTGGATTTTTTTGAGACAACTTTCAATCCGATTCCAATCGGCTTCGCTTAAAAACGGCGACAAGATCATTGTTAAGTATCTCAAGCCAACATATTCGGGTTCTATTTTGTCAGATCGCAGGAGTTTAGCAACTTGTTCGGCGCCATTTTTTATGTTTTGGGCGTCAATTGTCAGCTTGCTGCAGTCGGTTTTTAAAACGTTTATATGCAAATTTTTAACAACGCTGTCTTTTTTTTGCTGCAGTTTTTGAAATTTAAGCTTTGCTTCTGATTTTAGCCAATCAACACACAGCGCAATTGAGCTCATTATCATATATGACGGGCTTGTTGAACCAAACATAGACATAATGTGTTTTGCTTCATGCCTGTCGACCAAACCAGGTTTAAAATGCAAAACGGCGGCGCCAGTTAAAGTTGGCAGGGTTTTGTGGAAGCTGTCGCAGCAAATATCCGCGCCCAGGGAGATTGGATGAATATCTTGAGGTGTGAATTTCAAATGGGCTCCATGTGCATTATCAACCATTAAGATTGCGTTATATTTTTTGCAAATTTGAGAAATTTTTGAAATATTCACGCTAGCCCCACAATAGTTCGGAGAAGTTATATATACAACTGACGGCTCACCGGTTGAAACTAGAGCGTTTTCAAGCTCTTTGGCAAGCTGATCTTCGCGAGGAAAGTCTAAAAAACTTGGGCCAATCCAAATGGGGCTTATTCCAAGCAAGGCGCAGGTGTTGTAGAATGATATGTGTGATGAGCGCATAGCGACGAATTTTTTGCCGCGAAATAAACCGAGCATAGTTTGTATACATAAAGTTGATCCCCCAGCGGATATTAAAGATTGCGACTTATATAGCCTGGAAATTTGATCCTCCAGGTCCTTAATGATCCCGCTTGAGTGATATAGCGAATCTGAGCCCGAGATTTCAGTGATATCATCCAGCGGGGAGATGTTGTTGATGAACTGACAGCGTCCTTGGTGGCCAGGAGTGTGCAGTCGTAAAAAATCATCAGAACTATATTTTTTTATAAATGCGCTAAAATTATTGGCTTTTTTCACATGTCCTCCGGCGCACTAATTTTCAAAATTGAGAGCGCATTTTTTAAGGTTATTTTAACCGCCAAGCAAAGGCCAAGTCTTGCTCCAAGTAGATCTTCCTCGCTTCCAAAAACCTTGCATTTCCCATAGAATTTGTGGAAAAGCGTTGCAACGTCGATGATGAATTTGGTCAACCGAGATGGATTACTTGAAGCGACAGAAGCGATGATTTCATCGGGAAATTTGGAAATTGCTTTGATAAGTTCAGTTTCTTCGCGCTCGGTTAAAAGGAGATAGTTTGAGTCGAGCGAGGGTTTTTTGCCGATTTTTTCGAGGTTTTTTAATATTTTGCAGATTCTTGCATGGGCATATTGGACATAGTATACGGGGTTTTTGGAGGACTGTTCAACAGCAAGATCCAAATCAAAGTCAAAATGCGAATTAACTTCGCGCATATTGAAAAAAAATCTCGCAGCATCAACCGGAATTTCATCCAGTAAAGATGTTAAAGTGATTGATTTTCCGGAACGCTTGCTGAGTTTAACCGTTTGCCCGTCTCGAACCAAACGAACCATCTGCATCAAGATAATGTCCAGGCGCTTTGGATCAACTCCCAAAATTTCCAGAGCAGCTTTGAGCCTTCCAACATGCCCGTGGTGGTCTGCTCCCCAAATGTTGATTGCTTTTTGAAATTTTCGACCAACCAATTTGTCATAGTGATATGCGATGTCTGCGGCAAAATATGTTGGAATTTTATTTTCTCGAACCAAAACCTCGTCTTTGTCTTTTCCGGATTTAGTTAAATTCAGCCAAACAGCTCCATCTTTTTCATATACATATCCTCTATCTTTTAGCATATCGATTATTTTTAGCACTTTGCCGCCTTTATATAACTTGCTCTCCAAAAACCAACTGTCGTAATCTATTCTATACTTCAGCAGGTCATTTTTGAGGGCTTTAACATTTAGCGGAAGGGCATATTCGACCAGAGCCTCAGCTCGCTCTTTTTCCGAAACGCCAACATATTTGTCTTTGTGAATCGCGGCAAAGGACTGGGCTGCTTGGATGATGTCCTCGCCTTGATAGCAGTCTTCGGGCAAGGAGATCTCGCCATCTTTTGAATATAGCTGCATGTATCGTATGGACAGGCTTTTTTTGAACTTTTCGATTTGATTTCCCGCGTCATTGACGTAAAATTCACGCGTGACATCATACCCCGCCCAGGACAAAAGCTCCGCCAGACAATCTCCAACGGCTCCCCCTCGCGCATTTCCAATATGCATCGGGCCGGTTGGGTTAGCGGAAACAAATTCAACCAAAACTTTTTCCCCGCCTCCAAAGGCCGACCTGCCATAGTTTTCTTTTTCTTTCAAAATTGAAACAATTGCTTCTTTAAACCAAGTTTTGCCCAGGAAAAAATTTATAAATCCAGGCTGCGCAATTTCACATTTTTGAAAATATGTTCCATCCAGCGAAAGATTATCGACAATTTTTTGGGCCAAAAGCATTGGAGATTGCTTAAAAAGCCTTGCTCCAACCATTGCGATATTGGTTGCAAAGTCGCCATGAATCGAGCTATCGGGCGATTCAACCAAAAAATCTGGAATTGAAGTTTTAACAAGCTCGCCTTTTCCCATCGCCCGATTCAAAGCGCAAGTTAACAAATTTTTTAGTTGATCCTGCGCTTGCTTTAAAACCCCTGCCATAAATTTTAATCACATCCTTAAATTTAAAACTCATAAAACATTTTATTATCATTTGGAAAGATTAATTGATATGAATAATTTATTTTTGATAACCATCTTGGATTCAACGTTCATGTCATATTCAAGAGCAATCGTCCCGCCCTCGAGGGTGAGTTTGTGGTGGATTTTAGTTGCTTTTAAAGACATGCATGAAAACAAATCTTGACAGCAAAGGCTTGATTTAGTTACTTTGTTTTGAATGAATCTAAAGGTGTATGCGATCTTTCCATCGGATTTTATTGTTGCTGTTTGGTCGCTAAAAAGCGTTATTTTGGTTGTGCCCTGATTTTCATTTTGATAGCAAATCATCCAGCTGCTTTTTAATTTTTCCAGTGTTCCGGTGGTGAACAGCTCAAAATCGCTCATATCTGAATATACATAGCCTTGCGAGCCTTGGATTAAAAGGTTTATTTTTTGACAGTTTCCCATTTTTCTAAACCCCCATACTTTTTTTGTTAATTATTGTTTTTTTTTAATCGCAAGCTCAATTAAATTTTCGAGCAATTCTGAATACTTGACGCCTTCTTGCGCCCAAAGTTTGGGATACATGCTGATTTTAGTGAAACCGGGGACGGTGTTGATTTCGTTGATATATATTTCATTGGTGTCGTTTGTAACAAAAAAATCAATGCGAGCAAAGCCAGAACATCCTAAAAGTTTATATGCTTTAATTGCAATATTTTTGATTTCTTGCGAAGTTTTTTCGTCTATAGGGGCGGGAATTTCAAGTTTTGACTCATTTTCATATTTAGCGGCGTAGTCATAAAATTCGTTGCACGGAACTATTTGTCCCGGAATTGAAGCTTTGGGCTCTGAATTTCCGATAACTGCGCATTCGATTTCTTTTCCATCAACACCCGCTTCGCAAAGGACCTTGTCGTCATGCGCAAAAGCGACTAAAATTCCGTGACGCAGCTCATCAATATTGTGACACTTGCTGATTCCAACTGAAGAACCCGCGTTTGCCGGCTTTGTGAAAATTGGAAATTTGAGGCTCTTTGAAATGCTTTCGCAAAAAGAGTCCAGCTTTTCGATGTCCTTTTTATTGATGTGTCTCCACTTGGTTCCTTTAACCGAAAAATAATCCAAGAGCACGCGAGTTAAGACTTTATCCATGCAAACTGCTGAGCTCAAAACGTCGCAGCCAACGTATGGAATGCCAGACATTTCAAGCAATCCCTGCATGCGCCCATCCTCTCCATTAGAGCCGTGGAGGACAGGAAAAACGCAATCGATTTTTAAAAGTGCGAATTTAAAATTTTCCATTATTTTTAATATTCCGCCGTGAGTTGAATCTGGGCTGATGATTGCAGGGCAGCAGTCCAGATCGTCTTTCCACTGGTCTGTTGGAATTTTTTCAATAGGCCCGGGATAATATAGCCAATGTCCATTTTTTGTTATTCCTATTGGAATTATTTCGAATTTTTCTTTCGACAGGTTACCTATAACGTTAAAAGCGGAATTCAAAGAAACTTCATATTCTGAGGAAACGCCGCCGAATAAAACAGCAACTTTAATTTTTTTCATAAAATCATATCTCCTAAAAAGTAATAAAAACACCTAGATAATATGATATCACAAAATCAAAATAAAAGCAATAGGGATTTAAAATAAAAATCCAAATTGCTTTTAGAGTTTAAAATAACGCAGATTATTTCAATATTTTCTAAAGTTTAAGATAATCTGCCAAAATTTGTTCAAAAAATGTGAATAGAAGCAGAATTCTGGTGAGCAGAAGTGATAATGTTATTTACATACCTACGTAACGCAGAAACAGTGAATTCATTAGCAGTTTGACAAAATCCTGATTATCACTAAAACATGAAATAAGATCATCATTAAAAATTAAATTTGATTTTAAAGAATCCATTTTCATGTTAAGCTCATTTAGATATTCAGATTTTTTCCAGTAATCCAACATATATTTAATTCCTTGGTTTAAAGAATCTTGCTGTTTACTAAATACATTTTTCATATCTTCACTTTGCGTGATTTCTCCCATTATAGATTGATCATTGTTTCTATAAATGTAAAGCTTATCAGGCATAAAAACAAATTTACATGCCGCAACAACACATAAAGCGTTAAAGCAACTGTCTTCAAACCAAGATTTTATACTTTTACAAAATTTAAGATTATTGTCTTTTAAAAATTTATTTTTGTATAAGCCTCCCCAAGCAGTAATAATTTTGTTGTAAATATATATTTTAAAAATATTATAACTTGGGTCATTTATAAATTCGAGTTTATCATAGTTTGCTAGCCATTTCTTGGTTTTTCCTTTTTCAACATCTTCACAAGAGTATCTGACTATATCCGCGTCATATTTTTTTGCCACATCATAACTTTTTTCGGCTGCAGTTTTATATATCATGTCATCCGAATCCAGAAACTTGATAAATTCACCCTTGGCAAGCTCTATTCCCGTGTTTCTGGCCACTGAGAGCCCCCCGTTTTCTTGATGGACAATTTTAAATCTAGGATCACTGTTAGCATATTCATCTAAAATTTTTTCAGATCCATTTGTTGATCCATCATCAACGCAGATTATTTCAATATCTTCTAAAGTTTGATTTTTAGCGCTTTCTAGACAATCTCTGAGTAAATTTTCGGGAGTGTTGTAAACCGGGATTATTATTGAGACTTTGGGATTTGAAATTAGATTTTTCATTTGAGTTGCCCTCCTTTTTATTTAACAATATCTATACCATAGTTTAAAATCATGTGTATGTATTTTTTTATATAGCGTATAATTATCACATCCTTTAATATTTACATAAATAATTACTTTAATCCACAATTTTATTATAAATTAAAACTCTTAAAAAGTCAATTGGAGGATTATACAAAAAAAATAACAAGGGCGCGCATTAAAACGCACAAAACCTTGTTAAGCCAAACCTAAATCAAAAATTTTTAACTTTCACAAACGCTATTTTTCATATTGTTTATAGCATTTCTTTTTTCTTCAGACAAAAGCTCCAAAACATCGTCTTCAAGAAGTTCCGAGCCGATGGAGTCCAAAAACAGCCTGTTAACATCGCAATTGTCTTTCCATTGATTCATGTCCGCAAACCAATTTAAAAATCCAATTTTGGCTTGATCATTCTCAAAATATCCGTTTTTTTTCCAATCTTCATACACGACGTTAACGCTTTTTGCGTGGCTGGTTGAATATTTTTCAAAATCTGAATTGCGACACAGCGAGTTTGGATTATTCACATAGTTATATAAATTTTCTGAACAGTAGACAATTTTTTCTGCTCTTGAGTTGCAGATCAAATTGACGGCCTGATCTTCTCCATATGTTGCTTCCGTGTCGAACTTGATATTGTTTCCTTTGAAAAATTGCGTCCGATACATTCCCCCCCAAACTGTTGTTGGCCAAATCAGCTCAAACTGAGGCCCTTGGCGGATCCCGTCTATGGAGTTATGTCGAACGATGTCTGCGTCCTCGTCTGTTGCTATTTTATAGCACTTTTCAAGCGTTTGGGGGGCTATGGTGTCGTCAGAATCAACAAATTTTATATATTCACCATTTGCCAGATCAACGCCGCGATTTCTTGTTGCTGAAACTCCTGAATTTCGCTGATGATAAACCCTAAATCTGGTGTCACGTTTTGAATATTCGTCTAAAATTTCGCCGCTTTTATCCAAAGATCCGTCATCTATGCAAATAACTTCAAAGTCCTCCAGGGTTTGGCTTTGGACGCTTTTTAAACATGCTCTCAAATACTTTTCAACATTATACACGGGGATAATGACAGAAACCTTAACGTCTTCAACACGCTTGATATATGTCTTAATTTGATTAGTTTTGGAATATATAAAAAACACAAAAACCAAACTCAAGGGAATTATAACGCCGAGCATACAAACTACAATTTTTTTCAAAAGAAACCACCCATAAATCAAATATTTTAGTTTATTTAAGATATATTAAACTCACATTTAGTGTTTATATCCAGTTCGAGAAATATCCACATTTTGATAGCAGGAAATTCCGGTTCCGGCGGGAATTAATTTTCCTATGATGACGTTTTCTTTCAGGCCGGTTAGGGGATCAATTTTTCCTTTTATTGCAGCATCCGTTAAAACGCGCGTTGTTTCTTGGAAGGAAGCTGCGGATAAAAAGCTATCTGTTGCAAGAGAAGCTTTTGTTATTCCAAGCAAAACCGCTTCCCAGGTTGGATATTTTATGTCTTCGTTTGTTGCTTTTTTGGATTCTAGGACCGCTATTGCGTTTTGCAGCTCGCTGCGTTCAACATATGTTCCGGCAACGAAATTGCTGTCGCCTGGATCCAGAATTTTGACTTTGAGCATCATCTGGCGAACGATGACTTCGATGTGTTTATCGTTTATGTCAACTCCCTGCATTCTGTATGTTTTCTGAACTTCGGATATGAGATAGTTTTGAACGGCCTGCTCGCCTTTAATTGCTAAAACGTCATGAGGGTTGATTGGCCCTTCGGTTAAAGGGTCTCCCGCCTCGACTTGAGCTCCATCTTCAACTTTAATCCTGAATCCAAATGGGATGCTATAATCTTTTTCTTTGCCGTCGCTTCCAGTGATAAATATGTGGCGGGCTTTTTTTATTTCTTCAATTCTGACTTTGCCGGAAATTTCTGATATTATTGAAGAATATCGCGGTTTCCTGCCTTCAAAAAGCTCTTCAACCCTTGGAAGACCCTGCGTTATGTCGTCTGCAGAAGCAATACCACCAGTGTGGAATGTTCTCATGGTCAGCTGGGTTCCAGGCTCTCCAATAGACTGCGCGGCAATCGTTCCAACCGCTTCTCCAATTGCGACAACGTCATTTCGAGCAAGATTAGCCCCATAGCATTTTCCGCATATCCCATACCTTGACTGGCATGCAAGAATAGACCTGATTTCAACTTTTTTGATCCCAGCATCAATAATTCTTTTTGCATCATCATTAGTTATCAATTTTTCGCAGGACATTAGAAGTTCGCCGGTTTTGGGGTGTAAAAGGTCGTGGCAAAGATATCTTCCAACAAGGCGCTCATGCAAAGGTTCTATGACTTCTTTTCCATCGGAAATTTCATACACTTCAACTCCATGATCAACCTTGCAATCATGCTGACGGATGATCACTTCTTGCGCAACGTCAACCAATCGACGCGTTAAATATCCTGAGTCTGCGGTTCGAAGAGCTGTGTCTGCAAGACCTTTTCTCGCGCCACGAGATGATATAAAATATTCAAGGATGTTTAAGCCTTCTCGATAGTTGGCTTTGATTGGAATTTCGATTGTTGCGCCAGATGTGTTTGCGATCAGTCCGCGCATTCCGGCCAACTGTCTGATCTGGTTGATTGATCCGCGCGCTCCTGAGTCTGCCATCATAAATATTGGGTTATAGTGATCCAGGTTTTTAGTTAAAGCGTCTGAAACTTTTTTGGTTGTTTGATCCCAAACGTCAATAACCAGGTTATATCTCTCGTCGTTCGAAATCAGGCCTCGGCGATATTGTTTTATAATGTTTGAAATTTTTTCATCAGCTTCGTCCAAATAGGCCTGCTTTTGAGGGGGAATGACAGCATCGCTCACAGCAACAGTCACCGCGCCTTTGGTTGAATATTTAAAACCTTGAGCTTTAATTTTATCGAGAACTTCGGATGTTGTTGCGACCCCGTGAACGTCGATGCAGCGGGACACTATTTTTTCAAGCTGCTTCTTTCCAACTTTAAAATTGATTTCCAAATCAAATTGCTCATTTTCATCATCCCTGTTGACAAATCCGAGGTCTTGGGGGATTGGCTGGTTGAAAATTATTCGGCCAACAGTTGTTTTTATTATTTTGCTGCGCTTTTCGCCATCAACAGTCCTAAAGGCTCTGACATTTATTATAGCGTGGAGGCAAATGTCGCCCTCGCTATAGGCCATAATCGCTTCATTGAAATCGCGAAAAGTTTTTCCTTCTCCTTTTTCGCCTTCTTTAACAATTGTTAGATAGTATGACCCTAAAACCATATCCTGGGTTGGAACTGTGACTGGTTTTCCATCAGAAGGCTTTAGCAAATTATTTGCTGCAAGCATCAAAAACCTGGCTTCAGCCTGCGCCTCAGCAGACAAAGGAACGTGAACCGCCATCTGGTCTCCGTCAAAGTCAGCGTTATATGCAGTGCAGACAAGGGGATGGAGCTTTAGGGCTTTTCCTTCAACTAAAACCGGCTCAAAAGCTTGAATTCCAAGACGATGAAGAGTTGGAGCGCGGTTTAGCAAAACAGGGTGGCCTTTAATTACGGTTTCTAGACAGTCCCAAACCTCAGGCCTTGCTCGGTCAACCATTTTACGGGCGCTTTTTATGTTTGAAGCAATGGAATTTTCAACCAGTTTTTTCATAACAAACGGCTTGAAAAGCTCCAAAGCCATCTCTTTTGGGAGTCCGCATTGATACATTTTAAGCTCAGGGCCAACGACAATAACCGAACGCCCCGAATAGTCAACACGTTTTCCAAGCAAATTCTGGCGAAAACGTCCCTGCTTTCCTTTGAGCATATCCGACAGCGACTTAAGAGGTCTGTTGTTTGCGCCAGTTACGGCCCTGCCCCTTCTTCCGTTGTCTATTAAAGCGTCAACCGCTTCCTGAAGCATGCGCTTTTCATTTCGGACGATTATGTCGGGAGCGTGAAGCTCCAAAAGGCGCCGCAGCCTGTTGTTTCGGTTGATAACCCTCCGATATAGTTCGTTTAGGTCGGAAGTCGCAAACCTGCCTCCGTCCAGCTGAACCATAGGACGAATATCCGGCGGAACAACTGGAATAACGTCTAAAATCATCCATTCAGGCCTGTTGCCGCTGATTGAAAAAGCTTTTGCAACGTCATATCTTCGAATGGCTTTGATCCTTTTTTGGCCGGTTGAATTTCTGATTTCCTCCCGAAGTTCAAGAAGCAACTTTTTTAAGTCTATGTTTTGAAGAAGCTCTTTGATCGCTTCGGCGCCCATTTTTGCTGTGAAATCGTCTTCATATCGTTCATACATATCAGCATATTCTTTTTCGCTTAGGATCTGGCCGCGTTCTAAAATGGTGTCGCCCGGATCTATGACGATATATTTAACGAAATATAAAACTTCTTCAAGCCTGCGAGGAGAAATATCTAAAAGAAGGCCCATTCGAGAGGGAATTCCTTTAAAATACCAGATATGGGACACAGGGGCAGCAAGCTCAATTCGCCCCATACGCTCACGTCTTACGCTGGAACGCGTGACTTCAACTCCGCATCTTTCGCAAATTTTTCCTTTATATCGGATTCTTTTATATTTTCCGCAGTTGCATTCCCAGTCTTTGGTTGGGCCAAAAATGCGCTCGCAAAACAACCCGTCTTTTTCAGGTTTTAATGTTCTATAGTTGATGGTTTCGGGTTTAGTCACTTCCCCGCAAGACCATTTTCGAATTTTTTCAGGTGAAGCCAAATCTATTTTTATTGAATTGAAAACATTAAACTCCATATAGAGTCCTCCTAGACAATATTATAAGTAAACTAAAATAAACAAATCATCTCATTTATCTTATATCTTGGCCACCATCCATATCAAGACCCAAGCCTGTGTTTGAATATTGCCCCGATTCCAGACCACTTGCTCCCGCCAGAACGCTCTGATGGGCCTGATTTGAAAGCCCCATATCGTCGTCAGATTCAAGAGTTTCTTTTAAGTCAATTTCGTTATTATTGTCGTCTAAAATTTTGACGTCAAGCGCAAGAGACTGGAGCTCTTTAATTAGGACGCGAAATGCTTCTGGAGCTCCGGGTTGGGGGATGTTTTTGCCTTTAACAATTGCTTCATATGTTTTAACCCTGCCGGCTATGTCGTCGGATTTAACTGTTAGGATTTCTTGAAGTGTATATGCAGCTCCGTATGCTTCCAATGCCCAAACTTCCATTTCTCCAAACCTTTGCCCGCCAAACTGAGCTTTTCCGCCCAAAGGCTGCTGCGTGACGAGAGAATATGGTCCTGTAGACCGAGCGTGTATTTTATCGTCGACCAAGTGGTGTAGCTTTAGAAAATACATATATCCGACTGTGACTGGATTATCGAAAGGCTCGCCAGTCCTTCCGTCATATAAAATCGTTTTGCCGTCTTCCCGAAGCCCAGCCTCTTTCAAAAGATCCCTGACGTCAGATTCTCTTGCGCCATCAAAAACAGGAGTTGCGACTTTGAGGCCAAGAGTTTTAGCAGCCATGCCAAGATGAACCTCCAAAACCTGTCCTATGTTCATTCGAGAAGGAACGCCCAGGGGATTGAGGACAATGTCAAGCGGCCGTCCGTCCGGCAAAAAGGGCATGTCTTCCTGAGGTAATATTCTCGAAACAACGCCTTTATTTCCATGGCGCCCCGCCATTTTGTCGCCAACGCTTACCTTGCGCTTTTGGATTATATAGCAGCGAACAATCATGTTGACTCCGGGCGAAAGCTCATCCGAATTTTTGCGAGTGAAGACGTTGACTTCTTTAATTATTCCATATTCTCCATGAGGAACACGAAGCGAAGTGTCGCGGACTTCTCTTGCTTTTTCTCCAAATATTGCTCGCAAAAGCCGCTCTTCGGAGGTCAGCTCAGTTTCGCCTTTTGGAGTGACTTTTCCAACCAAAATGTCGCCAGCCCGAACTTCAGCGCCAACTCGAATTATTCCATTTTCATCAAGATTTTTCAAAGAGTCTTCTCCAACGTTTGGAATTTCTCTCGTTATTTCCTCTGGGCCAAGCTTTGTGTCTCTGGATATGCAGTCATATTTTTCAATGTGTATAGATGTGTATACGTCATCGCGAACGATCTTTTCATTGATTAAAACAGCGTCCTCATAGTTATATCCTTCCCATGTCATAAAGCCAATCAGAACGTTTTTTCCAAGGCTGATCTCGCCTTGATCGGTTGCTGGACCGTCCGCAATAACCTGGCCTTTTTTAACCTTTTCGCCTTTTTGGACGATTGGTTTTTGATTAACGCATGTGCTTTGGTTTGAACGAGCAAATTTTATTAATTTATATTCGTGTTGTTTATTTTGGTCATCAGTGATAATAATCTTGTCTCCGGATAGGTATGTGACTTCTCCGTCAACTTCCGACCTAACCGCAACGCCCGAATCAACCGCTGCTTTATATTCTATTCCCGTTCCAACAATTGGAGCTTCGGTTTTTAGCAAAGGAACTGCTTGACGCTGCATGTTTGCTCCCATTAAAGCACGGTTAGCGTCATCATTTTCCAAAAAAGGAATCATAGCCGTCGCAATGGAAACAACCATCTTTGGTGAAACATCCATAAAATCGACAGATTCCCGCTCTATTTCAAGTATCTGATCACGATATCTCGCATTAACCCTCGGACGCTTAAATTGATTGTCTTTTGTCAGCGGTTCGTTTGCCTGCGCAATAACATAATCATCTTCAACATCAGCCGTCATATATATGACTTCATCTGTCACCTGACCTGTTTTTTTGTCAACGCGCCTGTATGGAGCTTCGATAAATCCATACTCGTTTAGCCTTGCAAAAGACGCAAGATAGGATATAAGGCCAATGTTTGGGCCCTCAGGAGTTTCTATAGGACACATTCTTCCATAGTGGGAATAGTGAACATCACGGACTTCAAACCCAGCTCGATCACGCGACAGCCCACCTGGTCCAAGCGCGGAAAGGCGGCGTTTATGGGTTAATTCTGCTAGAGGGTTGGTTTGGTCCATAAATTGCGAAAGCGGCGAAGAACCAAAAAATTCCTTCATTGCTGCGACAACCGGGCGAATGTTAACCAAAGCTTGAGGAGTCATGACGTCAGAATCCTGGGCTTGAAGAGTCATGCGCTCGCGAATGACTCTCTCCATCCTTGAAAACCCTATGCGAAATTGGTTTTGTAAAAGCTCGCCAACGCTCCTGATGCGCCTGTTTCCCAAATGATCTATGTCGTCAGTTGTTCCAATGTTTCTTGCCAAACAATTAACGTAATTTATGGCAGCGAGGATGTCATCTTTAATTATGTGTTTTGGGACGAGCAAATCGGCGTTATCTTTAATTGCTGCTTTTAATTCTTCTTTGTCAGTGTATTCCTCCAAAAGAGCTTGCAAAACGCTGAATCTAACCTTTTCGTGTATATCACACTCTTTAGGATTTATATCAACAAAGTCAGAAATATCAACCATTCCGTTTGAAATAACCTTAACGCATTCCCCATCAACATCAACATATGCAGTATAGACGCCAGATCTTTCGATTAAATCGGCCTTTTCCTTGGTTAAAATTTCTCCAGCTTCAGCCAGAAGCTCTCCGGTGAGTTCATTAACTATTGGCTCGGCAAGCTTTTGGCCAGCGATCCTGTGGGATATTGCAAGCTTTTTGTTATATTTATATCTTCCAACGCGAGAAAGATCATATCTTCGTTTGTCGAAAAACAAGTTTCTGATGTGGGCAACGGCGGAATCGATGGTTGGGGGCTCTCCCGGTCGAAGTTTTTTATATACTTCAATCAAAGCCTCCTCGCCGTTTTTAGTGTTGTCTTTGTCTGCAATTGTTTGAACAATGCGCTTGTCTTGGCCAAAAATTGAATATAGCTCTTGGTCAGATCCGTCAAAACTCGTGAAAACATCCTCTTCTTCATCGCAGATGTCTTTGATTTTGAGCAAAGCGCGAATAAAAACCGTGACTGGGATTTTCCGGTTTTTGTCTATTCTAACATAGCATACATCGTTGGAGTCTGTTTCAAACTCAAGCCAAGCTCCTCTGTTTGGAATCATTGTTGCTGAAAACTTTTTCTTTCCAACTTTGTCATATTCGCTTCCATAGTATACTCCGGGAGAGCGAACCAATTGAGAGACTATGACACGTTCAGCGCCGTTTATTATGAATGTTCCGCTAGGAGTCATGAGTGGAAAATCTCCCATAAAAATTTCCTGCTCTTTAATTTCGCCAGTTTCCATATTTTTCAGGCGAGCTCGAGCACGAAGAGGGACAGCGTATGTCGCGTCGCGCTTTTTGCATTCCATTATGTCATATTTAGGCTTGTCATCAAATTGATATTCAACAAATTCAAGGAATAAATTACCCGAATGATCCGATATGAATGAGACATCCCGAAACACTTCCTTCAGACCATCTTTGATAAACCACTCATATGAATTTTTTTGCACCTCAATCAGATTAGGCATATTTAAAACTTCATCAATTCTTGCAAAACTCATCCTAGTGGTCTTTCCCATATCCACGGGCGTTACATTCACCATAGGCTTTTAATTCCTCCATTTCTGATTTATACTAAAAATATGTCTTCATCACTAACAATGAACATTGCTATTGACCAATAACAAATTTAAAATTTTCAACTTCGCTATAAAACATATAAAAGCATCAAAACGCTAATCGAATTTTTATAACTAAAGTCAAAAAATATTAATTGCAAGTCAACCCAACAACCCATATTAAGCACATTTGAATATTATATAACAATAATCAGGTCATGTCAAGCCTTTATATGATAATAAAAATTTTTAACTAAAAAATTGGATTTTTTAAACTAAACATATGTAAAAATTTGAGAATAAGTTTATAAAATAAAGCGCCAGTGAGGATATTATAACAAGGAAGGGATTTATTAAAACAAACATAACCTTTGCCGAGTTATATAAACTAAATATTTTCAAAGTGTTCCATACATCAATCTGTCATCCCGCAAAAATAATTAAAAAAATAAAAAAATTGTTGTATTTAGTCTGTATTATGGTAAAATGGAATTATAATAAAAATTTCAGAAAAAGGGGGCAGCACAAAAAATGCTTCACGTTTCAAAGAAAAAAAATATTTTAAATGATAATCCTGTTCGAACTGTGTGTTTGAGTTTTATATCCGTCATTGTTCTGGGGGCTTTGTTGCTGATGTTGCCGATATCTTCAGCGGTTGGAGAAATCAACGCGTTTTCTAAATGTTTGTTCACAGCGACTTCTGCAACGTGTGTTGCAGGACTGACGCTTGAGGACAATTGCGCGGCGTGGTCGATATTTGGCCAGTCTATTATTGTTTGTTTAATACAAATCGGCGGACTTGGACTTGTGACTTTTTCATCAATTTTTTCGCTGTCTTTAAATAAAAAGCTGAGTTTAAAAAATATGCAACTTGCAAATTCACAAATAAACACAAATGATTTCGCAAATATTCGGTTTCTTTTCACAAATGTCATTCGCGTCACATTTTTTTGTGAGTTTGTTGGGGCTTTGCTTCTTGCGATTCCTTTTTGCGCAAGGTATGGGGGACGCGGGATATTCATGGCGATTTTCACTTCTGTTTCCGCATATTGCAACTCAGGGCTTGACATAAACGGCTTCATTTGCCCAAATTGCAGCCTGATTCCCTTTCGAAGCGACCTAATTGTGGTGGTCGTGACTAGTTTATTGACAATTTCGGGAGGAATTGGATTTATAGTTGTTAATGAATTAATCCAGCTAAAAAAGTCTCACAAAAAAATCAAATTTTTATCATTTCATTCCAAATTAGCCCTGTCGTCAACGGCTGTCTTGATCATTTTCGGAACATTAACATTACTGGTTATGGAATGGTCTAACACTTTAAAAGATATGGGACTTTTTGAAAAAATAACGACATCAGCATTTAATTCAATAACCGCAAGATCAGCAGGGTTTGCCGTTGTTGACTATTCTCAAACCACGGTTTTCACTAAACTTTTCACCTGCTTTTTGATGTTTGTTGGAGCTTGCCCCAGCGGAACGGGAGGTGGAATAAAAATAACGACAATGATTGTTTTGTTTATGACGACAATATGCGTTGTTCGGAATCGCGAAGACACCGTCATCTTTGGCCACAAAGTCAATAAAATGACGGTGTATAAAGCGATTTCGCTTTTATTTATATCTTCATTGCTGGTTGCTGTTTCGACAATAGTCTTTTATTTGTCAAATCCTGAGGTTTCATTAATAGACTTATTTTTCACGATAATAACAGCGTTTGGAACGGTTGGAACATCAACAACCGACGTTGGAAGCTTGTCACATATTTCTCAATGGATTCTAATATTTTTGATGTATATAGGCCGAGTTGGGCCGCTCTCGTTCGCTTTGATGTTTGGGACGCATTTAAATCGGAAAAAATATGTTTCGCTGCCTGAGGGGAATATATATGTTGGATAGGTTATTTTATAAAAAGCTGTGATATATTCAATTAAGAGCAATACTTGCGACATATACAACCAAAATTAGACCTATAAATATATATCTTGATGTTATGTGAAAAAGCCTGCCAATCGGTTTTTCCCTGCCAAGCTGAACCTGATCGCTGACAAACTTTTTTCCGCATATCCAAAAAAACATGACGCCAGCAAGCAACGCTCCAAGTGGAACAACATAAACCGACAAAATATCCATCCAAACGCCGATAACTGAAGCATTTTCCAGGAAAATTCCCAAACAAGCTGCGACTGCGCCAACCATGCAGACGGATTTTTTGCGGGACATTTTCAACTGGGATTGCAAAAATTCGACAGGAGCTTCAAACAGGTTGACCAGGGAAGTTATTGCAGCGAATAAAACTGCGGTGAAAAATATTGTGGATATAAGCTGGCCGGCGGGCAAAAGTTTAAATATTGTTGGCATGGTCACGAACATTAAAGGAGGGCCGGATTGGAGCTCGGATTTAAGCCCAAATGAAAAAACGGCGGGGATGATGACGATGGCGGCCAATATGGAGGCGAGAAAGTTAAAAAAACATATGCTTTTTGCAGCGGAAATGACGTCTTCTTTCTCGCTAAAATAGCTTCCATATATTATAGTTCCGGAGCCGGCCAAAGACAGGGAGAAAAACGCCTGACCCAGGGCCGCAATCCAAGTTTTGGGATTTGCTAAAAATTTAAAATCAGGGTTGAATAAATAGCTATATCCCGCAAAAGAGTTGGGAGAGAAAAAAACAATCAAAGCCAGGGCTAAAAACATGGTGAAAAACGCGGGCATAACGATTTTGTTTAGTCTTTCTATTCCCCTTGACACACCGAAAAACATGACAGCAAACGTCAAAACAAGCGCAATAATATGCCACGGCACGCTTGAAAAATTTCCCGTTATGCTTTGAAAATATTCAACAGAATCTCCATTTAAAGCGGACCCAACTAAACTTCCAGCGATAAATTTTATAATCCATCCAACAATCACTGAATACCCTACTCCGATCAAAAAGCAGCCAATCAGAGGAATGGCGCCGAGGCTTTGGAAGTGGGATATGTTTTTCATTTTGAGAGCTTTTTTGAAAGCACCGAAAGGCCCGGTTTTCATAGCCCGCCCAAAAGCTATTTCGCCAACAACGCCTGAATATCCCAAAATGACAGTGAAGATAACATATGGAATCAAAAACGCAGCTCCGCCATATTGGCCTAATCTGTATGGAAAAAGCCATATATCGCCCATCCCAATTGCTGATCCGATGCAGGCTACGATAAAGCCAAATTTGCTTTTGAATTTGTTTTCTTTGCTTTCAAAAGAACTCATAAATTTTTCACTCCTTAAAAAATCAAATATAAAATAAAAAAAATACACGAATCTAGCGATCCGTGTAAATAAGCATTCAAACTCACCACATTAGCTAGATGCTTTGCTTGAAGCGGCTGAAGCTTTGCTTGCAGCGTCTGATGAAGCTGATTCGCTGCTGCTCTTTGAACTGCTTGCTGAAGAACTGCTCTTCGAGCTGCTTGCTGAAGAACTGCTCTTTGAACTGCTTGCTGAAGAACTGCTCTTTGAGCTAGAACCGTCTTTATTACAGCCAGTCAAAGAAACAGAACAGCAAATAAGAGCTGCTGCGGTCAGTGCAATAAGTTTCCTCATTCTCATTTACGAATATCTCCTTTCTGAGTTACTAGGCATAAGTAAACCACTCTGAACTCGGCGCACTATCGCCACCTGGGGACAGCTGCGGCACAACACTCGGACTAATCCAATCACAACTTTTCCCCCAAAAAGCAACAAACAAAACGATGCCCTTTAGCTAAGCGCGCCATTCACGCCGGCAACCGCAATTCGCTTGCGCAAAATGCTGATAAACCGGAATAAATTTTCCACAGAACAACGTCGTGAAAAACTTATCTAAGACATAGTCTATCATCTGTCTCCAAGTCAGGCAAGAAAAACGAAACCAAATGTATGTTTTTGGCTTTAAAATGTTGTTTTTCATTAAAAATTGATAATTTGCCAGCTAAAATTTAAACATTTTATTGCAAATTTGCTTCAAGTTATGTTATACTTTACATGTGGGTTGTGCGTGTGGCTTAACTTTGGGGGAGATGGAGGAATGGCTGTTGTTATAACTGGCAAAAAATCTAATAGCGAAGAAGTATTTGAGCATTTAAAGCGATTTTATTTTTTAAATCAACTGCCAAAGGACTATGTTTTTTTTGATGATGTGAATGCATTTTTTTCAAGTCTTAAAAAGTTTTTTTACGATATATTAATAATTTTAGACAGTGATATAGATTTGGCCTATAGAGTTAAAAAAATTAGTCCTAAAACAAAAATAATTTTCATATCCTCAACAGATAGGTTTGCAGTTGAAGGATACAAAGCGGACATTTCTTGCTATTTATTGCGGCCTGTTAACTTTGCTGATTTTGAATTTGCGATGAAAAAATGTCTGGGTTGTTTTAGTAAAAAAAGCGAATATATTGTGGTTAGTTCAAATTGGCAAAAAATGCCCGTCTTTTTTAAAGATATATTATTTGCTGAAAAAAGTGGACACAACATTATAATACACACAAAAAAGGAAACCATTTCAACCAGGATGACGTTTAAAGATTTTGTGGCTAAAACCAAAAATTTTTCATATTTTATCAATTGCGTTAGAGGCGCGCTCGTGAACCTGGATTGGGTTAGCAAAATGGAAACGCAGAATTTTTTGATGGCAAACGGAGAAAGAATTCCAATTAGGCGGCAGGATAGGAAAAAACTCCGACAAATATACGCACAGTATTTAATAGACAGGCGGAATCAAACCTGAAATTTATTATGATATGTCAAAAATATATTATTAAATTGAAATTTTTTTACCTGGATTTGAGTGATAAATTTATAAATATTTGATATAAAATTTAATATAATATATTAATTGAGTTTTCAAGGAGTGATTTTTATGTTTGAGAAGATAGACATTAAAGACATTGCGATTAAGCCTTTTGAGCTGATTGGCGATCAATGGATGCTAATAACAGCAGGCAGCTTAAAGAGCCACAACATGATGACAGCAAGTTGGGGTGGAGTTGGAATAATGTGGTTTAACCCTGTTTTAACAATATATGTTCGCCCTCAAAGATATACAAAAGAGTTTCTTGACAAATCAAATTATTTCACAGCAAGCTTTTATGACAGCCAGTTTAAATCGGTTTTGCAGCTTTGTGGAACAAAATCTGGGAGGGAAATTGATAAATCCAAGGCGACCGGGCTTGTTCCTAAAAAATTTGGAAAATCCGTTGCTTTTGAGCAAGCAAAACTTGTCATAGTGTGTGAAAAGCAATATGTTCAGCAAATTAGTCCTGACTGTTTTATAGATTCAAAAATTATAGACACTGCATATAAAAACAGCGATTTTCATTTTATGTATATTGCAAAAATTGTTGAGGCATATCGAAAAAAATGAGAAAATAAAGTAGTCAACATAACCTATAAAATATGTGTGTTAGATCTCATCTGTTGATTCAATTCGTGTTTTCCTCATCCAGCTGAGGCTCTTTAGATGACTTGACTGTCAGGGCAAATTCAGTATATTCGCCGTATTTGCTGTTGACGTTTATTTTCCAGTCGCATAGCTTAACTATTGTTAAAACTATGTTTAGACCCAGGCCAACTCCCGAGGTGTCTAGGCTGCGCGATTTGTCTGTTTTGTAAAATCTTTCGAAAAGTTGTTCTTTTTCTCCTTCTTTTAAACCTTTTCCACTATTTTGAATTCTTATTGTTAAAAAGTTAGAAACTTGAAAAATTCCGAAAAGGATATATCCGCTATCATTTGAAAATTTTATGGCGTTTTCAATTAAATTATAAAAAACTTGGTATGTCAGCCCGCTGTCGCCTTCAATCCAGAAATTTTCAAATTTGTTAATTCCTTTAATTCGCAAATTTTTAGTTTCAATCTTGTCTATAAAATTTTCAACAATATTTTTAATAATTTTGCTGATGTTTAGGGGAACAAAGACTGGTTTAACTCCTCCGCTTTCGATTCGAGATATGTTTAACATGGAGTGGATCAAATTAGAAAGTCGTTTAACTTCTGACGAAACGATATGTAAATAGTGTGTCTGCTTTTGCTTGGGAATGGTTCCGTCCAATATTCCGTCAACAAAGCCTGAGATTGAAGTTATTGGCGTTTTGAATTCATGGGAAACGTTGGCAACAAAATTTTTGCTGGACTCTTCAAATTTTGCTATTGACTGGCTCATTTTGTTCATTGTTTGAGCAAGTTCTCCTATTTCATCTTTGGTTTTAATTTTAACTTTTGGTTTAAAATTTCCTTTTTCATATTCTTTAGCAACCAGTTTCATTTTTCGCAGTGGATTTGATATATATAATGTATACATAATCAAAACTATTGTTGAAAAGCAAACAACACCCATCAGCGCAAAAATAAATCTCAAACTGATTGAGTTATATATTCCGGTGAATTTGTTTTCAAGATCCAATATCATCAAATATTTTACTTCAGATTTTGAAAGATAGGATTTAAGCTCCCTAGCGTATATATAACACTCATTGGGATCTGAGTTTGAAGTTGAGATATATTTTTTTTCGCGATATTCTCCGGTATGTTCTAATTTATTTGCAATGTGTTTAAAATTTATAGCCTCAGCATATTTATTTTCTAAGTTGCTATATAAAATTTTTTCATCTTGGTCAAATAAAACCAAGCGCATAGTGTTGTCTGATACTATTTTGAAGTTATCTTTTAATCCTTTTTCAAATGTTTGTTCGCTATTAATTTCCATTTCATCAAAAACATTTCTCACAATTACGTTGACATTAGAGCGAAGAAAACCATATTCGCTGAAATCTGCAATAAAATACATTATAACAGCGCTTGTGAAGTAACTGCCAATGATTACCATAATAACAGATATAAAATTATATCTGACAAAAAAACTTTTTTTCATGACAAAATTCCATTCTGTTAAAAATAATTTATTGTTTTAACAAAAAGTATCAGTTTTCATTCAGCTCAAATTTATATCCAACGCCCCAAACTGTTCGCAGTTTCCATTTATCTGAAACATTGTCAATTTTTGTTCTGATTCGCTTAATGTGGACGTCGATTGTTCGTGAATCGCCATAGTATTCATAGCCCCATATGTCGTCAAGAAGTTGATCTCTTGTGCATACTTGATTTGGATTAGAGGCCAATTTGAAAAGCAATTCGAGCTCTTTGGGCGGCATATCGACAATTTTGCCGTCTAATTTCATTTCATATTTAACCATATCGATTTCCAGTTTGTCATATTTTATTTTTTTAGGAATTTCTTTTTCCGAATTTTGAGCAACTCTTCGATATACAGCTTTGATTCTTGCAATGATTTCTTTGGCGTCAAATGGTTTTGATATGTAGTCATCTGCTCCGATTTCAAGACCTAAAACCCGATCAAAAACTTCCCCTTTTGCTGTCAGCATGATTATTGGAATATTTGATGTTTTTCGAATTTCCAAGCAGGTTTGCCATCCATCCATGACAGGGAGCATTACGTCTAGTAAAATCAAATCTGGCTTTAGGGAATTGAATTTAACCAAAGCCTCCTCTCCGTCATACGCCACAACCACCCTATACCCTTCCTTGGTCAGATATAATTTAAGCAAATCACAAATATTTTTATTGTCGTCGACAACTAATATTTTTTCTAATGACATAAATAATTCCTCCTAACATATATATTAAAGTAAACAAAAAATTATAATTATGATAAGTTATAAAAAATAAAAAACCATTCAAATATATTATATAATAAAAATTGGAAAAACTCAAGTCTTTAAAACCAAAGTCCCGAGCGCAGTTAAAAGTCAGGATGGATATTTAACAATCAATTCAGAAAGTTTATTCACATCTTCCTGACATAGCGTGTCTTCGCTGTCTGCTTTGGCGTTGCCGGTGTGGATGAAACGCAAGTCAACATATTGCGGCTCTCCATATCTTAAATTGTTGATTTTTTCTTTGAGGATATCCAAAATCCCCTGCTGATATATTTCGCTAACATCATCTTCAGAATAGGCGGTTTTATCGTTATATTTGCCCTCAATTATGTCTGAATTATATTTATCGGCAAAAGATTTCACTTGATCTTTGCTGTCTTCGAAGATCATTATTGGCAAGACTTGGACTTTGATAATATATCCATAGTTTTCCATTTTTTCAACCGAGTCGGATAATTTATAGTCTGCTTTACTATATAGTGTTTTTGCAAACTCGATCAATTGAGATTTTATTGACTCGCTCATTTTGACGTTTCCATTTTCATCAACAAAAGACAAAAGTTTAGCAAGTTGATCCGCGCGCTCTTCATAGTTTTTTTCATATTCATTTTTTAGCCTATCGACAGGAATTGATTTTAGTTTAGAATACTGCTCAAATTCTCCTTTATATACAAAATTCAGCGTGGCGTTAACGTGGTTTGAAGGATTGAAAAATACTCCACATCCAGTAAAAAATAACACAAAAATAATATAATATAAAATTATTAATAAATTATTAACTGACTTTTTCATGCCACAGGCCTCCTTAATTATGTAAAATTTACGTATGTTTGAAAAAACAATAGAATTTATCGCAATTTTTGACAATTAAGCATATATTTTAGGATAATTAGCATATAAGCGAGAGAATGGGTCAAAATATAATAATTTAAATTAATATGTGTTTTTTTAGTTTATTTAAAAATATGTTTAAAAATTTTGGGGCGAAGCACTTTTATATAGTGTGTTGCAAAGCATGAGAGAAAGATATCATAGACTTGGGACGTTAAAACCGAAGTCAAAAAACTCAAAACCAACATTAAAAAACCGGATTCCATGAGAAAATCGAGCCTAAACACTAAAGCGGTTAAAGAAAAATACAGCAGATTTGAAATGAAAAATATTGAAAGCTTTAAAAAAAATTCTAAAATTCTTGCGTTTAATTTTTCAATGGATGATTTTAGCATGGGATAATATCCAAATATTAGAATATAAGTTAGGGCTATGTTTTTTTCAGCAATCAGGATTAAAGATAAAGCTGAAACCGTCAGATAAACGAAAAAAGCGCGAGTTTTTCCAATTTCCAAGACAACAACAATCAAAAACGCTCCGCAAAGTCCGGAAACAGAGTAATCTAAAAATGAAACAACCCCCCCCATAAACATTATAGCAACACTCAGCGCAGAAATCAACCCACAATATGTTATTTTTTTAATATCTCCCATTGGTCAGGTCCTTCCAATTTCAACACCTAGTATAATTTCCGCCCATACACCTGAAGCAGCAGTCTGCGCAAAGAAACGCGCCGCATATATTACACAGATCGCATCCAGGCGCGCACCCTGCCATGCTTTGATATGAATCTTTGCCGTTTGGATTTCCAAAATTTCCGCTTCTTTGCCAAACGGCCTGCTCTAAAGCGCGTTTATATGTTATGTTTTTTGGGTCCATTTTGCAAGACGCGGAGAAAAATTCGGTTGCTTCTCCAAGCCAGCCTTTTTTAAAGAATATCAAGCCCTTTAAGTAAAACCAATTTGCTGTTCGAAGATTTTGGGGCATTGCGTCAAGGCTTTCTTCAGCAGCGTCGAGGTCATCCGATTCAATCAATTGCTGGATATAGCTAAAATCATCAGAAGCTCCATTTGATCCTGCGCCGTCATATGCGTCTGAATTGTCGGCAACAGGCTCCCCGTTTTTCATTCTGTCCATCCTTCGGCTGTTCATTATTTCGTCAAAAGCTTGGGTTATTTCCTTTGTTTTTTCCTTTGCGTGGCGAATGAGGTCTTCTTTTTCATAGCTTCCGGGGTCATATTTGTTTTTCATCGCAATATACGCAGCTTTGACCTGTGAATCGGTTGCGGTTTCGTCAATTCCTAATAATTTATAAAATTTTTCCATATTGTAATATCCTCCAAATCAGCAGCGGTTTATAAAAATTCAAAAAGTCAAGCATTTTTCGATTTCCAACAACAATTTTCAAAAAGCGAGAGGGGTTGGCCGTGTTTTTCAAAAACTTTTTTTCCGGCAGATCGCAGGCCAAAATATATTATATTTTTTATTATAGACTTATATTTTTGAATTTGCAGGCGTTCAAAAGATTCCGCAAGTTGAGCAATGGAAAAATTTAAAGATAATAAAGCATTTTGAAAAATTTTTGATTTTTTTTCAGCATTAAGCTCGGCATTTTTTTGAAGGAAAGGGTTGAAAGCTTTTGATTTAAAATCTTTGTCTATGTCATCAAGCGCATCCATAATATAAATATATCTGCCAATCATATATCCTATTCTGTATAAATTTTTTTGCTTTTGTGGATTATTTGAGAGAGTTTGAGCAACGAGTCCCAAACATTTTGCCGTTGGATCACACGCTTGATCTAAAGAAAATTCTTGACTGTTTTCCAAATTAATTTGGTTACTCATAAAATTTTCAATAATGTCTGATATTTCGCTTTGACGTTTGGCTGCTTTTTGAAACATATTTTTAAAAGTCAAAAGGCTCAAGTTTGAGATGAATCGTTTGAAAAATTTCTCATCCCTAACATTGTCAATAAATTTAAAATAGGCGAAAATAACGCTAATGTCAGCAGCTTTTTCCAGAGAGGAGCATTTTTCAAGACAAAGCTCCTTTTTGAAGGGATGGAGCAGGCAACTTTGCATTTTGAATTCAACACTTTCCTCCGATAAACCAAGCGAAAACAAAACTAAAAAAACAATATCATAGCGCAGTATCAAGCGAGATAGTTGACTATATGATCGCCCAAGTTGTTTACACAATCCGCAGTAAATCGCTCTATATATTTCATTTTCACAAACTCTCAGCTCAGGTATAAACGGCCTAACATATCCAAACATTATCATACACCTTTCAAACGCATTAACAACTTAAATTATATTATAGCACAAAATTTAAAATATTAAAACAAATTTTTAAACACATTTAGCGTATGCATAATAAGATTGTTAGAATTAACCAAAAATCACATAATATTTTGCAGAAAAAATGTTTAAAATAACGATTTTTTAAAATGCATTTTGAAATTTTAACCCGGAAAAGAAAGGGCAGGAATAAGCAAGGCTAAACCAGCAAAAATTATTATAAATATGCATTTATTGTTTGCTTTTTACAGAGAGTTGAAATTTGTTTTTATGTGTGGTATAATTGATGATGGAATGGAAAATTGTTGACAAACAAAAATTTTCCATTTAATAGAACATATTTGAATATGGAGGGAATTTTTTATGGAAACTAAATTTGTTTATTCATTTGAAGAAGGCAACCAAGCAATGCGTGAAATTTTAGGCGGAAAAGGCGCAAATCTTGCGCAAATGAAGCATATGGGGCTCCCTGTTCCAGCTGGATTCACAATATCCACCCAGGCCTGCGCTGAATATTATGGTAATAATAAAAAGCTTCCTCAACCGATTATTTCTCAAATAGAGGAATATATGTTAAAATTGGAGCAATCCTCTCAAAAAAAGTTCGCAGATCCCAAAAATCCTCTGTTGGTTTCGGTTCGATCGGGCGCTCGGGTTTCGATGCCAGGCATGATGGACACAATTCTCAATTTAGGGCTTAATGATGAAGTTTTGGAAGGGCTTGCGAAAAAGACGAAAAACAGGCGCTTTGCCCTGGATTCATATCGCAGGTTTATTCAAATGTTTTCGAATGTTGTTATGGGGATGGATTGCAAGGATTTTGAAGATATAATCGAAAATGTTAAAAAATCAAAAGGGATTGAGCTTGACGTTGAGCTGGACGAAGCTGATCTTGAAAATATAATCAAACAGTTTAAACAATATTACAGATATCATAAAAAATGTGAATTCCCTTCATCTCCTAAAGTTCAATTGATTGAAGCGGTTGAAGCGGTTTTCAGATCCCGGAACACACCTCGTGCAATATATTATAGGCAGCTGAATGATATTCCGTCTGATTGGGGAACTGCTGTTAATGTTCAGATGATGGTTTTTGGAAACATGGGCAAGCAGTCCGGAACAGGTGTTTTATTCACACGAAACGCATCAACAGGTGAGAATAATCTGTTTGGGGAATTTTTGATGAATGCGCAAGGGGAAGACGTTGTCGCAGGAATCAGGACTCCAAGCCCAATTGCTGATTTAAACAAGATTATGCCGAAAATTTATGAAAAGCTGAAGAAAATATGTGATATACTTGAAAATCATTATAAAGATATGCAGGACGTTGAATTCACAGTTGAGGAAGGAAAGCTATATATTTTGCAGACGCGAAATGGGAAAAGGACGCCTTTTGCAGCTTTAAAAATAGCTTGTGACTTGGTTTCTGAAGGAAAAATCAGCAAGCAAGAGGCGGTTCAAATGATCGACCCAAACTCTTTAGATGCTTTGCTCCATCCCCGGTTTGACAAGCAAAAACTGGAAAAGCTTTCTCCAATAGCCTCAGGGCTTGCGGCTTCTCCTGGGGCGGCTTGCGGGAAGGTTGTTTTTTGCTCGAAAGACGCGATTTATGGGGCTCAAAATGGCGATAAGGTGGTTTTGGTTCGTTCGGAAACTTCGCCGGAAGACATCGAGGGAATGAATTCAGCTCAAGGCGTTTTGACGATGAGGGGAGGAATGACGTCGCACGCAGCGGTTGTTGCCCGAGGAATGGGGAAATGTTGCATATGTGGCTGCGCAGGAATTAAGGTTGATGAAGAGAAAAATTTTGTTGAGATTAGTGGAAAAAAATATACAAAAGGCGATTATATATCATTGGATGGATTAACTGGAAATGTGTATGGCGAGGCGATTTCAACGGTTGATGCGAAAATTTCTGGATATTTCAAGACTATAATGGACTGGGCGGACGAAATCGCGCGCTTAAAAGTTCGAGCCAACGCAGACACACCTCGTGATGCTAGGCAGGCTGTTTGCTTTGGAGCAAAAGGAGTTGGGCTTTGTCGGACGGAACACATGTTTTTTGACTCGGACAGGATTCGGGTTATGCGCCAGATGATTGTTTCTGAAACTGAAAAACAAAGAAAAGACGCTCTAAATAAGCTTTTGCCAATTCAGCAAAAAGATTTTGAAAAAATTTATGAAGCTTTGGAAGAAAAACCAGTCACAATACGCCTTCTAGACCCGCCTTTGCATGAATTTGTTCCTCAAAAAAGGCCCCAGCAGGAAAGGCTTGCGCAGGATATGGGGGTTTCGCTGGATGAAATAAAATCAAGGGTTAAATCTTTGAGGGAGTTTAACCCGATGATGGGCCATCGCGGATGTCGCCTAGCGATAACATATCCAGAAATTGCGGTTATGCAAACGACGGCCATCATAAACGCGGCAATCAATGTTTCAAAAAAACATCCAGACTGGAATTTGGTTCCTGAAATCATGATTCCATTGGTTGGTGATGTTAAAGAGCTGCAGCATGTTAAAAAAGTTATCGTCAAAACAGCAGACTCGCTGATCAAGTCCACAAAAATCAAGTTAAAATATGTTGTTGGAACAATGATTGAAGTCCCGCGAGCAGCTTTAACTGCAAACGAAATAGCAAAAGACGCTGAATTTTTTAGCTTTGGAACAAATGACCTGACCCAGATGACATATGGGCTTAGCCGCGATGATTCCAGTAAATTTTTGAAAGATTACTATAGCAAAAAAATATATGAACACGATCCTTTTTCGAAATTAGACAAAGACGGCGTTGGAAAATTGGTTGAAATCGCTTCTGAGCTTGGCAGAAAGACTCGCCCAAACATCTGCCTTGGGGTTTGCGGCGAACATGGGGCAGACCCCGAAAGCATAGAGTTTTTCGACTCAATTGGTCTAGACTATGTTTCCTGTTCGCCATACAGGGTTCCAGTCGCAAGGCTTGCCGCAGCTCAAGCTTCGATAAAGAATAAAAATTTGCGAATATTATGAAAAAAAGGAGGCAATTAAACATATGAACAACACAAAAAGTTTGATCATTTATTTTTCCAGGGCGGATGAGAACTATTTTGGCGGCGAAATAAAATTTATAAACAAAGGCAACACCGAAGTCGTTGCTGAATATATTAAAGAGCTCACTGGCGCGGATATGTTTAAAGTTGAGCCGCTTGTGAAATATTCAGAAAAATATATGATATGCATTGACCAAGCCAAGCAAAGGATCAAGACTCACAACGCCCCAATAAAAGGAAAGGTTCCGGACATTTCAAAATACGAGGTTATATATATTGGCGCGCCGATTTATTGGGGCAAGATGCCGGAGGAATTGTTCACAGCGCTTCAAGATTTGAATTTTGAAGGGAAAATTGTAAAACCATTTGTTACTCATGAAGGATCGGGCATATCGCAAGTTCCGCAGCAACTACAAAAGCTTTGCATTGGGGCAAAAATTTCAGACGGTCTTGAAATACTTGGCTCTAAAGTGGATGGTTCAAAGTCAAAAGTTAAAAATTGGGTATAGTCACATTTTTAAGGCCATATCACAAAATTTTTGAAAGAAAACTTTTCAGCCTTTCGCTTTGGGGGTTTGAAAAAATTTCGTTTGGCTGATTTTCTTCAACAATTTGCCCATCCTCCATAAATATCACACGATTTGCAACTTTTTTGGCGAATTCCATTTCATGCGTCACGCAAATCATCGTCAGGCCAAGCTGGCTCAACTTTTCCATCGCCTTTAAAACCTCAGCAGTCATCTCGGGATCCAGGGCAGAAGTTGGCTCATCAAACAAAACAACCTTGGGCTTCATGGCCAGCGACCTGACAATTGCAACGCGCTGCCTTTGCCCCCCTGAGAGTTGGCTGGGATATGCACTCGCTTTGTCCGACAGGTCGATCTGCTCAAGCAAAGCCATTGCTTCTTTTTCGGCCTGTTTTTTTTCAACTTTTTTGAGCTTTATTGGAGCGAGTGTGATATTTTTTAAAACAGTCAAATTATTATATAGATTGAATTGCTGAAAGACCATGTTCATTTTTTGTCGAATTTTGTTTATGTCGTTTTTGTTGTCTGTTATTTCAACGTCATCAAACCATATCTGCCCGCTTGATGGAGCTTCCAACAAATTTAAGCATCGTAAAAAAGTGCTTTTTCCAGAGCCAGAAGGCCCTATTATAACAATTGTCTCTCCATCGTTTATCTTGCAATTTATGTTTTTTAAAACGTGGTTTTCGCCAAAATGTTTCTCTAAATTTTTAACAGATATCATATTTATTCAACCTCTTTTCCAACATCTTAACAAGAGAAGACAAAATCTTTATTAAGACAAAGTATATTAAAGCGGCGCCAATTAGCGGCATAAATGGTTGATATGTTGCAGATGAAATTTGGTTTGCAACGCGAGTTAAATCTGAAAGCGCAACATACCCAACAATTGCCGTTTCTTTGAGGAGGCTTATGAATTCATTACACAGCGAAGGAAGAGAATTCTTTAAAGCTTGGGGCAAGACAACATATCGCATGGTTTGAATTTTTGAAAATCCCATCGATATGCCAGCTTCCATTTGCCCTTTGCTTATCGCTAAAATTCCCGATCGAATGATCTCAGCAACATACGCCGCGCTGTTTAGGCCGAATGTCAGCGTTGCAACTAAAATTCCATTTTTGCTGCTTTGCATGATTATAAACCACATGATCAAAAGCTGCAAAACAAGCGGCGTTCCGCGGATGATGTCAATGTAAAAATCAGCAATATAGCTAAATATAGGGCGTTTGCCTTTGTGGTTTTTAGCAATTTTCATCAAAGCAAGAACCATTCCTAAAGCCAGACCAATCAGAGCAGCAAAAACAGAAATTTCAATCGAAACCAAAAGCCCGTTCAAATATAAAACAAATCGATTGGACTCGATGAAGGAAGAAACAAACTGCGCCCAGAGACCCTTGGAATCCGAGCTGATATCGGCATTTATATATTTGTCTAGAATTTTATCATATGTTCCATCATTTTTGACCTCGGATATGGCCTCATTGATTGCGCTTTGGAGAGAGGGGTTGTTTTTTGGCATAGCAATCGCATATTTTTCTATTTCAAAGTCAAATTGATCGCCAGGTATTGTTTTTAATTCACCTTTATATATTTTTTCGAACGTCCTCGCGGGAAATTTGTCAAGAATTATTGCATCAACGCGCTTAGCCCTTAAATCATTGACGGCGTTATTAAATTTATCATATGTTTTTAGAATTGTTTCGGGATGATTTTCGACGATTTCATCTGCGAGAATATTTCCGGTTGTCCCAAGTTGAGCCGCAATCGTAACGCCAGAAAGATCGCTTGAGCTTTCGATCTTTGAATCTTTGCGCGTTATAACGCATTGCTCAGCGTCATAGTATTTCTCGGAAAAATCAACAGCAAGCTTTCTTTCTTCAGTCACTGTCATTCCGGCAATTGCTATGTCAATTTTTGTTCCAACCGAGGCGACCAGAGAGTTAAAATCCATGTCTTGAATTTCAACTTTAAGACCCATCTTTTCACCAACTGCTTTGATAAATTCGATGTCAAATCCGGTTGGATTTCCGTCTTCGCCTATATATTCAAAAGGAGGAAAACCTGCTTCTGTTCCAACGGTTAAAACGCCTTCATTAATGGTTTCAAAGGCCAGAGCCCGAGCTTTTAACCCCAAAAAACCAAAGCTAAAAATTTCCAACACAACAAAAAGTATAGTCAATATTGCGAAATTTTTTTTAAATACTTTCATAAAAATTCACATCCATCCGTAAAAAAATTAAGTTCAATATTACACTCTATTCTATCATAAGCCAAGTTTGTTTTCAAGTTTTTTGAATAAAATTTGTCAAATTCTCTAAAAAATTAAGGCGAATTTTAAAATTTTATGTATATTATTGCCAAAAGCAGTAATATTTTCAATTTATGCTGGAATTTTGAACCACACACATCACAAAATGTTTATTAGAAAATTTAATTGCGCGATATCCTAATAAATTAAACGGCAATCAAAAAATGACGTCCATTTTCATATATATTTTAAATGAAGCAAGCAAATTCACATTCAATTTGGTCAAAATAGATAAATATCAAGCATATTTACGTCCAGATTTTGTATGATTATTGGCCTTGACTTTTTGATTTAAAGGGTATATCATGTTTACAGAGGTTTTGAAGTGGGTTGGTGCTTCGATTATTTTTTTTGATAAATGCACTATATATTGTGTATTTTTATTACCCACATACAAATTAAGGGGGACTTTGAGTGGATATTAAAGTTATTAAGAGAGATGGAAAAATTGTTGAATTTGACGCCCAGAAAACATATGAGGCCATAATGCGCTCTATGAGCTTTGGAAGCGGAATAATCAGGGAGGATGTTGCTCGTCAAATCAGCAAGGAAATAGAAGCTGAATGTGAAAATCGTCTGGACAACATAACGATTCGTGAAATAGAAAACGCAGTTTATAGCAAATTAATCCAAAAAGGCCAGATTTTAACTGCTAAAGCATATGAAGGATATCGGGCGATTCAAGAATTTAAGCGAACATCCAACACAACAGACGACGGAATAATCGGCCTTTTAAAAGGAACAAACCACCTTGTTGCTATGGACAATTCCAACAAAAATTCAATTTTAAATTCGACGATGCGAGATTTAATCGCCGGCGAAGTTTCTAAAGACATAACCCAGAGAATACTTCTTCCAACAGCGGTTGTTCAGGCCCACCAAAACGGAATTCTCCATTTCCACGACATGGACTATTCAATGAGCCCGATGTTTAATTGTTGCTTGATCAACATTCAAGATATGCTTGACAATGGAACGGTTATTAATGGAACTTTGATTGAGTCGCCCTCTTGTTTCCAGACAGCATGCAACATAATGACTCAAATCATGGCGCAGGTTGCGTCAAATCAATATGGAGGGCAAAGCGTCGACATAAAACATCTCGGCAAATATTTGCGCAGAACTAAAAATAAAGCATATCAGCACTATAAGAAAAAAGGATATTCTGAAAAACTTTGCCTTGAGCTTTCTGAGGATAAAATGCTGACAGAGCTGAAATCTGGCGTTCAAACAATCCAATATCAAATAAACACGCTTCAAACTTCAAATGGCCAAGCGCCTTTTGTGACGATATTTATGCATATTCAGGACGGCTTTGAATATGAAGAAGAGGTCGCTTTGATTGTTAAAGAGATTTTGAAACAGCGCCTGGAGGGGGTTAAAAATCGCCAAGGAGTTGCTGTGACGCCGCCTTTTCCAAAGCTTATATATGTTTTGGATGAAAATAATTGCTTAAATGGCGGAAAATATGATTATATAACTCGTGAATATGCAATTCCCTGCAGCGCGAAGAGGATGTATCCGGACTATATTTCTGCAAAGCAGATGCGAAAGATATATGATGGCCATGTTTTCAGCTGCATGGGGTGTCGTTCGTTTTTGTCGCCGTGGTATGACGAAAATGGAAATGTTAAATTTGAAGGCAGGTTTAATGCTGGGGTTGTTTCGATAAATCTTCCGCAGGTTGCAATAATTGCAAACGGAGATGAAGACAAGTTTTGGAAGCTTTTGGATCGCCGTTTGGACCTTTGCAAAAAGGCTTTGCTTTGCCGTCATGAGATGCTTAAGGGAACAAAAGCCGCTGTTTCTCCGATTCATTGGCAGGATGGCGCGATTGCAAGACTTGAGCCAGACGAGACAATAGACAGCCTTTTAACCGGAGGATACTGCACTTTGTCTTTGGGATATATTGGAATATATGAAATGACAAAACTTATGACCGGCCAGAGCCACACCCTCGACAAAGGCAAAGATTTTGCAATCGCTGTTATGAAGCATTTAAAGCAGGTGACAAAGGATTGGAAAGAGGAAACTGGGCTTGGATTTGCGCTATATGGAACGCCTGCGGAAAGCCTATGCTATCGCTTTGCAAAAATAGACAAAGAGCATTTTGGCGAGATTGAAGATGTGACTGATAAAGGATACTATACAAATTCATATCACGTCGACGTTCGTGAAGAGATTGACGCGTTCAGCAAGCTTGCTTTTGAAAGTGAGTTTCAGGAAATCAGCACGGGTGGTTGCATATCATATGTTGAAATTCCAAATATGCAGCATAATCTCGAGGCTTTGGAGGAAATGGTTCGGTTTATATATGACAACATCCAATACGCAGAATTCAACACCAAATCCGACTATTGCCATGTTTGCGGGTTTGACGGCGAGATAAAGATTAATGATGACATCAAATGGGAATGTCCAAACTGCGGCAACACCGACACATCCAAACTAACTGTTGTTCGAAGGACTTGTGGATATTTGGGCCTGCATTTTTGGAACGAGGGAAAAACCAGGGAAATGAAGCAGCGAGTTTTACATTTATAATGGGGTTGAAATTTAAGATGAGATATGGTCAAATCAGGAAATATGACGTTGCAAATGGGCCAGGGATCAGGACTTCGATCTTTTTCACGGGGTGTCCGTTTAAATGCAAAGGCTGTTTCAACGAAAAATATCAGTCTTTCAGTAGCGGAAATTTATGGACCAAATCAGAAGAAAATAAATTATTTGAATATTTATCATCTGAGCATATTAGCGGCTTGTCTGTTTTGGGAGGTGAGCCGCTTGCCCAGGGTGATGAGCTGCTTGGGCTTTTAAAGCGCGTCAGGCAAAGGTTTAAAAAATCTGTTTGGCTTTGGTCTGGCTTTGAGTTTGAACATCTAGATTCAAACCAGCTTAAAATCTTGGAATATGTTGATGTTTTGGTTGATGGGCTTTTTGTTGTTGAAAAAAAGGATTTAAAGCTAAAGTTTCGCGGCTCGTCAAATCAGCGTGTGATAGACTTGAAAAAAACTAGAGATTGTTCCAAAGTAGTTATATGGGACGGCATAAAACCTGGCCAGTGAACTGCTTTTTAATGATATTGGCGAGTTGATTTCGTTATCTAGCGCGCCTGTTTTTGTTGTGTGTGTGTATATTTTTTTGTTTTAGGAGAGAAAAGTTATGGCAAGTGCCAAGAGGATGACCGAGGGAAGCCCTTTTCGGCTCATACTATTTTTCATGATTCCGTTTTTAATCGGAAACATTTTTCAGCAGCTTTATGGAATTGCTGATGCAGCAATTGTTGGGCAATTTTTGGGGGTTAATGCTTTTGCTGGGGTTAATGTTGCTTGGGTTGCTATGCTTACATTGATCAGCTTTTCGATTGGCCTTGGAGGCGGGTTCACCATCGTTTTAGCCCAAAGATTTGGCGCAAGAAGCAAAGTGGGGGTCAGGAAATGTGTGACAACATCAATATATTTTACGGTGTTTTCATCGATTTGTATAACAGTTATTGGGATAATTTTTTCAAGATCAATCCTCCTCGCCATCAACACTCCGAGTGAAATTTTTGAGTTTGCGCATGAATTTATGATTTTGTCATGCATCGGAGTTCCTTCTTTGATTGCATATAATCTGTTCGCGGGGATTCTCAAAGGAATTGGTGACAGTAAAACAGCGTTATATTTTTTAATATTTGTTGCTATATTAAATGTCGGACTAGACTATGTTGGTGTCGCTATTTTAGGGATGGGAATTGCGGGAGCTGCTTGGGCAACAACCCTGAGCCAGGTTATATCTTCGATTTTGTGTGCAATTTATATGTTTAAAAAATATGAATTTTTGAGGCCCAGGAAGAGAGACTGGAAAATAAGTCGGGCGTATATATTAAAACACATTAAAATTGCGCTTCCGATGGCTATTGAATTTTCAATAACTACAATTGCAATGATCTTTTTGCAAAGTGCTGTTAACACTTTTGGAACGGATATAGTTGCCGGATGTTCTGCGGCGTTTAAAGTTGAAAGCATATTGATTTTTTCCTTTATATCGCTCGCTTCAGCGGTTGCGACATATATTGCTCAAAATTTGGGGGCAAAAAAATATGGGAGAATCGTTAGCGGGGTTAAGGTTAATTTGGTGCTTGGAATGACTATGTGTTTTTTGTGCGCAGCTTTGATGGTTTTGTTTTGGGATCAATTGGTTGGATTGTTCATTAGCAGTGATGAAAATGCAGTTCGTGATGCTGCCAGGCAATATATTAACATCGCAATCTTCAGCTATCCGATTCTTTGTTTGCTGATGACGTTTAGGGCAATAATTCAGGCGCTTGGAAGAACGATTCCTCCGATTATGTCTGGAATTTCTGAAGTTTTTGTTCGTTCGATTGGGGCCCATATTCTAGCGTCTTTGTTTGGATATGTTGGTGTTTGCTGCGCAGCGGTTTTATCTTGGTATATAGCGTGTTTGATAATAATGAGTTCATATATTTTCACAATATGTAGATTGAAAAAAAGACTGAAATCAAGAAGTTAGCTTTGGTTTTGGCGACAAAATTTGTGGATATGTATAAAAAATGCAGAAATATTATGAAAAGGTGTTGACTTTTGTAGATGTTTGTGTTAGAATCTATTGGTAGGTGTTTTTTTTGCTACTGTGGCTCAGCTGGCAGAGCAGCTCACTCGTAATGAGCAGGTCGTCCGTTCGAATCGGATCAGTAGCTCCAGTATAGTTTTTTTAGTGAAAGTGTTATGTAAAATATTATAGATTAAAGTTTGCGTGTTTGCTCCGAAAAAAATGTAAAAAATGAATTCAACAGTTTTTGTGTTTTTAAGGAGGTGTATGCCTTGTGGCCGAAAAGCAGATTATCATGACCAGGGGAAGGCCATATAGATTAATACTTTGTTTCATGATTCCGGTTTTGATTGGAAACATTTTTCAGCAGCTTTATAGCATAGTGGATTCCATAATTGTTGGCCGGCTTCTCGGGGTTGAAGCTTTCGCTGGAGTCAGCATTGCGTCAACTGCCATGTTCATTCCAACCAACTTTCTCGGGGGTTTTGGCGCAGGTGTCACCATAGTTTTAGCGCAAAGGTTTGGAGCGGGGAGCAAGGTTGGGGTCAGGCGGTGCGTTGCGATTTCAGTGTATATAGGGGTTGTTGTTTCGGCTATACTAACTTTGCTTGGAGTTTTGGTTTCCGGGTCTTTGTTGGATTTAATGAACACTCCGGACGAAGTCTTTGAGATCGCCAGGGCGTATATGATTGCTTCTTGTTTGGGGTTGCCTGCGATGGTGGCATATGGCGGCTTTTCTGGAATTTCCAGGGGCTTGGGAGACAGCAAAATTCCTTTGTATTTTTTGATTTTGACTTCAATAATGAACGTTGGCTTTGATTATCTAGCAATCGGAGTTTTGGGGCTTGGCGTTGTTGGCGCGTCTGTTGCAACAACTCTGGGTAATTTAATATCTTCGGTTTTGTGTGCGATATACATTTTTAAAAAATATAAATTTGTCAAGCCGAAAAGAAGGGACTATAGGATAAGTTGGCCATATGTCGCTCGATATGTTAAGATTGCTTTGCCCATGGCTTTGGAGGCTTCAGTCACTTCAGTTGGCTGCGTTTTTTTGCAAAGTGCTGTTAATGGGTTTGGGGCTGATGTGGTTGCGGGTTTTTCTGCTGCGAGCAAAATGGAAAACATATTAATGGTTTCTTTTATGGCTTTGGCCGTTGCTATTTCAACCTATATTGCTCAAAATTTGGGGGCTAAGAAGTTTGAGAGAATAGTTGCTGGAGTTCGAGTCAACATTGTTATTGGCATGGGGATTTGCTTGATTTTTGGGGTTTTGATGGTTGTTTTTTGGAATCAAGCGATCGGTTTGTTTGTTGGAGATGATGAGCCGGGGGTTGTTGAGGCTGCCAGGCAATACATTAATATTGCCATTGCAAGCTATCCTGTCCTTTGTTTGCTCATAACCTTTAGGGCGATCGTTCAAGCTCTTGGCAACACCGTTGTTCCGATTTTTGCTGGGATTTCCGAAATTTTTGTGCGCTCAGTTGGGGCGGGGGTTCTTTCTGCGTTGCTTGGATATGTTGGCGCCTGCAGCACGTCGATATTAGCTTGGTATTCTAGCTTTTTAATTTTGATGGTTTCATATGTTTTTACAATAAACAAATTAGAAAAACGCAACCACGCTAGAAATTGATGGCTCACAAAGGGATTTAATGTTCAAGCGATCATGAATGTCGATGGATTCAAGGAAAAACGGAAAAACCATCGCGATCCTAATGGTGTATGTAAGTGTAGGATGGAGAGTTTTTTGTGTTTTTAAACAATTTGTATGGTCGCAAGAGAGCGAATTCGATCATAGGTCGTCTTGAATCTCAAAAGGAAATGTTCAGCGACAAATAAAAATTAGTTTTGAGGATTTTTATCTATCTTTCGGGTCTACATATTAAAAACAAGACACTTTGATCAGTTTTTATACACTGAAAGTGCCTTGTTTTATCGTGCGCTACAAAAATATACTAATAATCTTTGATCGTATTCTTTAACTCGTCAATTAAAATCTGTCGATCCGCTTTAAATAAACTGCGCTCCATTATCGAATCGTCTTTCTGGATATATAGATCAGTCGAGCTTGGTATATTAATTGAGTTGGATGTGAATCCCAGCGTAATTGTTTTGGTCGTACCCACGTTTTCTGTATGAAAAGCGTTTTGCGCTGGTTTCCATTCAACCCTAGCGTCGCTTGAACGAAGAGAAAAGTTCCAAGAGTCAACGATTAAAAATTGATCTTTGTTTTGATCATAGCCGGCAATGGTTATAAAATGATCAGTTTGATGTATGATAACTGGAGACGGATTTGAGCTTTTGACAAAGTGGGTTTTGAGCAAATCTTTTGCAACTTCCATAAGCTTTTTGTCATTAGATTCGGTTGAAATTGTCATTTTGAAAAATCCCAACTCAAATTTTTCAAGATAGTCAGAAATTTGCGAAAAATCTTGCATATTTCCGTTGATATGGTTCTTAGCAGCTTCAATGCCCATTTTTGCTTTATATTTTTCAGTCACTGGTTTATATTTTTTAATGAGTTTTTCATTTTTAATATTACTGTAATAATTTATGACATTTGTCGCCGAATATAGCCAGCATAGGTTTGCTTTAGGATTAAGAAACTGCGAACCAGAGTTGATTTTCTTCCAAAGATTAAGCTTTTCTTGAGCTTGATCGAGTTTCAAAGATTCAGATTGTGAATCTTCAACTTGATTTATGGCGTCAATTTTAGTTTGTAAATCTTCAAATGTTGATTCAAGAGTATTAAATTCATCAATATCTTTTTGGTTTAATTCATCTTTTTCACACAGTTTTTTAAATTTGTTGGGAAGCCGAAGCAGTGTGCGTCTATCATCCGTGCTGAGTTTATTTTTATTTGGTTCTGAAAAATTTCTAAATTTAGCCCCCAAATTGCCGCTTTGTTCATATAAATCACTGGCTTTTTCTTTATATCGTTTAATTTTTTCGCTTTTGTTTATAGCACACAGCTTCAATTGTTCGCGTTCATCCTGTGTGTTTTTCTGGAATTCGCTTTCAGCAGACTCTCTTTCTTTGAGCAATCCTTCAATTTTTCTTTTTAAAAATTCAAATCGTTTCTTCAATCCATCATCGCATTGGTGGCTAGAATTCAATTTTTTGGTTATTCGTTTTAATTTTCTGTCAGTTATTTGCAATAAATTTTTAGTTTTTAGACTTTTAAATTTTTTTATTGGGCCTGTGGAACCAAGTTTTTTTTCAAGATTTTTTAATTTTTTTGAATAAAGTTTTATTTGGTCATTTATTTTTTTTATTTTTCTGTCCCTGTCGTTTTCACAATATTGTATATTTTCCTCGAGTTGAGCAATAACCTCATCAAGTTCTTCAATATCATTTTTTAATTCATTTTGCGAATTTTTCGCCCAAGCAGCAGGTTTCGAATCACCTAGCCCGTCATTTGCTGCGCTAACCAAGAAAGGCGTTGTTGCTAAACCAGAAGCTATAAGTAAAGTGGATAATATTTTTTTTATTATTTTTATTTTCATTTTAAATTCTCCAATTTTATTTTTTTATAAATTATCACAAAAAATATATTAATAGTGTCCAATCATATTCTTCAAAGCGTAGATTGAAGTTTGAGTATCTTGTTCATTTTTGGTCGAAAAATTCCGTCTAGTTATTGAATTGTTTTCATTAACAGTGAGCCCAATTGAGCGCGATCCAGAAGCGTCTGAGGTAAAATCCAGCTCGAGTGTGTGTTCACCAGAAAAACCTCGTTTGACTAGAGCTTGTAAAAATTCTTCTGATTTTCTCCACACGACCCTGGCCTCAATGGATTGATCAGCCGAAGAGTCAACAATTAAAAATTGGTCTTGGTTTTGGTCATAGTCAGCAATGGTTATAAAATGTCCACGGCTACCTCCTGCATGACTGATAACTGGCGATGTGTTTTGAATTTTGTCAAATTGGGCTTTGAGCAATTCTTTGGCAGTGTCTTTAATTTTTTGTTGCGCGTTGTTGGATGAGCTTGAAATGATTATTTGAAAACTTCCTAAACCACATTTTTGGAGATATTCAGCAATTGAGTTGAATTCCTGCATACTTCCATTTATGTTGTTGGCGGCAGCTTGATCGCCCATTATTTGCCTATATTCTTGGACTATTGCGGTTTGCCCTTTAACTATGCCTTTATTTTTTATATTATTATAATAATTTCGAACATTTATTGCTGAGTGTAGCCAGCATAAATTTTCTGCAACGTGATTGGGTTTATAGTACTGAGCACCAGAGTTGATTTTTTGCCACAGATTCGTATTTTTTTGGCTTTGATCCGATGCGCCAGATTTAGTTTGCAAGTTTTTAAATTCATTAGGACTTTTTTTATTTTCACATATTTCATAAACTTTGGTTTTTAAATCATTAAATTCCGCTTGCAATCTATTAAATTCATCTTTACTTAACGGAGAATTTTGATAAAGCCTTCGACATTTTTTCGGGAAATTCAAAAGAGCAATTCTTCTAGATTGATCCAGTTTACCTTTATCTATGGGCGAGAGAGCTCTAAATTTAATTCCCAAGATTTGACCTTTTTGGATCAAATCATCGATATTTTGCTCTGAATTCTTTTCTTTTTTTTTAATTTCACCTAGCTTTTTTTGAAATTTTGCTTTTTTGTTAATTTGTTGCTGCTTGATTTCGCATGCAAGTTTTATATCGTTTTGATAATTTCTCTTAATATCTTCTATTTTTTCAAGTAAATTTTTATTTTGGGTTTCTAAATATTGCCCATTACATCCTATTTCTTCACCAGCATCTAAAATTTTTTTAATTTCGTCCAATGATCGCAACTCATTGTTTATCGATTCTATGTTGCTGTCTTTTTCTTTTTCAAAATAAAGTATAGTTTTGTTGCATTCTTCAATAATTTGATTACATTCTGCCATTTGACTTTCCAAATCATGTTGATCGCCACCTTCAGCACTCACAAAAAAAGTAAAAGTTACTAAACTAGAAATTGTGAGTAAAACTGATAACATTTTTTTAATTATTTTTATTTTCATTCTAATTCCTCCCAAAGTATTTCTCTATATTTAATATCTCTATGCTTGATATTATAACATTTTATAATTTATAAGGTGTTAACAATCGCTTAATATTTTGTTAATAAATGTGAATATTTTGTTAATAAATGTGAATATTTTATTAATTTTTTGTAAATTGATAATGCAGTCGTTGATATATAAAAAACTTACCATCTTTAAATGACAGCAAGTTTTTTCAAAAATCGTTAAATAAACTATTTTGATTTCAAGTTATGTTTAAATATTGTCAAACAAACTATTTTGATTTTAAGTTATGTTTAAATATTGTCAAATCTACATTATCAGTTTCCATGTTAAACATACTGTTTGAGCTGATGTTATCATCGTCAAAGCTGTAGTTAGAATGTTTTAAAACCCTGTCATCAGTTGACAAAGAATCGCTATCACCATTACTTTCGCATGCGTTTTCAGACAGCTGATTTCTAAGTTCTCTAAGCTTTTGATTGTTTGACTTTTCTTTGTCGCTTTTAGAGGTTTCGTAATAACTTTCTTGCAATTTTTGTTTTTTGAGAATGTTGATATTAATAGTGTCATAGGTGTGGATTTGCGTTAAATCTTTAGAAAGCGCGTTAAATTGTTCGTTGATTTCTCTGATCTTTTGATAGTTTGATTTTTCTTCACCACGCTCGGAAACAGTGCTATTAATAACATGATTATCTACGCTGACTTTTTGAAAACTGGTTCCCCCAATCATCGCAACGAAATCTTTTGTTTCTGAATCTGGAAACAAACTGTTGAATTGCTGACTAAAATCTTTAATATGTTGACTAGACGAATCTTTTTTTGAGTGATTTACAAATTCAAGCCTGCTTGCAACACTTTTAGCATACTCTTTTCGAACCTTTTTTCCGGATATGGTAAAGTGTTCGTTCATACAGGAAACAAAATCTTTTGGTTGTTGCTCAAAAATATCATTATTCATTTTTAGATTGGGGTCTGAAATATTAGGCATAGTAACTTTCTTATCACTATCATTTGGCTCAGGCTTATCTTTTATAATATTTTCAACTTGGAGTTTTTGTGATTTTTTACGATAAATGTCAATACTTTTTTTGATTGAGGGCAAAAAGATGCCTCTGCTGCCGCCGCGCCTGGGTGTAGGTGGTGGATCGCTAGGCCCAACGCCCGGATGACACTGAGGCCTAAAACTGTCTGGAATAATCTCATCAGCATTTGTGTTTTCTAATTCACAGGGCTTGTTGGGCGGTTCTTGGTTTGCTGTTTCATGGCGGATTTGGTCAGCTGTGTTGGAACTGAAAAATAAATTATACGCGCTGACTGTGGATATAGCAGAGGCCGACGCACACAAGACCGCGAGCCACTTGTTTGCTTTTGACATGACACATTCACTCTCCTTGATCTTAGAAAAAGTGTGTTTTAACAAATATTTTATATTCATACCACAAAAATCATATACAAAATAATTTTTCAAATCCAAAATGAATAATTCAAAAGTCTAATTTTTTGGAACTTTTTTCATTATTATGACCCTGGGCTGCGGCATAAAGTCTTTAATAACTGGATTTGGCGCCCCTTTATTGGGAGCAGTTTGCAATTTTTTAATTTGTCTATCAAGTCTTTTTTTATAATTTAGATATTTTTGATCATTTTGCATGCCACAAGCTGCTTCATAGAGCTGAGCGGCGGTTTGGGGGAGAGATTTATGATGTTGCTTCTTAAGTTGACCAGCATATCGTTGTATAGACGAAGAAATCTCATAGAGCTTCTCTCTATATTTGCACATTTCATAATACATCGAAATTTCTTTTGACAGTTCTTTAATTTTAGCCAACAGTTTTTCGCAGCCTCCATCGCTATTTAGGCAAACGTCTGAATCATGATCTAAAAATTGTTTTATTTTTTTAACTAACAAGTCACGCTTTTTAAGATATGAATCAGAAATATTGCTGGCGATTAGCGTATATTTGGGAGGATAATGTTGGATTTGTTCAAAAACTTTCCTCAATTCTTTTGTTTCTTCTTGTTTTATCAGTTCATCAATTCCATTTTTTTCTTCTGCGATTTGAAAAGAATTGAAAACTTTTGAAACTGGAATTGAAACATTTTCGCTGTTAGTGTTTTCTTTGTTGCTGTTTAAAATATTTCCAGATTTAGTTGAATTTGATTCTAATTAGAAAACAAACCGTAAATAACCAGTGTAGATGTGAGCGAAACACTCAAAATTGCCGTAAAAATTTTAACCCTAAATGCAGCTAGATACCTCCATAATTTTGCTCAAATCCAGCATATTCTTAGAAACATTTACCATTATATCACAAAATGACAAATATGCAAGACTTTTTTATTATATGGACTAAAATTAAAAAATTTTTTTGAAGCATGTGCAAAAATAAATTGTTTATTTCGAATATTTATTGAATTTGATTGTTTTTTATATCTTAATAGTAAATATATTGCAAACAATATGGGGAAATATTTAATAAAAATTTTTAAGGAAGATTTGCTTAATTTTTTGAAATCAAAGATGCAGGCATAACATTAGAAAAGATGTTAGCCACAACTATAGGCATGACTGTGATTAAGTCAACAACAGGCGGACAAGATATGATGACAATGGCGATTGTTTGGCTAGCCACTTCTCTTTCGGTTATTTTGCATAAAATTTCATTGCAATCTTTGTTAAAATTGCCTAAAGAAGGAAGAATATCTTGCAACCAAGGGCTTTGTTTGACTTTGAGCTTCTTTTTCACAAATTTATTATGTAAGTGGATTAAATTAAAATTATATATATATATTTTAGGCTATATTGGTTAAATCGAGGCATAATTTTCAGCAATTTATCTAAATAAAGACCGTTGTTTAAACAAAAATTTATATAATATTTATAAAATATTTAAAATAAAAAAATCATAAATATAAATTTAATATTAATATTGTGAAATTTATAAAAATATGTTATAATTTAGTTACGGTTCATAAAAATTAATGTTTTTTATGAATCTTATACATATAAAAAAAGAAACAACAAACCTTGATGTGACTTTAAGATGGGGGGTGGAAGCGCTAAAAACTATAATATTTCAGTTTAAAACAATTTAATTTTAATTAAAAAACAAAAGGGGTGTTTGAAAAATGAAAACTAAATTAAAAAAAATCATTTCTATTTTAGTGTGCGTCATGATGGTTTCGTTGACGTTTCCTGTGAATGTGCTTGGCAGCGTAGTTTTTGCTCAAAATGACGTTCAAGTCCAAGCTGTTTCGAATGAAGTTGAGCATTTGGATGATGGCCAAGAGATTTCCATGGAGGGTGGAGAAGGCGGAGCCAGAACAATTGTGGTTTCAAGTTTAAAAGAGCTGCAAAAAGCAATAAAACAGGCTAACCCTGGAGAGCAAACATTAATAGCTTTAACTAAAGATATAACAACAAGCAATGGATGGTTTTCCTCCCCAGAATATTCTTTGGAATGTGAAGCAAAATCAATAATAATCACTTCTGCAAATCCTAGTTCTCCGCAAACCATTCAGATTGGAAGCACAAAGTCTGGTCTGCTGAGAGCGAAAAATTCGGATGTGACTCTGGAGAACATTAATATCACCGGAATTTCAACCCCGGATCAGACATATGGTTGCGCAGAGGACAAACATATTCGAAGCGCCATACGTGTTGAAGGAGGTTCAATCACTGTTGGAGAGGGTGTGAAATTTTCTAAATATTCCAAAATTGATAGTAAAGATAGATCAGATAGATCGCACGGTAACTTCATATGGTGTGATAAAGGAACTGTAAATATTGAAAGCGGAGAATTTTCGTACTGCGGCTCGAACAACAGCACTGGAAGTGTTGTGTATTGTTCTGGAGGAACTGTTAACATTAACGGAGGATTTTTTCATAACTGTAGTGCTGACAGAGGCATTATATTTTCTGATAACGCAACCGTGAATATTATCGGAGGAACTTTTAATAACTGCGAGGCGCGTTACGGAAGCGTTGCATGTGCTCATGGAGGCAATGTGAACATAAGCGCAGGAAGTTTTGAAGAATGTAAAGAAACTGCAATATCATTATTTGAAGCAACGCTTACTATGACAGGAGGAAATTTTGTTAATTGCTTCAGCGCCCAAGCTGGAGCCATAGAAGTATCATCAGGGTCTTATTTTACCATGACTGGAGGAAAAATTTCTGGTTGTAGTGGTGGCAGCGGTGGTGCTATATGTGTAGCAAAGGATGCTGCGTATGACGCAATTCCCGGATCAAAAGGATCAACATTTATTATGCGGGGAGGAGAAATTTCTGGTTGTCATGCTTCCGGCGTTGGTGGTGCTATATATGTTGATGAGGATTGTGTGGCTCGTTTGGAAGAAGGAACAATCACTAGTTGTTCTGCTTATGGCACATTAGCAGTTGGTTATGGTAGTGCCATATGTGTATGTTATACTTCGACATTATCTATTGCAAAGAAAGAATCCGGTTTGTTTAAAATACTAGATATAAGGCAAGGAAAAGATACTGATTTTCACAGTTGCGCCGGATATTACGGAATATATCTTGATGAACGCCCAGCAGGGGAGACGGGTCGTCAACATGCTGAAGTGATAGAATTAGATCCACCATCTCCGGAAGATAACAATGGCGCCGTTTTGGAAGCCGGAAGTTGGGAAGATCTGGAAAATGCAATAAATAAGGCGCAAGATGGTGACACCATAAAATTGACAAAAGAGCTTATAATAGACGAATATGCTAGCGATCACAGAGAATTTATGTTTGAAGTTTGTAATAAAAAGATAACAATAACAGCTGGTAATCCTTCTAATAAAATATCACGAGCATACACAAAAGATATCGGTTTACTAAAAATTAAAGGCAAAAATGCCAGCGTGACACTTGAAAATATTGAGATTGAGAATAATGATGCTACAATGGCTAGGACGTTAATTGGAGTTACTGATGGAGGCTGTTTAAATATTGGTAAAAATGTTAAAATTTATAAATACAATAGCGCGCAGTCTTCTATGATATATTGTGATGGTGGCGCAACGGTAAACTTTAATGGAGGAGAAATTTCTGAATGCCGGGCATGTATTATACGGTGCGTCGGATCAACAGTAAATATCAATGGAGGGAAAATTTCCAAATGCTTTGGAGGAGAAAAGGGCGCTATATGTTGTGAGTATAACGCGACAGTAAATATTTATGGAGGGAAAATTTCTGATTGCATTGCTAAACAAGGCGGAGCGATATATTGCGAGGAAGGCGGAATAGTACATATAAAAAGGGGCGAAATTTCTGTATGTGGCGCTCAAAACAATGGCGGTGCTGTATTTTGCGATAGAGGCGGAATAGTAAATATTGATGGCGGAAAAATTTCTGTATGTGTTGCTCAAAAGAGTGGTGGAGCTATATATTGTAGCTCTGGCGGAAGAGTAATTATTGATGGCGGAAAAATTTCTAACTGTGATGCTCAAAACAGTGGTGGAGCTATATATTGTAGTTCTGGCGGAAGAGTTAATATGAATGGAGGAGAAATTTCTGGATGCGAAGCTAAATGCGGCGGTGCGATATATATAAATTTTGATGGGAAATTAGATATACGTGGAGGCAATATTAATAATTGTGCTGCCGAATGTGCAGGAGATGCTATTTTCCTCTGTCATTTTGATTCTTTGTTGTATATTCCGTCGAAGGAATCGGGTTTATTAACAATAACCCTGACTGGAGGCCACGATCAAAATAATATATATCTCTCTGAGCCATTCGACTATCCAGGAATATATGTTGTAATTAGTAGAAGTGTCCCTAATGGCAACAGTGGCGATAATGGTAGCAGTTTCGATAGTGACAATAGTGTTGATGACATAAACAAAAATATTGGTAAAAGAGCTATTATCGGCGATATCATTCCAAATTTATTATATCCAAATACAAGAAGTGTAAGATTGTTCAATTTAAGAGGTTTTGATGAATCAACAACAGAAGATGGATGCGAGCAAGATGATGATATTGATATGATTGATGAATGCAATGAATTTGAAAACGCAGAATATAGAGATGGTCAGTACGATGAAAATGATCGATATGATGAAGACGATGAAATTGAAAATGATAAAGGATCTGGCGAAAAAGAAAAAAATGATGGTTTAGGGGTCCTGGTTCCCTGGCTTATTGGGGCAGCAGTTATTTCAATTGGCGCAGTTGCAGTTGTTTTTGTTTTGAAAAACAAGGGTGCAAATTGAGTTTAATTTCATTTTAAACTGCGAGGCATTAGCTTAGAATTAAAGCGAGTGCTTCGTAGTTTTTTATTAGTCAAATATAATCCAATAAAATAATATACGTAGTTATTTTTACAACATATATTGACACAAATTACCATGAAATGATATAATTTAGATATGGATTGAAGCATTAGTTTGTTTAGTTCAGGGGTTCCATGGTTTGGGAATTTTTAAAAACATATATTAAATTTTCAAAGGAGAGTGTGTTTTAATGCAAAGTTTGTTAAAAATCAATTTAAATGGCAGGTTAAAAAGATTAGTTTCAACTTTAATTTGTTTGATGATGGTTTTGGCGACCTTCCCAATGCACATGTTTAAAGACACGGTTTGTGCAGGCAGAGGAACTGAACAGGTAGACTCAAAAACAGTAACTGTTAAAATTACAGACTATAAAGATATGGTTGGCTTGCCTGCTAACTCCAGTTTGACGCAAAAACAACTTGAATCAAAAAATAAAATATTGATCAACTTGCAGACAGATGTGGATATTGATTCAAAAATTGATAGACGATACCTTTTTGATTTCTCCGACTCAAAATATTTTGACAAGACAATAATCATTAACGGGAACAATAAAATAGTAAAAATTTCGACGCCAGATGTGTTTTTCTTGAGAGTGACTGGCTGTAAGGTCATTTTAAAAAATATCAAAATTGATGGCGCAAATTTAAGCAGGAATGAAGCTTTTGTTTGGGTAGGCGGATCAACTCTGGAGATTGGCGAGGGCGCAACAATTCAAAATTGCAAAAATCAAGGGGAAAGGGGAGAAGACGGCCAAAGTTGGTATGATGCATGTAATGGTGGCGATGGAACAGATGCTTTGGGCGGAGCAATATGTTGCTATGAGGCAACAGTTAAACTCGCTCCAGGATCAGCTATAAAAAATTGCTCAGCCATTGGCGGCGATGGCGGAAATGGTGGTAATGGCGGCAAAGGGCGAGATGGCTCCAAGGGGGATGATGGAAGAAATGGCAAGAAAGCGCTGCACTGGGTTGGGGATGATGACGACAAGAAAAGACACGGAACAGATCCAACACCTGGAAAAAACGCAGGAGATGATAAAGGCAAAGGAGGAAAAGGCGGAGACGGTGGAAACGGCGGAAGCGGCAAGGGAGGAGCAATTTATTGTTATGGATCAAACTCCAGAGTGATTTTTGTTGGAGGAACAATTGAGGGGTGTTTTGCTCTAAACGGTTATGGTGGAAACGGCGGTAACGGAGGCCAAGGGGGCAACGGCGGGCAAGGAGGAAAAGGACAACAGACTTGCAGTGATTCGGGGACAGGAGGAATTAGAGTTGCTGGAGTTACACACGGTGGCACAGTGTCAGGGGCATGTGGCGGCAACGGAGGAAACGGTGGCAACGGCGGAAAAGGAGGAAACGGACTTCGAGGCGGAACTGGCGGAACTGGCGGAACTGGCGGCTCTGGCGGAACCGGCGGAACAGGTGGAAATGGTAACGACTATACTGGCAGTAAATTGAGCGCATATGGTTATGGCGGCGATGGTGGGCAAGGTGGCGAAGGTGGCCAAGGTGGCCGAGGGGGTCAAGGCGGAACTGGCGGGGCTATAATTTCTGGCGCCCCTGGTGGAGCCATTGGCGACGGTGGAAAAGGTGGAAAAGGTGGAAAAGGTGGCAATTCGGGTGGAACTAAAACTAACAACTGCAACAAAAGTTGGGGTGGTAAAGGAGGCAATGGCGGAAGTGGAGGCAATGAAGGAATTGCCGGAGGTCCAGGCTATCCTTCAGATGGTAATGATTGGTATACAGGGCACGGAGGGGATGGAGGAACAGGAGGCGCAGGGAGAGCAGGAAAAGATGTGCTCAACAGTGTTAAAACTGCTCTCGGCTTAAAAGAAGGAACAGCTGGAAAAGATGGAGTTGCTTTAAAAGATGAAGGCAATGGACAAGCTGGAATTGAAGGCATTACTGGCGGAACAGGCGGAACAGGCGGAACAGGCGGAACAGGCGGAACAGGCGGAACAGGCGGAACAGGCGGAGAAGGAGGTAAAGGCAATGAAGATAATTGGGGTACTGCTCGTGGCGGCCATGGAGCCTCTGGAGGCTCTGGAGGAACAGGAGGCCAAGGCGGAACTGGAGGCTCTGGAGGCCAAGGCGGGCAAAGCGTTGATGCAAACGGCAACGAAATCTCTGGCGGCAATGGAGGCGCCATATATCTCCAAGAAGGTAGAATAGACCTCGTTAACGGAATAATCTCCAAATGCTTTGCTAGCGGGCGAGGAAGCGCTCTTTATATAGGCAAAAATGTTAAGTTTAATGTTATTCCGGGAGAAGTGGAAATTAGTGTGGGTGATTTGAAATTGTCTTCTAAGATAACTGCATCATCTGAAGATTTGCAAAAACACTATAACTTTCTTCCCTATAAGGTGGGTGATTTAAACGGAACATACACTCTGTCTGATCCCAAAATACAAATCTGCAGAATTCATTTTATTGATTACTATAACGACAACGTCAAATTGAATGATGAGGTCATAGAAAAATTCGGAGAAGAGATAGCTGTTCCCCAAAAATCTGGATATGTTATTAGAAATGTTAGCTATGATCGAGGTGATGGGCTGGAAGTTGATATTAAATTAAACAAAGACTATAAATTTAAATTAGATGACAATATTGTTGGTGGTGAAGTTTTAAGCACGAATCAAAACGAAGATTGGAAGATAACTTTGAATGTTTATTATGATAAATTATACACAATTCAGTATATCTATGATAATAAAATCATTGGAACAAAACGTGATGTGACAGTTAAAACGGAGCTTAAAAACAGTATAAACAATGATTTTACGCAAATTAAGCTGAATTCGCATCAACATCTTGCTGATGCAGTGGATCTAGGCTATAAATTTTCATATTTCACATGTTTAAAAAATGATGGTGAGGCTGTTGACTTTAAAACCATGCCGACAAAGTGGACTCAGTTGACAAAGCAAGCAGGCGGTAGCATAATAACCTTGCTTTTAAATTATGAACCAAAAGAATACATCATAAAATATTTAAATCAAAATAATAAGCCCATAATCGTGACGGCTGCAAACGGTTCGTCAATTTCAACCCAAGAAGTTAAATTTGGCGATGACATTAAAGCAGTGACGCCCCCTAAAGAAGTGGGATATACATTTTCCAAGTGGCAATTAGAGGACGGGTTTTTTAACTCGACTGATTTTGAAGAATCAAAAACGACATGGGATGATCTAGCAAAGATCGCATATTCACAATGGAAGCTTCAACAAGACGAAATTAAAGGCAATCGCTATGTTTTGGAGGATAACCCGTCTCGCTATTTCTGGTTAGAAAAAATGACAGAGGAAAATTGGAAAGAAATTTTAAACACCCAAGAAATCATAAAATTCAAAGCAGTCTACGCTCCAAAAACATATAAAATTAAATATAAACATGATAAAGTGAGTGAAATAATTAATTTAACTTCGGAAGGAAGCTATACTCCTTCCGATGAAAAGGGTAAATCCTTGAATGATTCAGCTAATTTGAGTCTGTCTACTAGACCATATTCTGGTTTTGATTTGAAGGAATGGAGATATGGTGCATACTGTCAACATAAATATGACACAAAAAATAGACCAACGTGGAAAGACTTGGTCTC